>DUBC01000015.1 GCA_012960505.1 Verrucomicrobiales bacterium
GCTATTTGCGAGGTAAGCATATCCCTTAGTGACTGGAACTGAGGGGCCAAAGTCTGGAAGCGAGGAGTGATCGCTAGGTAACCTGCCTATGTAGCATTTCCCATCTCTTAGAGGTATCATAATTCTTAATCCATTACTGCTAAATATCGGCTTACTAAATTCTAAAACTGTTTCAGTAATTATATTTGTTTGTAGAAGTTCTCCACTGTATGAATCCCATAATTGTACTGTTAGGTTTGGGGATGCTGTGATTATTTTACTACCGCTAGGAGTAAAGGTTCCGATAGCCGACGCATGTTGCCACTGATTTGTTGCTTTAGGGTCACTGCTTATTTTTTCAGAATAGTCTAAAGTTATTAATAATTGGTTTGTTTCCAAGCTCCATACGTAGAAGTTGCCCTCTAAATGAGAGTGTGTTAGGATTCTTGAGCCTTCGGGATCGAAGCTGGCGCCTGTAGTTATAGAGTGTTCGTAATCAAAAGTGGTTAATTCTCCTGATTTTATATCTAATACGGCTGACTGTTTATCAGAGTGGGCACCAAAAACAATTTTTGACTCATCACGATTCCATTCTGGATAAAAATCTTTTGTATCAATTTCTAGGATGCTTGATTTTTTTTCAACGTCCCAAATATTAGTAGCTTTTTTCCAACCTCGATTGATGAGTATCTTTGTACCATCCTTTGAGTATCTACATAACACCCCTTTGAAGGGGATTGTTTGTACGCTTTCACCAGTTTTTATGTCTATGATTTCACTGAAATCCTTATTACCATAGCCAATTACGAGATACTTATCGTCGGGGCTAAAATCAATACTATTATACCACGCGCCTCGACCATCCCCATTGAATATCTCCCTGTAAATATCGGAGGAAGAGTCCCAAATTCTAACGTTTTTCTTCTGACTGTTGCCGCCTCTCCACCAATGAGCAGCAGTTACTACGATTTTTCCGTCTTTTGTTGCTGTAGATGTTTTGTAATCGGCACCATTAAAATCTAGGCTTTCCGATAAATGCCCTGGAGGTGAAGCATATGCAAATAAATTAAAAATTGTATCTATAGCTGTCGAATTTTTGGGTTCTGCAATTAATGATCTGGCAAAGTAAGCAGCGGCTTGTCCTGTGTTTTGTTGCTTTGCAAATGAATGCCCCAGACTGTCGTCAGATCTTGCAAAGTTGATCCGAAGGTTTTCTTTAGCTTGAACGGCTTCTTTTTGAGCTAGTACAGCTTTGTTTTGGGAATTAACTGCAAAAATCATTGCGGCTAATGCAATGACTGCGACTACACCTACAACGGCAGCAAAACGTTTCATGTTTTTAGCGGAACGTTCGCGCGCTTCAGCAAGTTCTTGTGCTTGCTCCAATTCCTTCTGCCTCGCTAATTCTTTTTCACGTTCAGCTTTCCGGCCTTCTTCTTCACTAGCTTCCAGAAATTCTGTAGCAACTTGAAAACCTCCGCCATAAAGATCAGCCCAATTTTCATTAGGTTGGTACTTGTCTCTCCAGGTTTGAGAAATTTGAAGATCTGGGTCATGATAAAGTCCAGCTTCTTTCTTTTTCCAAAGTGATGAGGTATCGACTAATCGTCTATAAATTCTTGCGGATTGAGCTTCTTCCTCTACCCAATTACGTAGCCTCTGCCACACTCGCATGAGGCTTTCGTGTGAAATATCAATAACAGTATCTGCTTCAAGTTCACGGTCAGAAGGCGGCATCAAGAAAGTGACTCCTTGCTGACGATAGGGCTCTACAACACTCTTAACCTCCTCGATCGAGTGATCGGTAATATCTGCTAATTGTTGAAGTCTTAGAGGGCGTCTAATTCCTCTATTGTCATCACCCTTTTCGGTGATGGCTCTAAACATTCTAGTAGCAGTTTCTCTAGTGGCTTTATCTTCAAAGGTATCAAAAATTTCATCAGCATGAATTGATAAAGCTTTGCTCATTCCGCCAATGCCTCGGTAGTCTTCAAGGTCCACTTCTTCGGCCCCGTTCCTGTCAGCCCAAGCGTCCCAAGTTCGCATTAGAGCATGTTGAAGGCAGGGGAGTTGGTCTGACTCAGTCCCAATATCATTGAGGAGTCTTTGAAGTAGTCGAGGGGCCAGTTTAGCGCCACCGACTCTGACTGGTCCTTCGATTACTGATTTGTATTCTTCACGTGACAATCGTGGAATCAGATACTCACCTTCGTTGATTTCTTCAGGGAGACCTTCAAATTTGGAGCAGTCACCAATATAGTCTGAGCGCATCGTAATGATGACGTATATTGGAATATTACTTTGTTTGGCGGCTTCCAAAATCATTGAGATGAAGTCGTCAGCAGCTTCTTCTTCTTCTTTTCCTGCTTCGCTATAACGGAAAATTTCCTCAAACTGGTCAACGACAAGCAGGAAGTTTGTTCCTTCCGGTAACGTTGCTTGTCTGATTGCTTCAACGAGACCAAGACGGCTCCGTTTTAGAGTAGCATTCAATTTCAGATGAATATCTGGTTCTTCCGAATCATAGATGTCTGCATCTACAAGAGACTTGGATAATTGATTGAATGGTCCTCCTCCAGGATTCATTATTGCGACTTCCCAGTCAGTGCCCGCTTTCAGAAACGAGCCGCCGTAAAGTTCAGATAGTAAACCGCATCGGACTAGAGAGGATTTTCCACTTCCGGATGTTCCAATCACGCCAACGAAGCGGTTGTCTCTTAAGAGCTTTAGGAGTTCAAGGGTTTGGTTTTCCCTGCCAAAGAATAGATGCTCTTCGTCGCTTTGGAATGGGCGCAGTCCTGGAAATGGGTTTGGGAGGTTTTTTTTGTCGGCCATTAATATTAGGTTCCTTTCGTCGCCTCAATGAACTCTTTGAGATCATTGTCGGAGGTAAACGATTCTTCGTTTTGCCGGATAATTTTTGCGGTGTGAGACTTGTACCGTTCTTTGCGGTGGTCGTGAGGAGGGGCAATGAAAACTGCTTGATTCTCTATAGGATTTTCCCTGCCGTATCCTACAGCTTTGATGAGATCTCTTAATTTGATATCGGCCCAGGCGCGTGGAGCGGCTCCATAGTAGACCAATGCACCTGAGCAGTTTATTAAATTTTCCTGATGGAGGGCTTTAACGTCTACTTCATCACCATCAAATGCTGGCAAGCAAACCTCAAGACCTTCCTTGAATAAATAGTCTTCGAGGGCTTCTACAGCTTCTTCATCACGCTGTTCGCAAATTAAGTAAATTAGTTTTGAATCATTAACAGGAGCGACCTCTTTATTCGCATCTTCCTCGGCTCTTTTCTTTTGTTCTTCAATGACTCTGAAAATGTCTCTCTTTAATGTCGTGATGCTACCTTCAATTAATTCGGCGGCAGAGTGAAGAGAAGGGTCTTCTTGAATTTTCTCAAGAAGTTCAACTTGCTTAGTCTCTCCACCACTAAAATCTCGCGGACTCCAAATGAAACGTTTGAGGCCACTGCTTGCTTTTTCAGCGGTGAATCGCAGTAGAATCTCACCCAAAGATGAAGAAGCGCCTTCAGGAATGAGTCCGTAATGATGCCCCATCAAATGAATTGAAGTGACACAATCTGTGATCATTTCCTCTAAGGCTTGATTTAATTCATTTACTGAAAGGGGGAGGGGACAATCAGGGACAACATGGTAACCGTGTTCTCTAAGTTCCCTCTTAACAGTATCGTATTCCTTAGTGAGTTCTGAGGTGGTTGGGGCTAGGAAAATCTTTTGTCGGCCACCAGTAATTTCTGCTGGTTCAGCGCTAGATAAATCCCTTTTATTTTTGATCGTTTCACAAAGTTCATAGGCCAAGTCGTAAACGCGTTCGTAATAGTGTTGTCTTGAATCTTCTCCAAAATCTTCATTAAATTCACGGACTCTCCCCGTACTTGGTTCTCTTTCAAAGAATTCGAGCCCTGGGCACTTTGTTATGACCGAAGAGATAGCATTTGGCAATTCTTCAGAAGGAACGGGCATTTTGATCGCGTTTACTAGTTTCGATTCGTTAGCAGCTCCCGATCCTGTTTGGGATGAGATAGTTTCTGGATTGTAGAAAACTTCCATCTCCTTTTGGCATCCAGGAGAATTTGTGAATGGGGGAGAAATGACAGGAACTACGGCCTTTGCTTCGTTCATTCCTTTGATGATTCCGCCACCTGAACCAATGGATTCGAAATCCTTACCGCTTAGCTTGGAAATTTTAACTTCTTCACCAGAGAGCTGTTCCATGCGCACTTTGAGGTTGCGTTGCAGTTGCGAAATCCAGCCATCTTCTCCAGTGCGGAGAGGCTCATTGTCAACGTCCGCGTAACTGATGAGGACGTCTGAGTTTTCAATGTCTATTGGCTCCGACTCTTCAAAAGTAACATTCTCAGAACTGCCTGCTTGTTCATTTGTTGTTTGGTTTGCAGGCCGCGCTTTTTTTGATCCTGTTGGCGCTGTGAGCGGTGCTATTCCCTCAAGCCCGACTTCAAAGATCTCAATATTTTCATCGTTTCCGTCAATCTCGTAGGATCCGTGGGATACCCATTCCGGTGGGGAGAGAATTCTATCGGAGAGCCCAGAATCAGGATGATTGCGAACAAATTGTTTGGCATCATCATAGACGACTCTAGTCATCAATATTTGTCCTGGTCCACCCAAATCCATGACTCTTGCGACCAGATTGATGGGCATACCTACGGCGCGGGTTCCTCCTCGATTGGTCTCATCCATTTCGGTGATCAAACCCATGTTCAAGCCCATGCGTATATTTATTAATTCACCTTCACATTTTTCTAGGCTTAATCTGTATTGTAGCCTCAATGCAGTGTTTACTGCATCGCTTGGGTCAGTGAAACGGATCAGAAAGCCGTCCCCAGTCTCATTAAGTATTTTAGCGTCAGGAACTACAGAGAGGCACTCCTTAATGATTTCATCATGCCTGCTTACGTAACGCGTATAATCATTGGTTCCGAGCTTTTGTTGCAAGGCAACAGAACCCACAATGTCAGTGAAAATTAAAGCGGCAATTTGTTTGCTCGGCCCTATTGCTGGTTCCCCATCTTCCATTTATTTAGATTTTTAAGAAGTCTAATTGTTAGATAAAATTTCAATTGCAAGTTTGTAGCGACTCAGTGGGGTTGAGATTTGCAATTATTAATATTAAGTTAATGTTGCCATTAATATTCAGTTAGTAAATATTTTTCTATTTGTAAACCACTTTAAAACTAGATATTTATCATTGTTTTGGGAACCGCTGGCCCGAAATCAATATGAGTCGTTTTTTGATGACTTGAATCAGGTCTTCGCGTTTAAATATGGAGGCATATAAAACTGAAAAATTAACTTCAGAATAGTAATGGCTGACACCAAAGATTTATTTACGCAATTCACGTAAAGTCTTATCATCGATAGAACTTAAAGCGTGAAAATAGCAATCCAAATACTGATAAAAAAAGTATGTTTTTTAAGGTAAAAGTTAAATTACCTATTACAAAAGGAGGCCCTTTGATTTAGAAGGAAATTAAGCTTCCACTTCTACTGGTGCCTCTGAATCTGTAGCTTTCACAAATTGATCTACCCATGAAATAAATGCCATAGGAGCAGAATCACTCTCACGTGGGCCGAGTTTGGTAATTCTTGTATACCCACCGACACGGTCAACTGAGGCTGAGGCAATTTCATTAAATAGCTTTGATACGCTTTTCTTTTGCCTAAGGAAGGCTAATGCCTGACGGCGATAATGAACTCCTTTTGCTTTATCTCCAGCTGAATCAGCCGCTATACCCTTTTTCCCAAGAGTAACCATTTTTTCGGCAATGGGCCTGAGAGCCTTTGCTTTGGCTAAAGTTGTCTTGATTTGCCCCTCTTCAATTAGGCTGCAAGCTTGATTTGCAAGCAGGGATCGGCGATGAGCTTTTGGGCGTTGAAGTTTGCTGGTTTTATTACGGTGTCTCATTAGATGGCCGGTTTTATTGTCACTTTTGTCAGCTAGGGGCTGCGCGAGGGGTGCCCATTATAGGTCAACAATGCCCTCGCGCAACGCGAATTTATTCACTTATAGGATGAATTTTGTGTTATTCGTCCAAGTTTGCGGCGATGAGGTCCTCAAGTCCTGGGCCTTCAGTCTGCAATGGAGCATGCAAGGTTGCTGGACCGAATGCTTGATCCAATAGGCTTGGATCGAGTTGCATTCCTAGAGAAAGCCCAAGTTCCATCAGCTTGTCTTTAATTTCGTTCAGGGACTTCTTACCGAAATTGCGATATTTAAGCATTTCAGCTTCTGATTTCAGCGCCAGCTGTCCAACTGATGTGATGTTTGCGTTGTTCAAGCAATTTGCAGCACGTACAGAGAGTTCAATCTCATTAACGCTCATATTGAGAAGCTTGCGAAGCTCTGCATTTTCCTCACTTTCAGATTCTGGCTTGTTATCAAATTCAATTTGATCGTCATCGTAGTTAACAAAAACGTCAAGGTGATGGCGTAAGATAGCTGAGGATTGAGTAAGAGCTTCATGGGGCTCGAGTCGACCATCAGTCCAGACCTCAAGGATGAGCTTATCGTAGTCAGTTCGTTGTCCGACACGGGTATTATCGACTGAATATTTAACCCGTGTGACTGGTGAGAAGATAGAATCAATAGGGATGACTCCTATGGGCATATCTATTCTATTGTTGTCCTCTCCACTAGCAAATCCACGACCGACCCGAATTTCCATCTCGCATTCGAAAGTGGTTTTGCGGTCTAGGGTGCAGATTACTTGATCTTTATTAACGACTTCATACTGGGCATCCTCAGTGATGTCTGCGGCGGTGACTTCGCCTTCTTTCGTGATTTTGATGTCTAGCATCTTTGGGTCCTTGTTCTCAAAGTGGTTGAATTTCACTTTTTTAAGGTTGAGCACAATATCAGTCACGTCTTCAACGATACCAGGCAGGCTTCCGAATTCATGTTGTGCGCCCTTAATTTTTACTGATGTAATTGATGCTCCTTCGAGAGAGGATAGAAGTACTCTCCTTAGGGAGTTTCCGACAGTGTGTCCGTATCCGGCATCAAATGGTTCTGCTGTGAAGCGTGAATAAGTTTCTGTGGATGTATCTTCGTCCTTAATGAGGCGATCCGGCATTTCGAACCGGGCTAATCTTACTGGCATTTTTCTTTTTTTGGTTTGCCGGGTTTCCCCTGACGAGTGAGGTGAACTAGAACAGATTTTTCCAGCACCCAGGGACCTACGGCATCTTATATTTCTCGCAGGCGCATATTTTCGAGGGGATACCCTATTTTGCAAGCACTGACTTGCCTAATTATATAAAAATTACCTAGTAAAATAAAAAAACCCGCCTTTCGACGGGTTTTAAAGTTACTTATCCTAAATTTAGGAAAAAATTACCAGCTCTGAAGTCTGGCGTTGCTGAACTTGCTTTGGAATCCAAGTTCAGGGGCCAGTTCTGCGTATCCGTGGTTTAAGTCCCACCAGATATTTTTTCCACCATAGTCAGGACCGTAGCTGCCTTTGTATGTTTCGATTGGGAAAGTCACAAATTCAAAGACTCCATAACCAGTTCTCACTAAGCTACGGTAAGCTCCGTTAATTAATCCATAACTGGCTGCATACACAGTACCTTCTTCTTCAACGTTTCGTCTCCAAGTCGTTGGGACTTCGTTAATTCCGAAAAGGATGTTTCCTACAGCACGGGAAAGTTTACGTATTGGGGTTTGTTTGCCTCCAGGAGGTGACTGGATGTCCGCGATGGATGTTCCAGATACCAGAAGGCTCGTAGCTAAGGCAAAAACGATAAGTTTTTTCATTATTTATGACTAAGATTAGCTTCGATAACTTGTCTTTGACAAGCTGAAATTTCGAAAAATTGTTAATCTTTTATTGATTCGTGCCGGGATTGGTAGAATTAAAGGAAAATTCGCAGTATTTCCCATTGCGATTACCTCTCCTCGTTCCTATTGTGCGCAATCAATGCATGAGCAGGTTCAAACATTAGTAGATGCAGGTCGTTTAGACTTAAAATTAGGTGAAACGGTTTCTCAGTTGGAGCCAGGTGTTTTTTGTCTTCATAAGAGCTGGGGTCCCGGAGTCATAAAAGAATGGGATCTTTTCGGCGATAAAATGATTATCGATTTTGAGGGGAAGCCTGGTCATGAGATGAAGTTGCAATTTGCAGCTAATTCACTCGAAGCATTAGATAATGATCATATCTTTGCAAAATTTGTAGGTGATTCTGAGGCTACCAAGCAATTTGCGATAGATGACCCTATTAGTTTTGCTTTTGAGGTTTTGACTAGTTTTGGAGGGTCTCTTTTCCTCGACCACTGGGAAGATAGGATTAAGGGTAGGATCATTCCTGATGAGAAATATAAGAGTTGGTGGGAGTCAGCAAAGAAGAAGATAAGGACCGACCGCCGATTTGTTTTACCTTCTAAGCGGAACCTGCCATTTGAGTTACGCGATAGCGAGGTTTCGCCAGCGGAGGGGCTGATTGGTGATTTTGGTCAAGCGAAAGACATTAAGGCGAAGATTTCGATTCTAGAGTCAATAGGAAAAGATTTACCAGTATTTGATAAACCTGCGATTCAATTGGAGGAAATATTAAAGTCGATTTCACCTCTGGTGATTGTGGCAATCAGGCGCTCTCCTGGAGCCGCCGTTGAGCTCTTAATTGCACGAGATGATGTGGTAGCAAAGATTGAAGGTATTGATTTGGGTGACAGCTTAAAGCTGAGTGATGTTCTTCGCGATAATAAGAAGAAGTTTCCTGAAATCTTGAAAGGTATGGGAGTTGGAAGACAGAGGCAGGTTTATGATGCGATTAAAGATGCTTACGCAGATGAATGGTCAAACGAATTGATTGCCTGCATGGAGGGATCCGGAGCGCGAGCCATAGGTGAGATTACAAAATATCTTTCTGATAATGGAGAAGGCAAACTTTTGTTAGACCATCTTTTGAAAGGGCTCGCTCAGAGAAGTTTAGGATTTGAAGTGGTTGCATGGATTTGTAAAGAGCGTAAAGAATCGTCAGAAGCAGCCTTTGCTCATAAAGGAATATCAGCTTCAATTATAGGTGCCTTAGAAAGGGATCAGCTTGATGAGACGACCCCTAAAACAAACCGTCTCCATGATCTCTTAATCGATGATACAGAATTAATACCTGATTTGCTTGTTGATAGTGACAAGGCGGAGATACGACATTTTACCCGTAGAATTCGATCCACGCCAGTATTTGAAACGTTAAATAAAAATTCTCTACTCGCGCGAATAGTGAAGAAGTTTCCTTTGGTTGAAGATTTAATAACAGGAGAGAAGAAAGAAAAGAAGGGCGCCAAGAAATCAGAACAGAAAAAACCTACTAGCTTCGTTGTTTCTTGGGAAAGTTTGCAGGCAAGACAGGAGAAGCTTGATGACATCATCAATAAAAAGATTCCGGAAAACTCAAAAGAAATTGGTATCGCTCGAGAGCATGGTGATTTGAAGGAAAATGCTGAATTTAAGGCAGCCAAGCAGCAGCAGGCGATTCTGATGCGTCAGAAAGCAGAGCTCGAGGTGGAAGTTTCAACGGCAAGAGGCACTGATTTTAGCGATGCGATTACTTCTAGCGTTTCAGTAGGCACTATCGTTGAATTGGAAGACGTCGATAGCGGAAGTTCTGAGTCTGTAACTATGCTAGGGGCATGGGACACTGACACTGAGAAGGGGATTATTTCATATCTTTCTGGTATGGGCAATGCGATGCTGGGCAAGTCAGTCGGTGATGAGATTGAACTTTCTACTGAAAAAGAAGGAGAGACAAGGCTTGTGCAGATCAAAGCTATTAGCGCTTTCGCAAAAGGAGATTCTTAAATTTTTATAATTGCGGATTTTTCAAAGGTCTTTCATTCGAGATGAGATGGAAAGCTATGCTTCTTTTCAAAATTAAAATTATAAGAAATCATTAACGTTAATCACTACAGATAATAAATATGTCAGCCACCAAAATCATTGAAGTTAAAGGTAGGGAGATAATTGATTCTAGAGGAAATCCAACTGTCGAAGTTGATGTGAAGCTTGAAGGTGGAGGATTTGGTCGTGCGGCAGTTCCTAGTGGTGCGAGCACTGGTGAGCATGAGGCATGGGAGCTTAGGGACGGTGATGATTCAAGGTATAGGGGGAAAGGCGTTAAGAGTGCCGTGTCCAATGTTAATACGAAAATTGCAGACGCATTAATTGGGCATGATGCTAATGATCAGAGTGGGATTGATAATATTATGCAGCAAGTGGATGGGACACCTAATAAGAAGGTGCTTGGAGCCAATGCTATTCTGGGCGCTTCTTTAGCTAATGCCAAAGCGGCAGCAGCTGCAGCAGGGCTTCCATTGTACAAGCATTTGGGAGGTGATAAGGCTGTTACTCTTCCAGTTCCTATGATGAATATCATTAACGGAGGAGAGCATTCAGATGCACCAATTGATTTTCAGGAGTTTATGATAATTCCTAAAGAGGCCCCCAATTTCTCTGAAGCGCTTCGGTATGGAGCGGAGATTTTCCATTCTCTTGCGGCAGTCCTTCATGGCAGAGGTCTTTCTACGGCTGTTGGTGATGAGGGTGGGTTCGCGCCCAATTTGGAATCAGCTGATGACGCTCTTGCTGTCATTGCTGAGGCAGTAGATAAGGCTGGTTATTCTCTTGGTGATCAGATTGCAATTGCTTTGGATGTGGCTTCTAGTGAGTTCTTTGATTCAGAAAAACAAAGGTACGTGTTTAAAAAATCAGATGGGTCAGAACGTACGGCCGAAGAGCTCGTCGATTATTACGCGGAGTTGCAGACTAAGTATCCAATAATTTCAATTGAAGACGGATGTGATCAAAATGATTGGGAGGGTTGGAAGCTCCAAACAGAAAAGATTGGTGCGAAGACTCAATTAGTAGGCGACGACCTCTTTGTTACAAATGTTGATTTTTTACAAAAAGGAATCGATTCCAATACTGCCAATTCTATTCTCGTTAAGGTGAATCAAATAGGTTCTCTTTCAGAGACCTTACAGGCAGTTTCATTGGCTATGAATAATGATTATACGGCAGTTATTTCACACCGCTCAGGTGAAACAGAAGATGCAACAATCGCGGATATTGCTGTTGGAACCAATGCTGGACAAATTAAGACAGGATCTCTAAGTCGTTCAGATAGAACAGCTAAGTATAATCAACTTTTGAGGATTGAAGAAGAACTAGGTGCGAAAGCTGTATACGGTGGTAAATTAAAAGTCTAGTTTCTAGACTTTTTATGGGAAATATAAGCAATCGGCAAAAACTTCATCGCCTTAAACGTGATGAGTTAGGTCTAAATCTATGGCAAAGATTGACTAGGATATTGCTCTTAGCTTCAGTTGTTAGTCTAGGAATACTTGTTTTTTCTGTATTTGCTCCGGAATGGGACAAACTGAAAGATATGGATCGAGAAAATGCTATGCTAAAGGTGCATTTAGATGAATTGAAGAGGGAGCGCAATGATCGTCTTCAGGATGAGCTTTATACATCCAACGATATTGGGTATCTTGAAATTGTGGCCCGAGATAGACTGGATTTACAGCTACCAGAAGAAGTCGTTTTTAGGATTCAAAGATAAAAGTTTATGTCTTTAATCTTTTTTTGAAGCCCTTCATGTCTTAGATTGCAAATAATTCACCGCAAATAAGTATAAAATTACTTGCCTAAAGCCCCTATTTGCTGGTACAGAATTCCGCTCTTTGTTTGCAATTATTGTAACGCAAAGTCCTTAACCTAAACCCCATTTTCCATACCTTGTATTCCGCAGAAGAAAATTATCTAGCTAGTATTTTAGTTGAAGGTGAAATAGTCACAGAGGTTCAAGTCGAAGATGCTAAGGGGCAGCGTAAAGGCACTGAGTCAATTGTTGAGACTTTGATTCGAACTGGCAAAGCCAAGGAAGTGGATATTGCAAGGTGCTGTGCTGTGAATTACGGGATGGATTTCGTTGAGTTGACCCATGTGACTCCTGCAAAAGAGATCGTTGATATGGTCAAGCTGGAAGACGCTCGCCGTTATGGAATGGTTCCTATCGGGTTTGATCAAAATCGATTGGAGATTGCGATAGGTGATCCTTTTGACACTGATACTATTGATAGTCTGAATCATGTTCTTGGCTATGATGTTAATGCTAGTATTTCTTCTCCGGAGCAGATTAATGATGCGATAGGACGGTGGTATGATGAAGCAATAGGTGGAGCTGACGCTGACACCGATTTGGTGGTGCTTTCTGAGAGTTCAGGTGGTGACTCAGGTGGTGATGCCGGGGCCAGCGATGCTCCTGTCATTAAACTTGTGAATCAGATTTTAAAGGAGTCATTTAATGCTGGCGCATCTGACATTCATATTGAACCTCTAGAAAAATCGGTTCGTGTTCGTTATCGTATTGATGGTTTCTTGCATGAAGTTGCTAATCATCCGCGTAATCTTCTCTCGTCCATTATTGCTAGAATCAAAATTATGACGGGAGCAATGAGTATTGCCGAGAAGCGCTTGCCCCAAGATGCGAGAATTCAATTGAGGTTAGGGGATAAGGATTTGGATTTACGTGTTTCTACAATTCCAACGAACCACGGAGAATCTGTGGTGATGAGGGTCCTTGATAAGACCGCCTTGAATCTTGGGCTCGCTCAGTTAGGTTTTCTTAGTGACGATCAGGCAACATTCGAGCAGTTGATAGCTCTTCCTGATGGCATTTTGCTTGTGACCGGCCCTACAGGGTCCGGTAAGACTACGACCCTTTACGCATGCCTTAACTATATTAATAAGCCGGACAGAAAGATCATTACAGTTGAGGATCCTGTCGAATATCAAATGTCCGGGATTAATCAGGTAATGGTTAAGGAGGACGTAGGGATGACGTTTGCTGCAGCGCTCAGATCTATATTGCGTCAGGCTCCAAATATTATAATGATAGGAGAGATCAGGGACCTTGAAACAGCATCAATAGCCATTAATGCATCTTTGACTGGACACCTTGTATTTTCTACTCTTCATACGAACGACGCCCCTAGTGCTGTTGCTCGTATGGCAGACATTGGAGTGAAGAGGTTCTTAATTGCATCTGCTGTGCGGGCGATTATTGCGCAGAGGCTCATTCGAAAGCTTTGTTCCGAATGTAAGACACCTGGGGAATTGAATGAAAGGGAAATAAAGGCTTTGACCTTGGATGCTACTCAGATGAATGATTCTACGATAATGACACCAGATGGTTGTGTAAAGTGTCGAGCGACAGGTTACAAGGGTCGAGCTGGCATCTTCGAAATATTTCAAATTGATGATGAAGTCCGCCACATGGTGAATGAAAATTTATCGACGCCTCAGTTAAGAAGGCAAGCACGTGAAATCGGGATGAGGACTTTGCGTGAGGACGGTATTCGTAAAGTTTTAAATGGAATGACTTCAGCGTCGGAGATCATTCATGTAACAATGTCTGATGCTAGCTAATCCCAAAACATTTTAAGAATTAATATGACACCAGGACAAGTCCTAGAACTACTTAAGCAGCGCGGTGCAATTACCAAAGATCAGGCCCAAGAGATTGAGGAGTTGATGGAGAATGCGACCAAAGACGTCGCTCAGGCAATTGCAGATTATGGTGTTCTTGCTAGGGAAGATGTTTTTTTTCACATTGCAGAAGATTTAGGACATAAGCATGTTAATTTAAAAGGGTTCAATCCGTCGGCGGAAGTCATTTCAGCTATCCCAGCGGCTACAGCAAGGCTTTATAAGGCTTTTCCTGTTAGCTATGATGGATCGAAGTTGACCGTGGCAATGGCAGACCCGTTGGATCCTCAGGTCGGTGAGGATTTAAGCTTCGCTTTGAGTCAGGAGTTGGATTTTTGTGTTGCGGATACTAAGCAGATTTTGGACGGGATCGAGCGAATTTATGTTGCCGGAGAAGGTACAGGACAAATGAATGATATTTTGAGTCAGCTCAAAGGGATTGCTCTTAGTGATGATGATGATGATGAAAGCGAGGCGAACTCGGCTCCAATTGTTAGATATATTGATTTGGTCCTTGAACAGGCCATGAGAGAACAAGCATCTGATATACACTTTGAGCCGTTCGAGAGTGAATTCAAAATTCGTTACCGTGTGGATGGATCTCTTTATGAGATGTCGCCTCCTCCAGTCCATCTTGCGAATACAATCATTTCCCGAATCAAGGTCATATCTAATCTCAACATTGCCGAAAGGAGAATACCTCAGGACGGACGGATGGTGATGTCTCTAGAAGACAGGGATGTTGATTTTAGAGTTTCGACGCTACCTACCAGCTACGGTGAGAGTGTGGTGTTGAGGGTTCTGGACCGTGCCTCTGTTAGTCTTGACCTTGTGAACTTGGGGCTACCATCAGATCTGTCTGAATACATTGAAGGAACAATAGTTAAGCCCAACGGCATTTTCATTTGTACTGGTCCGACCGGAGCAGGAAAGACCACTACGCTCTATGCATGCTTGCGAAGAATTAATACCATCGACAGTAAGCTTCTCACAGCTGAGGATCCTGTAGAGTATGATGTGGAAGGAATTATTCAGGTCCCGGTTAACGAAGGAATTGGTCTGACTTTTTCTCGAGTTCTTCGTGCATTTTTGAGGCAGGATCCGGACCGTATACTTGTGGGAGAGATGCGTGATGTTGAAACTGCGCAAATTGCAATTCAGGCTTCATTGACTGGGCACTTAGTTTTTTCTACTCTTCATACCAATGATGCGCCGGGTGCAGTTACTCGTTTAGTGGATATGGGATGTGAGCCTTTTCTTGTTTCAGCTTCCCTTGAGGGGGTCCTAGGGCAACGCCTTCTCAGAACAATATGTTCTGATTGTAAGCAGCCATATGAACCTAGCATGGCATTACTCGGTGAGCTTGGACTCAGTCCTGAAGATATTGGAGATAAAGAGTTTTTCACCGGAGCAGGTTGTGAGGAATGTGGGAATTCAGGGTACCGAGGACGTAAGGGGTTATTCGAGTTACTTGATATTAGTGAGCCTATTGCGGAAATGATTACCGAGCGTGTCGCGACGGTTGTTTTACGTCAAAAGGCAATTGAACTGGGGATGACTACTTTGAGGGAGGATGGTCTTAGAAACATTTACGAAGGTAACACAACTATCGAAGAGGTGCTTAAATATACCTAAAAAACACCATTTTCGCCTGATTAAAGATCTGTCGTTGCAAGCAGAGGAAGAACAGGTTTAAATTAGTAACTCAAATCCCTTTATCTACAGCATTTACCCCAATAATTTATGCCCATATTTCAATACGAAGCTATCGATGCTAAGAGTGAAGTAACTACTGGAAGTATTGAAGCCGCAAATAAGGCGGACGCAACCCAACAGCTTCGAACGAATGGACTTTTCCCAAAACAAATTGTAGAAAAAGGAAAAGGAAAATTAAAGGCAACGAAAGGGAAAAAACGCGGAGGTGGTCGTTCTCGTTCGAAGAAGGGAGGGATTAGTTTTGGTGGTAAGACAGTGGCGGGAAAGGTCTTAATGATCTTTACGCGTCAACTTGCGACACTCATTGATTCCGGATTGCCATTACTTCGTGGGCTTACTGTTTTGGCTAAGCAGGAACCTAATCCAGTCCTCAAAAAGACCATTAAGAACCTAGCTGATTCAGTTCAGACAGGAAGTACATTCTCTGAAAGCTTGGCTCAGCATCCCGCGATCTTTAATAAATTATATGTTAATATGGTCAAGGCTGGAGAGCTTGGTGGTGTCCTTGAGCTTGTTCTTATACGTTTGGCTGAGTATTCAGAAAAGGCTCAGAAACTGAAGAATAAGATTGTAGCAGCAATGGTTTATCCCCTGATTGTCATGGTCATTGCGATGTCTATCATGGTTTTCCTTTTGATTGTGATTGTTCCTAAGTTTGAGAAGATATTTGAGGATATGTTAGGGTCGGCGGATAAATTGCCAGGGCTAACCAAGTTTGTTATTAATCTTTCTGACACGATGTCTACAAATATATTTCCCATTGCTGGAACCCTATTCGGCATCTTTGTTGTTTATAAGCTCGCTTCGAGCCAGCCTTGGGGTAGAAGATTTCTTGATGCTGTAAAACTTAAAATGCCTCTGTTCGGATCAGTTCAGAGGAAGAGTGCTATTTCAAGGTTCAGTAGGACCTTAGGAACTTTGGTTACTAGTGGTGTCCCTATCCTTCAGGCACTTAATATTACTCGTGAAACGGCTGGAAATGTAGTGATATCACAAGCAGTTCAGAATGTCCATGATGCGGTAAAAGAAGGTGAATCAATCGTCAATCCTCTGGAGGCTAGTGGTGTTTTTCCAGCAATGGTTATAAGCATGGTCGACGTTGGTGAAGAGACTGGTCAGTTGCCGGAGATGTTACTTAAAGTGGCTGATGTTTACGATGATGAGGTGGATAATGCGGTGGCCGCATTAACGTCCATGCTCGAGCCTCTAATGATCGTTATGCTTGCGGTAGTCGTTGGTGTAATCGTTATGGCGCTGTTCCTTCCGATGGTTGAAATCATCAAGGGTGTTGCAGGGCAATAAAAGGAAATATAAAATTTGAAAGCTTTGATGGATCCTATGAAAAATAATGATTCAAGGTGCAGGAGATCTGCTTTTACATTAATTGAATTGCTAACAGTGATTAGCATCATAGCGATTCTCATGGCTATGACTATAGCCATCATAAGCTATGCTCAGGACAAGGCAGCGGAGGAGAGAACCAAGTCTGTTTTAATCGCAGTTAAAGCTGGCCTTGAAAGATATAATGATGAGTACGGTGAATATCCTGAACCAGTAGAAAATAGTGGCACTGGAAAGTCTGGTTCAGTTGCTCTCTATCAGGCTCTGATGGATGATGGAGATGATGAAATTCTTGGAGGGCCGAATGAGCCTTCTGACGGCAGGACTGGTGAGAATATGTTTGTAGATGTGAAATCTAAAGGCTTCGTAGATGGTGAAGGCTCTACTTATTGGATAAAGGATGGTTATGACCGCAAGATTTATTACCAGGTTTATGATCCGGAAAATCCAGAGGCGACTAATCAAACGACATATGATCTTTGGTCCTACGGTAAAGACAAGGGAGGGAAGAAGGCAGATACTGACAACGAAGCTTTGTGGATAAAGAACTGGTAAGGCTATTTACAGCTTTCGAGAAACGCTATAAGATCTGAAAGATCCTGATTGGTCAGTAAGTTTTCAAATCCTTCTGGCATTAATGATATTGGCGATCTAGTTACGCTTTTTATTCTCTCTCGCATGACGAGTTCCTTTATGCCGCTCGCATTGCTAATATAGATCGAATCAGGGCTTTCATGTTGGATGATGCCTAGGTGAGTGTTTCCTTGAATGGTTTGGATAATGTAGTTTTCGTATCCGTTCACAACCGTTGAGCTGGGGAAAATGATTGCTTCGAGCAGGTCCTGTTTTTTGCGAATAGATCCGATCTTGGAAAGATCAGGTCCAAGCAGGCCACCCTGACCTGTCACGCGGTGACAAAGTGAACATGTTGAGCGATTGGAGTAGAATAAGGCTCGCCCTCTAGATCCATTCCCAGACTTAAGGCTGGCTAGGACGGATTTGAGTTTTTCTCTTTTGGCGCGATCTGCCAGTGGGTTTACTTTTGTTAATACAGACAATGCAGAGTGGGCCTCTTCGGCGGATTCTGGAAACGCTCTCGCAATAAGTTTTAGTTCATTGAGGTGGATTGAATCTTTAACTTTGACTAGCGCTTCTGCTAATTGGATTCCTATTTGATTAACGGTCTCAGCAGAAGAGGGTTCATTGAAATTGGAGGTTGATCGAATGAAGGGTTGGGTTAGATGGTTTATTTGGAGGGGAGAAGCTTTTAGCATTAATTTACAGAGTGCCAGAGCTTGGGAGTGATTGTTGGCCGTGATCTTTATTTGGCTAAGTGCCCGTGAAGCATTGCTTCTTAAGGAGGGGGAGGAGTTTTGGTTCTGAATTATTTTGGCTAAATAATTGAATTGTTCCTCCTTCAATGAAGTATCTTGTTTTGCGATGACTTCCAGCGCAGCGACGCGCAGAACGGTGCTTTCTTTAAGATCGGCTGCAATCTCCCTCAATATCTTTATGATGGATTCTTCCGAGTCGAATCGTGCAGTGATTGCAATGGATTCCCCTTTAATTTTAGCTGAAGAGGATTGAAGTGAAAACTTGAGTGTATCCAGAAGCCCAGTGGGAAGCTTTTCCATGAAACCGACCGAAGTGAGTAACTGAACTTTTGTCAGGACTGATGATTTGGGGCCGATAATAACAGAGTGGATGGCGTCATGAAGATCCTTTTCTTCCGAGAAGCTCAGGACAATGCTTTCTATTACCTGTTTGTCATTGCTTGTGAGTTCTTCTTTGGCAGTGAGTTCGTTAAAAACTGCTAAGACTTGATCTTTCCATTGAGGGCGTCCTGAAACTACTCGTTGAGCTTCTTCTTTGACTATGATGTTCGGTGATTTCAGTAGAGGGACAACCATTTCAGGATCTAATGCGCCTTCGGGCATTTTATCGAGGGCCCGGAGCGATGCTCTTTGAAGTCGGGGCTTAGAGTTATCTTTTAGGTAATGAGCCGTTCTTGTGGAGTCGCCTATTTCTACTAGGGCATATGTGATTGCGTGTTGGATGTGAAGATCAGCACTCTTTTTTGAAAGGGCCTTGAAGAGAGGATCTATTGAAGCTGGTTCTTTTATTTGGCCGATCGATGTTGCTGCGTTTCTTATGACTTGCGGTTCCTTATCGTTGAGTAATTCAGTTAACTTGGGTCCTGATTCTTTGTCTTTTAGTATGCCGACGGACCGTGCCGCGATTTGTCTTAGGTTAGGGGATTTCGATTCGAGGGATTTTCGAATTAAATTAAGTGCTTTTTTAGATTTTATTCTGGAAAGTGTCCATAGGAGTTGTGTTTGATGTTGAATCGATTCGGTTTTATGGAATGTCTTTTCTATGGAGGGGATTGCTTTATCCCCAAATTTAATCAGTGAAAGGCTTGCTCTTTGGCGGACGGCTTCACGCTTATCATTAATTAGATTTGCTGCATCGACGGGCTTTAAGTCGTCCCAGTTTATTTCTTCTCCGCGAACATTAGTATTTTTAGGGCCATCAATTCGCGAGATTCGGTAAATTGCGCCCCTCACTTCAGGTTTAGCTATTTTTGAAAAAGGACAACCCCAACTGAGCCAGCCTCCAGTATCGAGCAAGAGTAAGCTTCCGTCTGCATCTTCAAGTATATCTGTGGGGTGAAAATCGATATTGCTTGAGCTGATAAAGTCTTCTTCTTCCGTTATGAAAGTGGAGCCGCTTTTTTTGAGGCGTACAGTCACTACCTTGTGGGTGTTGAAATGGCATGCGAAGAAGCTGTCTTTGTAAGAATTTCCGAAATGATTTCCACGGTACCTAACTAATCCGGCAGGAGCGACCTGGCCCCAACGGCTAGTGGCGGGGAGCCTGTGCCCAGTATCGTGAAGTAAGGGTAGTCCATAAACTCTCTGGGTGAGTCCGCCATGTATCCAGTGAATGAGAGCGTCGTGCCTTCCTCCGTAACTGTCGTAAATGGCGCAGGTGGATAGCATCTCGCCAGTGTCTGTGAATTCAATATCAACTGGGTTAATGCCTCCTTGTCCTTCGATGCGGACATCACTCCCGTCAGGATTGCACGAAAAGACACCAGCGGCTCTGCTCTGTCCGGTTATGCTCCCGTCTGGTCCCTTGAACTGGTAGCCGAAGTGACCTCCGCTAAAGTAAAATCTACCGTTAGGACCTAAGTAGGGACCGTGCTGATTGGCTCTCCCATCAAATTCCATGTACCCGAGGATCTTTTCACGCTTGTCTGCTACCCCGTCATCGTCTGTGTCTTCGAGTCGCCAAAGGTAAGGGGCCGAAATGATGTAAAGTGCACCGTCATGCCAGAGCCCTCCCTCAGGCATTGTCATTTTATCGGCGAAGATAGTGCTCTCGTCATAGACCCCGTCACCGTCTTTGTCCACGAGTCGACGCACGAATCTAGGGAGTTCTTTTTCGATCTCGGCCTTCGTGGTCAAGTTCCTGCCGTCGCTCTCTGCAATGTAGAGTCTCCCCTCATCATCCAGACATGCCATCATTGGATAACCGACGAGTGGAGGAGCGGCAGCGACTGTGATTTTGAATCCGTCAGCGACTTTTATCGGGGGCGCTTTGAAATCTTCAGAAAAGCCATTGGATAGTGGAAGAAAGAAGATGCCTGAGAAGCTGATGAGAGTTAAAGTTTTCATGGGTTTAATCCAATACTGACTGAAGTTCTCTTATTAAACATACCAAGGACCTTGATAAAAATCTCTTTGGTACCGATGACTGGACTCGAACCAGCACTTCCGAAGAAAACGGATTTTGAATCCGTCGCGTCTACCAATTCCGCCACATCGGCCTGTTCATTATCAAAGAGTCAATATGCAATTTAGCGGTTATTTCAATTTATATTCAATACTTTGATACACCTTTCAGGGTTCAATATCAAAGACCAAATTGGATGTTTATTGGGAAGTTTATATTGGAGAGTGAGAGTTCAAAGGATGGGCCAGAGAAGGATCGGTCCCTTGCTCATATTTGATGGCAAATGGGCCTAAATTAGGGTCACACTTTCGTGCAATCCAAGGAGTGCAATCGTTATGTGATAAATGCCTATAAAATTAGGTTTTTTGAGAATTCGGCAAATGCGAGGAAATCATTGTTATAATATGGTCATATTGTTATAAATTGATTTTCATTTTGTTATGAAAATAGCTGCCAATGCCAAATCCCATGGATGCAAACCGACGCACATTTATTCAATCGACAGTTGCAGCCGGCGCCGCGGGCAGTCTGCCTATTTTGGGACAGGAGAAAGCTCAGAATCCGAAGACTGACTACAGCGGTCCAAACCTGATTATCATTCGTTTCGGGGGAGGAGCACGCCGTCTAGAATCAATCGACAGGAAACACACTCATGCCCCTTTCCTTGCTCATAAGTTGTCCAGTCGCGGAGTGCTGTTCAACAGTATGGAGATTGATCATTTTGACGAAGGCGAGAAGGCAAACGGCAAGCCTGTGGATACTAGCCACGGGCAGGGAACTATCTACATCATGAGTGGCAGCTACAAGAAATTGAGAACTGTCGGCAGCGGTGCCCTCGACGAACGATTTGTTCCTTCGGTCCCTACCCTATTCGAATATTTTCGCAGCAAATACAAGGTAGACGAGCATCAGGCGCTCATAATCAACAGTGAGGATCGTAAGCAGGAGGAATTTCTCACTTACAGCAATCATGTCAGGTTCGGTATCGACGACAAGTGCCAGATCCTCAGCCTTTACCGGTTCAAGAGATACCTCTTCAGCAAACTCTTGGAGGAGGGCAAGCGAGAGGGTAGGGAGATTACTGTTAAAGAGCGCAGGCAAATCCAGCAGCAATATGACAAGCTTGCGGCAATTGACCGGCGCGGCAAGTTGACGGAAAATCCGAGGCTAATGGAATTCTGGGCACGCTGGCGCCATCATTACGGTGACAGCGGATTAAAGAACCCACGCGGCGACCGGTTGCTAACCGAACTTACTCTACGTTCCATGCGTGAACTGCAGCCGCGCATGATGATGGTCAACTACACTGATTGTGACTATGTGCACTGGGGCATACGCAGCCATTACTTCAATGCTCTAGGTATCATGGATCAGGGTATCAGGCAAATCGTGGCGGCCGCGGAAGCTGACGAGTTTTACCGTGACAACACGCTGTTCGTGATTGTGCCTGACTGCGGACGCGACAATGACTTGTTGGCGGATATTCCCTTCCAGCATCATTTTAATACCAAATCCGCACACAAGATCTTTGCTCTTTTTTTTGGCAAGGGAGTGCCTGCAGGGGATGTTTTCGACAAGGAATGCGACCAGACCCAGATCGCGGGCACAGTGGGCAAGTTGATGGGCTTCGATACTGATGAAGCTGAGAGCCGGATCCTTGAGGAGGCGATTGCGTGAGAGCTTCAGGTTCACCTGTAGACACTAATGTGACTGAAGCCGGACCGGACGTAATGCCGGGCAATGCATCCGATCATGGGAACCGGATTTGGCGTACCGTTGTTTTCCTGATCAAATTCCTGATTGGTGTGGTCTTTTGTCACGCCATTTTCACCAGTTTCATGGTCATCGGTTGGACCTATCGGATTGCCCAGCGCACCGCTATAAAATACTGGTGTAAATGCAGCGCTCGCAGTGATTTTGCGCGATTCATACAAGACGATGAATCGACCGCTGGTCACAGGCACTGGCCTAACTGGTTTGTCGCGCAGAATTTCCGTTCCCTATTCCGTCGTCCGGTAAATGGCGGACTGGGCCGGTACCTTTGGACTATTTTCAAAGGCTTTAGTTCTTCCCTCCGCAATAACTTGGTTCTTGGTATTCAAGGAGCAGCCAACACCTTGGCCTTAACACTGCCATCGGGAATGATGTGGTGGTTTGGGTGGGATTATGGATGGAATATCTCCTTCTACAAGAGTTATGAGCAGTCTTTCATCGGTCCGGTAGTGTTCCTCATTGGCACCCTTTTTTTTATTGCTGTCATGTTCTACCTGCCGATGGCGCAGGCGCGGCAGGCAGTATGCGCAAACTGGAAAAGCTTCTGGGATGCGAGGCTCATTATTAGGCTCATTCGTAGCCAGTGGATTCGAGTATTTTTATTTTCCGGTCTGTTTGTCCTTCTCTGCGTCCCGGTACTCATCCTCAAGACGGCACCTTCTCTGTTTCACCTATCCGAATCGCAAAACATTACTACCTCGGAGCAGGCTGCCGACTATCTGGGAAAATATTACTTCTTGGCATCGCTTTATGTGCTCCCATGCTACGTACTCATTCGTGTTTTGGCGGCAAAAATCTATGCCCGCGGACTCTTGACTTCCTTGAAGGACAATCTTGTGAGTATTGAAGAACTTAATCCTTTCGAGCAGATCCTTTTTAAGCGTCTTGAACTGCATTTGGTCAGTCCTCCGTTGCCGGGAAATCGTTTTCTGAAAATTCTCGGCTGGATGGGTTCACGCATGGGACAGGTCCTTTCCGTGGTGTTTATGTTTCTTGTCTGGGCGGCACTGTCTGGAGCGATCCTTGTGTCCGAGTTTCTCAACTACCACGAGGCCGGGCGCGGTTGGTGGAACCAGCAGCTTGTCCAGTTACCCTGGTTCAACTACATGCCCTCACACATCCGGCCCACGGGTGAGGAAATCAGCGTTGCGATTGTTCTTGTCGTGCTGGTGATTGCGGGGCGATATGCGGGTAATTGCATGAGGGCAATGGCCAAGGATCGGTCCATTGCTCATATTTGATGGCAAATGGACCTAAATTAGGGTTACACTTTCGTGCAATCCAAGGAGCGCAATCTTTATGTGAGAAACCCCTATAAAATTAGGTTTTTTAGAAATTCGGCCAATGCGAGAAAATTCATTGTTATAACATAATCATATTAGTAAGTTTAATTGAACCGAGCATAACGTCATGAGTACCAATAATAAAACCAAACTCAGAATCTTTGCCCTGGCCATTATAGCGTTGGGGGTGCTTTCTCTCCCGGTCGCCGGGCAGCAGGTCAGCTTGAAAATGGAGAAACAATTTTCCGGCAACCGGAGGGTCGTTGTTGCCTGGGAGCCGCATTCACTGGTTCCGGGTTTCGGACTGGACCAATTACGAATCACCGCAAGTTATGCTTTGGAGAGGAGCCAAGACCTGATCCTTTGGGAACCGACGGGTCAGACATATGAGGGTGGCCTGCACCTGCCAGATAAGTTGCTTCGGTTCGAGGCGGATTCGGATGTGAGATCATCTTACTATAGGGTTGTTCAAACAGGGATCGATCTGGAGGGTGCCGTTTTTTCCGACCAAAGTCTGGTTGGCGCTAACCTTGCCGGGGCGAATTTGCAAGGGGCGAATTTTTCCTTTGCTGATTTGAGTGGGGCTGATTTGCGGGGTGCGAACCTGAGCGGAACAAATCTGACCGGAGCCGATCTTCGGAGTGCCCGCCTGGACAGCGCAATCTTGACCGGAACGATCCTCGATGGCGCCAACTTGATTGGGGTTTCGCTCGAAGATGTTCAGATCGATGGCGTCGATTTGTCAGGAGCTTTGGAACTGCCTTCTATCGACTTCGGGGGTGAACTGGTGGATTTTATCTCCCCGCTTGCTGGTGGCCAAGGAGTGCCTCAGAGACTCGGATTTTCGGTCGGCGGAGCAAACGACATAAACAATTTTCGGCGGAATATCGATGAGGAATTTCTGCCACTTGTCACCGACGTCACTTACGAGGGATTGTTTTATGATTACTTCTTCGAGACCGGACAGAGCGAACCGTGCGAGGATCTGTTTTGCCCTTCCTACAGTTTCGCTGTGAGCGCGGATCCCCTGACCAGAGTCGTGGAACCATATCTTTCGGTCGGATTGAACTCAGGAATCGCAGAGGTGGATTTCAGCCGCAAGAAGCTGAACCTAGTCATTGTTCTGGATGTCTCTGGTTCCATGAGCTCCAGTTTCAGTGAATACTATTACGATCAATTTGGAAATCAACAGCAGCTTGATCAGGAAGATCGGCAGATGACCAAAATGGAGGTCGCGAATCAGGCAGTGGTGGCGCTTTTGAGTCATCTCGAGCCGGACGACAATCTCTCAATCGTTTTGTTCTCATCCAATGCGCAGATTGCACACCCCATGTCGCGCGTTAGTGACACCGACATGGAGGCACTGGAACAGAAGGTGCTAGCATTTAACGCGGGAGGGGGGACGAACATGTCTTCAGGAATGCAGCTGGGTTCGTTACTCCTCAAAGAGTCCCTCGAAGTAGACCACAGCGAGTTCGAAAACCGGATCATTTTTCTCACGGATGCGCAGCCGAACCTTGGTGAGTTGAGCGAGGAAGGACTCCTGGGGATAACCCAGAGAAACGCGGAGAACCAGACCTACGCCACGCTCATCGGAATCGGACTAGATTTTAATACTGAGTTAGTGGAATCGATCTTGAAGACGCGCGGGGCGAATTATTATTCAGTCCATTCACCAGATCAATTTGTCGAACGCATGGATGAGGGATTCGAGTTCATGGTGACTCCCTTGGTTTTCAATCTGAAGGTGACACTTTCCGGGAGTCACTACTCGATTCAGGAAGTTTACGGATCTCCCGAAGCCTCGCAAGCAACGGGCGAAGTCATGAAAGTGGCAACCTTGTTTCCATCTCGCACAGTTGAGGGTGAGACGCGCGGGGGATTGGTCTTGCTTAAACTGAAACGGAATTTAGAAGCCTCGACTGAGCCGATGCGCCTGACAGTGCAATACGAAGATCGCAGTGGGGAGATCCATCGCACCGAGGCGGAGGTGAACCTTCCGGACGTGGAGGCGGAGTTCTTTGCCAATACCGGCATTCGCAAAGGTATCCTTCTCTCGCGCTACGCGCAGCTGATTCAAACCTGGATTGCAGATGAACGGGCCAGTTACGGGGAAGACGAACCGGTAGTTCAACCTTCACCAGAACCGAGGGACGGGAATGATCCTTGGTGGTGGTTTCCCCCCGACCCCGGTGAATTTCAATTGGGCGAATGGGAACGGCAATCGATTCCTCTGTTTATATCCAGGCCCTACCGGAAGTTATTTGGTAATTTTTTGATTCATTTCGAAAGTGAGATGCAGGAGTTGGGAGACGATACCCTCAGTCAGGAGGTTGAGGTCTTGCAGCGGCTGAGCGCGTTGATGGTGGCAGAAGACCAGTGAGAGGTTCTCCATCTCAGGAGGATTAGGATTCTACAGGATCCAGAAGGACTAAACACATCAAATAACAAGGATAGTAGAAATAAGTTCAATGAGGAGAATCTGGCTAACTTGGATTTTTACGATTACTACCTTGTTAATAGGTGTTGATGTGATTAAAGCACAAGCACCAGTCATTGAATCTGTACAGTTAAGTGCTGACAGGTTGGTTGATGGAGGGCACGGTCCAAATGCGACTTCAACCCTTTCCGCCAAAAGCAAATTCCTAGCAGTTGTCCTGTTTTAGTTGTGGCGAGGTTTCCCGGGACGTGATGACTGACTTTGGGCTTCCCGGTCATCTTTCACCCGGTGGCTTTCCCACCGTGCCTCCCTCGATGAATTCCGCCTTGGTAAAGCTCTGCCGGCGATCGTTTTTTCCGCGGGCAATGTTGTTGGTCCAGCGAACGACGCGACGCACGATGGGAGGAGTCAGCCACTTGATGTGTGCGATGGTTGGAATGCTCCAGGCGAAAGTGGGGTCTGGATCAGTACAGATCAACGAAACGTGTTTGGGTGCCAATATTCCTCGCTGGGCGAGGTGATCCTTGGCAGCGTGGAAGAGGAAAGGTTCATCAATAATCAAGGCTGTGGGCGGGGTGACGCGGAATAGCTCCTTGAGCACCCGATGGAAATCCTCGGGAGTGTTTTTCCAACCGGGAAGGTTATAGGTGCCGATCGGAAGTCCCTGAGCTGCCATTTCTTCAAGAATGACGCGTTCGGCCTGACCGGGTCCTCCCGCGCGCTGGCTATCGCGGACGAGAATAACAATACGTTGGTGTCCCAGTTCAAGCAGACGGCGGACGGCGGCCCGGCCAGCCGAATTGTGGTCCGGGCCGACTCCTGCGATCGACAGTTCCCGACGTCGACCAAATAGAGCGAAGGCCGGGGTTGTTTGTTGGGCAAACCAGGTGAGGATTTCGCGTGAGCCCGAGCAAATGATCCAGGCATCTGCCCGGGTTTGACCTACCAGCCGGATGATTCGGCCAAGGTCCAATTCAAGTTCGGTGAGAGACTTCTCGGCAAAAAAACTGCTGTGCCCTTGTTCAGCCAATTGCTGTTGCATCGATATGGACCAGTCTTCCGTTTGTTCCAGTGGATCGTAGTCCAGAATGGCAACGCGAAGGGCGGATGGGGTGGTTTCAGGGGGCAACGAGATACGCCGCTGCCGACCTGTCCCCTGGGAAATGAGAAGGCCTTCATTCTCGAGTAAATTGAGCGCGGCCCAGACTGTCTTGCTGTCAACGGCCAGCTCTACGGCGAGAGTCGGCGCCCCCGGCATCGTTCCGCTCCATCGGCCTGCAATGATCTCTGCCCGCAAGTGTGAAGCCACTTGTTCGGAGGGGGTATAAAGAGTGAAATTGGCCATGGCTTGACCCTATCCAAATTCGGATAGGTTGTCATTTTATAAAATCTTCCGAATTATTGGAGGAAGTCGATGCTTCAACCGACTTCAGCGTTTGTAACTTTTCCCAAAGAGGGGAAGGAAGAAGGCAAAATAGGCGGGTCAAATAAAGATGAACCAATTTAGAAAAAAGCATTTTATGAAAACGAGGAACGCAATCAAAGTGTCGGGCCTTTTGGCGATGATGTCCATTGGCTGGACTCCGGTCTCAAGCGGTAAAAGCAAGCTCCCTGATCCTGATGGAAAATCGGCGGATTTAAGCAAGCCGGTGCAGGTCTTCATACTCATGGGGCAATCCAATATGCTCGGTTTCGGAAAAATCAAAGGTGGTGAAGGCTCCCTTGAACAAGCGGTGAAAGAGAAAGGCCTGTATCCCTATCTCATCGATGAGGCCGGGAATTGGACCGAGCGAAAGGATGTCCGGAATGTGCGAGTCATGGGCAGCGGTGGTCCCGGACAGACAAGAGTGTTCAACAACGAATGGATGACGATCAAGGGCAATATCGGACCGGAAATGGGGATCGGCCATCACGTGGGGCATGCCCTTGAGGCGCCTGTCATGATCCTGAAAAGTTGCATCGGCAATCGGGGTCTCGGCTGGGATTTGTTGCCTCCCGGAAGCGAGAGCTTTGAACATACCGATGCCAAGGGGGTGACCTGGGTCCATCCGGGATACAAGGGTTCTCCCGAGCGCTGGGAAAAGGGGAGCGAACCGAAAAAAATCGGATGGTATGCCGGACTGCAGTATGACGGTGATGTGGCGAGAGCCAAGGAAGTCCTGGCTGATTTGAATACTTACTATCCCGATGCCGGGGGATACGAGGTTGCGGGATTTTGCTGGTGGCAGGGAGACCGGGACAGTCGCAATGAAGCACTCTCCAGCCGATACGAAAAAAACCTCGTTCAGCTCATTAAGCAGCTTCGGAAGGATTTCAAGGCGCCGAACGCAAAGTTCGTTACCGCTTCGCTCGGCCAGACTAAAAAAGGGGCCGTTGACGGCGGTGGAAAAATCCTCGACGCGATGCTCGCCGTTGATGGTGACTCCGGCAAGTATCCAGAATTTAAGGGGAATGTTGCGACCGTCTATGCCCACCCCTTATCAAAGGGAAGCGACTCCGGAAGTCACTACGGTGGCAACGCGGAAACCTACATGAACATTGGGGATGCAATGGGGGAAGCGATGGTTGGTTTGCTCAAAAACAGGTCGACTGTGGTGGCTTCAGAAGCCCCCAAAAGCACCAAGAGGGCTCAGGCTCCGGAGAAAGCAAAGAATGTGCCGGCGGTTTCCTTGATCGAGATTGACGAGCCTGGCTTTGAATCTGATGGAAGCTGGAAATTTGGCCGGACCGGGCTGGGCGTGAATGGCTTTTTTGGGGCTTCCCATGCCAATTACATCAACGCCGGTCTGATTGATCCGCTCCCAAATCGAGGGGTATTCTTTGCTTACAACAACGGTCCACAGCATGACCTTTATCAGGTGCTTCCCACTGCTCTTGGTGCCGACACAATCTACACCCTGAAAGTGGTGGCGATTCATCCAAGTTTTGTCGGGTCATTCCCGGGCGGCGAGTTGCGCCTGGGGTATGTTCCGGACACCGATGATGGAACCGGCGGTGACGGCGTTGCCAACGATTCTTACGGTGAGTTTCTCCTGAAACCTTCTGCTGTGAATAATCCGACACCGGTCAACGGTGACGAAGTCGACGATGGTTTTCAGGCATGGACATGGACCTTCACCACCGGTGCCAACCCGGCCGGTCTTGGTCAAAAACTGCGTGTCGAAATCCTCGGGGGTGGCGGCGTCCAATCGCTCTTCGACAACGTGCAGCTGGAGGTGGCGGCAGCCAAAATGGATCAGAGGAAATAGCGTTGCGATTGAATTTTTGCCGAGCTCCGATTTGGGGAATCATGAAACTTGGAGGGGGCATGATCCGGATCGGGGATTTGGAAATCCGCCCTGCGAATTTTGGGTGTGCGGTTTGTCCGATGAGTCGATATCCTGAATGACAATGAATCGACACCCCGCAAAAGAAAATTCCTAGCAATTAAGCAGGATTTCTGGAGATCTTGCGACGGGAAATTGCCCGCGGTGTCCCGAGTGGCTTGCGCAACCTTGAATTGTGATGTTCTGTGGTCTTCTCGGAGAGCCCAGAATCCTGCACTGCACTTGCCATGAAGAACCACCTACTTGCCCTCTCGCTGTCAGCCTCGCTGGCATTCGTCCCCGTCGCCTTGGGCGGCGCACCCAAACCGGGAGCCGAACCCGAACCCGCTCCGCCGAATGTTCCAGTCGAACCAGATCCCCAGCTGCCGGAAGGGGAGCCCGAAGGTGCGATCAACCCCACCCCGGCCGGACCTCTTGGGCAAGCTCCGAAGGGAGATCCCAAACCACCCAAGGTTGTTCCAAATCCTGTGGCAGGCAAGAAGAAGCCGGAGGGACCGCCCGCCCTGACCGGACGCCTGACCGAGGTCACTCTCTACCAGGGAACCGCGTTGGTGACGCGGCACATCGATTTGCCGGCCGGACAAAAGGGACCGTTTGAAGTGATCGTGTCGCCGCTTCCAACCGCGACGGATGCCGCTTCAGTATTCGCGGATCGGGCCGAGGGGGTGGAAGTGCGCTCGGTGGCCTGCCGATCGCGGCCACCTGCCGAGGCGGAACAATTGAAAGGGGCGGTGGCCGAACTGGAAGAGGCCATCAAGAAAGTCACGCAGGATATCTCGGTCTCGCGCAACGAGATTGCCTTGCGGCGTATCCGGCAGGACTACCTGAAGTCGCTGGGCAAATTCGTCGCCCCTGCGGTTTCGCAGGAAATGGCACACGGCGTCCTGCAGGCCAAGGAGATCGAGCTGATTACGGACATGCACTTCTCGAAGTATGAGGAGGCCTCGCAAAAGATCATGGAACTGGACTTCGAGATCGAGGAGAGCCAGGAGCAACTTGCCCGCCTCCAGAAGGAGCGCGCAAAATTGGCGGGGGGACCACCCGTGACTTATGATGTAGTGCTTTATCTCGAGAAAGAGGAAGAGGGTGCGGCAAGCTTGAAGCTGAACTACCTGGTTGACGATTGCGGCTGGGTGCCCGTCTACAATGTGCGCGGCGATACGGCGCAGAATGAAATCGAGATCGAATTCAATGCGCTCATTCACCAGGTGAGCGGCGAGAAGTGGGAGGGGGTGAACTTGTCCCTCTCCACCGCATCGCCCACCGTGAGCGCCTACAATCCGCAGTTGGCCCCGCTCTATGTTCGTGTTTCCGACTCCGGGGGCCAGCAGGAGCAACAAGTCGACCTGGTCGGGAACACCTTGCGCTACAACAAGGCGCTTGATCAGCGCAAGGCAGCGCTGGCTGGTCAGTTCCGGGTGCAGTCCATCGCCGCGGCGGCAACCGCCAACTTCGATGCCAACGATTCGGCGGCGAGCGTGCAGCTGATCGAGCTGTCGGAGCGCATGAGCGAATTGCGACGGTTGCGTGAAGACAGCGCCGAGGACATCCTGAGCATCGAGTACGCCCTTGGTCGTCCGGTGACCCTGGTCAGCCGCCGCGAGGCGCAGATGGTTCCGGTTCTTCAGCATCGCTCGAAGGCGGAATTCTACCACGTGGCGGTTCCCATTCTCACTGCGGCGGTGTTCCGCGAGGCCGAGCTTACCAATGCGACACCCAAGGATCTCCTGGGAGGGGCCGTGAACGTCTATCTCGACGACCGCTTTACCGGGCGCACCGAGATGCCGACCATCGCGCGCGGGCGTACTTTTTCGCTGGGCTTTGGCGTCGACGGTCAGCTCCGGGCACGACGCAGCCTGCTCAATCGAAGCGAGGCGGTGCAGGGTGGCAACCAGCACGTCGAGATCTCGGTGGAAGTGGTGATCGACAACTTCAAGGAGAATCCGGTGAGCCTGCGACTCCGCGAACGCACGCCGACCATGGAAGACACCGCCAGCCTGCGGGTTTCCCTGGGCGAAATGTCGGAGCCGTTGAGTACGGATTCCGACTACCTGCGCTTCGACCGGCCGAAGGGGATCCTGTTGTGGACGCTCAAGGTGAAGCCGGGTTCAGGGAAAGAGGCCACCTCACTGAGCTACGCCTACTCGTTGGAATTCGACAAGAACCAGACCTTGCAGGACATCACCAGCGAACAAAAGTCGCGCATGCGGACCGAGTTCATCGAGAAGTCGAAGCGAGCGTTCAAGGGAAGGAAGTAGTTATGGTCGAACGACCTGCCGCTACCCGACCCTCGCCGGCACGCTGACCTGGCCCCAGGCGTTTGGGTCGCGGTAGCCGATGGTCTCGCTTTTGTCCACGAGGTAACCGCAGCGCTTGAGCAACTCGGGCCCGGGGGCGAAATCGTCCCCGGTGGCCTTGAGGCGGGCGCGCAATTTGTCTTCGAGCTCATCGCGTAGTCCACGCTTGTCCGCCTCCGCGACGAGGTTGCGTTGTTGGAACGGGTCTTCCTGATTGTCGAAGAGCTCCCAGGGGCCTTGCAGCGAGCGGGTGTAGGTGTAGCGCTTGGTGCGTACGCCACGAAATTCGCGTCCGCCCTGTTGCCTGGTCCACTGGCCAAAGGGGCTGGGACAGGTGATCAGGGCGTGGTTATCCGCCAGCTCCCGCGTGCCGCGGATGACATCGGAGAAGTCTTCGCCTTCCACGCTGGCTGGAACCTTCGCGCCCGCCTACGTGATTTGCTCCAGTTCCCCGCACCTTAAGCCGGTGTATGCAGTCGCGCGCCTGTTCATGGTTCTTGTGCCTTGCCCGCGTGGTCCCCGAACACCAATCACGCGACCTGCATCGTGGGGAGGGAGTCCACACCCGCTGAATGAGTAGTCACCATCCACCGACCATTAGCGGTGGT
>DUBC01000016.1 GCA_012960505.1 Verrucomicrobiales bacterium
GAAGAGATCCTTTCAGATTGGGGATTGAGTTTATGAGCTATATTGTAATGGTAGATGGACCCTTCCATGTTTTCTGCCATTAACCAATTACGACCATGTCGTGAATGAATTGATGCTTCATGAGCCATTGAACGTTGCATGGACTTAGGGTGTTTGATGGTCGTTCCTTTGATCTGGGCTGAACGGATGATTCTTTCATTGAGAGTTCCTGCGGAATGGTCCTTGTCCGCAATTAATTGATCCAACTCTAAGGGACCCTTGTAGATCACAGATAGGTTTCCATCAGGGTCAATTAGGAAACTTGAAGGTATAGGCAAAGGCTCGTTGAGACCGATGATCTGGTCATGAAGTCTTTGCAGGAGATTGATCATGGACTCTGTTGCATTGCGTGCCAGGAAAGGGAATTTTACTTTCTGAAGAACATCAGAGATTCTTTTTGGATCTATTCCAGAGTTACTTAATTGATCCACGTTAAGAGCGATCACATCGATCCCTGATTTACGTAAGAGCTCTTCGTTATTACTTAAGTCCCCGAGTTCTTTTATGCATGGAGCACACCAAGTTGCCCAGAGGTTGATGAGTAGAGGATTTTCTTTTGGTAATATTATTCTTTTTCCATCCTTTGTTTGGAAAGTGAAGTTTGGGGCTTTGAATAGCGTGATTGCGGGGACCCTAGCTGTGTCCTTCGGGCTGTTTCTTTGAGCGGCTGATGAAGACAGCTCAATTTTTCCGTTTCTAGGGTGCACTTCTTCTGGTTTTGGATTTCGCTGATCAATTAGATAACGTTTATTTGTTACAATTTTCTGAAAACTATCAATTGATCCGTCCGGCCAGCGAATTTTCATGTCGATTTTTTCTGTTTCAGGGCCTAGCCCAAAATGAACACATTTACTGGACTGGGAGAGGAATCCTTGACCAGCTCTGACCGTTTGAATGAGTGTTGGATTTCCTTTTTTTCCGTTTGGAGTTATTTCAATTCTCGCACCGATCGCGTCTTTGTTAGATGAAATCCCGTTACCTTTTAATCGGAACGAAATGAAATAGTTCTTATTATTATTATCATTTCTCATTAGCCGGAGACGTGGGCCGTTCCTATTTGATATCCATAAGTCTAAGTCTCCATCATTATCCCAGTCAGTTGTGGAGATGGCTCTTCCATCGTCAGGATAGTTCAGGCCGCTAATTCCGGAGATGTCGGCGAAGGTCCCGTTACCAATATTAAGGAAACAGCAGTTTCTTTCGTTTCCGCTGAATGACCGCCCAGCATCCATCATTTCGGATAACTGCCTTTGGCTATTATTATTTTGCGTGGAATCAGCTCCCTCCGAATCAATGGTTTGCGACACGACCTGTCGCCAAAAGAAACTTCACAAGTCTCCCGTCTCTTCCTTTGAGGTCAAATAACCATTGGCAACGACCAGATCCGCTAAAGAATCATTGTTCAAGTCAACGAAATTAGATCCCCATGCCCAACGGCCCATGTTAACACCAGCGCTGATACTCTTATCTTCGAATGAGGATCCAATATTACGCAGCAAAGTATTACCTCTGGCAAAGCGGCGGAAACGGCCTCTGATCTTATTATTAGTTTTTGACTTAAATTGTTGCTGTTCAGTGATTCTATTACCTGCTGCTGAAAACATATTGGAAACGTAGAGGTCCATTCTTCCGTCCCTGTCATAGTCTGCCCATGTTACGGACATCCCGGAAGCGCTATCCTCAGTGTTTGTATTTGCGGCAATGTCTGTGAATTTTCCGGAATCATTTCTATATAGATTATTTCTGCCGTAGTCATTAGCCACATAAAGGTCCTGATCACCATCATTATCAAAATCCTCCCAGGAAGCTGCAAAACTCCATCGATGGTTATTTATATTTAGGCCAACTTCTTCAGTAGCATTTGCAAACGAAAGCTTTCCAGATTCCGTAGTCTCATTCTTAAACAATAGATTGGAGGCACCGTTTTCGGCATCATGATATACGAACTGATTATTGGCTGCTCCTATCGATTCGCCATTGTCTTCTTGCACGTAAGCACAAACATAAAGGTCAAGGAGCCCGTCCTTATCATAATCAGCGGCAGCTAATGATGCTGTTGACCAACTTGTTTTTAGTGCCATTGCTGGGACAAAACGTTTTTGCTGATCATTTTTGGCTATTAAAAGCATTCCGTAAACAGCCACAGCGAGGTCTTGATCACCGTCATTGTCAAAGTCAGCTATTATTGAAGAGCGCGAATCCTCTAGCCAGTCCACGCCCCACTCGGCTGAAACATCCATTAACGTCCCATTTTTTCTTTGGATGAACAACCGATTCGGTAGTCCTGGTTCCTGACACAGATAAATGTCTTCGAGCCCGTCTCCATTAACATCGCCGATAGAAATGCCTGGAGTTCCGAACCGGTTCAGCATGGCCCTGACTGGGAGTCGGCTGAGCCAGTGGTTCATTCCATATGAGAGCTGTGTCTTATAGCAGTCATTAGAATCCAGAGCGGAACCCGTTACATCAGTGAATATTTTTTCTGATTGCGAACTGGTTGTTTGATTAAATGAGAGAACACGTATCTTATCAATCTTAGGTTTTTCTTGTTCTTCATCCCATTGCACTGACCAGCTGGCGTGTTTTTCGATGACGTTTTTTTCTGTTCTAAAATTTAACGAGAAGAGGACTTCGGTAGTAAATTTTTTCTGTGCTGATTCGGTTTCTTTTTTGATGCCAATGATTTTGAATTTAGCATGGTTATCATCATCAGATCCGGTCCGTATCTGTCTGACACTATTAAGTTCTTTTTCTAGGTGTTGAGTTCCTTTCTTTAGCTGATTCTCATTCTTATTTCCTTTATGAACTGTGATGTTTTTGTCTTCAAATATTAACTCAAGGCTCTCAGGGGTTAGAGGGTCTGTTGCAATTCCAGATGTTACAAGATCGTTCAAGGATCCTTCATTAAAGAAAAGGTTCCCAAGTTCTTTCAGTTGCTTATTTGCTTGGTTTGCTAGAAATTCAGTTTCCCATCCATCCTCAGAAGGGTCATCTATTTCTTCCCATTTGGCGGCCTTAATTTTGGATATGACACCCAGTTCATCTGGATTTATATTTTTTTTCTTTGGAGAATTATTTGTTGGATTAGATCGTTGCTCTCCTTGAGTTGAATCTGAAGGATCGTTTTTTGTGCAACCTATTATACATAGAAAGATCACTGTCACAGCGACGAGGGTTCCAAGTGCCTTTGTGATGCGTAACTTTATGTAATTACTAGTGATCACTTGTCTTAAGAAGTTCTTCATACGTTAGAATCAAAACTTAACTACAATACCACGGAATAGTCTTAATATAAGGGATAATATTCTATTCGGCCATTGCAGGTTCCATCTGAAGGTTTGGTTGAGTGTTTTTTGGTAAAGCATTTCAATGAATGAAAAAAGGCTTAAGCCTTTCCTTTAATCTGCTAGATTAATTAATAATGAAATTTACCGCCTTCCATTCGGTATTGCCGGTCTTGTTGCTGTTAAGTATTACAGATTTGGTACTCTTGGCGGACGGCGGTGAGGAGATTTCCAAGAAAAACATTTTCTGGTCTTTTAATGAGCCTAAAAAGCAAACCTTGCCTCAGAAGAGCCCTTGGGGGGTCAATGAGATTGATTTCTTTATTTTTGAGCGTTTGAAGGTGGAGGATTTGTTGCCACAAAGACCAGCTTTAAAGGAAGAATGGATCCGGAGAGTTAGTTTGGATCTGACGGGATTGCCGGCCACGACAGATGAAATAGATGCGTTCATATCTGATCGATCCGATCAGGCTTTTGAGAGAGTCGTTGAGAGATTACTGGCTTCATTTCGTTACGGTGAACGCATGGCTTCCTGGTGGTTGGATGGTGCTCGCTACGGTGACAGCCATGGATATGACAATGATCTTGAAAATAGTCAATGGCCTTGGAGGAATTGGGTCATTGAATCATTTAATTCCAATAAGCCATTTGATGTCTTTACCATTGAACAGTTGGCTGGGGACTTATTGCCGAATTCAACGAATGATCAAACCATTGCTACTGGTTTTAATAGAAACCATCGAATTCAAACAGAGGGCGGCGCCATCGATGAAGAGTGGCGAACAGAGTATGTAATTGACCGTGTAGAAACTATGGGCACGGTTTGGCTTGGACTCACTCTTAACTGCGCGCGTTGCCATGATCACAAATATGATCCGATCACCCAGAAGGAGTTTTACCAGTTCTTTGCTTTGTTTAATAATTTAGATGAGAAGGGATTTATTAACAATTTACGTGGCAGTGCCGAACCTAGAATCCGGTACAAGGCCCAGGAATTTGAATTGAATTCGGAAAAAATCCGATCTCAAATAAAAGATAAAGAATCTCAGGAAAAAGAAATCGTTAAACTCGAACAACTATTTCCTACGGTCATGATCATGAAGGAAATGCCTGAGCCTAGGAAAGCATTTGTTTTAGATAGAGGGCAATATGACTCTCCGACCGAAGAGGTTTTTCCTGGCCTGCCGAAATCATTGCCCCCTCTTCAGGAAGGAGAAAATATGAACAGACTTGGTCTTGCCCGTTGGCTCGTCAATGGACGGAACCCTTTCACTTCACGGGTGATAGTAAATCGTTTGTGGGCTCAATTCTTTGGTCATGGAATTGTTTTGACAACTGAAGACTTAGGCACTCAGTCAGAACGTCCCAGCCATCCTGAATTACTGGACTGGCTGGCTGTTGATTTTGTTGAGCATGGATGGGATATCAAAAGGTTAATTAAAAAAATGGTTCTGAGTTCCACATATTCACAGACTCATTCTGTTGATAAAAATAGGCTACAAAAAGATCCCATTAACAGACTCTTGAGTCGTGGGCCGAGGCAAAGACTTCAGGCAGAAATGATACGTGACCAGGCGCTGGCAATTTCCGGCTTATTAGTTGAGAAGCAAGGAGGTCCTAGCGTATGGACCTATCAGCCAAAAGGTTTGTGGGAAGAAATAGAGAAGAGAGGAAAATTTGTTCAAGACCATGGAGAGAAGCTGTACAGAAGGACCCTGTACACAAGAATTCGAAGGACAGTTCCGCATCCTAGCATGATCTTATTTGATATGCCTAGCCGTGAAGTTTGCAGTGTGTTGCGTGCTCGATCCAATACTCCTCTCCAGGCCTTATCATTGCTTAATAATGTCACGTATGTGGAAGCGGCAAAAAAATTTGCTGAAAGAATGATACTTAATGGAAAGAGCATAAAGGATCAGTTGAGCTGGGGATTCCGGACCGCTACTTCGAGGTATCCAACCGAATCAGAAATGACAATTCTGCTAAAGGGTTACGAGCGCCGATTAATGCATTATGAGCAGAACCCTGACCAAGCCAAGGACCTGTTATTAGTAGGTGAGTCTGAGATCTCAAATGAGTTGAATGTGATTAGCGTTGCTGCCATGACCACGGCCGCAAATTTGATTCTGAACCTTGACGAGATAATTAATAAGTGATCAGGGATATCCAAATGCGAATTTTTAGAAATATAATCAGTCAACAGGATCAGTTAAACCGACGAGCTTTTCTACATGGTTCTGCTCATGGCATTGGATCAATAGCACTCGCAGGCTTACTAAAAGAAGAGGTTCAGGGATCAGGTCACCATGTGAAGTATAAGAATTATATTCCAAGAGCTAAACGCGTTATCTATCTTTTTCAGTCGGGAGGTCCTTCGCAGATTGATTTGTTTGACCCCAAGCCTCATCTCGAAAAGAGTCGCGGAAAGGAACTGCCGGATTCGGTGAGGGGAGGACAGCGCATCACGACAATGACTTCGAAACAGAAATCATTACCCATAGCACCAAGTAATTACAGCTATCATAGGTGTGGGCAGAGCGGCACTTCCTTCAGTGAATTGTTACCTAATATTGGGGCCCTGGCTGATGACATTTGCTTAATTCGCTCTATGCATACGGAGGCTATTAATCATGACCCTGCGATTACATTTTTCCAGACAGGTTCTCAATTGGCGGGGAGGCCGAGTATAGGTTCTTGGATGTCATATGGTTTAGGGTCAGTGAACAGGAACTTGCCAAAGTATGTAGTTCTCACTTCTCGAGGAAGCTCTTCGGATGCTCAGCCATTATATAGTAGACTCTGGTCATCAGGTTTTCTCCCGACCGAGCATTCTGGTGTGAAGCTAAGAAATTCTGGAGACCCGGTATATTATTTATCGAATCCTCCCGGAATTAATTCGTCAGTGAGACGTGATATATTACATGATTTAAAATCACTGAATGAAGAGCGTTCAGAATTAATTGGTGATCCTGAAATAGATTCAAGAATTTCACAGTATGAGATGGCCTTCAGGATGCAGTCTAGTGTCCCTGAATTAGTGAACTTCTCGGATGAGACTCAAAGCACTCTTGATCTTTATGGACCTGATGTGAAAAGGCCAGGAACTTATGCAGCGAACTGTTTATTAGCTAGGCGCCTTGCCGAGAGGGGTGTTAATTTCATTCAACTCTTTCATATGGGTTGGGATCATCATTTTAAGCTTTCACAGGATCTGCCGCGACAATGTAGGGACACTGACCGGGCAACTGCAGGATTAATTATTGATTTAAAGCAGAGAGGATTGCTTGATGATACTCTGGTCGTTTGGGGAGGAGAGTTTGGACGAACTGTTTATGCTCAGGCACCCGAGAAGAATGGTGGCCGAGATCATCACCCTAGGTGCTTTACAACGATGCTTGCTGGTGGAGGAGTCAGAGGCGGCCACGTTCATGGTGCCACAGATGATTATTGTTATAATGTTTTGGATGACCCGGTCCACGTCCATGACCTTAATGCCACTATTCTTGGATTAATGGGCATTAATCATGAATCTTTAACTTTTAAGTACCAGGGTCGTCAGTACCGACTCACTGATGTGCATGGCAAAGTTGTACAGGAGATTATTGCTTAGGGTCTATTACTTCTTGCCAATGCAGTAGAGAACTTCTTGTCGGACATCTCCCACATTTTCGGCAACTCTTGCAAAAATTTTGCTATCACATATGACGGGCGTTGCAAACACCTGGTCTCCAAGTTTGTTCTTAGCAATGACTTTGAACTTCTTTGGATCAGCAGCAAAAACAGAGAAGTTTCCATTTTCGTCAACTGCATAGATTCTTTCGCCGACCATGACCGGTGATGCGCTAGTGGTTCGATTGAGCCTTTCTTTCCACATGTTTTTACCAGTTTCAGAGTTCCAGCACATTGCATTTCCATTATCCATCACTGCGTAAAGATAACCGTTTTTCACTATCATTGAAGGAACGTAGACACGACTGATGTTTTCCCAGATCACTTTTCCTGAACCATCAGCGCTGATCGCTGAGACATGATTTCTGGGATATCCACCGCTCGTAAAGACGCGTTTTCCATCCGTCACAATCGAACTTACACACTCAGTAGTTGATCCGGATATTTCCCAGAATTTCTTACCCGTATTTGGATCAAGGCTAGTCACTAAATTACATCCTTGGAAAACCAGTTCATCCCTACCATTGAGTTCATAAATTACGGGTGATGTGTAATTGGGTTCTTTGGGACGATCTACTTTCCATACGACCTTTCCATTGCTACGGTTCAAACCACAGATGGCGCCACCGCTCTTGTTGTCAGCAGACACTATCACAAGAGATTTATATATGGCAGGTGATGTGGAAAAACCTTGGTGAAGTATGTAATCACTGATCTTTTGTTGCCAGATCTTATTACCATTATAATCGAACGCAGTTGTGTAAACTATCCCTTTATTCAGAAAATTGATATAGACTAACTTGCCGTCAGTCGCAGGTGTAGAAGATGCTTGGCTTGCTTTCTTGTTGGACTTTTGAGGAAATCCTCCCCGATGCACTTCCTTGCTCCATATCTCTTTTCCGTTCAGTCTATTGAGGCAAATTAGAGTCTGTGTTTTTACTTTTTCATCTGCCGTTGCTAGAAATATTCGATCACCATAAATGGTAGGTGAGCCGTGCCCTCTTCCTGGGACCTTAGTTGACCAGATAACATTTTCCTTAGAGCTGAACTTGATGGGAGGATCTTGATTCGAATCAGCAATCCCGTCATGTTTTAGGCCTCGCCATTGTGTCCAATCACTTCCTTTCGCATGCTGGTTACCGGGTGTGAAAGTAATAATAATTGCGAATGCTGAGGATAATATTTTTCGCGCTTTCATTTTTTTATCATAAAGAGATTTTAAAGTATACTGCAACTCGTAACGTATCAGCTGCATTAATTTGTCTTATTATTTTTCTTTCCTCGTTTGATTTATTTTATTCTCCAAGAAACTTTTCCGTATAACGGAAAGGGTCGAATATCTTATACTTATATCTTTTTTGACATTGGATAGGATTTGTTCATCTATGAAATTTAATACGTAACGCGTTAAGGTCATCAATTCCCATGGCCCAAGGCTGATCGAAGTGTGAAACTACAGAGACATGAAGAATCGGTTCTTGCTTGACATGCGATTTATTTTCGTTGGTTTGTCCAAATAGGTCTATCAACAATACACATAATGCGGTACAAAGCTTCAAGCTGAAGATTGTTATTGTTGATTTCATATTGGAAGCACGTTTAGGATCAGGTTTATCTTTAACGGATAAATATCTGTAGGCTATCGCGTCAAATACGTCAGCGCATTACAAATAACCTGATTGGCTGAGCGATAATTATTTACAGTGAGATCGCGTATTTCATCAGCACTTTGAATGTATTTTCCTGTACCAAGATCATCACTGCCGTTTTGGATCATTTCGTCAACTGATTGGGGAGTCATTTCCAAATGAAATTGTAAGGCTATCACATTAGAACCGATCTGAAATGCCTGGTTCTTACAACCTTCGCTTTCAGCAATGTGAATTGCCCCTTCAGGCAGATCAAAGGTTTCTCCATGCCAATGAAATACTGTCAATGTTTTGGGTAATTCAAAACCCCCATCTGCTGAATCTGTAAATTTTATTGGGAACCATCCAATTTCTTTATATTGATTATTATATATTTTTGATCCTAGTGCTTCGGCAATGAGTTGAGCGCCTAAACAAATACCAAGGATGGGAGTTTTATTATTAATTAGATTACGAACATATGCCTTTTCTTCTGTTAGGTAAGAGTACATTTCTTCATCAAGAACACTCATCGGTCCCCCCATGATAATGGCTAGATCTATTTCATTTGCTCTTACTGGGTCAAATTTTTCATAGCACTTTGTATGGTTAATTTCAGCTCCCTCATTATCAAGCCATGATTCCATGCAGCCTATTCCTTCGTAGGGAACGTGTTGCACTATTTGAACTTTCATCTGCTTATAGTTGTTTCGAGAAGGAAATAGAGGACAAGTATTCTAGGAAAATGACCATTTGTCCCTAATCAAAATTCAAGAATTCCGGGTCTTTCAGGCAATCAATTCGTTAAGCACTTTACCACCGATGTCCGTTAATTTTCTTATCCTTCCAGCATGCTGATAGGTTAAGTCCGTGTCATGCATGCCCATCAAATTCAGAATAGTTGAGTGAACGTCTCGAACATGTATAGGTTCGCCATTGCCAGCAGAGCGTAGGCTATATTCATCAGTAGATCCTGCAGTTGATCCGGCTTTGACATTGCCTCCTGCCATCCACATGCAAAGAGCATAAGAATTGTGTTCCCTACCTGGATTATTGCCAAGTTTAGAGCTGTTGACGAATGGAGTCCTTCCCATTTCAGAAGCCCAGACTATTAAAGTTTCTTCTAATAATCCTCTTTGGCTCAGATCCTTGAGTAGTCCTGCGATCGGCTTGTCCACTTCTCCTGAATGTTTAATCATTCCCCCCTTTACGTTTCCATGATCATCCCAGCTATGAGATCCGATTTGGACTCCGTGAACGAGAAGAGAGTATCGAACTCCCCGTTCAACGAGCCTCCGAGCCAAGAGGCACTGCCGTCCAAAACCTGCTGTCTTTTCATTGTCCAGACCGTAAAGCTCACGGATATGGCTTGGCTCATCGGAAATATCAACAATTTCGGGTGCAGCGGTTTGCATTCTGAAGGCCAATTCATAGGCGCTGATTCTAGCTTCTAGTTCTGAGATATTTGATCTTTTTGCAAGGTGCAACTCATTTAGACTTTTGATAACATCAAATTCCTGGCGCTGTTCTGCTTCGGTGAGGGAGTGGGGGCGATTCAAATTAAGTATTGGACTTCCTTGATCACGCAGAAGTGTTCCCTGATAAGCTGCTGGAAGGTATCCGTTGGCCCAGACTGCAGCACCATTACAAGGCGCGCCCCTAGGATCTTGTATGACGACATATCCTGGCATGCTTTGATTTTCTGTACCGAGCCCATATTGAATCCAAGATCCTACGGAAGGACTTCCAGGAAATTGGCTTCCTGTTGTGACATGATAAGTCGAGGGTCCATGATTCTGATTGTCTGTTTTAATGCCATGTATGAAGGCAAGTTTATCCGCTTGAGTTGCAAGGTCTGGGAACAGTTCTGACATCCAACGTCCAGACTCTCCGTGTTGAGCAAATTTAAATGGGCTTCCAACGCAGGAATGTGCAAAAGATAACCGTCCCTGGAGTTCACCACTTACTCCTGGCGTCCCGGGAATTTGCTTACCATGAAGTTCGCGGAGTCTTGGTTTGTTTTCAAAAGAATCCATTTGTGAGACACCGCCTTGCATGAAAAGAAAAATACAATGCTTGGCCTTTCTCGGGAAATGTTGCTTTTGAGGTTCGAGAGGATTGGTCTTGGGTTGGCCTATTGTTTTGCCGAGAAGGTCGTCTGCTAGAATGCCACTAAGCCCTAAGGCACCTATACCATTCCATGAACGGTGAAGAAAGTCCCGGCGCGTTTGGCAAAGAGGCTCAGTCAACATAGGTAAATTCTGTGGTATTATATAATATTCTGCTGAGGCCTACTAGTTTTTCTTCGTTTGCAGCATAGGGAAGGAGTTCTTTAATTTCTTCTTCACTGGGTTGGCGACTTAAAGCAATATAGAAAGCTCTTTTTATTCTTTTAGTGGGATCATTCCCAGCCTCTTTCACAATTCTTTTCGCAAAATATTCGGATTCTTCATTGGCAAAATTGCCATTATACATTGCTAGTGCTTGGAGTGGGGTCACTGAGCTTTGTCTGCGTGGAATTGTATCTTCACATACCAAAGCATCAAAAGTTTGCAAGAAGGGCATTGATAATGTGCGTTGTTGATAAATATAAATGCTGCGCTTCCTTCCTTCCTTACCTGGGTCCGTTGCCCATTTGCTATTATCATACTTAACTCGATCGGCAATATCACCTGGGAGAGGTGGGAATATAGGTAATCCGAACATGTCTGGATTGAGTCGACCACTGGTGAAAAGTACAGAGTCTCTAATTGCTTCAGCTTCAAGTCGCCGACGATTGAACCTAGAAAGAAGTGAATTGTTGGGATCCTTTGCAAGTGCGTTAGGATCAATGCGCTTAGAATCTTGTTTGTATGTACTAGAATTAACCATTAAACGATGCATTTTCTTCAGGCTCCAGTTTTCTTTTACAAATCGTATTGCGAGCCAGTCCAAGAGGTCTTGGTGAGACGGTCCTCCGCTCAGTTTGCCAAAATCACTTGGGGTTGCGACAATGCCGCGACCAAAGTGGCGGCCCCAGAGCCTGTTCATCATTACTCGAGCTGTTAGAGGGTTCTCAGCACTCGCGATCCATTTCGCCAGGGCCATTCTTCTGCTTCGGGTAGGCCAGCGTTTGAACGGGTCTAGACGAATCTTTGCAGGTTCCTGATCCCCTGTTATGCAACTGAGGAAACCAGCCTCGACTACCTCACCAGGGTTATCATATTCACCACGTATCATGACTCTTGAAGTGGGAACTCCCGGTTCATATGGTGGTCCAAAAGAATGGCGAAGTGACATTGCCATTGGTCGTAGCCTTTTGAGATGTTGTTTGGTGTGAGGAACCTTCTTTTTCAGTTCATTATACCTGTCTCTTTCAGCTTCAGTGATCTTATCATTGTTTCTATTATTTACCCATCCATCTAATTCTACCTTGCCCTTATCTGGATTTACATTGTTGGTCATGCGTGTCTTAAATTCGCTGGTCAATTTATTTAATTCTCCCTGTATGCTCTCAAACTCTTGGCGTCTTTTATTAGCCCACTCCTTTTCACCCTTACGATAAAAATCAGCCGGCAGTGGTCCTCCAATTTGGAACCCATCTCCTCTTTCTGGAGGCATGATTTGAACTGTATTAAAAAAGGCTTTCATCCGGTAGAAATCCTTTGTTGGAATTTGATCGTATTTGTGATCGTGACACTTTGCACATCCAACGGTGAGTCCCAGAAATACTGAGCTAGTAGTTGAAGTCATTTCGCTTAGTAATTCATGTCTCGTTTCATCACCTCTCGGTTCAGTGAATGGCGCTAATCGCAAAAAAGTCATCGCCACAATTTTTTCTGCCGATGCGATAGGTATTTCCCCGGCACCCATAATTTCCGTGAATTCGTCTCCGGCTAGTTGCTCTTTGATAAATAGATCATATCGCTTGTCTCTGTTTAGGGAATCAATGACATAGTCTCGATACCGCCAAGCATAAGGCATGTCCGGATCCCCTTCATAGCCTGCCGTGTCTGCATAACGCGCCAGATCTAACCAGAATCGGGCCCAACGTTCGCCGTACCTTGGATCTTTAAGTAGATCATCAACTAATGTACTGTATGCGTTTGGATCCTGATCATTAATGAAAAATTCGATCTGTTCTGGTGTTGGAGGTAATCCAATCAGATCAAAGTACAATCTTCGGATCAATGTTTGTTTTGAAGCTTGAGGGGAAAGAGTGAGATCCTTTGATTCCAGTTTCTGGATAATAAAAGAATCAATTTCATTAGTGATTTTGTCAGCGTCTTTAACTTTAGGCACAGAAATGTTCTCAGGCTTGAAAAAAGGCCAGCGTTTTTTCTCTTCTGTGGATTTGTCAGCAAAACCTAACAGAGGAGATAAGACCCCTAAAAAAATCAAAGTAGCTTTAGGGATTAATTGATTAGTTGTGCGCCATTTACGCATGTTTGAAGGATAACAATGAGGAGACAATCAAATCAAACATTAATCATTGCCAGAATTGAACGGAAATATGAGTTTTTAGATAAAATTCAGAGTTCTTCCTTGTTAGGATCTATTTCGATCGATTCAGAATCTTCAAGAGTGCTAGAGAAGAGTGACTGCATGCATGTGGCTTTAGTTGAGCTGATGAATGTAGTGCAATACATTGCACCAATGAGTTCATTAGATTCATTGGTAAATACATAAGTTCCAGATTCTCTTGTTTTAGGGGTTAAGAATAAAACTTCAAATGCCATGATGGACACTTCGTTGATGGTTCCTGTTTCAGTGGGTTCGGTTAACTGAACTAATTGCCATGGTTCTCCATGCTTTGGTAGTCCAATTCCTCGGGCCAAGAGCATTTTCCCCAGATACTGAACTAGAACTTCTCTTCTTGGAATTTTAGGAAAGTCAGTATTTTCGCTCATTAATCATTAAATGAATAAATTTTATACTAAGAATAAAAAAAATTCGAATTTTTCAAGTTTCAAATCATAAAAAAAGACTCTCCCCGATAACGGAGAGAGTCTTTACTGTTTAATTTTAATTAACTTACGGCAACAGCGTCTGGTCCTTTTTCTCCTGTTCTGATGCGAACTGCCTCTTCGATAGGTGACACAAAGACTTTTCCGTCTCCTATCTTTCCTGTATTAGCAGTTGAAACTATTTTATCAATGACGCCTTCTACTTGTTCATCATCCACAACGATTTCAAGTTTGACCTTTGGTAAAAAATCTACTGTGTATTCGCTCCCGCGGTATATTTCCGTGTGACCTTTTTGACGACCAAAACCTTTAACTTCAGTTACGGTCATGCCCTGTATGCCTATTTCGGATAGAGCTTCCTTAATGTCTTCGAGTTTGAATGGTTTAACTATCGCTTCAACTTTTTTCATTTTATTATAGTCGTGTAAGGTTGGTCCCAGCAAAGACACCAAGAAATTGATGATACTTTTTTGGGAATTCTATATTGGAATTAACTATAAAGCTGATCTTGTGCCAACTTGAAAAATAAGATGCTAAATCCATTAATTTTTTATTTTAGAAATATTATTATTAAGAACTTATCAAAAGTCATATCAAAATAATGCATTACTCGATGTTTAATGCCCCATAGATGCATTATTTGAATCAGTAAAAAGGTGTCGTTTTGCTTTTAAAGGTTTTATAGTTATTTCTATTAATCTTAATTTAGAACGCTAATTTCACTCATATAGATGAAACTTTATATCATTTCTCCCATTTTGTTTGGTTTAGTTACCCTTGCAGGATGCTCAAAATCCAATGATCAAGACTCGGCCAATTCCCAGAAACTTGAATCGAATGATAAGGAAAACCCCCTAGTTTCCGAAAATTCTGAGGGGCCTTGGAGTGCCGATGGGCAGAGCGTTTTGCTTAAAGCCAAATGGATTAGAGGAAAGTCTTATGTTTTTCGCCAGACAACCAATATGGAAATGGAGCTTCCTATCGCTGGACCTGAAGGCTCAAAAACCAAAATGTCCATGGATTTTAATGTGGATGTGTCTGACAAAAAGGAATCGGAGAATAAGAAAATGAGTGTTCGGTTTACTAAAGTGAAAATGGAGATGTCGATGGCGGGTCAGAACATGGTCTATGATTCTGAGGACCCAGAAAAACAGAGTGCTCTGCTAAAAAATGCTTTCGGAGATTTTGCCAATCAGAAATTTGAAGCCGAATTTGATAAGGATGATAATTTTCTTAGTGTCGATGGGAATGCGAAAGGTGCCGCACCAGCAGCGGCAGGAATTGGTGGGTTAGGGAACGAAGAAATTGGGAATATGTTAAAACAATTGGGAGACTTTGGTTTTCCTGACAAAGTCGTTGAGCCTGATGCCAAATGGCAGCATGGGCAAGAGTTGAGTATGCAGCAAATGGGTAAAATGAAGATGACAATTGATTATATTTATAAGGGGCCGAAGGATCATAAAGGGAAAAAACTTGCAGAAATAGTTTTTCAGGGAATTGCAGATAGTGATGGGGAGGGAGTACTAGTGTCGTTTAAAGATTCAAAGATGAGTGGTACTATGTTATTCGATCCTGAATTGGGAACAGTGGTTCAGAGTAATAGTTCTGTTGATATGACAATGTCGATTGGCGGTGAACTTGGAGCTGAAATGGATACAAAAACTAGTTCGTCCTATTCACTCATTTCAATTGACTAGCTTTTTGCTGAGGAAAAAAAGTTCATTAGATTTGTTATAAGTTCGTAGAGCTAATTGATTTCCCTGATCTCATTTATTGAAGGGAATAAGGGTATTGGGTGCTAGAATTTTAAAAATCTTTTTGTTCTGAACGAACAGGCTTGCTAGAAGAGCCTCCCTTTATTACTACCTAATGAGAGCCTTTTTCATTGAGGCTTAAAAAACATAATGTCTGATTCTTTCGTTCATCTGCATCTTCATACAGAGTATTCATTACTCGATGGGGCCGTGCGCATTGGCGATCTTATGAGTAAAACTCTTCGATGTAAGATGCCTGCAGTCGCAATGACTGATCATGGAAATCTTTATGGGGCAATTGATTTTTATAAACAGGCTACGAAAGCAGGCATAAAACCAATCATTGGGTGTGAAGTTTATTTGGCGCCTGGATCTATGAAAGATAAGAAAAAAGTGCCGGGATTGCCTAATGCGCATCACCTCACACTTCTGGCAAAGGATGTTTGCGGTTATGAGAATTTGGTGAGGCTTGTTAGCCAGGCGCATTTGGAAGGACAGTATTATAAGCCGCGGCTTGATAAGGAGCTTTTGGATAAATATTCGCAAGGAATTATTTGTCTAAGTGGATGCATTAACGGTGAGATTAACTACTGGATACAACAAGAACAAATAGACATCGCTAGGGAGAAGCTTGGTGAGTTTGTGGATATTTTTGGGAAGGATGATTTTTATCTCGAGATGCATGACCATGGCATGGATCAGCAACGTCTGTGCAATCGACAGCTTTTATCTTTTTGTGGTGAATTTGGTTTGAAACCTGTGGCTGCAAATGATGTGCATTTTCTGAACCGCAAGGACCATGAAGCACATGATGTTTTAATTTGTATTGGAACTGGAAAGATGGTGCTTGATGAGAATCGAATGAGATATTCTCCGGAAGTTTATTTTAAGACGGCCAAGGAAATGCGTCAGTTATTTAAGGAGATTCCAGTTGCTTGTGATAATACGCTCGAGATTGCCGACAAGATTGATTTTAGGATGAAACTGGATTCGACTAGTTCAGAGCGGTATCCAGAATATGAAATTAAAACAGAAGTTTCTCGAGAAAGCTATTTCCGTGATTTATGTGAAGTGGGTCTAGCCGATAGATATGGGAAAGAGAGAGCTGAAACTGATAAAGAACTTCAGCAGCGGTTGGATTATGAGATTGGAATCATGGAGCGGATGGGTTTCGTTTCCTACTTTTTGATTACCTGGGACTTTATTAAGTGGGCAAAAGATAATGGTATTCCGGTGGGCCCGGGTAGGGGCTCAGCGGCAGGATCATTGGTCGCTTATGTGCTTGGAATTACGGATCTGGATCCGATCCGGTTTGGCTTAATTTTCGAGCGTTTTCTTAACCCGGAACGTGTGAGTCCTCCTGACGTGGACGTTGATTTTTGTCAAACCAGAAGGCCTGAAGTTATTGAATATGTTCGGCAGAAATATGGTGAACGGTGTGTATCTCATATTATAACTTTCGGTACCCTTGGGGCCAAGAGTGTGATCCGTGATGTGGGTCGCGTGCTGGGTTGGAGTTATGGTGATGCTGACAGGGTTGCTAAAATGATCCCCACTGAATTGGGCATTACGCTTGCCGGGGCACGCAAAAAAAATCCTGAACTTAAGGCAGCCATTATTAATGAACCTCCAACTGAGCAGTTATGGGAATATGCTATGTTTTTGGAGGGCCTCACTCGTGGCGTTGGTATTCACGCGGCAGGAATAGTCATTGGCGATTGTGAACTGGATGTTCATGTCCCCCTGACTCGAGGCAATGATGGTGAAGTGGTGACTCAATATGCGATGAAGCCACTTACTGATCTTGGTATGCTCAAGATGGATTTTCTAGGATTGAAAACGCTTACCGTGATACAGGACACCGTTGAATTAATACGAAATAAGGTTTCAGATTTTGATATATCTAACATTTTATTAGATGATGAACCTACCTTTGATCTCCTTAATGCTGGTGAAACTTGTGGAGTTTTTCAATTGGAATCTGGGGGAATGGTTTCATTATGTAAGCAGTTTGGGGTTAACCGGATTGAGGACATCATTGCACTAATTGCACTTTATCGTCCAGGCCCAATGGAGCTCATTCCGAACTTCATTGATCGTAAGAGAGGGAAAAAGAAAGTTCAATATTTGCACCCTTTGCTCGAAGAGGTGTCGAAAGAAACGCACGGCATCTTGATTTATCAGGAACAAGTACAGAAGGCTGCCAATCTTTTGGCTGGTTATAGTCTTGGAGATGCTGATCTTTTGCGCCGAGCCATGGGTAAGAAGGATCCCGAAGAGATGGCAAAGCAGCGCCATGTATTCGTTGAAGGGTGCAAGAAAGTAAATGAGATACCCGAAGGACAGGCTAATGGAATATTTGATCTACTCGAAAAGTTTGCTGGGTATGGATTTAATAAGTCTCACTCTGCAGCTTATGGGCTGATTAGTTATCAGACTGCATATTTGAAGGCAAATTATCCGGTTGAGTTCATGGCGGCCCTTCTCTCAAATGAAATTAACAACACTGAAAAGATTGCGGTATTTGTTGAGGAGTGTAAAACGATGGGCATAAAGGTCTTACCTCCTGACATCAATAAGAGCGAACTTAAATTTGCTCCTGGTCATGCAGAGGATGGCAAGAAGAGTTCTATTAGGTATGGGCTGGCAGCTATTAAAAATGTTGGTAGCGCGGCCATGGCTTTAGCTATTGAAGAAAGAACAAAGAATGAGGAATATGTTTCACCTGATGATTTTGCGAAACGGTTAGAATCAAGAACAATAAATAAGAAGATATTGGAATCCCTTACAAGGGCCGGAGCATTTGACTTTTCAGGAGAAGAACGCGCGCATTTATTTGCCAGAATTGATTTGATTATAGCCGCGGCTTCAACTGCCCAAAAGGATCGAATTGCTGGCCAAACTTCACTCTTTGCAGAGGACATGGATTTTGGTTCTGCTTCTGTTAATTTGTCTTCCAATAATACAATTGAATATGAGCCTTGGACCGAAGAGGAAATTTTATTTTCAGAGCGTGAGCTGCTGGGATTTTATGTTACGGGACATCCTCTAGATTCTTATAGACAGCTTTTTAACAAAGATAAATATAAGAGGCTTTCAGAATTGCAGGACCTCAAAGAGCGACGCAAGTATGATTTTATGGGGCGCATTGCTGGCGTTGATAGAAGATATACAAAAAAAGCCGGCAAGCCATTTGCGATCCTGACATTTGAAGGTTTTACAGGGCAGTCTGAGATTATGGTTTGGCCAGAAGTTTTCGAAAGATCAAATGAATTACTTCAAGTCGGTGCCGTTATTGAATTGCATGCCAAAGTTGAAATTGATTCAAGATCTGATGCGAAGAGGTTAACTGCGGAAAGAGTCCGTCTTTTGGACAAACCTAATGAAGCTTCAATAAAAAATCAGAATGGGAATAGGTTCGATCCTGATAGTACAAGTTCAGCCACCGCAAAGAATGGGGACTTACCAAAGGAGACATTAACTTTATATCTTCAAAGCTCGCAGCATGGCTCAGAAGATTTACAGAAGATCCGTTCTATTTTATGCCAGCATCCTGGTGAAGTGTCAGTGCAATTGCACATTGAGATGGCTGATGGGAACGAGGTCAAAATGGATATGGGATCACGATTTTTGGTCTTAAATAGCTTAGAATTACGCGAAAAATTGGGAAGTTGGATTAAGGATTAGAGTTTTGTTCAAAAAAAATTGAACAAAATGATTAAGGGCCTATCTTACTGGCCCTTTTCTTTATGAGTTCAAGCCCACAAACTTCGATTCAAAATCCTGAGCAATTGTCTCAGAAATTAACGAATTCGAATTCAGATCAACTCGAAATAATCCAAAGAGAAGTGATAGCTCTTTTTGTTAATGGGGTTCGAGTTTTAGGGCTGCCTAAATCCGTTGGGGAAATTTACGGTTTGTTATTTATTTCGCCTGATCCTCTTGCCCTAGATGTTATTGTAAGCAAGTTGGAAATTTCCAAGGGATCCGTGAGTCAGGGTCTGCGGTTTCTTCGTAATCTGGGGGCGGTGAAACCTGTATATGTGAGCGGAGACCGAAGGGATCATTTTACAGCTGTGGCTGAGCTGAAGAAGCTTGCTAATGGATTTATAAGAGGTGAACTGAATCCTAATCTTGAAAGTGCAACTCTCAGATTGGATGAACTGAAGGTCATGGCAAATAATGACACTTCCCCAAATTCAGATTTTTTTCAAGAACGCATAAGACGTATTGGGAACTGGCGACGCAGGGGTGGAATGCTATTGAAAATTGTGAATAGGTTTCTTGGGAGGACAACTCGGGTATAATTTCTGAGCAAATTCGTAATAATGGATAATTATATTTTATCAGAACCTCGGTGGTATGTTTTAAGGACTCGCCCTAAATCTGAGCACATTGCGGCTAAAGGGCTTGCCTGTCGTTCAGGGATCGAAGTTTATTGTCCGCGCCTAAAATTCCGTAAGATAACTTCCCGAGGAAAGGTCACTTTTACTGAGGCGCTTTTCCCAGGATATATGTTTGCTTATTTTTCTACTCAACAACATTTGCGAACCGTGAGTTATTCTAATGCTGTTTTGAATGTACTTAAATTTGGTAATCAATGTGCATCTGTTTCCGATTTGGTAATTTCACAATTGCGTGAAATTATGGGAGGGGAAGATCTGAAGAACATTGAAATTAGTCCTGAGCTTGGCGAGGAGGCAGAGATTTGTTTTGGCCCATTCAAGGGAATGCGAGGGACTGTCTCTGATTTATGTCATGCGGATAAAAGGGTATGGGTACTTTTAGATTTTCTTGGACGCGTGAATAACGTTCAAGTCCCAATAGCTGATGTGAAAGCAAAGCAGAATCCAGTCATTGCTTTAAACATTCACTGATGCATATCTAATAATAGGAAAGAATTGAATATTTCCTTATATCAAAAAGTGAATCGGTTTCTTGCAGAAATGAGCATGAATGACCGGGGGCGGTAGCTTGATTAATTGAATTATCGAAGAATTGAAAACTGCAATCGACAACCAGAGCCTTGATAAAAGAGTCAATGTACTAGGCGTAGGTATTAGCCCGATTAACCTAGATACGGCATCTGAACTTATACACGCGGCTATACAGTCAGAGTCACAAGGTTATGTAGGGGTGACAGGGGTGCATGGTGTCACGGAAGCTCAATCTGATTCTTTATTTAAAAGAATTTTGAATAATACGTTTTTAAATACTCCGGACGGCATGCCAATGGTTTGGTATGGGAAAATTCTTGGGTATGAGGGCATTTCCAGAGTTTATGGCCCGGATCTTATGTTGCGCATATGCTCTGAGTCTGTTGAGAATGGGGTCCGTCATTTTTTCTATGGTGGTAGAGAAGGCGTTGCGGAAAAACTAAGAGATGAATTAACAAAAAAGTTTCCCGGATTAGAAGTAGTTGGAACATATACCCCGCCATTTAGGCCGTTAACTGAGGATGAAGAAATGAGTGTCCGTGACCTTATTAATGTTTCGGGTGCTCACTGTGTTTGGGTTGGTCTTAGTACACCAAAGCAAGAAAAGTTTATGAGCAATATTTTAGGGAAGTTTGGCAAAGAAGGCGATGGCTCATTTGAAGGAGCAAAAATATTCTTTGGTGTGGGTGCGGCTTTTGATTTCCATGCCGGACTGATTCCTCAGGCTCCATTCTGGTTGCAGTCTTGTGGGATGGAATGGTTTTATCGGCTTTGCAAAGAACCTAAGCGGCTTTGGAGGCGATACTTAAAGAATAATCCATTATTTATAATGAGGGCAATTTTGCAGCTTTTTAAGTTGCGTAATTATCCTTTGCGGGTGCCTGATGATCATTAACTTGGAATGTTCAGCGATAAAACATCTAGTAATATTTAATCAAATGCTTGGCGAGATTTGCTAGTTGTAATAATATTTTAATTATGAGGACCTGGAATATAATTTTTGTGACATTGCTTCTAATGTCTGCAATTGAGATTCGAAGCCATGCTCAAGAATCAAATCTTGATCGGCTCAAGGCAGGATTTAACAACAAAATCGATGAAGTTCTTAACCCACTCATTAAGAGGCATCTACAATCATTGCTTAATTTGGAAAAAACTCTTGCCCAGCGACAGAAACTTGAAGATGCCTTATTGGTCAGAGAAGAGAGGACGCGCCTTTCCTCGGCCAAAGGCACAGCAGTTTTAGTGGGATTGCCTGATGCTCCATCTCAGCTGAAGACGCTCGCATCCAGATTCCAAAGAGAGTCTTTGTCTCTAGTCAGGAGTTGGGAAAGTAAATACGAAAAAGCATTAATGAGTCTTGAAACTAGACTTACGAAATCAGCTAAATTAAATCAGGCGTTACTCGTAAAAAAAGAATTAAAATTGTTCCGTGACAAGATTGCTTTGCGCGATGGAAATGATGGAGGAGACGCAAAGAGTGAAAAATCAGGTAAAGTTGATTATGCGCTTATCTCGGAGGGCGCGACTGCAAAGGCTCCGCAATCCGCTGAATCGTTAATCGATGGTGATTTAAGGCACAGTGGAAGTGAAGGGTTTGCTTGGGGTTCTTATCCGTCGGAGTTCATTGTTACTTTTCCAAAGAATAGGAAAATAGGAGAAATAAATTTTCTTCTATATGACAAAGATCGATCAAGGAAGTATGCCTATCAGCTTTTTGTCTTACGCCGTGAAGGAGGTGATTGGGAGATGATATCTGACCATTCAGAGAAGCCTTCCAGTGGCTGGCAGAAACATAATTTTTCTCCAGCTAGCTTAAAGAAAATAAAGATCATTGGGCTATTTAACACAGCAAATAAAAACTTTCAGATCGTTGAGATTGAGGCGCGTTAAGAGGACCCGTTAAAGGTACCGCTTCGATCGGTTGGGAAATCCTGTTGTTTGGATTTCTTTACAAAATAAACATTCATGTCTCGCATTCAGAAGACAGCTTATCTTTCTGCATCACAGGTAATTACAACTTTGTCTACACTTGCCGTTGCCGTGGCTCTTTCACGTGTATTGGAGACCAAGGCAGAGTATGGGACTTACCAACAAACCTTACTCGTATACACATTCATAGCACCCTTATTGGCTCTAGGATTGCCAGCGGCGGCCTTTTATTTTGTTCCAAGGAATCAAGGCAAAGAGAGGAGCGTTTTGATTAATGGGCTGGTGGCATTAATAACCAGTGCTTTATTGTTTGCTTTGTTTTGCGCTACCCTAGGGCCTCTTTTTATACCTAGTTGGTTCGGCAATTCAAATCTTGTGCGGACTATTCCGTGGCTGGCGATTTACGGACCGGCGACTCTGATCCTGATCTTTATTTCTTCTGCTTTGGTTGCGGTAGGTCGCCCTAAGACAAGCGCTTTATTCACAGCAATTTTCAGACTGTTCATGGCTTTGTCAGTTGTGTTGTCAGCTGTTATTTATGCTTCGGTAAATATTTCTTTGGGCGTTCAGGCTGTGGTATGTTTGGCAGGAGCAATTCTTGGCATAGGGGTCCTTTGGCAAGCTACATCAAAAAGTGAAAGTGCGTCCTTATTGCCTTCATTGAGCGGTGTTAGCACGCAATTAAAGTATGCGGTTCCTCTTGGTCTTGGAGCAATGCTAGAGGGCATGGCTTTGGCTATTGATAAAGTGATAGTATCTTTATTTTGTTCTACTGAAGAGTATGCAGTTTTTGTTAATGGTGCTATGGAAGTTCCTTTAATAGCGGCGATAACAGTGGCTGCAGGAGCAGTAATGTTGCCCGAAATTGTTACTGCATTCAGTAAAAATGATCGGTCTAAGGCCCTTGGATTGTGGAAACTAATGGTAAAGAGAGTGGCTTTATTTTTATTACCCGCAGGTTTTCTCTTTTACTTGGTTTCTGAGGAATTGATGGTGGTCCTTTATTCGGAAAGCTTTAAGGAAAGTGCTGATCCTTTTAGAATTTATATGCTAATGCTTCCAGCTAGGGTCGCTTACTTTGGTATGTTATTTCAAGGTGCTGGAAAGACACACCTTGTTCTTTTAAGGGCAATTATAACGCTTTTTTTAAATACTATGATTACGTATTTCTTGGTAAGCAAATTTGGGATGTCTGGAGCGGCTTGGGGAACTGTGGCGGTTGTTTGGTTTTTTGTTGTTCCTTATTGTGTGATTCAATGCAGTAAATTTGTTGAAGTTAGATGGAATGCTCTTCTGCCTTATCGTTATATTTTGGCTGTAGGAACAGTTTCAGCAGTAGCAGCACTAGGTGCTTGGTATTTGAGTGGTCTTTTTGAGATTAGATCAGCATTATTTGCAGGCATGCTCAAAGGTTTTATTTATACCTTTGGGGTAAGTATTTTGATGGCAGTTTTCTTTCGTGAAGATTGCCTTCACATATATAAACAATTAAAGTCGAGGTTTCGATGAAGCATTTGTCGTAATATAATTGCAATGAAATGTGTTACAGTTCTTGGGGCTCGTCCTCAATTTGTTAAGGCTGCTCCTGTCAGTGCGGCGATGATTGATGCAGGAACAGATGAGGTCTTGGTCCATACTGGTCAGCATTTTGATTATGAAATGTCTCAAGTTTTTTTTGATGAGCTGAATATACCAGAGCCAAAATATAATCTTGCCATTTCCGGAGGATCGCACGGCCGCATGACTGGTAGGATGTTAGAAGCTGTTGAGGCAGTGATTGAAAAAGAAAGCCCAGACTGTGTCTTAGTTTACGGAGACACAAATTCGACTCTTTCCGGGTCGCTTGCAGCCGCAAAGCTTCATGTGCCTGTTGTTCATATGGAAGCCGGCATCCGTAGTTATAATAAAAATATGCCGGAGGAAATTAATAGAATTTTAACCGATCATGTTTCTTCTCTTCTTCTTTGTCCGAGCGATACGGCTGTGGTAAATTTGCAAAAAGAAGGGATCAATGATGGAGTGATGATGGTGGGTGATGTGATGGCTGATGCCGCTCTGCTCGCAAATCGTATAGTTAAAGATGATCCAGACTACCTGCCTACCATCGAGGGGTTTGATTGGGAGCAAGGCTATGATATTTTAACTTTGCATCGTGCAGAAAACACTGATGAAAAATCGCGAATTGAATCAATATTTGAAGCTCTAAACGAAATAGAAAACCCCTTGATCTTTCCTGTTCATCCAAGGACCCGGAATGAAATAGCTAAAGCTAATATTTTTTTAGCTGAGAACATTATTACCTGTGAACCTCTGAGTTATCTATCGATGACCGCTCTGATGAATAGAGCTTCACGTGTCTTTACTGATTCAGGTGGTTTGCAGAAGGAAGCTTACTGGGCTAAGAAGCCTTGTATTACTTTACGTGAAGAAACGGAATGGGTCGAAACACTCAAGGATAACGCAAATCAGTTAGTTGGTGCAAATACTCAACTCATTCTTGAGGCAGTTGAAAAATCCAATGACGCGACGTTCCAGTCGGCACTTTATGGGGACGGTAATTCGGCGGCCCGTTGTGTTTCTGCTATCAATGGATTATTCCAGAAATAAATGTAATTTCTTCCATTATTGCATTAAAGGATGAAAATAGCATACATCATTACGTGGAACCTTCGGCATAACGATGGCGTGACACGAAAGGTTTTTAGGCAGGTTCAGGAATGGCAAGAACTTGGGCATGAGGTTGAAATATTTTGTGCCACTGAACTTGAAGGGCAAGTCTTGACAGGAGTGCATTTTTTCTTCAAGCGTCGGATATGGAGTAGTGGTCTGTTTGGTGTATTCTTTAATCGTCGAGCTTATGCTCGCCTTTGCGAATCTGTGAGAGACTTTACTCCTGACGTGATTTATCTGCGTTGGGAATTCCATAAAAATGCTTTGGCCAACCTCATGAAGGATGTGCCAACCGTCATTGAATTGAACACGCATTTTTCAGGGGAGTTTAATCGTCGGGCAAAGGAGAATTGGATCGAGAGGCTGAGATACTGGTATTACAAGCTCACGCATAAAAGGTTTAATAAGGTTTGTTCTGGTTTCGTTTCTGTTTCTAAGGAAATTCTTGAGAAGGGGGGCTATGAGCAACTTGGTAAGCCTGCTTGCTATATACCCAATTCTATTCCTATCGATCACTCGAGTGATCCTGTGGGCTATGTGGCAAAACCAGATTCTATTCCGCGACTTGTATTTATAAGTTCAGGGATTCAGCCCTGGCATGGGTTAGAAAATTTACTTCAGTTGGCCGAAGCGTCGAAGGGTGAATTGGAATTTGATTTAATAACGGGATTTGAGGCTGATGAAACTATTTTGCCTGAGAATGTCAGATTTCATGCGTTTTTAGAGAGAGACGAATTTCTTGATGTCTTTGAAGGGGTCGTTGCGGGAATAGGTTCCGCGGGTCTTTATGAAAATGAGATGGAAGAAGCTTCCGTATTGAAGGTCAGGGAATATCTTTCTGCAGGTTTGCCCGTGATCATTCCGTACAAGGACACGGCATTCCTGAATGATGACTTGCCTGAATGGGTACTACAATTACCTAATGAGCCAGGATCTCTTCTGGCATCGAAACAAAGAATATTAGACTTTGTTAAAACGATGAGTGGGCGAAGAATTCCTCTCCAAGAAGTTTCTCCTTATGTTGGCAGTGAGCGTTGGGAGGCTCAAAGATTAGATTTTATGGAGAGCATTTTAGATTCTTCGTCCAAGGCAGTTTAGTAATAAAAATATTAATTTTAACAATGAGATTCTTGAGATTTAAATATACTTATATTTCTATTTCAGTTCTTTTGGTTCTTGTCACAATTGATCGCTCATTGGCTCAGCCAGTACTATTACCTTTGGGTATTGACCCTCAATCTGTAATTGATGATTACCCGGAAGGAACAGAATATAAGTTGAGCAAGGGAGTGCACCGTGGTTATGAAATCAATTTGAAACCTGGTGACACTTTGACCGGCATTGAGGGGGCGATTCTTTCGGGTGCGGAACTGCTTACTGGTTGGAAATATGAGGATCCTTACTGGGTCCATGAGGGTCCGCATTCGAAGGTGATACCGCCATTAGATGATGAAACACGGGTCTGGGAGGCCAGAGCGAATTATCCTCACGACCTCTTTTGCGATGATGTTCCTCTTATACAGAGAATGGCTCGCTCCCTGTATCTTCGAGAAGGCAACTATTGGTTCTATGATTACGATGAAGATAAAATTTATATTGGATTTAATCCTTCTGACTGTGAATTGGAGTTGAGCGGATTGTGTCGTTATGGATTAAGTGCAAAGGGACGAGGTGTGACTTTGCAGGATTTGCGTTTTGAGAACTATGCGACTTATGATCTTGATCCCGTAATTGATTTGGGTCCAGAGGCAGTGGTTGAAAGATGCACTGTTTCCGGGAGCCATTGCATAGGCATTCGAATTTCGAGTAATTCAATCATTCGGCGCTCTGCCTTCAATTACAATGGGCTCGCTGGATTGCATAATGGAGGGAATGAAACTCTAATAGAATATTGTGAGTTTAGCCACAATGGGTGGGCTGGTTTTTCTGGAGACTGGGCACGGGCAGGATGCAAGATTCCTGGCGTGACTAATACTGTGCTGAGGCGTAATTATGCTCATCATAATACCGGGCCAGGCTTTTGGTTTGATATCAATTCTAATGGGAATCTGTTTGAAGAGAATTTGAGTGAATTTAATTCCTGGGAAGGATTGATATATGAGTTGAGCTGCGGCTGTGAAATTCGTAATAATATTCTTCGATGGAATGGTCTGGCCCCAAGGGGCGGGCAATTGTGGGGAGTTCCTTTTGTCATACAGAATGCAGAAAATGCTAACATTCATCACAATTACTTTGAGGCTTCTCCTGCTAATGGTGCGCGTGGAGGAGGGCTTTCTATAATTAATCAGTTCCGCCCTCAATATACTGATGGTATTTGTGGTGAACATACTACAGAAGGAAATCACATTCATAATAACGTGATGATCATGCCCAATGGAGGCTATAATGGTCTTCAGTATGGTTCATTCGGTTGGGACACTTATGATGATTTTATTAAGGCTGGAAATTTATGGGAAAAGAATACTTATCTCTCAGGAAAGCCTACCCGCGGTAACTTTCATTGGTACGGTCCGGGCAAAAGAGAAGAAGATTTTGTTATAGAATTTCTTAATTGGAATGAGTGGAGGGATCGGGGGCAGGATACTGATAGTATTCTAATTGGTAAGCACTCTTCATTCTTTAATCCATTCAATCCTGAATTAGATGATCTTATTCGCAAGACGACGGGTGTCAGTTATCAGGAGATTAAAGGTCCATTCGTGCAATTGGTTTCCGATGATGAAGATGATTCAGATAATGATGGCTTACCAGATGCTTGGGAGAAATCTAATGGGTTAGATTGGACTTCGGATGATGCCGGTATGGATCCTGATTCGGATGGTCTTGAAAACATTGTAGAGTATCAGAGGTCTACAAACCCACAAAGACCAGACACTGACGGAGACGGTATCCCTGATGGTTGGGAATTGAAGCATGGTATCAATCCGCTATTTGAAGATTCCTTACTGGATCCTGATGAGGACAGTTTTACTAATCTTGAAGAATATGAATTAAATACAGAGCCTATAGTTGCTGACAAATTAACGCTGAGTGTTCCAGAAGAGGGTCTCACCATGTGGTTAAAGTCAGGCGCTCCAATGAATACTGAGTATGTAGGCAGAGTTTCGAGTTGGCAGGACTGGCGACAGAAGAATAATCAAATGGATACGCCTTTTAATCACCAAGCGCCGATCATTAATAATGAAACTCATAACGGATATCCTCTACTTGATTTTAGTTCAGGTGATTTAAAATCAAGTGCGAATGACGTGTTGGGAGATGCTGGTGATGGTTGGACATTATTTAATGTTTTTAGAGTCAAAAAAATTAATGAAGGTTCTAACAAATTTGCATTGATGGGGAACAGTGTTTGGAGAAAGAGCGGTTTCCGGTTAACGCTTGAGCAAGGCCATTTGCATTTTTATTCTACTCAGTCAGAGGATCCAGTTTCCGTGGGGGCTCACCGGAGGTTACTTGATAAAGAGCTTGTCGTTATGACTTTATATTATGATGACATTAATAGGGAAGGCCGTTTGTACCTAGATGGTATTGAGCAGGAAAGAGATAAGGGCCATATACCATTTAATTCTGAGCCATTATGGATTGGGCACATTGGAGGAATGCAATCTCAGGAAGCCGAACATGCTGAACTCTTAACTTATAATAGGCCATTGGATCATCCCGAAAGAAAAGCAGTTGAGGCTATGCTTTTGGGTAAATATAAATCAACAGGCGTCCTAGCCAATGATTCAGATAATGATGGGATCTCAGACTGGTGGAAGATGGAATATGGGGCAATTGAAATTACGCAAGGAGATGCTGATTCTGATGGTTTGTCCAATCTTGAGGAATATCTTAATCATACCAATCCTTATGTTCTTGATACGGATGGAGATGGCTTAACTGATGCTTGGGAATTATCGAATGGGTGGAATCCTAGGCTAGATGATTCGGCCGTAGATATTGATGCTGATGGTTTAGATTCGGTAAAAGAAATGGAATTAAAAACGAATTTAGAACGGGCTGATACCGATGGTGATCTTATGCATGATGGCTGGGAATTTATCAATGGATTAGACCCATTAATTAATGATGCGGATGATGATCCTGATAAAGATGGGTTGAAGAACCTAGATGAATTCCGAAACAATACTTTAGCTCAGAATCCTGATTCTGATATGGATTCTCTTTCCGATTATTGGGAAATTATTAATGGGTGGGATCCTCTTAATAACGCACTAGAAAATGATTCTGATTCTGATGGGCTCACTGACTTTGAAGAGTTTCGCTATAAAACAGATATAGCATCCGTTGATACTGATAATGATAAAATTTCTGATGGGGATGAAATAAAAAATAATCTTAATCCTTTAGTGAATGATGCGGATGAGGATCCGGATTCGGACGGCCTAAATAATTTATCAGAGATAGATATAGGAACTGACCCATTTCTTAAGGATACAGATTCTGATGGGATGCCAGACGGTTGGGAGTCAAAGAACAGAATGAATGCTCTTGCAGATGACGCTTTGGAGGATTTTGATTTTGATTCTATCAGTAATCTCTCTGAGTATGTGAATGGAACTGATCCGATCGAATGGATTGATATTGATGCGGATGGAATGCATGATCTATGGGAACTGCAATCAGGTTTGAGAGTAAATGTCGTGGATAGAGATGAAGATCCGGACCAAGATAATGTTTCCAATCTCATAGAGTTTATATTGGGTGGAGACCCCCATGATAAGACAAAGACCCCTGGAATGGGAGTTCAAGAAATGAAAAGTAAAAGCACGGGAATTTGGTACCATGTACTGAAACCACGTTATTATTTCTATAGAATTAACCTTGAGAGATTGAATCCTAATAATAGTTGGGAAGAGTTACTTAATTTTGATCAAAGCGTTAAGGCTCTGGATCTTAGTTCGAAAATACTAGATGGATTGCATGACAAGGCAGTTTATCGTATCAGGATGGAAAGGTTGCCTTGAAGGCAGTAATCCATATTATCGGTATTCAATTCTTGAGAAACTAGTTTGGTAATTGTAGATGAACATTAAAGCTATTGTGTTGATGAGCGCAGGCCTTTTGGTCGCGCTCTGGACCGGTCAGGCTGTTGGCAATGGCAATTACGGTACTGCAATTGCAGTTGCCGGGATTACCATCTTTGCTGTTCTCGTTTCAGTTGTTGGTAAACATTATCGATTTGAAGGATGGGCAATCGCAATTGTCTGTGCGTGTTATTTCGTGGGAGGAAAAGGATTTGCTTACCAAAGACTCGTATCGATTCTTTTCATAGGGGAGGCAACATTGGTTTTGTTGATTGGGTTCCACTTGATTAGGTGCTTAGCGGGTAAGAATGATGTGCTCCCCCGGCACCCGCTCACTGTCCCGGTGATGTTATTCCAAATTTATGGTTTTGTGCATCTCTTGATTGATAGGAAGTACTTTGATTTTTTCTTTCTCATGAAAGATGTCGCTACCGTTTATTATGGTTTATTCTTTTTTCTAGTATTTCCATCTATGTTGCACCGGCCGACTCGGCAATATCTACTAAAGCTGCTACCCATTATTTCAGGAATAGCATTAACTATTTTGACTTCTTTCTTGTTAGTGCCGGGTCTGGAGCAAAAAGTTTTTCACGGGACCATGATCCGTGGCGCTCCTTTGATCATGCCTTCAATTGATGCTCTCATACCTGTTTGTATAGGCTTTTCAGCGTTTTGTTATTTTAAACACCTTCATTCGAGCGGGTTATGGAAAATACTATACCTGTGCACTTCCGTTTTTTGTACCGTGCCGTTATTCGCTCAAGGAAAGGCAGTATTTTATCTCGCGTTTTTTGTATTTGTTGGTGCTCTTTTTATAATTGGACATTGGCGCCTTCTGGTCTTTGGTTTGTTTGCCGGGATTCTTACAACTGTTTTTGTTTTCTCTTTGGTGGAGTCTCGCGTTATCGAGGATAGGGACGGTCGTTTCGAGAGGTTTTTGGAAGAGTTTTCATCTTTTGATATAACTGGTATTGGAAGTGGTAAGCAACGATTTGCGCAAGAGAATGTGGACTGGCGATTTACTTGGTGGAAAATGGTTATTGAGGATGTAATGAGAGAGAACCCTTGGTATGGGCTCGGCCTAGGCTCAGACATATCAACAAAATTCCATGCGACTTATTTTCAGACTGGAGAAGATAATACTGATGTTCTCATTGCGAGATACCCGCATAATGTCTTAATCACTATATTTGGCAGATTGGGTATCATTGGTCTTATGATTTTCCTTCCACTATGCATATTAATTGTGAGAGAACTTTGGCTTGGAATGATGAGGCTACGTGCATCTGTTGGTGAAAATGATCCTGGGCTTGCATTTGTTTGGGCCTTTGTTTTGGCAGGATTTATTAATGCTTTTTTCCAATCCACTTTTGAAGCGCCTTATGCGGCAGTGGCATTTTGGTCAATGCTTGCAGTCCTTTGTGTGATGAATAGGCAGGTAGAGGATCCTACTGATGAGGATGAAGATGTTCAGGAAGGTGTCGGCGTTCTGCCTGATGGGGGAATGCTGAATGACGGAGAATTTGCAATGAGGTCAAAGGCCACATAGCTCAAAGGATTATAATGGTTTTGAATGTATTGTCATGAAGGATGATCGAACTTGGCAGGGCGTAGTGCCGTGGATATATGGAAAAATTCCTGCATTTCGTAGTAGGAGGTTTTCTAGGTTCTTGGCTGAACTTAATCCACAGGCAAAAGAAAAAATTATTGATTTGGGGGGAGAGCCTGAGTTTTGGAAGAAATCCACTATAGAATTGAAAGTTCATTGTGTGAATCTGGATAAATTAGAATTCATTCAGGACGGATATTTGGTCAGAATAAAAACCAGTGCCGGGGACTGTTGTGATCTCGCTGATGAGAAGGATAGTTCTTATGATATAGTGTTCTCAAATAGTGTCATTGAGCATGTTGGGGATTTGCAGAGGCAAAAATTATTTGCACGGAATGCTCTTCGTCTTGGCCAGAAGTTATGGATTCAAACACCTGCTAAATATTTCCCCATTGAACCTCATTGGTTTGCTTTATTTATTCACTGGTTTCCAAGAAAATATCAGTATTCGCTTTTCAGGTTATTTGCCCTTCGTCAACGCTTTGCCGGGGTCAAACTCTCTAAGGAGGAGATAAAGGCCCAAGTCGATGATGTCAGATTAATGACTAAGAGGGAACTAAAAGAAATGTTCCCTGGTTGCAGAATTATTACCGAACGGTTCTTTCTTTTTCCAAAATCCTATATTGTTGTTAAGGGTGGAGAAAATTAGCCCTAAAAAATTTATTATTACCTAAAAGCTTTCCGTCTTTAAATGAATTCGATTCTCCTAGTTGGTCAGACGCCGCCACCTTATCATGGACAAGCGATTGCGATGCAGCAATTGTTCGATCAACGGTGGGAGGGATTAAAAATTCGATATTTGAGGATGGCATACAGCCATAGCGAGTCAGAGGTCGGCCGTTTCAGAATCAGAAAGATATTTCATCTGATTTCACTCGTAATAAAATCTTGGTTTATTTTAATTAAAAATCGACCCTGCTGCCTGTACTATCCTCCGGCAAGTCCTAACCGCACCCCTGTCATTAGAGATGTGGTGTTTTTGTTGCTTGTTCGTCCATTAGCTAAGGATACTATTTTTCATTATCATGCGGGAGGGCTTCCTGAATATGTTGCGTCTCTGAGTTCTCCTCTGAGGTTTCTTTCAAAGATCGCTTTTAGCAATGCGACTCTTGGCATTGAGATATCTGAGAGTCAGCTGAATAAAGATATTTTTTTTCCTGTGAAGAAGAGGATTTGCATTTCAAATGGGCTTGATGTTTCAGATGTAGAACAAAGATTCGATGAGGAAGAGGACGGAAGAAGGAGGATTTTGTTTATTGCGGGATTGCGTGAAAGTAAGGGAGTTATGGACATTATAGGAACGGCTGACAAGATGCGGCAATTAGGTGCAGATTTCGTGTTTGATGTTGCCGGAGCATGGCAGGAGGAAAATACACGTAGAGAATTTGAAACAGAGTTATCGAGGTTGAACCTTAATGATCATATTATTCTTCATGGGCGAGTCACTGGTGAAGAAAAGTGGGAACTTTATAGACAAGCCTATGTCTTTTTTTTCCCATCATTTTATGAGTCTGAAAATTTTCCATTGGTTCTTATTGAGGCTATGGCTTTCGGTCTTCCCATTGTTGCAACTAATTGGAGGGGCATACCAGAATTAGTTGCAGAAGGTGAAACTGGTAGGCTCTGCGACGTGCAATCATGTGAACAATTTTCTTCTGCCCTTAATGAATTAATTAACAATGAGGATCAGCATGAAGAAATGGCTTCTCTTGCCCGGTCCCGATATGAAAAAAAATACACTAAAGCTGCATTTATTTCCGCGATGAGGAAGGCCTTCGAAAGTGTTATTGATGAACCCAAGATACAAACAGATGCTTAGAGTTTTTGCTTTTTATTCTATAATATTAGGCTATCTCTGGTTGGCTGTTTTTGGCACAGGAGTCAAACTCGTGTTCCAATGGCCAGGGCTCTTATTGTTCAGCCTTGGCTTCTTGTCTCTTCCATTTGCTTTTAGAGGAAGGATTGAAAACACATCTCTCGCCTGTCATCTCTCAGTTTTATCTTTGTTTATTTATATGATTTTGCGAGCCATTAATTCTCCTGTTCATTATCTTGGCAGGTTGGACATCATTCTGATATTAGTTTTGTTCGGCACTTATATATTTTTCAGTGCTGCAAATACTAAAAGGTATAGGTTCATTATCATTGGTCTCTTTTTCTTACTCGGCTTGGCAAATGTATGCGTGGCTATTTATCAGCTAGAGTTTAAAAGCTTTCATATTCTTCCAGGCTATGACCGAGTCGGCCTTGGTGGGCAACTTGAGAGGCCGAGTGGGTTTTATAATGCCAGCCCACACTTTGCTGGTTTCATGCAAATAGTAGCAATCATGGCTGCCTCTCTTGCTTTGTTTTCCAGAGGGCTTGCCGTTCGAATTCCGTGCGCGATTGTTTTTGTGATTTCTCTTTCCGGCATTGTCATGAGTCAGAGTCGAGGCAGTTTTATTGCTCTACCATTTGGATTGGTAATATTGTTCGGGTTTTATCTGTTCTTTAATATCCGGGTAATAAAGAGGCATTGGAAAATGAACGGTAAGATAGCATTCATGATTTTTGGAATCATTTGTGTTTTGTTGGTAGCAGGCACTTGGATGATTAAAGGTTTTGGTAAGCGTGTCGATTCAGTTGATGATTTTTTTGCAGATTCCTCACGCTCAAATTTCAGGGCAGGGGCCGTCGATCAATGGATGGAGTCGCCATTATTTGGGACCGGAGCACGAACGTTCCAATACAAGTATTTGCAGTACCGCCCAAGCCATGCGCCTTTCCATCAGATGGATCCTCGTTTTACTCATAATGATTATTTACAGCAGGGCGCGGAATATGGACTAATTGGTCTTGGTCTTGTTCTTCTAACAATATGGGCTCACTTTTTTTGTGCAGTCCGGCGGGTAAGAAATTATGCGGCTATAAGTGACGGTTTTGTTGATCAATCGGGCCGATTAAGATACGCCTTTTTGGTTGGATCTATTGCTGTAATTTCAGCACATGCTGTTCATGCGTGTGTTGATTTTCATATTAGACTCTTTGCAACTGGCATACCGATTATATTTTGTTTATCAATTATGGCAGGTTCAAATCCTTCAGGGATCCGAAAACCTATAGTCGCTTCAATCTTCGTGTGGGTATCAGCTTTGTGTGGCTTTTCAATTCTAATAATGGCTTGGACCTTGGCGCCTTCTTCTTGGTTAATACAAAAGGCCAAGGATCAGATAAGTCAAAATACTCCATCCGCTGCAATTTCATTTTTACACGAGGCGTCGGAAATGGATCCATTAAATCCTGAGCCACTCAAAGAGCTTGCGCAGATTCGTTATGAGAAGAAAAATTCTGAGATTCCTGCTATCGTTCGTATTGGATATATCAGTAATGCGTTGGATGCTTTCCAAAAGGTGATCAGCATTAATTCATTGGATTGGAGTGCAAACATAAGCGCTGGAGGTTGTGAGATGTTCCTTGCATGGCATTCCAATCCTGCGGACAGCATGGGGCATTGGAAGAGGGCCCGATCACATTTTGAAAAGGCTATTGAGATTGCCCCAACAAAATATGAACCGCGGGAGGAATTGGCCCTCTATGAACTTGATTTGGCTCATTTTTTGGCAAGTAAAGGTCATCTGGAAGATGCGTATGAGAAAGCCAAAGAGGCGGTAGCAAAATTCATAGCGGTCCCTCAATTTTTCGTTGAAGGTGCGCCTCAGGGGCATAGAGCAAATGATGGACTCAAAAGTGCTAATAATCTGTTGATGCGTCTGGAGGAACCCCGGAATTAATAATTGATTTGTTTTAATGAAACTTAAAATGACTAGATATTCTTTTGAGCTCGTGTGATTAGGTAGAAAAATTGTTTATTAGTATAATAAAGAGCATTGCCCGTATTTATGAAATAGTACGAGTAGTGATAGTTTCAGGAATCGCCGAATTGCGACACCTATTCACTCGGTATCGGCGTGGTCCTAGGCAAAATGTTTGGAATATTGATATTGTGTATTTGTGGAGTGATCCGAGTGATTCTGTTTGGGCAGCGAAGCGAGAGGAGGTCCTGCGTTCAGAACAAAGAGATGATTACTGTTGTATTGAATTGCAGACTCTTGCTCCAAAAATGACACTTGATGAGTTGCGTTATTCTTTACGTTCTGTAGACACTCATTTAAGCGGAGTCAGGTATGTTCATATCGTTGTTGATGGACAAGTTCCTGACTGGTTAGACGTGGATCACCCCAAGATACGTGTGATCCAAGCTGAAGATATCATCACTAACAAAGATCATTACCCGAATTATAATACTCAGGCCATCGAATCTTATTTCTTTAATATTCCAGATTTGAGCGATCGGTTTATTTATTTTAACGATGATTTCTTTCTTCGTAGTAAAATGAGAGTGGATGATTTTTTCACTTCTGATGGACTCCTTAGGGTTAGATTAGGGCGCGCACTATCGCCCAAAGGTTCACCGAGTTCGGAAGAGGAGGGTGATTACGCAGGCCATAGAAATGCTAACAAGCTACTTGACCAAATGTTTGTTAAACGGGCTCGGTTAACTGTGATGCATCGGCCTTATGCACATAATAAGGAATTATTAAAAAGTGCTGAGAGTATTTTCCCTGATGCATTGGAAGAGACTCGTTCTTCAAAATTTCGCTCAACGAAGATGGTCGCCATACACAGCTTTTTAGTTCCTTATGCGGCCTCTTACCAAAAAGCAGCAGATCTTGTTCCTCCAAAATTGCTTGAGAAGGATATGTTTCGTTGGGGATCATCATCGCTTAATAACAAGAAAGTTGTTAAGCGGATTCAAGCCCTGCGAAGTGAAGCATTTTGTATTCAAGAAGAGAGAGGAGTAGAGATTCCTGAATCTGAGATCAGCCGATTCCGGGCATTTATGTCTGATCTTTTCCCTGAACCTTCATCTTTCGAGTGTAGAAAGTAAGGAAAAATCTTTACTGGCACTATCTGATTTTTCTTAAAATCTTGTATCCTATTGACGAGGTTCGTCTCTTAGCTCTTTGAGGTGAAAGTGTGGCTAAGTAGTTGGGAAGTTCATATGGAGGTGTTTTCGGATCCATTAATAGAGGCTTGAAAAGACCCTTTCTGACAAGAAAGATTTCATACCCAAAACTTTCAAGGAAAGTTCCTACCTCTGATGGATAACCAGTATGATCTTCATATATTATGTCACGAATCCTTTGGTCTTTGAGTAATTTTTTTGCTCCAAGCAGAGCTGATTTTTCATGTCCCTCTATATCGATTTTACAGGTTCCAATCGATTCTTCGGATTGTTCAAAATAATGGTCTAGGCAGACCGTTTGGATCTTCATCCTTTTTCCATTCGAGGGTTCTGAATTGCTTTCTGCTAACTTTGCCGACCCCCTATTGGAATGAAAATTTTCTGGGATGATCAGTTCTGATTCTCCGTCTTGATCCGATACTGCAGAATTCTCAACTTTGATGGAGGCAATTTGGTAATTTGATTTCCATACTTCAGTAATATCTTCAAGTTCTTTGGCTATTTCTGGGTGAGCTTCAAATGATATGACTTTGCCGTTCGGCCCTGAGGCCCGAGCCAAGAGACCAGACATGAGACCGTAATTTGCTCCGATGTCTAGGCAAGTTTCTCCCTGATCTGTGAGGCGATAAAGACACTCTAAAACGACAGTATCGTAGGTGCCTGTCTTAATGATAGAAGCTCCGATCCGATCCTCTGGTGGAACGTTCATTGCTAATCCCCAAGGCAATTTTACAGTCACATTTTGTTTGGGACTTTTTATTTCCCAAAGGATTCGTCGGAAGAGTTGTGTTGGGCGGAAAAGAAACTCAGGACGGCGGAATAATTTTCGAAGAAAATTTTTCATTAGTGTGGCTGAATCCAATTAGCGCCGAGCTGATCTTCATTGTGGATTTGTATGAAAATATTTGTAATAAATTCAGATATGAGCTGATCAGTTTCTTCGATGCTGTGCTCTGCAAAAGGGTGAGCGTTTTTATCCTCTATTATAGGGCTTGTGATATTGACAAATGCCCACCTCTGATTGGTTCCTGTAGCGAGTCTGTCGAATATATCGGTGAAGGTTCTACTGTAGTGGCTCGCAGTAATTTTTTTTGCGCCAGTGAACCAGTAATAAGATATCTGCTTTCCACCAGTCCTGAGATGCTTTGAAAGCAGGCGCTTAGTGGGGAGATTAAACTTTCCGTTAATTGGTATTGATATTTCTTCCGAAGACAGGATTTCAAAGCCTTGTGCAGCGAGGCAGCGTTCGGGACGATGTATACTATTATTCATATCATCACCTGATAAAACAACGAAAGCGCTGGCGATGTCTATTTTGTCCTCTGTTCCTGGGGTCCGTCTTTTATATTGTGACTGTGCATAATTGGTGTCCTCGGCTAACGCATTAATTACTACTTCACTAGCTTCCATAGATTCACCGAACCATTCTTTAACAGTATCAGGGAGAATCATTATGATTGCTGATTCTCTAATCTTATAGCCTCTCGGAAGCAGATAGATACTTCCAAGACCGATCCCGAGCAATGCTTGACAAATTATGAGTTTACGAATCATCAGAATTTATTGTTAATCGGCACCATTCTTTGAGTTTACTTCGCTAACAACATTTGTCGTAACGGTTACGCTTTTCTTTTTCCATCCTGAATTAATCAAGAATCCGACCAGCATCAGACCCAAAAGACCGAGAGGAAAAAAGATAAATCCGGAAAAATTATGGTATGTTTGTGATGCAAATTCAGCGTCCCAGAATTCAGCTATAAGGACAATGGTTGTTACACGGAAAGAATTTGCCAGAATGGCCAGAGGAACTGAAGAAATGATTAAGACGCCAAGCTTCCAAATCTTATTCTGTGTCATGTGCCCGTAAATAGACGCTATGAACACTAGAGCAATTAATGATCTTACCCCGGAACAACCTTCAGCAATTTTTAATGCGTCCCAGCTCCCATCGACAGATTGTATTTCCGTGCCCCCAGCAACGACATCAGCTCCAAATATTGTTGAGATATGATAAGCGATCTTGGTGGCAATAATTTGCAATCCATTTGTGGCCTGAATGAGTCCTGGTAAAGGAATGGCAAAGTAAAGAAGCGCTAATGGAAAAATGAAGTGTTTTGCCGTTTTTTTGCCCCATACAAATACGAGGAATCCGTAAATAATAAATGGAATTGATCCTGCAGCTATACGCGCTTGGATGGTCCTGACTGATACAATATAGAATAATATGCCTAATAACAGAAATGCTAGGCCCCACCATTGACTCGAAACGCTTGAGGACAGAATTTTTTTCCTGGATCGGAAAATAAGGAATATAATAACAAATGGAACAAATCGACCATGCCCATAGTCATATTCTTCTTTTCCGCAAATGGCCCACATCCACTCAATGACTGACTGTTCTCGAAAATTGCCGAAAATAGGTATGATCCAATAGAAATAAACAAAAGTTGCTGTGATTGAGACCAGAAACAGGGATCCGATTAGATTTTGCCGGCACCAGAGCCAAGGGTTTTGGTTCTGAGCCTTCAATGTATCCATATTAGTTTCTGGATTCGGAGTCATATATTAAGAGTGGATTTGCCGATTTTACTTAGAGCTTAATTCGAGCAAAAATAATATAGAATTTTAATTATTTTCTTTAATCATGCAAGGATTCCCATCTGATATTAATTAAGAAGTGCCTTCCATTTTATTAGGTTTTATGTTGCATTGATACTGTAGAACAGGTAATCGCAATCCAGTAATGAAATTAATCTCAGGCACTTCTCATCCAGATCTTTCTAGAAACATTTCCGAATATCTTAAGGTTTCCCTTTGTGATGTTACAGTGAAAGCGTTTCCTGATGGTGAGACCTTTGTTAAAATTAACGAAAATATCCGAGGTCAGGATGTTTTTATTATTCAACCTACTTGTCCTCCGACTAATTCCAACTTAATGGAATTGTTAATTACGGTGGACGCGGCCAAGAGGGCCAGCGCTAAACGAATCACTGCGGTCATTCCGTTTTTTGGTTATGCTAGACAGGACAGAAAAGATCAACCAAGAGTTCCTATTACCGCAAAGCTAGTTGCGAATTTACTTGTCGCGGCAGGAGTGAATAGAGTCTTAACGATGGATTTGCATGCTGGGCAGATCCAAGGATTTTTTGATATTCCGGTTGATCACTTGTACGCGGCTCCGGTCCTAATTGGTTACTTGAGAGAAAGAGGCATAGAAAATTTAACTGTAGTTTCTCCCGACGTTGGCGGATTAAAGATGTCAGATGCATACGCTCAAGCTTTGGATGCTCCACTTGCTATCGTTGGTAAGAGGAGACTCAGTGCTACAGAAGTGGAAGCGATTAACGTTATAGGAGAGGTTGAGGGGCGGGACGTGTTACTAGTTGATGATATGACAGAAACGGCAGGGACACTATGCGCGGCAGCTGAACTGCTCGCGAAGCATGGTGCAGGAAAAATTTATGCAGGTGTTTCGCATGGGGTTTTAGGAGAAATTGGCAATCAGCGTCTCATAGATTCGAATATTGAGGAATTAATTACCACGGATAGCACCCCTATGGCGAAGGGCGAAAAAGTCACAGTTCTTAGTATAGCAGCATTATTAGGTGAAGGTATACGCAGAATCGAAAACGATGAATCGGTGACATCTCTTTTTGACATAGTCAATAAGTAGGCATAACATTTGCGCCCCTCTAAAATGGGCGAATCTAATTAGCAATCATCAAAAAAACAACGAGTTATGTCGGATCAAGTTAATCTTAAGGCTGAAAAAAGAGATGGTATGGGTAGTGCTGCCGTCGGTCGGTTGCGACGTGGCGGTAAGATCCCAGGTGTCGTTTATGGATCTACACAGGACAGTTATGCGGTCCAGATTGATGCAAATACAATCAAGGAAATACTCAGGAATAGCGCTAGTCAGCAGATACTGGTTAATTTGCAGATCGAAGGTGCCAAAGAAACCAACAAGCTTGCTCTGATCCAAGACATTCAGCAACACTCCATATCAGGTGATATTTTGCATGTTGATTTTAATGCGGTGAAAGAAGACAGCGAGATTCACGCTAGGGTTCCAATTGAATTGACTGGTGATCCTATAGGAATAAAGCAAGGAGGAATATTAGACACTCTATTGCATGATATCGAGGTGCATTGTTTGCCAAAGGACTTGCCCGCTGTACTTCAGTTTGATGTATCTGAATTAGATATTGGTGATAGCTTAAACATTGCTTCCGTTGAATTTCCTGAAGGAGTCTCGACTTCCTTGGATGGGGAAGTTTTAATTGCGATCGTTAATGAGACGCGCGCTGCTCTGTCAGAGGGTGAGGATGAGGAAGGTGAAGGTGAAGGTGAAGGTGAAGGTGAAGGTGAAGGTGAAGGTGAAGGTGAGGATAAAGAGGGAGGAAGTGATGATGGGAAAGAGTCAAGTTGATAATTTAAGTTAAAAAACCATGAATGAGGGTGCTGAATTTCGTCCGCCCCGACTCATTGTAGGGCTAGGTAATCCTGGCCGTAAATATGTTGAGACTCGACATAACGTTGGCTTTATGATCATTGATCAGATGGCAACTGAGAGTGCCTTGCAGTTTGCTGATGAAAAGAGATGGAAGTCTCAAATAGCTAAGGATTCTGATAGGTTCCTATTAAAGCCACAGACGTATATGAATGATAGTGGTCTTGCCGTTGGCAAAGTATCTTCATTTTATAAGATTGAGGCAGATCAAATCTTAATAATATATGATGATCTTGATTTAGATTTAGGTCAGTTGAGGATTCGTGGTCAGGGTTCTGCGGGTGGGCATAATGGGGTCCGATCTATTATTTCGCACCTAGGAACTCAGAATTTCCCACGTTTGAGGGTTGGAATTGGACGTAAGGAAGAAGAATCAAGCAATCACGTGCTTGGAAAATTTTCCACTGAAGAGAGATCAATACTTGAAAAATCCATAAAAGAAGCGGTATTAGCAGTTACCTTGATATCTGATCAGGGGATATCTGCCGCTATGACCCGATTTAATGCTTCTGGAGAAGCGAGAAAAAGAAAGTCTAGAGAACCAGAATCCAGTACAGAATCAAAAGGTAAGGCTGAATCCTCGGCCGAATAAAAAAAGAAAACGGAATAAATGAAGAAAAACTACGAAGGTGTAATTGTGCTTGATACTACTGGTAGGGAAGCTGATGTAGATGAACTGGTCCAAGAAATTGGTCGTGAAATTGAATCGGAAGGTGGGTCCCTTGAGCAGATAGAACAAATCGGGCCCAAGGAATTTGCTTATAATGCACGCAAGTTGGCTGGTGGCCACTACGTGAACTATCAATTTGCAGCCGAGCCTGATGTTATTGATAAACTGAAGACACGCCTGAAGCTTAATTCTGCAGTTCATTTGCAGTATTATCAGGTTTGTTAGCAGCGACTATTATCTAGGTTAGCTAAGCTTTTAAAGCCATGCGCATTACGCTGACTGTAATGCGAACTTCATTTTATCCAGAAAAGAGTTTTCCTTATTCATATTTTCATATATTGAAAATACTATGGCATCGGTAAATAAAGTTATTCTTATTGGGAATTGTACTCGTGATCCGGAGGTTCGTTATACTCCAAAGGGCACAGCGGTAGCAGATATTGGTATGGCTATGAATCGTTACTTTTCATCTGATGGTGGAGAGAAGCGCGAAGAGACAACATTTGTTGATGTGACTCTTTGGGGCAGGCAGGCTGAGGTAGCTGGTGAATATCTTAAGAAAGGTCGTCCCGTCTACATTGAGGGGAGATTACAAATGGACAGTTGGGATGATAAGAATACTGGCCAGAAGCGAACCAAGTTAAAAATTGTTGGTGAGCAAATGCAATTGCTTGGTAGCCGCGATGGTGGCGGTGGTGGATCCAGTCCTCAGCAACGCGAAGAAAATCCTCAGTCCAATCAAAGTGCTCCTCAGAGTTCTGGAGGAAATGATGGGGCCCAATTTGAAACTGATTCCGATGATGACGATATTCCCTTTTAAGGGATAGAGTCCAATAATGTTGGATACAGATTCGTTGCTGATTCAGGCTATTTTTTAATCGACGGTAGTATTAATGATACCGTCTGAGACTCGAGTTTCTAACTTGTCTCCTGAATTTACGTTTTTGGTCGATGTGATTAATTTCCCATCCTTGCCCTGAGTTAGGGAAAATCCTCGATCCAGTACGGAGTCCGGACCAAGAGCCTTAATGGCAACGGCAGCTTTTTCACAGCGTTCATTTGATCGGTTAATGAGGCTCTGAGCTGCGTTCTGTAGTCTATTATCGAGAATTTTAAACTGGCCCAGGACAGTTTCTAGCTGCTTTGCTGGGTGACACATACTGATCCGGTTCCCCAAATCACTTATCGAATCTTTCTTTTCCCTGAGAGAATCAACGAAAGCTGATTTGAGGGAGTCCATCTGCAGGTCAATGCTCTGATCTAGATCCGCAAGCTTGCGCTGGGGCTCATTAATTAGAGTATTGGTACTCAGATAATTTAGTCTTTCTTTCCAACGGTCCAGAGTGTCGCTGACACGGTAAGAGAGCGATTTATTGATACTTTGAAGCTGGTTTCTGATTTCCTGTGCATCGGGCACAAGGAGTTCTGCTGCTGCACTTGGAGTCGGCGCACGCATATCAGCGGTGAAGTCAGAAATGGTATAATCAATCTCATGTCCGACGGCAGACACTACAGGTAAACTTAATGAACTGATTGCCCTTGCTGTTTTTTCTTCGTTAAATGGCCAGAGGTCTTCGAGGCTGCCACCTCCCCGGGTCAGGAGGACCGTGTCGATCTTAATTGTTCCTTCCTGTGACCAATTTTCAATATTATAAATTGCTTCGGCAATTTCTTTTGAGGCACTGTTTCCCTGAACTAATACAGGGTAGAGGATAATCTTCACCCAGGGTGCTCGGCGTTTAAGGACGCTCAGTATGTCTTTGATGGCGGCACCGGTCGGTGAGGTGATGATGCAAATTGTGTTTGGAAATGTTGGAATCGGTAATTTCGTTTGGGGGTCGAATAGACCCTCCTCATTGAGTTTAGTTTTGAGGGCTTCGAATTTTGCCTGTAGCGCTCCGAGTCCTTTCAGTTGTGCTTGGCGCACAATCAGTTGGTAATTGCCCCTGGGCTCATAAACGGTAACGTCTCCAAAGAGTTGTATTTCTTGCCCATCCTCCAGATCCACGTTCAGCTTGGCTGCGTTCCCACGAAAGAGCACACATGATAATTGTGATCCCTTGTCTTTGAGAGTGAAGTATTGATGGCCTGAGGTCTGTTTCCTGAGGTTACTTATTTCACCTTCTACCCAGACCTCCCCGACTCGGTATTCGATTATGTTACGAATTTTCCGTGTTAATTGGCTTACGGTCAGGACACTCTTCTCCTGAGATTGCTTTTCCTCAGCAATTTCATTGGAGTCTGCGAAATCAAAGAGATCCATAATTGAATATTGATGTTCTTTTAAGAGCTAAAGTCCAGTAATACCTTACCGTCACGACCCGTTTCCATGGATCGTTTGATGGCAGATTTGATCTGTTCTGGCCTGAATATTGAATCTATGGGTTGGTGTAATTTCTCATGGAGCATCATGTCTGCCAATTTCCCATAAACTGTTTCCATTACTTGGGGACTTGTGGAATTTAACCATTTACTTAGCCAGAGACCTTGAATTCTGAGATCCTTAAAAATGAGGAAACTGTTAGGTATTTTAAGGGGCCGCTTGGCCATTGCGCCATACGTGATATGAGTGCCTCCTTCCGAAAGTAATGACATGATGCGGAGGGCACTATCTCCACCAACAGCATTAATTGCTAAACTTACCTGATCCTTTCCGATTATTTCTACTGCTTCATTTTTCCCATCATCATTATCAGTGACCACGAGGTCGGCACCATAGTCTATGAGCTCATCTTTTAGGTCCGCTCTCCTTACAAAGTTTATGGTTTTCCAGCCCATTAATTTTGCAATTTCAATGACAGCAATACCTACTCCGGAATTAGCTGCATTCTGCACGAGCCATGAATCAGGTTCTTTATATTCTGTCTGATTGAGAAGTAACCAGGCCGTTGCCGGATTCACCTTCAGCATTGCGCTGAGCTTTGGCGACAATGATTTAGGCACTTTGATTACTTGGTTCGGATGAACTCTTACATAGTCCTGCCAGCAGTCATTTCTATTGATATAAAAGACATAATCTCCTTTAGCAAACCCTTCACATGACCCTCCCATATCAACGACTTGCCCGCTCCCTTCATTACCAATAATTGCTGGGAGTTGAGGTAGTTTTCCATACTTCCCTTCAATCACGTTCAGGTCTGCCGGATTAATTGGCGCGTATTGAGTTCGAATGAGTAACTCTTCAGGATCAGGGCACCTGATCTTTTCCTGACAAAATGAGGCCCCTTCTTCGGGAGTCGAAAATTTTGTTACTTTGATTTGCCGATTGATCTCAGACATTTTTCTTTCTTAGTGCCAATTCATTAAAAAAAGAAACTTTAAACAAGAGAATAAATAATTTTTAAATCACTTTATGGTTTTTCTTCTCTTGATTGAGCACCTACGATTGGATTCACATAAATGAAATCTTTTCTTAATAAACTCAGTATTTTCATAGTATTCGCTCCCTTTTCTTTGGGCCTTGGTTATGAATTGTCAGAAGATTCAAAGCCTCAGGACGGAATACCTAAGGGCAAAGTTACCAAACATCAATTCATCGACAGTGAGGTTTATCCTGGCACGGTAAGAGATTATTGGGTTTATGTACCTCACCAATACGACAAGTCAAAGCCTGCCTGTCTGATGATCTTTCAAGATGGAGCTTGGTATCAAAGCCTTTCCGGGCATACCCGGGTACCAATTGTTTTTGATAATCTAATTCATAAGAAAGAGATACCAGTCATCATAGGAGTCTTTGTTAATCCTGGTATTATTCCACCACAGAAAGAAGGCGGTAAATCAAGAAAGAACAGGAGCTTGGAGTATGATACGTTAAGTGATCAGTATTCTAAGTTCCTTCTGAATGACCTACTCCCGGAGGTGCAAAAAAAATATAATATAACGGAGGACCCCTCGGGCCGGTCCACTTGCGGAATCAGTTCCGGAGGAATCTGTGCCTGGACCGTGGCATGGGAGCGACCTGACCAGTTTCGGAAAGTGATATCTTTCATAGGTAGTTTTACCAACATAAGGGGAGGCCATAATTATCCTGCTATTATTCGGAAGACAGAGAAAAAACCGATACGAGTCTTTCTTCAGGAAGGAGACAATGATCTTGATAACCTTCATGGGAACTGGCCCCTCGCGAACCGTCAAATGGCAGCGGCGCTAAAGTTTTCAGGTTATGATTATAAGTTCGTCATGGGTGATGGTGCACATAACGGCAAGCATGGAGGATCAATTTTTCCTGACATGCTCAGATGGCTCTGGAGAGATTATCCAAAACACTAATGAACCGCTGTATTATTATATGGTTATTGATGACCTTGGGCATGGTCCTTTCATGCCGGTCACAGGATACGCCGCTGACGATGGTGCTCGTTCCTGGGCAAGGATGGGAAAAGATGGCAAGTGGAATGAAATTTTGTGATGCTTGCTGCACTGACAAGAAGGGCAATTTTTATTTTGCAGATGCAGGTAGCAAGGCTCCAATCAAGAGGATCGGATTGGATGGAAAAGTCTCTGATTTTGGTCCTCCTTTACAGGGTGTGAGCGGGCTCCAATTTGGTGAGGATTCTTTGCTCTATATTTGTCAGGGCAGGACACGGCGCATCTGTGCACTCCGAGGAGGGAAGGATCTAGAAGTGATTGTGGATAATGTCCGACCCAACGATTTGGTAGTGACTAAGGACAATCACTTGTATTTCACCGAGACTTTTTCGCAGAGAGTTTACCACATCGATCTGAGCAAGGAGCAGAAGGTCTTGAAGATTGTTGACAGTGGCATCCTCAAACCGAACGGAATCGCATTGACTCCGAAAGGAGGAACGCTATTTGTTTCCGATCACCTCGAAAGAGAGGTTTGGTTTTTCAGAATAGATAAAGATAATTCACTAAGTTTTAAGGCTCCTTATGGATCTCTTCGGATACGCGGGAAGAATGCTCAAAGTAAAGGGGACGGTTGTGACGTGGACTCATTGGGCCGTTATTATGTGTGCTCGGATTTGGGTATCCAGATGTTTGACCCTACAGCAAGGCTCGGAGGTGTGATTTTGGGTCCTGACCCGAACAATTCTGTAGTGAGCTTGGCATTTTCAGGTCAGGGACTTCGTTATCTTTATGTCGCGAGCGGAGGATCCATTTACCGACGTCAAATGAAGACTCCTGGTGTCGGGAGATGATTTATGGTTATCTTTGCTGATGACTACGATTTAAGCAGCAGTCTGCATTAAGCTGTGTGCATGCTGTTGGGCCGATTCTTTTTCTCCACCAAGCATTCGTGCAATCTCAGCGACCCGTTCTTTGCCATCCACTTTCATGATTTCTGACCGTGTACGTCCTCCGTCCGTGAATTCTTTCTTCACTACATAGTGGGACTTCGATAGGGAAGCTACCTGGGGTAGATGGGAGATAGATATGACCTGATGACTCTTTCCTAGTGAAGCCATTTTAATTCCAACTGATTGGGCGATTGCTCCTCCGACATTGGCGTCTATTTCATCAAATACTAGTACAGGTATTGCATCCTCGCCCGCTAAAGTGCTCTTCAATGCAAGCATCACTCGAGACATTTCACCGCTTGATGCAATTGATCGTAATGCTTTGGATGGTTCTCCCGGATTAGGAGCAAAAAGGAATTCTATACTTTCGGTGCCCATTGAAGTGGGCTTCTCTTTTTTCTCCAGAGAAATCTCAAAAATTGATTTCTTAAATCCTAAGTCTTTCAGTTCGTTTGTAACTAAGTTGGCGAGCTTTGGTGAAGCAATGATACGTTTTTTAGTGATTTTTTCAGATATTTTGAGCATTTCTGATTGAGCTTCCTCGATTTCTGTTTCTAGCCGCTTTAATTCTTCATGCCTATTTTCGTTTTTATTTAATTTTTCATGAGCTGATTCCCTGAAACCGAGAACCTCGCCAAGGCTATTACCGTATTTTCTCTTCAGCGTTTCAATGAGATCGACTCGGCATTCGATTTCCTCAATCTTTGAAGGTTCCATCTCGATACTGCCAGCATAGGTTTCTAATTGATTTTGTAATTCCTGAATTTCAACAAGTGCATTTTCAAACTTTTCAGTGTATTCGGTAGCTGATGAATCAAACTTTTCTAATTCTTTGAATGATCGCATGAGCTGCATGAGTTGATCAATGACTGAATGTTCTTCGCCATGAAGCTCACTGATGATTTTACTTGAGGCTTCCAGTAAGCTCTTGGAATTTCTGCTTATCTGATACATTTTATACAATTCCTCCTCTTCGTCTTCTTTAATGTCTGCTTCATCGATCTCATTGATCTGGTGCTTTAAAAGGTCAATAGATTGTTCGTTACTTCTTTTTGAATTAATGAGTTCATCATATTCACTCTGAAGGGATTTGAATTTTTTATAGGCCAAAGAATGCTGATTTGTAATTTCTGTTAAACCCGCATAAGCATCGAGTAATGAAAGTTGTCTTTCGCTTGAAAATAATGAGTGGTGGTCATGGGGTCCGTGAAGATCAATGAGTAATTTACCTACCTTCTTGAGTGTGTTCAGAGTCACGGGCGAGCAATTGATGAACTGCTTATTTGTGGCCTTCCTATCAAGGACTCTTCTTATGACTAATTGATTCTCGGAACACGGCTCGAGGCCCGCCGTCTCCAGTATCGAGTTGATTTCACGGCAATCTTTTAGGTCAAAGATGGCCTCAACGATACAGGTATTTTCTCCGGTCCTTATCAGTTCGGTGTCAGCTCTCTGGCCCACGATCAGTTTTAGTGCTCCAATGACCATGGATTTTCCCGATCCCGTTTCGCCCGTGATACCGATCAGTCCAGATCCCATTTCCCACACGACCTCTTCGATCAGTGCCAAATTATTGATTTTAAGTAATGTAAGCATTGTCTGAAATTTGCCCACACAGTATGTACAAATACACAAGTGTTCAAGTGAACAATATAACTTAATATTTAAGAAAACAGTATTTTAGCCCTTTATATACTTATGGAATGAGCTGAATCTTTAATTAGAAGCATTTTATGCAGGAACTTGAGGTCATATTTTTAGGATCAGGCACTTCGGTCGGTGTGCCCATGGTGGGCTGTACCTGTGAAGTATGTGAATCTCCAGACCCTAAAGACAAACGACTCAGGACCTCCATCCTCATCAAAACGAATGAGAAGAGTGTGCTCGTTGATTGTGGGCCCGATCTGAGGCAGCAGTGCCTGAGGGAGGACATAGCGAGTTTGGACGCTGTATTAATTACTCATCCTCACGCTGATCACATCATGGGTCTGGATGACCTGAGGCGGTTCACTCCTCGTGCTGATGATACTCTTCCCATCTATTCTCAACCAAGCTGCATTGAAGCTCTCAGTAAGTGCTTCTTTTATATTTTTAATGGTGAGAACCGTTATCCTGGTTACTTCAAGCCCGATGCTATACCTGTTGAAGGATCCTTTAATTTATTCGAAATGAAGGTGATTCCTGTTCCTGTTGAGCATGGCAAGGTGGAGTGCATTGGCTATGTGTTCTGTCGGGACAATTCTCCTCTTCTCGGTTATGTTCCGGACTGCAAAAAAATTCATAAGGATGGGATGAATGCATTAAAAAACGTTGAGTGCCTTATAATTGATGGGCTCAGACACACTCCCCATCCTACTCATATTTCTGTTTCAGAAGCAGTTGAGATATCTCAGGAATTGAATGCAAAGCAGACCTGGTTGACTCATATTTCTCATGATGTGATGCATGAAAGAGATGAGTCGAACCTTCCTGAGAATGTTCGTATCGCTTACGATGGATTAAAATTAAGCCTGTGATTTCTTGCTGTCTGAGATCAGGTCGAAGTTACAAAGTTAGAAGAATTTTGTAATTGGTTAGAAATTAATGGGGTGTTAAGATTTTAGGATGAGGATTCTAATATTCTTTTTCATTGTTCTGGGATCAGTGTGCAATGCAGAACTAAGAACTTGGACTGCGGTTAACGGCAAAAAGGTAGAAGCTGAGTTCGTTTCCAATAATGATGGGCAGATCAGCCTTAAGATGAAGACAGGAAAAGTTTTCAAGGTGCCGCTCAATAAACTTTCTAAAGCTGATCAGGATTTTATTGCAGCGAAGTCTTCTCCGCCAGAACCAGCAAAAGGAGAAGCACCTGTTAATTCCAATTCAAAGCAATCAGAGGAAGTGTTAATTGATTCTGATTTATGGTATGTGGTTGAAGATGGAACAGTAAAGATAATACAGAATCGATCGGGAGGGTTGTTGGGCAATCCTGGGACCAGACTTCCTGAGAAGATTGATGGAAAACCGGTTACCAGTATTGGGCCTAAAGCGTATGCCGGTACTGACCAGCGAGTTTTCATTATTCCCGATACCGTCACCGACATTGGAGAAGAAGCGTTCGCAAACTGCTTCAGCACACTAAGGGAGGTTAAAATTGGCAAAAACGTTACCAGCATCGGCAAGGGGACTTTCCGTTTTTCAATGCCTTTGAAAAGCATCACGATTCCTGGTAGTGTTGTAAACATTGGAGAAGAGGCTTTCTTCGGTTGTAGGACTTTGGCAGATATTACGCTTAATGAAGGTGTGACCTCCATTGGTGAAAAAGCCTTTGTTAACACCTATATTAAAGGAATAACGATTCCCAAAAGTATTAAGAGTGTGGGAAAAGACGCCTTTGAATCGTGCAGCCGACTAACTACTGTAACGTTTCTTGGAGATGCTCCTGAAGAAGTGGGACGGGTTTTTTCTAGTAAAGTAATTATCTACCGCAAAGCCGACGCGAAGGGCTGGGGTGAGACTTGGGGTGGTAAGCCCGTAAAGCTGATCAGCGAGAAGCCTTAGCCTAATTCTTTTCCAGTCTTCATCCTTTCCCACATTGTTTTATTAGATATACGATCAAGAACCTATCGCAGGGCATCATGAAATATATCCCGATCACAAAAATCGCAGCCATTTTTATTATTTCGATCTTTTCTCAGGCGCAGGGCGATGAATCCAATAAACAGGGCGGGTTCATGCTGGGTGCTTATTACTATCCTTGGTATGACGCGCCAAAAAATGAAAATGATATCGGGTGGATGAAAAAGGCTTTGCGGGGAAGGTTAAAGCCAGTGCAGCTTCCTAAATTAGGTGTTTATGATAGCCGCGACCCTAAAGTAATTAAGGATCATATTGAACAGTCTAAGCATGCTAGAATTGATTTTTGGTCAGTGAGTTGGTGGGGAAAGAACCGTCAGGATAAAACATTCAAGGACCACATCCTAAAGCATCCTGATGCCGCTAAGCTGAAATATGCCGTCCTCTATGAATCTACTGGGCGATTAGGTTCGATGAGGAGCCCAAGCTATAAAAATTTAGTGCCTGATTTTGATTACTTTAATGAGCAGTATTTTAATCACCCGAATTATCTTAAAGTTGATGGGAAGCCTGTAGTGTTTATATACCTGACCCGTGTTTACTTCAGGCGTGATGACGGTAAGAAAGCTTTGAAGTTTCTGCGACTTAAATACCCGAACCTATACATTGTTGGGGATGATGTTTTTGGTCCCAATTATCCTGCCAGTGCGGCGAGTCAGTGGAACGCTATAACTGCATACGATGTCTATGGTCAATCAACTAAAATCACTAGAGGCACAAAGGCTGGAATAGAGCGTTTAAAAAAGAACTATTCTTCAGCAAAGATCAAAGCCAATAAAGTTGGCGCCGGGTTTGTGCCTGCTATTGCTCCTGGTTACAATGACCGTGCTGTGCGCAAAGGGAACCCTGGTAGGTCACGTTTTTTTGACGATGTTAAAGGATCAAAAGAAGGTGATCTTTTTCGTTCTATGATTAAAGACGTTGCGATGCCGCTAGCCGATCCGAAAGCTAAGAAAATGATCATGGTTACCTCTTTTAATGAATGGTATGAGGATACCCAGATTGAACCGACTTCAGGGAAAGCCAAATCGCCAGTTTCAAAGGATGATTCAGAGTCAGGGAATTACTTCACAGAAGATAATCTCTACCATGACTATGGCTCTCTCTACCTTGATATTCTTCGTTCAGAATTCGGGCAATGATTGATTGCGGCATGCTCAAATCTGAGCATGGGGTTAATTGCCTTTGTTGTTATCCTCTTTAACTAACCACCTTTCAAATTGTGGGTTCCCTTCCATGCCCTGATCGGACTGAATGCAGACATCAACTTCATGGAATTTTGAAGAGAAATTTAGACCCTCATCCACTCCAAGAATATAACAGATGGTGCTATGGATTCCGGCTTCAAGGCAGCTCTTGGCGATTACACTGACTGAATTAACTCCGTTACTGGTTGGCCATCCTGAATGAGGGTCAATGATGTGGCCGTACCTCTTATTATTGTGCATGAAGTGTCTCGCGTAAGTGCCTGATGATGAGACGGCTCGATCGTTGATCGCGAGGCTTGCGAGACAATTCCCTGGGTTCTTCCCGTCCTCAATTCCGATGTGCCAGAACTCGTGCTCTCCATTGCCTCCACACGCGTAGATGTCTCTTCCAAGATCGATAAGAACATCTTCAATGTTATGGCGTCGGGAGATTTCGATGAGGGCATCGACAGCGAGCTCTTTTCCAAATCCTCCAAAATCAAGGCCCATGCCTTTCTCGGGTAAGAAGATTGCACCTTCACGTCGCTCGACCTTATCCCAGCCTGTCAGTCGAAGAGCTTCTTGGATATTATCTTCAGTTGGTAGTTGTTGATGAATTTTCTTCCAGTCCCAGATCTTGGCGAGAGGCAACATTGTGGCATCCAAAATACCATCACTTTTTCTAAACACCTCATCCGCCACGTTAAGTAGTCGCTCCGCATCGTCATCGGTTTCGATCCAGGATTGACCGGCAGCTTCATTGATTTTTGAAACAAGAGAAGTGTCTAGGTAGCGGGAATACTTTTCTTCAAAATTTTTAATCCAATCCAAAGTATCGGCAGCAAATTGAAGCGCTTGTCTTTCTGACTCTAACCGTATCTTTACATGGCATTTTGTTCCGAGCGCGCGGAAATTGAGTTCCCGTACTCCTAGAGGATTAGGTGTTAGAAATTTGCTCAGGTTCGGAGCACTCATGAGTTGTTCCTAAAATTTGATTTGAGCAGTGATGCTAAAAGTGTTGGCCGTAGGATACGCTTGTGAAGGCGCTGAATCAGTTCCAACACCTTCCATCGCATAATGCTCGTAAGCTCCGGAAACAGAGAGGTTCTCATTGACTTTATAATTGATCTTAAGGCCTATACTTGTTGAGCGGAGGGATGACAAACGGTAGTCCGCTGAGTAGTTGGGACTACTGCCGTTAGGTTCATATGCCGGAGTATCAATATTGAGTTGGTTTAGACTTTTTACGAAAAAGTCGGCACTGTTCTGATTGTAGAATCTATAAAAAGGCGATATGAGGAGTTTATCATTAACTTCTTGGCGCCATTCTACTTCCGCGGTTTGTGAGAAGATTCCATAGTCATCGTTGGATAGGCGAAAGGCGGCTTTGAGTGTTCCTTTGAGTGATTCAAAGTAATGCTTAGTCTCCTGATGGAGGACTTGTCTTGTACGACTATCGGGTCTGTTCTCCCTATAAATATTAACGATGGGGACACTGATTCCCGGGGCAATCACAAAGTCTTCGTTTCTTTGAACTACCTTATAAGGATCGTTAAGATAACCTTCTGCGTATCCGAGAGTGAGGTCTGCAGAAACAACTGTGTTTTTACCTAGAAGTTGGGTCACTCCGGCAAATATGTCATAGCTGTCTTTTTTCTCATCATCTAGGAAAGGAACTTTGACAACATCATCAAGATAATTGAATCCAAATGCTAGGGTCGTGTTACCCAGATTATAATCCTTTTCGTAGTTGATTGAAATACCGCTCGAGAAATAGTCGGACTCCTCGCTCTTTGAGAGTTCAAGTTCCAGCCTCTGATCTCCCAAACTGTGTCCTAGTGCGGCCAGGATGCCTGTCCTGACGTCTTCTAGGTCTGAGGTGAATGGCTGATTTCCTCCTGGAAGCGCGCCCGTAGGTGATGATCCTGTGATAGCGTCATTCAGGAGCTGGAACTTGAATGTCGATTCATCGCTAAGGTCAATCTTTCCCCTGAAGTAATTGGCTTCGACCCTGATCCTCTCACTGCCCTCATCGTATATTTGAAATCCATAATCATATTCCTGGCCCAATTCATTGGCCCTTGAGCTTACCCAAGGCAAGAGACAGGTCAGGATGATCGGCCGATGATAATTGCTAATCATTCAAGATTTTTCCCTGAGCTCAACGTTCAGGCGGTAGTATTTTGTTTTATCGCTTAAGTTTGTGGAAATTGTGATTTCCTGACCGTTCCCAATAATGTTTTGATGTCCCTGCACTGGTGTCCAGGAACTTTTGGAAATATCACTGGATTCCTCGAGACTGTAGGCACGTTCTAATCCGATGTAACCTTTGCCGGCTGCGGGCTCTGTCTGAAATGAGACTTCGAGCTTAGAGTTTTGTAACCTTAGTGTAGTTTCTGAATCTATACTTTGTTTGATTGGTGAATTACCTAAGATGTATTCAATTTCGTTCGTTAACCCATCATCGTCTGCATCTTTATCTGGTGCTGTCAGTTCAGGATTAATGTTAACAGCTCCAAAAGTCTCTGATGCCCAGCTATCGTAGTCGTCCAATACTTCTAAATTGGCTGTCTTTGAATCAATGAATCCTGAGTCGTTGGAAATTCTCACCCAGTAACTGGTATCTTCATCCAGTGGTCCAATTATCAGCGATTCGATGTTCGCACCAGAAATTGGCGCTGAGGTATCACCCGAATTACCTTTGTACCATTGATATTTGAGTCCGTTTCCGGTGGCGATGACTTGAAGGGTTTCTTCTCTGACTGAAGTGGTAATGAGGCTCAGAGGATGAGTAGAAATCGCGGGAGATTGTGTGTCAGGAGCTATCTCTATCATAAAAGTTTTTGTGAAGTACTTTGAACCGCTGTTGTTGGCTTCCTTGTAGGCCCGGATCATTATTCTGTAATTACCTGATTCGGTTGGGATTCCGGTGATGCCGTCCGTGTTGCTGTTGGTTGAGTTAAGATGGTTGAGACCCGGAGGAAGTTCTCCGATGACGGCCCAACTCCTTGCTTGGTGTGGAGCTCCCGTTATTTGGTAGACTAGATTCAATAGTTCACCTGCCTTGGCTGGTACCGTTGATGATCCGGCAGAAGGGGCAATCTGTGTGATTTGCGTTGCACCGCTAACGGCATCAAAGGCGCCTAACCCAGCAACATTTACAGCGGTCCACTTAATGACTTTAGTTAATGCGGCAGAGCTTAGGTGCCTCGCTTCAAATAAAATAAATTGCGATGCAGTACCTTTATTTAAAACTAATGTTGCCAGACCCGCCTTTGAAAAGACGGATCCATATTTGTGTATTAAAATGGATCGACTCATTTTCACAAAAGCTAGTTCTGATCTAGTTGCATCCGCATCCCCCGCCACCAATTAATCCACCTCCAAAGCTTCCTTCTCTTGAGAAGTATCCATGCTCGGTCATTGTAGTGATCAGAGCATGCAGTTCACCAGACATGCCTAATTCTGATAAGTTGCCACGATCATAGGGCTGTACCCGGACAAGATTTTGCGAACAATTGCACAAACAAATCATAGAAAAAATCAGTAGGGCAAAGAATTTGAGGGATTTCATGAACAAAAATGTATTTTATTGGACAATGTAAACCATATTGAAGGCTTCTTCGGATTCAATGAGAATCAATTAAGTGTATACGATGAAACATTGATTTTAGTTCTTAATACATGGAAATTAAGTTCAAGATTGCAAGTATTTCATTTTAATCTGTATTCGAATCTATGAGGAGTGTGTATTTTTATTTAGTCGAAAATTATTATCATGATGGGATTTAATCAGCGAATTATTGATTTCCACTGGATTTCAATTTTTCTCTTTGTTTACTTATTTTCTTCTGCCTCTGCTCAGGAGTCTGTTAAAAATAGTCAGTACGCGTCTGCTACACTTGTGATCTACAATCAGAATGTGGCCGATTCTCGGAAATTGGCTGCGTATTATGCCGGCAAGAGAAATATTCCGTTTGAGAATTTAATTGGGATGAAGTGTTCGACCGAGGAAATCATTACTCGGTCCGAATATAAAAAGACGATTCTGGCACCACTCCGCAAACAATTTGATGCCAATGGTTGGTGGGAAAGAAAAAAAGATGCCCAAGGAAAACTGCGAGCCGTTCATACAAAAATGAAGTTTGCAGCAATTATGTTTGGGATGCCTCTTAAGGTGGAAAGTTCCGTATCGGAGGATTCAAAGCAAAAGTCTTCAACTAATCTTGGGCCGGAAAACAATGATGCTGCTAGTATTGATTCTGAGATTGCCTGCTTGAGCATGGATTTGACGAAGCTTAGTGGAGCAGCAGGTAATCCTTACTTCAGGTCAACTGATAGGGGAGGAACCCCAGACATCCTTCTGACTTCTAGGATTGACGGGCCCAATTACGCCACAGCTAAACGGCTCATAGATGACGCCATAGCTGTTGAAGGATCTGGATTGTGGGGCATGGCTCTAATCGACATTGCTAATTTGGCTAAAGAGAAGGGAGCAGCCTATAAGATTGGTGATGATTGGCTTGAGACTTGCAGTGGATTTTATAGGAAGGCGGGCATTCCTACATTAGTTGATCGGTTTTCTACCCGTGTTCCAAAAGGTTATCCACTTGGCAAAGATATTATTTTATATTTTGGGTGGTACACGCAGAATGCACAGGGACCGTTCATTGATCAGAACTTTCAATTTAAAAGAGGGGCAGTAGCAGCACACATCCATTCATATTCTGCCAGTACACTTCGCACGACCCTAAAGAACTGGTCAGGACCATTACTTTCTCGCGGAGCATGCGCCGTTCTGGGAAATGTTTATGAGCCTTTTTTGCAGATGTCTACGCACCTTGACCTGTTTAATGCACGTTTTTTGGCTGGTTTTACCTTTGCGGAGGCAAGCTGGATAGCGACTCCGGTATTTTCGTGGATGCAGGTGATGATCGGAGATCCTCTATACCAACCCTTCATCATTAAGAGCGAAATAGAAGCCGGTCAGGACGATGATTTCAAAGCATTCCGTATTGCTGTTTTAAGGTGGGCATCTAAACCGAAGCAATTGATCTCTAATTTAGATAAAGCTGCAGCTTCACTAAAGAGCGGGAAAATTTTGGAGTCTACTGGCCTCTATATGATGTCTGAAAAAAAATATAAAGATGCGGATGAGGTTTTCAAAAGGGCCGCAGCTTTATATGCCAATTCCGAAGATCAATTGAGGATCCAGCTGCTTCGTGCTCAAGGCAAGTTAGCAGGAGGAGACAAAGGATCGGCTTTGGAAATTTTATCCAATTCTTTATCTGATTTTAAAGGGAGTCCAGGAATTGAAGCGGTAACATCAATTGCCGATCAAATAAGAAAGGAATGAAAAACAGGCAAGTAATTACTCGGAACTTATTGGCCGAGGAAATTTCTTAAAGATCAAATTATGATGCAATTGTTTCTGTGCTCGGCTGAGCATCCTCTGACTCTTGTATGTGAGGTAAAACGGTAGCAACACGCTCTTTCATTTCTTTGCCGGGCTTGAACTTAACTATTGCCCTTGGTGGTATGATGACATCGGTGCCTGGCTTGTTTGGATTGCGTCCAATTTTTTGTTTTGTTTCCTTTACCTGAAATGAACCAAAATTTCTTAATACCACTTCGTCTCCAGCTGCGAGCGTTTGTGTAATCGTATCTAATGTTTTTTGAATAACACCAAAAACCTGTTGCTGGGTCATTCCTGTTTCATTACTGATCTTTATTACGAGGTCACGCTTGGTGGCTGTTTTCATTAAATTATTTAAGTGATTTATTCCCCAATTAGTATCAGGATATTTAATTTATTCTTCCAAATTACTCAAAAATCTAGGATAATGAGGAGGCAGAAACAAATAGCGATTTGAACTGATTTGGCAACGGAAAAATGATGCTCATTTACACTTTAATGTTATTGTAATGTTAATGCAGTCTAAATGCCCTTATAACCAATTTTGAGCTGTTTTAAAATGAGTCTTTGATACTTCCTGAAGAATTTGAGTGCCATGCTGGGCAACCAATTTTTCTCCGGCTTCCTGGACCTTATTTGATGCTCCTTTTGGGATCGGGAAACCGAACTGTTCGGTTGCCTTGTCAATCCATGTTACAAATGCATCACGGGCTAATATAGAGGCAGTTGCGACTGCTGTATCTGATTCTGCCTTAGTCCGTTGCTGAATTTTAATGTTTTTCCCCCGCTCGCCCAGTGATGATGTGAGGACCGAGGATCTGGCAAATTGATCGCTTAGTGCTCTGTTGCAATCAGGACGTTTTTCACAAAGTCTCTCTATACATGTAGCATGCCCCCAAGCCAGTAGTTTATTCAGGTTTCCAATTTTACTGTAAAGCTCATTATATTTCTTTGGGCCGATTATAATGATTTCATGTTCGATCCCTGGGCTATCGCGAATGATTTTTGATAGTTTTTTAATTTTAGCATCAGTTATTTTTTTTGAGTCCGCTATCCCCTCATCAAGAAGTGAACGGGTTAGATTTTTATCGGTATAAGCGCCCGCTATAACTAAAGGCCCAAAAAAATCTCCTTTACCACTCTCATCAATTCCAAAATGAGGCTCAAACATTTCTGGGTTAAGTTCTTCTTCGTAACCTAGCTTGGCTTCGCCAAGTATTCTGGGCTCAAGAGTGAAACGAACGAATTCTTCAGTTTTTTTGCCTTGTATTAATACTTTCGGCCCTTTTTGATAAACACTAATGTTTAGGTGATCCTTGCTCGCAGAGAAAATCGTATATTCTTTTGTTTTGAATTCGAAATTTTCATGTTCCAAGATTTCACGCAATTCGTTAACTTGGTCCAAATTTAATGGATGAGTGTATGAATTGATTGGTTTTGCCACTCAATGATTTAAACACAAGCTGGACATGGCACAACAGTTGAAAGCTCTAAAATGTGAAGATCCGCTCCCTCTGAATCAGTCAGAGCGATTAAATAGTGCTCTTATAAGTTGGTTTGAGGAGTTTGGTAAGAATTATCCTTGGCGTTCGACCAATGATCCTTATGAGATCCTAGTCTCTGAGATGATGTTGCAACAAACGCAGGTCTCGACGGTCCTGGAGCGAGGTTATTATAGGAAGTGGTTAGAACGGTTCCCGGATTTCAAAGCGCTATCTTCTGCTGCGGAAGAGGAAGTGCTTAGGGCCTGGGAAGGACTAGGTTATTATTCCAGAGCGAGGAACCTTCATAAGATAGCGATTGCGGTGATGAAAGATTTTGAGGGAGTTTTCCCGTCTGATCTTAGCCTAATTGAGGGTCTTCCTGGTATTGGACAATATACAGCGGGTGCAGTAGCAAGTTTTGCGTTTAATGCAGCAGTCCCTGCAGTAGATGCGAATATCGCTCGTGTCCTTGCTAGGCTCTTTGAATTTACAGAAAGAATTGATACGAGCGGTGGTCAAAAGCAGCTCTGGAAATGGGCAAGCGGGCTGGTGCCTCAGTCTGGGGCAAGGTCGTGGAATTCTGCGCTCATGGAACTTGGGCAAACACTATGTAAAGCAAAGTCGGTTCAATGTCAGGAATGTCCTGCTGTTTCATGGTGTCTGAGCGAGAATCCTTTGGAATTACCTGTAAAAAAATCGAGACCTGAAATTACTGAGATACAAGAGTATGTCGTTTTTGCTTTTGAAGGGAAGAGGGTATTACTTGAAAAAGAGACAGGCAGACGAAGAAAAGGAATGTGGAAGTTGCCGGAAAGGGCAGCAGAATCATTGAGTGGGTTGAACTTACTTACTGTTCAAAAATACGGTATAACTCGTTACCGGGTCACAATGAATGTTTACGAGGCAAAAAAAGAAAGTGCTCTCGAAAATGAGCAATGGTTCAGCATCGAAGAAGTAGAGAATCTGCCAATGCCAAGTCCTTACCGGCGAGTATTACAAAAGATAATTAAAGTATGAGTCTTTTTGTTTTTTAGAAGGGCCAATCGATTTCCGTTTCTTCATGTAGGATATCAAGAATGATCGGAGGATTGATGATGTCTTCTAGAACTGCCCGATTCGTGATGCTCGCCGTGTCCCTCTCGGCGTTAATGTGATTTAATATAATTCCCATCAGTTCGAGCCCCATGCTCCGCACCGCGTTTGCTGTGAGAATCGTTTGGTTCAGTGCTCCTAACTTATTATTAACTACGATTAGGACAGGATCTCCAAGATCTGCTGCCAGATCTCCCATTGAATATTCTGAGTCTATCGGTACTGCCCAACCGCCTGCGCCTTCGGTGAGTACATTGTTGTAGGATTTTGTAAGTTCGAGGTGCGTGGATTTAATTTTATTAATATCGATAGTAATTCCTTCAATGGATGCTGCTGCCATCGGAGCGACTGGCGTTTTGAGAAAGATTGGATTAACGGTGTCTACTGATGTAGGTGAAGGGTTACTAGCGCTGCTGATAATTTCAGCATCTTCACGGTTGCCGCAGGCAATAGGTTTGAATCCGACAGCAGATTGTCCTGTACGGGTGAGAGCAGATAGCAACAATTTAGTGATATAGGTCTTGCCCACACCAGTATCTGTTCCAGTGATAAAGAGATTCACGACCCGATTTCGTTATGTATGGATTCTGCAATTTTTGTTGCCTGAGAAATCACATATTCTTCATTCTTTCCCTCTACTAGGATTCTGATTTTTGGTTCAGTTCCCGAATACCTTATAAGGACCCTTCCTTGCTCACCCAACTTAGCTTGAGTTTCCTCTATCAAATCATTTGCTTTTAATTCTTCAATTTGTGTCTTTTTGGAAACAGAAAGGTTCACGAGTTTTTGAGGGAACTTATTGATTACTTTTCTTAGTTCAGATAATGGTTTTTCTGTTTGTAATACCACTTTCATAGCAGCCAACGCGGCAATGATCCCGTCACCCGTTGTATTATGGTTTCGATAGATGATGTGGCCGCTCGGCTCTCCTCCAAAGTTGGATCCTATGCTGCGCATTTTTTCCATTACATTGCGGTCACCGATTTCGGCTCTTTCTAATGTTCCTTTGTGATCTTTAATGCATTCATCAAGGCCATAATTGCTCATTTTTGTTCCTACTACCGTATTTGCTGATAGCTCATTTCTTGTTAGCATATGGCATCCAATAATTGCCATGAGCTCATCACCGTCGATTGGGTCCGCGTTCTCATCGCACATCAATATTCTATCGGCATCTCCGTCATGGGAAATGCCGATGAACGATTGGTCCTCTTTTGTTAAGTTTGAAAGAACCTCGGGATGAGTGCATCCGCAGTCCAAATTAATGTTATCTCCATCAGGTGCATTGAAATGACAGACTAGATTCGCCCCTAGGCTTTCAAGAATTCTCTGGCTCGTTTTGTATGATGCTCCGTTTGCTGCGTCCAGAGTAATGCGCATTCCCGAGAGTGGGTTATCTGAAGTTTCTTTGATAAATAATTCAGTTATTCTTGAAACGTAGGACTCAACAGCATCTACCAATGGAGTCGTCCTGCCTATTTTTTCTCCTGTGACACGTGCAGCCATTAGTTGCTCCGAGAGTATTTTTCGTTCGAGTCTTTCTTCCTGTTCTAATGAGAGTTTGTATCCGTCATTAAAAAAGAACTTGATCCCGTTATCGGGTGGCGCGTTGTGAGAGGCTGATATAACGACACCCAGATCTGCGTTCATCTCTTTAACCAACAGTGCAACTGCAGGTGTTGGAATTACCCCTCCAGTTTTCACATCGATGCCGGCAGAGTTTAGTCCCGCAGATAAGGCGGATTCCAACATGTCTCCGCTCCGGCGCGTATCTTTTCCAATGATAGCAACTGGTCTTTGGTCGTTTTTATTATCATGGCAAAGAATCAGTTCTTCTGCTGCGATTTGACCGAGTCGGAGCGCTGTCTCTGGTGTTAAATGTCCCTCGTTAGCGACACCTCTAATACCATCAGTTCCGAAAAATTTATTTTTTTTAGCCATCTAATAAAAAATGGGTATGAGTTTTTTGATTGGTTGTTTCAGAAAAGAAAAATGATCAAATGAAGGTATTCTATTCTTCGGCTGAGGAGCTTGATATGGATTTTGGTTTGGGGGGATCTGAAGCAGTTGCTGAAAGTTTTTTATCATTATTTTCTGCCATCTCAACCTCTAATAGATCCAAGAGGCGCTGACTAAATGTCTCCAGATCAAGATCATGTTCAAGTTCTCCAGAATGAGCGATTGATACTCCTCCATTCTCTTCTGAAACAATTACAGCAATTGCATCAGATTCTTCGGTGATTCCAATTCCCGCTCGATGTCTTAACCCGATGCTCCGATCTGAAATTTCTCTTTGACTAACAGGGAACAGACAACCTGCTCCTATCACTTTCCCTTCCCTTAATATGATTCCGCCATCATGTAGTTCCGTTTTTGGGCTGAATATTGTTAGTATAAGTTCCGAGGAGAATTGCGCATCAAGGAAAATGCCTGTTTCTAAGTGAGGTTTGAGCTCAATCCTTCGCTCGATTGCAAACAATGCTCCATACCTTTTAGCTCCTAGCTGTCTGATAGTCTCGGTCAGACTGTCCAGGAATTCTTTATTTTTCCCTTCAGAGAAGAAGAAGAAGCTTCGGCTGCCTAGTTCTGCTAATTTTCTGCGCAGTTCTGGTTGAAAGACGACAATCATGGACATTGTAAAAAAGAAAGTGCCCACTAAAACAAACAAAGGAATTAACTTTAAGTGTAAAAATACTGAGGTTCCTGTAATAATTATCAGCAAAAAACTCAAGACAACAAAGAAACGGTTCCACTTCTGTGATCCGTGCCGACGCAGAATGAAATACATTATCGCAATGATAATGATCAGTTCGACAACGATCCTCCAATTCTCGGATATATTTTTTAAGATCTCCACGTAATTGTAATATTATATATCAAGAAATGATGCGTTGCACGGAGATCGATTAATTAATAATTGCTTCTGTCATTAGCATGGCATCCAAGTTTTGCTTTACAGAATGAACCCTAAATAGGGTAGCGCCCTGTTCTCGACAGTATGAAGTTAACGCGACTGTTGGCCATTCTCTTTCATTGATATCATCATTTTCTAGGATTTTACCTATGAATGTCTTACGTGATGCGCCAATAAGTAGAGGCCTTTTAATTTTAGTGATTTGAGGAATTGACCTGATCAACTCCAGATTGTGTTCCAGACTCTTGCCAAATCCGATCCCTGGATCAACGATGATGCGTTCTCGACTAATACCTTCAGATTCACAAAGGGCGATCTGCTCATTTAAAAATGTGATTACTTCGGCAGTTACATTACTATAATTTGGTGATATTTGCATTGTGCGAGGGTTTCCTGCCATGTGCATTATTACAATGCCACATTTCGATTCTGCGGCGACCTTACGCATTGCTGGATCGGAGAACCCAGTCACATCATTTATAATATCTGCTCCTGCTGCGAGCCCAGCTTCTGCTACTTCGGCTTTTGAAGTATCAATTGAAATTAATGTTTTTGGAGAACGGATCTCCACAAATTTCTCTACGACTGGCAGAATTCTATTGAGCTCTTCCTTAACGGATACCTTTTCTGCGCCTGGCCTTGTAGATTCTCCTCCGAAGTCAATGATGGAGGCTCCTTCATTTTCGAGCTCAATAGCTCGTTGAATAGCAGCTTCACTAGATTCAAACAGTCCACCATCTGAAAAAGAGTCAGGAGTTGTGTTAATGATACCCATGATTATTCCCCGTTTGCTGAGATCATAGCTTTTTCCTCTGATAGACCAAGGATCTGGCTTTTCTGGAGCATTGGAACTTGCCGGGTAAAGTTGCATGTTATAATCTTATATGAATTCCCGATCCCTCAAACGATGAAAAAAATATCCGTGCCAGCTGTTTTATTAATGGTTATTCTGATCTTATCACAGGCAATTCAGTCCGAAGTATATTCTTATGATGGGGCTGACCAAATTTCAAGAACGGTAGTTCACAAGGATGGAACATATACCACTACTCAAAGAGACCGAGACACCAGGATACTCGTAAGGGAAACAAAAAAACGTAATAATACTTTAATAATGAGAAGTGAATTTGTACTTGATGTGAAAGGAAGGGAACGTAAAGGGCGCGTTTATGATGGACAAAATAATCTTCTCTTCATCAGTGAATTTGTATACGACAATGATGAGCTGATTGAAGAGAGAGTCTTTGACTCAAAGGGCAAAGTCGTTAGGCGATTGTTATATAAGGTAAAAGTTGTGAGCAAACTTGATGGGCGTTCAAGGCCGGCATTAGTATCCTATCAGAATGGGAAGCCAATAGGAGATTTGGTTGCTTTGGATGATCCTGGTGTTTTTAGCACGACATCTCGTAATGCTCATTCCTCAAAGAAAAGTGCTGGAGCTCGACCGAAGCCAGTCCAACCGGGTTCGGCTTCTGGAAAAACATCAAAACCGAAACGCAAGATCCGGATTTTTAAGCCCCGGAGCTAGAATGTTAAATTAAGAGATGAAGTCTACCACGGCCCTTGGCTTTGTTGTCTTTGCTGCAATACCGATAGGTTTGCTCTTATGGAACATCAAAGAAATGAATACTTCTTACGTTAAGCGGTCTATTCATGTCGATATTAGCAAACTTGAAAAGGAAGTTGAGGATTTCAGATTAGAATCAGCCAGACTCAAGGATGAGAATAATAATCTTAGACATCAGCTGAGCATTGAGCGTGATAATGCGTCAGGATTAATTAAGGAAACAGAAAGGCTCGAGCTTAGGTTGGCCAATTATCGTGATTCAGGGGGGGCGCAAAAAGATGCAAGAGAATGGACTGACGAGGAGCTGAAAATACGCAAAGAAATTCAGGAGCTCACTTCTACCATTAGGGATTTGCCATTGAAGAGAAATCTCAGGTATCGATTAACGGATTGGGATGAGATGATTTCTACATTATCAAAAATGCCAGGTGTTGTTTCTGAGGAAGATTCTGAAAGGCAGTCCCGTGCCTATTCATCAATGGGATTTGTGACTCCAGAAATAGATGTCAGAGCCAGAACTTTGGACTTACTGCAAGGCCAGCTCGGTGCAGCTATTTATAGTGGAGAGGATGAAATCTTAATCAATAAAGAAGCTACGATAAAGAGTTCTTCAGATCGTACATCACTGGCCTTAGAAATTGCTCGATCCCTTCAGGATCAGCACTTTGGGCTCATGGCTTCTCTTAATGATTGGTTATATAATGATGATGCAAAATTGGCACTGTGGGCAGTAGCTGCTGGAGATACAAATTTATTCAAGATTCGGTTTCAATTGCAAAGTAATGTTTCAGCTTCAGTAACAACACAAGGTCCGACCAAAATGTCGCGGGAACAATTTGAAAGGATCCCATCCTTTGTACGTGAGTATTACCTCTTTCCTTTTTCATTAGGTGATCATTTTTGCCAGAATCTTTATGATGAAGATCGTTGGAATTCAGTAAATGAGGGTATCGCTCGTCCTCCTCTAAGCACAGCTGAAATATTGCATCCGGATCGGTATTCCAAAGATGATAGTGAAGAGCCGGAACGTTTTAGATGGAACATTAGTGCTTTGGAAATTGGTGAAGAAGGTCCCATTTGGAATAATGTGGCGGGCGAGCTCGGTATCGCCCTTCTTCTCAACCAGAGTGATTTTTTACAAAGGATGACGGAGTTGGGACAGCCTGATATTTTGAATATGCCGGATCTGGTCTCGAAGGGCATTGAACATTTTTCTAATAGGGATGGATCAAAAGCCGCTGCCGGATGGAATGGTGATCGTTACCTCGTATATGCAAATGGCAATGGCAAGGATGGTACCGATCATGTTTATTGGCGAAGCCAATGGATATCAGAAAAAGATGCTGAAGAGTTCTTTCACGCGATCGTTAAATCCATAGAATTTAGACGAAAGATTAAACTCTCTGATAAGGAAGGCGAATATACATTTAATGGCCCTCGAGATCGTTACATTTCAGTGAAGAAGCTCGATGATAATCAGATTAGGGTTCTTGATGTTGGTAATAAGGCATTTGCGGAAAAATTATTAGACAAATTTGAGCCTCCATCTTCATAAAATGATGGCTAAAAGAGTTTTTTTTAGCGGTCGTGTTCAGGGTGTAGGGTTTCGTTATGAAACGAAAAGAATTGCCATGGGATATGAAGTGGTAGGGACTGTTAGTAATCTTGAGGACGGCAGAGTTGAGTTATGTGTTATGGGGGAGGAATTAGAAGTCGATGATTTTATTTCTGATATTCGAATCGAATCGAACCTAGCTCCTCATATTTTGGAATATGCAGAGGAAACAATCCCTTCATCTGAACTGAATGAGGTCCGTGGATTTACGATTGTTCGATAATAGGCTTTTAGTTTGCGACAATATTGACTAATTTTCCAGGTACTACGATAATTTTTCGAACCGTGACTCCTTCAAGAAATGGTTTTATTTTTTCCAGTTCTTGGCATTGAAATTTTATTTCTTCCTCTGAATCATTTTTGCAGGTAATCATTTTATCTCGCAATTTTCCATTAACCTGTATAACGATTTCGACCTCATCTTCGATCAGATATTTTTCGTCATATTCAGGCCACGGCATTTTGGAGATTTCGTTTTTATCGATTATCTGGGGGAAAATTTCTGCGATTATAGCGAATAATTCTTCAGTTATATGGGGTGCAAATGGGTTTAGGAGCTGTAGAAAAATTGTGAGTTCTTTGATGGGACGTTCTTCTGCTCCTGTGAATGCATTTGTAAACACCATCATTTGTGCGATCGCAGTATTGAAGTCCAATGACTCGATATCATGGGTCACTTTTTTGATTGTTTCGTGAAGTACTTTGAGCTGTTGTTTGCTTGGTTCTACTTCTTTAATTTTTGAGGATAAGACCCATTCTCCTTCCTGTGAGTTTTCCATGAATAATCTCCATACTCTAGCCAAGAATCTGTGCACACCTTCCACGCCTTTATTACTCCATGGTTTGACTTGTTCGAGTGGCCCCATGAACATTTCATAGAGTCTCAAGGAGTCCGCACCGTATTCTTCTATGACGGTATCTGGATTAATGACATTACCGCGACTCTTTGACATTTTTTGACCGTCTTCACCAAGTATCATTCCCTGATTAATTAATTTCTGGAAAGGTTCCTTAGTCTTCACGTATCCCAGATCATAAAGGACCTTGTGCCAGAATCTTGAGTATAACAGATGCAGTACGGCATGTTCTGTTCCGCCGACATAGAGATCGACATTCATCCAGTATTTCTCGGCTTCAGTTGAGATGAATCTTTCTGCATTATTTGGATCACAGTATCGCAAGTAATACCAACATGATCCTGCCCATTGGGGCATTGTGTTTGTTTCGCGTTTGTAACCTTCCTCATGGTTGACCCATTCTTTTGCTTTGGATAGAGGAGGTCTTGCGTCACCTGTAGGTTTAAAATCTTCCATCTCAGGAGCTTGAATAGGAAGTGCGTCTTCCGGAATCGCGTGATGACCTCCTTCATTATCCCAACTTATTGGGAACGGTTCTCCCCAGTACCTCTGTCGACTGAAGAGCCAGTCCCTAAGCTTGAAGTTGACTGCCCTTTTTCCGAACCCATTATTTCCCAGCCAATCAGTCACTACTTCTTTTGCTTCTGTAGTTTGCAACCCATCAATGAGAGGCGAATTAATTGCTATTCCTTCACCTGTGAAGCAACTTGTCTCGTCATTTTCTTCTTCCTTTGGTTGAACGACTGCTCTGATCTCAATGTTGAATTGTTTTGCAAATTCATTGTCCCGATCATCATGTGCAGGGACAGCCATTATTGCACCTGTACCGTATGTCATCAATACGTAGTCGGCTATCCATATAGGAATCTCTTCTCCATTAATTGGATTAACTGCATAGCCACCAGTGAAAACACCAGTCTTTGATTTCGCGAGATCCGTTCGTTCAAGATCAGACTTGGTTGCAATTTCATTGCGATAATTATCAATGCTTTCCGAATGTTCTGCTTCGGCCACTTCATCTACTAGCGGGTGCTCAGGTGCCAGTACCATATAAGTCGCACCAAACAGAGTGTCAGGTCTTGTGGTGAATACAGTAACTTTATTGCCTGTTCCCGGTAATTCAAAATGAACGTCAGCTCCTTCGCTTCGTCCAATCCAATTGCGCTGCAAAGATTTGATTCCTTCGGGCCAGTCGAGATCTTCAAGTTCTTCGATGAGTCGATCCCCATAAGCAGTGATTCGTAACATCCATTGACGCATGGGTTTGCGTTCGACTGGATGACTTCCACGCTCTGATTTTCCATCAACGACCTCTTCATTTGCTAAAACAGTCCCTAATGCTTGGCACCAGTTCACTGCCACTTCATCGATGTAAGCGAGCCTGTGTTTATCAATGAATGACCTATGTTCAGTAGCATTCTCGTCAGGGTATTCTTCTTTCCGCTTTTCCATGAGCTCTACTATTGGTGTTGCTGCCTGATTTCCTTCATCATAGTAACTGTTGTATAGCTTCAGGAATATCCACTGTGTCCAACGATAGTAGGCGGGATCGGTCGTGTTAATTTCACGGTCCCAATCATAAGAGAAGCCTATACTCTTTAGCTGTTGTTTGAAATATGCAATGTTCTTGGCTGTTGTATCTCTCGGATGGATTCCATGTTCAATAGCGTATTGTTCTGCTGGTAAACCAAACGCGTCCCACCCCATAGGATGTAGAACATTGAAACCGAGCATTCTTTTGTAGCGCGAAATAATGTCAGTAGCCGTGTAACCTTCCGGATGACCAACATGCAGGCCCTGACCACTTGGGTAGGGAAACATGTCCAATGCATAAAATTTAGGCATCGCAGGATCGAACCCTTCATCACCGGGATTAAGTGATTTGAAAGTTCCTTGTTGATCCCAGTGAGATTGCCACTTGGTTTCAATTTTATCGAAAGGGTATTGCTTGCGACGTTCGGACATAAGGTTAGGGGTATTGTTTTCTGTAGACCGGAATTCCTATAGCGGCACGTAAATTATGAATGAAATGAATCGCTTGATTATTGCAACAGGTAATACGCACAAAACGGAGGAGATTCGCAAGCTCTTGGGGTCTATTTTTGAGTCCATTGAAGATTTACAATCTTACCCAGAAATTGGTGAAATTGGTGAAATTGGCAGCACTTTTGGTGAAAATGCAGAATTGAAAGCTATAGAAGTAGGAAAATTACTGGGAAATTCTGCAATTATTTTGTCGGATGATTCTGGGCTCGAAGTGGATGCTCTGAATGGCGCCCCTGGAGTTCGTTCAGCTCGATTTTCAGGGAAAAATGCCAACGATGCGAGTAATCGGAAGAAATTGTTGGATGAGCTTGAGGAGATTGGCGTCCATGGTGAGTTTAGAGTAGCGCGCTTCCGTTGCGTCATGGTGCTTGCGAGGGGAGATCAGACATTGGCTGTTTTTAATGGTGTTGTTGAAGGCAAAATTGCTGATAAGGAAAAGGGTGAGAGTGGTTTTGGGTATGATTCAATTTTTATTCCACAAGGTTATGACAAAACTTTTGCGGAATTACCTTCTCATACCAAGAACACCATAAGCCATCGAGCTAATGCATTGGCCGCTTTCAAGACCTGGTTATTAGATCCAGACTCTGTGAAATAATTATTTTGAGATTTCGTATATCTTTCCATCCCACGAAAGAATCCATAGCTCTCCGTCAGGACGATTCACAAATGCGGTTGGTTTGAAGCTTCCCTTTGGTGGGTTGCGTTTTTTTAAAACGAGATTCCTCGCTTTTTTTCCTGCCTTGTTAACTGTTAGTCCCCAGACGTAACCTGATCCCCAGTCACCATAAATGTAATGGCCCTTCAATTCAGGAAAGGCTGTGCCTTCATAGACAACGCCTCCCGTAATACTTATTCCGTCGGCATGACTGTATTCATGAACAGGATCAATGAGTCTCACTGGTTCCTTTCCTTTTTCTGTTATGACCTTTGGGTTACGGTTCAGTGGGAATGAATGAGCTCCTTCACGATAACTCCAACCATAATTGCCACCTTTGGTTATGATGTTAATTTCTTCCCAAAGGGCCTGTCCCACATCTGCACACCACAAGCGTCCACTTTTATCAAAGTGAAGTCCCCAAGGATTACGCATTCCGTATGTCCATATTTCTGGGCGCGCTCCTGGCTGGTCAACGAAAGGATTATCTTCAGGAATTCCGTATTGTAAGTCACCTGAACGATTGTTTACATCGATCCTAAGAATTTTTCCCAGTAAAGAAAAAAGATTCTGAGACGTTAATAGTGGATCATTTCCTTTGCCTCCATCTCCGGTCGAAATATAAAGGTATCCGTCAGGGCCAAAGGTAGGTTGTCCTGAATCGTGATTCCAGAACGGTTGATTGATCTCAAAAAGAATTCGTTCACTAGCAGGGTCTGGGTTTCCATTCTTGGTTACAAATTCAGAGAGCACTGAACGTTTGGGGTTCTGGCGAGAATAATAAACATAAAACTTACCGTTTGATTTGTGATCTGGGTGAAATACAAGCCCGAGCAGACCTTCTTCGAAGTCCTTATCGATTTGTACCCTAGAAGTTAAATCAAACCAAATCTTTGCGTTTCCCGCTGCCCGGTCCTTTGGAAGTTCATGAATTGTCCCACTTTGAGAAACGATTAATTCCTGTTCAGTTCCGGGAAGTAAAGTGGCCCAGACAGGCTTTTTAATCTTTAACTTAGGATAAGCGACTTTGAATTTAATTTCAGGGGCTCCGTTTGCGCTTATTGCTAGAATAAGGCTAAAGGCGAATATTTTTACGGAATGATAGAATTTTTGCATTGCAACTATAGATTAAGATCCTTTGAATATATTTACTCAACAATTAAAACTAAATTCCTATATCATGAAAAGAAAGACTTTCATTATTTTATCTCTCATTACTATTTTCAACCATTCCCTCATTTCTGCGCCGAGTAAAAACGGCACTTATACTGACCCTGCCAATGTAGATGTGGATTATGCGATCCAAGGTGAGTATCGTGGTGAAGTGGAAGGTGGGGATACAGGTGCCCAGATAATTGCTCTCGGAGATGGGAAATTTGATGTGGTCGGATATCCAGGCGGCCTTCCTGGCGATGGATGGGATGGCAATAAGGAGAACAGGATCAGAGGCAAGGGAGAGACTAAGGATGGTGTCACTAGTTTTACGATGGTTACAAAAAGTGGTGAGGTTGGAAGTAAAGCTTCAATTAAGGATGGTGTGATTACTGTCATGAAGGATGGAGAGAAAATCGGAAGCTTGAAACGAATAGTACGTGAGAGTCCAACCCTAGGTGCCAAGGCCCCGGAAGGTGCTGTGATTCTCTTTGATGGAAAGAAACACGGAGCAGATCTCTGGAAAGGTGGCAGAGCGAGTGAGGACGGTTTGCTGATGGAGGGATGTACCAGTAAGCAGACTTTTAGTGACTTCAAGATCCATATTGAATTTCGTACTCCTTACAAGCCCAAAGCACGGGGTCAGGGCAGAGGAAATAGCGGTTTTTACGCGCACGGTCGTTATGAGGTGCAGGTGCTTGATTCTTTCGCACTAGAAGGTCATCACAACGAGTGTGGAGGAATTTACTCTACCAAGGCTCCTCTCGTGAACATGTGCTTTCCACCTCTTACTTGGCAAACTTATGACATCGATTTTATAGCTGCAAAGTTTAAAGATGGAAAAAAAGTAGCCAATGCAACAATGACAGTTAGGCATAATGGCGTATTGATCCATGATAAGACTGTATGTGATCATGCAACGACTGCCTCACCAATGAGAGAAGGCCCTCAGCCTGGCCCGGTCTTCTTCCAGAATCATGGAAATCCTGTCAGATATCGCAACATTTGGGTCGTCGATAAGAAGTAAAATTAATTATCAAAGCATACCCGGAGCCATGATCAATAAATCTGGGCATGCTTTTTTATGATAATTCGTAACTGAGTACACTCAGAGAGTAGAGTGCTGCTGTTTCTGATCGAAGAACGATCGGGCCTAAGGTTATGGGAGCGCATCCAAAATTCAGAGCAACATTAATTTCTGATGGAGTAAAATCTCCTTCTGGTCCGATCAGTATTAATACTGATCGGGGCTTTGTTTTTTGATGGGAAACTTGATATTTCGATAAGATTTCCTTGAAGTGGTTGGATTCTTTTTGGAGTGATGCAATGAGCAGTAGATCATATTTCAACTGATCAGATTGAAATAATTCTTCAGGTTTTTTAGGTATATGCACCTTAGGCAACCAGTTTTGTCCGGATTGTTTGCATGCTTCTATGGCAACTCGTTGCCATTTCTCTTGTTTTTTTACCAGTTCATTAGAACTGATGCGGACAATGCTTCGGTCTGAAATAATTGGATAGATTTCGCTTATTCCCAATTCGGTGGCTTTTTCAATGATAAGGTCCATATTTTTCCCTTTTGGAATTGCCTGACCAAGTACAATCTGTGTCTTTGATTTAATGGACTGGGTAGGTTGGGATTCTTTGAGTTGAACTTGGCTCTTAGTGGGGATTTTTATTTCTGTATGGACTTCTTCCCCTTGCCCATTAAAAGCACTGACCTTGTCTCCTTCTTTCAAGCGTAAGACATTGAGGCAATGATGTGATTCTGATTCACATAACATCAAATTATTAGAGTCCCAGAATTCTGGTCTTATATAAAATCTAGGCATTGAAAACTATTCGGAATGAATCAGATTATTTAAAGAATCGCTTCGCTTTTTCAAAGAAGCTTTCTCGGATAGGAGAATTTTTTGTTCCTATAGAATTGGCAAATTGATTGAGGAGATCTTTTTGATCCTTATTCAACTTTATGGGTATTTCTACCTGCAGTTGAACATGAAGGTCTCCTCTTTGAGAGGAATTAAGAAATTGGACTCCACGATTTTTCATTCGGAACACAGTAGAATTTTGTGTTCCTGGAGGAATTTTTATCGATGCTTTTCCCTCTAAGGTGGGCACCTCAAGTTCTCCACCCAGTGCAACGATCGTAAAGGGTACCGGTACTTCACAGTAAAGGTCATTATCTTCACGTTCAAAGATGTCGTGCTCACGTATATGTATGACGACGTAGAGGTCTCCAGAAGGCCCCCCACGCAAACCTGCTTCTCCGTTTCCTGATGAGCGGATACGAGATCCATGGGCAATTCCTGCTGGAACTTTTAATTTGATTCTAGTCAGTTCTTCTGATCTTCCTTCTCCCCTGCATTCAGTGCATGGGTCTTTAATAATTTGTCCGGTTCCGCCACAATCTGGGCAGGCCTGTTGGACTTGAAAAAATCCTCGCGATGATATGACCTGTCCGTGCCCATCACACGTGTTGCATGAACTTGTTCCTGAACCACTCGATGATCCAGAACCATTGCATTTTTTACAGGTTATAGGTTTCGCTAGTTCGAGTTCTTTGACTGTGCCAATTGCTGCATCTTCAAGAGTTATTTGCAGGTCATACCTTAGATCTGAACCCCTATTATTACTTGTTCTGCCACGTCTTCTACTATTTCCGAAGAGTTCTTCGAATATACCGCCGCCGCCGCCACCGCCTCCAAAGACTTCTTTGAATATATCAAATGGATCTCCTCCCCTCGATCTGCCAGGACCAGAAAAAGCAGAGTGCCCGTACTGGTCATAAGTGCTTCTCTTGTTCTCATCACTTAATATTTCATAGGCTTCACTTACTTCCTTGAAACGTTCTTCTGCTGACGGGTCATCCGGATTTTTATCAGGATGATGTTCTACAGCGGCTTTCCTATAAGCTTTTTTGATTTCAGAAGCACTTGTATTCTTGTTAACCCCAAGGACTTCGTAGTAATCACGTTTAGACATCCAATATTTATTTTATTGTTAGATATAGATTAAGGTAAATAAGGTGACGAATGCGTCTATGCGTCTTCTTCCTCACTTGATGCAGAATCTTTTTCTGGTCCTTTTGAAACTATAACGTTTGCTGCGCGCAACAGTCTATCATGAAGTTTATACCCTTTTCGTATTTGGGTTATAATATTACCTTCAGGTATATCACCATTTGCTTCCTGTGAAATTGCTTCATGTATATTAGGATCAAATGGCTGACCAATGGCAGAGATCTCTGTGGCTCCTTGTGTTGAAAGGAATTCTTCCAACTGCTTTTGAACCATTTCCATGCCCTTAGTAATTATGGATTCAGAGTCTTCTAATTTAGCTGCGCCGAGACCCATTTGAAAACTGTCAATGACTGGTAATAATTCACAAAGTAATCCACCATTAGCAAACTTAATGGCATCTGTTTTATCTCTTGCCATGCGTTTGCGATAATTGTCCAGTTCTGCCTGATTCCTGGCTGCGATGTCCTTCCAGTGCTCTGCTTGCTTCAGCGCTTCTTGTAAAGGATCTGTGGGCTCTTCTTCTTTTTTTGATTTTTGTTCATTGGAATCATCTAATTCCTCTTTGAGGTTTTCAGCTTTATCCACATCAATAGAAAATTCCTCCTCCTCTGTAGGGTTCTCTTTGGTCTGTTTTTTTTTCTTTTTTGATTCTTTGCTCATTATATATGGGCATTAGTTATTGGGCGCGCATTATACCCGATAATTCCAGAATATCTAAAAAAGGTATTTCTTTATGCAAAGACTTTATGTTTTTTCTATTGCAATAAGTGTGATGTCATCATTTTGCGCGACATTACTAGCAAACACGTTGACGGATGCCTGTATTTCGCTAATTACATTTCGTGCTCCTTTTGGGGAGGCACTTATTAGCGTTTTGTGTAGTCTTTGAATTCCGAATTCTTCTCCCCGGATATCGGAGGCTTCATTTACTCCGTCAGTGTAAAGGAGAAGAATATCTCCTTTTTTCAGGTGAATTTCATGCTTTTTAATAGCATTATTGAAAACATTTCCCGAATCAATACCGATAGCTATTCCGGGGCTTTGAACAGGATCAGCAATTTTTGCATCAGCTCTAAAGTGCAGGGGTGCATCGTGTCCTGCTCTCGCAATGGCTATTTTACCGGTTCCCTTTTCCAAGATGAGAAATGCTAGACTGATGAACATATCTTCGCGGATATCAGGGAATAGCTGTTCATTTACGCGGCACAGAACCTCTGCGGGGCAGAGAGCATTGATTGCATTGGCCCGAACAACGCTCCTGCACATGGCAGTTATTAATGATGCTGGCACGCCTTTTCCTGACACATCAGCTATGACTACAGCCAAGTGTTCATCATTGATTTCAAAGAAATCAAAATAGTCTCCGCTAACTATTCTTGCAGGGACATTGAGGCCCATGATTTTGTAGCCTTCGAGTTTTGGTGGTTCTGAGGGTAACAGGATGCGTTGGACTTCGCTAGCTGTATTCAGTTCCTTTTCTAGATTCTTTTTTTCTACTGCTTCAAGATGAACGATTGAATTGCCTAATGCGAATGCTGACTGTTCCGCAATGGATTGAAAAACTTCATAATCGTTTTCTGTGAAATTTTCTCCGCCGGGTTCATTCGCCACTGCTAATATTCCGAGTTCTTTTTCTCCATAGCATAGGGGGGCGATTATGGTTGAAACGCCTTGATGGATTTTTTTGTCTGCATTTTTGAAGTGTGGATTAGCGCCAATGTTCTGAATTTTTAATAATTTCCTTGCTCTTAAAGCCTCACCAAAGGGCCCCCAATCTTTTCCAATACTTGTGAGTCGGCGGTAGCTATTAATTGTATTTGGTACTTTTTCTGATTGCTCTGCTATGTGAGATGGAACAGGAATCAACATGGGACAAGCTTCACTTTGGTATTCAGAAACTAAATTATCTTTGCTTTTATCAAGTAAATATAAAGCAGCGCCATGAGCATCAACTACCATTGCTGCACCACGAACAATGGTGCGGTGCAAAGTTCCCGGATTAGTGCCCCCTTCCTGAGTGAGAGTCTCCCCTAGACTCTTGAGAAAGTCGAACATTCGGAGCTCTTCTTTTTCAATGTCGTTCCGTTGACGCTTGAGCTCATTTATAATTTTCTGATATCGGCAGATATAGATAAAACAAACAATCGCAATGGTGAGGGAGGCTAATAGCGTTACGATGGTTGTAGTCATGATCGTAAGCGCTTATTACATAATTATGAGGCAGATTGCTGCCCCAGTTCTTGTTCGAGAAAATGAATTACATCCTTGAACCTTGGTATGTTATCCTTATCTGCATTTGAAAGATTCTGGTGAGCTTCAAGTGATTGTTGAATGTTTTCTTCTTTGCTCATCCCGGCAATATCCAAGTATTGGCCATTTTGGATATGATTTGATATTTTATTTCTAATTTCCGGCCAGGAATTGCCTTCAGTGTCTAATTTTAATAAGAGATCAATGCCCAGACTTACAAGAAGCTGTGTGTTACGAGAATTGGCATTAATGATTTCAAGATTTCTTTGGTTCTCTGGCCCTAATGACTTCTTTATTCCGACAAGCGTTCCCATGAATGTAGAGTCCATGACCGGGCAATTTTCCAAATCAATGACGAATTCTTTTGAGCCTCGATTTATCATTAAATCTGCAAATTCTTTGACCCCGTGACTGTTCTGAAATGATCCTTTGCCTTCGACACGAATCCACACTACCCCGTTCTGGAGCTGTCCAACATAGATAGGTGCAACCGGATTCACGTGAAGATTAGAAAACCAGTTCAAAGAAAAGCCTATGCAACAAAATAGGCAAGGGGAATCATGCTAAGTTTGCTTTTTTTTGGTTAATGAAAAGGTGGAGAGAAAATATGATTTCACCAGAGGTAGGATTGGTCGCTGGCAATGATTTGATTCTCGCGTACAATTAAAACACGCCAAGCAGTCACTTTCCCTTTACTTTGGTATTCCTTGCCCGTGACTTTAAACCTAGTTTTGTTCTTTGTTCTTGGATTCAAAGTGTTGACTTCGCGATAATAAATCTTTGAGCCTGTCTTTTTCTGACGATATTCAAATCTGATAGTTACTGGCCTATGCGAAGGATCTGTCCACCAAAAGACATAGTAGTGCCCCGCTCTCTGTTTTTTTTCTTTGTCAGTGACCGCTCCATGCAAAAAATGAAGTTGTTCAAATCGGATCATAGGATCCGAAGAATTAATTTCTTTTTCAGGGTCCAGATGGAAATATTTGGAATTTGTGATTTTGGTTTGGCTTGTCAGGGATTGGCATCCCGAATTCAGCAAAATCACTAAGATGACAGCACAAAATTTGAGGAATAAATTTGTTAGCATGTCAATTATTTGGGCCAATTCTTAATAAGTTCACAATCCCGTTCTGTCAATTCGCATGCGGCATAACGGTGTAGTTATTTTAGGTTAATTCATTGTTTTTGCTTTTTTGAGATATAAAAAAGTAGCATTCATCGCAAGACAATTAGTTAAGTTTACCTTATTATTTGTATTAGTTATTATTTTATTTTGGTTAATGGCTAATCTTTTTTGCACTTTAATCGGCTAATATATGGAAAGTTTACAACGCAAGATAGTTGATGATTTACTCGTTTCTTATCAGGAAGTGAGTGGTATTAACCGCATTGACACCGCCAATTTGCCGTCAAAGCTAGCCGTTGCGGGGCTCTGTGAAGATTTACTCAGGCTCGTTTTTCCCGGTTTTCTAGAAAACGATGCAATTGAATCAAGAAATCTTGAGAAGGAAACCAGTCAGGTGGTTTCGCAAATTCTTTTGACCTTATCGAAAGAGATAAATAGGAGTCTGAGACTTGCATCTGATGATTCTAAGGAAATTCGAGAAGAATCCCCTGATAATTTAGCATGTTGTTTTTTATCTGAATTGCCCAGACTTAGGATCGTACTGCGAACTGATGTGGAGGCTGCTTACGAGGGCGATCCAGCAGCAAAAAGTTTTGAAGAGATTATCCTTGCTTACCCATGCCTTGAAGCAATTGCGATTCAGAGGATGGCACATGTTTTATATTCTCTGAGTATTCCTTTCATACCCAGAATGATGACGGAGTGGGCTCATTCGAAAACTGGCATTGATATTCATCCAGGGGCACAGATAGGTTCTCATTTTTTTATTGATCATGGGACCGGAGTTGTGGTTGGCGAAACTTGTGTGATAGGCAGTCATGTTAAGCTTTATCATGGGGTCACATTGGGTGCCCGTAGTTTCCCAAAAGATGGTGATGGCAATCCGATAAAGGGTATCAAGCGTCATCCTAACGTTGAGGATGAGGTCGTCATTTATCCGGGAGCGACTATTCTGGGAGGTGAGACTGTGATTGGAGCGCGCAGCACTATAGGTGCTAATGCGTTTATAATGAACAGTATTGAGGAAGACTCTCTGGTGGCTTTGTCCGAAGTCGAGCACGACATCAAAAATAAAAAATTTCATCGAGAGGCTGAAAAAGATGAGAGGTCCTGAATATCATCAACTCAGACTTGGTCTTCCAAGTAACTTAGGTGAAGGCACTTTGAACCGAAGGGGGCATTCTCGACCCTCATTACGGAGATCTCAATCAAATGGAATGCTCTTCGATTTATTTGAGATAACTAGACCCGTCCCGAGGAAAAAAATAGCGCGTGGCCGAGGATTAAAATTTGATAATGAATTGACTGAGAAGTGTAGACGAATGGTAAGTATGCTGGGTCTTGATCCATTAGCTGATCAGGTCAAAGTGTTTTGGAATTTAAGGTTAAGCTCAACGGCCGGTCTTGCTCATCATAGTAATGCTCAAATTGATTTAAACCCTAGATTAGAGCGATTCGCTCCCGAAGAACCAGAGAGGACTCTTTTACATGAGCTTGCACATTTGATTGCACATTTCCGAGCCTCTGACCGAAGAATACAGCCGCACGGTCTAGAATGGCAAAGTGCATGTTCAGAACTTGGGATTCCTGGAGAGAAGCGATGCCATGACCTTCCTTTTGCGAATAGGGCTATTAAACGAAAGTTAGCTTATCAATGCCGTTGCTGTGGTATTGTAGTCCCAAGGGTTCGTAAGCTGAGTCGAGATTCTGCTTGTTACCCATGTTGCCAAAAGTATAACAGGGGAGGATACAGTAGACGTTTCCTTCTGGAGAAAATATCCATTAAGGAAGCAAAGTCACTGGTCCCAGAGCATAATTGGGCATGAATGAATAGGATTCATTCGGTTGAGTGGGTGTTATTTGGCAACAATAAATTTCTCATAATATGATTGATGTGAATGCAGATTTTTTTGCTATTTAGATTATTGCCTTATTAATTGAGCAGGGCTTATGCTATTTACTATGCAAAAAAATAATCGAAGAGGATTCCTTAAATCTACTGTTGCTGCTGGCGCTGGGTTTGCATTGGTTGATCCCTCCTCAGTAGCTCGAGGAAATTTGAAAATAAAAAAGAAAATTGCACTTGGGTATGACAATTTTGCTGTTCGTGCAATGGGCTGGAAAGCTCAAGAACTAATCGATTACGCAGCAAAATTAAAATGTGATACGTTATTTATCACAGATTTCGGTCCATTTGAAAAACTTGATAATCGCAATTATTTACAGAATTTATCTAAAAACGCAGCTGATCATGGAGTGAATATTTTGTTGGGTTCATGGTCCATATGTCCTACGGCCAGACGTTTTAAGAAGGACTGGGGAAGTGCGGATGATCATCTAAAGTTAGGAGTTCGTATGGCAAAGGCACTTGGGTCTCCAGCTTTTAGAGTTATTTTAGGGGATTCGGGAGATCGTTTGAGCGATGGGGGAATCGAGGCGCGCATTGCGGATACGGTTGCGGTTCTAAAGAGAAATAAGAATTATTGTGTCGATCATGGAATTAAAATAGCAGTAGAAAATCATGCTGGGGATATGCATTCAACTGAACTAGTGAATCTCATTGAAGAGGCAGGTAGTGATTTTGTGGGTGCTAATATGGATTCGGGAAATGCGATCTGGACGCTGGAAGACCCTATAGAGAATCTTAGAAATCTCGGAAAATATGCGATTACTACGAGCCTGCGTGATACTGCTCTATGGGAAAGTGAAAATGGAGTGACCGCGCAGTGGACAGCAATGGGTGAGGGTACCGTTGATTTAAAATCTTATTTCGAATTGTATGCCAAGCTTTGTCCGAATACCGCAGTCAACATAGAGACCATTTCTGGGTTTAATCGTGAACTGAAAATCAAAGATAAAGTTTTCTGGAAAGCTTGGCCAAAAGGTAAGCCGGCAGGTTATGATAAATTCATTGTCCTTGCAAAGAAGGGGGAGCCTCGCAAAGCATGGAAAGCTTCTAAAGGGGTTGAGAAAAAGAAGGCTGATAAGGATTACCAGCAAGGTGAGATTGCTAGAAGTATCCGATATTGTAAGGAAAAGCTTGGGCTCGGATTAAAGTAACTTACTGGCTCAATAGCATCTTTATTTTTTCAGCATCGATACCTATAAGGTTTTCTGTAACAGTCTGAGCATTGCCCAGAGATTCGATTGGGTGAGTGGTAGCTACCGCGATGACATGCATATTTGCTGCTAATCCTGCTTCAATACCAACATGAGCATCTTCAAAAACAACGCAATTCTTAGGATCTACTTTGATTTTTTCAGCGGCCTTAAGGAACACTTCAGGACTGGGTTTCCCGTTACTCACATCTTCGGCTGCAGTGATAGCGTCAAAGTAATCTGAGAGTTCAATGATACTCATTACAGCCTCTATATTGGCAATGGGTGTAGAGGAAGCTATAGAACATGATATTTGTTCTAATTTGAGTGATCGTAGAAGATCGCGTACACCGGGCAATGGTTCGATCCCGTCAGAAATTATAAGTTTGCGATAAATTTCTTCTTTTCTATTAGCTAAGCGTGTGATTTCTCTCTGACTTGTGACATCAATCCAAGTGCTAAAAAAATTAGGGATAATATTCTCATTACGCATCCCGAATGTCATTTTAAAGAAATTCTCAGGAAGTCTTTTATTTTCTTCCTCTGCCAGTTTTGACCAGCTTTCCTCATGTTGATTGTGTGAGTCTATGATTACTCCATCCCAATCGAATAATGCACCAATTGCATTGGAATTCATTGAACTTGTTTCTATTGATTATTTTATTTTAGCCTTTTTGTAATACCTATTCTTTGTTTCAGAGAGGCATTCACTCGTCCTGCCAAAACAGCATCAAGGAAAATTAATTTTGGATAAGAGTCGAATTCTATCCGGTGCTGTCCGTTAGCAGGCATACTGGCAGCTTTATCAACGTCTTGGATGTCATTGATAGGAACACCGTTGATCTTGGTTACTATCAAAGTACTGAGTCTCTCATAACCTAAAGTGACAGGTGTTGGAATGGTTCGGGTCAGGATAACCAGTTTGCGTCTTCCTTCCTTTTCATACATTTCCGGACTAGCATGCGCCATAAGCATTTTAATTGGTGCTCTGGACTGCCAATCGTTCCCGAATAGTTTTAAGAAAGGAACGGAAAGTTCCTGAAAAACAAGACCACCGATGATAGAAAATTTAGGGCCGCGATCAAACATATAAGGATCAATTAAATAGTCTTCTGCGGGCCGACGGATTAGCTTCAGGTCAATTTCTTTTTTTTGCCCTTCACGAAGAATTTTTATTTTCATTGAGTCTCCTGTGAATGCTTTTCCCCTTACAAGGTGGCTGAAACTGAGCTTACCCCAGACAGGGTCATTATAGTTTCCTCGTGAATCGATTTCTTTACCATTAATAGATAAAATAACATCACCTGATTTAATGCTGGCAGCGGCAGCAGACGCACCTTCAATTACTTTGCTAACAAATACCCCTCCATTTTCTTGATCGAGTTTAAGATATTTTCTGAATTGTTCGTCGAGTGTTTGTGAATACATGATTCCAAGATTAGGGAATCCTGTATACTTGCCGTCCTCAGTGTCTTTCAAAAAATGTTCAATGATTGAAGCGGGTAAGATGTTTGATATCTGATCCTTACTTGAATAACTGATAAGAAGACCTGCTAGTTTATTGTTTTTGGCAACTGGGAGCGTGAAGCTTCCGGAACGATATTGGACTGGACCATTAGCTTGTATTTGTAAAAATCTAGCTGTATCAATGAAGGATTGGCGTACCTCTGCCTTGGAAACCGTGATTTGAGTAGTGACAGGAGTGCCGCTTGCCTCGAATTGCCAAGCTTCCACTTTGTCTTTTGGTGATAGGTCCGTGTCTAATTCGAAAGGTAGACGATCTGATAAGAAATCATTGTCGTTAATAGGTTTTAGAAGTGCCAGATTAGCTTCATAATCAACAGTGATTACTTGTGCTGTCGTCTTTGCAGCCGTGTCTGGTTTTTCTAGCTCAATGTATGTTGCATCTGTAACCATTTGAGCGGTGACCAATACTTTGCCTTCGGGGAGAATGGCTCCGAGTCCGATTCTGGTCGAGGATGCGCCTTTTTCCCATGGTTGTACGAGATTATAGGACTGCATTGTCGTGTTAACTCGGATTACCGACTTATCAACTGATGCGGCTTCTAATTTTTCTGACCAAAGTGAAACTGATATTTCGAAGGCGGAAAGGAGGATAAAGAATTTTGTCATCTTAAAATTTTGTTAAAGAGTAGGGTCTATTATGTGTCGGAATGATTCTATATTTTGGATAGATTATAGATGCATCTAATCACCTAAATAATGGTCCTTAATCACATTATATTTTTCAAGGATTCGCTTTTGTGCTGCTTCTACTTTTGCACGCTCAATAACGATGGGTCTTCCATTACCCAATAAACTGATGATAATGTAATCGTCGTTATCTTTGGCTAGAGCATTGTGAACGTCTTTCAATGTCTTAACTTTTACACCGTTTACTTCATCAACGATGCTATGTTTAAAATTAGAGAAGTACGAATTGATTGAATCGGGAAGTATTGAAGTCAGAACTATGACTTCAGGCCGATCTTTGTAAATGTCTGCCGAGACATATGAATCAAAATGGTATCGGACCTGCAAATTTTTCATTCCATGAGCAGCCATGAGGTTTCTGTCAAGGGGTTGAAAGACGAGTCCTGAGAACATTATATAACGTGGCTTCTCGTCATATTTCTTTGCTGCAATTAAGTATGGGAGGAATCTCTTTAGAGTAACTTTGGCATCGATTGATTTGTTTTGTCTCCAGATCTTGAGTTTTATGACGTCGCCTGCAAATTTTCTTTCGACGATTTCATTCATATTAACGTCTTCCCCTTCGTAATTGATCAATCCATTTGATTTTACTGGGCGGCCATCAATTGCTAAAAGAACATCTCCGGTTTTCAGTATTCCTCCAGCCGAACCATCTTTTTCTGCGGCGGCTACCATGATTCCTATTCCATCATTAGCTAGGCCTAGAGCTTTTCTTTGAGCGGGATTGATTAGAGGGAAATCACTCATGCTAAGATCAACATAATGATCATAATTATCGTCTTCGACGTCTTTAAGGAATCGACGAATGACTGGAGTAGGGATCATGTAGCCTGTGTTTTGTGCAATGTTTCCCGAGTAACCCTGAAAAGCTACTCCGACCACTTTTCCATTTTGTATTACGGGTCCTCCGGAATTTCCGGGGTTGATAGCTGCGTCGATTTGTATTGTTAGATGTAAATCGACACTAGTATGAGAATAACTAAGAAAATCGATCCGTGAAACTACGCCTGAAGTTATAGAAATTCTTTCACCTCCTATCGGATAACCTATTACTTTAACAGTAGTATCCAATTGTGGCAGTTTTCCGATATCAAATGGAGTCACACCCTCAAAAGCCGAAGGGTCTTCAAGCTCGAGCATGGCGAGATCACAATCGTGAGCTATATGGACTATCTTTGCGCGATAGGGTTTAGCATCACCAACTTTCTTTATATAGATAATGCGGCTGTTACTAACGACATGGGCATTGGTTAAAAATTTATTTTCACCCACTAACCACCCAGTTCCATTGCCGCCAGAGTCTCGGCCAGTATTCCAAGGGCTACGATAATCCGGATTAAGAGAAGAATTTTCAATCCTGACAACCGCTTCGTATCTAGAAGAGTTATTGGCTTGATTGGTATTTTCTTTTTCATTTTTATCCTGTGCTGGAGCAAGGCCCCAGGCAAGAGTTGTTATAATGAAGGAGAAAATAGGAGATTTCATATTACTGGTTTTTGAAGGATTGATTCTCTAAGACATTTCTATTGTCGGCTCCGAGTCTAGAAAAGCAATCTGGGTCTTTTCTTTTGTGAATTATTTAGAGGATTCCCTTTAGTTAAATTCATAATTCTTCGTAATAAACTCGAAGAGGCAGGCCGATCTTTTTGATAACTGATTATGATTAATAAAGAATAATCTTGCAATTGCTTAACTTTTGCTAATAATCAATATATAAATAATTATCTATATTCATTAATGTCATTCATATCACGCTTTTCTTGGTTCAAAGGGGGGGGAAATATTCCAGATGAGGAGGTAAGAGACATATCTGAAATTCTCAGATCGGGAAGATCTTCTAAAAGAAGAGAGAATTTAAAATTTACCGGTAAGACAAGAGGTAAATCAGCTACCAGCATGTTTGGAAGGAGACAACTTCGTGAGGCGATTTTACACTGCGTTGTCAATGAGGATGAGCGCTAGAATATGATTGTGCCGGATGATCTTAGGTTACCGTCATTTGCTTCCCATTGTCATTGGAATTGATTCTCTCAATTAAAGGGATTGCCATTTTTGCCCATTCCTTTGGATTTTGATATGCTGTCGCACCTTCTGCCCAGCACTTTCTGAGCATTTCAGTATTGATGATCCCTGGATTTAATGCCACGCAAGCCATTCCATTCGGTAATTCTTGGGCTAATGCACTGCTCATTCCTTCGATGGCCCACTTTGTAGTACAGTAAGGAGCAACATTAGGGGAAGTGGAACGACCCCAACCAGAACTCAAGTTCACTATGATTCCACTGCTGTTTTGAATCATTGATGGGACAAAGCGCCTAATCATATTAGCAACACCGTTAATATTAACGGCGGACATTTCATCGAACTCCTTTGCTGACACTTCCCATAAGGGAGCAGGATTATTCATGATGGCAGCATTGTTAATAAGTAAATTAGGTGGTCCGAATTGATTAATGATTTGTTTGGCAGCACCGGCAATTGATTCGTCACAAGAAACATTTGCCTGAAAAATGTAATGATTTTTTCCTAGTTCATCTGCGAGCGCCTTAACTTTACTTTTTGTTTTTCCAAATCCGACCACGGTCAATCCTCTTTTTGCTAGGCCTAGAGAAATTTCTTTTCCGAGACCACTTGTGGCTCCAGAAATAACAGCCATACGCTTTGTTTTATATTTACTATTGTTAGCCATCTATTTTTTGTTTATTTAATTCAAGTTCAAGGAAATCAACCATTGCATCTAATATAAGTTCGCCAAAGTTATAGCAGAAAATGAGTTCCTCCGAAATCTTGCCATCAAATATTATCTTAAATCCGGAAGATAGAATATTCCCCGAATTTAGCTTAACCAAATTATTACATTCAGTATTTGATCCAACTGAAGGATGCAGGATCTGTATCCTTACAGATTTTGAAGAACCTTCGAAGGAGATGAGGAGGTTTCAATTCTTGCAGTCCCCTGAGAAATTTCCTGTTCAAGCGAAGGCTTATAAAGAATTTTTTTGCAAGTTACGGGACGGGGTGATGCATGAACTTGGTATGAGTGGAGGTGAGATGTTTGCTTACCATGACACGAATGGATCCAATCTTGATATGAAGGATGAATGCTTCGATGTTGATGGTTCGTCCTTGTCTTTGGATCAAAAAATTTATCCTGAATATGATATAATTTTATGTATTTCAGATTGGAGCGCTACTGCTCCACTAACTGCGAAGTGTAAAGATTTTGGATTCCGTGGTGCGACTATGCATGGGCTGAATGACATTATACTCAACTCTGGTCTTTCAGTAGATTATAATCAGGTTTCATCTGATGCTGAGAAACTCCGATTAGCTATGACTGGTGCCGATGAAATTGAAATTGATTTCACATTGGATGATAGCCGAACTCTTACAGTGAAGCTTTTTTTGGATGGCCAAGAGGCACAGAAATCGCACGGCCTTTGCAAGGGAAAGGCTCCGGATATTGCGAATTTACCAGCCGGTGAAGTCTATTTTGTACCAGTTGATGCGGTTGGACAGTTCCCTATGAAGTATCATGACGGAACTCTGGGTCTTCTTGATGTTAAGGATCGTAATATTTATCGTAGCACTTTGATTGAAGGGGATCAGGTAATAATCGATGAGCACAATGAACGATTAAAGGATGATCCAGTCACGGGAACTTTAGGTGAACTGGGATTTGGAACTCAGGTGTTACCAGCTTCAGGAGCTGACATTCAAGACGAAAAGGTACTTGGAACTTGTCACCTTGCTACAGGAAGAGATGATCATCTTGGCGGCGATATCATTCCTGAAATGTTCAAGACCCATCAAAATTCTACTCATGATGATATTCTTTTTGCGCCACATAAAACCCCTAATTTTAATATTAGCCAGGTTAGAATGAAAAGAGGTGAACAGTTTGAGATTATCATAGAAAATTTTAAGCCTAGTCAGTATTTGATTAATGCTTTGTCTCAGTAAAAAATAATTAATTAATTTTCCAGTGAACCTTTATGAGTCCCAATCTTATCTTGATCAGTATTTGTTATTTCACTATGGCAATTCTCTTGAAATAGATCCCTTCCAGATATTTCCTGAGTCATTTTTGAATTTTTCAGAGCGTAGCGTTACTGAGAATCTAGACATTTCCGAGGGTAGGCAGCGTGCTCTAGATTTAGGCTGTTCCGTAGGAAGATCATGTTTCGAGCTTTCTCGTTTTTGTGATGAGGTAGTTGGTATAGATTATTCCAATCAGTTTATAGGTATAGCTGAAACGATAAGGACTGAAGGTAGTGTTAAATTCAATAGCCTGCAGGAAGGGAATCAGTTTAATTCTTATGTTGCTGAGGTGCCAGAAGGGTCGAGGCCAGAACGGATTTCCTTTGAGGTTGGAGATGCGCTGCAATTGCCTGAGAGAATTGGTAAATTTGATGTTATACATGCAGCGAATTTACTTTGCAGATTGTCTAATCCGAATCACCTGTTAAAGAAATTGCCGGCACTTATGAATGAAGGAGGATCATTGGTTATAACAACACCTTGTACTTGGATTGGAGAATTCACTCCAATGGGAAATTGGCCTAAAGGATCGACGCTAGACTGGATCAGCACAAATTTGTCTGACAAATTCGTGCTGCAGAACAATCATGACATGCCCTTCATTATCTTGGAACATGCACGTAAGTTTCAAGTAGGTGTTGCTCAGGCCAGCGTGTGGATCCGCAATTCTAAATAAAATGATTTCTGAGGATCAAGAAGTTAACTGTTCTCAAGGCCCCTTTAAATTCCGGCGCAGATATATTTTTTATGGTTTGAGTATTTTGTATTTGGTTGGGGACATTTATTGGTTTGGTGGACCACTCAAATCACGGATCGATGAGACATTGAAAGGCAATCGAATTGACGCAGAGCAGCTTGCTATTAGAGAAGAAATTGTTGCTACAGTGAATGCCCACCCTATTAGGCGACATGATTTGGAGCGTGCTACGGAAGAGTATTGTCGTAAAAATGGAATATTATTGAGTGAGATTTCAAGAAGTAGAATTAATGCGATACGTCTTCTTGTGCTTAATCAATTAGTAATTGACCGATTGATCTGGTTCCATTCTTACCACTATCCTGTGGAACTATCTCAAGGAGAAATTGATGATGCTTTGATAAGGTTTCGCCGAGGATTTAAGAGTTCCGAAGAATTCGAGCAGGCAGCTCTATTGCAGGGGTTTTCAGTTAGCCGGATTGATACTTTCCTTCAGAACCAATTCATGCAAAGAGCATGGATTGAAAAGACTATAAGAAAACATATTATTGTTAGTGAAAAGGAAATAATAGAAAGATATGAAAGTGATAAAGTTATTTTCATGATCCCTGATAGAGTCAATGTGAAGCACATCTTCTTCTCAACTTTGGATAAAGATGCTGAGCAGGTTAAAGAAAATGCCCAAAGAATTTTTCAGAAATTAAAAAAAGGTCAGAGCTTCGAGGAATTGGCAATAAGATTTTCCGAGGATTCTAGGAACAGAGATGCGGGAGGAAATCTGGGATGGCTTACCCGAGACCGTGTCCCTGATGATTTTTATGATAATGTTATCAAAATAAGTATTGGTAAGACAGGAGCTCCGTTCAAGACTGCTCTTGGTTGGCACATAGTTCACGTTATTGGCCGAATGGATTCAGCCAAAGCTTCATTAGATTTACTGCATGATGAGATTGCTGCTACTATTGAAGTTGAGAAGCGACAAAGAGCTATCGAAGCATTAATTAATCGTATTAAGAGTAAGGCCAAGATTCGTTATACAGGACAATTCACTTGGATAGAATGACTAAGAGGATACTCCTAAATAGTCAGTTGCTAACTTGGTGGTAATATGCCTTCACGAACAGGAAGTTTAGGCTTCAGAATCGATTGTTTTTTTTGGTCCTCTTTTTGAACGGGTTCCTTCTCTTCTTCGTTGATTATGGGTTCTGATAATACAGGAAGATTTATTTGTGGAGCCGTATTTGAATTTTCAGGTGAGGCCTTCTTCTCCAAATTTGTCTCGGTATTTTTTTGCTTTGTTGGCTTACTAGATGGTTCAGGTTCTTCAATGTTCTTTTTTTGGGTGCCTTTGAGTAGATCCATTGACGGCAAACGAATCAATTGAAGGGTATTACAAGAGCACAGACCTAATGTTACAATCACTAAGGCCAGAGCAATTATTTGGATTTTCATTTTCAGTATTATCTCTTCCTATTCAGCTAAAGCCTTTAATGGCTATATGGTCAAGGTGTTTGTGTGCGTGGTTTAAGTAATGGTCATTCGTTACGGAATTGATTAATGAAAATAAAAGCCATAGCTCCTAATGAGAGAGTGCTATGACCCATAGTAGTTATTACCTCACGAATTGGATTTAAATGACATGCAAGAATCCATGTTATCCCTATTAGAGTGCTTGATCCTATCACAAAAATACCCAGGGATGAAATAGCGGCAGAGCTACCTTCTCTAACTTCTTTAGCAGAATTCAAATAATAGTTTGAGATAAGAGCAAAAATGATAATTGAAAAAATGCTTAAAGGTTTTGCTAATTGAGGAACAAGTCCTACCAAAGCATCGTAAGCTCCATGAGCGATCACCACTAAAATGAATGTTCCAATAAATCCTTCCCATCTCGTCTTAGGCCAAAGGCCAAAATAGAATAGTGAGAGGCCAGCGATTCCAGTCAGTGATGCATGGAAAAAATTTGCAGTTAAAAATCTAGGAAAAACATCTGCTTCGGATCCGGGCCCAAAATAAAGTAGGTTTTCTGAGCAGGCGAATCCGAGTCCAATGCAAGCAGCTGTTGCTAAAGCTTCCATTGGGCATCTCCTCTTCAGAAGAATAAAAAGGAATGGTGTAAAAAAAAGCAGTTTGATTAATTCTTCTCTAAGTCCAATGCCACAAATCACATAAAGGCTATCGTTAATTATTTCTCCGTTTAACTTGAATTGAAGTTCATTTTCTTGCCAGAAAACTAATCCAAGAACCACGAAGGTTGATGCGAATCCAGCTATGAATCCAAATCCATAAAGTGGTATTCTTCTTAGAGGAAGATTACCTGCGCGCCCCAAACTAATGATAATGCAGAACCAAATAGTAGCTGTAAAGGCGGTCACAGAAAGCCAAACAAAATTAAGATTTTGAAAAATAAATGTTATATTTCTTTTGGTGAGTAATACCCACTTCCTTAATCTCAAGGCAACATTTTCAAATGTTTGGTTGCTCATTGAATTTCTATATTCTTGACTGGAAAATAGTTCTTCAAGTTCGTTTGTCTTATCTAAGGCCAGGAGTGCTCGCATAATGCCGTTTTTTGCATGATCTGACTGAGGGTAATTCTTTAACTCGAATTTATAGAATTCCTTAGCTTTTTCATGTTTTTCTCTAGCGCTAAGAATGTCTGCGTAAAATTCAGAAGCGAAACGAATTGGCCTACTACTCTTCATGCGTACCTTTAATTTTAAAAAGTGAGCTTCATTTTTTTTGTCCAAGGCAGATAATATATAATCTTCAAAGAGTTTTTGAGTCTCTGGCTTTAAGATGTTTTGAGGAATTCCAAGTATTGAAGCCGTTGAGTACAGGCCCTCACGTGCCATCCTAGCAATGCTTGTTTCTTCAAATCCTTTCCCGCTCCTATAATTAATAATGCGTTCAACCTTCTTAGGGTTCAGGCGGTTCATTATGATTGGTAAAGATTCTGTTTTAATCCAAGGGCATGCAATTTCTAACCTTTCTATAATCTGGGTTTTTTTTGTCGAAATGCTAGGCAATGCAATGCCGATCAGTATTGAAATAATGCCAATGATTATTGATGAGCGGAGTAGAAAGTTCCGATCGCGAGATTGCAATATTAGTCTTTGATGAATCTTAGGCATAATAACTGGAGTTATATGGTCTTAATAATTCAATTGGCCCATTCCATTTCTAGGATTTTCGTTTTATTTTATAATAATTAACAAGTCCTCCAACGACACCGTCGGCATATTCATGGATTAAACTTTTACGTTTCTTTCCAGATATCATCTTTTCTCCAGAGTAATTCCCAGCAATGACTCTATGATAAAATGTAGGACTGTTCATTACATAAGGTTCGAGAAAAATAACCGGGCAGTGGTAGATTCTATTAGCGAGAAGGTTCCTTGCATAAATATAGGGTTGTTTGTGGTTTATGAGCTTTGCATTTGAAGTGGAATATTTATATGGAGGGAGCCCAGTTTCATTAGCCATCGAACTGGCAACTGCAATATTTATGGCCAACTCTTCATTATGAGTATTTTGTAAGAGTCTTTTGAATAAATGGAATCGGTTATCTTCAAGACGAAATTCAGTTGAGCTGTAATTGCCATTTATTAAAAGGTGAAGATGATTGCGGTTTATTAGTTTAGGTTTATTTGGGTTTCCCCAAGACTCTGCATTGAAATGCACACAAATTGTGAGATCAGGTTTAATCGTATTGTTGATTATATGCGCTCTTCTTCGGATTTCGTGTTTCCTATAAAATAGGAGTTCACTTTCTCTCTTGAGTGCTAGGCCTTCAGAATTTTGTCCGCGAGATTGCAAAACCTTTCGTGCAAGCTCTTCAAAATGTCCCGGTCTTAATTTAGTTACGGGTTCGTGTTGGTCTCTTAATAGAACAACTGTTGCTCCGAGCGATTGTAGTTTTTGTTTAATTAATTTTGCTGAAAGCAGAGTTAGTTCACCTTCTTTTATTTCGATGCCTTTACCATCTAATTGATACCATCGACCTTCCATCTTTGCCCATTCCCCGCCGATATGTCCGGGATCAATTGCTACCCTAAGGTCTTTGAGTGGTTCTTTTTCAATATTAGTATTTATGGGAAGCTCTCCGGCTTTTCTCCAGTAACGTAAATTTTTTGGCACATGATCAGATGAGCCAAATTGCAGTTTGAAAATTTGATTACCTTTTGCGCGGATTTCAGCGTATTCTGAATTGATCCTTACGGCTAATTTCCAAGCGCCTTGTTCAGAATAAATGTTTTCTAGTTCTGTTAGAAATCGTCTCTTAGTAATTCTTTTCTGATATTTTTCTAGTTCACTCCAGTCCGGATCAATGGCTAATGTGCTGAGGTTGGTGCGAATGCGGAGCTGGTCAGCATTAATTTCAGATTCAGCAGCAATCTTATTTTTAGGATTTAAGATAACAATTATTAAGAGGACTGATATAATTATGATGCTAATCCAGAATAATTTTACTGATTTGGTTGGTAATGGTTCTTTTTGCGGCATCGAGAATAGGAACTGAATTTAAACGTAAATTGACACTTATGACAATATGTGGTTGAGCCTTACTCATTTCCAATTAGCATAATGACTTGGACGCACTATCAAACACTAGTAATTTAAGACTTCTTTTTTTAGGGGATATTGTTGGCGAGCCTGGCCGTAAAGCGGTTGGAGATTTTCTCCCTAAGATTCGTGAATCTCGGGGAATCGATTTCATTGTAGTTAATGGAGAGAATGCGGCTGGCGGAAGAGGTATTACGCCTAAGATTGCAATAGGTCTTCTAAGGGCTGGAGCAACTGTCATTACGACGGGTGATCATATTTGGGATCAGAAAGAGATCATTGATTATTTGCCTACGGAGCCGAGATTGTTACGACCCCTTAATTATCCGGACGGCACACCTGGTCAAGGCAGTGTTGTGCTTGAAACGGAGAAGGGGCCTGTTGCGATATTAAATGCTCAAGGTCGAACATTCATGAATCCACCCCTAGAGAATCCATTCCTTGCGATCGATGCTGAGTTGGAACTGATCCGTAAGGAGGCAGATGTCAGGATGGTTTTCGTCGATTTTCATGCTGAGGCGACCAGTGAAACTATAGCGACTGGCCGTTATCTTGATGGAAGAGTGTCAGCTGTGGTAGGAACCCATACCCATGTTCAGACTGCAGATGAACAAATTTTTCCGGGTGGAACAGGATTCTTGTGTGATGCTGGCATGTGTGGGCCGTCAGAATCAATTTTAGGGAGGCAAATAGATCCAATACTAGAACGTATGCGTACTTCAACGCCCAGAGCAATGCCCGTAGCCAAAGGGGAAGTGGATATAAGGGGAGTTCTTTTGGATATTGATTATAGCACCGGAAAAGCTGTAGGTATCGAGCGTATTGCTGAAAAATTTAATAATTAAAAGTGATTTTTCTTCCTATGAAGGAATATAACCTGCTTTTGCTTGGTTTATTAGCATTGCAAATTCTTGCATAATCACTTCAAAATGAGTATCTTAAGAAGCAAGTTTGCTTTATCTCTGAAAAATTTAATTTTTTTTTTGACAGTAACAGTCTATTTGATAGATTTCGCTCCACTTTTTCGCAGGGGTGGTAGGTGTTTTCTTTCTAGAATGGTTCATAATAAATGGCTTTCTGGGGTGGGAATCTCTCGACTTCTGCGGACTGCGTGAGTGTTTCATGTGTGGTCACCTGCCGAGTTTAATGCTCATAAGGTAATTAAACAATAGATGTGCTCATGTAGCTCAGGGGTAGAGCACTTCCTTGGTAAGGAAGAGGTCACGGGTTCAAATCCCGTCATGAGCTCCACGCAGAAAGTAAGAAGTAATACTAAGCCGATTAATCGGCAACTAAACTTAAAAAGAAACCAACAAGAATTACAAATTGCGAGATCAAAAATACTTTGCAGATAATTTGTAAGGAAATTCAAAATCAACTAAGACCCTAGTCCTTAATTTTTATAGGACTTACTACTAACAAAGACATGGCCAAAGAAGCATTCGAAAGAAACAAGCCCCACGTCAACATTGGAACAATCGGACACGTTGACCACGGGAAGACTACGCTCACCGCTGCTATCTGCCATACGCTGGCGGGAAAAGGTTTGGCTGAGAAGAAAAATTACGATGAAATTGATGCCGCTCCAGAAGAGAAGGAACGAGGCATTACAATTTCAACAGCTCACGTAGAGTATGAGACGGAGAAAAGACACTATGCTCACGTTGATTGCCCAGGACATGCTGACTATGTGAAAAATATGATCACGGGTGCTGCACAAATGGACGGAGGTATTCTGGTTTGTTCTGCTGCAGATGGTCCAATGCCGCAAACAAGAGAGCATATTTTGCTGGCTCGTCAGGTTGGAGTCCCTGCGATTGTGGTATTCTTAAACAAAGTTGATCAGGTTGATGATGCAGAATTGCTTGATCTGGTCGAGATGGAGATTCGCGAATTGCTTACTGCTTATGAGTTCCCTGGTGATGATATTCCAATCGTTAAGGGTTCTGCATTGAAGGCCCTAGAAGGAGACGGTGAAGAGCAAGAGAACATTATGAAACTCATGGATGCAGTTGATGATTACATTCCGAAGCCTGAGCGGCCCGTGGATTTGGATTTCCTTATGCCGATTGAGGACGTCTTTTCAATTGAAGGTCGGGGAACTGTTGCTACTGGCCGTATAGAGCGTGGCGTGGTCAACAAGATGGAAGAAGTTGAAATTGTTGGAATCCGCGACACACAGAAGACGATAGTTACTGACATTGAAATGTTCCGTAAATTGTTAGATCGTGGTGAGGCAGGTGACAATGTTGGTATCCTGCTTAGAGGAACAAAGAAAGAAGACATCGAGCGTGGTCAGGTCATTGCAAAACCAGGTTCAATTACACCACACCAAAAGTTCACTTCGGAAGTTTATGTTTTGAGTAAGGATGAAGGTGGTCGTCATACCCCTTTCTTTAGTAATTATAGACCACAATTTTACTTCCGAACAACTGACGTGACTGGTACCATTAAATTACCTGACGGTGTTGAAATGGTTATGCCTGGTGACAACGTGACTATGGAAGTTGAGCTCATCACTCCGATTGCGATGGAAAAAACGATTCGTTTTGCGATTCGTGAAGGTGGTCGTACCGTTGGAGCTGGCCGTGTTGCTGACATTCTTGATTAAAATTTAAACCTCAAATAAACGAATTTAGTTTAGCCGGATCTTGTCGGACATTATTTAGCTCAAATTGGATCCGGCTACGCTGTAAAAAAGAGAACTCCTCAAAAGTGAGTTTAATAAAGAAAAACAAACTATATAAACTCCAAGAGGGTAGTAGCTCAGCCTGGTTAGAGCACCGGTCTCCAAAACCGGGTGTCGGGGGTTCGAATCCCTCCTACCCTGCCAAGAGCCTCTATAATTAAAATCCCTTAAGTGAAGAAATGAAAAATCTAACAAGATATTTTGGAGAAGTTAGAACTGAGCTTCAAAAAGCTAGTTGGCCTTGGATTCCTAAGAATAAGGGAGAGAAGGGGTTTAAACGTTTCAAAGAACTTACCGATTCTACTGTGGTGGTATTTATAGCGATGATGCTTTTGGGTGCTTTCGTGAGTCTTTGGGATTTGATTTTATTTAATATCATTAAGTTGCTTACTAATTAATAGCACCTTGGAATTTTATTTTAGATAACGCTTAATAATTAATTAAACAAAGATGCCTTTAATTCCTGCACCAAAAGACCAATGGTACGTGGTTCACGTATTATCTGGTCAGGAAAACAAAGTTCGCAATAGTTTTGAGCGGCGAATGGAGTCAGAAGAAATGAGCGATGTAATTTTTGAAGTTTTGGTCCCTACTGAACGGGTTTCAGAAGTAAAGAAGGGCAAGCGAACAGAATCAAAGAGAAAGTTTTTTCCTGGATATCTTATTATGAATATGCACTTGCTCAATGATGAGGGTGGATTGATCGACCGTAGTTGGTACTTTGTACAGGAAACGCATGGGGTAATTGGTTTTGCTGGCACAAAGAATAATCCGATTCCTATGCGCCCTCGCGAAGTCGAGAGCATGCTACTTCAGATAAAAGAACGCGAAGAAAGCATTAAACCGAGGATTGCATTTGATGTTGGAGAAACAATTAAAGTTTCTGATGGTCCTTTTGAAAGTCAGCCCGGAGTAATAGAGGAAATAGACCAAGAAAAAGGAACTTTACTAGTTTCAGTTACTGTCTTTGGTCGCCCAACTCCCGTTGAGCTAGAGCATTGGCAAATCGAAAAAGAAGAATAATAAATACTCGAATTAATCATTTTAATACCATGGCTAAAGAAATAACCGGAACCTTGAAACTTCAGATCCCCGCGGGTCAGGCGAATCCGTCACCTCCTGTAGGACCAGCATTGGGACAGGCTGGACTAAATATTATGCAGTTTTGCAAAGATTTTAATGCAAAGACTCAGGCTCAGGCTGGAGATGTTCTGCCAGTCGTCATAACGATATATAAAGATAAAAGTTTCAGTTTTGTTTGTAAGCAACCACCGGCATCTGCGTTACTTAAAAAAGCAGCAAAGATTGCGTCAGGATCAGGTGAGCCTCACAAAGAGAAAGTGGCTACAATAACTAAAGCCCAAGTGATGGAAATTGTGAAAATTAAAAAACCTGACTTGAATACTGAAGATGATGAAGCCGCAGCTCGTATTATTGCAGGAAGTGCCCGCCAAATGGGCATCGAGATTCAAGGAATGTAATTATTGAGATTTAATTAATATAAACAAAACACTGCAGGAGGGTGTAATGCATCCGCTAATACTGCGAAAGAAAGATGGCAAAAAAAAGAAGTAAAAGATATCGCCAAGCTGCGGAACTATTTGAAGAGGATAAAGAGTATACTCTTGCTGAAGCTATTGATATACTTAAGAAATTTCCTCCAGCCAAGTATGACGAGACGGTTTCAATTTCTGTGCGTCTTGGAGTCGATGCTAAGCAATCTGACCAGATGGTCCGCGGAACATGCCCTTTACCTCATGGGTCAGGCAAGAAAGTTAGGGTCTTGGTTTTTGCTCAAGGTGAGGCAGCGACAGCGGCAAAGAATGCTGGAGCTGAGTTCGTTGGTTTTGATGATCTGATAAATAAAATCCAAGGAGGATTTCAAGATTTTGATGTTGCTGTTGCGACTCCAGAAGCTATGGCAGAAGTCAGGAAACTTGGGCGCTTTCTTGGGCCTCGCGGATTAATGCCTAACCCTAAGACGGGAACGGTTACTGATGATACCGCTTCAGCTGTTAATGCAGTGAAGGCTGGACGCATTGATTTCAAATTGGACCGAAACGGTGGCGTAGCAGCTCCGATTGGAAAAGTTTCGTTTTCAGCTGAGCAGCTTGCTGATAATGGCAATGCTGTAATGAATGCAATTAGGCAAGTAAGACCAGCTTCGACTAAAGGAATTTATATTTGTGGCGCCACTCTATCGGCTACTGTTTCACCCGGTATACCGATTGAAACTGATGTGTTCGAGAAATAAGAAACGTTAATAAAAAAGTTAAGGATTACAATGAAAGCAATCAAAGAGAATATTATTAACGATCTTATAGAGAAACTAAACGCATCTCCTTTCATGATTGTTATTGATTACAAGGCATTAACGGTAGTACAGCTTGGAGAATTGCGTACGCGACTCAGTGAAACTAATTCTACTGCTCACATAACAAAGAATTCTTATGCTAAGCGTGCATCGGTAGCTGTGGAATATCCTGAAGGGATTAATGATTTTTTGACCGGTCAGACGGCGCTTGTTACCGGTGATCAGGACATATGTGCAGTTGCTAAGGTCCTGAAGGATTATAAGAAAGAAAATGAGAAGCCTGAAATGCGTGCGGGAGTCATGGATGGCAATCTGCTCAGTCCGGAGGAATTAAATGCTTTAGCATCATTGCCGCCCATGGATGTATTGAGAGCCCATTTTCTTGGAACGTTACAATCACCTGCTAGCACTTTTGTAAGGCTGCTTAATGAGCCAGCGTCATCCCTTGCCCGTATACTTAAGGCAAAGGAGGATCAAGGCTAATAATAAAGATTATCTTTGGTATGCGAAGTTCATGCCAAGGAGTAAACAAAACTAAAACAAAACTAAAACAAAACTAAAACAAAACTAAAACAATATAAACCACGGTTCCTTGTCGGGGTGGCGGCCGCCGCTTTGAAATGTTACAGGGCTCTGAATCGCGACGACACCGTAAAAAAGAAATGGCTGATATTGAAAAATTAACTGAAGACCTAAGTGGACTAAGTGTTCTTGAAGTTGCTGACCTTGTAAAAGCTCTCGAAGAGAAGTGGGGTGTAAGTGCTGCTGCTCCTGTAGCTGCTGCTGCTGCTCCAGCTGCCGGTGGTGGAGAAGCTGTGGAAGAGAAGACTGAATTCGATGTAATATTGACTAATGCTGGTGGCAGTAAAATTGCTGTCATTAAAGAAGTTCGTGGTGCTGTTAGTGGCCTTGGACTTGCTGATGCCAAGAAACTTGTCGATGCAGCTCCATCTCCAATTAAAGAAGCATGTTCCAAGGAAGAAGCTGAAGAAATTAAGACCAAACTTGAAGCTGCCGGGGCAGAGGTCGAAATCAAATAATTACTTAATTAGATTTAGTATTATTTACTTTTTAACTAATCAAATAGCACAGCTAAGTACTTTTCAGTACTTAGCTGTGCTATTTTGTAATATTTTACTACATATAAAATCGAGGACCTGACTCAAAACCAAGCCTAATTTATTTTGCTGCACTATTCCTTAAGGAACGGAACTGACCGCCCAACATACTCAACCATTTTAAAGAACCGGAAATACCGTAAAGACGGACCGGTCATTTCTTGTGTAAACAAGGGATCTGAACAGCACTCACAATTTTTTCTTCATAGAAGCAGTCTATGAGGTTTTTCTGCCTAAACACTCTGCCTAGTCCATAGCCCATAGCAAAACCAAACAAAACTATGTCTGAAAGAATACGCGAACATTTCGGGAATATTGACGAAGTCCTTGAGGCTCCAAATCTCATTGGAATCCAGATCCAGTCTTATGCAAACTTCCTCCAACAGGATGTTGCTCCAAGCAAACGTAAGCCAATAGGCTTGCATGCGGTATTCAAAGAGGTTTTTCCAATTAATTCATATGATGATAAGGTGACTTTGGATTTTGTATCTTATGATGTTGGTAAACCTAAACTGACAGCTCTTGAGGCTATCCGTAATTCCGAAACTTATAGTGCTCCTCTGTACGTTACTTTTCGCCTAAAGGATGAGGTTGGAACGAAAGAGGAAAAAGTTTACATGGGCGAACTGCCTCTAATGACCGCTCGAGGTACTTTTGTCATTAATGGAGCTGAACGAGTAGTTGTTTCTCAATTGCATCGATCTCCTGGAGTTTGTTTTGAGACAAGTCTTCACCTGAATGGCAAGACCCTGCATAGTTTCCGAATAATCCCTGATAGAGGTTCTTGGCTAGAGGTCCAATTTGACACCAATGATTTGCTTTACGTTTATTTAGACCGTCGACGACGCAGGAGAAAGTTCCTTGCTACGACATTTCTTCGTACCCTTGGATTTGAGAAGGATTCAGATATCTGTAAACTTTTTTATGATGTAAAAAAACTGAAGCTTACGACTAAGATGGATGAGGAAGAACTCTCAACCAAGACGCCCATGGAAGACGTTATTGATGGAGAGGTGATTATTTCAAAGGCATACGAGCCCCTTACTATTGGTGTAGTTCACCAGCTAATGGAGTTGGGTCATAAGAGTCTTGAAGTGATTGATACTAAGGATGATGACATTTTAGTTAAATCCTTGAGAAAGGATCCAGCCAATGATGAGGAAGAAGCACTGAAAGATATTTATCGTCGTTTGCGGCCTGGAGATCCGCCGACCACAGCAAATTCGAAGGCACTTCTTAAGAGGCTTTTCTTTGACCCTAAGAAATATGATCTTACCCGAGTTGGTAGATATAAAATTAATCAAAAGTTACGACTCAAAGTTGATGAGGGAGAGAGAATTCTTACTTCAGAGGACTTTGTAGTAGCGATGAGATATTTGCTGAATTTGAAAAAAGGAGAAGGTATAACAGATGACATTGATCATCTTGGTTCTCGCCGAGTCCGTGCAGTTGGGGAATTGCTATCTAATCAATGTAGAATAGGTCTTGCTCGTACTGAGCGGTTGGTTAAAGAGCGAATGACTTTGTTTGATATTAACTTGGATGGCATGACGCCTCAGAAATTGATTAATCCAAAAGCTTTGTCAGCTGTTGTTAGAGACTTTTTTGGTCGTTCTCAATTAAGTCAATTTATGGACCAGACAAATCCTTTGGCTGAGTTGACTCATAAGAGACGTTTGTCAGCGCTAGGTCCTGGCGGTCTTAACAGGGATCGTGCAGGTTTCGAAGTCCGTGATGTTCACCCATCCCATTATGGTAGAATTTGTCCTATTGAGACGCCCGAGGGACCAAACATTGGATTGATAAATTCAATGAGTACTTTCGCTCGAATCAATGGATTTGGATTTATAGAAACGCCTTATCGAAAAATTAAAAATGCCAAGGTAACAAAGGACATTGCCTATCTAACAGCAGATCAGGAGGAGAATGAAGTTATAGCACAAGCAAATAATCCATTAGATGATACAGGTAAGTTTACTTCTGAAAAGATCACTGCACGGTATAGAGGGGATTTTCTTGAAATTGACCCCAAGGAAGCTTCACTTATGGACGTTTCGCCTAAACAATTGGTTTCAATTGCGGCATCTTTGATACCATTTCTTGAGCATGATGATGCTAACAGGGCTTTGATGGGATCCAACATGCAACGCCAAGGTGTTCCTTTGCTTTGCTCAGAGTCGCCATTGATAGGCACAGGAATGGAAGGAAAGGCTGCGCGTGATTCACGGGCCGTTGTTGTTTCCGAGGGACCAGGAAAAGTTGCTGCGGCAACAGCTGAAATAATTGTAGTTACTTCTGACGGTGAATTACATGTTTCAGATCAAAAGTTTTTGTCAGATCCTCGCAAGTTAAAGAGTGAGCCAAATAAAGGGATCTATATTTATCCTTTGCGCAAATTTATGCGTTCTAATTCTGGCACATGTATTAATCAGAGGCCGATTGTGACGAAAGGTCAGAAAGTTAAAGAGGGTGATGTATTAGCGGATGGACCTTGTACAGAAAATGGTGAACTTGCATTGGGCAAAAATGTTCTCGTAGCTTTCATGCCTTGGAATGGTTACAACTTTGAGGACGCGATTACTATATCTCAGAGAGTCGTGAAGGATGATGTTTATACATCAATACATATTTCTAACTTTGATGTTGGAGCTCGAGATACTAAGCTGGGACCAGAAGAGATTACTAGAGACATACCTAATGTAGGAGAAGAGGCCTTATCGGATCTTGGACCTGATGGAGTAATTCGTATTGGAGCAGAAGTTAAACCTGGTGATATTCTTGTTGGAAAAATTACCCCAAAGAGTGAAACGGAGTTGGCTCCAGAGGAACGATTATTACGTGCTATCTTTGGTGAAAAAGCAGCAGACGTTAAGGATACATCATTACGTGTCCCTTCAGGGTGCACTGGTATTGTAATGGATGTTAGGATTTCTTCACGTAATGTCGCAGAGAAAGAACAAATGTCAGAGGCTGAGATCAAAAAACAGCTCAAGAACATTGATACAGACCATAAGAAAAAACGCGATGAATTAACCGATCAACTTACAGAGAAACTTTCTGATATTCTTTTGGGTGAGAAAATTCCATTAGATGTTGTGGATAGTAAATCTGGTGAGCTTATTATTCCAGCTAACCGCAAAATCACAAAGACACTTCTCCGAAAGCTGGCAGCAGCTTACGGTTCGATTGAGATTGATCCTTCTCCGATAAGGAATAAGATCATGGATATCATTGCCAGTTTTGCACCAAAATTTGATGATATTGATTCAGAACGTGAACGATCCCTTGATCGCATGGAAAGTGGTGACGAGGTTGATCCAGGTATCATTAAATCTGTTAGAGTTTACGTTGCCAGCAAACGCAAATTATCAGTCGGCGATAAGATGGCAGGACGTCACGGGAATAAGGGAGTAGTTGCTAAAATTGTTCCTGAAGAGGATATGCCATTTCTTGAAGATGGAACTCCTGTTGATATTTGTTTGAATCCATTGGGTGTTCCTTCTCGAATGAATGTAGGTCAGGTCCTAGAGACACACTTGGGTGTTGCTGCGAAGGCCTTAGGATTCAAGGTTGCTACTCCTATTTTTGATGGTATACCCGAAACTAGAATCATGGAATACCTTAAAGAGGCTAAATCCACTGAAGGTTTTAATTGGATTGGTTTGAATGGAAAGTCTCAACTTTATGACGGCCTCACAGGTGATCCTTTCTATCAAGAGGTTGTGGTTGGATATATTTATATGCTTAAACTTGGTCACCTAGTAGCTGATAAGATTCATGCGCGTGCCGTTGGCCCATATTCACTCGTTACTCAGCAACCGCTGGGAGGCAAGGCTCAGTATGGTGGCCAGCGTTTCGGAGAAATGGAGGTATGGGCTCTAGAAGCTTACGGTGCAGCATATACCTTGCAGGAATTGTTGACGGTTAAGTCAGATGATGTTCAGGGCAGGACAAGGATTTATGAATCAATTGTTAAGGGAGACGTCAGTCTAGAGGCTGGGACTCCTGAATCCTTTAATGTCTTAATTAAAGAAATGCGAAGCCTTTGTCTTGACGTCAAAGTTGGTGAGAGTGCTCCTTCGATTTTAGATGAGTCCAGAACCAGTGTAGATGAGTCCAGAACCAGTGCATAAGAGCTAGAAAGAAAAAATAATACAGAGTCTATAAAGATTTAAGATTGCCAAAAATCATGAGCGTAGAGTCCAATATCCAAGAGCTTTTTGGAGCTGATAATAAAAAAGAAACTAATTTTTCCAAGGTAAAAATTACCGTGGCAGCTGCTGACACAATCCGCAGTTGGAGTTTCGGTGAAGTGAAAAATCCTGAAACCATTAATTACAGAACCTTTAAACCTGAGAAGGGAGGTCTTTTCTGTGAGCGCATTTTTGGCCCCACAAAAGATTGGGAATGTGCCTGTGGAAAATATAAGAGGATTAAGCACAAAGGAGTAATATGTGATCGTTGCGGTGTAGAGGTTACTCTGTCACGAGTTCGTCGTGAGCGGCAAGGACACATTGAACTTGCTGTAGCTGTAAGTCATATTTGGTTCTATAAGTGTATGCCTTCTCGCATTGGCCTGATGTTGGACATGAGTGCCCGGATGTTGGAAAGGGTGATTTATTACGAAGATTACATTGTTACTGATCCGGGTAATACTCCTCTGGAGCTTGCACAATTACTTACAGAGCAGGAGCTCCGCGAAGCTGAAGAAGAATTTGGAGAGGATAGTTTCCGTGCAGGCATGGGTGCAGAAGCTGTGCGTGATTTGCTTGCCGGCATTGATCTTCTTTCTCTTGTAGAAGAGTTAGAGGATGCGATGACGAAAACACGCTCTAAACAAGTTCGTAAAAAGTTGTCGAAGAGGCTTAAGCTTGCTCAGGGATTTGCCGGTAGCCATACACGTCCTGAGTGGATGATTCTTGAAGTTCTGCCAGTTATACCTCCAGATTTGAGACCGCTAGTTCCCTTAGAAGGTGGAAGGTTCGCAACTTCAGATCTTAATGATTTATATCGAAGGGTAATTAACAGGAATAATCGTCTAAAGAACTTGCTTCTGCTAAAAACTCCTGAAGTGATTATTCGAAATGAGAAACGTATGCTTCAAGAAGCTGTGGATGCTCTCTTTGATAATGGAAGGCATGGTCGTGCAGTGACTGGAGCTGGTAACCGTGCACTGAAATCCCTTTCTGATATGTTAAAGGGTAAGGGGGGAAGGTTTCGTCAGAATTTGTTAGGAAAGCGAGTCGATTATTCAGGCCGATCAGTGATTGTTATTGGTCCGGAATTACGACTTCATCAATGTGGGTTGCCTAAAAAGATGGCGCTTGTATTATTTGAGCCTTTTATTATAAGGCGTCTAAAAGAACTAGGTTATGTGCATACTGTACGTTCGGCAAAGAAGATGATCGAGCGTAAAACTCCTGAGGTTTGGGATATACTTGAAGAGGTTACAAAAGGACACCCAGTAATGTTGAACCGTGCACCTACATTGCACAGATTATCTATACAGGCCTTTGAACCTGTTTTAATTGAAGGATCAGCTATCCGTTTACATCCTCTGACATGTTCAGCTTATAATGCTGATTTTGATGGTGATCAGATGGCGGTTCATGTTCCTTTGTCAATTGAGGCACAACTGGAAGCTAGGCTTTTGATGCTGGCGCCGAATAATATCTTCTCACCTTCGAGTGGCAGACCAATAACTACACCTTCTCAAGACATCACGCTTGGATCGTATTTCCTTACACATCATCGCCATCATATAACGTATAAGGACAAAGAGGAACAACGTATCCCTTTGTTTGAATCGACTACTGAGGTTGAATATGCTATTGCAGAACAAGCAGTTTCCCTTCATTGCAAGATTCGCCTAGCGAATCCTGATAGGGGAAAAGATACTATTTATGGGGATCATGAAGCGATCACGATTGAGACTACACCTGGTCGTGTTCGTTTTAATGAGATATGGCCTAAATGTGAGAATGAGAGTGGAAAATCTCTCGGTTTTATTAACGAGACGATTGCGAAAAAACAACTCTCAGATATTATTTGGAGAACTTTCCAAGTTGCTGGACCCAAAGGCACAGTTACAACACTTGATTTGCTGAAGCAATTAGGATTCCGTGAAGCTACTAGGGCAGGTGTTTCTATTGGTATTACCGATATGGTTATTCCAGATGAAAAGCAGGTTGAACTTAAAAATGCTTACAAGCAATTGGATGTCGTTCAGAAGCAATATCGTAAAGGTATTATTACAGATGGTGAGCGGTACAACAAAGTAATTGATATATGGACAGCGGCCGGAGACAAAATTGCTGGGGCTCTTTATAGAACGCTAGAATATAACGATGGTAATGAGATAGCTAACCCCCTTTTCATGATGGTGGATTCTGGTGCTAGGGGTAACAAGCAACAGATTAAGCAACTCTCAGGAATGCGAGGCCTCATGGCTAAACCTTCAGGTGAAATTATTGAGCGACCTATTACCTCTAATTTCCGAGAGGGTTTATCTGTTCTTGAGTATTTTGTTTCGACTCACGGAGCACGTAAAGGTTTGGCGGATACTGCTCTTAAAACAGCTGACTCTGGTTACTTAACCAGAAAACTTGTTGATGTTTCTCAAGACGTCATCATTACGGAATTGGATTGTGGTACAACACAGGGTATCAGTGTTTCTTCTGTCTATGAGGGTGATGAGGAAGTAGTTGAACTAGCAACCAGAGTTTACGGACGAACGAGTTGCGAAAAAATAACTGATCCGGTTTCGCAGGAAGTGATTGTTGAAGTTGACCAACTTATTGATGAAGTTACATCACTAAAGCTTCAGGACATTGGGCACGAAACAATGAAAATACGTTCTGTTTTAACTTGTGAGTCGTCGAGAGGTTGCTGTGCGAAGTGTTATGGACTTAATTTAGCTAATGGTGATCCTATAAAAATTGGTGAAGCAGTAGGGATTATAGCTGCACAGTCAATTGGTGAGCCTGGAACTCAGCTCACTATGCGTACTTTCCACATTGGAGGAGTTGCACAGCAGGCACTCAAACAACCTGTTATTCACGTTGGCCATAACGGAACGATTAGGTACAAGGATCTACGTACTGTAGAGTCATTAGATGGGAAGTTCATTGTATTAAATAAAAATGGTGCTGTAACAGTGATAGATGAAAAGGGCATGGAACTGGAGTCTCATCCACTTGTAATTGGAACAATTATTGATCCTAGCGACGGTGCACAAGTTTCTCGAGGTGATCAGATTGCTACATGGGACCCCCACAACGTTCCGGTTATTACTGAAAAGGGAGGTAAGGTTGAATTCCGTGACATGATTCCAGGTATTACTGTGGAGAAGGAGAAGGATGAAGCTACCGGAGTTCAAGGAGTGGTGGTCATTGAACATAAGGAGGATCTTCATCCTCAGGTAGTCATAACTAATGCAAAAACTAAGGAAATACTAGCAAGTTATTCAGTCCCTACTGGTGCTCACCTTTCCGTTAAAGATAAAGAGAAGGTGCAAGGCGGGGCATTATTGGCAAGAACACCAAGAAAATTGGCCAAGACAAAAGATATTACTGGTGGTCTCCCTCGTGTTGCTGAATTATTTGAAGCTCGTAAACCAAAAGACCATGCTGAGATTGCAAAAATTGATGGTGTTGTTGGGTTTGATGGTATGTCACGAGGTAAACGTAAACTCATTATTACTGACCCTGAAACTGGTGAAATTGCTGAGCATCTTATTCCTCGTAATAAACATATTACAGTTTACGAAGATGATACTGTTAAGAGGGCAGATCTTCTTACAGATGGGCCTAAAATTCCTCATGAGATTCTTGAGATTGAGGGAACTCATAAGCTGATGGAGCATCTAGTCTTTGAAGTTCAAGAAGTTTATCGTCTTCAAGGTGTTGAAATCAATGATAAGCATATTGAGATAATTGTCAGGCAAATGTTAAGGAAGGTCCGAATTACTGATCCGGGTGATACTACTTTCCTTTGGGGTGATCAGGTTGAGAGAACTAAATTTATCAGTGTAAATGAGGAAATGCAGGAACAGGGAGGTAAGCCGGCAGAAGGTGAGCCTGTTTTGTTAGGTATTACTAAGGCTTCTCTTGAGACTGAAAGCTTTATTTCTGCTGCAAGTTTCCAAGATACGACTCGTGTTTTAACTGATGCGGCAACTCTTGGTAAGAGTGATCTACTCAAAGGTTTTAAGGAGAATGTTATTATGGGTCACCTTATACCTGCAGGCAGTGGTTTTGAAACTAAGAGAACAGTGCAGCCTTTGGAAACTGTCGAGCCTCCTGAGTTAGAGGGTGATGGAGATTCCACTGAAGGTCCATTAGAAGGATCCGATGAACAGAGCTCTGAAGGAATTCCTGGAGTGAGTTTTGTTAAAACAGCGAAAGTGAGTGCTGATGTAGCTCCTGAAAAGAGTACTGATGTAGCTCCTGAAGAGAGTACTGATGTAGCTCCTGAAGAGAGTACTGATGTAGCTCCTGAAGAGAGTACTGATGTAGCTCCTGAAGAGAGTACTGATGTAGCTCCTGAAGAGAGTACTGATGTAGCTCCTGAAGAGAGCTCTGATGATAGTGAACCTAAATCCTTAGAGGCTTAATTAGGTATTTAAATAGTCCTATAACTTTTGCTCTAAGATTGTTTAGGAGCCCAAGTTTTCATCTTATCTTATTTCTTGGATTGCACTAAGAAATTTAGATTGTTAGTCTAATTGCAGAGTGAATCTTGGTGAAAAGGACAAGTCCTTTATTTGGCATCCATTTACGCCTATGGCTGAGTGGTGTGCAGATACATCTGAACCACTTGTGATTGAGCGGGGCAATGGTGTGTATATTTATGATACACTAGGGAATCGATATATTGATGGGAATGCTTCCATTTGGACTAATGTTCATGGGCATTGCCATCCGACAATCAATGAAGCGATCATTCAACAACTAGCAAAGATTGCCCACTGTTCATTTTTAGGTACAACGAATGAGCCTGCGATACTTCTAGCTGAGAAGTTAATTGGATTGTTTCCATCTAACAGTTTGCAGCGTGCATTTTTTTCCGATGATGGGTCTACCGCTATTGAGTGTGCAATGAAAATGGCGATTCAATATTTTCAAATTAAAGGTGAATCTGAGAGATGTCGTTTTGTTACTTTTGATAATGCTTATCATGGTGATACTCTTGGAGCTTCTTCTTTGGGTGGAGTCGAGAGATTTTTTGCAAGATTTGCTGATCTTGGGTTACCGGTAATTCGTCTTAATTCTGTAGAAGAATTAAATAAAGTGGATTGCAAGGAAATAGCTGCAGTTGTTCTTGAGCCAATGGTTCAAGGAGCTGCCGGGATACGCCTCTGGCCCAAGGGAATGTTGAGCCAAATAAGAAATTGGTGTGATTCTAACCAAGCTTTATTAATACTCGATGAAGTTATGACGGGGTTTGGTCGGACAGGTAAGATGTTTGCTTGTGAACATGAGGGTGTTATTCCGGATATAATGGCTTTAGCGAAGGGTTTGACTGGAGGATATTTACCTTTAGCCGCAACTCTTACAACAGGCGAAATTTTTGATGCTTTTCTCGAGGGCCAAGAGAATACCTTTTACTATGGTCACAGTTATAGTGGAAATCCTGTTGGGTGTGCTGCCGCATTGGCTAGTCTGAAAATTTTTGAAAAAGAATCAACCTTGTCTGAACTTCCAGACAAAATTAATCACTTGAGTAAAGTTCTTGAAAAATTAAAGAGAGAGAATCAGAAAGTAATAGATATTCGCCAGTGCGGTTTGATTTCAGGAATAGAATTATTAGATGAGGATGAGATCATCGGACCTCAAGTCTGTAATGCTGCAAGAGATTACGGACTTCTGACGCGAGCTATTGGAAATACCGTCGTTTTTATGCCGCCTCTAGTCATTAAAAATGATCAGATCAGTGATTCAATTAGTGCTTTGCAGAAAGCAATAGGAAAAGTTCTTGGTTAATGAAGTTGAACAATTATCTATTTCAGGAGAATTTGGCAATCAACAGTTTGTTCTAGTGAAACGTTTATTGGTTCTTTTATTGCCTATTGTTTTTTTGTTCCTTGCTGTGCCTTGGTATTTTATTGAGTCTTCAACCGATAGGCTATTTGGGATGCCGTCTTGGTTTATATATGCTATTGCTTGCTCTATAAGCTTTGCGGTTTTAATGGCAGTTCTTATAGGTCGTTATTGGGAGGTTTCTGCTAGATCGGAGGATAATGATGATTCTCGCTGATCATTCTTCAGGATATGCGCTTGGGATTGGAGGATTGGTCTTCATAGGTCTTTACGTGCTAACGCTTATTGGAATTGGTTGGCTTGGGCACAGAGCAAAAAAGGAGAACACACTGGATGATCATTATCTTGGAGGTAGATCTTTTGGGTTTGGTGTGCTTTTTCTTACACTGTATGCTACGCAATATAGTGGTAATAGTTTCATGGGGTTTGTGGGCAAGGCATATAGGGGTGGATTTCCAATTATTTATACTGTTGCAGCAATGATGGCTGTCATAGGAGGATATTTTATTTTTGCCCCACGCCTTTACAGACTTTCAAATCGCCGCCGTTTCTTAACTTTAGGTGATTTTGTTCAGGATCGATTTTCATTTCGGCCACTCACAATATTTATTGTTTTGATCGGCATCTTTGGTTTGGGTAATTACATTCTAACCAATTTACTAGCCCTTGGAACACTTGCGGAAGTGGTCAGTGATGGGCGAGTAAATTTTAATTTAGCTGTTATTGTTCTCGCATTTGTGATGCTGGTTTATGAAACATTGGGAGGTATGCGGAGTGTGGCTTGGACTGATGTTACACAAGGTATAATTCTGCTGTTGAGTTTAGGATTTATTGCTTTCGCTCTTTTCTTTCACTTGGGAGGTCCTGCAGGAGTAACGGAAGGGCTTGAAGCGGCTCGACCAGATATCTGGGATCCACCTATTCTCAAACAAAAAATAACATGGCTCAGTTCAATCTTATTATTTTTCTTCGGGGTTTCCATGTATCCGCATGCCATTCAGCGAATTTATGCGGCGAGGGATGAAAAGACCCTTAAGCGTTCGCTCCAGGTCATGGCATTCATGCCCTTAGTAACAACATTTTTTCTAGTGCTTCTAGGAGTGATGGCCATTTCGATTTTTCCAGATCTTGGCAAGGAGGAATCAGATCAAACTACCTTATTGATGGTAGGTAAATTAGTAGAAGAATTGCCTGCACTGACTATAATGGGACCCTTATTAGTTGCGGCTGTCATTGCGGCAACGATGTCGACTATTGATTCAGCGTTATTGGCTATCTCATCATTGGTAACGAATGATATTTACCGAATATACTATCCAGAAGCTAATAACAGCGAATTAACACGCGTTGGGAAAGCCACTTCTATCATCATTATGATCTTAGTTGTCATGCTCACTATTGCTTTGCAAGGTCAGACGATTTGGAGGCTTCTAGAAATAAAGCTAGAAGTTTTAGCACAGATCGCTCCTGCGGTAATGCTGGGTATCCAATGTAAAAAAATAAAAGCCCGTTCTATTTTCTTTGGAGTTATCGTAGGCATATTTATAGCGGTATATTTGACTATGGGATCAGACCCAAAACCTTATGGGATCCACGCTGGAATCTGGGGCCTAGGAATGAATCTTTTAACGGTTTTTATTACTCAATTCGGTATGAATAGGGGGCGGACAGGGACCCCTACCGAAGAAAGATAATCCTTAACATCACCTATGGTGAATTCTCCAAAATGAAAAATACTTGCAGCGAGTACTGCGTCAGCTTTGCCTTTGTCTAATACTTCTGCCATATGTTCTAATTTCCCGGCTCCACCACTCGCAATCACCGGAATATTCAATGATTCGCTGACTTTGGCATTTAACTCAATATCGTAGCCATCCTTTGTTCCATCTGCATCCATGCTGGTCAGAAGAATTTCCCCAGCGCCTCGATCCTCAACTTCTTTTGCCCATTCGACTGCATCCAAATCAATAGGTTTGCGCCCGCCATGAGTATAAACTCGCCATGAATTCCCTTCAGGATATTTTTTTGCATCAATTGCAACTACAATGCATTGGGAGCCAAATGCTCTTGATCCTTCTGAAATAATATCAGGATTATTTACTGCTGCTGTATTTACTCCAACCTTATCTGCTCCTGCATGTAGCATTGTACGCATATCTTCAACTGTCCGAATTCCTCCTCCAACTGTGAGTGGCATAAAACATTTCTTGGCCGTCTTTTCAACAACGTCCACCATGGTGTTTCTCTCATCTGATGAAGCTGTAATGTCTAAGAAGACGAGCTCGTCAGCTCCTTGAGCATCGTAGGCCACAGCGCACTCTACAGGATCCCCCGCATCACGAAGCTGTAGAAACTTTGTTCCTTTCACGACTCGACCGTCAGTAACATCGAGGCAGGGTATTATTCGCTTTGTTAGACTGGAATCTGACACTCCTCAACATCCTCTTCCATTTACTAAGGTCAAGTCCGTGACTTAATAGATTATCAAAATGGTTATTTCTCTAATATATGTTAAGTTATTACAAGAGGTATGTCTGTGCAGTTTTCTGAAGATAAAGTTAACTCGTCTGAAAAGGCTGACTCGCTCGTTGATGGATTCCTTGAATTTTTGATTGTTGAAAAGAATGCGGCGCCCCGAACAATCAGTAATTACAGTTACGCATTGAAGGAATTTCGTAATTGGTGTGATTCCTTTAAGGGATGGGAGTTATGTAATTCTGAGGATTTTAGAGTTTATCTTTTCGAATGCATGAAACGGGAATTAGCCAGATCTACTATCAGGTTACATTTTGCGGCAATTAGAAGTTTTTATCGTTATCTTACAAGAAGGAAGGGATTGAAGGTGAATCCTCTACTTGATGTACACCTGCCCAAAGCTGAAAGGGGCTTGCCTCTGATACTTACATTGAAGCAGGTAGAAGATCTTTTAGTCTTACCATTTAACGTTAAACAGCCAAGACAGGCGCCGGCATGGGCTGCGGCACGTGATGCTGCCATACTTGAAGTTTTTTATAGTAGCGGTCTGAGATTGGCTGAGTTAGCAGCTCTAGAACTAAGTCACTTTGATTTTTTCAATGAAACCATTCGCGTTAAAGGTAAAGGGTCAAAAGAAAGAATAGTTCCTCTTGGATCACATGCTCTGAATGCTTTAAAGAAGTATTGTGATCTTGCGAAAGTTAAGAGCGGAGCATTATTTATTAGTAAAGCTAGAAAACAAATTTCCACTCGAGCGATTTCAGATATCGTTAAAAAATATACGAAACTTGCCGGATTACCAGTTGGCGTTAGTCCCCATAAGCTTCGACATAGTTTTGCGACACATTTACTAGATAATGGTGCTGACCTACGAAGTGTCCAGATGCTACTTGGACATGAAAGCCTTTCAACGACACAGATTTATACTCATGTTAGTGCGGATAGGCTAAAGAAGTCCTATCAGAAATCTCATCCTCGCGCATGACTTATTTTTCTATTATTATATTGATTATAAATAGAATGCCGGGATCGCGTTTTTGTTTTTCATAGTTCTAATAATATTTGTCATAAATCATCTAAAAGGAGACATGACTAATGGCATAAATTTTTCCTTCGTGTGAAGACATGATCTCAAAAAATCTCTTCGGCTCCTGGTTTATTCTGTAAACCTTTAGTGAGATTGAATATAGAAACACGGCGACGAGGCATTTCAGGTGCCTAGTCGCTCATCTATTGAGTAATCAAGAGGATTTCTCTTTGCTGATTGGGCTTATTCGGTTCAGCATATTCACTAATGCCTCAAGAATTTGATTATTTGCTGATTGATATTAGCAATTCATTTACAAAGATTGTTCCATCTAATGCGGAAAGTCTTGGTGATAAAATCATTTCAATTCCTACCAATGAGATAAATGAAAGATGTCTTAAGGACTTATCTTGGAATTCTGATTATTCTGATTTTGGTGTAATATTATCTTCGGTAGTTCCTAAACTTAACGATGAAGTCGAAAGCGTATTTGGTAAGGAAAGAATATTAGAGGTTTCAAACTCTGTTCATATTGGTTGTGAAATAGATTACCCGGATCCTCGAAGTATAGGAGCTGACCGTTTAGCTAATGTAGCTGCAGCAGTTTCCCTTTATGGGGAACCGGCAGTGATCGTTGATTTTGGAACAGCCGTCACCTTTGATGTTATTTCCTCGGAAAAATCCTATATTGGTGGTGTCATTGCTCCTGGCTTAACCTCAATGACTGATTACATGTTTGATCATACGGCACTTTTACCAAGAATTGATCTTGATGAACCATCTTCTATTATTGGAAAATCGACTGAAGATGCAATGCTTTCAGGGGCCGTTATTGGTTATCGCGGTTTGGTAAAAGAAATAATTTCTTCAATATTTAAAGAGCTTGAGGAGTCTTCTGTTCAAGTCATTGCTACTGGAGGCTATGCCCAATTAATTTCATCCGGTCTAAAGGAAATTAATATTGTAAATGATTCTCTGACACTTGAAGGTCTACGTATTATTGCTGGCCTCAACCCATCTCATGAAAGCTGATATTTCTCAGAAACCTTGCTCCATTGGAATCGATTTTGGTGGAACTTCTGTCAAAATTGGATCCTTGTTTGAGATATTATCTGATGGAAATAAGGACCCCAAGGTTCTGGTAACATCGGATTATGATTCGGTGCAATCGCTTATCACAGCGATGGTTAATGTTGTTAATGAATTTAGGGAAAATAACGGAAATATAGTTACCTTAGGGTGTGGAGTTCCTGGATTAGTGGACTTTGAGTTGGGGCACATTCATACTCTTACAAACGTTCCTGGTTGGAATAATATTCCATTCAGAGAAATACTAGAAGAGAGACTTGAGATTCCTATTTTTGTTGATAATGACGCGAACTGTATGGCTTATGCTGAATATCGCTATGGAGCTGCTCAAGGTTGTTCAAATGTAGTAGCTTTGACGCTGGGCACAGGAATAGGTGGAGGTCTCATTATCGGAGGAAAACTTTATAGAGGAACTGACTTTGCTGCTGGAGAATTAGGTAATCACTCTATTGATTACCAAGGACCAGAGAATACGTACGGGTTAAGAGGTGCCCTCGAATGTTATATGGGTAACCGTCAAATTTGTGAACTTGCGAGCATGCGTTTTGAGGGTCGGCAGGTACCTGAAGGTGGGTGGAATCCCAAACTAGTTACTGATCTGGCTAAAGAAGGTGATCCGATAGCTATTGAAATCTGGGATCAGGTTGCAGAGTGGCTTGCTTCTGCCCTTGCTAGCACCGCTTGGCTTTTAAATCCTGATGCATTCGTCATTGGTGGAGGAATCGCTTGTGCAGGTGATTTTCTCTTTGAGCCTTTAAGGAAGAAAATTAATAATCAGGTTTCTGATGTTATAGCAAAGGATTTAAAGATATTGCCTGCTCATTTTGGTAAAGAAGCAGGCATTATTGGTAGTGCAGCTCAAGCCTTAGACAAATATAATCAAGGCTGAAACGGCTCACTTGACGGCTCTTCCTGTGGAGTAACTGTAACGACCGATTGATTCTTTTGTGCTAATAGTTTTTTCTGAAATTTGCTTTGGACGATGTCTATGAGTACAAGAATAGCGATCACAAAGTAGAAGGTAGTTTTTGTCATAGGCTGTATTTCGTTACCAAAAAATTTCAGATGTGCTTTGTGAGCGCCTTCAGAAATCAACATGATTCCGACGATGAATAATATGAATAACCCTAGTATTTCATATAGCCTATTTTTCTGTAAAAAATCGGAAACTTTATCAGCCAACAAAATCATTAAGAGGCCGCTTAATATGATGGCAGTTGCCATTATCCACATAATATAATCAGTTTTTCCCGTCGGGTTCCCCGTGGAATCTAAAACAGGTTCTTGGGCAAGTGCCATTGCGCTTAATATAGAATCAAAAGAAAACACAAGATTCATCATAACGATTGTGAATATGACCCTCCCAGGAGACTTAAATTTTCGATCCTCATCACCGCTGTCCAAGTGATCATTGCCTATCATATGGAAGATTTCCTTGACGGCAGTATAGAGTATAAAAATGCCTCCGAATAGAACAATGATACTTTCTAAGTTCAATTGACCTTCGACGAATCTCCAATTCATGACAAGAAAGGGGCTTGTGAAAGCTGCAATGATACTTGTCAGGAGGAAGAGAAGGATAATCCTTGCCAGGACCGCTACGCCGATTCCCAGTTTTCTAACGTATGCCTGTTTCTCTTTGGGGGCTCTCTTGGATTCAATAGAGATATATAGGAGATTGTCGAAACCTAGTACCGCTTGAAGGAGTAGCAGCATCATGAGAGTGAATAGTTGTCCTATGATGTCCATTATGAATATGTAATTAATTTAATATAGAGCCTAATAATCAAACTATATTAGGTCTCTTTTTTACTTTTTCCCATGCTTGTTCCATTTTATCGATGTCTGCTTCAAAGATATTGGTTCCCTCATTTTCTAAAACATTCTCAAGTTGATTGAAGCGTCGAGTAAATTTTTCATTGGCCGCGGCCAATAATGCTTCAGAATCCATACCCAGCTTTCTTGTAAGGTTAGTTACTGAGAATAAGAGGTCTCCAATTTCTTCTGCAAGATGATCATTACTAATATTTGCCCCTCCTTCTCTGAGAGCCTCTTCGACTTCATTCAATTCTTCTCTAATCTTAGGGATTACTGAGTCCGCATTAGGCCAGTCAAAACCAACCCTTTCTACCTTCTTTTGAATTTCATGTGCTTTTATGAGTGAAGGAAGTCCATTAGTTATGTTTTCAAGAATCCTTTGATTTGCTTCCCCTTTTTCCGATCGTTTAATCTCTTCCCAGCGCTTCAAGACCGTTTCAGTATCACTAGCATCATCATCTCCAAACACATGAGGATGACGTCTTATTAATTTCTCTGAAACTTCTGTTGCAACATCTTCGAGTACAAAGTTTTCTTTTTCTGATTCAGAAGCAATTTCACATTGCATCACGACTTGCAGTAGCAAATCACCAAGTTCTTCAAGCACGTGTCCTTTATTGCCTGTACGAATCGCATCAGCAGCCTCATATGCTTCTTCTAAAATATTTGGGATTAGGCTCTTCTGAGTCTGTTCTATGTCCCATGGACAACCGTCAGGCCCTCTCAAAATATGTACGATGGCTCTGAGTCTATCAATTGGGGCTATTGATGTATCAGGTGGTTTAGGCATTTTTGGTTTTTTAAATAACTATTTTCTTTAATTGGAATCGGTTTTCAAATCGGAATCATTTATTTTAATCAGAACCTCATTCCGACGAAGAAAAACTGGTATCCAGGGACGATCGTAATAAGCAAATATTGGTTTAGAGGTTTTGTCTACGCTAAGGCCTGCTTTACTTATTTTTGCCTGTAGTTTCTTTGCTACAATATTTTCTTTCTTAGATCTACCCTTGAAGCGTATTGCAGCAAATGTGCCAGGTTTAATCTTGGCAATGTGAAGTGAATTTGATGAAGGAAGTGGTGCACCTTGCTTGGCAATTTTTCTAGGTAGAACAAAACTCATTTCTCTTTCATTACCTTTCATGCCCATAAATACAGGTGTTGTCATGGTAATTTTCTCACCTTTCTCGTTGGATTTATCGATGTACCGAAATAACCTCATAAAATGAGAGTCTTTCTCGTCATCTTTCTTAGATTTTGATTTTTTAGTACTTACGATTGTCATCTCGTCATATTTGCGAATTTCAAATCCACTAGGATGTTTCTTCGAAGTATATTCTGGAGATTCATAGTCACTTCTGGTCAATTTAATTCCAGCAAATCCAATAACTGAACTTGCTAGAATGATAAGAATTAGACCAATATTAATTTTCATATTCATTTTTTGTGAGTGATTTATAGAATATTTAGCTATCTTTTAAATCAGCAACTTGCGTAACTAGAAAATATGAACATTTTTTACTGATTATGGGAAGAGCATTTGAGTATCGCCGTGCATCAAAGGAGAAGCGTTGGGATAAAATGTCCAAGGTTTTCCCCAAGCTTGCAAGATCAATTACTATGGCTGCTAAGTCTAGCGGACCAGATCCTGAGACCAATCGTGCGCTCAGGACAGCTATTAGCAATGCGAAGGCGGAGAATATGCCTAAGGATAACATTGATAAAGCAATTAAGAGGGCTTCGGGAAAGGATGGTGCTCTTTACAATGAAGTGAATTATGAAGCGAAAGGGCCTCAAGGATCATTACTCTTTATAGAGACAGCGACTGATAACACGAACCGAACTGTGGCTAATTTAAAAATGATTTTGAACAAGAATCATGCAGAGATGGTTACGACGGGTTCATTGGAATTTATGTTTTCTCGTAAGGCCGTTATTCAGTTCCAAAAGCAAGGTGATATGGATATGGATGAAATAGAGCTTGAGTTAATTGATCATGGCCTAGAAGAGCTTTCAATTAATGAAAGAACAGTTTATGTGCATGGAGATTTTAAATCTTTTGGCAGTCTCACTGCTGCGATTGAAAGTCTAGGCATCGAAAATGTTAAGGCTAATTTACAAAGGATCCCTAATTCTCCTGTTCAAATGAATGAGAAACAAATTGAAGAAGTCGAGGCGCTTATTGATAAGATTGAAGATGATGATGATGTTCAATCTGTTTTCACAAACATTGCTTAACTGAAATTTATATAGACTAGTTCATTAGTCTTCTATGATTTCAGCATCAATCACGGATTCATCTTTTTCCCAATTGCTCGTTGTTTTATTTTGATTAAAATCTGCACTCGTTCGGACAATCATTTTATTCTTCAAAAAGTTCTTTAAGAATTCCCGTAAATATGATCTTAGCTTTGGGATAAGAAGACAGAATCCAACAAAATCCGTTAAAAATCCTGGAGTAAGCAGTATTGCTCCCGCGACTAGTATCATTAGACCATCTAACACTTCACGGTGTGGTATTTTTCCCATTCTAAGGGCAGATTGAACGTTTCTAATTGTTTGAGATCCCTGTATTTTTGTTAGTCTTGCTCCAATGATTGCCGTTATGAAAATAATGAGAACAGTTAGTTCCCAGCTAATCTTTTTGCCTACTTCTATAAGTAGAAACAATTCAATAATTGGAACACTAATGAACAAAATGAGCAGTCTGAAAAACATAAGAAGCTTAGGGTCTTAATAACTTTACTGCTTCTTCCATTAGTTTCTCAAGCTCTCTTATTTTTTCCGGATATTTTGCTGATAAATTGTTTGTTTCTCCAATGTCAGTATTTAAGTTATATAATTCCAGTCCGTTATTTTTAGCATTTCGAACAGCTTTCCATTCTTTTTTTCTTATTGCTGTCTTGTTGCCGTATTTCCAAAAAAGGTAAGGATGTATTTGTTGCTGATCGGATTTTCCTAGAAGAGTTGGCGCAAAAGATAATCCATCCAATTCAGCTGGAGGAATAATCCCCGCTAGATCACATGCAGTGGGTAACCAGTCCCAGAACGCAAGAGGTTGATCAGACTCTGTTCCAGGGCTGATTTTGTCGGGCCAATAAGCAATGCCAGGTACCCTTATGCCACCCTCATAGAGGTCTCGTTTATATCCTCTTAGGGGCCCATTAGCATTAAATGTTTCATGCTTATGCCCTCCTTCAGAGTGAGGTCCATTATCTGATGTGAAAAAAACCATAGTTTCATTTTGAATATTTAATTCTTTTAGTAGTTGAATAATTTTTCCAACATCCTTGTCCAATCTTGTTATCATTGCGGCTGCACCCTTTTGTGTATATGCCATAGTCAGAAACTTCCATGCCATCTCCAGTTGCTCTTCCTCCTTCATTATTTGCATGCGGCATGGTCCAATGTACATGGAGAAGAAATGGCATGTTTTTATGATTCCTTATAAACTCCATTGCTTGTGTTGTTAAGAGATCATGGGAATAAGTGATACGTTTTTTTGAAACACGCCCTCTATCCTTTGTCGATCCCGTGAGAACATTTCCTTTCAATATAACTTTTTCAGTATTTTTCCATAGATGGGTGGGATAATAGTTATGCGCTTGTCCTTGGTCTAAGTAACCAAACCAAAAATCAAAACCGTTCTTGTTCGGGTGCCCAGTTGTTCCCATGCCTCCCATTGCCCATTTCCCAACGCCTCCTGTAGCGTAACCTCTAGATTTTAATAGTTCTGCCACCGTAATATCAGCAGGCTTAAAATGATAATTAGTATTTGAAGAAATGGGTGTATGCCCCATGTGTTTGCCTGTCCATAGTGATAGTCGTGAAGGCCTGCAAACTGTGTTTCCCGCATAATAAGATGTGAAACGAAGTCCGCCTCGAGCCATTTTATCTAAGTTGGGTGTTTTGATAGTTGTTTGACCAAAGCATCCCAAGTCTCCATATCCAAGATCATCGGCCATGATATAAATCAGGTTTGGTGGTAGTTTTTTATTTCTTGGGGATGCTAGTGAAAAAGTTGATAAGGTGAAAAATAGTAGGCCCGAAAAACCGATTTTAAGAGTTGGTATTTTCATGTTTGAATGATTGTATTGAAGAACAATTTATTATCTTAATCTTCCAACTTAAGTTTTGATAGAAATTCGTACTCAGAAGAAATTATGTAGAATTATCTTTTTACTTAACTTGTTAATAATTAATAAGTTAAGTTTAATTAATTGCTAAAAAATGCATAATAATTATAAGTTCGCTTTGCTATTTACTTAAATTGGGGTTTTAGAATCAACTTGCCCACACAAAATTCAAAAGATCAAAAGGAAAATCAAGATTCAGAATTGTCAGCGTCTAGTGGTGATGATGATGTGAATCTGGAGATAGCTACCTGGAAAAAAATTGTAGCTAAGTATGAAGAACCATCCCTGATTCGTTCAAGTTGGCAGTTAGTTACTACCCTTAGTCTTTACTTAAGTACCTGGATTTTAATATACCTGAATTTCAAAAATGAAGGTCCTTGGTATCTGTATTCACCTCTTGTTATTTTGGGAGCAGGGCTAGTTGTAAGAATATTTATTATATTTCACGATTGTGGACACAGTTCATTTTTTAAAAGTAAGAAACTTAATAAGTGGATTGGTTTCATCACCGGAACTTTAGCATTTACACCCTTCAAGCATTGGACATGGGAGCATTCAGTTCATCATGCTACGGCAGGGGACATTGATCGAAGAGGCGTTGGAGATGTTTGGACACTTATGGTTGATGAGTATTTGGCTCTTTCCAGATTACAAAGATTAGGATATAGAATATGGAGGCATCCTCTTTTTCTTTTTGGTTTTGCCCCGAGCTACATATTCTTTGTAAGAGAAAGGTTTCCTGCAGAGAAAGCGAACCCAGCTCACAGGAGAGCAGTAATTTTCACTAATCTGGCGCTTCTGTGTATACTTTCTTTAGGATGTCTGATCTTCGGTTCATTCTATTTTATCTTAATTCAGATGTTGATTATGTCTGTGGCAGCCACTCTTGGGGTTTGGCTATTTTATGTGCAGCACCAGTTCGAAGGGGTTTACTGGGAAAGGCATGAGCATTGGGAATACACTTCAGCTGCTTTGGATGGTAGTTCCTATTATAAGTTACCAAAAATTTTGCAGTGGTTTACAGGAAACATTGGATTCCATCACTTGCACCACCTTAGCACCAAGATCCCAAATTATTACTTGGAGGCGTGCCATAATTCGCATCCGGCATTTTCCAGAGTTAAGCAACTGACATTATTTGGAAGCCTCAAGTGTATGAATGTTCGTTTATGGGATGAATCTGAAAAGGCTTTAATTGGTTGGCGTCGATTCCGCGAGATCCGGAGTGAAAGAGAGGCTTCTTTAGCGGCGGTTAATTGATTCAATTTAATTTATTCTCCTGTTCTTGTATGATCACAAAAGGGGAGACTACTAAAGCAGTGAAAGTTGAATTAGACTTTTCCCAATACTTTGCGTGAGCTTGCCCAGGCTTCAAGGCATCTCCTGCTTTAAGCCATTCCGCGACTTTTTTCTTATCATCTTGGGCGAATGCATTAGCAACATCTTTGATGCATAGTGATTTGTCTATATATATAAGAGAACCGTTGCGGAAGTGAGGCTCAAGGTATTGCCAAGTTACTTCTCCTAAATACTTGTCTAATTTTTGCGAATTGCTGGGTATTTGATTTTGAAGCATTCCATAATTCATAGAGTCTGGATTCTTTGATTCTGAATTCATCTAATAAAATTGTCTCATTAGCCTAGGATAAATGCAATTAACTGTTAACTACTTGCGTTCAATATAAAGAAGCGTTTCCATGTACGATGATGTATTATTGGGTTGATCACTTACGCGTCATCAGCTTTTTAAGTGCCGGAATTATCTTATTGAATTTTTCTGAAGCAGATATTGTTATTCCAGATACTGATGATCCGGGTTTGGGTCTCCCCTCTATTGTTATTCCTGAAGATTCAAAATTAACAAAGTCAATTATCAAGCTAGGCGGAAAATTATTTTTTGATAAATCACTTTCACGCGATGGAACTGTATCATGCGCTACTTGTCATGTTCCTGAGCAGGGATTTACTCAGAATGACCGACCTAAATCAATTGGAGTTGATGGGAAGATTGGTAGAAGAAATACTCCAACATTGTTAAATATAGCTTTTGCTGATTCCCTATTTGTCGATGGTCGTGCTTCGAGTTTAGAAGATCAGGCCTGGCAGCCAATTCTTGCCAAAGATGAAATGGGAAACTCATCGGTATCTGAAGTTTTAGATAGGATAAGTCGTGATAAAAATTATCAAAGTATGTTTAAAGAATCCTTTGGTGAAAAGTTTTTGAGTAAAGATACTGTAGCAATAGCACTGTCTGCCTATCAGCGCGCTTTAGTTTCAGGTGAATCCTCCTATGACAGATGGTATTATGAGAGCGAAGGAGATGCGATGGGGCTATCCGCGCAGCGTGGGTACCAACTCTTCGCTGGGCAAGCGCAGTGTTGGCAATGTCATCAGATAGCAGGTCCAGGAGTTCTTTTCAACGACAATTTGTTTCACAATACGGGCGTGAGTTTTCGCAGCCATAAGTTGGGAGCATCCGAAGACTTTGGGAGATATGAAATTACCAAGATCGATTATGATAAAAGAACGTTTAAGACTCCAACGTTGAGAAATGTGGCGTTAACGGCACCTTATATGCATGACGGATCTTTAAGCACGCTTGAAGAAGTGGTGAGATTTTATAATGATGGGGGTTCTGATGACCCGCTACTTTCTCCACTTATGGGATCTCTTAATTTGTCTAAAAATGACATCAAAGACATTGTGGAGTTTTTGCGTGCATTGAATGGAAATTTACCGCTGAAGAATTGATTAATGTTTCAAAATTTAAATTGGGATATTCCTTTTGTTATCGGTTTTTTATCAGCTGTCATTATTTGGATTGGCTTAGGAGTAATTAGATTTTGGATAGATATTAGAAAAACTAAGGAGGCAATTCTAGTTAATGATTTAATTGCTGAGGATGATGAGTTGCTGCGTTTTGCAATGAACTTAATTACTAATTCTCAGAATTCTCTAAGAATGACCAAGCAAATGAATCCAGATTGGCTTTCTCCACTTTTAAAAGAAATTCCTATATTGGTTGGGAGTATTGCTAAGCTTTATTATCCTGAAAATACGGATCCGATTAAAGCTCCTAAAATAGGAGAATTTACAAGAGCAGTGGAATTGACGGCAACAGACATCGCGAATTTTTTGCAGAACCGGCGTATCGGTCGCCTAGTTGATTTTAGTGCAGGAAGAGCATTTCGAGGTTATGAACGAGGAAAAAAAATGGCAGATAATCCTTTTCTCCGAATTTGTTCTCCGATTTACAGAATAGTACGTCCTGTAGTGCAAGCTTTGCGATATAATTCACCACTGACTTGGCTTGGCTTGGCAACTTCTAATGCAGCGGCTAGGGTGCTTCAACCATCCATCATCGGAATTATTGGAAAGCGTGCCATACAGCTCTACAGCGGGGCATTGGACCGGAACGATGAGGCTCTGAACTCTGCAAATTAGCTTATTTCTAGCAGTAGAAAAGAGCCTATATGCTTTTGCCTAAAATTTAGATGCTTAGTTGAAGTAGTAATAATTATAAATTCTATAATATAATAATTATGGAATTTGCAAATTAAATTAATTGTTACATATTATAAGCATGAAAGCTATGGAGCCTATTGTCTCCCGATTTACGATAAATGCATTTTTTAGCTTTTTGTTTTTTGTGCTTTGCCTGTCCGGTTGCACCAATACTCAGGTCGAGGTAACTGAAGCAAGTAGGGGCTTATCACCTGCTACTCAGAAGAGGAATTTGAATGCTAGATATAATCCTCTTTCTATCGCTCCACACATTATTAATGTATCAGAATATGACCCAAAGGAGCGACAGAGATCCGGTGCGTATTATACACCGAACGATCTGACGGCATTACGTCGTAACGGTGCACTTGGTCTCATTGCCAGATGCGGTAAGGGTAAGCATTATGATAAAAAATGTGCATCTTTTTTAGCTGCGGCTGAGAGACAACGGATGCTTCTTGGTTCTTATTATTTCGTAGTGAAAGGGATTGATCCGGTGTGGCAGGCTGACCGATTTGTTAGTCGAATACAATCGATCAAATCTTCACTCAAATTAAGGACACCGGAGATATTATTGGTGGGAGATTTTGATTCCCGGTCATCAGCAACGGATATTATCAGGTTCATCAATAGGATTGAAATACGGACCGGTCAAAGGCCGATGATTTATCTTGAGAATAGTGATCACCTTCGAAAGGTTTTGAGCTCTGCTACTTCGCAACAAAAACGTAGAATTGCACAATGTTCTTATTGGATAGCTCTTTATTCATCTAAGAGATCGGGCATGGAAACGCCTGAAAGATTAATGCGCGAATATGGAATATGGAATCAATGGTCACTTTGGCAATATTCGGGTGTGTATTGGGATAAGCGCAGATCTAAATCAGTTATACACAACTATAATTATGGTCGTTACCAGTCCTCCTCTTATTTTGGCAACATGAGCTGTCCCCTCGAACGTAATATTTTTAATGGGACCGTGGAACAGCTTTATGGTTTCTGGGATAAGAATTCCTGGAAGTGGTAAGCCCATGTAGGCACTTAGCCGATCAATTATTTTCTTGTGAAGTTATTATTTCTTTCGGAATGCCCAGAGGTGCGTATCAGAACGGAAATAAATTGTGTTTTTATCGACTGCGGGATTTACAAACACTGGTTCGCCAATGTCATATTGATGAACTTGAGAAAATGTTTTACCTGGTTTAACGATCGATATCTGTCCGCGGTCAGAAACTAAATAAAGGTGTTTGTTTGCGAGTATAGGTGAAGCGCTGTATTGGCCTGAACCGCTCACTCTTTCTCTGTAAAGCGGTTTTCCTGATTCGGCGTCGACTGCTGCGAATATCCCTCCATTTCGAACAAGGTAGATTTTGTTCTCATAAAATAAAGGAGATGGTATTTCAGGGATGCTGCGATTTAGTTCCCAACTAACATGACTCTCCTCTACATTTCCTGTTCCGCCAGAGCGAATGGCGAGGAGTAGGGGTCTTCCACGTTTGAATTTCATGTGATTAACGAATTCATCTCTGGTCCAGGAATTGTCTCTGTTTGCATCTACCCATCTCAATATCCCATCGATTCTTTCTTTGCGGCGGTTAGGTTCTTTAGGTAAAGGAATGCCAAAACCGGGATGACCAAGAGGCAGTTCGGGTCTTAATGGATAAGTAAAATCACCGATCATTTCTGTTCTGCTGACTTTCTCATCATCGTTAGTATCAAATTTTAACAAAGCTTTCCAAAAAGGAGCAGGATCAATTTGCTTGTCCGCACCACCTCCTAATTGTGCTGAAGAAATGTAGACGTGACCGTTGCCTACAACTGGAACAGCAATTGTTTCACGTGAAAAACCTCCAACGAACCACTTTTCAGTTCCTGTCGCAGGATCATAACTGCGGACTCTTTCGTTGCCCAGAACAATAAGCTCATCATTCTGTCCGTTGTTCCATATTGTTGGTGTGGACCATCCGCTACGATGATGTGGCCGAGATATTGTCCACTTAGGTTTCCCATCATCTTTGTTGAAGGCGATAATTTTAGACTGACTTAGTCTGCTTTTAGGTAAATTCTCGTCATTATCAATTACTAGTATTAGAGTTTTTTTATAACCGATAGGTGAGGTTGACATACCGTAACGACTCTTTGGCGTGGGTATTGGCATTCTCCATTTTATCATCCCGTTATGATCATAACAGAGCAGCCCGTATGATCCGAAATAAACATAGATTTGTTTACTGTCTACGAGTGGCGTTGATGCGGCTGGACTGCTCGTTGCATGAACTTTTTCAATTGGCGATTCTGGTGCTATCCTTTCCCAGAGGATTTCCCCACTTTGAATATCAAAACAGAGAGTGAGAAGTTTATTTTGTCTTATGCCTGTCAGAAAAATCTTTTTTCCGAAGATGACCGGTGAAGATAAGCCTTCAGGAATTTTAGTTTTCCAAGCAATATTTTCATTATTAATCTTAATTGGAGGATTAAAGCTTTTGGTTGCGATACCCGATCCGTTGGGTCCTCGGAATTGATTCCAATGCTCTGCTTCTAATCTTTCGATACAAGTAAAACAAAGCAAAATCGTAAATGATAAGACTAGTTTTTTCATAAGTTATGACATGAAAATGAAAACGATAATTAGATTTTAACTGTCATGCTCATCGAGTTTATTGGTGATTATTTAATTAATAAAGAGAGCAAAACCATGATTGGCGATTTTGTTTAGTGTGGTTTTTTCAGAACCCATTGAAAAGTTCAAATCTTTTCCAAGAGTTGGCATTTTTACAGTTATGTTTGAAGTATTAAAAATGGCAACGCATACACTGTTTTTATATGTACTTTTGAAAGCAATTAAGCGCTTCTTATTGTTCAGTAAAATAATCTTGAAATCACCCCGTCTCAGTGCTGCGATTTTTTTTCTGATCAGGCATAATTTCGTAAAAAATTCTAATAACTTTATGTTTGGTTCGACTTTGATTTCAAGTTGGCGAGATGCTCCAAATGGTGTGGCGGATTCATTTTCATAATCTAGATCCGACCAAATCATGGGTTTTCTGCAATCCGGATCATCAGCTCCCCACATTCCAACTTCATCACCATAATAAATAAAAGGAGCTCCGGGTGACATGAATTGAAAAGCGATAATCTGCATTAGCTTTGCTCGATTATTGGGACTCACGGGATTGATGGAATAGTTTCTATTTTTTTTGAGATTTGCTCCATGGTCAAGTCTGTACTCTGGATTTTCAATCATGGAAGCTAATCTTTGTGTATCATGGCTTCCCAGTAGGTTTTGTAATCCCAAACACATATCGTAACCATAATCGGTATGTATCTGGCGTATCTCTTTGGTAAAATTGGAAGGGCTTAAAGAATCTTTAGACTGGTTGAAGAATTGATAAGAGGTGTCAGCGAAGCGGTAATTCATAACGGCATCAAAGGTATCCCCTTTGAGCCAGGATCTTGCATTTTTTAATTTCTTATTCTTATAATCATCCCACCATATTTCTCCTGTTAGATATGCATTAGGATTAATTGATTTTGTCCAATGACGAAATTCTTTCCAGAAACCGATTGGAACTTCGGCAGCAACATCAAGTCTCCATCCGTCAATTCCATCTGATGGATCTCCGTCTGCGTTTGGATCCATCCAGCGCTTTATAACGGAACGGAAGTATTCCTTTACTGCGGCGATGGGGCCGGTTTCTCCATGTTTAAAAACAGGTAAATCTTTTATACCTGCCCAACCCTTATATTCAAATTCATTTTCATCAGTGTTCGGATTATCCCATTTTGTAATATCAAACCAATTAGCATAATTGCTTGAAGGGCCCTCCCGCTTTGCTATCTGCAATGCCCAGAAATTAATACCTACATGATTAAAGACTCCATCAATAATAATTTTGATATCACGTCTATGACATTCCTTAATTAACTGGAGGAATAATTTATCGGCGGATGTCCATTGCCATGTTTTAGGTGATGAGGGATCTTCATCTTTCCATATTTTTCCATCACCTTTTGGATCAGGTCCGAAGTTGTTATCAATGTGATGGAACATAGTTGCTCCATACTTATGTAGTGATGGTGACTCAAAGATAGGATTTAGATAAATTGCATTGATTCCGATTTTTTGTAAGTAATCTAGCTTGTTTACTATGCCTTGAATGTCGCCTCCATATCTTCTTCTTTGAGCATTATAATAAAAACCCATACCATTTTCAGATTCCCAAGGCTGCATTTTATACCAATCAGATTCCCAGGGACTTATTTTCCATGATTGAATTGGTTCGTAAGGCCAAGTGCCTAATAAAGTTTCTTTGTTAGGATCATTAGTTATGTCTCCGTTATTAAATCTTTCAGGAAAGATTTGATACCAAATGGCATCTTTACTCCATTCCGGAGGTAATCCGGATGCCATATGATTTATCATCCAAACACTCAAGAAGAGTAAAGTGATTCGATTCATTTTATTGTGGAGATTTTCCATTATTTTATTTCTTTATTACATCTAAATAACCAACAGAATTTTGAATTTAATAGGTAATCGCGGAAGTGGCTAGTTCCTTCATATGATGTATGATATCATATGTCTGAACCGCAACTCGGCTCGTATAATACTTTGCGTATTATTGAGAATCATGAATCTGGACTATTACTTGATGGTAAGGAGTCTTTCGGATCTATTCTTTTGCCAACACGATATGTAAGAGAGGAGTTTCGGTTAGGTGATCAAGTTAAGATTTTTCTTTATTTGGATTCAGAAGATCGGCCAATAGCAACTACTGAATGTCCTTATGCAATTGTTGGTGAATTTGCATTTCTTGAGGTAATTGATTCTACCCGATCGGGTTCTTTTTTAGATTGGGGGTTGTCAAAGGATTTGCTTCTTCCTTTTGGAGAGCAGCCGAAAAGATTGAGAGTTGGCCAATCAACAGTGGTTTATATTTATGTTGATAATATTAGCAGTAGAATTGTGGCGTCTGCAAAATTAAAAAAACATGTTTCCGATACTGCTCCTGTGGGTCTTCGTGGAGGAAATCAAGTCTCAATCATGTTAGTAGAAAAGACTGATATAGGTATTCGGTCTATTGTTAATGATAATTTTTGGGGAATAATAAAAGATGCAAATGTTAAATTATTGCCTCCGATGGGGTCTAGAGTACAAGGATTTGTGAGCCGTGTCCGTTCTGATGGTTTGATCGATTTGAGCTTGGAACCACCGGGATATTCAAAGGTGCCTTCTGCTGCAGAGAAACTTTATGATCATCTTAAATCTACTGATGAAGGCTTTCTACCTGTGCATGATAAGAGTTCTCCCGATGAAATTAAATCATTACTAGGGATGAGTAAGAAAGTATTTAAGCAAGCCGTCGGTGGCCTGTACAGAGACAAGAAAATTACTATTAAGAATAATGGTATCTATCTTTCCGATTAATATGCCTTTTAATTATTGCTTAAAATTTGTGCCAACACGTAAGGCAAAATTCCACCTGCTCTGTAGTATTCTATTTCGACTGGAGTATCTAGCCGAACAATAACAGGAAAATCACTTTCGCTGCCATCGGGTTTGATGACGGTGAGTGTGACTTCGTGTCGGGGACTGATATTATTATTTAAGCCTTTTATAGAGAAAGTAGCATCGTGGTGCTCTGTAATAGCATCATAGTCAGTACTGCTTTTGAAATTAAGGGGAAGTACTCCCATTCCAATTAAGTTACTTCTATGAATTCTCTCAAAACTTTTTGTAATTACTGCTTGGACTCCAAGTAAACGAGTTCCCTTTGCTGCCCAGTCACGGCTCGAACCCATGCCGTAATCTTCACCGCCAATAACAACGAGTGAAGTTTCTTCCTTTGCGTATGCCATTGCGGCATCGAATATATGTGTAGGCACTCCCGATTCAGTTGATTTTGGATTTTTTAGGTTCTCAACTTCAGACTCTCCGAAATAAGTAGTGTATCCTCCTTCTGTCCCAGGAACCATCAGGTTCTTTATGCGAACATTGCCAAAAGTTCCTCTAGTCATGATGAGGTCATTGCCTCTACGAGAACCGAAGCTATTGAAATTAGCCTTATCTACACCTTTTCCGATAAGGTATTTACCTGCTGGGCTATCTTCCTTAATTGCTCCGGCTGGACTAATATGATCAGTCGTTACTGAATCACCAAATATTCCAAGTGGTCGAGCAGCATTGAGATCTTTGATATCATTTAACTTTCCATCATATCCATCAAAGAAGGGAGGTAATTGAATATAAGTGCTTTCTTCATCCCATTCGTAAATGGCTCCATCCTTTCCTGAAATCTGTCCCCATTTTGGATTAGCCGATTCAAAGTCACTATATAATTTAGAGTAAGAATCTGGGTTCAGAGCTGCAGAAATTATAGATTTTATTTCATCCTGACTTGGCCAAAGATCTTCTAAGAAAACTGGATTGCCTTCTTGGTCTGTGCCGAGTGGATCCTTTGTTAGGTCCAAATCGACTCTGCCCGCCAAAGCATATGCAACGACAAGTGGCGGACTCATTAAGAAGTTGGCTTTAATGGCGCTATGAATACGTGCTTCAAAATTTCGATTCCCTGAAAGAACACTTGCACAAACTAGATCCCCGTCCTTTATGGCCGCATCTATTTTTGGATGTAGAGGTCCTGCGTTCCCAATACATGTGGTGCATCCGTATCCGACAGTTTGGAATCCCAGTTCATCTAGCTCTTTTTGTAGTCCGGTCGCTTCTAGGTATTCTGTAACTACTCTTGATCCTGGCCCTAAGGATGATTTCACATAAGGCGCCACTTTGAGACCTTTTTCATTAGCTCTTTTTGCTACTAATCCAGCTGCTAGCATTACACTTGGATTGCTGGTATTTGTGCAACTTGTGATAGCGGCAATAAGTATTGATCCGTGACTGATTTCGGTGTGAGTGTCAATTGCTGTTATTGATTCGCCTTCAATGAGTGGGTTATCGAATTCGCCTGCGGGTGTTTCTAGATGGATTTTTACTTTGCTGTTACGGGTTTTTTCATTAAGGCCAAAGCCTCCCTCTGAGACTGAAAGAGTGAATAACTCATTAAATCTATTTTCTAAAGAAGGTACTTCTATTCGATCCTGTGGTCGCTTAGGTCCTGATACGGCTGGTACCACAGTTTCAAGGTCTAATTCCAATTCCTCAGTATAGTCTATTTCATCTTTATTTGGAATACCAAACAGTCCTTGTGATTGATAATAATTTCTAACAGTTTCGCATAGAGAATTGCTTCGACCTGTTCCTTGTAAATAATTAATGGTTTCTTCATCAACAGGAAAGAAGCCCATCGTCGCTCCGTATTCAGGAGCCATATTTGCAATAGTTGCCCTATCTGGTAATGATAGGTCCTTGGCTCCCTGACCAAAGAATTCAACGAATTTTCCAACTACCCCATGTTCTCTGAGCATTTGAGTTATTTTCAGAGTTAAATCTGTTGCAGTGACGCCATTCTTTAATGATCCGCGCAAATGAACTCCAATAACTTCTGGGACTAGAAATGTTATTGGTTGTCCTAACATCCCAGCTTCAGCTTCAATGCCGCCGACTCCCCAGCCGACGACTCCGACCCCGTTAATCATTGTGGTATGTGAATCTGTTCCGACGAGTGTATCTGGGTAATATGTGTCTTCTTTGTTAAGTATTCCCTTTGCAAGAAATTCCAGATTCACTTGATGGACAATGCCAATTCCTGGAGGAACAACAGAAAAAGTTTCAAATGCCTGCTGTCCCCATTTAAGAAATTCATACCGTTCACGGTTTCTTATGAATTCAATTTCCATGTTTCGATCAAGAGCGGCCTGGCTTCCTGCGAAGTCTACCTGAACCGAATGATCAATGACTAGGTCCACGGGGACTAACGGTTCAACAGATTTCGGGTTTGATCCTTGTGTGACTGCGGCATCTCGCATTGCTGCAATGTCCACGAGCAGAGGGACTCCAGTGAAGTCCTGTAATACTATCCTGGAAACGGTAAAAGGAATTTCGTAAGAGCCAGGTGATTTTGCATTCCAGTTTGCAAGATTCCTTACATCTTCTTCAGTTACTTTTTCCCCATCGCAATTTCTTAAAACGGACTCGAGAACGATACGAATTGAAATGGGGAGGCGATCCAGATTAGGAGCGATTCCTGAATCTTTAAGGGATGGCAATGAATAGAGGGTGCCTTCTTTGTTATCTCCGGTTTGGAACGTTCTTAGATGATCTATCATAGTGCAGATGAATATAGAATTTGGGGCTTCTATATTAGTTTCCTATTTGCTTTCGGCAAGTCATCAACAGGGGTTGCTGTGGATTAATCGCATTTTTTTATCAGATAATCTCTCAGTTGCCTTGAGATTGCTTATTTGGCATACTATTTTTTCTTGTGTTAAAGGTTGATCAACTTCAGTTCCTTGATTGGCATGCTTTGAGTTTGAATGTTAATTCGGGACATTGCTTGGGATTAATGGGCCGGTCAGGTTCTGGTAAAACTTTACTTTTGAGAGCCATTGCTGATCTTGATGTGAATGAGGGTAAAGTTAGTCTTAATGGGCTATTTAGAGATGATGTGTCTGGTCCGGAGTGGAGAAAAAAGGTTGGTCTATTGACATCCGAATCTAAGTGGTGGCATGAATCAGTTGGTCAGCATTTTAAATCTTCAGCATTAAACCTTTTAAGCGACTTGGGGTTCCCCGATGAATCGGTGCTGAGCTGGAAGGTTTCAAGGCTTTCTTCTGGTGAAAAGCAGAGATTGGCTCTTGCTCGACTTCTTTCAAGTTCACCGGATGCCCTTTTGCTTGATGAGCCTACTGCTAATCTTGATTCTGATTCAGTGTCCTTAGTAGAAAATGTTATTCATAGGTATAGGAAAGAGCACTCAGTTCCTGTGATCTGGGTAGCTCATGATGAATTACAGATGAACCGTGTGTCAGATATTAAGATGTCTATGAATGAAAAACAATTAGAAGAGCACATATGATAATTAGTGACATTGTCAGCCTTCCAACTGAGAGAATTTCTTTGGCGTGTGTTTTGATCATGATTCTTGCTCTTACGACATGGAGAGCAGATTTAAGATTGGCGAGACCTCTTCTAATTGCCTCGTTACGTTTAATAATACAGTTATCACTTGTAGGATTGATTCTTGAATATGTATTTGAAATTAATAACCTTCTGCTAGTGACTTTGATTGCTTTGGTAATGTTGCTTGTAGCAGGAAGAGAAGTATCTGTTAGGCAGAAGTATCGAGTGAGCGGACGATGGGGTTATGGGATTGGTACGTGTTCGATGTTTGTTTCATCTTTCACAGTTTCTATTTTTGGATTGGCTGCAATTATCCGTGCTGAAAGTTGGTGGGATCCTAGATATTCGATACCAGTTTTGGGTATGTTATTGGGTAATACGATGACAGCAGTCGCCTTAAGTTTAGATAGATTTACGACTTATGTTTGGGAAGGCCGTGAAACAATAGAGGCGAAGCTTATGTTGGGACATAGTTCCCAAGAAGCCTTAAAAATGATTTTACGTGATTCTCTTCGAGCTGGCTTGATGCCTGTAATTAATTCGATGGCGATTGCCGGTATTGTTAGTTTTCCAGGTATGATGACTGGGCAGATTCTCGCAGGAAATTCTCCTGTTGATGCAGTCCGTTATCAAATTGTTATATGGTTATTAATTGCTGTTGGATGTGGCTTCGGGAGCATGTTAGTTGTTCAAATGGCCTCAAAAAGGGTCTTTGATGAGAGGGAAAGATTAAGAACCGATAGGATATATAAGGTGTAATGGCCTTTGTTTATTAGATCTTAAAATAAAAAGTAGCGTAACTGGTGGCTTCTAATTCTTCTGCTCGCATACGTTTATTGCGTGCATGTTTTCCCCAGCTTTCCATGAATATTACCTCCCCTGTTTTTTTGTTAAAACCGGTAATTACAGAAGCGTGGCCAGGTGCATCCTTTGAGATTGGCCAGGTGAGCCGATCATTAGATGTCGATTCTGGAAGTTTGATGCCTTGAGCGGCAGCACTATGCAATAGATTTCGTTCATAACTGTACCGGCGCCAAACTACAATGGGAAAACCTTTTTCTAAATATTTTTGAGCCCTTTCAAAATCAAAGCTCCGTCCTCTTTGTAGAACAGCATTGCTTTCTTCTGCGGCGGCGCGGTAAAGGTCAAGCATTTTGGATCCTTTTGCAGTGTCAATGTAACGAAATTTTGCTCCTGCTGCTAAAGCATCAGTTCCTAGCCTAAGTCCTAAATAATGAGTAGCCATTCCGAGAGTGCTAATGGCGCAGTACGGTCTTTGTCCCTGACGAAACATTGGAATTCCATTTATTTTAATGTCACCACTTTCCTGCATCTGTACATTTTGTTGAAGTTCTTTTCTTCGTTCTCTTTTGATTAGTTTGGAAGTTCCTGAGCTTAGATAGGTTTTGCTCACGTCGGCACTCCTCATAATGATCAAACAGATGTTTTGCTCGTTCTTTGCTGAGACTCGAAAAGTTAACTCTCCAAATTTATAATCGTTATAATTATTACGGAGGAAATCTGTTTGTCCCACGAAGGAATCTTTTGGTGTGCTTTTGGTGTACTTATAGAGCGCCTTGTTAATTGTGGATTCGATGAGTTCGTAAGTTTTTTTAAATTCTCTTTTCAGCGATTTAATGTCCTGAATTTTATTGTTTATTTTTCTTCGGTTAAAAAATTTTCCTGAATCCAAGTACAAAATCGAAATAGATTTGAGTTTCCCTTTTTCTTCATTTGCATAAACAGAACTCGAGTGTTGACCAAAGATTATTGGATTTACATTTAGGATTTTGACTTCATCCCCATCAAGTGAGGGTATGGATTTCCAAGTTCCAGGTAACTTGTTGTTAATCCATACGGAAGCAGCAATCAGATTTTCTGTGTAGTCTTCATTAATAGTTCTTGGTTCAAAAGTTGCTCCAAATAAATTACCTCCAAAATTTTGAGGTATTGCCAAGCAAGTAAGTGAACAGCTAAGATAAGAAACTATCGATATTGCTAAGAACTTCATTGTCTTTAAATTAAATACATCTTTTCTTGGTGTTGAGCAAGAGTCCAAAAGGTATGCGAAGGATTGAAAAGGTATTCTTTTTATAGGCTTTGGCATGCGGTTTGCTAAGTAATATAACATAGAGTGAGAGGATATCCGCTGGGGCATATTTTCTTTTTTGCAATCTAAGCCTGACTTTTAGAGTTTTAATCAGGTATTTGTGAAATTTATGTCCTGGCGGATTTTTTATAGTGAATTCTATGGGTAAGAGGGATTTGTTATCAGCATGTCTAGTTAAGGATCAATTGCGTGAACTGTTAGCTGAACGATAATGATATCATGCCATCGAATGAATCAGTTCAATATTACAATCGATATTCAAGAAAGGTTGAAACTGAGGCTATTTATGGTGAGAAATACTTAAAATTTATTTATGGTAATCCGATTGGTAAACTTGCGCTTTGGGCAGCCGTAAAGCGCGCATGGTTTTCAAGTTGGTATGGAAAGCGGATGAATAGTCCAGATTCGGTTAAGAAGATTTTACCTTTCATTGAATGTTATGGATTAGATTCTGATGATTTCCTACTTAACGTAGATGAATTCAAATGCTTCGATGATTTTTTCAGTAGAAAGCTGAAACCTTCAAAAAGACCAATAGAACCTTCAAGTGAAATTGTTGTGTTTCCAGCGGATGGACGCCATTTAGCAATTAATAATATTTCCATAGACCAACCTCTATGGGCTAAGGGCCAGAGGTTAAAAATTGAAAAGTTGTTGGGTGGGCACAAGATCGCAGAACGCTATGAAGGTGGTTCGGTATTGGTTTCTAGATTATGCCCTACTGATTATCACCGGTTTCACTTTCCGTGTGATGGCAAAGCATCATCTTCATTTCCAATAAATGGTTTTTTGTATTCTGTGAACCCGATAGCTCTTAAGAGAAATATTTCCTATTTGTCGCATAATAGGCGATTTATAACTGAGCTTGATTCAGATGACTTTGGAAGTATTTCGTTAGTCGAAATTGGGGCAACCTGTGTTGGAGGAATTAAACAAATTTATGATATTGGACAGGTTAGAAAAGGTTCTGAGAAGGGATGGTTCCATTTCGGTGGATCCATGACCATGATATTCTTTGAGAAGGGAAGGATCATTTTTTCAGAGGACCTCTTTGAGAATGGAAAGATAGGGCGTGAGGTCTATGGCAGGATGGGGGATCATTGTGCTAAGGCCATGTGATATGGCCGCACTAATAGTCACGATCCAATAGATAGTGTGCCAATTCTTTAAGCCGTGTACCTGATTTGCCAAAAATATTTAAAGAATTGATAGCAGCTTCAGTTAATTTTGCAGCTTCATTTCTTGATTTACTGAGGCCATAAATTGCAGGATAAGTTGATTTATTTACCGCTTCATCTTTACCGGCACTTTTTCCGAGTTTTTCACTGGTTTGGGTAACATCCAGAATATCGTCTATAATTTGAAAAGCGAGTCCTGTAGAGCGTCCAAAATTAGTCAAGGCTTCTAATTTTTTTGGTGTAGCTGATGCCGACATTGCTCCTAGCTTTAATGAGCAAGTCAGGAGGGCAGCTGTTTTGCTTTCGTGAATAAATCGAAGAGCTTTCGGTCCTATCTTTGAATTCTCACCCTCAATGTCTAGAACCTGTCCACCAACTAGATGCTTACTCCCTGATGTCATGGCGAGCTCTTTTACCATGTCTCCTATATCGTATCGGCGATTTGGATTAGATTTTCCCACAATTTCAAAAGCTAGTGTTAGAAGGGCATCTCCAGCTAAAACGGCGACCGATTCTCCGAACACTTTATGGTTAGTTGGTTTGCCGCGACGAATATCATCATCGTCCATGCATGGAAGATCATCATGAATAAGAGAATAAGTGTGTATGCACTCAACAGCGCATGCGGCGGGCATGGCTTGATCTATCTTTCCTCCGCAGGCTTCGGCTGCAGCGAGGCATAAAATTGGTCGTAGTCTCTTTCCCCCAGCAAATAAGCTGTAGCGCATAGATTTATGTAAGGTTTTCGGTCTTACGGAACCGCGAGGCAGGAACCCATTAAGTGCTTGGTCGATTAGTTTACGCTGAGTTACAGCATAAGTTTTTAAATCGATTTTTGGATCCTCACTATTTCTTTTATTCATACAAGAAGTTCGGCTATTTGTACGGCATTAAGGGCAGCTCCCTTGCGGACTTGATCGCCGACCACCCAAAAGGATAATGCATTCTCGAGGACAATGTCTTTCCGTATACGCCCTACCAAACACTCATCTTTTTCAGTGGTGTCAAGAGGCGTTGGAAAAATGCCCGAATCTGGTTTATCCCGAACACTTACACCTGGTGCGGCATTGATTAATTCTCTCGCCTTATTGACGTCAGGTTTCGATGAGAATTGAGCTGTAACTGAAATCGAGTGAGAACGATAAACGGGGACTCTCACACAAGTAACTGAAGCCTTTAATGTAGAGCTTCCAAGGATCTTGCGTCCTTCATTTTCCATTTTCATTTCCTCTTTGGTATAACCATTTTCAAGGAACGTATCCACTTGCGGGATTACATTGTAAGCTATTTGATGAGGATAGACTGTTCGTTCAATACTTGATCCTTCATTTATTGCGGTGATCTGACTTTTTAGCTCTTCTATGCCCCGTGTGCCACTCCCTGAGACGGCTTGATAACTTGATGCAATGATTCCTTTTACTTGCCATGCTCTATGTAGTGGATTCAATCCCATTAACGTAACGATTGTGGTGCAGTTGGGATTGGCAATGATTCCTTTGTTTGAATGAGTGGCTTCAGGATTTATTTCAGGTATTATCAGTGGTACGTCTGGATCCATTCTGAAAGCAGATGAATTATCTATAACTACTGCGCCAGATTTAGCTGCCAATGGTGCGAATTCTTTTGAAATGCTTCCACCGGTACTGAAAAGAGCAATGTCTACACCATCAAATGAATCCGATGCTAATTCTCGAACAGGTATTTCCTTTCCTTTGAAAGAAAACATCTTACCTGCAGATCGTGCTGATGCTAATAGAGTAAGTTTTTTAACTGGAAAATCTCTTTTTTCCAAACATTGGATCATTTCTTGCCCAACGGCTCCGGTGATTCCGACGATAGCTACGTGTGGTTCTGACATGAATTTAATTACTTTTGAGTCGTTTCTTGCTAGATGATGATTTTAGCGTCTGATTAAGAGGATGCAAACGGGAGAAGTATATAGGGTTGAAGTTTCTGTTACAGATCAGCGATTACGTGTTTTTGATGAAAATGTCGAGCATAGAGAATATATTATTTCAACTTCCAAATATGGTATAGGCAATGAAATTGATAGTTATAAGACTCCGGTAGGGCATTTTGAAATAAAGAAAAAAATTGGTGATGGCGAAAAGTATGGAACCATTTTTAAGAGCCGTCGCGCAGCAGGTCTTTTTGATTTTTCAGAATCTTCCGATGAAGATCTAATTCTAAGTAGAATCCTTTGGCTGAATGGTATGGAGCCAGAGAATGCGAATACATTTGATAGATATATTTATATTCATGGTACTAACCATGAGGATTCGTTGGGTCAATCCAGGAGCTATGGATGTATAAGAATGTTCAATGAGGATATTATAGAGCTTTATGAGCTTACGCAGATTGGAACACCTATTTTCATTTATGATTAGTAAGGTAGAGCTTGCAAAGGAGATTCTGTCGTTTAATTTTATTGTGAACCATTATTTAATTTAATTTAATTCAATATAAAAAGATCTATGAAAGCGATTCGTATCATATTATTAGCAGCTGCATCAATCGGCCTCATGACATTAGGAGCATGTAAGACCAAAAACTCAGGTTATCAGAGCACTCCAGCAGTTGCTCCGGGAAGCTATATTGATAGTGGTAAATAGTTTGGAGTAAATATTTTAAGAGGCAGGTGAACTAGATTCACCTGCCTTTTTTTTGCTTACAAAAGCATTATTTTTTTTAAGGAATCGCCATGGCAAGTTGGCTGAACGAGTGATTCCAATTCGAGTGTCTGTAACAATGCCCGTTTCATTGTGGCTTTCCTCAAACCAGAAACGACTTTGTGGGGAAGTGAAGGACTGCCCATGATCCTTGCCGCTCATACCCATTGCAATTGTCAATTTTCCAGGACCCGAACAAAGGTCTTTTATTTTCCCCCCATTACGACGATTTCGCATTAAATGGATACCATTTTCTGGTTCGAGGGCTCTGAGAAGTACAAATCCATTGCCTTTTGGCCCCTTAGTGAGGACGTTGGTTAGCCAATACATTCCGTAATTGAGATAAACATATGCTGTGCCAGCACTATATTTTGAGACAAACTCTCGAGCGCTGGATCGAGTAAAAGTATGAGCGGCTTCATCTCCTTTGACAGCATAAGCCTCAGTTTCAACTATAATTCCTGAGGATTTCTGAGAGACTATTCGTTTCCCGATAAGATTACGTGCAGCGGATACAGGATCAGTTTGGAAGAAATCTGATTTTATTCTCATTGAATTAGCAAATTTTTATAGCCCTGTAGGGTGATGAATAAATTGCTTCTTCAATTTGTATTTCTTTGCTAAGTGATTGGCTAGTGAAGTGACGCCAAAAGTTTCTGTCGCATAATGGCCTGCATAGATGAGGTTTACTCCAAGTTCTTCAGCCATAGTGAAAGTGTGATGCTGGCCTTCTCCGGTAATGAATGTATCAATTCCCTCTTTTGCAACAACATCAACATATGTTCCTGCTCCTCCGGTGATGACACCTAATTTCTTTATCTTTGCGGGGCCTCCAGGTGCGATGTGAATTTTATTTTGTAATGTCTTTTCTATTTTCTTTAAGAGATTAGAACGATTCATTTCTACATCAAAGCGAAGCCCCGTATTGATTCCTTGCCAATCCAAAAATGGGATGCCTTTCGTTAGCCCGATCGACTTTGCAAATAAAACATTATTGCCAAATTTATTATGAATATCGAGCGGGATATGGGAGGAATAAATGGCCATTCCTGAATCCATTGCTGTTTTGATCTTTTTGTAGAGGGCTCCATCGATTCTTTGTGCGCCACCCCAAAATAGACCATGATGCACAAGCAGAAGGTCGATGCTTTCTTTTGCCGCTTCTTGAATTACAGGTAAAGTAGCGTCAACGGCTGCGCCTACCTTATTAATGTTTTTTTTACCTCTTAACTGCAGACCGTTGATTGCCCCTGGATAGTCAGGGATCTGCTTAATTTTTAATTCTTGGTCCAGATAAGCTACAATTTTGTCCAGCTTGTGCATCTGATACTCTTGCGCACACTGCTCTTCACGTCTAGTCTCACCATCCTATGCTTAAAGCCGGAATAGTAGGGATGCCGAATGTTGGTAAATCAACCTTATTTAATGCCTTAACGCGGAACCGAAACGCGGAAGCGGCAAATTATCCTTTTTGCACGATAGATCCAAACGTTGGTGTCGTTACTGTGCCTGATCCTAGATTGGAGGTTCTTAGTAAAATGTCTGGTTCCGAGAAGATTATTCCAGCTGCGATAGAATTTGTCGATATTGCAGGATTGGTCCAAGGAGCTTCTGAAGGTGCCGGTCTAGGTAATAAGTTCTTGGCTAACATTCGCGAAACGGATGCCATCGTGCAGGTCGTTCGCTGTTTTGAAGATGATGATATTATCCATGAATTAGGAACGGTTGATCCTCTAAGAGACATTGAAATTATTAACGCGGAACTTATTTTGGCAGATCATGCATCGTTGTCGAAGCGTAGGGTATCACGCGAAAAAAAATCCAGGGGAAATGACAAAGAGGCCAAGAGAGAACTAGAAGTAATTGATAAGATACTGCCGCATCTTGACGAAGGGAAGCCAGCTATAACTGCAGACATAAACGATGATGGTTATGAAATAATGAAGGATTTTTTTCTACTCACTTCGAAGCGGACAATTTTTGCATGCAATGTTTCTGAAGATGATCTTGCAGATACTATAAATAGTCCAAATGACAACTCAATGGTTGCTAAGGTACAGCAGTATGCCGAAGAAACTCACGGTGCAGAAATAATTATAATTTCAGCTCGTATTGAGGAGGAGCTTATCGACGTATCGCCTGAAGAGGCCAAGGAATTCTTAGCTGACATGGGAGTCGTTGATAGTGGTTTCTCTACAATGATCCGTTCAGTATACAAATTACTTGGGCTCAGTACATATCTCACTACTGGTGAGAAGGAGACAAGGGCCTGGACAATCAGGAATGGAGCAAAAGCTCCTCAGGCGGCAGGAGTTATCCATACTGATTTTGAGCGCGGGTTCATTGCAGCTGAGGTATTACATTATGATGACTATGTACAATGCAAATCCAAATCTGTAGCCCGTGATGCGGGTAAGCTTCGTATTGAAGGCAAAGAATATAAAGTAAAGGACGGAGACGTTATAGAATTCCGTTTTAACGTCTAAAAAAGCTCTAATATACCTTTCATTAATCACTTTCATCCAAAGCGGAATGGATGTGAGGGGCGTATAAATCTGGTTCTAACAGAAATGAATCATGCCCTTTTTCAGAGTGCACTGTTATATGCATAGGAGTAATGTCGCCTTTGCTTATGGCGGAAACGAGTTCTTCTTGCTGATCAGGGTAGAAACAAACATCAGAATTTATAGTGAAGATAAGATATTTTTGATGACTGCATCTACTAAACATTGTTGCGTAATCACTGAACCCTGATTCATCTAATATGTTGAAATTTTGCCATGCATCCATAATGCGAAGGTAAGTATTAGCATCAAAACGCTTAACGAATTTCTGTCCCTGATGGTGCATATATGACTCGACCGGAGTTTGAATCTGATACCACGAAGATTCTTCAGTTTCTTTCTTTACTTCTTTGCTGGCGCGCCTTTCTAGAGTTGCTAGTGAGATGAAGACCTTGTGCCCGATCATCCTGGCAAGGGCAAGTCCATCCTCAGGAGAATTTCCCCCATAATAATTTCCTCCTAGAAAATCACTATCAGATTCTATCGCAGTGATTTGTTCCAAGTTATGAATTCGCTGCAGGACGGAAGTTTTGATTCCACTGGCCAGAGCTACGATTGTTCTAACTCTTTCCGGATGTTGTGCGGCTAAACTAATAGCCATGAGCCCCCCTAAAGAGCTCCCTGCCACTGCGTGGAGTTGTTCTATTTCCAAATGATTAAGTAATTCAATCTGTGATTTGACGATGTCTTTGATGCTGATACGAGGGAACGAACCTCCGAAAGGTTTTTCGGTTTCAGAATTTATTGAACTCGGACCAGTCGATCCGTAGCATCCGCCAAGATAGTTGACACAAATCACACAATACTTATCTGTATCGAGGGCCTTGCCGGATCCAATAAAATCATTCCACCATCCTGTCTGACATTCTTTGTCCCATTCGATAGAGAGCCCTTCGATATTTTCCGTAAACCCAGCAGCGTGTTGACTGGCACTGAGTGCATGGAAGAGAAGAATGACGTTATCTTTATTTTGAGCCATTTGCCCATATACCTCATAGGCTAGAGTAAAATTAGTTAGTTTTTCCCCACACTTAAGCTCAAAAGGAGCTTCTTCGTTATTAAAGTGGAAGAACTGTGTATTTGTCTGATCTATGCTATTGGGCATTGAATAAAGAGTGTAGTCTTTAAATTAATGATGACGAACAACGAATTTCGGGCGAATAAGCGGAATGTCAGCTAAAAAATATACCGGACTTGAAGCGGAATTGTATGATCTTTTCCGAGGTGGTGATGATTTTGATGAGATAGGATATTATGTTGATTTAGCACTGAATAGAGGAGGTAATTGTTTGGATGTGGGTTGTGGAACAGGTCGAATCCTTATTCCGATTGCTCAACAGGGAATAAAAATAACAGGTTTGGACAATTCCAGTGACATGATTGAGGAATGCAGGAAAAGGCTTTCTTCGGAGGGGATCGCAGTGGATCTGATTGAGGAGGATATGACTAATTTTAATTATGAGAATAATTTTGATTTGATTATTATTCCTGGTGGGAGTTTTCAATTACTCGATGAGCGAGATGACGCTTTAGAAGCATTAAAGAATTTTCGAAAGCACTTACAATCTGAAGGTCTTTTTGTAATGAGCCTTTTCACTCCCTTTTACGAAATTTCCCATGAGTTTTTAGATGGCGTTTGGCGTTTGGAGAAGGATGAAAAAATTGAAGGTTCTGAGAGTCGCGCTTTATGTCATTCTTGCGTTGATTTAGATAGATGCGAAAACTTAATGGAAATTCGTCATCGATTTGAGTTAATTAATAATAATGGGATCACTGAATCTTCGGAAATTAAGTTTTCTCGGTTAAGGTGGTATGGGAAATACGAGATTCAATTATTATTAGAGAGCGCAGGATTTCAGCACGTCAGAATTTCTGGAGACTTTGAAAATGATGATATGAGGGATGGTCATACCGTGATGTCGGTTTCTGCTGTTCCAGGGAGTATATAATATGGCTGAGAATGTAAGAGAAGTTGCAGAACGAATACTTTTCTCTTCTTCTTTGAAGGATAAATTATTACTAGGCCCGTGCGAAGTTGAAGATAATCTTTGCGGTAAAGCTATCAAGACACCTCGATTTCCTGAGCGCCCAGAATCATTGACTATAGATGGTCGTGGAATTCGAGCCGATTTCCCTGGTTCTAATCGGATCGCTGATGAAAAAGAGCGTGGCATAATGATGCATTTTTTGGCAAACCATGAACTCTTGGCGGCTGAATTAATGGCGCTTGTTTTGCTGAAATTTCCTGACGCGCCCAAAGATTATCGTGCTGGCGTTTATGAAGCGATGCGAGAAGAGCAGATGCACACGCAGATGTATCTTAGACGTATGCGTGATTGTGGTATTTCTTTTGGAGAATTACCACTAAATGATTATTTCTGGCGCATCGTTTCTTCAATGGATACGATTATGGATTTTGTCGTTCGAATGAATCTTACCTTTGAGCAGGCCAATCTAGACTATTCAAAATATTATGCTGAACAGTTTAGAGTCATTGGAGATACTGGTACTGCTGCAGTATTAGACAAAATATATCAAGACGAGATTAATCATGTTGGTCATGGCCTCAAATGGTTGAGGCATTGGAAAAAGAAAGAGTATTCTGATTGGGAGGCATTTAGTAGGTCTTTGCACTTTCCATTATCACCTTCCAGAGCAAAGGGGGTGGTTCCATTTAATTCAGAGGGACGTCTTGAGGCAGGTTTTGATGAGGAATTTATTTCTCAGATGAAGGTTTCCGGTCAGTCGAGGGGAAGGACTCCTGTCGTGCATTGGTTCAACCCAAATGCGGAACTGCACTCTCTTGCCTCAGTGAATGAGACCGAGTTTCGTGCTAATCGATTCGAAAGAGCGATCGAGGAAGACTTGGAAATTCTGATGCTTGCCTGGAGTCGGAAAGATGATGTTGCGTTGTTCCGCAATGTTCCTTCAGTTGAACATTTAGAGAAACTACAAAGCATGGGGTTTGAATTGCCTGAAGTATTGCCTCGTCATGGTCTTGATAGTCGCAAGCTTGGAGGTTTACGGCCATGGGCCTGGTCAGTAGATGCATCCGATTTTTTAAAACCTTACGGGCAGGCGGTATCGGATCGAGTGCCTTGGCAATGGAGAGAGCCAATTCCAGAGGCTTGGCTGTCTAAAGAAATTGGAGTCAGTCTTGAGCATAAGTTAGGTGTTCGAGATGAGGTAGGTGGATTTTGCAGAAATCTGAGTGAAGTAATGGATATTTTGAGAGGGAATACGATTCTCTTTAAATCTGCGTATGGCTGTTCTGGAAAAGGTCATATGGTTGCGGAATCGTTTTCTAAAGAGGTGCAAGTATGGGCTGAGAAGAAGATTCAGTTGCATGGATTTATTGTCGCTGAACCCTTGTTACATAGAGTTGAGGATTTTTCAGTTTTGTATGAAATACAAAATGGCGAGATCGAATGTCTAGGAATGACTCAGCTTATTAATGATTCCAGGGGACAGTTCAGAGGGATAAGATTGGCTCCAAGATTTAGCAAGATGCTCAGTCCAGAGGTTTCAGAATTTTTGTTTAAGGAAGCTGATTTTATTTCTTGGTATAATGAAAGGATACCATCAGCCATATTAAATCTGTTACCAGGATATTGCGGTCCAGTCGGAGTCGATTCTCTGGTCTGGCGTGATGATGATGGAGGGCTGATGCTGAGGCATGTGGTAGAGCTAAATGTCCGGATGACAATGGGAAGAGTGGCACTAGAATTACAAAAAAAACTCAACCCTAATGGATGGGCTGATTTTAGTATTCAACGAAAGAAAAAATACAAAGGAGGAGGTGTTATTTTAAATGATCCTGATGAAGCAAAAGAATTCTTGGTTGTTTGGGAATCTTATCAAGGTGATTCAACAGCTCTTATCCGGAAGTAGATTTTTCTAGAAGTTAATGAATCGGATGTTGAATACGTTATATTGACAGTCCCGTCCCCGTTGTCTGATTCTTTCTTTAAGATTAATTGCTCATCGGACGTGATCCAATTCACTAGGTCAGTCGAACTTTCAATAATGATTTCGTAACCGGTAATATTTTTCAAACGCTTAATTTTGAGTTCGAACTTGCCAGTCTCATCGGTTCGTTCTTGTCTCATAAATTCCTCAAATATTCTTGATTCAGGTTTTCTTGGATCACTACCAAGTAGGTACTCAAGTATGTTTGCAATACCATCCGCATCCGCGTCTGCGAGGGGCCCCGATATTGTATTGTTGCTAATTTCTTCAGGACTAAAAAACAGCTCTCTCCAGTCGGAATCATCATTATTTGTTATTCCTGGGGAAGGGGCCGCAGCTTTCCAGCTTGTTGGATCTCCGGCATACTTGATAGGATCTGTCCTATGTAATGAGCTTCCTTGACCATCTGCAGAAGCTGGCCATGAGCCTTGATCCGAGTATTCAGCGATATCAATAGACACTTTCAGATCAGGTTCACCATTTATTACGGAATTTTCTGGAATTCTTATTCTAATTCGTTCACCTCCATTATCCAAGGAGCCAACGAAGGGGCCATAAATTACTACCTTTTCTGGGACACTGTAATTATTACGGAAAGTGGCAGGATCTTCTTTAACGACGAGTAAAATATGTTCAGGATCCAGAGTAGAATCTGGAACATCAAACTGATAGTCTATTCCGCTAATCTCTGTGCCTTGAAGGTTAAATGATGAGGATCCTATGTTCTTAATTTCGATGTATTCTGTATTATTATTTTCAGGGTGATACATTAATTCAGTGATTATAAGAGGACCTGATACAGGATCGGAATTTGCAGATCCAAATGTTTGAGTCGACATCGGTTCGTAGCGAATCTTTCCATCAGATGTTATGTGTCTGCCCAGAGAGGATCCAGACGCAGAGTCTCCGAACTTGAATCCGTCAACGTAACCTAGCCTTTGATCGTTTAAATTGTTTGCAATTAGAAAGACCTCTTCGCCGAATGAATCTAACGCAAAATTTTCGAAATCATTTTCAGTGAAAACCGAATAACTATTCTCAGATAGTTCAGTTCCATCAGGCATCTTAAATTTAAGCTGATCTCGAAGGTTATCCGTGAGTAGCCATCCTGAGATGTTAACTGAAAAAGGATTAGGATTGTATAATTCTATCGTGTCCACTTGGGGTAGCACTGAATTACTTAACACTTCGTTAATGAAAATATTTGGCAGTTCAAATTCAGTTGGTTCATTGATACCAGGGGAACCAAGAAGGGTCCTGCTTTGGCGCCATTCATCAATTCCTAGGACAAGCGAATACCCTTCATTTGCAATGTTGTCAGGATAGGAAATTGTCTGGATTATTTCTCCGCTGGCCGCGATCAGTTGTATGTCCTCGCCCCCGTTATTAAGTGCTCCAGAGAATTCCCCTGCTATTGAATAGCTTCTGTTAGTGCCATAAATTTTTTCAAATTCTTTAAGGTTTCCGACGATGACCGTGCTTTGTTTGGGTTCGAGGGTTAATCCAGGTAAAGTGAATTCGATGCCTTTATTAAAGTTTACATCGGTAAGAGATATGGGATTTGGTGAAGTGTTTTGCAGTTCAATCCATTCGAAATCACTGTTATTTGTTTTTGGCCCTGCGAACTCATAGGGGTCATACATAATCTCTGTAATCACAAGATTAGAGGCTGAGGCTGGATCCTCATTGACTAGATATTCGACTTTCATGGGCGCGCTCCAGCCAGTGCCTACTGGGGTCTGTCCTGAACTGGTAGAGTTTCCACCATCACTGTCAAAGACCCGGGCGAAGATTCGTGCTGTTTTTTGAAGAGTGATTGGTTCAGTATACTTGAAACCGTTAGTGCCTCCTTCTCCAGCCCCTTCGTCAAATCCAGTGATCAGCTTAGCTTGATTTAGAAAGTCACTACTTGAAGTGCTTTCGTTCAGTGCGTGAATGGCGAGTAGATTTTGGCCTGATTTGAGCTGGTTGATAAAATTGCTGGTGTCGAACTTTTGAAATAGAGTGGCCGATCCGTCATCATGTGTTTGAGTGGCTGATGAATTCCAAGTTAGATTTCCAGGTGCCTGCGCAGATGCGATTCGTGTTCCATTCAGGTAAGCAACGAATCCATCATCGTATCGCATTTGAAGGATCATGTAGTTCCACTTTTCAATATCTGTTTGAGTTAGATTGAATTTAATTCTGATATAGCAAGAAGTTCTTCCACTCATTTCATCGTCAACGTCTATGCTGATGTATGGATCATAACCATTGCTCCTTTCATAACCCACGCCGTTCGTTCCTTGCATCCAGGATCCGTCATTGAAGTTTAAGTCCCTGTACCAGGATGAACTAATGTTGGAGGTTGGTACCAATGCTCGGGCAGCGATATCTTCATCGATAATGGTAGTTCCATTTAATGGTCCTGATTGATCAGGTGGTCTAGGATCGCTTCCATCAAGGGTATAATAAATGTTCTGATTCCCCGCTAGATTTGCGTTCAGTGTAATTTTTGTACCTGGTGGATAAGATCCTGCCGATTTATTTGTTGTTGGCCTTGGTGCAAATTGTCTGTCCATCCAATCGAGACGAGTTTCTAACCAGTCCTTGAGATGATTAACTTCTCCCTGATAGCTGCCGAAACGGGGCTGATCTGACCATCTTTGGAAATTTCTTGCCTGAGCTTCATTGAGCTCAGTTGCCATACGATCGATGATCGAATGTACGTTTGATGTTGCAAATTCACCTTCGCGAAGTTCGAAGTAGCGATCGATGTAAACTTGCCAGAAATTTTCGTTATCAAATAGAGATCCCCACCATGGGAAAGTGAAATAGGACGTTCCTCCGGACCATGTTGAAGGATTATTATCGCGTCCGTCCGTTGATTCCATTGATCGGTCGAAGTCCCATATTGGGCCATACTCAATTTTTTCATTTCGTTTTTTATGAAAGAAAGTTGAGAGTCTTAGCGCATCTGCATTAAGTGTTAAAACATTTAGTAAATGATGATCTACCCAGGAAAGGGTATTAATGTAGTCTCCGAATTTATCAGTGCTAAGAGCAGAGCTCATCTCGTTTATGTATTCCCGGGCCCAGTTTGACTGATCGGAGCTAACATTATCTTCTTTAGGATATACCCATCCCAGTGTTTGTCCGCCCGCTCGTAAACCAGAATCACCCGGATCAAGGCGGTCGACTTTGAGAATGTATCCTCCCGTAATTTCAGGTTCCTCAGATACATTTTCAGTAAGTCTTTCGACATCGACACGTTCTTTGTCACGCGAGATCTTTTCCATGAACGTATAGACCCCATCATAATCATTGCTATAACTTAGATTTCCACCGTTATCATCTTTGAAAAGTTCTACGAATTTTGTTCTTACCGCATATCTTCCGACCTGATTACTGAGTTCATAAATAAATGCATTTCTCATTAGACTGCGATCGTACACTGATCGTGCATTTAGAATGAAATCTGATTCTTCCGGGAACCCCAGTGGGGAGATGTTTTTGTTTCGGTTTAATTCGTTCCATGCCTCAATGGAGAATGCTTTTTTACTAAATCCTGTAGATGATGATCCTCTTACTTTCCATCCTCCTCGTGTACCGATTGAGTAGGGTCCGTTGAGTCGTGTTCTCTCTGTTTGTGGATCAGGTTCAAAGAATGCAAAGAAAGTAAAGGTTTTACCATTAGCTGCTGTAGTGCCACCATTTGAGAACCGTTCCATAATAATTATCGGAAGGTCAGAACTGAAGTTTTGGGCGTCTGTTGAGAGTCTTATATAACCAGACTCTGATACTGGTCCTGCTATCAAGCCCTCCTCGAAGGAGCGGGCACGCAATAGTGTTGAACTCTCGAGGGTGATAGTGTTGTCCGTGTAAAGAGGTGATACTTCTGTCGGTAATGAACCGTTAGTTGTGTATCGGATTTGTGCTTGAGGTGATGTTGTGGATAAACTTAAAGTTAAGTTTCCGATGAAACCCCGGCCAGGTTGAGAAATCAAAACCGGTCCGGAAGGTAAACCCGAGTCGGATCCATTATTTTTTCCAGGGCTTGGAATTTGAAAATATCCTAATTCAGGTGGTTTTGGTTCAGCTCCTTCATCAGGTTTTATGATGAATTGAGCCTCGAGGCGAGGAAGGGCTAGTAGGTCAGAACTCCTAGCGTCACCGTTCATTACATGAATTGCTAATACATTGTTACCTGTCCGGACAATCTCTGAAGCTTGCGTGGACAGGTCCGTATCAACGAACGAGATTGCCTGGCTGTCAGGATGATCAGTGCTAGCGTCTGAGTTCCAGGCAGGTGATCCAGGCTTATTTCCTGAAGCGATTTCTGTGCCGTTGATATATGCAATAAATCCATCGTCGTATTTCATTCGGAAAGTAAGACTGAAAAGTCCTTTCAATGAATCGATTGAAAAAGGAATTCGTATATACGCAGTAGAGTTCGTGTCATAAGTTTGCCCTTCAATATCACCGCCAGCACCTATCAGATTTTCATATCCGCTCGAGCGCTCATATCCAATTCCTGTCGTGGCATCGGACCAGGTTTCATCATTGTAATTAAAAGAGTGCCAAGTAGTTCCGATGTCATTGGTGGGCACTAATAATTTACAAGCATCTCCTTCCCTAACTAGTGTAGTTGAAAAGCTTTCCCCGTCTGCTTTTATGCCATATGAGAAATCTTCGAATTGGACTGGGAATTCAGATAATTCAGAAACGACGGTTTTTCCATCAGGGTCCACGAGGCCAAGGTATCCTCCAGATTTTGAAATTTTAAAGTTTGTGTGGAGCTCACCATTGTCACGGTCCTTGCCAGATGCGAACACGATTAAATATCCATCAACAGCTAGTGAGACCTTTGAAAATGTCCACTTTTTCAGATTATCCGGGTCATTTGTAAGGAAGTATCCTTCAAGATCAACGGTGTCTTGGTGTGGATTGTAAATTTCGATCCAATCCGATGATTGCCCATCCTCATCGTAAAGTGTTGAATTATTTAAGGCGACGAATTCATTAATAATTGGAGCTGATAAGGCTCTAGAAATTAAAAATAAAATTGAACAGCATATCAAGATTATCGATCGATAACACTTGGGGGAATGATTCATAGGGGACTACAGTATAGTCCATAAAAATAATAAGCCGAATAAAATAATTTTAAGAGAGATTCTCAATAATTTGAAACAATATTAGGCCGATACCCTATTTAAATTTCAGGAATCTTCTCGTTCCTTTTGATGGGTTTGCCTTCCCAAATAACAGATCCAGATTCTTTGTCATAAGTGAGCACGCGGTGCTTACTTCCTGGTGCTGGTTTCTGATTATCTTTTGGTATCCACTTGCGGTGATTTTCCATTATTTTCCGATATTCGGCGCTGCTTGCAAGATTAGTCCATTCGTTAGGGTCCTTTATCATGTCATAAAGCTCCTCACTCCCATCAGCGTATAAGATATAACGCCATTTCTCTGACCTGACTCCGTTATTATCGTGATTGTGACATGTGATTGCCGGGCGGGCGCGATTTGTTGAAGCGTCTTTGAGTTGAGGCATTAGGCTAATGCCCTCTAAACCTTTCTTGTATGGGAGTCCGCAAAGTTCATTAAGTGATGGGTAAATGTCTAGTAGCTCCGCGGGTTGGGTGCAGCGTCCTTTGCTTATTCCGGGGCCGGCGAAGATGAGTGGAACACGGGTCCCATCATCCCAGAGTGTATTTTTTCCAGTGATTTCTTTTTCTCCAATGTGCCAACCATGGTCGGACCATAGAACAACAATTGTATTTTTGGTTAATTCATTTTGGTCTAAAGCTTCCAGAACTCGTCCCACCTGGGCATCGACAAAACTTGTGCATGCCAGATATGATCGGGTTAAATTTTTCCACTCATTGTGTTCTTCTAAGAATTTGAGGCGGACCTCGGGAAGTCTCCAATGCAAATACCAGGAAAATCGAGGCGTATCTTTCCTGTCATTGCGTTTAATTTGCGGAAGTTTTAAAGTGCTTTCAGGGTAAATATCAAACCATTTCTGGGTTGCGAAACAAGGGACGTGCGGCAAGAAGAATCCTACCGAAAGAAAGAAAGGTTCATTGGGCTTAGCATTAATTTGTTCTATTGCCCAATTAGCTATTTTGTAATCTCCCTTGTCTTCGTCCCTGTGCGGGAAAGTTCCCCAATCAACTAAACGGTGAGACTGAGGAGTCTTTTTAACTAATCTTTTTTCTGGAAAAGGTGCCGCGGTTGCTCCTGGACCAAGAACATCGAACTCCTTATCTTTTTTTGGATTTCTTCCATATCTACCATGATAAATTTTTCCTGCTGACATCGTTTTATATCCATGTGATTTCAGATGTTGCGGTAGAGTTACCAGATCTTTCAAATTAGGAACATCACGGAACCATGGAGATAGCCCGTAAATTCCAGTCGTAGTTGGACGTAGCCCTGTCATTAGACTCGTCCGTGATGGATTACATAATGGTGATTGGCAGTGCGCATTTAGGAAAACAGTTCCTCTTGCTGCAAGTTTATCTATGTTCGGGGTCTGGATTTGTGGATGGCCTCCCAGGCAACCGATCCAGTCATTTTGATCGTCGATTGCAATAAAAAGAACATTGGGTTTGGCCTTGGAGATTGCAACGGAAAACAGGATAGAGAGAAAGAGAAATAATACCTTGGGAATCATGTGAATTTAAATATTAGGTGCTGATTATATAAAGTTTAACAGTTCTGGAAAACTTATGAATGAAGAGATATTTATAGTAGGCTTAATCTTACTTTTTGTTAGTTCTCAATAGACCTTTATTTAGCAGGCTGTAATACTTGTATTTCAGGTCTTACTATTTAACACGCAAAAATTATCTATACTAATGTCTTTTCCTCAAAATGATTTTCAAGACAAGCACAGAGTCGTGATTGTTGGGGGGGGAGTCATCGGGCTTTGTGTTGCTTATTATGCATTGAAAGCTGGTAAAAAAGTTGTTCTTTTGGAAAGAGAGCCTGAAGAAGGGGATAATTGTTCTATAGAGAATGCCGGAATGATTGTACCAAGTCATTTTGTTCCTCTTGCTGCGCCTGGAATGATAGCTTTGGGGCTTCGATGGATGTTGAGTTCTGAAAGTCCTTTTTCGATTCGTTTAAGACCTAGCAGAAAATTAATGCGTTGGCTGTATCTGTTTTGGCGTTCAGCAAATAAAAATCACGTTATTAATAACCGTGAGCTTTTGCGTGATTTGAATTTGAAGAGCCGCGAGCTCTTTGTTGAACTGGCAGAGGACGGTTCTTATGAATTAGTTAAGAGGGGACTATTAATGCTCTGCAAGCGGTCTAATTCACTTGAAGAAGAATCACGTCTGGCATTGGATGCTAATGATCTTGGTCTTGAAGCAGAAGTATGTGATTCGAGAAGATTAGCTGAGATTGATCCAGACATTGAAATGGACGTAGAAGGAGGGGTTTGGTTTAAACAGGATTGTCATTTAGACCCTAGTATCTTTTTAAATCAGCTGAGGAAAAAGATTCTTGGAATGGGAGGAGAAATACATTATCAAGTCTGTGCCGATGGTATTGTTATAGAGAATGGTAAAGCCAAAGCCTTGCGTTGTATTAATTTAGGAGGAAGTGAATTCTTAAATGATAATATCGAAGCTGATCAATTTGTCATTGCGGGAGGAGCATGGTCATCATCTCTGGCCCGTGATTTGGGACTAGATCTTCCGATTCTGGCCGGTAAGGGTTATTCAATGACCGTGCCAGAACCTGTGCAATTACCACGCGTCTGTTCTATTCTCAATGAGGCTCGTGTTGCAGTGACTCCGATGGGTGATTCTTTGCGCTTTGCAGGGACTATGGAATTAGGTGATAATGATTTATCAATAAATGCTTCCCGCGTTAAGGGTATTTTAAAGTCAGTTCCTCAATACTTTCCTCAGTTCAAAGTTGACCATTTTAATGGGATCAAGAGATGGTCTGGTCTCAGGCCCTGCTCGCCTGATGGTCTACCCTACATTGGACCTGCCGGCTCAGGTGCGGATGGTGTTTTTATTGCAGCTGGCCACGCAATGATGGGTCTGAGTCTTGGTCCGATAACTGGTCAAATTATGGCAAATATCCTTTGCAATGAACATAACGAATTACCATTAGATGCGTTGTTTCCAGGGCGCTTTGCTTAAAAGATATGAATTAATTTAATGTTTGTGAGTGCTGGACTGGCGGCACCGAAAGAGTTAAGAAATACAGTAATGTCGCAAAATATTAACAAGATTAAAGTCATTGATTCACATACTGCTGGTGAACCGACTAGAGTAGTTGTTGATGGTGCACCTGATCTTGGAGTAGGCAATATGGAAGACCTTCGAGATCGGTTTGAAGAAAAAGCGCATTGGTTGAGGACTGCTTTATTGAGCGAACCTAGGGGATTTAAAGCAATGGTAGGTGCTTTGCTTTGTGAGCCTACTGATCCAAAGTCTGCAGCAGGTGTTATTTTTTTTAATAATTCGGGTGTTTTGAAGGGATGCATACATGGGACTATGGGACTAATTAAGACTCTTGAATTCATGAGGCGCATTTCAGCCGGGAGCCATTACATTGAGACACCGATTGGAATCATAAAGGCTGAATTGAGATCAGATGGTTCTGTGAGTGTGGCTAACGTTCCTAGTTATCGTTATCTGAGTAATGTTGAGATTGATGTTGAAGGGTTCGGTAAAGTTCTAGGAGATGTTGCTTGGGGCGGTAATTGGTTTTATCTCATTGAAGGTTACGGGCCAGAAATTAAATTAAGTAACTTAAGGAATTTAAGCTCATTTTCGATTGCTGCAATGGAGGCACTTGAAGTTGCAGGTATCGTTGGCGATAATGGTAGTAAAATTGATCACATTGAAATTTTTGGACCTCCTTCTGATTCCGTTAAATCGGATTCGACGAATTTTGTAATGTGTCCGGGAGGAGAGTATGATCGATCTCCTTGTGGTACCGGAACTAGTGCCAAGTTAGCTTGCTTGCATGCTTCCGGAAAATTGAAACAGGGTCAGATTTGGAGGCAGAGTAGTATTTTGGGAACTGTCTTTGAGGGTGAGGTGAAACCATTAGAAGATCAAAAAGTAATTCCAAAAGTAAGTGGCCGGGCATGGGTTAATGGAGAGACTAATATTATCATTGATCATTCCGATCCGTTCCGTTTTGGTATTGGATAGTACTTGAGGGAAAAATGAAGCAGGTTTGCATAATGTTATTGGTTGTTTTTTTATCGCTTCATGTGAAGGCGTTAGAAAGAAAGGATTCCTTTGATGATCTAGTTAATCCGGTCTTTAAAGAAAACTGCACCAAATGTCATGGAGAAAAAGGTAAGGTTAAAGGGAAGTTAAATCTTCTGGAGATTAACACCTTGCTCAAATTTCAAGAAGATGCTGAACGAATAGAAAAAATAATTACAGCCATAGAGGATGGTGAGATGCCGCCCGAAGATGAGCCTCCAATACCGGAATCAAAAAAGAAATCAATTCTCGCGGAATTAGAGGCAATATTAAAGGTGTCGATACTTAAAACTAAGTCTTTTGGCCGCACTCCTATTCGTAGAATGAATCGCTTTCAATATGCTAATGCCGTTAAGGATCTTCTGAATCTGAAAGTTGAAGTTTACCCGCTCCCTGAAAAAATGATGAGGGATCGCAGCAATTATTTTCATCCTGAGACTGGTAAAATGCCAGACAAGATGACAGTGAGTAGTCGTCCTCTAGGAAAGTCGGGATTGATTGAACCTCGGCTGGCCGGGGTCTCTCCATTCCCTCAGGATCTTCGAGCGGAGAATGGTTTCGATAACCGGGGAGATCACCTTTCCTTATCACCTTTCCTGATGGAAAGCTTCCTTACTTTAGCAAGTTCGATTGTGCAAAGTTCTAATTTTAACAATAAGACTTGCGGTTTATGGAATGCTTTATTCGCGGAGCCTAAGCAAGGATCCAATATTCTACAGATATCCAGAGAACGGTTATACCCCTTTTTGTCGAAGGCATTTCGTAGGCCTGTCGAAGAAAATGTAATTGAGCGCTATGCCGGGCACGTTGAGAGTCTCGTCAGTTCGGGTAAATCCTTTACTCATGCCATGAAGGAAACAGTGTCGGCCGTTCTGGCATCCCCGCGATTTCTTTATCTTTATGATAGACAATTAGGAAAAGGTTCCATTGAAAATATTGATGATTATGAGTTGGCTTCTAGACTTTCTTTTTTTCTTTGGGGGAGCTTGCCTGATAAAATCTTACTGGAATCTGCAAAGATTGGCCATCTATCAAATCCTGCTATTCTAAATCAGCAAGTGGATCGAATGCTTAAGGATCGTCGAGTCAAACGTTTCTGTGATAGCTTCCCTGCCCAATGGTTGCAATTGGATCGAATCATTTCTTCGGTTCCGGACGTAAAGAAATATCCGGACTTTTATTATGCTCCACCAAATTATCGAACCACTATGGATATGATGATGGAGCCGCTGCTGCTTTTTGAAAATGTACTGATAGAGGATCGTTCTATCCTTGAACTAATTGATTCAGATTACAGTTTCCGATCTACGCGTCTTGCTAAATGGTATGACCCTAAAATTAATGGTAGGCTCGGAGGCCCAACTACAATGTCATTCCAACGTGTTGCTTTGACTGATCGTCGTCAGGGCGGAGTCATTACATCTGCTGCAGTTCTCACAATGACATCAGGACCCGAAGAAACTAAGCCCATAACACGAGGCGCATGGATTGCTGGTGTCATTTTCAACGATCCTCCAGAACCGCCTCCAGCCGATGTTCCGCCGCTTAAGCGTGAAGATCCTAATGATGCTAAGAAGAGAACATTCCGTGAACGCTTTGCACAGCACCGTGAACGTGCTGATTGTGCTGGATGTCATGTGAAACTTGATCCTCTTGGTTTTGCTTTAGAGAATTTTGATGCTGTGGGTCGATGGCGAGATAATTACGAGAATGGCCAAAAAGTGGATTCGTCTGGCAAATTATTTAGAAAGCATGAATTTTCCAGTATTATCGAATTTAAGGATGCTATTCTTATAGAGAAGAACCGTTTTGCCCGTGCTTTGGCTGCACACTTATTGGCTTTTGCACTAGGTCGTGAAGTCACTTTAGCGGACTCTGAAGCTCTGGATTTGGTTGCAAAAATTACCGCTGAGCGTAATTATAGTTTACGGACCATGATTCATGGAATCATCCGCAGCAAACCATTCCAAAGCAAATTTATCCCTAACGAAAATTGATTTTTGAGAGACATTTAGAGCCGTCATAAAGAAATGAAATCTTACCATAATAGTCGACGGAATTTTGTGAGAGGTATGAGCGGAGCTGCGCTTGCTATTCCATGGATGGAAAGTTTATCAAAGTCTGCAGAGTCCATAAAGCCTTCCGTCCGAGCAGCTTGGTTTTATGTGCCAATCGGTGTAGTGCGTAGGGGTTTTTTCCCGAGTGAAGATAATGCGGCAATTCCTAAATTTAATGGTAGTAGGACTGAAGTAAAAAATGATGCCAAAATTAAGGTCGGTACTCATCCGTTAAAACTGACTCCTACACAGAAGCCGCTCGAGAGAATGAAGGAGAAAGTTATTTTCATTACGGGGCTGGATCGGACCTTCCAGGAGGGGACTGATGTTCATGCGCAATGTGCTTCATGTTTTCTTACAGATTCGGCCCCTCATACAATTACTCAGTCTCCTTATCCGCAATCTCGTACATTAGATCATATAGTGGCCGAGAAGATTGGCCGTGACACTCCTTTTCGTACTCTGGAGTTTAGCTGTAATAGTCACAAGGATAATAAGGAGTCGATCCAGTTTGACAATATTTCTTGGTATGGGACTGAGCACGTAGCTCCAAGCATGAGAGATCCTCGGAAAGTTTACCATCGTCTTTTCGGAACGCAGGAAGGACAGTCAAATAAAAATATAACTGACTTGGTGTTACAGGATGCCAGATCCATGCAGCGTCAGCTTGGATATGATGACAAGCAGAAATTCTCGGAATACTTTGATTCGATCAGGACCATCGAAGAGCAGATGGAAAGACTCGAAAATCTTCGCGACGAATTATTTTTTGCTAAGTTCGAGGAGCCGGCCGATGCGCATTTGCCGAGAGGGAAATATATAAGACTCATGGGTGATCTCATGGTGACGGCTTTGCAGGTCGGTTTAACAAACGTTGCTACTTTTATGGTGGGTCCTGAGCGTTGGGATACTCCATATATGTATGAGACTCTATTTGAAAAGCCCCGAAGCCACCATCAAATGTCACACAACCAAGGTCGTTTCATTGAGGATCTACTAAGAGTTGACCATTTTCATATGGAGCAATTTGCCTATTTAGTTGAGAAGATGGACTCGATCAAAGAAGCTGACGGAACGACCCTTCTCGACAATACTCTCTTCACCTATGGATCGGGTTTGGGTGATGGTTCGACTCACCAATACAGTGCTCTTCCAATCATTATGGCAGGCTCTGGAGGAGGAAAATTGATCACTGGTAAACACATCAATCTTTCAGATCATTCAGGGGCAGTTCCAAAGAAGGGAGGAAAATACCAGCAACTATATCATGGTTTGCCTTTAGCTAACTTATGGCTAACTCAAGCGAAAGTTTTAGGTTTGGAAATGGATCGATATGCTGAAAGTACTGGTGAAATCTCTCATTTAATAGCTTAAAGGTCAGAGTGATTACATCCATATTGTCCTCAGTTTTCTTGGATAAATCCAGGGCTTGCGGTAAACTTATATTTTGCGAGATTAGTGAGTTAATGTTTATCTAAATATGAGAAATTTATCTGTTCTTATCCAAGGTTTATTATCACTGATTTTTGTTGGGGCGTTCCCCCTATTAGCTGATGAATTAGCAATTGATTCCGAAAAGATGAGGATTGGTGACCCTTCATTGGAAGAGGTGCAATTAAAACTCATGCTGAATCCAATGACTAGAGATGAATTGGAAGAGGTTTCACATGCATGGAGAAATAGCTTGAAGGAAACAGTCCAAAAGATTTCGGATATTAGCTTGAAGGAGGAATCAAGCTCAGACGATGAGAAAAAAAAGAATGAACTCGTAGACGTTAAAGTTAAACAGTTGGCTCTTCTCAGAACTGTTCTTGCTGAGTTTAAGAAAAAGGGTGGTGATTCGAGTGATTTGAAAATTTATGCCGATGCTGTTTCAGGAATACAGGTAGCTGTTAATGAGAACCGTTCTTTTTTGACTAGATATTCTTCATGGATTTCTTCAAAAGAGGGTGGGGTTAAGTGGGGAATTCAGATCTTGAAGTTTTCTGTGATAATGATGATTTTCTGGGTATTGGCGGGATTTGTGCGCCGAGTAGTGCGCAGTGCTACTGAAAAAAGCAATCGATTTTCTGAACTCCTTGAGCAGTTCATGATTAAGATTTCTTTTAGAGCTATGATGTTGGTTGGTTTGCTGGTCGCGCTTGGAACAGTCGGAATTAATGTTGCGGCTCTTCTTACAGTGATCGGAGGAGCTTCGTTCATTATCGCTTTTGCATTACAGGACACTCTTAGTAATTTTGCAGCTGGTGTAATGTTACTCATTTATCGCCCCTTTGATGTGGGTGATATGGTCGAAGTGGGTGGAGTGTCCGGAAAGATTGGTCAGGTCAGTCTAGTCAGTACCACTATCAAAACATTCGATAACAAGCTTGTTCTTGTTCCTAACAAGAATGTTTGGGGGCAAATTATTACTAATTCTTCGCGCAATACGGAAAGGCGAGTTGATATGATTTTTGGCATTGGGTATGATGATGATTCTGAAAAGGCACAGCAAATTCTTGAGAAAATTGTTGGAGAACACGAGTTAGTTCTTGATGAACCTGAGCCCGTGATTCAATTGCATGAATTGGCTGATTCATCAGTTAATTTCATCTGTCGTCCGTGGGTGAAGACCGAGAATTATTGGCAAGTTCACTGGGATGTTCTTAAGAGAGTTAAGTCCGAATTTGATCAGGCTGGAATCAGTATCCCTTACCCGCAGCAGGACGTGCATATTCATCAAGTCAATTAGATAGTATATTAATTATCTTTGACCTTTTGTCTGTCCCTGCTTAAGTCGCCTCGTTCACAGGACCTAGTCAATTATTTTCAAACCATCAAATGTTACAACCCCCTGCTATAATTTATACGAAGACGGACGAAGCGCCTGCTCTAGCTACTTACTCATTACTTCCGGTAATTCAGGCTTTCACGAAATCATCTGGAATTAGCGTAGAGACCAGAGATATTTCTTTATCTGGACGGATCCTAGCTAATTTTCAAGATTGCCTGAAAGAAGACCAGCAATTTAATGATGCTCTTTCCGAGCTTGGAGAGTTGGCAAAGACATCAGCGGCAAATATTATTAAATTGCCAAATATCAGTGCTTCGGTTCCGCAATTAAAGGCTGCTATTAGTGAGCTTCAGAGTAATGGTTTTGATGTTCCGGAATATCCAGAGGATCCTGGTACAGATGAAGAGAGTGAAGCTAAGGGCCGTTATGATAGAGTCAAAGGTAGTGCGGTCAATCCTGTCTTACGTGAAGGTAATTCTGATCGAAGAGCTCCGAGCGCTGTAAAGGAATATGCCAGAAATAATCCGCACAGAATGGGTGAATGGTCAGCTGATTCCAAGACCGAAGTGGCCACAATGGGAGCGGATGACTTTTGTTCCAATGAAAAGTCAATCACGGTTAAAGATTATACAGATTACAGCATTGTTTTTGTTGGTGATGATGGTGAGTCGAGTGTCCTTAAGGGACCTGCGCCCCTTATAAGTGGTGAAGTTATTGATGCAACGCGGATGAAGAAAGATGCGTTGCTTGATTTTTTATCTGAGCAAATTACTGTAGCTAAAGATAAGGGGATCCTATTTTCATTGCATATGAAAGCAACGATGATGAAAGTATCTGACCCTATTATTTTTGGTCATTGTGTTCAAGTTTTCTTTAAAGAGTTAATAGAAAATTTTGGAACTGAAATCGATGAGCTTGGTGTTGATTTTAATAATGGATTTGGTGATTTGATTGGAAAAATTGAACAATTATCGCCCGAAAAGAAGTCCCTGATAGAGGATTGTATTTCTGATTGCTATAAGAAGGGGCCTGATTTGGCGATGGTGAATTCTGATAAGGGTATTACTAACCTTCATGTGCCGAGTGATGTGATCATAGATGCATCAATACCTGCAATGATAAGAGAGTCAGGAAAAATGTGGAACAGTGCCGGTGAAACACAGGACACTTTAGCAGTAATCCCTGACAGTAGTTATGCTTCTGTTTATCAGACCACCATTGATTTTTGCAAAGAGAATGGTGCCTTTGATCCTACAACAATGGGGACAGTTTCGAATGTTGGGCTCATGGCTCAAAAGGCTGAGGAATATGGATCTCATGACAAGACTTTTCAATCACCCGGCAATGGCGTGATTCGTGTCATTGACGCTGAGGGTAATACTCTAATCGAACATTCAGTTTCTGGTGGAGATATATGGAGGATGTGCCAGACGAAGGATGACCCAATAAGGGATTGGGTGAAGCTTGCAGTTAACCGTGCTCGTGCCACTGGCGATCCTGCAGTGTTCTGGTTAAATCATCAAAGATCTCATGATGCTGAACTGATTAAGAAAGTGGAATCTTACCTAAAAGATCATAACACGGACGGATTAGATATCCAGATTCTAGAACCTGCAAAGGCGACACTGCTTTCTCTTGAGCGTATCAAGAAAGGTAAGGATACAATTTCTGTAACAGGTAATGTATTGAGGGATTATCTCACTGATCTCTTTCCAATCCTTGAGCTTGGCACTAGTGCAAAGATGTTATCAATAGTTCCGCTAATGAATGGTGGTGGATTATTTGAAACGGGTGCGGGAGGGTCTGCCCCTAAGCACGTGCAACAATTCGAGCAGGAAAATCATCTGAGATGGGATTCATTAGGTGAGTTTTTGGCGATGGCAGTTTCGCTAGAACATATGGCTGAAAATTTTGATAATAATAAAGCGCGGATACTTGCTGCAACATTGAATGCTGCGACTACAAAATATTTACTGGAAAATAAATCTCCTTCAAGAAAAGCAGGTGAGCATGATAACCGCGGAAGTCATTATTATCTTGCCTTTTACTGGGCTCAAGCACTGACAGACCAGAATGAGGATGAGGAACTCAAGAAGGAATTTGTCTCGATTGCTGAGTCATTGGAATCGAATGAAGAGAAGATAGTTTCAGAGCTTATGGGAGTGCAATGCAGTCCCGTTGATATTGGAGGATATTATCGACCCGATGAGGAGAAAGTGTTGGCGGCGATGCGGCCAAGTCAGACATTCAATGATATTATTGATCAGATTTAAAAGAACATATTAGCGGGGTTAGTAGTAGGATCTATTTTTAGAAGAACTATATAATTTTGAGTTTTCTACTATATTTATTGGGAATTTTTATTAATTCAATTACGTCCTAGGGTTGCTTCTTACTAACGTTTGATGAACAATTAATTTATGTTTTTCGCAGACTTGGGTGGATTTCACAGGATCATATTCCGATTTATTGCATTTCTATTAATTGTTAATGCCTTTGGTGCAGAAGATAGCGGCAAACATTGGTCCTTCGTATCGCCAAAAGTTTATTCTGTTCCAAAAGTTAAAACTGAAGCATGGGTTAAAAATGAAATTGATAACTTCATTTTGGCAGATCTAGAAGATTCTGATATTACACCTGCCAAGGAGGCTGAGCCAGCTCAGCTGATCAGAAGAATTTATTATGATTTAATTGGTTTGCCTCCGAGTCCTGAAAAAGTAGAAGAATTCTTGAAAGACCATTCTCCTGAGACCTTTACAAGGATCGTAAACAATTTACTGGATTCGCCACAGTATGGGGAGAGGTGGGGTCGTCACTGGTTGGACGTTGCCAGGTATGGTGATTCCAACGGAGGAGATGAAAACCATGCTTACCCTCATGCCTGGCGTTATCGGAATTATGTCATTGATGCATTTAATAGTGATTTACCTTACAATGAATTTATAATTGAACAGTTGGCTGGAGATCTTCTTGAAAGTAATTCTAATGAACGCCAACGTCGTGTGACCGCTACTGGTTTCCTTGCAATAGGCACAAAGATTTTGGCGGAAAAAGATGGGGTTAAGAAAAGAGCTGATATCATTGATGAACAGATTGATACTATGAGCCGTTCTTTTATGGGCATAAGTGTCTCTTGTGCTCGTTGCCATGATCACAAATTTGATCCTATACCAACGGTAGACTATTATGCTCTTGCTGGAATATTTCACAGTACTAAAATAGAAGATCAGTCTTTGAGTAAACCTGAAGATGAGCAGAGGGAAGCAAAAAAGAAAGCGCGCCTAGAGCTGATTAAAGATCAGTTAGATGATCTTGAAGGCAAGTTCTCTGAGTTCGTGGATGAAGAATCGATTGTGCAGTGGGAAGCTGAAAAATTTGTTCGTGGCAATGTGTCCATCATTCAAGGAAATAATGACAATGAAGCTACTTATATATCTGATCCTGGAAGCCAAGAAAATTTTGTCGAATATGAGATAAAAATTCAAACCGAGGGGACTTACTCTGTTGATTTCCGTTATGCTGCGGAAAGGTCAAGACCGGGGAGTTTGATTATTGATGGTGATAAGGGTAAGATGATTCCAGTGCTGGCTGACGTGACTGGGGGATGGAGTTCAGAGTATCAGCGATGGAATCACGAAACGTATGTCCATTTAAATTCTGGAGAACATGTTTTTAGAGTCGAATCTAAACCGCTAATGTCTCATCTGGATCGGATCCGTTTGACGCGCGTTCGTTCTCCCGACCAAGTGAAGTCATTGCGCTTAAGGATCGATAATTTGAAGGATGAGAGGGCGGGGATCCAGACTGATAAAAATAACACATACAAGGTCATGGCAGTTCAAGACGGTGATGTGGCTGATACAAATATTAATTTAAGGGGTGATCCGCATGAAAAAGGAGAATTAGTTCCTCGCGGATTTCTTTCAAGGGTTTCTCCCCGCAATGTTCTTGCCTGTGATGATGGTTCGAGTGGGAGGCTTGAGTTGGCAAAGTGGATGACCCTGCCTGATCATCCGCTCACGGCAAGGGTCATCGTGAATCGAATTTGGTATTGGCACTTTGGTAAGGGAATTGTTTCTACTGTAGATGATTTTGGAACGACGGGAGCTGAGCCTTCTCATCCAGAGTTGTTGGATTATTTAGTAAATGATTTTATACGAAATGGTTGGTCTATTAAGATGCTTCATCGTAAGATTATGTTCTCCAATACGTATCAGATGGGAGCGGATAATTCCAATTCATTGGCGGAAAAGAAGGATCCTGGAAATTCACTTTACTGGCATCGTGATGTGCGCCGCCTTGAGGCGGAATCTTTTCGAGATTCAGTACTAATGGTTTCCGGTAACTTAAATATGGACCCTCCTGCTTCACCTCTTGTGGTAAAGAGCCAAGACCCATCACCTTCGGATCTTCTCAAGAATCGTCAGAGCTATGAAAATTATCAATACCGGAGCGTTTATCTTCCTGTTGTGCGTTCTCATTTGTATGACTTGCTGACTCTTCTTGGATTCCCGAACGCAACGACTACCGTTGGGCAACGTTCGCAAACCACTGTACCTACTCAGGCCCTATTGATGATGAATAATCCATTTTTAATTGGTCAGGCTCAAAGCCTTGCTCTTAGAATCGGAGAAGGGAAAGTGCGTGAGTTATATTTAACGCTTTTTTCTAGAGTTCCAAACTCCGAGGAGATGCATTGGATTAGTCATTTTGTTGATAAGCATTCAAAGATAAGTGGAAAGAAAAAAGCCTGGGAGTCATTGTGCCATACGCTATTAATTTCGAATGAGTTTCTCCATGTCTGGTAATTTTATTTCACGAAGAGAAGCGCTAAATCGCATCTGTGTTGGGTTTGGGGGCATTGCTTTGAACTCTATTTTACAAGAGAATTCTTCTGCAGATTCAGGAATCCATTTTCCGCATCAGATTGCTCGTGCAAAAAGAATAATTTTCTTATTCATGCACGGAGGCCCATCGCATGTGGATCTCTTCGACTATAAACCGAAACTTTATAGTGAGCATGGCAAGCCGTTGCCTTTTCCTGAACGATCTGTCCAATTCGCTGCAAGAGGTAATATTTTTGCTCCTCCATGGAAGTTTCGACAAGTTGGTCAGTGCGGTCACTGGATGTCCGAACTTTGGGAACATCTTCCGGAAGTTGCAGATGATCTATGTATGATTAATTCATTATGTGAAACTAATGTCTCACATGGTGGTGCTTGCATGAAATTGCATACTGGTGATGAGGCACTACTTAGACCGAGCATGGGTTCATGGGTCAGCTACGGTCTTGGCACCGAAAATAGAAACCTCCCAGCATTTGTAACTATTTGTCCAACTTCTCTTCATGGGGGAGTTAATAATTTTGGATCGGCTTTCCTTCCAGCGCAGCATCAAGGTGTTCCGTTAGGAACGCCGGGGTATCCTAATACTCCGGCAAAGGATGCTCAGTTCCATTATATGCGTCATCCTAGTGCTGGTAGAAGAGAACAAGAATTACAGATTGAACTTTTACGTAAGCTTCACGGTTCAAATAATTTCGGTGGAACGGATTTGGATGCAAGAATGTCTAGCTTTGAATTAGCTTTCAGGATGCAGATGACTGCTCCCGAAGCTACGAATCTTTCAAATGAATCAAAAATAACCCGTGAACTTTATGGTATGGACGGCTCTGAGACAGATAATTTCGCCAGACAATGTATTCTTGCTAGGCGTTTAGCTGAACGAGGGGTCCGGTTCATTCAAGTAAGTCATGCAAATAGTCTTCCATTTAATAATGAACAGTGGGATCAGCACTCGCATTTAGAGAAAGGACATTCAATTAATGTGAAGCAAATAGATAAGCCAATTACTGGCCTCATAAAGGACCTCAAAGCCAGAGGATTACTTGAAGACACATTGGTCATTTGGGGAGGAGAGTTTGGAAGGACTCCAACATCTCAAAAAGGCAATGGTGAAGTGGGCCGTGATCATCATCCGGACGGGTTTACTATGTGGATGGCTGGTGGCGGTGTAAGGTCGGGCATTCGGTACGGTGCTACTGACGAGTTTGGTTATCATGCTATTGAAGATAGAATGACGATTCATGATCTTCATGCGACTATACTTCATATGCTTGGACTTGATCATACTAGGCTTACTTTTAATAGTAATGGCAGGGAGTTCCGACTCACTGATGTGCATGGTGAAATTGCACATAAGATAATGGGCTAACTTTCAAATTATCAGGTCCTGGGAGTAGACTATTGTGAAGGATTTTCTAGCCATGCTAATAGGTCAAGAATTTCATCCATAGTAAATAAGTTCAATAGACCTGATGGCATAAGAGAAACTTTAGAGTTTGAACGCTCGATGATATTGGCCTTATCGATTTTAGTTGTTTTATTTGGATAAAGTGAATTTTCAGCAATTTGGATATAGGGTACACGGTAATCTAAATTTGGTATGACTTGACCCCTGAGAATGTTTCCTTCTTGGAGCTTCAATTCTACCGCTTGATAATTCTCTGCTATAGAATTAGAAGGTAATAATATTTCTCGAAGTAGATCTTCTCTTCCGAATCGGTTCGCTACGTTGGTCAGATCTGGGCCGATCGGATATCCAATTCTACCGTATTGATGGCATCGACTACAGAGAGCTAGCTCGAAAACTTTTTCACCATTCATCAAGTTACGCTTGTCTATATTGAAATTTAATAGTCCTTTAAATTTTTTAATGTTCCATGAATTAGTAACGGAACGATTTGATCGATCAGGAAATTCAGGCAAGGACGGGCGAGAGGCAAGGACGGTACTGAGTTTTTCTTTTTCTTTTTCTGTTAATGTTGATGTTGATTCTTTTCGAATTGCCGTGAGTGCTTGAGGTAATCCCCGTCCCCCTAAAAGGGTTTCGTGTTTAGTAAGGATTTCAAAGAATATTTTTCGCGATTCTAATGACCATCCCAAAGTGGTTTTTCTTAAATGAAATAGATAATGGATTCCTTCACGCTGAGAGCAGTCTCCTTGCAGGAATTCGATAACCTTAGGAACGGTACGGACAGGGTCCAGATCAATGAGTAATGGCGATACAGCCATATTAATTTTTGCTGATTGATAAGGGAAATTCTTTCCGAGTGATTCAATAATTTGTTCTTTTGCCTGTTCTGGGATTTTGTGTCTAGAGATTAAACGACGAATGATATTAATGTATTCGAACTGTTTGGATGGAATCATTTTTCCCCAGTCCATTAATTTGTTCAGAAGTCCATTTTTTCTCTCTATTTCCTCAGTCTCGATGAGCTCTGTAATTTCTTTTTCTGAAGCAATATTTAATTTGGCAGTTAAGTGATCTAGGTCAGGAATTGAATCTTCCAGAAAAGTGCTGTTATTAATTTTTTCAGGTGAAAAAATAAAAGTGTTAGCATTGTGTTCAGCACTAATTCTTGAAGCGTATCTAATGCGTGGATCAGTGACTTCTTCGAATGGGATGGCCGTTTTACTTTTGTGTGATTTTTCTATTTTTTTTCGTTGTTCACGGTGTTTGTGAGATGATTCATTCCTCATCTTTTCCTGCAAAGTCATGTTACGCTCATTCACTTCTTTCCCGATGTATGAGACCCGATACAGTCCGCTCTTGGTCTTTCTTCCGCCGGTCACAAAATACATTGCTCCATCCGGACCGAAGTCCAGATCAGTGACATTTAATGGTTTACCTCTCAGAAACACTTCTGATGCGCCCATATAAGTCGACCCTCTGGTTACAAAGTGAATTGCAATGATTCTTCCATATGCCCAGTCAAGAGCATAAAGGGCTCGTTTGTATTCTTGTGGAAAATTACTCTTAGTTCCAAAACGTATTCCTGTCGGAGATCCTTTGCCGATGTGCACGGAATGCTGAGCATTATCGGGATGATCCGGATAATAGGGGGGCCATTTTCCTGTCACTGCTCTCCAACCAAAATCTGCACCACTCGTTAAGTGTTTGATCTGGGTCGGACGGTACCAGGGAGTGCCCATATCAAATTCAGCATCAGCGTCATAGGTAAAAGCTTCACCATCCTCATTAAAATCGATTCCATATGGATTTCTTAGACCTGCACAAAAAATCTCCTTATTTCTTCCATCCGAATCCATCCGTATGACATGGCCTTCATTTTTAGGTGAGGGTAGGTGTTTATTTCTTAAGGGAGACATTCTATTTATTATTCCTTCAGGTAAGTTCACTGAGTCACCATTAATTGCGTATATTTTACCTTCAGGACCCATTGCTAGATCGTTTCTTCCGTGTCCAAATCCACCCTCACTCATGTGGAGAAGATTCCTTGTTTCGAATGTTCCGTCTTCATCTTTATCTTCTAACCGATATAGAGATTTTGAGTTGTTAGCATGAACGTACAGAGTTCCATGAGCGTATAGGAGTCCTCGACATTCTTTCAGATCATCATTTATTTTTTCTGCTTTAACAATTTTCTCGGAGTTATCTGACAATGAATACCTGATCAATCCTTTGTCTTCCCGTGCCACCGTGATCCGGCCCTTAGGATCGAAGGCAATGTTTACCCATGAACCTTCTTCGGGTAAGGCTGAACGGAGCAGTTCGACTTTATAGTTTGGGATGATTTGGAAACTTGATGGGTCAGTAGCTTTCTCTGAATTACTAGCTCGTTTCCATTGTGTATAATCATCGACTTCATCAATCAAGAGGTCCGATAAATTCCACCATTTTTCGACGGCCAAGTCACCCAAACTTATGATTTTTGAATTAGTGCCTTCGGGTTTCCAGTCTGCCGAAGTTGCAATGATTTGATTTTTGTTAGAATGATCAACGAGTTCAATTTTTAGTGCTAATGCAGGTGTTTTTCCTGTTGATCGTGCGCTTAGAATTATTTCATTTTTACCATCAACCAGATGATCCAATATGTTAACTTTCAGCACTGGCCCAAATCCTTCAGCGATTCCGACTAAATCATCGTTTAAGACAACTGAAACGTTGGCATAATCCGATACAATACGTAATTCTGCTGACATTAAATCTTCGAGTTTTTTCTCAAAGTCGTATCGTATTGTTGTCTTTTTTTTATTTTTCGTCCATATCCATTCAGGTAACGCAAAAGTATATTGCGTGAGGATGATTAGAAAAAGACTCAGAATAAAACCGCGGAAGAACATGATGTGAAATTAGCTAATAGGTAAAAATAGAACAAGCTCACAGAAAAAAGGCTTATCTAAATACTATATTTTCCAATCTTTTAGAGAGAAAATCTTTATGTTTCAGCGTTCCTTTTGAGTGATTTTTCTGAACTGAATAGAGAAAATTTATGGTATGATTAATTAATCTAATAAAGAGCCTCCGCAGGAGCTGCCTGAACCTGCAGTGCATCCAAAGCAATGAGTACCTGTTCTTATAGGCGCAGTAGAAAATTCTTTTAGATTAATTTCCCATACATTGATTGAATCTTTTTTGTTATATGTGGGTAAGTTCAGCATTTGGTTAAAATCACAATCAAAAACCTCACCGAGCCAATTAACGTTAATTGTGTCCCTGCACATTAGCCCGTCAATAGTTTCAGGATTGAAGGCATCTTTTAAAAGTGAGTTGTAATCATTGAGCCGGCCTTCTCTTTTGAGCCAACTGGCAAATCGGGCAATGGGCATATTGGTAATACAGTAAAGCTGATCGAATTCGATTTTAAAATGATCCTTCATCATTGTCTTGTATTGGGCTTCAAGATCTACTTGGTCCGGTGGCAGGAAATCGCCGGAAGGATTATAAACGAAGTGGATCTTTAGCCTTGAATCTGATCCGTAACCTAGCCTATTTAATTTTTGAAAAGCAGAGATACTTTTTTTGAAGACTCCGTTACCTCGTTGCTTTTCCACGTTCTCTGGTTCGTAGCAAGGCATTGAGGCAATAATTTCAACTTCATGTCTAGCAAGAAATTCAGCGACCCATTCATATCCCGGTTCCTCAATGATGGTGGCGTTGAGCCTATCAATGATTTTTCGAGGAGTAGAAAAATTTCTTACTTCTTCAACTATCCTGCGGAAGTCAGGAATCATTTCCGGTGTGCCTCCCGTAAGGTCAAGTGTTGGGATATTTGTCATTGAAAACCAATCCAGAATTTTGGTAACTGTATCGGATTGTATGACTTCTTTGCGGTGCGGTCCTGCATTCACATGGCAGTGCGAGCAGGTTAAATTACATAGCTTCCCAAGGTTTAATTGCAGGACCTGAGGATCTTGCCGGTCGAGTTGGATTCCTTCTCTGACAAGAGTCTCATTAAAATTGCAGGTTCCTTTCAATTTATTCAAACTGATTAATACAGATACTTTAGATTATAAAAATTACGGAGAATTGTAATAGCGATATGTAGTATTTTGTCCTTCCTTGTGCTATCTTCAATAAAATGTTACTTTAGTTTAAATGACACCAAGTACACTAATTACCCTAGGCGTATTAGCCGGCATTTTCATTATTGCTGTTCTTATGATAAGCGGCATGTACAACTTGCTTGTCAAATTGCGCAATAAATTCGAAAATGCATGGGCTCAGATTGATGTCCAACTAGAGCGTCGCTTTGATCTGATCCCTGATCTTGTTGAAACAGTTAAGGGTTACATGAAGCATGAGAGGGAAACTTTGGATGCGGTCATTCAGGCCCGGAACACGGCCGTACAGGCAAGAAAGAATACATCTTCAAATATTGGAGATCCGGATAGCATGGGAGCACTCATGGCTGCGGAATCAGGGCTATCCGGTGCACTGGGAAATCTTTTTGCTCTTTCTGAAAGTTATCCCGATCTCAAGGCCAATCAGAACATGAGCACATTGCAGGAAGAGCTCAGTACGACCGAGAATAAAATTGCTTTTGCAAGGCAACACTTCAATGACAGCGTGACTGCTTACAATACTAAGCGAGAAGTCTTTCCGTCTAATATTATTGCTGGACTCTTTGGGTTTAGAGACAGAGCACTTTATGAGGTGAGTGAGGATAAGAAAGAAAAGGTTACTGTTGAGTTTTAAGTTCCATTACTTTGTTGATGGTTATTTCTAGGGAATGGATTTCTTTGATCGTCAGGAACTTGCAAGGAAGAATTCCAAGCATCTTATTTTCTATTATATTGTAGCTGTCATTGGCATTGTATGTTCTTTCGGATTTGCAGTATTGGGAGCTAGGTACCTGTTTCTAGTCCAGCAATCTGCTCAGACAAATTCATTAGTGAGGCAAAGTTTTTTTGATCCAGAATTTTTTCTTTATTCTGCGTTAGGAGTATTGGTATTAATTATATTATCTACGTTATTTAAAATTTCGACCCTGTCCGAGGGTGGGGCCGCGGTGGCTAAATCCCTAGGCGGAAAGGAAGTGGACCCAACGACCAAGGATCCGCGTTACAGGAGGCTCATTAATGTTGTCGAAGAGATGTCGATTGCCTCAGGCGTTTCTGTTCCGAGCATCTATGTAATGGATCAGGAGGATGGAATAAATGCTTTTGCTGCCGGCCATTCATCTAGCAATGCAACAATTGGTGTGACTGCTGGTTGTCTTAATAAATTAAACCGTTCAGAATTACAGGGTGTCATTGCTCACGAATTCAGCCACATTCTGAATGGTGATATGCGGCTTAACATTCGCATGATGTCAGTTCTGTACGGCATTCTGATGATGTTCATAGTAGGTAAATTTATGCTACGAAGCTTTGGTCGATCTTCTTCCCGGTCCAGATCCAACTCAAAGGAAGGGGGCGGAGCAGCTTTCATAATTGTCGTTTCACTTGCCTTACTTCTCATTGGATTGATGGGGTCGATTATGGCCAAACTCATTAAGGCTGCCGTTTCTCGTCAACGAGAGTTCTTGGCCGATGCTTCAGCCGTTCAGTTCACTCGGGACCCTTCAGGCATTTCTGGAGCTCTCAAAAAGATAGGAGGTTTTGCTGGTGCAAAAATTGAACATCCGAGAGGGGAGGAAGTAAGTCACATGTTCTTTGGATCTTGTTATAAGAAAAAATTATCCAATCTCCTTGCAACACACCCTCCAATAGATGACCGGATACGAGCCATCGGAGGTGCTTCCGATGGATTTCAAACTTTGCCAGAGGGATCAAAATTAAATTCAGATCAAATCAGTATGGATGAGACGCAGTCCTTGGTCTCTTCTTTTTCAGATTCGAGTACGCAGAGGTCTGATCCTGAGAAGGGTTTTTTCCAGGAAAAAGATCTTAATCAAATTGGTCAGATCATGGCGGATCAGGTAGTTGTTGCCCAGAGAATTGTTTCCGAGATAGATGAGTCTTTGATTTCATTAGTTCATCAGAAGTCGGGGGCACTCGCTGTTGTGTATTCGCTACTCCTTTCAGAAGAAGACTTAGTGAGAGGAAATCAATTAAAAGTCATTAAGGGAACGTGTGAGAGTGAGGTGTCTAAAACTTTTAAGACTGTTTCAGATCAGGTCATAGACATGCACTCAACAAAAAAGATTGCCTTATTGGATCTTGCTGTCCCCGCTCTTAGGCGCCTTTCGCCCGAAGAGTACGGACAATTCTGTGAGATTATTAATGAACTGATTAACATTGATGAACAGGTGGACCTCTTTGAATTCATGATACAGAAAAACATTAGACTTCATCTAGACACTTTCTTTGGAAGGATCCAGCCTCCGAACGAAACGATTAAGACCTTATCTAAACTAAATCATGAATCTTCTGTTCTTCTTTCTGCTATTGCAGGTTTTGGTAATGAAGATGAACTTAATCGTCTCCAAGCCTTCAAAAAAGGAGCTGCTGTCCTTGAATTGTCCGGCACTGGAAAACTTAAGTTCTTGTCCCCAGAGAATTGTGGAATAGGTCAAATGGATGAGGCCCTAAAAGCGTTTGAGAAGTGCGTTCCGACACTAAAAAAGACTCTTCTAATTGCTTGTGGAAAGGCAGCCATTTCTGATGGTAAAATTACCAGTAATGAAGCTGAGATTCTTCGGGCTATTGGAGATTCTATGGGGACTCCAATACCTCCTTTCGTTTATACCTAAAACTGAGAATGGACAGAGAGTAATCCTGAGGCTTAGTAGGAGTAAGTGAACTTAGCTCAGCAACAGAACGTGCCTCGTGTGTCTTGGTGGATTTGGCCAAACCTTTTAGGCATTGATGCGCCTACGGTGGCTGTCGTTTGGCAATACTTTTTTGCCTGTAATTTCAGTGTAAAGATACCCGGATCGAATTATCTAACCCTGTTCTTTGTGGTTTGGGTCATTTATTCAGTGGACCGGTTATTGGATGCACGAATGTTGAAGCGACCTGAGGAGGCATCTTTAAGGCACTTATTTTATCATAGGAACTATCGTATGGCTTTTGTTTTCACTGGGATCCTGATCGTTGTGACTACTTTATTATGTCTTTGTTTCCTTCCGATGGAATTGATAAAAACAGGATCATTCGTTGGTGCTTTTGTTGTGGTTTATTTATTGCATCAAATTTGGGCCAAGGGCCCGATGATGATTGTTATACCTAAGGAAGTGTTTATAGGGATGGTCTTTGCGGTTGGAGCTACATTGACTGGGCATACTTGGTCCGGAGAATTTATTCCGGATGCTTTCTTTTCGCCTTCAGTAATTATTTTTGGGGTGTTATGTTCAATAAATTGCATTGCCATTTCAGTTTGGGAACGCAGTCATGATGTGGAGAATGATTTGAATGCTCTGCCTCAGTTTTTTCCTCAAGTCGTAAAATTATTTCCAACTATTGCGTGCGCAGTCTTTATTTCTTTAATGGTATTTAGTTTTACGAACCATGAACATGTGGGATTTCCTATTTTCATAGCTTCTGGTATTGGTTGTGGGTTCATTGCTATTCTTTCTTTTTTTGATGGTAAAGTTTCGAGTCAATTCCTTCGATTTGCGGCGGACATGGCGGTGATGGTACCTGCTTTATTATATGTTGCCTTGTGGTTATGAACTTTGATCGGATAGCTCATCATTATGAGCGGATAGAGTCGATTGTTTTTGGTAAAGATCTTCAACGCATACGTTGCAGTCACATGGAGACTTTTCTTGATGCTGAATCAATTTTGTTGCTTGGAGATGGGGACGGTCGTTTTCTTAAAGCACTGCTAGATTCGGGTTGTTCAGCAAAAATAATATGCGTGGATTCGAGTCAAAGGATGTTAAAGTTAGCTGAGTCTTTGACAAAGGATTCGAAGCACAATGTCCGTTTTGTTTTTAGTAAAATAGAAGATTATGATCTCCCTGATTCTTTTATTCCTGATGTGATTGGAGCACATTTTTTTCTCGATTGTTTTAGAGAGGATGAAATTCTTGTCATTCTTGGTCGTATATCTGGGTGGTGTAAAGAACATACGAAATTGGTTATTAGCGATTTTTCGATTCCTGAAAAAAGAGGATTCACGAGAGTGATTGCCAAATTATTAGTCTGGAAAATGATCGTCTTTTTCCGAACTTTTACAGGTATTTCAGCTTATAATCTTCCAAAAATAGGGCAATTGCTATCAGAGATGAGCTATAAGTGTTTAAAAAAAGAGACCCTACGTAACGGTTTTATTTGCAGTTGGATATGGCAATTATAAGACGCTCTAAAAGACCTTGAACCGATCTCTGTAACTGGTAAAGTAGAAGTATCAAATGCTCCGCAATATATTAAGTGAATTGCTTATATGTAATTGCAATTTTGGACTAAAGAAAAGAACCCCAATTAATTAGAATTAAAATCTCACTAGAAAATAAAAAATGAAAGCTAAGCCCAACCAGAAAGGTTTCACTCTTATCGAACTATTGGTGGTCATTACGATCATTGCAATCCTGGCCAGTGTGTCTATGCCGGTATTTTCATCAATCCAGCGCAAGGCGAAATTAAACAAGTCATTGCAACAGGCGAAGGGAATTTATACAGGTATGTATTCTCTATATGGTGCAGATGGATTCCTTCCTGAGGAGGACAATTCAAATGATATTCTCAAGGATGTTGCAGTAGATATGGATTCTGAAAAACCATTTTATGTCGCAGGTTCTATGTGGCATGGCAGAGGCAATACTTCTGGTGGAGGTGATGATCTACATGAAAGAAGTACACCGGCAGGAATTGCTCTTGAAGCAGGTGAGAATCATTACGCTGTAAATAAGACTTCAACTTTCGAGCCTCGTTATCCGATCCTTGCTTCTGGTTTTTCACAGACTCCAGGGAAATATGCTCAGGAAAAGACAGAGCTTGGTGGAATCTGGGGAGGTATGGAAGCAGTGTGCATCTATGGTGATGGTAGCGGTGAAGTTGTTAGATTGAATGAACAATACAGAGGAATGAAAGATATTAAGGGAAGTCAGATCGACCTTTTCAAATATCAAGGAAAAGTGAATATGGTTAATCCTAAACGCGGAAACTAAAGCGTTTTTCTTATTACTTATTTTATTTAAACCGGACTCTGATCATTCAGGGTCCGGTTTTTTTATTCCTACATCCTTAATCTTATCTAAATTTGGATCAGTGTCAGAGACTGTCCTAAAGCCAATATAATTGGTCTTGTGATTTCGGGTATTAAGAATTTTTCTGGTTGTGATTTGTGGCATTTTAGAATGAGAATAATTAAAATTCCCACCACGCACGATAGGAACAAATTCACCGAGAATTTCAGGGTCAGGTTCTTGACTGCTTGTCCATTCACTGACATTACCAAAGAGTCCGCAAATTCCTTCCTCACTGATATCGGCTCGGAATGTATCTATAGGCTTCCATGCAATAAAGTTATCATTGATTGGCTCTAATACTTTGAGTTCATTGCCCCAAGGATATAACCTTCCGTACTTACCTCTTGCAGATTTTTCCCATTCTTTTTCAGTGGGTAATCTATGGTTTTTCCATTTTGCGTATGCATAGGCATCCCACCAGTCTACGTAAATTACCGGACAATTTAGATTAACTGAATTTCCTTCATATTTTTCCTCCAGATTTGCAGCTTTATAATATTCATCCCAATTGTTTGGCTTGTGCTGAAATTTCTCTATTGGCTGATCAGGGTGATCAAATTCATTGCTGTTTGAAGAGCTAATTGCGTCTAGAAATGCTTTGTACTGAGCAATTGTGATTTCATATTTGTCGATCCAGAAAGTTGATAATGTTTCTGTAGTGTCTTTTTGATAGGTAAATTCCCCACCTTCGATTCTGATCATAGTATCAGAATAGTTGATTATTGGTTCAGGTGATTTGATGTTCGGGTTAAATATAAGGTAAGCCGTTGCTATTAATAGGATGATGGCAGGGAATGCCCAAATTCTTGAAATTTTATTACGAGGAATGATTGAGTCATCAGGTAGATGAAGTGTTTCAGAAAGACCTTTCCCACTTTTACTGATGTTTTGATTTAGTTTTTCCCATGTGTTGGGGCCCGATTCATGGCGCATGACTTCCAATAAAATGGACCCAGCTTTACTTTTACCTTCATCGATAAATTCTTGCAGTATTTGACCAAGATAACGGATATTGTTTTCTTCTGTAGTGTTTTTCCTTTGATGATTGATTGCTGTGTTCGCAATTCTAGTCATTCCGTCTGGGCTCAAGTAGATGTGTGCTGCTTTGAGTGTTTGGTGGTTTATCTGGTTGTGCTTAAGATACAATTGAGTTTCTACGACGGTCTTGAGGAGCTTTATGATATACTCGTCACTTAATTTAATTCCGTAATGATGAGCATTAGATAGATTTTGCCCTGAGATTAATTCGCTGGTATAAAATAAGGTCCCTTCTTCTTCATGGCCTTCATAAATTGCGGCGATGTGTGGATGAGAAACTTGTGCTTTTGCTCTGACAAGTTCACGGAATTCATTCACTGAGTCCTCATTTTCACTGAGTTTTGGATTAAGTAAGATTAGTGTTACTTTGCGATCAATGGAGAGCTGGATAGCTTCGTGAACTTCAGTATCTCCTTCGCTTCTGATGAATCGAAGTAGTTCATAATCACCTAGTTTTTTTCCTGGCGCCGTTAAAGTATTAGCCAAAGGAATCTCTTCCTCTTCCTTGGACTCATTGATTCTTATTGGATTAACAGGGGATCTGGGGGCGGTTTTTTCTACGGGAACTTTTGGATGGATCTGGTTCCGTTTAAGCCATTTTTCAATATTTGATTTGTCAGCTTCATTGAACGCACAAATTTTTATTTCCGGATATTCTTTTAAGATTCTTTCCTTAAAACCATCTAGTGAGTTCGTAGCATCAATGAGGATGTCTATTTCAGCCTCCTCGAGCGCTGTTTCGGGAGATTTGCAGACTCTTATATGATATTCTTCAAATCTTTCCAGAGTACTGACAATTATGTCAGTGATTTCTGTGTTATTTGAGATGATCAAGGCAAGCATATTATTTCTAGGAAGCTTTTAACCAGCTGCTTTTTTAATTTGGAAATAACGAACCTTCGATGAATGATTCTACACCTAATTTTTTCGGTTCTAAAAGAATCCTAGGTTCTGCATATATGTCCTGGATGAGGTCCTTGTAATAGAGTCTTGCAACGAATCCATAATAAGAGCGTTTACCGAAGTTTTTCATATCTTCCTGAGAAAGTTGGGGCATGTAATAATTCCAGTTAACTATCTCTATGTTTGATGTTTGCCAATTAATTGGTTTTGTTATCCATGTTGCGGATGGAGGATCAGCACGTGTTCTTTCGACTTTGCTCCCATTAACAAGATCGTAAAAATCTACTACTAGGGAAATATCTTTAGGATCAATTGGTTCATTGATGCCCGAGATAATTTCCATTTTAACATTAACTGATTCGCCCTTCACTTCTTGAGGTTTGGTATTGGTACGCATTAATCCGAATGTAAATCTAGCGCTTTTCTTCTTTGTTTCTGTGCCGTCATCGGAGTTCTTTTTTAGCTTTATGATCTGATAATATTCACCTCCCCTATCTTCACCGAGATCCATTATCTTTGTCAGTTCGTTTTCAGCTTTTTGCTGCAGGGACATTGATACGTAGGTTAAATGAAGTTCCCACATGGTTCGTGGGTTTTGTGGTGAAATCTCTTTTGCTTTTCGCAATTTTTTAAGTGATTCCAAAGTTTCCCCTTTTTTTCTTAAGGCTACTCCGATCTCAATGATTTCGAGAATCTCTTGATCTTGTTCCGAAACAGTGAAGTTATCATTGGTTATTATGGGTTCCTTTGGTGTCTCAGGTTCAGAGAATGAGGGTAATTTTTTTGAGGGCTTAGTTGGGGCTGGATTCGGAGAAGTTGGAGTAGTTTTTGAGGCTTTATGAGCGGTGCTATTTTTTTCTGTTGTTGTTTCGGTTTTGTCCACAGAAGGCGGAGCTGGAGTAGGTTCTTTCTTTGAAACTTCCTGATTTAAGTTAGATTGAGGTACAATCTGAATATTACCTCTCAACCATAAAGTGAGCATGATTCCGATTAGTATGAGTATTGTTATATTGTAGCCAAAATTAGGCATTAATACTTTCTTTTTTTTGGAGGAGGACATGCGATAAGCAACTATAACCCATTATAGCATAAGAAGCGAAATCCCTTCATTAGGAAGTAGAATTATCCCTGAATTGAGTGTTTTATATTTAAAATAAAAATTTATGCATCCTTCGGCCAATATTCCGGTAATACCGCGTTCTCTGGACCTGAGTTTATCTCCTGTTCAGGTTGCGAAGCGGTTGAGGCATTTGCCTGGATTTCTTTTTTACGATACAGCTACTACATCATCTGAGATGACTTCACCAGGCATGGTGTCAATCATAGGTGCTATGCCGGACATGATTGTTTGTGGGCAATTGAATGAGGATCTGGACAAGCTAAGGGAGATTCTCAAAGAAGACGAAGGATATTGTGCGCAGATAGATTGTGGTGTGCCCTTGGGTGGATTATTCGGACACATTGAATTTGATGGGTCTTACCACTTTGGCAGATACAGGAAATTATTAATCTTCCGCCACGATCGTAAAGAGTGGCTCGATGTGGGGAATTTATCAAAGTGGATGAATCATAATGAATCAAAAGAGGAGCAAATTTCTAATATTACCTTTTCCGGAGGTCTTGGTCCTGATCTGTTTTGTTCGGTGGTAGAAAGAGCTAAGGAATATATCGCGGCCGGTGATATTTATCAGGTGAATCTGTCTCAGCGCTTTGAGGCGGATTGGCCAGAGACAAGAGATCCGTTTGATTTTTATCTAAGGCTTCGTGATTGTTCCCCGTCACCTTATGCTGCTTTTTATGAAATTTCCGAATGTGCAATCATTTCGTCATCCCCTGAATGTTTTTTGAATATGAGTGGTCTTGGAATTGCGACCAGACCCATAAAAGGAACTCGTCCTAGGTTTAATGATCCTGGTCAGGATGAGCGTTCTGCCTATGAATTAATGACTTCACCAAAGGAAATTGCGGAGCTTGTAATGATAACAGATCTTGAGAGGAATGATCTTGGGAAGGTCTGTGAGTATGGTAGCGTTCGCGTTGCAGAGTTATTGAAGCTTGAAAGGTTTTCTCAGGTTTTTCACTTGGTCAGTTCCATTGAGGGTCAATTAAAGTTAGGAAATGATCACGTCAGTGCACTGAGCGCGTGTTTCCCTGGAGGTTCGATTAGTGGGGCGCCCAAGCGCCGTGCTCTTGAGATTATCGATGAACTGGAGAATTGTTCCCGAGGCCTCTACACTGGAGTCATCGGCTATCTAGGAGCAAATTGGGAGAGCCAGTTCAGTATTGCGATCCGCACAGGAATTATTCAATCTGGAAAATTGTCTTTCCATGTCGGTGCCGGAATTGTTGCAGATTCTGATCCGCTGGCCGAATATGAAGAAACACTTCACAAGGCCGCTGGATTCTTTGCTGCGGCCGAGGTATTTTAGTTCGAAGGTATGAAATTAATCTTTTAATTATTTCAATATTGTTATGTCGCGAAAGGACTTACTTGATTCTGTTCCTGAAATTCATCCCAGTGCTTTCGTTGCTCATAGCGCTGATCTCATAGGAGCGGTCAGTATTGGGGAGGAGGCAAGTGTCTGGTATGGTTCCGTGTTAAGAGCAGATATAGAAAAGATTGTGATTGGCCCCAGATCTAATATCCAGGACGGTTCCGTAGTTCATCTGGAATGCGAACAAGGTACATATGTTGGGCAATATGTGACGGTCGGCCATAAAGCAATACTCCATGCCTGTACGATAGATGATGAAGTTCTTGTGGGAATGGGCTCGATAGTGATGGATGGTGCGAGGATCGGAGCCCGTTCTATTATAGGTGCCGGGGCATTAGTGACTATGGGGACTGAGATTCCACCAGGATCATTGGTTCTAGGTTCTCCGGCGAAGATTGTAAGGTCCCTCAGTGAGGATGAACAAAAATCACTCAAAAAATGGGCCGACAATTATGTGGATTTGTCACGTCGCTATCGTGAAGAAGGAATCAAGTAATGATGCGATTCGGAAAATCTCTTAGGAAGATGCGCCCTTTATTCATTGACTCTAATGGCTGATCAGATTTTATTCTTATCTTTATGAGTAGTAGTGTAGTCGAGGTTCAGGTGAAAGGAACTTTGCCGACGAGCGGTGGGTGCGGGATTTTTATTGGTAATGATGAAAAGATCATTATTATTTATGTCGATCAGATGGTCGGCAATGCGATCATGATGTTTCTTAAGGATCTGCCGAAGGAACGTCCTCAAACTCATGATCTTTTTAGGCATGTTCTTGAATCTCTTGGCGCTAAAGTGGAGCGGATAATTGTGAATGATTTTAAAGATGGTGTTTATTATGGGAGGCTCATTATTTCAGCTGAGAATGAAATTGAGGGAAAAAATATCATAGAAATCGATGCCCGATCTAGTGATTGTATTGCATTGGCCATACAATCGAAGTCTCCAATTTATGTGGCAAAATTAGTCATGGAGGAATCCGAAGACGTTTCCGATATTTTCAGTAAGATTGAATCTGGTAACATCTTTCCTCAGGAGGATACGGAGCAATAAAGATAAGAGCCTTTAATCATTTAAGCTTCTCGCAGTTCCTTAATTGAGATTGACATGTCTTCGGCCTTGAAGGTCCCGGTCCCTGCCACCAATACATTTGCTCCATGATCGGCAGCAATGGATGCTGTTTTAGGCGTGATGCCGCCATCAACTTCTATGTGAAAATTGAGATTTTTTTCATTCCGTATCCTTTTTGCCTGATCGACTTTGGGCATGGTTTCTTCTTCCATGAACTTTTGCCCTCCAAATCCTGGTATTACGGTCATGATCAGGAGAATATCTATCTGTTCAAGAAAAGGTTCGGCAAGTTCGAAGGGTGTAGCGGGATTCAGTGCCAGACCGGCTGAAATCCCTGATTTCTTGATCTTAGCTATTGTCCCCCCAATATCATATTTAGGTTCAATGTGTATGGTAATGTTGTTTGATCCTGCCTCAATGAAATCTCTGATGTATTGATCCGGATGCTCTATCATGAGGTGCGTGTCCAGATAGACGTCAGCAACTGTATTACGAACATGCTTTACGAAGTTCGGACCAAAGGAGATATTATCTACAAAGTGTCCGTCCATGATGTCTAGATGCAGCCAATCACCACCCGCAGCAATTGCTCGGTGGCATTCTTCACCGAGCCGGCTCCAATCCGCGGCCAGGAGAGAAGGTGCTACTATCCTTTGGTTGAAATCTGACATGTGTAGCTACTATCTTCTGACCTCAGCAACCTGCAAGTCCGGACACATTATAATTAATAATTCATTATGAGCGACATACCTCCAATTTCTTCTGATGATATTTCTATTGATCTTAACAGTGATGAGTATTTCATGAGTGAAGCTATAAAAGAGGCTCTGAAAGCTTATCAGATGGAAGAGGTTCCTGTGGGGGCCGTCATAGTCAGTGGTGGCCAGATCATTGGACGCGGTTACAATCAGGTCGAAACACTTAAGGATGCTACTGCACACGCTGAGATGTTAGCTCTAACTGCGGCCCAGGAGTCAGTAGGAGATTGGAGACTTTCAGAATGTGATCTTTTTGTGACTAAGGAGCCGTGTCCCATGTGTGCTGGTGGGATCGTGCATTGCCGGATCCGTGCCCTTGTCTACGGATGCTCGTCTCCGAACGATGGAGCTGCTGGTGGAGGATTCATCAATCTTTTAGAACAACCTACCCTTAATCATAAGACCGAGATAAGGTCCGGGGTCCTGGAAGATCAGAGCGCTCAAATTCTCCGTGATTTTTTTCAGGCGGCCCGCATTAAATCCAAAGAACTCGATGATTAGGAAAATTAGATGAAGATCTGATCTGTTATGGTTCTGGAAAAGCTGACCATTGCGGTCTATGTTTGTAGAGTGAAGTCATTCTTAATATTCATTATCTCCTTCAGCTGTCTTATTCTAACATCGGCGGGCAAGCCGAATATCCTCTTCATTCTTATTGATGATATGGGTTGGATGGATCTTGGGTGTCAGGGTAATGAAAATCTAAACACGCCAAACATTGATGCTCTGGCAAAAGATGGGATCCGTTTCACCGATGCTTATGCTCCGGCTCCGGTTTGCTCTCCGACCCGCGCTGCCATAATGACAGGTCAATCACCTGCCAGGCTTCAAATTACTAATCACTTGCCACATCAGGACAGATTCACTCCGAAAGATTCCAAGATTCTTCCTGCTCAGATGCTAAATCATCTGCCTCTAAAGCATGTGACGCTTGCTGAGAGGCTCAAGGAGGATGCGGGATACGCTACGGCTTTCATTGGAAAGTGGCATTTGTATACGGGTAGGGAAGAAAAATATAATCCCTTGAATCAAGGCTTTGATATTAATATCGGAGGATGTTCTTACGGTGGCCCTCCAACTTTTTTTGATCCTTACAGAATTGATTTTTTGCCGAATAGAAAGGAGGGAGAGTATCTCCCAGACCGTTTAGCAGATGAAACTATTGCTTTTATTGGTGAACAAAAATCAAAAGAAAAACCATTCTTTGTCGCTTTGTGGAATTATACTGTTCACTGGCCCATGGAAGCCCCGGCTCATCTAGTAGAAAAATACAAGGACTTACCCGTTCGGGGATACAGAGATCACCGCTATGCGGCCATGATAGAGGCGATGGATAGCGCCATCGGAAAAGTTCTAAGATCATTAGATGAAATGAAAATTTCTGATGAGACTTTCGTTATTTTTAGTTCCGATAATGGTCCCTTTGGTGGAGTCGGTGACGCGAGACCATTGAGAGCAGACAAGGGGCACCTCTATGAGGGAGGAATTAGGGTGCCTCTCATTGTTAGGTGGCCAGGAAAAGTAAAACCAGGAATAACAGATCCAACGCCGATAATCTTGACTGATTTCTATCCGACTATCTTGGATGCGGCAGGACTTATCCCCGACTCAAATTCCCCAATTGATGGTGAGAATATTTTACCTCACCTCAAGGGTGAAAAAAAATTAAAGGAGAGGCCCATTCATTGGCATTATCCAAACTTTGCCTTCCACCGCGACAATCGCCTCGGATCAGCGATCCGTGAAGGAGATCACAAGTTGCTTCACTTTTATGATACGGACAGTGTTGAGCTTTATAATGTCAGGAAGGACATTAGTGAAAAGAATGACCTATCTGTTGAGTTACCCAAATTAGCTTCAAAGCTCAAAGACAAACTAAAGTCCTGGCTCAAAGAATCAGGAGCAGCAATGCCAAGACCAAGATAATATCCATTCATGCTAAATCTTCGTAAGATAACCAAGTCAGTCGGTGGCCGGGTCCTATTCGAGGATGCCAGTTTCACGGTTAATTATTCGGACTTCATTGCTCTTGTCGGTCCTAACGGGGCTGGCAAATCAACCCTTTTTAACATTATATTATCCAGAGACAATGCTGATTCGGGAGAAGTGCAGCGCGATGAGTGGACCACTCTAGGGTTCCTTCCGCAGGAAGGTGAAGCGATCGGGGACGAGACGGTCCTTCAGATTGCAACCGGACAGGCTGGTACCCTTGTAGAGATCGAGAAAAAATTACAGGAGCTGGAAGGTAGTGGGCAGATAGAATGTGCCGAATATTATGAGGCTCAGGCTAAATTTGATGCACTCAGTGATCCGAGCCTTGAAGCGAAGTCCAAAAAAATGCTCCGTGGGCTTGGTTATAAGAAATCAGATTTTGATCGGGCAGCAAAGGAAATGAGTGGGGGGTGGGTCATGCGGGCTCATTTGGCCAGAATCTTGGCTATGGAGCCTGACCTTCTAATGCTGGATGAGCCAACTAATCATCTGGACCTTGAAGCATTACTTTGGTTTCAGCAGTACCTTGCCAATTTTCCTGGTGCTGTGCTTCTCATTTCCCATGATCGCTCCTTCATGGATGATTTGGTTAAGGTTGTGTACGATATAGAGGATAAAAATTTAATCAGCTACAAGGGTAGCTATTCGGAATTTGAAGAGGAAAAGGAAAAACGCTTCGAGCAGCGGTTTCAGGCCTGGAAGAACCAACAAAAAGAAATTGAGAGGAACCAGGAATTTATTGATCGTTTCCGTTCTGTTGCCTCCAAAGCGGCCCAGGCTCAGAGCCGACAAAGGCAGCTTGATAAGATGGAGAGGTTAGAGAAGCCAAAACCAATCCGTAAGCTTTTTAAGATTCAATTTCCGCAGCCTACCAGGAGTGGTCAGAGAGTTGTTAGTCTTAAGGGAGTGAACATGGCTTATGGTGAAAATGTCATCTATGAGAACCTTAACGTTGACATTGAGAGGGGTGATCGGATTGCTCTTGTGGGTCCGAACGGATCTGGAAAATCAACATTAATTAAAATTATGGCCGGTGAATTGGAGTTTCAATCCGGTGAACGGGACCTTGGACACAATTGCCGGATCGGTTACTTTAGCCAGCACCGTGCTGCGACTCTTGACCCGGAAAAGAGTGTTCTTGATGAGTGTGTGGAAGCTGCTGTTGATTTGACTTCAGATGAGTGCAGGGGGGTTTTAGGTTCATTTTTATTCAGAAAAGAGGATGTGTTTAAGAAGACAAAAGTCTTATCAGGAGGGGAAAAGAGTCGTTTGAATCTGGTTAAGTTTTTACTCAATCCACCGAACTTGCTTCTAATGGATGAGCCAACCACACACTTGGATATGATCTCGATTGACGCACTAATTATAGCACTTTCAAATTATGGAGGATCGCTGATCTTTATATCTCATGATGTGAATTTCATTAGGAAATTAGGTAACAATGTCTGGCACGTCAAGGATGGTGATCTCACCAAATATGCGAGTGACTACGACTACTATCTAGAAAAGAGTGGAGGATTAACAGATGCAAGGGCAGCGATCACGAGCTGATCGGTTTTTCTTAGATTCTTAAAGGAACTACTTGCACAAAGCGCCAATTCATTCGAACTCCTTAGAATGCCTCTAACTGAATCCGATCAACTTTACATTAAAACTGACACTGGCCTCGAGTATAGATCACTTGAAGAGGGCGAAGGCGACAAGTCGGAAGCTTCGAGCACTGTTACTGTACATTATATGGGTTGCTTTGAGGATGGAGAACAGTTCGATAGTTCATATGACCGCAATGAGCCCACGACTTTTCCTCTTTCGGATGTGATTCCTGGGTGGACAGAAGGCCTTCAATTAATGAACCCAGGCAGTAAATATCAATTCAAGATTCCCTATCAGCTTGGGTATGGTGAGGCCGGATATCCAGGTGTGATTCCTCCCAAAGCGACCCTTTACTTTGAGATTGAATTAATTTCATTTTAATGATTTCTGATCAGATCCCCCGTATCGCTGTTATTGGTGGTGGAGCTGCGGGATTTTTTGGTGCGATTGCATGTGCTGAGGGTGCCAAGAGTGAGATAGATATTTGTGTCCTTGAGATGGGCAGCAATTTTCTTACTAAGGTCAAGATTTCCGGTGGGGGTCGTTGCAATGTGACTCATGGTCTTGAGGATACGTTTAATTTTTCCGAGCACTATCCTCGAGGGAAACGTGAACTTATCGGTCCCTTGTCCCGCTGGAGCCAGGAAGATACCGTCTGGTGGTTCAGAGAGAATGGGGTTGAACTTAAAACTGAGGAGGACGGTAGGATCTTTCCAGTCACGGACTCCTCCCAGACCGTCATTGATTGTTTGATTGGGGTTGCAAAGGGAAAAGGAATTAAAGCAAAAAATAACTGTTGCGTTCACAGGATTGATAAGTCTGAGAATGGTTCTTTCAGAATATGGATTAATGGTGCAGAGGATCCTATTGAGGCGGATTATCTATTAGTTGCCACGGGAGGTATACGGTCAGCTAATTCTAGAGATTTACTGGAATCTCTAGGGCATGAATTCACATTTCCGGTCCCTTCACTATTCACTTTTGAAGTGAAGGATGATCAATTAACAGAATTGTCTGGGCTTTCAGTTCCTAGTGCCAGCGTTGGTGTCGATTCGTTTGGAATGAAAAGTACCGGACCTCTCCTGATTACACATTGGGGTCTCAGTGGCCCTGTAATACTAAAGTTATCGGCTCTTGGTGCGAGGGAATTAGAGCAATTGGACTATCAATTTAAGATACATGTAAACTGGCTTGGTGAAGATTGGAACTCGGAGAAATTAAGTCAGAAAATTGAGTCTGAAAGAAATTCAAATGGCTCAAGAAAGATCCTGAAAAGAAGCCCCATAAAGGATGTTCCAAATAGGCTATGGAATCGAATTGTATCAGGGGCAGGTGTTGCTGATGGTCAGACCTGGTCAGAGCTTACAAGACAGGTTACTGCACAAATAATTAAATCACTTATAGCGGAAAAATTTGAGGTGTCTGGAAAGAGCTTGAATAAAGCGGAGTTCGTTACCTGTGGTGGTGTGATTTTACGAGACCTTGACCTTAGGACGATGGAAAGCCGTTTAGTTGAGAATTTATTTTTCGCGGGTGAAGTGATGGATGTTGATGGATTTACTGGAGGCTTTAATTTTCAAAGCGCATGGACAACGGGCAGAATCGCCGGTGAGGAAATTGCACAGAGGTGCTCAATCTAGATCCTAATCAGAATTTCATAATGTTTATTTTTTCATCGATCCAAGATTATCAGGATGGACTAGTTAGCAGGTTTTGTAATTCAAAAAGGTTACTCATTGCCGAGACGGACTGGTACAGAGAAGAATCAGACATTGAGGTGATCAAAGAGGACTTTTGTGAAAGGATCCTGTTCTTTGAAAAGAGAAGATCCTACCTTTTTAAGGAACCTCAAATTGATCATGAACCTCACCTTGAAAGGATGCGGATAAGGTTAACTTCCAAGCCTTCTGAGACCAATGCCAGTTAAGGTGCTTGGACTTATTTTTTGTCTGGGATCTGATTCGTGAGTTCCTTCTCAATTTCCAAGTCCTTAGGTAAAATATTATCGACCGTGTCCAGCCTTTTTCTCAAGTCATAGAGCTCTTTATTTACAATTTCACCATCCTTCACCTTGGCAACGAGGCGATGCGTTTTGGAACGAACGCTGATCGCGTCTCTCCAGTAACTAGTTGCATATTTGCGGACCGATTCCTTTTCCTTTCTTAGTATTGGGGCCAGAGAGACACCGTCCAGAGAATGATGTGTTTTGTTGAATTCGGGTTCACATAAATCAAGTAATGTGGGGTAAATGTCTAGTGTTTCTGCGAGAGCATTTGTTGAGAATCCTCCCTCAATGCCTGGAGTTCGCATCATAAGAACACTGCGGTTGGCCATTTCGAATGGGGTATGTTTTCCCCACTGCTGTGCGTCACCAAGGTGCCAGCCATGATCGCCCCAGACCACAACTATCGTGTTCTTTGAAAGACCAGTCTTTTCAAGGTGGCTTAGGACCTTGCCAATTTGTCGATCAACGTATCTTACGCAGGCAAGGTAGGCGCGCCTTGCCATATTGGCTGATTTATGATTCAGGGGTCGCTTCTTTTCATACGGAGTCGAGTACTTAAAGAATTCGCCGCTACCATGTTTGTAGGGTGAATCAAAAGGCTTCTTGTCTGAAGGGTCAGGAATGGTGATTTTTTCAAAAGCATCCCAGTCCTGTTTTGGAGCAACAAATGGAAGGTGAGGTTTAAAGAAACCTAGCCCCATGAAGAAGGGTTCTTTGCCATCTTTGAGTTGTGTCAGTTGTGAGATAGCGCTCTGGGCCAGGAGTCCGTCCGGAAGGTCCGTATCTTTTTCTACTATAAATTCCATCAGATCTTTGTGTCCTTTACCATCTTCCCGATGCTTCCCATTACCATAAGCAAAGAAAATGCCCCAACCTCTTTTCCATTGTCCCATCGGAGTAGCTAGTCGGTCCCAGGCACCAGGCATTTCATATCTTCCGTCTCCCTTACCATTGTAGGAGAAGACTCTCCCGTCAGCGGTGTGAGATATTTTCCCAATCAGTACGGTTTTGTATCCTGATCTTCTGAAAAGTTCAGGCATGGTTTGAGCGCCGGGTAACTGTTTATTTTGAATTGCTGTCGTGCCGCCGTGAAGGGCATGGTTTTTCATCGCTCCTGAATTGATGGGGGACCTTCCCGTCAAGAGAGCGTAACGGGAAGCTCCACAAGTTGAAACTTGAACATAGTGATTTCGGAATGTGATCGCGGTTTTTGCAAATTTATCCAGGTTTGGGCTCAGTGCATAATTAACCCCATAACAACCCAATTCAGGGCGAAGGTCATCGACGGCAATGAAGAGAACGTTCGGCTTCTCAGATGCCACAGAGAAGGCTACAGAAAAAGTCAGGATGATAGATGTGATCATAAATCTGATGCTTTCTAATCCAATTTTATTTGAATGCATTCTATTTTTTTTCTTTTCCATTACCTGAGAATATCGTCCTTATGTGGATAGTTCAATAAAAGCCCTAAGAACCTATTTTTGTTCTCGAGTTTCTACTTTTGTTTATGGATCATAGGCTTAACCATAAATCAATTATGAATACCCTGATTAAAACCGCCATTATATCAATTCTCCCCATTTTTTGTTCAGTTCAACTAATGGCTGAAGAGAAGAAAGCTCAGTCCAAGAGTTCCCTCAAGAAAGCTTTTATCGATGGTTCTGGTCATGGTTGGCTAGCCCTTACCGGTGAAGATTTTGTGAATGTGAATTGCAATGAAGAAACATGGCGTTGGGAAAAAGGTCACGCGTTCTGTACGGGTAAGCCGGTAGGAGTCATTAGGATGAAGGAACAGATTAAAAATTTTGAAATGGTCTGTGAGTGGATGCATAAACAAAAGGGAGGTAATTCCGGAGTCTTTGTCTGGGCAAGTCCTGCATCCATAAAGAATTTGGAGGCCGGTAAAGGGAGACTGCCTCATGGTATTGAGGTTCAGGTCCTAGATCTCGGGTATGCTGAAAAATATATAGCGAGGCACAAAAAGCCTGCCGATTGGTTCACTTCCCATGGAGATGTTTTTCCTACAGGGCCGGCTAAGATGAAACCATTTCCTCCAGTCGCTCCGAACGGAAAGAGAAGTTTCCCATCAAAGAATCTGACCAAGGGAATTAACGAATGGAACCATTATTATGTAAGAGCCATTAATGGGGAGGTCAGATTATGGGTCAATGGTGAGGAGGTTTCTGGCGGCACTAAGTGCGATCCTGCCGAAGGTTATTTATGCCTTGAGAGTGAAGGTGCTCCTATTGAATTCAAGAATATTAGAATCAGGCCGCTGCCCTGATCTTTATTATCATACCGGATGCTATGAATCTTAAAGGACTTAATTTATGGTCCTAAGATCAAGCATATTCTTTTGGAGAAACTTCTTCTGTTACTTGCTGACTTTGCTGGGACAAAGAGTTGAGCTTTTCATTGATTAGCGATACGGCGTTCTCCTGACTGAGTCCGTGCTTTTCTCTGAGAGCGGGAATGTTACCGTGCTCAACAAACTCATCCGGCCATCCTATCCTTACCACTTGAGTATTAATTTCAGCTTCATGGAGAAGTTCAATGATGGCTGCGCCGAAACCGTTGTGCAGGACATGATCTTCAAAGGTGCAGATTACTTTCACTTTGCTAGCCATTTCTTTTATGGCTGCGTTGTCTATCGGCTTGATGAATCGCGGATTCATTAGAGCTACAGAATGTCCCTCCTTCTCAAGTGAGGAACAAGTTTGTTCTGCCATGCTGAATAAATGACCCAACCCAATGAGTCCAATGTCGGTGCCTTCTTGAATTACCTCGGCTTTACCTATTTCTAGTTTTTGTGGTTCATCTTTTGGCTTTGCTCCAGTCCCTGCTCCTCTGGGATACCGAACTGCAATGGGTCCGGAATCATGATTTGTCATTGTCCATAGCATATCTACGAACTCTTCTTCGTCCTTGGGTTGCATGAATACAAAGTTTGGAACATGACGAAGGTAACCAATGTCAAAGAGTCCGTGATGGGTTGGTCCATCATCTCCTGAAAGTCCTGCTCGATCCATACATAATCTTACAGGTAAATTTTGAATACCGATGTCGTGCACCAGCATATCAAATGCCCGCTGCATGAAAGTTGAATAAATAGTTAGGAAAGGCTTGAGACCTTGAGTGGCTAACCCGCTTGCGAAGAGCGCAGCATGTTCCTCGGCAATACCAACGTCAAAGTATCGATCCTTTACTTCTTCACTATCTCTGAATGCGGTGAGTCCAGTCCCTCCAGGCATTGCTGCAGTTATGGCAGTTATTTTTTTATCCTCTTTTGCAAACTTAGTGAGATATTCACCATATATTTGTGAATAGGTTGGTACTGAGCTTGGATCCGTTTCTCCTGTATCAATTTTATATTTTCCAAGCCCGTGAAATTTATCCGGCTTGTCGAGAGCTGGTTGGTACCCATGACCTTTCTCAGTGATAATGTGCAGAATGACTGGTTCTTTCTGTTCTTTAAGAAATTCGAAGGTCTTGATGAGAAGTGGAAGATCATGTCCATCAATCGGACCGTAGTAACGTAACCCGAATTCTTCAAATAACACGCTCGGTACGAGTACGTTTTTGGCACCTTTTTCTACTTTTGAAGCGAGACGACTCACGCCTTTTCCCATTGTCTTTTCCACAAAGTTAGCGGCAGCGTCATGCAGTCCTGAGTAAGCCTTACTCGTTGTGATTTTATTAAAGTATTTTGCAATGGCTCCAACGTTTTTATCGATAGACCATTCATTGTCATTCAGGACGATAATGAATGGACTATCAAGGTTGGCTACGTTGTTAAGAGCTTCGAATGTTGGGCCGCAAGTAAATGCTGCGTCACCGGCAACGGCTACAACGTGATCATCAGTACCTTTTAACTTTCTTGCGGTAGCCATTCCGAGTGCCGCTGAAAGAGCTGTTCCTGCATGTCCTGCACCATAACTATCATGTTCACTTTCACTGCGCAGCAAGAAACCGTTAAGGCCTTCATACTGACGAATGGTATCTATTGCACTCCATCTCCCTGTCAGCATCTTGTGAACATAGCCCTGATGTGAGACGTCAAAGACGAACTTGTCTTTAGGAGTTTCAAAGACCCTATGTAAGGCGATCGTTAATTCAACGACTCCAAGATTAGGGCCCAGATGCCCACCAGTTTGTGACAGACTTTCAATAAGAACTCGTCTGATTTCAGCAGCTAAATCATTTAGTTGTTCTTCTGGAAGTTTTTTGAGATCTTTGGGGCTTTTTATTTCAGAAAAGTTCACTATTTTTTTGAGAATATTTAGAGCTATAAAGCAAAATTAATCGTCAGCTTCCTCATCGCTGGAAATAGCACCTTCGTCAAGACTTTCCAGTATTACTGAACCATTTGTCAGTTCCTTATTGATTTTATCAACTTTTTGCCGAGCTCCATCAATTCGGTTCCGGCATAATTTAAGCAATTTTGTTCCTTCTTCGTAGTCCTTTAAAAGTTCTTCCAGAGGAATTTGTTCACTTTCCATTCGCTCAATAATGGATTCGAGTTTTTCAATCGCTTCCTCAAATTGGAGATTTTCGTCAGTTCCTTTTGTTTTCTTTTGGGGCATTCCTAAAAATAATATCTGATCCTTTGATAATTAATGTTATTATCGAATAATGGAAAGTGAAAACGATACTTCAATTTTTGAAGTGAATTCACAAATATGAATTAATACCAATTATTTGTTCCCATTGGTATAATAGAAATAACCAATAGAACTCATTTTCTGATCTGGATATTTAAATGGCAGGCCTTCAAAAGAGTCGATGAGCCCTTGTCCACTTGGTATCCATCTCTTTTGTTCCAGATTATTTCTTATCTTGCCTGCCATGATGATATTTTGGCCGATAAGAAGAGATCCCCAGTCCTTTTCTCTGCCATGAATTAAATCATAAAGTGATTTATTCAATGATCTTGGAGTAATCAAAATTCCTGAAATAGGATTATTGTTGTTTTTCGATCGATCCATAATTTCACGGAGTTGTGATTTTGCTGTCGGTAACCAGAGAGCGGTCCTGTCACCATACCAGGCAACGTCCCACGGAGAATCAGTCACAACAACCTCTTCAGGTTCCGCGCTGTCTCGAATGTGTGAAACCATAAGTCCTCGTGTGGGTTTTTCTTTGTTGCCGCCTAAGGCTCTCGGAACACCCGGTATTAGATTTAAAATCATTGGGACTGTGCTCAGTACAATGGCAATCCATAAATGTCCGTTATCAGCAATAATTTTCAGGCCAGGTGCGATTCCTATCCTGCTCCATAAAATTGCCAGCATTGCAATCCCATAACTTGTCATGAGTGGAATAAATAATATGTGAAGCTGATTTGGGTCAGCGCTTCCATCAGCCAAACCAAAGAGTGACATCCCTATGACTGCAGGTATCCACATGGCCAGTATGAACCATCTGAATGCTGCAATTTGCGGACGTTTAAATGAGTGAAGGAGGGAAATGAAGAACAGTGGAGCAACGGCTATGGAACCAAGAAAAGCATAAATTCCATTTAACTGATTGAGTGAGGTGCCTAGTACCTTAGAGGCGAAGCCCTTAACAAAAATATTTCCTGTGGTATGATTATAGGTTCGGTAAATCTCTTCTTCGAAAGCACCCATTCCTCCAAACATAGCGTAGTATCCGGATCCGAAAATTGATCCGGAAGTGATTAAATTGCGGAAGCACCATGGAAGAATGATGACTAGAAAGACAGTCAGCATAGAAAAAGCTGCAGTCCCTCTAGGTTTAAAATAGAAACATGAGAAGATCACTAGCCCAACGAATGGCCAAACTGTTAACCAATGAGTTAGTGCAAGCAATCCGAAGCAGAATGCCGCGAATAAAAGGAACCATATAGGTTTACGTTCCATGCACTGGGCTTCAACTGCTCTAAATACTAAGTAACTTCCCAATGTAAATAGAAAGAGCATTAACATCTGAGGTAGACCGGTCTGTGAGAAACGCCACAACAATTCGCAGAGTAACATTAGAATCGCTGTCACTCCTCCTATCTTGGTGTCAAAGACTCTGGAGATGAACAGGAAAGTTATTCCTATTGATGCTAATAGAAAAATAATTGAAGTGGCCGTAATGACTCGATCTAAATAATAGACTGTGTCTTTGCGATCCCATTTAAAATCATCCTTACCTTTAAAGAAACGCATGACGAGTGAATTTATCATCGGGTTAAGCGGAGCGTGATAAGTGTCATGAAAACCTACTAGATGAACACCGTCTAAATCCTCGTTATTTTGATCAGCTTGATGCAGAGAGAGGGGGCGAATCATTTTGGTTTGGAAGCTTCCATTTCTGGCCAGTTCACGTGCTATCTGGGCCTGCTCCTTTCCTTTGTAATGGGTCAGTCCTCTGAAACCTGGGGCCAGATAAAAAAGCATTAATCCAAAGAGAAGAAGAAGAAAGAGGGCACGACGAAGTATGAGCGCTGAGCTCAATTCGTCATCTGACATGGAAAAAAAACTCCTAAGGGACATGTGTGATAGAAGTTATGGGGTTTCTATTCTTCATACAAATCAATTTTGTATTAAGATTATTCTTCTTTAATAGGGTCGTCTTTGATTTTTCTTTGTAATGTTCTACGACTAATTCCTAGAAGTTTAGCCGCTTCTGTCCGGTTCCCATTAGTATGGTTGAGCGCAGCCATTATTAATTTTGTTTCTGATTTCTCTAGATTAAAAGGCTGTTCCTTATCTTCACTCGTTGTGCTAATGGGATTAATATTAACTATTGATTCTCCACGGATAGAGGCGGGGAGATGTCTGAGTGTAATTTTTGCACTATTACTCATAACGACTCCATGCTCGATAGTTGTTCTCAGTTCACGGACATTACCTGGCCAAGCATGATTATTAAGGGCCCTCATAGCTTCACTGGAAAGTTCTTTGACCGGCTTGTTATTTTCTTTAGCAAATTCCTTCAGGAATGCATTCGCTAGTAACGGGATGTCTTCAATGCGCTCGTTCAGGGGAGGCAAAGTGATGCGGACAACATTTAATCGATAAAACAAATCCTCCCTAAATTCTCCTGCAGCTACAAGTTCAGGAATATTTCGATTCGTAGCTACGATCAGACGGACATCTATGTTTATTGTTTTGTTTCCTCCCACTCTTTCAATTGTCCTTTCTCCGAGTGCTCGGAGCAATTTGACTTGTGTTGATGGATCTATTTCGCCTATCTCATCAAGGAAGAGAGTCCCTCCGTCAGCTTGTTCAAATCTTCCGATTCTTTTTTCGGTCGCTCCAGTGAATGCCCCACGTTCATGACCAAATAATTCACTTTCTAGTAATTGTGGAGAAAGTGCTGCGCAGTGAACAGTGATAAGTTTAGACTTTGGTCTTCCACTTAAGTTATGAATTGCCTTTACAACGAGTTCTTTACCGGTTCCATTTTCACCGTCAATTAAAACGGTGGCCTTGGATGGCGCTACCTGCTCAATTGCCTCAAAAACCGGCTGCATGGCGGCAGAATGTCCGAGGATATTTGAGATAGTGAATTTTTTTTCTACTTGTTTTTTTAATTGGGTATTTTCCTCTTTTAGTGAACGGGTGTTCAGGGCCCTTTTTATTAATATTTCAAGCTGATCAATATTGAGAGGCTTAGTGACAAAGTGATATGCTCCACGCTTCATGGCCTCAACTGCTGTGTCCACGGAGCCGTAAGCTGTCATCATTATGCATATGGGACTGTTCGGCATGGACAGAGCAGATTTTATCAGATCCATACCATCATCAGCTCCTAGTCTTAAATCAGTGACAAGAACATCTACAGTTTCGTTTTGAAGCACGTCATTTGCTCCTTTGATATTAGCGGAAACATAAACATCAAAGTCTTCTTCCAAGGAGAGTCGTAATCCTTCCCTTGTATTTTTTTCGTCATCAACAATGAGAATTGTATGCATTTTAAATTAAGAATTCAGAATTGAATTCATCGTTTCCTTATTTGTTGGTGTTTTTGGGTTCCGGTAGTAGGCGAACGTTTCGATGAAAACGTGGTAATGAAATAGTGACGGAGGTGCCCTTACCTTCTTCGCTGGAAATTTTTATGTCTCCGCCATGTTCTCTGATGATACGACGAATGATAAGTAAACCGAGCCCGGTCCCTGATTTTTTTGTTGTAAAGTAAGGTTGGAAAACATCTGACATTTCAGATGCTGAAATTCCTTCGCCTGTGTCTGTGAAAATAATAAATACGTGTTCATCAGAAAGGTCGCTACGTACCGTTATTGAACCTCCAGGAGAAGTTGCTTGGCTTGCATTTTTAACAACATTGTAAAATGCTTGTTTTATTTGATCAGAGTCCAACTGTAGTGGAGGAAGTGCAGAACGTAACTCTAAGGTAAGACTGATTCCTCGGTCCTTTATTTCGGGTTCAAGAAATCGCATAGATTCTTTGACAAGCTCATTTACGTCTGTGGGTTCAAGTTGAGGTTGTGAAGGACGTATTGCTTTAAGAAATTGATCAATGATATGGTCAAGACGTTTGACTTCATCTGCCGAGGTATCTATTAGGTCCCTCAGTTCTGCTTCGTATAGGTCAGGAACTGCTTTTTTGAGTTTCCTTTCCAGTAACTGCAAATGAATGTTCATTGAGTTAAGAGGATTTCCTATTTCATGAGCTACTCCAGCAGCAAGCATAGTCAGAGCACTGAGCCGTTCTGATTCGAGCTTTTCCTCTTCTCCTTTGCGTGATTCAGTGATGTCACGGATGAGCATCACATAAGCTAGTTCTTCATCTTTTGGAGTAGTGTTGATTGGCTTAATATAAAAATTAAGATAACGATTTTCAGGATAAAAAACTTCAAGATCTTTTGAAACTGTACTTCCCTTACCAGAAATGAGGTTGTTCCAATCTAGGCCTTGGATATTTTCTGCGATATATTCCCCGGTGACCGTTTCTGGGTTGAGTCCAAATAACTTGCCCGCACCATTATTAATATAATGAATTAGGCCAGACTTATCGGCGACTATTATACCTTCCTGAAGAGCATCAAAAACATTTTTGAAGAAATCACTTTCTTCAGCCAAACGGTTCAGAAAATTTTGGACTTCGTTCGAACCTACGCGGTCAACGCGTTCGATCAGCTTGTCAAAGAAGCGAGATTTCATCAGAATAGGGGACGATGAGTGATCAGTTAGATAATCAGATAGTTAAATTAGTTATGTGTTCTTTTCCAGATATCGGAAAGGCGCGACAAATTGGCACGCATGTCATTGAAAAGCAACTAGCTGCATGCGTCAATTTGATACTTGGAATTGAGTCAATTTACAGTTGGAAAGGCAAAATTGAGTCTGGAAAGGAGGTTTTATGTCTGTTTAAAACTACAAATCAGAATTATCCAAGATTGGAAGCCGAAATTCTTGATCTGCACCCTTATGAAACTCCTGAGATTTTACTTTTAGATATTGGAGGTGGATCCAGAGACTATTTGGACTGGGTGTTCTCTTCTCTTGCCAGCCGCGATTGAACAGAATTTAGCCTCTAGGATGAAATTTTTTGTGAATATTTTTTAGCCTCTTTTCATCTACATGCGTATAGATTTGTGTAGTGCTGATGTCAGAGTGACCAAGCATTTCCTGAATGATTCTTAGGTCTGCTCCACCGCTCAGTAAATGAGTAGCAAAGCTGTGCCTGAGTTGATGAGGGTGGATGGGTTCTTTGAGGTTTGCTTTTTTTGATCGTTCTCTGACAATCTGCCACACTCGGGAAGGGCTTAATTTTGTTCCTCTGACCGAGATAAAAATATGATTTGAAGTTTTGGGTTTGACCATTTTTGGCCTTCCATGTTTAAGGTATTTTGATATTTCTTCACTGGCCTTAGTTCCTACTGGGACGATTCTTGTTTTATTACCTTTTCCAGTTACTCTGATATAGCCTTCTTCTAGGTGAAGATTTTCCAATACTGCACTGATAATTTCCCCTAACCGAAGCCCGCTAGCGTATAATAGTTCTAAGATCGCTCGGTCTCTCATACCTAGCGGATCATTAGTGCTGATGGATTCGAGTAGATCATTGATATCTTTTTCATTTAATGTTTTTGGCAGTAATCGTTGTGGCCTCGGTGATAAGAGACCTTCAGCAATATCTTCAGTAATTAATTCTTTAGAACAAAGGTAACGAAAGAATATTTTCAGACAGACAATAATTTGCCTAATACTTGAAGAAGCTATGCCATCCTTTTTTCTTTTGGTCAGATAAGTCGAAAGATGTTCTGTTGTAATGTTCGAACTGGTCTCGCAAGAAAGATGTTCCTTTGCCCAGTGAGAAAAATTTTCCAGATTTCTTCTGACAAGGATCTGATAATTAGCCGATAAACCACGCTCTGTAGCAAGATACATGACGAATTGATTGATCGCCGCATTTATATCGGTCAAGGCATTCAAGACTCTATAAGTCTCGTCTATATTTTCCTTCTTGTCGTTACAGAAATACCCTAAAAAATAGAGAGGTTAATTCGATTATCTATTTATTTGGATTGGGATAATTTCTTAACGTGCTTAACAAGAATTTTCAATCCCGGGTCGAGCATGCCTCCATGGTTAAACCCTTGCAGTTCATAAAGTTTGGTTTTTTGGTGCTTCACTATTTGCATCATTCTGGCAAGGTAGGCATTTTCCTCATACCGTCCAAGTAGCTCCAATTCCTTATCGCCAGTAACGAGAACCAATGAGGGTGCATCTGCTCTGACATGGAATAGCGGAGCAAAACGATCAATGATAGGTTGATGTTCTGGGACACCTTCTTCTTCGCGAGGCGTGAAGTGAGTGATGGTGTGTCCGCTCAGAGGAATGAGTCCCGCAATTATGTTTGCATCTATGTCATGCTCTTGGAGGTAGGACTTATCTAGACCTATCATACTGGTCAGGTAACCGCCAGCGGAGTGACCAGAAACAAATATTTTATCTTTTGATCCTCCATATTTTTCAATATTTTTCACTGTCCAAGCAACTGCTGCAGCAGCGTCCTCAATGTATACGGGGCATTGAACTTTAGGAAACAGGCGATAATTGACTGCGATTACAGCAAACCCTTTCTCCATGAGTTGGCCTGGGATTTTTTTATTTCCTGCTCTTAGGCCTCCGCCATGAAACCATACTACGGATGCAAAATTTTTAATTTTAGCAGGATAATAGATATCTAACTTGCATCGATTCTTTATGTATTCGTTGTCTGCTTTATTATTTAAAACTTCGTAAGCGATATTTTGTTCTGTTTTATATTCCTCAGCCTTGGAACTTAGGTCCAAAAAGGCTGATACAAATAAAATTAAGACAATAATGTGTCTCTCATATGCATTGAAATACGAGTTGGTTTTATGTTCTAGCATATTGGAGTCATAAACTATTTCAGGGTTAATTGCTTCAAAAAACATCAATATAATAGTCTGAATAAGTAATATAAAACTGCTTTCTTAGGCGTTGCCTCGGTCTATAGTGCTCTCCCAATAATGACGGTTTGGTCAAAAATGCCCAAGGTTCATATTAAAACATACGGATGCCAGATGAACGAGAGAGACTCGTATCAAGTGGCTAAGATGCTTAAGGACCGTGGTTATATGATGACGACGGAGCAGGCGGAGGCGGATGTGATCTTGATTAATACTTGTTCTGTTCGTGACATGGCTGAACAGAAAGCCTTGAATAAAATGAGCTCAATGCAGCACCTTCGTAAGACCAGGCCTCACATTGTATATGGTTTCATGGGGTGTATGGCGCAGAGCCGTGGAAAGGAACTTCTAGAAAGAGGAGCCGATCTGGTCGTGGGAACTCAGAAATATCATAGAGTCGCTGATTACGTGGAAGAAATTTTCAGAGCCAGAGTTGAGGCGAGAATGGATGACTTGCGCACTTCGATTGTGGATACTGAAGAAGAGGCTAATTCCCAGAATACAATTCGGGACGGGGCAGCTACTGAAGGTTCAGTGACTGCATTTGTTTCCATTATGCAAGGTTGTAATATGAAATGTTCTTTTTGTATTGTTCCTTATACTAGGGGGTCAGAGAGGGCGAGACCGATTGTGGAAATTGTTGATGAAGTAAAAGAACTAGCTGATTCCGGAATCAGGGAAGTAACTTTATTGGGCCAGATCGTTAATCTTTATGGGCGTCATGAATTTTCTTCTGTTGAGGGGAAGACCCCTTTCGTGCAGTTGCTTGAAGCGGTGGCGCAAGTCGAAGGCATTGAACGGGTACGATTCATCTCACCTCATCCGGTAGGTTATAAGCAGGATCTAATTGATGCATTTGGTTATATACCTCAATTAGTCGAGCATGTGCATTTTCCATTGCAGTCTGGTTCTGATAAAATTCTAAAAGCTATGCGACGGCCATATAAGGTCGCAAAATTTGAAGAATTAGTCGAGCGGATGAGAGAGGCCTGTTCAAATATTGCGATTTCGACTGACATTATCGTTGGATTTCCTGGTGAAGGTGAAGAGGAATATGCCGAAACAAGGAACCTTTATGAGAGAGTCCGTTTTGATAATGCATTTATTTTTCGATATTCAAAGCGGAGAGGAACTCCAGCGGCTGAAATTGATGAATCTCTCCATTTATCGGAAAGGGTAAAGGAAGAAAGGAATCAGGATTTATTGAAAGTTGTGGATAAAATAGGCAGTGAAAAGAATTATTCCTTGATAGGTACTCAGCAGCAGGTTCTTTGTGAGGGTCTCAGTAAACGTAGGGACGATCGTTTGAGCGGAAGGACAAGAACGAATAAAATTGTTATTTTTAAAGGTGACAGCGGACGCCTTAAGGGAAAATTATTTAATGTTGAAATCGAACGTACGACGGGACATGTACTTTACGGAACCCCTATTTTAAACTGATCAGATGACGCGCCATATTTACACTCAATTTTTCACCTTACAATTTATCGGAATCATAATAGGAGTGATCCTTGTAACTCTTCATGTGATGGCTTTATTGAAGCGTGAATCGGTTATGGATTATCTTAAGCAATTGCCTCGCAACAAAAGATTGGGCATTGCGATTCTCGCAATTGATTGTGTCTGGTCTTTCTGGTTGATCGGTGAAGTTGATCTTGGTGAATTTCAGAAATGGGAAAGGCCGATCCGGTTCGGGTTACCTCTTGGATTTATTTGTTTTATTTTTTGGGTCGATGAGTTTTTGGCAGTTAGGGCAGTGGGTATTTTCTTACTCTTGTTAGCTTGTCCGCTCCTTGATGTTGCTTTTCTTCAAGAACCGAAAACTAGAATCTTATTACCGATACTTTGTTACATATGGATTTTCTTATCTCTCTTCTGGATAGGAATGCCGTATCTTATGCGTGATCACATTGCTTGGGCCACAAAAACAAAAGGCCGGTGGACGAGCCTTTCCGTGAGTGGCATTGCCTATGGGCTCGTAATGATTGTTTGTGCTTTTGCATTTTGGGGTAGTGATAAAAGCTAATATTTGATATTTACTGGAAATAATTGATGCAGTTGGAATTGTTTCTGTGTAAGTCTATGATGATAAATTAAGAGTTTGGACTATTATAATAAGTAGAAGCTATGTCTGAAGAAAGAAAAGAAGAGCAATTGAAGTATCAAACATTTTTGATCTTTGGAGCTCCCGGGAGCGGTAAGGGAACTCAGGGCCGTATATTGGGCCAAACTCCAAGATTTTATCATTGTGCCTGTGGAGATGTCTTTAGATCTTTAGACACCCGTACAGAGATTGGACAAGAATTCGTTCAATATTCAAGTCGCGGAGAATTAGTTCCTGATGATGTTACCGTTAGTCTTTGGAAGACAGCAGTTGAATCGAAAGTAACATCAAATGCGTTTAAACCTGATATTGATTTTTTGGTTCTTGATGGAATCCCTAGGAATGTAGAGCAGGCAAGATTAATTGATGATCACTGTGAAGTTGTTCAAATTTTTCATCTGTCATGCCCGGATAGGAGTGAGTTGATGAGAAGGATCAGAAAGCGTTCTATTAAGGAAAATCGTCTCGATGATGCAACTGATGAAGTGATCCAAAATCGTATTCAGCAATACGAACAAGAAACCAAGAAGTTGTTAGGTCACTATTCGGCAGAAATCTTAACTAACATTAATGCTCAGCAGAGTCCTATCAAAGTTTTGCAGGACATAATTTATACTGTAACATCTTTAAGAGTATGGCAGAAAACTTCTGACGAGGTTTACTAGTAGTTATCTATAAGTGAAAATTGTTTTTCTTGGCACTGGCGATATTGGCTTACCTACATTAAGTGCAATACAAAATTCAGAAGAGCATGACATCTTGGCTGTCTATACTCAGCCAGATAGGCCCTTTGGTAGAAAAGGTGATTTAAAAGTATCTGAAATAAAACTTTTTGCCCAATCGTGTTCCATTCCCGTACATCAACCAGAGAAGATTCGGGAAATTGAAGCTATTGAGAGTCTTGTAAATTATACGCCGGATATCATTGTGGTCATTGCATATGGCCAAATATTACCTAAATCCGTTTTAGATGTTCCTAAAATAGAATGCATAAATTTACACGCATCGCTATTGCCTTATCATCGTGGAGCTGCGCCTATCCAAGCTTCGATACTAGCAGGAGATGTTCGCACAGGAGTTACTGTGATGTACGTCGGTGAAGGTCTTGATGATGGTGATATTCTGTTTTCAATCTCGTTGGATATTACGGCCGAGGAGACTGGAGGGTCCCTACATGAACGGTTAGGGAAGCTGGGTCCAGATGCTGTTCTTCATTCTCTAGAACTTTTGTCATCTGGTTCTGCTCCTAGAGAAGAACAGGAGCACGGATTAGCAACTCACGTAACTAAAATCAAACGATCAGATGGCATGATTAATTGGTCCAAGCCTGCCCGTCATATTGATCGACTTGTCAGAGCCTATGATCCTTGGCCAGGAACATTCACTTCTTTCCCGGACCATTCAAATATCAAGATATTTCCTCCAGTTGAAATTGTAGAATATGAGGGATCAGATCCTGGCAAGATTATTGATATGGATTCTAATGGTATCTTGGTTGCGTGTGGTAAGGGTGCTTTAAGAATTTCTGAAATACAGCCTTCAGGAAGGCGTAGAATGTTGGTTCCAGCATATGTTGCTGGGAAAGAACTGAAGATCGGTGATGTTTTAGGGGTTGAAGATTAATAAAAACACTTTTCATTGACGTTAGTCTGTTGTTTTCTTGGAGCAGATACTCTTCGTAAAGAATGATAGGAAATACACAAAGAAAAAACTTTAAGCGGGTAATCTTAAAATTAAGCGGTGAAGCTTTGCGTGAGCCTGGGAGTGAAGATAATATTTCTCCGGAAATAGTCGAAACGATTGCTAGTCAGATCAAGCTTGGACATCAAGAGGGAATAGAAATAGGTGTCGTTGTTGGGGGTGGTAATTTTTGGAGAGGAATTAGTGCAAGTAATCGTGGCATGGAAAGGGCAACAGCTGATTATGTCGGGATGCTGGCAACAGTTATGAATTCTTTGGCATTGCAAAGTATGCTTGAAGACATGGAAGTTCCTACAAGAGTTCAGACAGCAATCGAAATGAAGAATGTTGCAGAGCCTTTTATACGTCGAAAGGCTACCCGTCACCTAGAACTTGGAAGGGTTGTTATTTTTGGTGCAGGTACCGGGAACCCTTTCTTTTCGACTGATACCACGGCGGCGCTCAGGGCAAGTGAGATCGGAGCAGATGCTATTCTAAAGGCCACTAAAGTTGATGGCGTTTACGATTCTGACCCGAATCAGAATGAGGACGCAAAAAGATATGAAAGTGTTTCTTTTCAAGAGTGCCTTGAAAAGCGTTTGAAAATTCTTGATTCAACGGCTTTTAGTTTATGCATGGATAATTTTAAACCGATCATCGTTTTCGATATAAACCGGGAAGATAATATTCGCAAAGCACTCGTAGGAGAGCCTGTCGGAACGCTTGTTTATTCCGAAGATGATAACTAAGATTTAAAATAATAAGTAACCTATAATCCAATATAAATGACTGTAGATACATTAATTCCCGAGACAGATGGAGCCATGAAAAAGGCCGTTGAATACACTTTGCATGAGTTTTCTAGTATTCGTACAGGTAAAGCTTCTCCAGCCCTCGTAGAAAATATTGATATTCATGTTCAATCTTACGGATCGAATATGAAACTAAAGCAGTTAGCAGTCATCTCTTCTCCTGACCCGAGGATGCTTCTTGTTTCGCCCTTTGATCCTTCCACGGTTCAGGACATAGAGAGGGGGCTCAAAGAGTCGAAGCTTGGTATTAATCCTTTTGTGGATGGTAAAGCTATACGTTTGCCTATTCCGGAACTATCTGAAGAGCGTAGGAAAGACTTAGTTAAGATGGTTAAACAGATAGCCGAAGAGGGAAGAGTTCGAGTCCGGTCGGCACGTAAGAGTGGAATGGACGGAATTAAGAGTCTTAAGGCAGGTGGTGAAATTACCGAAGATGATCTGAGGGATATGGAAAAGGAGGTTCAGACTTTAACTGATAAATTTGTCAAAGAAATCGACGAGCACGTAGATAATAAGGAAAAGGAAATTATGACCGTTTAGTGCTTTGGTCATCTATTGAAAGTTTAATTGGGTTATCAAATAAAAAAAACGCACTGTGGAGTGCGCTTTTTAGTTTAATAAAATTAAGTATGCTTATTTAATTATTGGGACTGTGGCAGGTTTCCGTATCTGGCATTGCTTTCCCATGCTTCGTGACGTGCTTGTGGCAAGTTGCTGAGCCCACTATTTACGCCTGTCCCTTTGTAATTTCCTACTTGTGTAGCTTCGCACCCGCTGAACAATGTCAGTAGAATGCCGACTAAGGCCATTATTGGAATAACACGCGTGAAAATATTAAGCACTATTCGGATAGTTGGGAGTTCAGTAATGGTAATTGAATTATTTATTCACCAAGCTTTTGAAATACTACTTTGTCTCCTGGCTCAACAGCCCGACTAAGTCCTTTTCGACTGATGTCTGCAACTGTTAATCCTGGCTGGATTGAAACAACGTTCAAATTACCGATACGAATCCCGTCCCTCTTTACGATCAGCTCGGAATCACCTTCGACGCCTTGATCCTTTCCAATATTGACCAAGACAAATCCCCAATCCTTATTGACTGCTGTAATGATACCTTCTGTGGAATTACGTTCAATTTTAACCAGACGATCGACTTGAACCTTCTCAGCTTTTTGAATTCTTGTTTCGTTAGCAGCAACTTTTTTGCTTACGACCTCTAGCTCTGTTTGTCTGGTTGCTAGATCCTGTTTTGCGTTTTCAAGATCATTTTCCAATTTTTTAATTGTTGGTGCAATGTTCTGAAGGGTGACTCCAGGACCCAATTTTTTTCTTAGTTCAGTAACGACATTCTCAGCAGTGGCTAATTTTTTATCAAGAGGCGCTTTGGCTATTTTGATTCCACTAATTTCGCCATCGAGTGCTTTGATGTTGATATTGAGCTGGTCGGTATTGGCCTTGGACTGGTCTCTTCTTTGTTCTTGTTCCAACAGTAGTCCATAAGTTGCAAGCAACTTAACCTGATCCTCTTTGTTGATTGTGCCTAAGATTTCAACGATTGATCTATTGTTTTCGACGCGGTTGTTTCTTTTTTCAATCAGCTCAGTTCGGTGCATCCAACTAAGAATACATGAAATGAGTAGGGCTATAACTGAAAGTCCAAGGAAATATTTAATCTTCATGATTTTTGATAAGTAACTTTAAGGGGTATTAAAAAATGATTAAAATGAATGATTGTCTGGAAAAATTATAGGCCAAAAGGATCTTCTGTTTCTGCGGGTTTTTCAGGAGCAGGAGTATCATCGCCTCCTAGTCCGAATGGATCGTCATCGGCTTTTTCAGCAGGAGCAGCAGGCTTCTCAGGAGCAGCTGTTGGAGCGGCTGGGGTTGAAATCGTTTCTACGACTGGCTTCTTAGATGGATCCCATTTGCTTTCAGCGCTAAGGATAACACTGTCGCCGACCGCTAATTTCTCGCCTTCACTCAAAGATAAAACGTCACAGACGCAGACATTAGGCTCAAGGTTTGTGATGTTGATTTTTCCAATCAATTTATCACCGCGTTTGACGTCTAGCTTTACCCTTGCATTGATGCCTTGGTTACCACCTTTATCAATGACAACGAATCCCCAGTTATCAAATGTTTGAGCTATTTTAGCATTAACCTCGATCATTTGACCTGCACGTTGACGAGAAACCTTGTCCCGGAGCGCTGTGATCTGCTTGTCAGTGTTTTCACGCTTGGCTATCATGTTTTTGTAGTTTTCTTTCGTGATTGCAATTTCTTGCTGAGCTGATGCCATCTCTGCCTGTAGGTTTTGACTCTTTTCCACGAGATCTTCGATCTCACCAATCTCTGCAAGCTCACGCTCGAGCTTAGTAAGTTTAGCTTCTACGTCAGCCTTGGCGGCTTCTAATCCAGCCTTATTACTTACTTTCTCACCTTTCTCTTTTACTTTGCTAGCTTCTTCTGTTTCCTGAGTGTCTGCTGCATCACTCGTTGTAGTAGTTATTTCAACATGTTCCTTGTTTTTGTTTTGGACGTCTGTTTGATATTGTTTTGCAAGATCTAGATTATTATTTGAATCTATGAGAGCTGCTCTTTCATTCTTCAGGTCCGTTGTTGTCTCATAGCGGAGCCATCCAGCGAGGATTCCAAATACGATTGAGATGGTAATGAGTGATTTCCACATGGCGGTAAGTTTACTGAGGGGTATTAGGGTTTTAAAATGTGTTAATGGGTAGTAATAGCTATTTAATGGGAAAAAAACAACCTAAAACAGTGAAATTCACGGTGTTTTTTCTGAACCTGTTGTGCCTGAATTTGCATGTTTAATAACCATAAAGCCCGTCAAATAAGGGTGTTTCGACTTATATAGCAATCTTGCGGCCTATTTTCAGTGATAAAGTTATTTTCTCCTGACTTTGATCAGAGTCTGCTAATGGGAAAAATAAAATACACTTAATATTGGCTAATTATGAGGAATTCGCTCTCTGCCGGACCGCTTCATAAAGGCAGATTCCGGTGGTGACTGAAACGTTGAGGCATTCCACGGATCCGACCATAGGTAGTTTTCCCAGAAAGTCACAGGACTCTTCGGTCAACCTTCTCAGCCCTTTCCCTTCTGCTCCCATGACGATTGCAATTTTACCTTTCAGATCAATTTCATAAAATGAACCGTCAGCATTGTCTGATGTCCCGACGAACCAGAAACCTTCGTCCTTCAATGCCTTGATGGTTCTAGAAAGGTTCGTGACCTGTATGTAAGGTACAGACTCGGCTGCTCCACATGCTACTCGGCGAACCGTTTCATTGAGTGGTGCAGAACGGTCCTTAGGAGCAATGACGGCTGTGCAACCTGAGCCGTCCGCGGTCCTTAGACAGGCACCTAGGTTATGAGGATCCTGGACCTGATCCAGTATCAGTATTAGAGGGTCCTGAGCAGATTTTATAATTTGTATGAGTTCATCCTCGCGCGCCGCTTTCCTTTTGCCTTGCACGTTTCCGTGAGCATGCCTGCGTTTACCGGTTGATCGGGATCCTTTGTGCACTTTACAATAATGATGTTAACTTAGATACTAAGAATGATTTCATCTTTGAGACTGTTCGATGAGTATTTCACTTTTCTCAATTTCTAATTCTTTTCCCAGTAGCTGTTTAGCAAAAATTTTTTCTGTAATCATTTGTATAGTGTCATTTCTAAATCCTCCGTGCCCACCTCCCTTGACTGTTATTAGTGTTGAGTCGCATCCGTTTTCCAAGAGTTTTTTGTGGAATATTACGGATTGATTATAGGGGACTAGTTGATCATTCGTTCCATGAACATGAATGAATGGGCAATCATCTTTGGTTACATAATTGATTGGGGAAGCTTTGATTGCTTTTTTCTTATTTTTTTGCAGTGCGCCGCCGATGAGTTGTGATTCTGGGGAATTAGCCGCATCATGATCGATTCTGCTTGGAAATTTTGACATTTCGAGAAGGGCTGAAGGACCAAAAAAGTTTCCAACGCAATGGACTCTACTTTCCATGGTCTTGTAATTGCCAAGGCTTCCCTCCAATTCTTTCACGTTTCCACTTGTCCCTAGTATTGCTACTAAATGTCCTCCGGCAGAACTACCAAAGACCCCAATTCTTTCAGGGTTAATGCCATACTTTTTAGCATTGCCTCTGACCCATCGTACGGCTGCTTTGCAGTCATGTATTTGAGCTGGCCAGCGAGCCTCTCCAGACAATCTGTAACCGACACTGATTCCTACATATTCTCCGGACTCCACATAAGGTAAAAGTCTTACGACGCCTTGATCCTTATTGCCGTTTTTCCATCCTCCTCCATGAACATAGATAAGGGCAGGAAGGTTTTTTTTCTTTCTGCTCTTGGGCAAGATTAAGTTCAAGGATTGTCTTGGGTTTCCGGTGTCTGCATAAGGAATGTCATTCTTGATTTCGATGCGATCATTGTTTAACTGATCCCTTGATCCTTTTTTTTGTCTGCGCCCAGATTTTTCTCGGATATTTTTATCTTCTTCTCGAGATATGAACCCATCATTATTCTTATCGGCCCGATCGAAGTTGGGTCTTGCATTTTGAGGCAATTCTTCTCGGGTTAATTTCCCGTCACTGTTCTGATCCCAACGATCAAAAATTGTTTTCTTTGGGCTGACTTGTGCTTTTGTATTAATGCTAAAAAGAAGAAATAAATACAGTGCGGTTCCGGTGATCTTTGTGCTTGTTTTGATCATTTTCTTGAAGGCGTTTTTTTCAGATTATTTGATCGGGGTAGTCGGATATTTTTATCTGAAATTGGGCATGATGATTTGATTGAACTTAAGATAAATTCTAATTTTTTGATCTTAAATTTTTCCCGTTACTATGAGTTGATAGCGTGAATTAGCCTATTTTTTATTTATAATACACCAAATTGATTAGGAATCATTAAATTGTAATTAATTAGGAAGCTTCGACGGGATCAAGGATCCGTGCTATCGGTTCAGCAATCTGACCATCGATGGTCATACGAATGAAAGCTGAATTAAATGATGATAAGGCTAAGAAAGTCGCTTTGAATTCTGGTGATTCCGTTGCAGGGCCTTACCGGCGTTTGGCAGCTTATTTGAAGCCCTACAAGTGGAGGTTTATTTTCGGGATTATTTTTGGTGCTCTTTATGGGGTGGTGAATGGAGGAATGGTTCTCGTTATTCATTATGTTACAAATATTGTTTTTGGAGCAAGTAAAGGGCCAGAAGATTTTGAGGAAATCAAAAATAAGTTACCTCCAGAAGAGATTGATAAGGCTCAAGAAGCTTTCGAAAAGGTTCAAGGAATTATCAAAGAGAGCTCTGAGAACGCCGTTCAATTTGATTCACATATTCTTTTAGTGGCTCTTCTAATACCCGCGATCATGCTGATTAGAGGGTTGTTCGGATTTCTGAACTCTTATTGTATGCTCTGGTGCAGCTTGCGGGTCCTTAGTGACATAAGAGTGAAGTTGTTTCGCAGGCTAATGGGTCAGTCCCTTGATTATTTTAATCAAAGTAAGGGAGGTGAATTGATGCAGACAGTATTCAATCAGACCAGGCTTGCACAACAGACACTCACGACAGCAGTCAGCGATATTGTTAAGCAACCCGTGGCAATTATTTCTGCTCTGGCGGCAATATTTTATATTGATTGGCAGTTTGCACTTTGTGCCCTTGTCTTGTTTCCTATTTGTATCGTTCCAGTCATTATTGCAGGACGCAAGGTCCGAAAGTCAGGACGGAGAGAGGAAGATGAAGCAGAAAAAATGATGGTCGTGATGCAAGAAGCAATTTCTGGCATTCAGGTTGTCAAGGGACATGCCAGAGAAGAACATGAGATAGGCAAGTTTGTTGAAGCCAATTCCAGAATGATGACATTCATCATGCGTTGGCGTAAAGCGATGGAGATTGTGAGTCCGCTCGTTGAGATTGTTGCCTCCTTCGGAGTGGGTGCGGCATTAGTCTATTGTTCTTTTATCCCGGGATCTGGTGGTCCAGGAAAATTCTTAGCCTTAAATGCGGGTCTTGTACTTTTGTACCCACCGGCCAAGTCAATGAGTCGAATTTCGATTTTATTACAGAAGTCACTGGCGGCAACTGTCAAAGTTTTCAAAATGATGGATCGTGCTCCGTCTATTCAGGATGCAGAGGATGCAGTAGAAATTGAAGACTGCAAAGGGGAGATACGATTTGAAAATGTGAGTCATTCCTATGGAGAAGGAGTGTATGCTGTTGAGGAAATTGATTTTACTGTTGAGGCCGGTAAAAACTATGCTCTTGTCGGTGAAAGCGGTGCAGGAAAGAGCACTTTATTTTCTCTTATATTACGTTTTTATGATCCGCGTGACGGCACCGTCAGTATTGATGGCATTGATATAAGAAACATTCGTCAGGAATCGTTGAGAGATCATATAGGTGTCGTTAATCAGGATACATTTTTGTTTCATGATTCAATATATGAAAATATTCGTTACGGAAAACTGGATGCTACTAAGGAAGAAGTCATTGCAGCCGCCAAAATGGCACATGCTCATGAGTTCATTATTGATCAGGATCAGGGGTATGATACGATCGTTGGTGACAAAGGTGATAAGTTATCTGGAGGACAGAAGCAGAGAATCAGTATTGCCCGAGCCATTTTGAGGGATGCGCCGATATTATTGTTGGATGAGGCTACTTCTGCTCTTGATTCTCGTTCCGAGAAAGTGATTCAGGGGGCTCTTCAGAAACTTTCGAAAGGCAGGACATCAATTGCTATAGCACATCGTTTATCAACGATACTTAATGCTGACAAGATTGTAGTGATGGAAAGGGGACGAGTCAGTGCTATAGGATCACATTCTGAGCTTCTAGATTCTTCAGATACTTATCAGCATTTATACCGTATGCAGTTCGGTCATGATGGAGCATCCGCTGATTATGAAGTTTAAGGATTAACTTAATTATTTCTGCAATCTAATGACAGTGTCCTGAGGTTGAGATGAGTTTTTAGTTTTAGGAAAATCTAAGGTGTAATGAAGGCCTCTACTTTCATCTCTAAGTTGTGCGCAATTAACTATGAGTGAGGCTGTTTCGACAAGATTTCGCAGTTCTAGCAGGTCGCTACATATCTTGAAGTTCCAGTAGAACTCCTGAACCTCTTGTCTTAAATTTTGTAATCTTGTTGCTGCTCGCTTTAATCGTTTATTAGTTCTTACTATGGATACATAATCCCACATGAGGCGACGGATCTCATCCCAGTTATGATAAATAACTACAAGTTCATCAACGTCTTCAGCATTACCACTAGTCCATTCGGGTATTATTTGTTCTGATACTTTATTTTTATTATTTTTATTATTTATTGCATTATCCAAGGCGCGCCCAGCAATTACGGCTCCTTCAAGAAGGGAATTAGATGCTAAGCGATTGGCTCCGTGAAGTCCTGTGCAGGCTACTTCTCCTACAGCATAAAGGCCATTCAGGGAGGTCCTCCCGTCAATATCTGTTTGAACTCCACCGCACTGGTAATGGGCGGCTGGAACTACTGGTATAGGATCATTTGCTGGATCTATGCCCACCGATAGGCATGTCTTGTAAATGTTAGGAAAACGCTCGGATAGATATTCTTTTGATTTGTGCGTGATATCAACAAACACGCACGGTTCCCCAGTCCTTTTAATTTCATGATCTATGGCTCTAGCCACGATGTCCCGAGGAGCCAGTGATCCTCTAGGATCATGCCTTTCCATGAATTCATTTCCGTCCTTACCAATTAATATTCCTCCTTCACCTCTTACCGCTTCGGAGATAAGAAAATTATTTAAATCGTGATGATAGAGACATGTTGGATGGAATTGAATAAATTCCATGTTTGCTACATTTGCACCGGCCCTATAAGCCATTGCTAAGCCGTCACCTGTCGCAATGTTTGGATTTGTTGTATAAAGATAAACTCTCCCACATCCTCCGGTGCAGAGGACCACTGTATTTGATCGGAAAGTTAGAATTTTTCCAGTACTTTCATCTAAGGTATAGAGACCAACGACACTGTTTTTACCCTCGATCCCAAGTTTTTCAGTAGTGATCAGATCAATTGCAAAATGATCTTCCAAGATAGTAATATTACTGCATTCCTGGACTGCCTTTAGAAGTTTGTTTGAGATTTCTTTTCCGGTCGTGTCCTTTGAATAAAGTATTCTCCTTTGTGTGTGTCCACCTTCCTTCCCTAGGGCAAAATTTCCATTGTCTTGCCGGTCAAAATTGATTCCACATGCCATCATTTGATCAATGGCTTTAGGTGCCGATTCCACGATGGTTTTTACGACCTGACTATTACAAAGTCCTGCCCCAGCATCCAGTGTGTCTGTTACGTGAGATTCAAATGAGTCTTCAGGGTCTGCAACACAACAGATTCCCCCTTGGGCCCAAGCCGTATTAGAATTTTCTGATTTCTTTTTTGTCAGTACAGCAACGGTCCCGTGCTCCGCTGCCTTGAGTGCGAAACTGAGTCCGGAGATGCCCGTTCCAACAACTAGAAAATCGTATTCGCGCATTAAGGTTTATTATTGTCCTTTATTTGAATAGTGATCTTCAGGGTTCTTGGCAACTATCTTTCAAGATTTGCTTAATTTTCTCAAAGGGAATCGATTTCAATATTATCAATTAGTCTTGTATTGCTGAGAATAATTGCAACTGCAGCCAGAGCAGGTCTGTCAATTGTCTGGATCGGTTCCATGGTCTGTCTGTCCACTATTTTCAGATAATCTATTCCGCTCAGAGGCGCTTTACTTTCAATTATTGATTTGCCTAATGCAATTAATTCAGGGCACTGCTTCTCAGTGCTTAAGGCCATGGCGACTAGCGCTTCATGAATTGCAGGGCATTGTTTCCGTTCTTCTGTGCTCAGGAATCGGTTCCTTGAGCTGATCGCAAGGCCATCCTGTTCTCTTACTGTTTTTGCTCCAATAATTTCGATGGAAAAATTTAGGTCACTAACTAATTGTTTAATGATCGCTAGCTGTTGGTAGTCTTTTTTACCAAAAACGGCAGTAGTTGGTTTGATGATATTAAATAGTTTTGTTACTACAGTACAGACCCCGTCAAAGTGACCTTGTCTTGTCGCACCACAAAGATGCTGTGTGAGTTTTTTTTCAGTCACGGAAACGGATTCTCTTCCTGAATACATCTCAGAGTCTGAAGGGTAAAATATCAGATCAACCCCTTCTTCTCTACACAGTTCGTAATCTTTTTTGAATGTTTTTGGATATGACTTGAGATCTTCTTTATCATTGAACTGAGTGGGGTTCACATAAATAGATACGATCAGAGTTCCTTCTTTTTTGGCCAGAGCTTTGCCGGTTTTCATTAATTCTCTGTGCCCTTCATGCAAAGCGCCCATCGTAGGCACTAGAATGATATCACCTGTCCTTGACCATCTGGCCATCTCATTCACCGTTTCAATTACCCTCACAATGACGCGGTAACCTAAGGGATTGTCTTATGCAAAGGAAAGATTTTAACGCCACGCATTGACACACACTAAATGCGAGAAATAAGATAAAAATTAGAACTATTTTTGGTACTCGTTCTTCAGATCCTCAATGCTTATAGCTTTTAATTTTAATGCGGCAATTGCATAGATTAATAATCCTGAAATCACTAAGACTGAAAGGCCGAGAAGCCTTTGCCCGAACCCGGATTCGACGAACCATCCTTCCATGGCTCTATTTATGAGCCAAATTCCAATTCCCATGATCATAGTTGCAATAATGATTCTGGGTAAACGTTTTTTGAGTCTGGAGTCTGCTTTCCAGAAATCTCTTAGACCAAAGAGTAGCAGCGCTACATTAACCCATGCTGCAACTGCAGTAGCCAATGCAATCCCGACGTGTCCGAGCCGTCCAAATAAGAGCAGTGAAACTACAATATTAACGAATACGGTTATTCCCGCCATAATCATTGGGCTTTTTGTGTTTTCTCTTGCGAAGAACCCGGGCAGTAAAACTTTTACTAATACGTAACCTGGGACCCCAAAAGAAAAGCCAGCAAGAGCCATCGAAGTGGCCATTGCGTCACCAGGACTGAAGGCGCCGCGTTGAAACAATGTCGATATGATTGGGTATGGTATTAGAGTCATGGCAAGCGCTGCCGGGAGAGTTATAAGTAGTGCCATTTCGACTCCTCTGTTCATGCTAGTTACCGCGCCCGTTTGATCTCCTTTTCGTAGTCGTCTGGTTACTTCAGGAAGGAGGACAACACCCAATCCAATACCGATCATGCCGAGTGGAAGCTGATACACACGTTCCGAATAGTAAAGATAAGAAATTGCTCCTTCCCGGAATGACGCAATGATGCCGCCGACCAGTAAATTAATTTGTTGTATGCCTGCAGCAATGATCCCTGGACCCATTAAAAAAAAGAGCCTCTTCATCTTTGCATTTATTTTTGGCTTGCATAAATGGATCCGAATTCCTTTACGGATGCATGTTATATAAAGTGCTCCGAGCTGTATGAATCCTGCAATGAATACGCACCATGCAGCCACATGGGCACATTTTAAGGGGTGGTCTTTGATACCCATCACTGATGTAACAACTAAGAGCCCCAATAAAAAGATAATGTTGAGTAGCACCGGCGCGGCTGCGGGCATTCCAAAAACTTTTATGGTATTTAAGACTCCGCTTAAGTGTGCAACTAGTGCCATGCAGAGTAGATAGATGAATGTTATTTTTGATAAAGTGACAGTGAGATTGAAAGTTTCAGGATGATTTCTGTAGATCTTAAAATTAGTAACACCATTTTCAGATGCATGGATTAGAGCCTTTCCTTCTAGCGTGTTAAATTTATGGCCCGCAGCTAATGTGATTTTTTTTACCCATTGATTATCTTTTATCCATTCGGCTTGGCTGTATTCGGAGCTCTTCTTTATAAGATCAACGGGTTCTGGTTTTTCTCTGTCATCTGCTAATAGAGAGCTGATGATTGGAATATTTTTTTTCTTGTATAGCAGGGTGGCGTTTTTTAACTCAGCGTCTCCATTATTATCGACCGTAATATATATTGATTTTGCTCCTCTGACATTGATCCCGAATGATACTTCCTGTGGCTTTGCACTATCGGTTACGGAAAAAGTTGTGGCTGCTTTAAATCCTGGCGCGTGAATCATAGTGATCCAGTGCATTAGAGGAATTGCTATTGCGGTAATAATGATGAGGACAATGGCCAGCATTGAGAAGGTCTGACTGGCAAATTGAACAGCTTCCTTTTTTCCTTTCTCATTAAGCTCTTTTCCAAAAAGAGGGACGAATGCTGAATTGAATGCACCTTCTCCAAAAATTCTTCGGAAAAGATTAGGAAACTTGAAAGCTGCAAAAAACGCATCAGCAGCATGTCCACTGCCTAAAAAGAATCCCATGCATATGTCTCTTATGAAACCGAGGACCCTGCTTAGTGCAGTGAAACCGCTCACGGTTGCCATGGATTTTAGAAGCGACATTGATGGTCGAGATTTTAAAGTATGATGGGGTGCGAATTTTATTTATAAGCGAGACAAAAGAATGAATGGGTGTACTACGTGATCATAGCAGCATTGCTTTCAACCAAATGATTATTATTACGTTAATTTTGATGAGTTTCTATTACAAAGCGGCCCTTTGTAACCTATCCAGAATGGCTAGGCCAACTCCCTTTCCAGGAATTGGCTCTGCAATAATTTCGTCAGCACCACTCTCGTCTAACTTTCTCAATGAAAAAAAGAATCTCACAGCTGCTTCGGGTAATTTCCCTGATCCGGGGCTTAGAATTTGAATTTCTTTCCAATCATGGATGCTTAAGTACCCGTCCTTCTCTTGCCCCCTATAACTTAAGAGTGCATAACTTTTGGATGGATCCGCTTTGAAATTTTCAGGACAGTTTACGATCCTGAGTGGTGTTCTTGGAGAATAATGGGAAGCTAGTTGCCCAGGTGAATTTGGCCTTTCATTTTCACTTTGAGAATCTTGCCCTCTGAGAATCTTCCCGAATTTTTTCAGCATTTCTACCGTCACTGGACCAGGGCGCAAAAGGTGAAAATTGGGTTTTGGTCTTTCGGTGGATTCTATCCTGATAATGGTCGATTCGACACCATCGGAACATGCTCCTCCATCGATAATTAGTGGGATCCTATTTGATAGTTCTGTATGCACTGCGGTCGCTGAAGTAGGAGACATGCTTCCAAAAATATTTGCACTTGGTGCAGCAAGAGGTAAATCGAGTTCTTTGATGATTTCAGAGAAAATTGGGTTCTTGCTCCTTCGAACTGCCACAGTCTGTAGGCCTGCCGTTACAATGTCTGGGATAATATTCTTTTTTGGTAGTACCATGGTCAGGGGGCCTGGCCAGAATTCACGGATCAAAATGTCCACCGTTTCTTCTATATCGGGTGGGATATTGACAATTGAGTCTAGCATTTTTTTGCCAGAAACATGTACGATCAGAGGATCAAAGCTGGGTCTTTCTTTTGCTTCAAAAATGGCAGTACAGGCCTCAGCGTTAAATGCGTTAGCCGCTAGTCCGTAGACTGTTTCTGTTGGTAGAGCCACAATTGAACCTTTATTGAGCAGAGTTACTGCTTCTGTAACAGCATCTCTGGTTTCTTCGGGTGTTCCGGCACTTAGTGTTACGGTTTCCATTTACTCGTGATGATATAACTTCCCGAATCAGAGGAGTACGTCAATATTACACCTTCATGGCTTTCGTTGCACCTTTGTCATGAAGTCGTAAAGTACTCTTGATGAAAGGATCCGCTCGACAAACGCCAATGAATGTAATCCTTATTGGATTCATGGGCGTTGGTAAATCAACTATAGCTAATGGGTTGGCTAAGAGTTTGGGATTTGATGTTTTGGATACTGATAAGATGATTGAGCAGAGCCAATCAAGGTCTATAAATGAAATATTTGCCACTGAGGGGGAAGAATCTTTCCGTGAAATGGAGTCTGTTATCCTTGGTAATCTCATAGGCAGTACTGACCGGTCAGTCATTTCGACTGGCGGAGGTATTGTCACTCGGGAAGAAAATATAAAAGTGTTAAAATCTATTGGTATTGTTTTTTGGTTAGATGCTGGGGTCGATTCTATTCTGGATAGAGTTTCAGGTAATCGTGACCGACCGCTCCTTAAGACTGAAAATCCTAGGAAGAGAATTGTGGATCTTCTCAGCGGACGTGAGCCGCTTTATGAAAGGTGTTCTGATGAACAAATTCAGACTGATGATTTGTCCGTCGATGAGATCTCATACGGGATTGCTGAGACGGCAAGGGTATGGTTCTCAAGGTAGTAGTAAGCCATGGTATTGGAGCTAGAGAATAAAGTCAGATCGATTGCCAAGGATCTTGGATTTGATGAATGCAGATTTTCTGTGGCTAAGGAAGCTTCCCATGCGGATCGATTTCAGGCATGGCTTGATGATGGGAAGAATGGTGATATGGAATGGATGGAACGGTCACCGGAAAGAAGAAAGGATCCGCGCCTTTTACTCGAGGAGGCGAAAACTGTGATCGTTTTAGCTATTAATTATTATCCTTCCAGATCTGATCCTCAGTCCAAGGATAAGCTTGGCCGTTTTGCCAAGTATGCTTGGGGAGAAGATTACCACCTTGTAGTTGATAAGAAACTTAAAGCTTTTGCAAGTGCGCTTGAGGAGCTTGGGGGTAAGCAGAAATTTTATGTAGATTATGGTCCGATACTTGAACGTGATTTTGCAACTGATTCAGGTCTTGGTTGGAATGGTAAAAGTACTGTACAGATTCATCCGAAACTGGGGACTTGGTTCTTTTTGGCTGAACTGGTCACAACATTAAACCTGACACCTGATGATTCGATTCCAAACCGATGTGGTAAATGCACTCAATGCATCGACTGTTGTCCGACCCAGGCCATCACTTCTCCGCATCACTTGGATGCTCGCCGATGCATCTCTTATTTCACGATAGAGCATCAAGGCTCCATTCCCCAAGAATTCCGAGAAGCAATTGGAGACCGAATATTTGGTTGTGATGACTGCCTTGAAGTTTGTCCTTGGAACCGTTTCGCTAAGGCTTCTACTGAGGCCAAATTTGTTGCCAGAGAGTACATTGATATGCCTCTTCAGGAATTTTTGAATCTCAGTGAGGAGAATTTTCGTTCCTTATTTAGCCGTTCTCCTGTGAAACGTATTGGGAGGGACCGTTTTCTCAGAAATGTATGCATTGCTTTAGGAAATGTAGGAAATATTTATGATATTCCATGCCTCAAGAGGACTATTGAGAAAGAAAATCAATTAATCAGAGAACATGCCAAATGGGCCATAGACCAGATAGAGTCTCGTTCATGAGGAGTTCATGATATATATATTTTCATATAATGTTGAATTTTTGACAATTTAGTTGGATTTCCACCTTTATTTTTTACCCCTATCAAATTCTCAAAAAATATGCATTCCAAGCTATTTAATTTTCTCTCTTCCTTCGTTATCTTGTTGATAATTATTACTGCTAAAGAATCTGCCATTGCGGAACCGGAAGCAGTTAATGATACCTATCAGTTACTTGAGGACATCTCCTTCAAGGTAAGTACAGGGCCCTTGGCTGAGCTTAATTTCGATGCTGCTATTGCATCTGGAGTTATTGAGGACGACTGGTCCATTCTTGATCAGATCGAAAATGAGCTCGGAGCAGGTGACGATTATCCTACTGACGGCTCAGGCAGGGAATGGAATGATACGAACTTTGACACAGAGACCTCAACTTTGGGTCCTTGGTTCGTAGCCCCGGTGCCGATTCAGTCAGGGGGCGTTGACGGGTTCCCTGGCCTTGATAACGAGTTATTTGGGATTGGTCAGGCTCCTGACGGAGATAATCTCGTTACGACCTACCTTTTCAGAAACAGTTTCACTCTAGATTCTACTGAAGCAGAGATCAGTTCTTGGGAGCTGAGTTATCTAGTTGATGACGGTGTCGCGGTTTACATTAACGGTAGAGAGGTGCACAGATCCGCTGCTATACCGGTAGGAGAACTTACCACTCTAACTCCTGCCGTTGCCGGAGCGAACAATGAAAATGTTTATGAAACGGCCGCAATTGATTTGTCCGGTTTATTGGTAGAAGGCAACAATAGCATCGCGGTTGAGCTTCACCAGGCAGGGGTCGGAAGCAGTGACGTTGGTTTTGATCTCAACATCGCACCTCGGGCTGACGGAGGTGCCATCAATTTTAGTTTCATTGATGATCCGTTCGGCGCTCCATTTGAGACTTCTACTCCGAACAATGCCGCAGGCAATTTAGATCAGGGATCTGGATTTGAGGATTCTACTGCGGCACATATTCGCGTTGGCGGTGGTTCACGGGGCCAGACCACGATCTCTTCCGGTTCTCTGAGATTACCGATAACTCTTGTTAATCCGGCCACATTCGAGATCAGCTTCCGCTACCGGCTTCTGATGATTGGCGGATACGAGTCGGAGGAATACAGCGCTGTTATTTTAGCGGTTGGTGATAATTTTGTTGGTGTAGACACCAACGACGACATCTTTCGCATGTATGGCCCTGATGGTCAGGGCAATGAGGATTCCGGGTGGCGGACATTCAGCGCCGAGGTATCGATTCCTTCCGGCACACATAATCTGGATTTCGGTGTGTATAATAATGCTTCCACCACTACGGGAGAAATCACTGATGTATGGTTTGACGAAATCTTGATCGAATACGAGGGGGGCGGCTCAGGTGGAGGAGTTCTCGAGAATGATACCGCTGAAGCCGGCCAACTCACGGCGGCAATTTTTTCAAATCCCTTTCACGGAACGGTTTCTATGAATGCCGACGGCAGCTTTACATATGTGCCAGAGGAGGATTTCTTTGGTGTTGATAGTTTCACATACACGGTGACTGACGATACTGGAACGTCGTCTGAGGCCACGGTTACGCTTAATGTCGCTTCGGTGAACGATTTGCCAAAAGTAACGGACAGGTCTTTCTCGATGAACGAAGACGACCAACTCGTGGTGGACGTTGAATCAGGACTCAGTGTGGATAGCTCTGATGTGGAAGGGGAAGCTCTCAGCTATGCTGTCAGTTCGGATCCTTCTGACGGGTCATTGACAATTAATCCTGATGGTAGCTTTGAGTATGTTCCTAATCTTAACTTTGAAGGTACTGATAGTTTTACTTACGTGGCATTGGATAGTGAGGATCCCTCGGTTCCTAGTGAGGTAAAAGTTGAGGTTATTCCGATCAATGATCCTCCCGAAGTCGTTGATGATACATACTCGGTCACTGAAAATAATTCACTAGTCGTTTCCCAGTCCGGTATCAGTTTACCGGAATTGGTTCTTTCTGAAGATTTTGACACTGAAGTTGATTTTGCATTTACCGGTAATGTTGAAATTGAACCAGTTGGCGAATTTACCTCCATTAATGGATTTAATGGAAACTTCCTGCGCAATCTGACTTCAGGCAATCCGGCCGATGCTACAACAATCACTATCAATGATCTCTCTCCTCACGATAGGCTTTCTATAGGCTTTGTACTGGCTATCATTGATTCGTGGGACGGAAACCTGGCCGGTGGTGATTCTTTTTCGGTTACAGTCGATGGGGAGCCAGTTTTTTCACATACTTTCAATAATTCGGGACCGGATGGACCGCAGAGTTATGTTCCTTCCGAAGAAATTGAACTTGCCCGGTCCATTGACCTTGGTTTTTCTTCTGGCCCTCAGTCCCTTGATTCTGCCTATGATCTTCGGAAAGAGCCAAGCCTCAGTAACATACCTCACAGTGGTGACAGTGTAACTATTGAGATTTATGCCAGTGGAGCGAATTGGGAAGGAGGAGATGATGAGTCCTGGGCAATCGATAATTTTGAGGTGCGATCACATCAATCCGCCCAGTTTAATCTGATTTCCCAAGGTTCGGTTTGGTTTTATCTCGACGACGGCAGTGATCAGGGCCTCGATTGGATTGATGATGATTATGATGATAGTGACTGGGAAAGCGGTACCGGAAAATTTGGTTATGGAGATGATAACGAGTCGACCCTGATTAGTTTTGGGGATGATGATAACGATAAGTACGCAACGACCTATTTTCGTCACAGTTTTGAAGTAGAAGACTCTCAGCGATTTGAAGAACTTTTGATTGGTCTTCTCAGAGATGATGGTGCCGCAGTCTACATTAACGGTACCGAAGTGATCAGATCGAATCTAGAGAATGGAGCCGGTTTCCAAGATTTGGCGCCTGATTTTGCTGGTGGGGATGATGAAAATAATTACTTTGAATTCCCTGTAGATGCATCTGTTCTCGTTCCCGGAGAAAACCTGATAGCAGTGGAAGTTCATCAGAACAGCAGCACTAGTTCTGATCTTGGTTTTGATTTGCGTCTTGTCGGAACCCTTTCTCGAACTTCTGCCATTTTGGGAAATGATATTGATGTGGATACGGATTCCTTACAGGTGAGCCTTCTGAGCCCTCCGGATAATGGAAAGTTGCAATTGCAGAGTGATGGAAGTTTCACTTATGTTCCTAACGTTAACTTCGAGGGTAGCGATAGTTTTGAGTATAAAGTTACCGATGGTGAATTTGAGGATTCTGGGAAGGTATTTATTACTGTTGATCCTGGTCCCAATGACCTTCCAATTGTCACAGGTGAGGAGTATCAGGCAAATGAGGACACACCTTTAATCATTGATGTGGGTTCAGGAGTTTTAGAAAATGATTATGATCCTGATGGAGTAGAGATCACGGCAGTTATCGCGTCGTCGCCTGAGAACGGCACTGTTGAATTATCTAATGACGGAAGTTTTACCTATTCTCCTGATGAGAATTTTTATGGAAAAGATCAATTCACATATCATGTCGCTGATGCATTCGGGCAAGCTCCTCCTGCATTTGTTGTTATCAATGTCATTCAAGTTAATGATGCGCCGACAGCTAATGATGACCATTACTTGACGGCTCCGGGAACTGAGCTGGGAGTCAATGTTCAAGGATTGCTCACTAATGATATTGATCCGGACGGAGACGATCTTCAGAGTGAAATCTTAACTGAACCGGAATCAGGAACTATTAATTTTGAAGGCAATGGTAACTTCACTTATGTTCCTATTCCTGAATTTTCAGGTCAGGTCAGTTTCACTTATCGTGTCACTGATGGAGAAATCTTCTCTGATCCGGCAACAGTTATTATTGATATTAATGCTTCGCCGGTAACTAAGGTGAACCGTTATGTGGTTTATGAGGATGGTGTACTTTCTAGAACAGCAGAGTTTGGTGTCATTGCAGGAAGTTCTGATCCTGAGGGGGATTCTCTCGTTGCCAATTTGGTTCAGAGGCCAATTCATGGTTCCTTGTCTCTAATGCCTGACGGCAGTTTTACTTATAACCCTGATGCAGATTTTAGTGGATTCGATCTTTTTACATATTCGGTAAGTGATGGTTATCAGGAATCTTCTCCTGTGCAGACTCAGATATACGTCATTCAGGTAGACGATGCTCCGATCGCAACCGATGACGAATATTTTGTGTTGATTGGTCAGGAAGTAATCGTTCCTCCAGAGGAAGGTGTCTTGTCCAACGATGAAGACCCGGAAGGAAATCCACCTGAGGCGAAATTAGTGGATTACACGGGGACCGGAACATTGGTTCTGAACCCGGACGGTTCGTTCGAATACAGGTCCGCGGAAGGATTTGCCGGAAAAGAGACCTTCACCTACACCGCGGAAGCGAACGGGAAGATTTCCAATGTCGCGACCGTAGAACTTCGGGTCAGTGGTCCAGCAAACACAGTGGTCATCAGTGAAATTATGTTTCACCCTTCTTCGGAAAACTCTTCAGAAGAATTTATCGAGCTGCGTAATATAGGTTCCGGACCGGTTTCTCTTCAGGGTTGGAGCTTTACCAGCGGAGTCAGCTTTGAATTTCCGGCCGCTAGCATTCCTTCTGGTGGTCACGTAGTCGTTGCCGCTGACCCGGACACTTTTGCAGCAACTTACGAGGGAACTTCTACCGTGATTGGTCCCTGGTCTGGACAATTGAGTAATCGCGGGGAGAGGATCCGGATCGTAGATGCCTTGGATGATGAGGTTGATGATGTGACTTACTCAGATCAGGGTGACTGGGCGATGCGGCGGTCTGAGGACAACGGGGGTGAGGAAGGGTGGCAATGGTATAACCTCGCTGACGGCGGTGGCTCATCCCTTGAATTAATCAACGTTGAGCTTTCAAATAAGCACGGCCAAAACTGGGCAGCCAGCGTTAGTCCCACTCCGGGCGCAGAGAATTCAAATTCTTCTTCCGAGGCCGCCCCCCTAGTCATTGATGTGAAACATTTTCCGGCGATTCCCCGGAGCGATGAAACGGTGACGGTGAGCGCCAAGTTGAAAGACAATGACGGAGATGAACTCTCAGGGACCCTTTACTGGCGAGTGTCAGCGACGGAACCGGGACCCTTTGCCGCGACTGTGATGGGAGACAATGGCGATAACGGGGACGTTGAAGAAGGTGACGGAACGTTCAGCGCTCAGGTTCCCGGGCAACCGGACGGTTCCGTGATTGAATTTTACGTTGAGGCGAGTGATGGAAGTGCGGTCCGCACTTGGCCGGGACCCAGTAACGATGATGGCGAACAGGAGGCGAACGCATTGTTTCAGTTTGATGACGAAGTTTACACTGGGGATCAGCCCATTTACCGGCTCGTGATGACGGTTGAGGAGGACGGAGACTTTCGGTTCCGGAACTTTAACAGTGGCAGTGATGCCCAGAAGAATACGACTCTCATAGCAAGGCAGGGATCAGATTACGATATCCGTTACCAGTGCGGAGTGCGGGTTCGCGGAGCCGGTAGCCGGTCGCGCAATCCGCGTAACAACCGTCTTAACATACCCCGCGACCGGCCGTGGAACGGTGTCTCGAAAATTAATCTGAACACCCAGTTCATTTACCTTCAGTTGTTAGGATCCCGTTTAGCGAACGAGTCAGGTATCGAAGCGTCGGCAGCGAAGCCGGTCCAGCTGCGATACAATGGTGTGAACCGTGCGGATGATAACCAGAACACACGCCGTTACGGATCCTACCTTCACCTAGAACCGATCGACGGAGACTGGGCTGATGAACATTTTCCCCTTGACTCTGGAGGGAACGTATACTCGAAAAGTCGTCCTGACGTGAAGTGGGACATTCGAACGACTGGAGACGGTGCAGCCAACGCGAATGCTTATCGCTCGGACGGTTGGTCGAAGAACTCGAACGAGTCGATTGATGATTGGGAGGACCTGCACCAGTTCATGGTCACGATTAATGATGCGTCCGGTGACGATTATCTGGAGCAGGTTTCTAACGTAATTGACGTGGAGCAGTGGACTCGGTGGTTTGCATATATGACTATTGTGCTCAGCCGTGAGACAAATCTTGGGAATGGAACCGATGATGATTACAAGTTTTATGGGGGCGTCATTGATCCGCGGTTTAAGCTGATACCACATGACTTTGATACCATCTTCGGGCTCGGTGACACCAGGACAGGTCCCACCGATTCGATCTTCCCGGCCATAACGAATTTTGCCGGGCAGAGGATGCCGCAGCTGGACCGATTCTTTAATGACCCTACAATTTTAAGGCTCTACTACTCAAACCTTAGGAATCTTCTTGAGACGGTGTTTTCAAAGGCAAGATTTGATGCCGCAGTTACCAACTCGCTTGATTGGCTTCCAGGTGACTCAGACGTTGAGGATGACGTTATTGACTTCATGGATACCCGCCGTTCCTACATCCTTTCGCAGATCCCAAGCGAGTTTACTGTAAGCAGTAGCCTCTCAAGTTCTGAAGGATTCCTGAGAACCGATGACGCGAGCGTTACTGGTTTAGACGGGACCATTGACCCAACAACCGTCACTGAAGTAAGGGTGAATGGTATGTCCGTGCCGATTGACGTTCGGAACGGGACCTGGGACGGAGACCAGGCGGGGGTCAGTGAGTTGTTAGTCTCATCCGGTTCGTCTTGGAATTACCTCGATGACGGGTCAGACCAAGGGACCGCGTGGCGCGAGCCTGAATTTGACGACTCTGCGTGGTCCCAAGGAGTAGCCGAATTCGGTTACGGCGACCGCGGTGAGGTTACGGAGGTCAGCTTCGGGGATGATGATCAGAACAAGCACATTACCACTTATTTTAGGAAAAACTTTGAAATTGCTGATACTGATACTTTTCCGAAACTAACCCTGAGGCTGGTCTTCGACGACGGAGTTGCGGTTTTTCTCAACGGAGTCGAGTTGGTTCGAGCGAACATTGAACCGGACGCCGGTTATATGGACCTGGCCAATATCACAGTGACGAACGCTGGCTTTGAGAGTTTCGATGTGCCCGCTGAAGCGTTGAGGAATGGTTCAAACACAATTGCTGTTGAAGTTCATCAGCGGGCCCCTGATAGCCGGGACATCAGTTTTGACGCAGAGATCATCGGCATTGGAACCGTTCCGCTACTGGCTCCGGGCATTAATCAGGTCACAGTCGAGGCTCTCGACATGAGTGGTGCAGTTGTTCAGTCAAGTCGGATCGGTATTTGGTATGACAGCGGAGCAACTTCTCAGGTTTCTGAACTCACCGAAGACACCACCTGGGTCGCGAAAGAGGGGCCGTATTTAATTACCGAAGACTTAGTTATTCCGGTTGACGTTACCCTCAGCATTGAACCGGGGACATCAGTTTACTTTGCTAACGATACGAGGATGACCGTTCAGGGACGACTCCTTGCAGAGGGAATAGATGCGGCTCCGATTACTTTTTCTCAAGAACCAGGAACCGACGGAGGCTGGGAAGGAATTTACTTTGAGAACACTCTCAAGGACAATCAGGTTATTTACCTTATACAGGACGGATCGGACGCAGGGGATCAGTCCATTGAAGTGGCTGGTTCACGGGTTCGGTTCGAGAAAGTTAAGTGGACGGGAACCGAAAAGACCATTCTCGAGGTCAGTCACCCCCAGGTCAACATTGTCGACTGTGAGTTTCCTTCGACCTCGGGAGAGGAAGTCATTCACGGCGAGGCCTTGGACGGTGATGATTTTTTTAACCTTATAGGCAATCTTTTCCAGACCTCTTCGGGATACAACGATGTTATCGGCTTTTCTGGTGGCAGGCGGCCGGGCCCAATCATTTATTTACTCAACAATGTCTTCTTGGGTTGCACAGATGACTGTCTGGACCTTGACGGGGTCGACGCACACATCGAAGGGAATTCTTTCTATAATGTTCATACAGATGACCCAGATCGATCGGGCACATCAAACGCGATTTCGACGGACAGGAACTCGCACTTAACGATAATACGTAACTTATTCCACGATCTCGATCACGCGTTGCTGCTGAAGAATAACAGTGACGCGATCTTTGAGAATAATACGGTGGTCGGTGCGACCTTGGCTGCGATAAGCTTCGACGAACCATTGACTGATGGAACTGTTCCTGGAGACGCGATCATCTTGCGGGGCAATATTTTCTTTGGCAACACTTCAATTTTTGCGAACCAAGTTTCTGTCGAAGATGGAGAAGATGACCCAGTAATCGTAGCTGACCTTAATTTTCTTCCAGAGGATCTGCATGGGCTCGGTTCAGGCAACTTGGCAGGTGACCCGCTCTTCGTTGACGTCGATTCAGGGAACTTCTCGCTCAGGGCCGGATCTCCAGCAATAGGTTCGGGTGTTAACGGTGCAGACATGGGATTTGACGTTCGGTCCGGGGCAATCGTATCAGGTGAACCCCTGACAGTGACTCGAAATGACAGCGCGACTCTAACGGTTCATATTTCTGGTATATCAGGTATTGAAGGTGAGGGTTCATATGAAAGTGAGTATCGGTGGAGTCTGGACAATGGGGTCTGGTCCGATCCCGTTCCTGTTTCGGATCCGATTGGGCTGGTCGGGCTTCCTGATGGCTCGCACTTTGTCGAGGTCATGGGCAAGGATTCGGCTGGATTGTGGCAGGCCATGCCAACCCATTCACTGACGTGGACCGTTGATTCGAAGCTTTCCCGGATCGTGATTAATGAGGTCCTTGCTGAAAACGGGGGAGTTTACGATCACGAGGAGACATTGCCGGATTTCATTGAACTTTGGAATGACAGTGAATCGCCTCGGTTTGTTTCTGGGATGGTGCTTTCTGACAGAAAAAATGTCACGGAAGGATGGATGATACCGACAGGCACAGTAATTCCAGCCGGTGAGTTCCTTGTCATACATGCGAACAGGGTCGACGGCACCACTGGTCTTCATAGTGGCTTTGCTCTGGACCGGGACGGCGAGAGTATTTATCTCTTCGATTCAGCTGACAACGGAGGGTTATTAATAGACATGGTTCGGTTTGGAGCGCAGTTAAATAGTAGATCCATAGGGAGGGCAGGGCATGATCAGAACTTCGCATTGATGTTGCCGACCCCAGGATCTACCAACTCTGGTCCACTGCCCCTGGGACCATCGGATCAGTTAAAAATTAACGAGTGGCTGTCCAGTAACGGGATCAGGTTTGATAATGATTTCGTGGAGTTATACAATCCGAACGGACTACCCGTATCAATCGGCGGCATGGCCCTGAGTGATGACCCGAACAGTCGTCCAGGTCGACACACTATTGCCGAGCTCAGTTTCGTGGAAGCGGGAGGCTTTGTGAAGTTTATTGCCGATGATGATCGGGGCCAGGGGCCTGCGCATCTTAACTTTGCTCTTTCAAAGTTACAGGACGAGATTGGGTTGTTTAATAGGGCAGGTGAAGAAATCGACCGGGTCCAGTATGCAAATGCTGAGGACGACGTGTCCGGCGGCAGGATTACAGATGGAGACCTGTTGTTTTCTACGTTTCAGTTACCGACCCCTGGATATTCGAACAGCGCAGACCTAAGTGCGGAGATCATCGTCCTGCAGAATCTTCGTATCACCGAACTAATGTATAACCCTGTCCCTGGATCAGCCGGCGAATATGTGAAGCTGGAGAACATTGGTGATACTTCCATCAACCTCGGTGGAGTGCGATTTGAAGAAGGAATACGTTTCGATTTTCCGGACGCCTTACTGGGTCCCGGTGAGTCGGCGTTCGTTGTGCAGGACACCGCGACCTTTGTCGATGAGCAGGGCAGTGGTCTCACAGTTCTCGGAGAGTATAACGGGAAGCTGGACAATGGAGGGGAACGTTTACGCCTTGAAATTGCCTCCCTCTCTGCCGGCATTCTTGATTTTGAATATGATGACAATTGGTATCCTGAAACGGACGGCGCTGGCCCTTCACTGGTCGTAATTGATAATTCAGTATCCTCCCTGGAATGGGGTCTGAAAGAGAACTGGAACGCCTCGGTTGTAGCTCCCTCCGGGAGTTACTTGGAATGGGTTGAGTTTTCTTTCGGAGAAGAATTCACGGGCCAGACAGGTAAGGATGATGATCCGGACAAGGATGGAATATCCAACTTGTTGGAATTTGTGTTCGTCTTGGATCCCACAAAAGCTGACCCGGAATTCTCAATGCCGAAACTTTCTAGAGAATCAAGTGATCTGCTTCTTACATACACAGTGACCAAATTTCTTGATGGCCTTAATATAAAGGTTCAGGTGTCGAATGATCTAATAGAATGGACTGATGCAGGAGAGAGCGTGTCTGTTGAAATGATTGCTGAGGATGAAACAATCCGTACATACGAGGCAAAATTAGGTGATGTCATTGGGGATGGTGTATCGAAACGTTTCATGCGTCTTCAGATCGACTGAGATTAAATTTTATGATTTTAAATAATAACAGTATAAAAATCACATGCTTACTTTTTTGTTGTTTCTCTTTGGCTGAGCTTCAGTCGGCAGAGGACTCCAAAACAGATAAAGTAGATTCAAGAATCCGTTCCATAATTGATAATTTCAGCTTTGAGGAGGGGCAAGATGATGCTGTGGTTGGGTGGGCTTTTACTAATAGCCAGCCCCCGATAAGGTCAGGTTCCGAGGCAAAAACCGGTTCTCATAGCGCGTACATCAATCTTCAAAATGAAGGGAAAAGGCCGAGTGAAGCTCATATTATTAAGACAATAGATGGGAAACTAGTGAGCGGACTTAACTACGAGCTTTCTTTTTTCGTGAAGCAAATGAAACCGGGAACTGGTGGTTACATTCAACAGTATTTGGTTGAGTGGTGGGATGAGGATGAACAAGCGGTTAAGGGTACTGGATTCAAGCAATTTAGCAGCAAGATAGGTGACTGGGAAAAAATCGTAGTGCCGGGTCTTGATATTCCAGAAAATGTCCGCTCGGTAAAATTACTCTTTCGGTTTGTTACCGGTGCTATCGAGGGAGGTAGTGGAGAGGTTTTCATTGATGATATTAATTTTAGTGCTGATGATAGCAGTGAAGCATTGGTTACCGCGATTGAGGGTAAAGTTTCTCAGGCTCAATTTGATGTGGCATTGAGTCTCATTGATACTTTCCTGAAAAAGTACTCAGATGACCCTAAGGTTGATGATATAAAGGCTCTTAGGAGTAGGGTAAATAAATTTCAGCAACTAGAGGAATCTTCTGAATAAAGCTTTTAGGAACAAAAATTTAGAGGATATATTTTTCCATACAAGAAATTTAGCCAAATTTTTTGGAGAGGATTTCTTTTCTATATTGAAAAATTACATGCATTTTTTTCACAAACAAATCGTGAGCTATGTTGCCAATTAACCATAATGGCAAAGCGTAATTTATCTCGTCCTTGATCAATGTTCCTCCTTCAGTAGGTTCAAATTGATGGAGATGGTGCCAGAACTTGTAAGGACCTCCTCTCTGTTCATCAACGAACTGAATCCTTGGCATGTCAGCTTTTATTTCTGTAACCCATGTGTGCCAAATCATTGGGACTATCCTGATCTTGTAGGTGATGATTTGCCCCTCGTGCATAGGAGCAGGTGTTCCGGAGGTGATACGGAATTCAAGATCCGGCGGTGTAATCGAATTAAGGTTCTCTGGATTTGAGAAAAATTCCCATGTCTTTTCAAGAGATAATAGAATTTCCTGCGATTGGCATAATTTATGAATTTTAAAGTCTAATTACAGAGGTTTGTAGTTAAATAATAGTAGATGATTAAGAGTTAAAACTCTTCTTTACCATTAAAGATTAAATTGCTGTTACTATTAATGTTATTGGAGGTGTTAGGCTTTTAGTAGGAATAAACAAAAGAGTTTAAGTAAGGAGATCTGCCTTCACATCAAATCTTATATCTGCTATCCTTGATTATAATGAAAAGACTCATCATAACTTTCACCACTTTCATTTCTATTTCTTTTACTGCATATGCAAAAGAATATTACGAGCTTCGTACTTACAAGTTGAATTCACCTGAGAAGGCTGCGGCTTTTGATAAGATGATGGCAGCAGCAATTCCATTATTGGCTGCAACTGAATTGAAATCTATTGGTGTATTTAAGGCAAGAGGTGATAAATCAGGGGACAAGAATTGGAGATATGTACTTAAATCATGTTCTTCTCTTGATGCTTTGGTTGAGTCCAGTTCAGCGCTTGCTAATGAGGGATTTCTTGAGCAGGCCCGTGATTATTTGAGTTACGAAAAATCCGATCCTTCATTCAGTAGAATTTCGATCTCTACATTTGTTGCATTCGATGGTTTTCCAGAGTTAATCAGTCCCGGAAAGGATAAGGGGGGGAAACGGTATTTTGAGCTGCGGACCTATGAGAGCCATAATGAGTTAAAGGCTTACCTGAAGGTTAAGATGTTCAATGATGGTGAACTCGATATTTTTGCCGATGCTGGTCTGAAGGGGGTCTTTTTTGGCAGGGCATTGTCCGGAGAAAATTTACCCAATCTCACATATATGCTTGTGTATGATGATGAGGATCAGAAAAAATCAGCATGGAGCTCCTTCATTAAATCTCCTGCCTGGGAAGCAATGAAATCTGAAGAAATGTACAAAGATACTGTTTCCAAGATCATTTCAACGTTCCTTGTTCCGACGGTCTATTCACAGATCCGTTAAATCTATTTATTCTTTAATCGATCTAATAGGCCCCTGTACCTTTGACGGGTATCAATATTTTTTATTGCCATGGCTGCGGCTTTTTTTTGGCCGACAAGAACGACAGTCTGGCTGCCTCGCGTAATTGCTGTGTAGAGAAGGTTTCTCTGGAGTAGAACGAAGTGTTGAGTGCTTACCGGTATGACGACACATGGGAATTCACTCCCCTGTGACTTATGTACCGTGATTGCGAATGCAGGTGCGATTTCATCAAGCTCTCCAGGTTCATAAGAAACGATCCGGTTGCCACTAAAACGTATTGTGACACTTCCAGGGTCAGTCGATATTTCAATTATTTTACCAATGTCACCATTCAGAGTTTCTTTTTCGTAATTATTTCTTATTTGTATGACCTTGTCACCCGTACGGTATCGTGCACCGAACCGCTCAATTTCAAAAGTTGATTCGGTAGTCGGATTAATAGCATCTTGCAGATTTCTATTAAGGTTTTGAGTGCCTAGACTGCCCCGGTGCATTGGAGTAATGACTTGTATGTCATCGATTGAATCGAATCCTAGTCTCTGGGGAATTTGATTGCGAACAAGTTCAATAATACGGTCCGATGTTTGTTCAGGATCCTCGCACTTAACAAAGAAAAAATCCGAATTACGATTCGCGGTAGCTTTGTCGGTTAATTCGATTGGAATATGTCCGTCATTTATCTCATGAGCTGCTCCAATGATTCTACTTTCGGAAGATTGCCTAAAAATTGCAGTGAGTCTGGCTACAGGTATTTTTTCAGATTTTATAAAATCCGAAAGGATGCTGCCCGGACCAACTGATGGGAGCTGATCCACATCACCTACTAAAATAAGATGAGCATTTTCTGGTAGCGCACGGAGAAAAGCATCCATGAGAGGCAGATCAATCATCGATGCTTCGTCTACAATAAAAAGATCACCACTTAATGGGTTATTTTCGTCGTGAGCGAAACTTCCTTTTGATCCTTGGAACTCAAGTAATCTGTGTATTGTTGATGCTTTGAGCCCGGTGCTTTCTGACATTCTTTTTGCGGCACGACCAGTGGGTGCGCAGAGGATCGCCTTAACTTTTTTTGCCAATAATATCAGCAGTAGGCTCTTTAGAATTGTCGTTTTACCAACTCCGGGACCTCCAGTGATTATCAGTAAGCGTTGAACTAGTGCTTCTTCGACTGCCTTCTTTTGTCCTTCATCTAATGAGTATCCAATTTTATTTTCGCACCAATCAATCGCTTTCGCAGTTTCAACCTCAGGATGACTTGAGGCCTTTGAAATGAGACCAATCATTCTTTTGGTAACTTCCTTTTCTGCTTTGAGGAGGTTTGGTGGAAATATTAATGAAGTGCCTGTGACATCGTCCCTTTCGGCTTTTTTTTTCGTGATAAGATTTTCCAGGCAAGACTCAATTTGCTTTTGTTGGACGCCTAAGAGATCAGAAGATGATTCGATGAGTTCACTTTCGGGTAATGCGCAATGGCCATTATCTGTTGCGCTTTTAAGTGCGTATTCTATGCCAGCTTCAATTCTTGATTCTGCATCAGGCTCCACCCCTAGCTTGGCGGCGATCGAATCTGCCGTCTTAAAACCTACTCCGTGAAGGTCATTCGAAAGGCGGTATGGGTTTTTGCGTAACTGGTGAATACTTTCATCCCCGTAGGTCTTGTATATTCGAACGGCCCGAGCAGTACTGATTCCATGTTGATGCAAAAAGACCATAATTTGTCGGACCGCTTTCTGTTTTTCCCATGAGCTCTTAATTTCTTTACGCCGCTTAGGGCCGATCCCATCGACTTCCTCTAATTGCTTAGACCTATTATCAATAATGTTAAATACTTCTGGACCAAACTTATCTACCAGCTTCTTTGCATAAGTTGGTCCGATGCCATCTATAAGGCCGCTCCCAAGGTAACGTTCAATGCCAGCAAGATTTCCTGGTTCAGAAGTGGTAATTTCTTCTGCTTTGAATTGATCCCCATACTGTTCATTTTTTATCCATTGACCTTTGGATGCGATCTGTTCTCCGGCCTTGGGTGCAGCGCAATTCCCTACGATAGTCACAATTTTGCCTTTTTTATTAGGCTTGACCCTGAGAACGCAGTAACCGTTTTCTTCGTTATGAAATGTGACACGCTCGATGGTGCCGCTGAGAGTGTTTTTTTGCACTATATTATGAGTTTGCCTGAGCTCCTTAATAAGTGATAGCGTTTTCTATAGAGATTTGCTTTCAATACAGCAAAAAGCACTTTTTATCAAAAAAGTGTTAAGATTTGTCCTTTCCCTAACGTATTTTTATTAAACAACTAAAATCAACATGAGGCTTACCACATTATTAATTACAATTATTTTAAGTATAGTTACTGTATCTATGGCTCAGGAAGATGACCCTTTGGGCCTTTCTTCCAGTACTGTTTTAAAGAGAATATATTCTCAGTATGGGCAATATTTTGCAGATAAGATCGTGGAGTTGCGCGGAGTTAAAGGGCAGAGCCAGCCAAAGGAATGGAAAATTGTTGTCCACGATGAACGGAGTCAAAGGAGACTAAGAACTGTAATTATTTCTGGAGATAGGATAAGGGATGAAGGTGAAACCTTAAATTATTACCCGGATAATTTACCTATTGGTTTTGCATCCTCTGCAAAAATTAAAATTGATTCCGTGAAGGCTTTTAACGTACTCATTAAGGAAGCTCGTGCGGCTAAAATCGGTTTTAATTACGTAGACTATAAATTGCGTAGCCTCGAGTTTGGAGATGAGCCTGTCTGGATATTATCTGCGATGAGCGCAAAGGGTATATTAATGGGTCAGGTGATTTTGTCTGCTTTTGATGCAAATATTTTTAGAACAGTATGGTATTATAGGGGATCAAAAGGTTATGTTAAGATTGTTGATTCAGCGTTGGATGGACTGAAAAAAACTGAACTATTGGAGGACATTGATCAGAATCTTCAACCAAAACCACTTGAACAGCCAGAAAAGCGTAACCCTATTCCAAAACCACCCCTTAATCCTGGTGATCCTGGAACTGAAGAGGCTGAGATTCGGCCTGTTCAGCCCAATTAGTATTGGTAATTTTACTGCTTTAAGATTATATAAGTTGATCTTATAGATAGTTATTCTTTGTGTTTAAGAATGTAATAAAGGGGATCAATTCCATTGTAAATCGGCTTGCTTTAGCAATCGTGATTATCATTGTTTTTGCGATTTTCATTTCACCCATTTTTTCTAGCCGTAAAAAAGTTAAACGGGTAAAGGGTGAAATGAGTAAGATTGCTAAAGCCTTGGAATCATACTATGCGGAAAAAAATGAGTGGCCATCACCAGGGCCAACTTCAGTAGCTGCTGCACTGAAGGAGTCGGTGGATGCTAAAATTGATCCTTGGGGAACCGAGTATCGTTATTTCTTTTCAAATGATGGTTACTCTATTCAATCTGCGGGGCCTGATAAAACATTTGCAGAAGGACATAAATCAGGAAGGGATGACCAGTGGTACTCAAAGTCGTTACGGTCTAGACGCTAATTTCTCTAATCGTAGACTGATTTATTGAAATCTTGTCCATTCATAGGATTTATATTTTCGGTTTTTTAAACTAAATATAATGTTTTCTGTGCTTTACTACGGGAAATGAGTTTGGTGTCAAAGGCAGCTATCCCCTTTATTTTGCTGGCATGTTTTTGGCCCGAGCAATCCTTGTCAGGGCCAATTAATATACAGTTTAGACATGTTATTTCAGGGAGGCCCTTACTCTTGGATTCTTTACGTTATCCAAAATCCGGCAATGAGATTTTTTCTGTGAAGCGTTTGAGCTATCTACTTAGCGATGTTTCTTTTCAGAGAGAAGAGGGGACTTGGATAGGGCCAGTTGCTGACGTTGCATGGATTGATGCGGGTAAGCGCCGCGTGACTTTCTCTGTCAATGATTTACCAAAGGGGAAATATCGTTCAATGAGGTTTGTATTGGGTCTGGATTCAAAGAAAAATAATTTTGATTTTGGCTCGGTCCATCCTGATCATCCTCTTAATCCATCTCTTAATAAACTGCATTGGAGTTGGCAAGGAGGTTATGTTTTCTTGGCTCTCGAAGGTCACTACCGTGCATCTGGAAAAAGACGAGGTTATTCTTTGCACTTTGCTCGCAGTGCTAATCGAAAATTCATTAATGTTCCATTAAAAATTGACCATGGATCAGCGACTGGAATCGTTCTTGATTTTGATTTGACTTCGCTCCTGTCTACACCGAGACCGATTATTTTCAGCAAAGATGGTGAGTCAACGCATTCCAGAAAAGGTGATCCTGTAGTTGATTCTATTGCTAAGAATTTGGCCGGAGCATTTCGATTGCGCGATGTTATTTACCCAAATCAAATCAATGAGCCGAAATTAGAAAAAAAAGAACCTCTTTATTTTCCAGATTCTGCTGAACCGTTCCCTTTCAAAATGGCGGGCACCTTCCCTGTTCCCAAATTACCTACGGACAATCCACTAATTAAAAGCCGAGTACGACTCGGAGAAAAACTTTTTTCAGATAAGAGACTATCTCGTGATTTTAGCATTGCATGCTCTTCATGTCATCAAAAGGACAGGGCATTTACTGATGGTTTGTCATTAAGTGTTGGAATTGAAGACAGGAAAGGGAAGAGAAATTCAATGCCTCTTTTCAACCTTGCATGGAAGGAAAAGTTTTTCTGGGACGGTAGATCCCCCTCTCTGCGGGATCAGGTTCTTATGCCTATTTCTAGTCATGCGGAATTTGATAATTCATTAGAAAAGGCAGTCACTAATTTATCAAGGGATAGTTCTTATATGACTCTTTTTAAAGAAGCATTTACAGGTCCGGACATTACCTCTGAAAAGATTGCTCTAGCACTGGAAAACTTTTTATTAACTTTGACGTCCTATGATTCGAAATTTGATCGCGCCATGGCTGGTCAGATTGAGTTAAACGATAAGGAAAAAAGAGGCTTTGAATTATTCATGACCGAATATGAACCTAGGACTGGCAGGTTTGGAGCGGATTGCTTCCATTGTCATGGAGGACCCTTATTTTCAGATCATGATTTTCATAATAATGGATTAAAATTAAAAAGTGAGGACAGTGGCATGAAGGGACTCTTTTCCACTCCTTCTCTTCGTAATGTTGAACTCACTGCTCCTTATATGCACGACGGGAGATTTACCACTCTTGAGGAAGTTGTATCGCATTACAATTCTGCTATGCATCGCACTGATTTGCTCGACCCTAATCTGGCCAAGCATCCTGCTCTAGGGCTGCGCCTTGCCAAGTCAGATGAACAAGCGATCGTGGCATTTCTCAAAACTTTGACTGATCCAAAATATAAGGATCTTCCTTGATCTGTACGATTAGAAATAAGGAATATTAATAAATCACGTCATAATCACATAATCTCTTTAATTATTTAATCAGCCTATGATGCAAAAAATATTTATCATTATTGTTCTTATTTCAATCTCATTAAAAGAGCTATCCAAGGCAAGCGACTGGCTTCGTTTTAGAGGAGATAATGGTCAGGGCATCAGTTCAGAGACAGTAACAGTTAAGTGGTCAGCAAAAAAAAATATAAAATGGCAATGTAAGCTTCCTGGCCCTGGGAGTTCGAGTCCTGTAATTTCAAATGGAAAAATTTTTGTGACTTGTTTTAGTGGTGTAACTGAAGGTCAGCAGGACACATCCAAGCTTCTTAGACATGTTCTCTGCATTGATCAAAAAGATGGTTCAATTATTTGGGAGAATAAGATTGCAGCTACTCAACCAGAAGATCCTTACCGGGGTTTTTTAACTGAGCATGGTTATGCTTCCAATACGCCTGTTGTTGATGATGGTAGGCTATTTGTTTATTTGGGGAAGAGTGGCATCCATGCATATGATCTTAATGGTAAAAAACTTTGGTCTAAAAATTTAGGAACTGGATCCACTCGTCGCAAGTGGGGTTCAGCTGCTAGTCCGATTGTTGTAGGTGATAATCTTGTTGTCAGTGCAGCTGAAGAAGCATTGGCAGTTTATGGGCTGGACCCGAAGACGGGTAAGCAAAATTGGATATCAGAAGGTGATAGTTTGGAAATGGCGTATGCGACGCCTGTTTTGATGACATCCAAGGAAGGTAGAGCTGATTTGGTTTTGCCGGTCCCTGGTGAGATCTGGGGAATGAACCCTGACTCTGGAAAGCTCAGATGGTATGCTCTAACGAACATTACCGGAAACATTTCACCGAGCCCCGTCATTGGTAATGAAACCGTGTATGTATTTGGAGGTTATCCTAGCTTGCGTCGTTGTGCGGTGAAAATTAATGGAGCCAAAGGTGAAATTTCTGAAAAAGCAACGCTCTGGGAGGATAATCAATCTACTTATGTTCCTACCCCGGTACTTGTTGATGAAAAATTATATTGGGCGAGTGATACCGGATATGCTTGTTGTGTGGATGCGAAATCTGGGAAGATGTTGTTTAGGGAACGTTTGGATGCTAGAGCCAAAGGTTCTCGTGGTAAGCCTTTTTATGCAGGTGCGGTAGCTGCAGGTGGTAAAATTTATGCAGTTAGCCGATGGGGAGGCACTTTTGTTTTTTCTGCAAAGCCAGATTTCGAGCTGTTGGCTCACAACAGAATTGAAGGGGATGATAGCCAGTTCCATGGAACTCCGGCAATTAGTGATGGCCAGCTGTTTCTGCGTTCTGATAAATTTCTTTATTGTATCTCTGAATAAAAAATACAATTAAAGAGCGGGAAACATTACCGCAATACCGGTTTTTCTGGTTTGCCGTTCGTGGTTAGGATGTGTACTTCATGGGCAGAAACTTTCGGATCAATGTACTCCCAGACAATTTTTTTGTTTTGAGTGATTTCAAATATCTTTGCTTTTTTACCGTCCCTTTGTCCGTAACTACAAATGATAGTGTTTCCATTGCTTAGTCTTTGTCCTCCACATGGATCACGGAAACGGTCATCGACATGGCTGTTATCACACCGCCATGCGACTTTTCCTTCCGGATTGAATTCCACAGTCTTATTACCGTTTGTTAGGTTAACGAGTAAATTTTTATTGGGCAAAAGGATAGCAGTGAATGGCCAGTTACGGGCTTTCTTCCCGCCTAATTCTTCAAGGTCTGTTTTTATTTCCCGAACTACTGTTCCTTCGGGTGAGTATTCTTTTACTTTAAAGGCGAGTAGGTGAGGGACTATGTAATTTCCATTTGGTAATTTTCTAGCCATTCTAGTCTGCATGTGATCATTTTTTGTTTCAGGAATTAATGGTAAATGAACTTCTATTTTACCGTCCTCATTGATTTCAAGTAGTCTCGGAATGGGACCCCTTTCGACCACTAAAGTGTTGCCGTTAGGTAATCTGTTGACCGTTCCCAGTTCCTTGTTACGAGAATCCATCTTATATGACCAAATAATTTCAGTGCTATTTTTTTTATATTCTCGAGCCTCATTATTAATCGATAAGAGGATATTTCCATTATCTAATACCATACCATCACGAGCATATCCTGGAGCTTTCCATATGACGGCATTGTCTTCACCAATGAGTGCAGTAAATTTACCAGATACAAGGAATGAGTGCCTTATCCCTATCTCACTAATTTGTTTGCCTTGCGCTGAGGATTTATATTGTGAGGCTAGTAAGGCAAAAAGAAAAATGATATAGATGCGATTCATAATAATAGGTATCTAGATACAATTAAGTGCTTCAAGGCAATGGTAAATTTATTCTAATTAATATTTTGCTGAATTATCACCTATTGGATAATCTGAATTTATTCTTTCTATGATCAAGGTACATACTGCCCAGTTTTCTGTGTCAACAAGAGGTAAGGGAACTTATGAAATAACAGAAGATATTTCTTCTATTGTTCATGAAAGTGGGATCAATGAAGGTGTGGTTACTATATTTGTTCAGCATACCAGTTGTTCTTTGATTGTTATGGAAAATGCCGATTCTTCTGCTCGGACTGATTTACATGCATTCTTTGAGAAGTTAGTTCCCGAGGATACACCATATTTTGTGCATACCTATGAAGGTGGTGATGATATGCCATCGCACATTCGGATGTGCTTAACGGACGTCGATAAGAATGTTCCTATCATTGATGGTAGAATGACTTTAGGAACCTGGCAGGGTTTGTTTCTTTTTGAGCATCGACGTGCTCCGCACACAAGAAAAATTAGTGTTTCAGTTTGTGGTGAATAGTTTATATGTAACATTAAACAAAAGGTTTATTAATGGGTAGGCGTAAGCCGTTGGCTTATTTACATAGAAGGAAAGATGAATGGGTAGTAACTTGTGTGCTACGCATTGAGCATAGAGTTCGCGCTAAGTCCCGTATAGAAGCTATGGAGCTAGATTATGGTATCGGATGGGACGTTCGGAGATATCATTTGATAATTCATCATTTATTCCTGATCCATCAAATGAACTTCCAAAGACTGACTGGATATTTTCCTCATTCCCGCTAAACTTTTATTATGGATTTAACTCGGACTGCTTTTGGAACTTGGAGCGGTGGACGCTTCATGCATTTTGGTGAAGCGCTCAGTGATGAGCGTTTTATACAACTCATTCAATTAGCATACGATTCCGGAATACGTACTTTTATTACCTCAGACGTTTATGGGGTAGGAAGGGCCGATCAGATGTTAGGTAAGGCCTTGGAAGGAATTGCTCGTGAAGAATATTGTTTAGTAGGGATGCTCGGCCATGATATTTATGAGGGCAAACGTGAAGGGTCGCGTGGTTATCCCAGGTTCAGTGATCCGTCCCTTAGATCACGCTCCGAATATTCCGCTTATCTAAAGATGGCCGCAGAGAAGTCGTTGGAACGGTGTCAGGCTGAAAAGTTTGATCTAGTAATGTTACATAATCCGGATGAACAGGGTTATGCGGATCAGTCTGTCTGGGATGCTATGTCTGATCTAAAAGTGTCTGGATTAACGGATAGTCTTGGCATTGCTCCTGGTCCCGCGAACGGTTTTACCCTCGATCTTATCCATAACTTTGAACAATTCGGACAGATCCTTGATTGGGCAATGGTGATTCTTAATCCTTTAGAGCCTTGGCCCGGTCGGTTGTGTCTTGAAGCAGCTCAGAAAGCTAACATAAATGTTCTTACAAGAGTCGTTGATTATGGTGGTGTTTTTCATGGGACAATGAAACCAGACCATGTGTTTCGTGAAGGAGATCATCGAACGTATCGGCCCGAAGGTTGGGTAGAGTCAGGCCTTGAAAGAGTTGAAAAAATGAGACCTATTTTAGATAAGTATGGACTAAGTGAAATTCAATTTGCGAGTCTCTGGAATCTTGCTCAGACTCCAGTAAAGAGTGTTGTCCCAACTTTTATTCAGGAGGCTGGAGAAGAGGCTTTGCCTATAGAAGAACTAGTTCGTGATTTTGCTTCCATGCCTGTTGAAAATCCTCTGACCTTGGAAGAGGTCGAAGAAATAGCCGGGATCGGGGACAATACCGGATGCATGCTATTGAAGGGTGCAAGTAAACGTCACGAGGAGAGTTTGCGTCCTGATGAATGGCCAATGAGACCGGATCTTATGGAGATTGCAGGTCGCCATGGTCTTGGCGATGACTGGTGATTAGGGCTCTCATTATATTTTGTGTTTTTTGAATGAACTTGTTATCGACAAAGGACTTTCAGCCTCCTGTTGCTAAAATTAAAGAGCATATCCATGTAGATCATGGGACCAAGCGTCCTGACCCTTATTTTTGGTTGAGGGATAGAGCTAATAATGAAGTGCTTAATTATCTTAAGGAGGAGAATAATTATACAGAGTCCATAATGGTTGAGACGGAGTCATTGCAAAAGACTCTATTCGGAGAAATTAAAGGTAGGATAAAACAGGACGATTCTACTTATCCTGTGCGCTGGAAGAATTATTATTACTACACTCGGCACGATTCGGGTTCAGATTATGCCAAATATTACAGGAAGCATATTGCTTCTGAGGAGTCCCAAGAAGAGTTAATTTTTGATGTGCCGAAAATGGCAAGGGGACAAGATTATTTCGATTTCGATGAGGGTGATGTTAGTCCGGATGAAAGTCTCATTATTTTTAGTACTGACATTACTGGAAGAGGCTTGAGAACACTGCAGGTAAAAGATTTAAACAGCGGTGAAATTTTAATTGATAATATAACCAATGTTGAAGGTGGCCATGCTTGGGCAGCAGATAACAAAACTTTTTTTTACACTAAACAGGATCCTGAAACTTTACGCGATCATCAAATTTGGCGTCATCATTTAGGTCGCCCAGTTAAAGAGGACGTACTTGTTTATGAAGAGCGCGATGAGACTTTTAGTTGTTATGTGTACAGTAGCCGATCAGAGAAATTTATTGTGATTGGTTCTAGCCAGACTCTTTGTGATGAATACCGTCTTTTGCCATCAATCAATCCAGAAGGTGATTTCAAATTATTGCATCCGCGTTCACGCGGTCTTGAATATGATGTAGAACATTACGGGAACAGGTTCTACTTAAGAACTAATTATAAGGCACCTAATTTCCGATTAATGTGGGTTTCCGAAGAGTGTACTTCTATAAGCAATTGGGAGGAGTTATTGGCTGAACGTGAAGGAGTTTATGTTAATGATTTTGAGGTATTTGATAATTATCTTGTGACCGAGGAGCGGGAAAATGGACTCGTAAAAATTAGGATCCATGAAACTAGGAGCGGAGAAAATTATGAAATCGAATTTGAGTCGCCTGCCTATTCGGCTTGGATTGATACAAATCTCGATCCTCAAACAGAATGGCTGCGCTATGGATATAGTTCACTTAAAGACCCTGAAGGTCTTTATGAGTATAATATGCATTCAAGGAAGAAAAGATTACTTAAGAGTGAAGAAATCATAGGAGGTTACGATTCTAATTTATATACAACGGAACGTCATTTTGTGACAGTGAGGGATGGTGCGCGGGTTCCGGTTTCAATTGTCTATAGGAATGACTCTTTCAAGAAAGATGGAACATCTCCACTGTTGTTATATGCGTATGGAGCTTATGGGTTAAATTCTGATGCTACCTTTAGAAGTAGTCGTCTGAGTCTTCTTGATCGGGGTTTTGTTTATGCAATAGCTCATATCCGCGGAGGACAGGAACTTGGCAGGGATTGGTACGATCATGGGAGGTTGTTAAATAAGAAGAATTCTTTCAATGACTTTATTGATTGTTCGGAATTTTTTGTTTCAGAGAAATACACATCGCCTGACCGCTTATGTGCGAGTGGAGCTAGCGCTGGAGGGCTTTTGATGGGTGTAATAGCAAATGAAACCCCCAAATTATTCGCTGCTATCATTGCTGATGTGCCCTGGGTCGATTGTGTTACAACCATGCTGGATCCAACGATTCCTTTAACTACCAGTGAGTATGATGAATGGGGAAATCCTAATGATAAGGAATTTTTTGATTATATTTTGAGCTACTCTCCATACGATAACGTGAAGAGGGCTGCATATCCTGCAATGCTTGTCATGGCTGGGTTGAATGATTCTCAAGTCCAGTGTTGGGAGCCTGCCAAGTGGGTTGCTCTTTTGAGGACCAAGAAAATTGGTAATAAGCCATTGATGTTAAAAATCAATATGAAATCAGGGCACGGTGGTTCATCTGCAAGATATGAGAAGTATAAGGAAATTGCTTTTGAGTATGCTTTTTTACTTCGGGTAGTGGACCATTGATTGTATTATTATTCTGCTCTTCATCTACTAATTCATACTCAGCATGAAAATAACAAGAATCATACATTGCCATCTAGTATTTATTTCTAGTCTTTTGACGTCCCAGCTCATAACGAATGGAGCTGAATCTAAGGAGCGTCTAAAAGTATTTATTTTTGCAGGTCAATCGAACATGGTTGGTTCAGATTCTAACATTAAGGACATCCAAAGATTTCCTCCTTTCATTGGTTTAGAAAATTCTCAAAAAAATATCAAATTTTTATACTCAATAGGTCGTGAGAGAAAGTTTGAATCAAATGGTTGGCAATCGCTAAGCCCTGTCAATAACGTCGTAGGGCCTGAATTGAGTTTTGCTAAAAGGGTTTCAGCTCAGATGAAATCCCCTATTGCTATTATAAAATGCGCTGCAGGAGGAACTCATCTTGGCGGGGATTGGAATCCTGAAGATCCGATCGGATTCAAAATGTATCCACTATCACTTGGCCTGATTAAATCCGCATTGGCTGATCTCGATCGTCAGAAAATTAAATATCAGCTCGAAGGTTTTATGTGGCATCAAGGTGAGAATGATATGTTTAATGAGGATTACATGAAGAATTATGGGGAAAATCTAAAGAAATTTTTAGCCAAGTGGAGACAAGATCTTGGAGTTCCTGAGCTTAAATTTTTTATCGGAGAATTATGTACCAAAACGATCTGGGGAATGGATCTACGCCCGCGAATGTACGCTATCAGTAAGGGGCAGAGAGAAGTTACTGATTCAGATCCGCTTGCCGAATATGTTCCCACGTCTCATGTCGGTGTTGAGATTGGAGGAGGAGTTGGATTGCATTATCATTATGGCACCCTTGGCCAACTTGAACATGGGATCAATTATGCAGAAGCTTATTTAAAGTCCATTGGTATGGATGAGCCGATTTCTAGGCCCCTTAAAAAGTGGCCCTATAAGAGAGGAGAACCGATAAAGTTATTTGTCCTTGCAGGGCACCGAAACATGGAGGGTGAGCGTGCATTTGTTCAGGAATTAAGAGAAATTAAGGACAAAGCATTCCTTGTATCTGATAACTCAGGGATCGCATATAAATATAGTTTGGGAGGAGCTTACCGTAAATCAAATGAATGGGAACCGCTAGGATTGACTGGTTATTATGATAGCTTCGGGCCAGAAATAAGTTTTGGTTCATACCTCCAAAAAAGATCCATCAATAATATAGCGATTGCTAAATTCACTCACAGTGGTTCGCAGATTATTGACTGGACTCCTGAGGGGAGTTTAGCAAAGTCACGCAACTTATATGATTCATTTATTTCTTTTGTGAAAGATGCCATTCAGGATCTAAATGATAAAGGTCATGAAGTTTTGCTTGAAGGTATCTTTTATCATCTTGGTGAAAATGATATGTCATTTTCACCTCATCGTAATAATGCAGTCAAGTGGTTGAATTCCATAATAAAAAATAGCCGTGACGATTTAAAAATGCCGTCCCTCAAATGGTATGTAAGTCAACAACCTCCCACAGACCATAAGAGCGTGAATGGTATTGATGTAATTTCCAAGATTGAAGAATTGGCGGGCTCGGATAATTCCATTTTTCATTTAAAAGCTTTTGATCTTATTCCACAGGAAAAGAAGCTTGTGATATCAACTGCGGGGATAATTCAGTTGGGAGAATTAATTGCGGATAATTATCTAAAAAATCGCAAATAAATTTATTTAAGAGTTAGATGTGATTGAGCTTGTTTGGATTTCCTATAAGAGATTGAATCATCATTAATTGCAGCAATTATTATTTAGAAGGGGAATTTAATGAACGCAGTTTCCATCCGATCATTGGATTTAGCAATGGTTGCAATTTACTTGATTGGAATGCTTGGCGCAGGACTATGGTTCTCACGTCGTAATTATTCGACCGAAAAATACTTTCTTGGAGGACGTTCCTTTCCTGGTTGGGTTATTGGTCTTTCAATGCTTGGGACATCTATCAGTTCTGTGACTTTTCTAGCTTTTCCAGCGGCTGCCTATGTTCTGGACTGGCGCCAATTAGTGCCGAATCTCATGTTGCCATTCATTGCGGTTTTAGCAATTATTGTCTTTATTCCCTTTTTCCGACGCTCTGGACTAACGTCAGCTTTTGAATACTTAGAGGATAGGTTCGGCAAAGGTGTCAGAATTTATGGTGCACTCAGTTTCGTTTTTTTGCAGTTTATTCGTTTGGGGAAGGTTCTTTTTCTTGTCTCGATCCCCGTCAGTTTGATGACTGGAATTGAAATGAAATATGTGATAATGGGTGTTGGAATTTTTATAGCTTTTTATACGGTTGTTGGAGGCTTTGAAGCTGTGATATGGACTGACTTGATTCAATCTATAGTGTTATTGCTAAGTGGCGCATTCTGTGCTTTTTATGTCGCTTTAAAATTACCTGGAGGGTTAGAGCAAATTATTGAGGTAAGTTCACAGAACGAAAAGTTTAGTCTTGGACCTACAAGATTTAATTTAACAGAACGTACTTTTTGGACAGTAGCTTTGTTGGGTATTTTTAATTGGCTTGCTTATCTTTCGAGTGATCAAAACATTGTGCAAAGATACGTGGCCTCGAAGACTGATCGAGAGGCGCGAAGGGCAACAGCAATTTATGCGATAGTAGCTTTGCCTACTTGGATATTATTTTTTTTTATAGGGACCTGTGTTTTTGTTTGGTACCAAATCAGGCCTGATTCCGTAGTTGCAAATTTGGAGCCGGATCAAGTATTCCCTTATTTTTTACTTACTACAATTCCTGCTGGTCTTGCCGGAATGACTATAGCAGGTGTGTTGGCGGCAGCTATGTCCAGTTTGGATTCATCAATAAATGCAATTTCCACTGTCGTGGTAGTTGATGTGCTTAAATCATGGTTAGCGAAAGGTCGCAATGACCGTTTTTATCTTTTTGCTGCTCGTTGTGTTGGGATTGGTGCGGCTGTTTTAATGATTGGCGGTGCTATTCTTTTTAGTTCAATAAAAAAAGAAAGCATGAATGATTTGAGTTGGATCATAGCATCGGTTTTTGGTGGTTGTCTTGTCGGATTATTTATGGTCGGATTTTTCACTAAGCGTGTTGATAGTTTCTCTGCAATGGTTGCGCTGGTGCTTTCAATTGTAATTAACGTGTACCTTGGTCTTGGCGTTGCTAAATGCCTTCCAGAATCTCTTACGATACCAATACATTCTTATTGGGTAGGACTATTCGTGAATTTAGCTTTTGTTGTTATTGCTGTTACAATAAGTGTTTTCCGTAAACAAAAACGTAAATTGAAAGGTCTTACAATTTGGACCATTAAGGCTTAAATCGAATTATTCAGATATAGCCTAACAATGATTAGATTCCTTGTTCTGATGGACGTAACTGAACGTCTCCAATTTCCACGTGCGTTGGAGCTTCAATTATATGAATTACAGATTCAGCAACATCAATAGGATCAAGCATATGAATGTCATCTTTCAGTTTTGTTAGTTTTTCTTCATCACCTTTAAAATAGAGATCTAGTAAGGGTGTATTTACAAAACCTGGAGAGATCATTGCTACACGTGTTTTATTATCGACCGCTTTGAGTTCAAATCTCAATGCTTCGGTTACTGCCCTGACTGCAAATTTGGTTGCGGCATAAAATCCTCCGCTCGGAGGTACCCTGTGACCAGACATACTAGATAAATTGATAATGTGACCTCCTTCATTAGGGTCAAATTTTTTTAGTGCGAATTGGCAACAGAGAGTAAGAGCTAGAACATTTACGCTTAAGAGTTCACGAAAGTTCGATAATTCTCCATTTATTATTGGTGCCTTTGGGGCAACGCCAGCACTATTTATTAAGATATCAATTCGTTCACCTGCTTCACTGAAAAGTTTTTCGATTTGCTTAGTGTCATTGAGGTCGGCAACGATGAAATGTCCATTAATCGATTCTGCAAGGCTTTGGATTTTCTTTTTATTACGACCACTAGCAATGACTGAACAACCGCGCTCAGCTAATGCTCTGGCACATGCGGCTCCGATCCCGCTAGAAGCTCCAGTAATTAGTGCTGTTTTATTTTTTAAGTTCATATTCCTTAGGCCTTGGGAAGAGTTTAATATGTTTATCATAGACTCTTTGCAATTCTTCGATTGGAGTCTGATGATCGTCGACGCGCAGATCGCGAAACCTGTCGTTGTTTCCCCCATATCCCCAATTTTCTTTTACTACTAAGAGGGAAGCTGACTGGCGACCTCGCTTGTCACCCCCCGCTAATTGACCAGCCTTGAGTGCGTTTATTAATCGTTGTGCGAGGGGTGCTTTCCCATTGCTTTGAATGAATGATTTAGCCATCTCGGATATGACATTTTCATTAGCTAGAATGTTACCTTGAATAGTGAAACTTTTTCCACTGATGCCTCCAGCCCATTTCATGCATTTTTCACCGGTGAAATTTGCCGCATTACCATTTGAAGCCAAGACTCCGACTTGGCGGTAGGCTTTTGCTGCGTCATTTTCTGTTAATAATGCAATAACGTCTTTTGGTGATTTGCCTTTTTTTAATAATTCTAATCCCTTCTGTCCATAGCTGACATTGGCAAAGGATTGAGTGGCGATGGCTCCGATTCCGGCACGTGCCCATGGCACAACAGCCCCAACCGCTACGATTTTACTTTGTACTGCTACACCTAATTCACCAGTATCCGGATCGCTACCAATGATGGAGAAGGTAGCTATCGGTGAAGATTCAAAATGACAGCTAACAAGTATTGAGATTGATAAATGGAGAGTCAGAATGGTCATAAATTAAGAGTTACCCTTTTATAATAATATTCTATATGAGACTAATAATTTGGAAAGCATTGGTTCGTGGGCTATTTTTATACTCTAATGCCTAATACTTTTGGTCATAGCTTTCGAATTACTACTTTTGGGGAATCTCATGGTGGGGGTGTTGGAGTGGTTATTGATGGATGCCCTCCAGGCATTGAGATTTCAGAAGAAGAGATACAACTTGAACTGGATCGTCGCCGTCCTGGGCAAAATGAGATTGTAACGCCTAGGGATGAAGAGGACCGTTGCGAAATCCTTTCAGGTACTTTTGAAGGCAAGACATTAGGAACTCCCATATCTGTCCTTGTTCGAAATAAGGATGCGAGGCCTGAATCATATTCTGAGATGGCCCATAAGTATCGCCCCTCTCACGCTGACTTCACCTATGATTCAAAATATGGTTTAAGGAATTGGCAAGGAGGAGGCAGAGCCTCTGCCCGAGAAACTATCGGCCGTGTTGCTGCTGGCGCGATTGCTAATAAAGTCATGCGTGAGCAATTCAGTGAGAAATTTGATATTGTGGCACACGTATCGGTAGTTCAGGACATTATTGGAGATGCGGATCTTACGGCGCTGAGCCGTTCAGATGTAGAATCTAATATTGTACGTTGTGGAGATCCTGCAGCTGCAGAAATAATGATCGAACGAATTAAAGAAGCTAGATCTAATGGTAATTCATTGGGAGGAATAGTCGAATGCGTTGTACGGGAAGTGCCTGCTGGGCTTGGTGATCCGGTATTTGACAAACTAGAGGCAGATCTTGCAAAAGCGATGATGAGTTTGCCTGCTACAAAAGGATTTGAGATTGGCTCGGGTTTTAATGGAGTGCGTATGACAGGCAAGGAACATAATGATGCTTTTTATATGGATGAGGACCGTGTCAGAACAAAATCCAATCGTTCAGGTGGTGTTCAGGGTGGTATAAGTAATGGTGAACATGTTGAGTTCAGAGTGGCATTTAAGCCCACTGCCACCATCATGACTGAGCAGGAAACGGTCAATTCTTCAGGAGAAGAAACGACACTCAAAGGGCGAGGCAGACACGATCCTTGTGTTTTGCCGAGAGCCGTTCCGATGGTTGAAGCTATGGCTGCACTAGTTATGTGTGATCATGCTCTTCGACAAAGAGGGCAATGCGGTGACAGATGAATCAACTAATCCTCTTTTATTGCATACTTGATAATTACTAAAGATAAATGGAATCCGATCTTTTTAATGGAGCTTTGCCTTTTCCTATTAATTTTACCATTTTGTCTATAGCTCTTGTTATCCTAATTGCAGTTATTGCTTTTTTGCGTGGAGTCATTGGCATGTTTGTTGGATTAGGGTGCATGATGATTGGCGTTTATTGTGCTTATGCCATTTATCCTCTTTTACCTGAATGGTTATCTTATGTGATAGATGATCCATCGCCGCTACTTATTTTTTCTCTTACTTTGGGTTCTGCATTTTGTGTCTATCTATTTTTGCGATTACTCGCTGGGGCCTTTGTCTTGAGTCCGTTCAGAAAAAAAGAAAAGAAAAGAATTCTTCGGGGACCTATAGGTGTAGTTCTGAGCCTAATTCCTGCTACGGCTCTCATATTTGTTTTGGGAGTGGCGTTATGGACTGCCGGTACGCTTTTTTCTGTCGAACATACTAAAAAAGGTGTGTCTGTTCAGCCTGGATCCAGTGCTAAACAAAGGCCTTTTTGGGCTCGTTGGAATTATGCCTTGGAAATGGATTGGATAGGAAAAGTCATTGGTAAAATTGATCCGCTTTCTGCGCGTGCTAAGGGTGCAATATCAAATTTTCTAGTCACTTTGAAGGATGATTCGGCTGGAGGAGAATTATCCAAACATCCAAAGATTTCAAGAGTACTCAGGACGCCTGGGCTGCAAGACCTTGCTGATGATCCTGAAATCGCTGGATTAATTAAGGATGGAGATTATATCCGTTTGCTAAATCATCCTAAGATGAGAAAGACAGCATCTGATCCGAAGTTCAATAAGTTACTTGATGACTTGCCAGTGCCAGTGGAGGAGATAGTGGACAAATCACTTTACAGGGAAGAACAAGGATTACTTGTTAGGAGGCAAAGTAGTTTGCGACTTGATCCTTGATCTTAATCCAACATCATAAAAAAGTGCAATATATTACAACTATAGGCTTGGAAGTTCATGTGCAGTTGAAGACGCAAAGCAAAATGTTTTGTTCATGCCCTGTAGGTTTTGGTGATGAGCCAAATAAGAACACTTGTCCGACCTGTCTGGGTTTGCCTGGAGCTTTGCCCGTGCTTAATCGAGGAGCAATAGAGAGAACTGTGTTGGCTGGTATTATGCTGGGGTGCGAGACTCCTCCCATCAGTAAGTGGGATAGGAAGAATTATTTCTATCCCGATATGCCTAAAAATTATCAAATAAGTCAGTTTGATTTGCCTCTTTGTTTGGGTGGGGGTGTCCTTCTTTATGATCATTGTTATCCAAAAGATGCTCAGAAGGATATAGAAGAGTCAGGCAAAGAGATCGGACTGACTAGGATTCATCTTGAAGAAGATGTTGCTAAGAGTACGCACTCTTCAAATGGGACCTCTATTGATTTTAATCGTGCTGGAACACCACTCATGGAAATTGTCAGTGAACCAGAAATTACCTCACCTGAGGAAGCTTTTGCATACTTAAATTCACTTAGGCAGATATTAATTTATGGAGATCTTTCAGATGCTGACATGGAAAAAGGACAAATGCGTTGTGATGTTAATGTTTCTGTCAGGCCTGACTCACAGGAAGAGCTTGGTGTTAAGATAGAGCTGAAAAATATGAATTCTGTAAGTGCTGTGCGTCGTGCTCTCCATTACGAGATCAGTCGTCAGATTCGCGTAGTTAAAGAAGGTGGGGAGCTTGTGCAGTCAACGCGCCGGTGGGATGATGATATAGGTGAGACTCAACAGATGAGAATTAAGGAGGACGCTCATGATTATAGATACTTTCCGGACCCAGATCTTTTACCTGTAAAGACTGAAGATGTTATTAAAAAAATGAGGCTTCAGGTTCCTGAGCTTCCTCATCAAAAAGCAAAGCGATTCGTAAGGGATTTTTCTGTCAGTGAATATGATGCTAGCGTCCTCTCAAGTGACCGAGATTTAGCATTATATTTTGAAGAAACAGCAAATGAATCAGAAGCGAAAAAGAAAGTAGCAAATTGGGTCATTAATAATGTGTTGGCAGTCTTGAATGAGCGTGATCTTAAAGTTGCTCAATGTCCGGTTAGTCCTTCTAAACTTGCTTTAATTATTAAAATGGTTGAATCGGGGAAAATCTCTAATAATCAGGCAAAGGAAATCTTTGCGGTGTTATTTGATAATCCCGATAAGGATCCTGATGCTATTATTACCGAACTAGGATTTGAGCCTGCTGATTCTAATCTCATTGAATCTATCGTAGAGGAAGTCGTTTCTAATAATCCTGAAAAAGTGAAAGAGATCCAAGAAGGTAACGATAAGCTAATTAACTGGCTAACAGGCCAAGTCATGAAGGCAAGCAAAGGGAAAGCGAATCCAAAAATTATAGGGGATTTATTGCGAAAGAAAATTCTATAAATTGAGTTAGATATTTGGCTTATTCCGTTGTTTTATATAGATGCTTTTTGAGGAATCATTTCTTTACTGCACTAGAGCACATGCGGAATTGACTTCTTTGTCTCTCAACCACAAAATAACCCTTTATTTTTATGTGATTTTCCTGATTATAGGGAAGTAAACTGCAAAACCTAAGATTTTTATGCTGCTACAAAAACTCATCGCTATTATTACAATTACGGCTGTTTCAACAGTCAGTTTCATGATTCAGAACGCTTCTGCTGAGGATGAAAAAAGAAAAGTTAATCCTGAAACCGATAAGGCATATGAGCATGTAATTGCGCCAATCCTTGCATCAAGATGCACGGGATGTCATGGGGCTAATAAAGCAAAAGGGAAGTTTCGGTTACATACAAAAGAAGAGATACTAAAGAGTGAAACTGTTGTAGGAGGTAAAGTAGAAGAGAGTACCCTTATTGAGCGTATTATGCTTCCTGACGATGACGAGGATGTAATGCCTCCTGAAGACAAGGATCGTCTTAGCGCGGAACAGAAAAAAATTATTAATTGGTGGATAGCAGAAGGAGCAAGTTTTGATAAGAAAATATCAGAACTTAATGTTCCTGATGATGTTGGAACAATTATAGCAGGTCTTGTTTATTCTAAATCCAAAGAGGGGGTCATTACTAAAGCATTTAATCTTCCTGATATTGCTCAACCTGCTGACGCGGGTGCAGTAGAAGCGATAGATAAGGCTGGGGTGCTTATTATGCAACTTGCTCAAGACACTAAATATTTATCTGCTAACGCTATTAATGTTGTTAAAAGTTTCAATGACGCTCAGGTCAAACTTTTGATCCCAGTCAAAACCCATCTCACATGGTTGGACGTGTCTCGTAGCGGCATCACTGATCAATCCGCATCTGATGTGGGGCAATTATCAATGCTGACAAAATTACACCTTGAGAATACGAGCATAACCGATCAGATGCTCCAGCATGTAGGAAAACTTTCAAATCTTGAGTATCTTAATGTTTATGGAACCAAAGTAACAGATGCAGGACTGGAACATCTTAAAGGTTTAAAGAAGCTAAAAAAATTATATGTCTGGCAGACCGGCGTTACTGAAGCTGGAGCCAATAAACTGAAAGAAGCTATTCCGGGTCTGGACGTTAATCTGGGTTGGAAACAACCGGAAAAAAAGGACAAACCTGAAGAGCCAAAAAAAGAATAATTTTCATTTATTAATTGGTTCAATAGTCTGAATTTTTCCAGTAAAATGGAGATCCAGACCTCTCTTTTTCCAATATTCACAGATTTGTGACTCGATCTTATTGAACGATTTATCTTTCCAAAGCATTGCCTGATCAGCTGGAATAAAACGAACTGATTTTGTTTTATGCTCATGAATATTGACGGCTGAATTCTCAAGAAACTTTCTCAGTCCTCCGAGCTTACGAGAAGCAAGTTCCATTTGATAGTGAGTTAAAAACAATGCTCCTGCGTATTTAGCATAAGCGTTATCTTCATTGATTCTGGTGTCCTTTGCCCAAGTGTGGGCAGACATTATTGTGAGGATCTGGATAGATGGTATCACTACTGTCGGCTGCTCTCCATTTAACCAGGTTACATTTAAATGTTCGATAATTTGTTTTGAACAATTACTAAATCTGTATCTTCCTGGTGCATATTGTAGTGCTGAAAAATATTCTGCTATTCCTTCAGTGAGCCATGTTGGTAATGCATGGAATTGATCTCCCATCGCTTGATGGATTAGTTCGTGCACTAGTAACTGATAACGTTGACGCGGTTGTAGGTTTGAAACTTTGTTCCTTGTTGCTATTAGATGCTCAAGACTGACTTTTACTTCTTTGCTGCGCCCATCGAAGTATCCTATCGTTCCTTTAGGTGCTCCCGATTTAATGTATTCTGATTTCTTTTCAAAAATACGTACTACATGTTTTTTTTTGTTTCCAGGCCGTCCTTCGTAAATTAGTTGGAGTGGAAATAAAACTAAGGCACGTTGAACTGATTCCGCTAAAATTGCGATTTCAGTAACTTTATTGTGTCTAATCCTTTGGTCCGTAATTATGAGGTATGAATTAGTTTCGTAGTTGTATCCGCTTAAGGTTTTAAGCTCAGTCCATTTGGCTTTAGGCGCGTCAAATTTTTGAGGCCAGGGCTTTGAATAGTTCAAAGCTTGCAAAGCAAGGAATGCTACGATTATTGCTACCATTTTCATATTACGAATACGAAGTCCTATCACATTACCATCAATTAAATGAAAGTATTATTTTAAATAAAACCGTCAGAATGAGTCTGTTAGATGGTGGTTAGTTTAAGCTCATTGAAAACTGAATTATTATTTAGGTTTCCTTCTCGCGTTGTTTGGTAAAAATGCTAAAGTTAAGTTTTGTTAACTATTTATGAGAAACCCATTCACTCAATTAGGATTCATTACTATTGCCCTCATTCTTTTATTAGGATGTTCATCTACTGGTGGAAAATATGAAAATAGTGACAATACGGCCTATTTAGATGGGGAAGGAAAGAGGCGTGGTTTGTTTGGTGGACGTAAGAAAAAAAAATCAGCTGCCCTTCAAAATCCAAATATTAATATTCGAGTGGATCCTAGCTTAGCTCGTTCATTGACTTACTCACGCGTAAGAACTGATGGACCATTTATTGCTATGACTTTCGATGATGGCCCTCATCCTGTTCATACACCCCGATTACTGGACATTCTCAAAAGAAGGAACATAAGAGCTACCTTTTTTGTTGTGGGGACAAATGCTCGACGGTATCCGCAGTTAATTAGAAGAATAATTGCTGAGGGGCATGAGATTGGAAATCATACTGTAAACCATAAGTATTTAAATAGGATTAGTGTTGAACAGGCAAGGGCGGAAGTGCTTGGTTGCGAGAAAGCAATTGTAGCGGCTTGTGGAGTTAAACCTCGGATACTTCGTCCTCCTGGTGGACATATAAACGATCGAATAAAGGTCTGGTTGAAAAAAGAATTTGGATATAGCACAATCATGTGGGCCGTTGATCCTGAGGATTGGAAGCGTCCAGGATCTGATGTGGTGGCTCGCCGCATTATTTCAGAAACGGATCCGGGTGAAATTGTACTGGCCCATGATATTCATGGTCCGACAATCGCAGCTATGCCTAGGGCACTCGATGGGTTGTTAGCCAATGGCTATCGATTTGTGACTGTAAGTCAGCTCATTGCTATAGAGCGGCGAAGCATTGCCACACGTTCTGGATATGATGATAATTTACTTAGCAGTTCAATTCATTTTACTGGACAAAAACAAGTCAGATAAAAAGAGTATCTCCAAGTAGATTTACACTGACAGAAAGTCCTGCTAAGTTTACAGCATGCAAGCTGATGATTTCTTTTCTACTCGTGAAGGCTTGCGGAAACTCTTAACCACTTTCAGAGAAGCTGGGCATGATCTTGGTATGCCCGAATCCGAACTGGCGGGCCTGAGTTCTGCTTCTGCGGCACTTGACAGCCCGCTAACAGTTATGGTGCTCGGCGCCAAAGGTAGCGGTAAGACTAGCTTAATTGAAACGCTTTTAGGAGATAAATTATCAACTTCCAAGGATCAATCATCTGCGCCAATCATATTTTGGCGGTATGGGGCACGTTCAGCTGACCAGATTGAGAATGACTTTACGGAATCTTATCGGCCATGTTCGGGATTAAAGGAATTCGAGTTCATTGAGGTTCCCGATACTTATAATGTTTCTGATCCAGATTTGCTAAGAAAAGCGTATCTAATAGCTGATGTGGTTTTGGTGGTTTTCACAGCAACGGATCCTTGGGATACTGAATCCTTTGACTTTATTAGTGATTTAGAAATCGGGGTGAAGCGTCCTGTGACGTCAGTTATTACTAATATTGATCAACGTACCGATGAGGAATTATATGCTATTACTGAATTTGTAGAGAGCTCAGGTAATAAAAGGTTAAATGATGGAATCCCAGTCCATCAAATTTCTTCATTAGGTTCATTTTTAAATCGATTAAATAATAATAAGCAATTACTTCTCGAATGGATTATTAAATCTTTGGAAAAAAGACAACCTTTCATGGATAGGCGTGTTCGGGCTGAATTGACTCTCGCTAATGCTACAAACCAGATGGCTAAAGTTTTGGAGAGTGCTGCCGAGACAACTAAAACCGAAGAGGAATGTTTATTGTCATTTGATAAATTGATATCTCTTTCTCAGGAGGAGATGATTTATGATTTTGCTGAGGCCTTTAAAAAGGATCTTGATGTTTTAAAAAATGAATTAAGAGATTTCCGGAAGGCTTTGATCAAGTCGAACAGTTTAATTAGCATTTTATTTTTCATTGGAAGTAAAAATTTCTTTTTACAGAAGCGCCAAATCTTGGAAAATCTGAATAAAAGCATAACGGATGATGAGGTTCTAATTATGCAGAAAATAGAAAAACATACAAAGGATTTGGATCAATGTTTTAACCAAGGATTCAGTAATGTGATAGATGATGTTAAATTATTTTCTTCTGATGATTCGCAGGGCGTTTCATTTGAGTCCTGGTGCCATGAGAGGTCCAATTCTACTAGGGGAATTCTTAAAAAGGAGATTATGGAAAGTGATAATTTCAAACAGATATCTTCCAAATTTCGGCGCTCTTCTCTATTTGCTTTATTCACATTATTGACAGCTTCTATTTTTTCGTGGTTTATATATTCACAAATGGAAAATCCCTTTTATGGTCTTTCATTTGTCTTTTTGTTAATAGTTGGAATTTTCTTTATGTTGTCGATTCACATGAAACGTAAGGTTATTTCATTATATGACGAAGAATCCTCTGCTATTCGAGAACGGATAAAAGAGCAGCTCACGGAACTGTACAGTTCACCGATTGAACATTTTTATAAACCCTATAAGGATGCGAATTTAATGTTACGAAATAAGTATGAAGAGCGCTCTTGTCGACGTAAAATTTCTAGCGTTTGTGTATCGAATGCTTTGAAAACAGCCAAAAATATCTTGGCAAAGCCTCTTTTTTAATGACTGATAGCTGCACCAAATAACTAAATGCCTGATCATTCCAAAATTGGTGCTAAGAATAATCGCTCCAACGTCTTTCGATCCCGTTCTATAAGTACAATTGTTTTATGGGCTTTAATTGTTTCTGCTGTTTATTTTGATAGGCCAATAATCTTTTCTTCCATTATTATACTCATAGGATCCTTAGGCATTTATGAGTTTTTCGGTTTGTTAGGCCTCAGAGGGACTCCCGCATTTAAAAATATCAGGATTTCTACTCTCTTCCTTAGTTTCCTGTATTTGTCTTTGATGGCCTATTTCTTAAGTGGGCGATGTAATGTAGGAGTCATATATATTGATTCTGCCTTTGTTGCTTTGGTGGTGATTGTTTTGACGGTCCTTCTTTTATTTTATCCAATTGATGGAACTAATACTAAGGACTTATTTTTTGGTTCCTTATTTGGGTTTATATATGTCCCATTATTGATTTCGTTTTTGCTTCGAATTCTTTATTTGAATTATGATTCTTCTGAAGGACAGGGGGGTGAGTATTATATTATATTTTTGTTGGTCGTAACAAAATTTTCAGATATGGGCGCTTACCTAATTGGAACGCTCATTGGAAAACATAAGATGATTCCACATATTAGTCCGGGTAAGACTTGGGAGGGATTTATTTTTGGATGTTTAACGTTTGCTGTAGGAGGTGGATGTTTAATGTTTTATTTATTTAAAGATGAAATGCTATTGTTTGAATGGCAATCAGTTGTAATTTTAAGCTTTTGCCTTGCGTTTATTGCTGCCCTCGGTGATTTGGCTGAGTCAGTCCTTAAACGTAGCCTTGCGGTCAAAGACTCTGGTAATATATTGCCTGGCATCGGTGGTGTTCTAGACCTAGTGGACAGTGTTCTGTTTACAGCGCCTGTCTTGTTTATTTATTTAACTTACTTATCTTAAGTCATGGCCAACAGTACAAAGAAAGTGGTCATTTTGGGGTCAACCGGATCAATCGGAGTCAGTGCGCTGAAGGTAGCCAATGATTTATTTGAAAGAATTGAAATCGTGGGGCTCGGTGCTTATCAGTCAGCGGACAAACTGCTTTCTCAGCTGAATCAGACAGGGGCTCGCGCTGCTTGCCTTAGTGATCAGGATGTGGCTGAAAGCATTAGTGCTGATGTTCCTTCTGGAGTTGATATGTTTTCCGGTGAAGAGGGATTAGTTGAACTTGCCACTCTTGAAGAAGCAGACATTGTGTTGATTGCTATTGTAGGCGTTGCGGGTCTCAAGCCTGCATTGGCTGCCCTAGAAGCAGGGAAGGATCTGGCCGTTGCGAGTAAAGAGATACTTGTTATGGCTGGGCAAGAAATCATGGAAACAGCTTCGCGAACAGGGTCAAAAGTTTTGCCTGTTGACAGTGAACACAACGCAATCTTTCAATGCCTTGAGGGTAAGGAACCTGACACTGTTTCGCGGCTAATATTAACAGCTTCTGGTGGCCCTTTCAGAAAATATGAAAGGAAGGATTTAGAAAATGTTAGTGTTGAAAAAGCTCTGAATCATCCTACTTGGGACATGGGACCAAAGATCACTGTTGATTCAGCGACTCTCTTTAATAAGGGTCTTGAAATGATTGAAGCTCGTTGGCTTTTTGATATTGAGATGGATCGAGTTGACGTCATCGTTCATCCCCAGAGCATTGTTCATTCAATGGTTGAATTTATTGATGGATCGATTCTAGCTCAACTCAGCGTTACAGATATGTGCTTCCCTATTCAATACGCTCTTACGTGGCCTGAGCGCGTTCCGAATAGCTTGCCTCCTGTTGACTTTGCCGATCTTGGAAAATTAGATTTTGAAAAACCTAGGACTGAGGACTTTCCTGCACTTAATCTTGCCCGTGCAGCCGGTAATGCTGGAGGAACTTTACCAGCAGTGATGAATGCAGCTAACGAGATTGCGGTGGCACAATTTTTGAAAGGACAATTAAGCTTTCCTGGTATATGGGAACATGTTGAATCAGTAATGACGAATCATAAGGTAATTGAGAATCCCGCCATTGACGAATTAATAGAAGCTGATCAATGGGCTCGAATTTATCCTATTGTATGAGTCATTTCCATTCAATTTTGACACAGTTTTTGCGATCATTGATCAGAAGTGATATGGTGGCTGATCTCAATAAATAAAACCTCATAAATAGATAAAAAATAATGGATTTAGTTATAGGCATCGGAAAAGTATTATGGACTCTTTTTCAGGTCATTGTTCTTTTTAATATACTAATCGTTGTACATGAATTAGGCCATTATTGGGCAGCTAAATGGAGAGGCCTCAAAGTGGAAAAATTCCAAATTTGGTTTGGTAAGCCTATTTGGAAAAAAAAGATTAAGGATGTGCAGTGGGGGCTCGGATGGATTCCTATGGGTGGCTTCGTTGCTTTGCCTCAAATGGCTCCCATGGAAATGTTGGAAGGCAAGAACGATGAGGAGGATAGCCTGCCTCCAATAACACCGAAAGATAAGATCATCGTGGCCTTTGCTGGACCATTATTTAGTTTTGGTTTGGCTTTTGTTTTTGCTCTCCTTGTTTGGGGTTTTGGTAAGCCTGTAAGAGAACAGCTTCAGAGCACTGTAGTGGGGTCAGTGGTCCCAGGAATGCCTGCTGAGTTAGCTGGTGTTCTTCCCGGGGATCAAATCCTTAAAATTGATGGTATTAAAGTTCAGAACTTTGCAGGAATGGTTGATTCAGTACTCGAGCGTATCATTTATAGTGAAGGTGAGGAGATCGTTTTATTAATAAAGAGACAAGGAATTAATGAACCTCTAGAGATTCGATGTGGTTTTAATAGGGAAGAAAGACCAGCTCATGAGAGGCAGGATTTCCGAAGGATTGGAGTCGCGCCGATATCAGAAGCCATTGTTGATATTATAATTTCTAATAGCCCGGCAGAAAAAGCCGGCCTTAAGAGAGGAGATAAAATTCTACAAGCGAATGGCCAAACATTATTTGGCCGAGAAATGTTAAGTTTCATGATTCAGAAAATGGGTGATGATATCAAACCGATCGAATTACTTATTCTGAGGGGTGAGGAGAAGATAAAAGTTTTAATAGTGCCAGAAGTTCCGATCCAACCAGAAGAGAATCCTGCTATGCTTGGATTGCAATGGCAATTACCTCCAATGACAATTGAGAGTCCAGGGCCCAATCCCTTTACTCAGATTTGGAACGGAGCCACAGCTATATTTAGAACTCTTAGTGCATTGATGCCTTGGAATGATGCTGATGTTAGTGTTTCACAGATGAGTTCAGCAGTTGGGATTGGTAAGTACTATTATGAAACACTTAGTGATCCAGTTTATGGTTGGCGTTTTGCTTTTGTGCTAAGCGTTCTTATTAATGTGAACTTAGGGATGTTGAACCTTCTTCCGCTCCCTGTCCTTGATGGGGGTCATATTGTGATGGCGCTTTATGAGTGGATATTTAAATCTCCTCTCAATATAAAATTAATAGAAATGTTGCAGTTTGGCTGTGCATTACTTTTAATATCTTTCATGGTTTACGTCACCTGGTTTGATGTTCGTGATTTATCTAGTGAGTCAGAGAATCCCAAGCCAATCGTGTTCTCTCCTTGATCTTATTAAATTAATAGCCGCAGATGGATTTTAAATATCCTCAAAATTTTTATCGTTTTCAGAGGAGACTCACTCGTCAGGTTAGCATAGGTGCTGTGAGCGTCGGTGCGCATAACCCGATCCGTATACAATCAATGATTACTGCGGACACAATGGACACTGATGCTTCCGTGAAAGAAGTCTTGGAACTGGCAAATGCCGGTTGTGAGATTGTAAGGATAACGGCACAGACCCGAAGGCATGCTGCTAATCTTGAGAACATTGCTCGGAAAGTTCGTTCGAACGGATGCGAGGTCCCATTGGTTGCTGATATTCATTTTAAACCGGACGCTGCATTGGAGGCTGCTAAGTGGGTAGAAAAGGTCAGAGTTAATCCAGGAAACTATGTTGATAAAAAGAAGTTTGAAATACGTGAATACAGCGACCAGCAATATTTGAAAGAATTACAAAAAATAAGAGAACAGTTCACTCCATTAGTTAAGATTTGCAAGGAACGAGGAGTCGCTATGAGGATCGGAACAAATCATGGGAGTCTTAGTGATCGCATCATGAATCGTTATGGGGATACTCCTAGAGGAATGGTTGAGAGTGCAATGGAGTTTGCACGGATTGCTAGAGAACTGGATTACCATGAATTTGTTTTCTCAATGAAGGCAAGTAATCCCAAGGTAATGATCATTGCTTACCGCCTCCTAGTTTCAGCTCTTGAAGCGGAAGGGACTGACTGGAATTACCCTTTACATCTTGGTGTTACTGAAGCCGGAGACGGAGAAGACGGACGCATTAAAAGTGCAATTGGAATTGGTTCATTATTAATGGATGGAATAGGAGATACGATACGCGTTTCTCTGACTGAGGATGCTGTTCGAGAAGTGCCCGTCGCTCGTACTCTTGCTACAGTATGCGCTCGGGAAGTAAAAACCGATCAGGTCATTTCACATTCGGAAACAAATTCATTCGATCCATTTGTTTATCAGCGTCGCCTCTCGCAAAGAATAGAAGTTCAAGGGATTAATGTAGGAGGTAAAGAGACTGTAAGAGTTTTAACTTCGGAGGAAAAATTTGATGCTGTTTCACATAAACTTTCAGAAATGGATGAGTTTCAACCTGAAATTATTGCAGAGACTTCTGGATTGCTTGCCATTGATCCGCGTGATGATGTTGCGGTGAGTGCCATTAATGACCGTCCGGATGAGATGCCCGTTACATTATCTGATGGTTTGGATATACCTGTCGTTTCAGGTTTCAGACTGCTCGCATCCCGAGTTCATCCGAGGCACCCTGTGATAATCAAAGATACTCTTGTGCCGAGCACAGACTCTGAAAAAGAATTCGAGGATACTTTACTTGTCGCTGCAGCAAATATTGGTTCTCTTCTTTGCGATGGTATTGGTGATGGTGTTTTAATTCAAGGTGAGGAAGCGCCTGGACAGTCTTTGCGGTTGGCGTATAATATCCTCCAAGCGTCAGGCGCTCGAATATTTAAGACGGATTATGTGGCTTGCCCGAGTTGTGGCCGTACATTATTTGATCTGCAGGAGACAACGGCAAAGATTCGAGCTGCGACTGGTCACTTGAAAGGCATTCGCATTGCAGTCATGGGCTGTATCGTTAATGGACCTGGTGAAATGGCTGATGCTGATTTTGGTTATGTGGGAGGTGCTCCAGAGAAAATTAATCTGTACGTTGGTAAGAAAGCAGTGAAGTTTAATATTCCTCAGCAAGAAGCAGTTGACCGCCTAATAGATTTAATAAAGGAACATGACCGATGGGTGGATGTTTCAGATACAATTTCTGATTCTATTTAGAGGTTTTTGTTGAAGATAACAGTGCAATTCTTCCCTTCAGATTATTTTATAAAACTAAAAAAGGAAGAGATTTTTCCTGATCCTAAACGGCCACTTGAAATTGACCTTGGCTGCGGGGACGGTTCTTTTTTAATTAATTTAGCTGTAAATTTTCCGTCGAAGGATTTTCTTGGTGTAGAGCGTTTGCTCGGGAGGGTCCGCAAGGTTTGTCGGCGTTCGCTAAAAGAAGATTTACAAAATTTAAAAGTTCTTAGATTGGAATCCTCTTATACTTTAGAGTGGTTACTCCCAGACCATTGCGCTTCACGAATTCATTTATTATTTCCAGATCCATGGCCCAAGAAAAAACATCATAAGCGGCGATTAGTGAATGAGCAATTTTGCGCTTCCCTTGTTAGGGTTCTAGAGCCGAACGGTGAATTTTTGTTTAAAACTGATTACTTGGAATATTTCGAAGAATCAATGTCAGTTTTAAAAAGTTTCATTTCATTGAAAGAGATTCAATGGGATCCTGATTCTTACTATCCAAAGACTGATTTTGAGAAGGTATGGACTGACCAAGGAAAAATTATTTATTATGCTCGCTTCAAACCCAATAAATAATTATCCAATTTTATTTATCTCATTGAGTCTGTGATGAGCATTTGCTGAGTGCCGGGTATCGGGAAAGCGATCTATTATGTTTTGTAATAAAGCTGTCGCGTGCTTTTCGTCTTGTTTTGATTCTAAATATATTTGTTGCAGTCGGAACATTATTGCGGCCGCATCATTTTCTGCCCATTCATTATTTTCTAATGAATCTTCGAAGGTCTCAATAGCTGCATCCACATCACGTAAGTGCTCTTGCTGAATCTTTGCGATTTCAAATATAGGAAAACGGTTTTCTGGTTCTTCTGATGCTATTGCACGGTACGCCTTAATTGCTCCTTCGTAATCTCCCTGAGACACCTTGGCCGCAGCTTTGATCAGAGGGTCGGGTTTTATTTGTTCGGGAGCAGAAAAGAAAAACGCTCCAACCTTATCTGCTAATGCCGGAAGCAGCACTAAGACAGTGAAAAGTCCTAAAGCGATAGCAATAAAAAATGTTGCGACAAATTTAATGCCTATTCCCCATTCATTCCATTTTGAGCTGATTGACCACGCAAATAGCACGGAGGCGGAAACAGAAACAAGAATAAGGATTAATTTCTTATTGGTCATCAAGGATTAATTAAGTGATTTAGTAAGTCAAAAATTCAAAAGCAGAAACCGTAAAGTTGATAATTTTTACATATAGAATCCTGACAAGGGATGTGGATCTTTCGTTTTATAAAGACTATTGGGTGGTTATTTGACTATTCATTTAGCCATTTTCTTTCTAACTAATTGCTAATGAGAGGTTCAATTATTATTACTCTTATATTAATAATTAGAAAATATTAACTATTTCAGCAAATTCCAACCATTTGAAGCAATGATTTTATTTCATAGGGAAAGTTAGAAAAACCTTGCGATTAGGTCAATTATTAAGGATGTTACCATAATAATAAGGTGGAAAAGAATTTAATTTCCAGAGCCTCTAGTAATTTAAAAAAAATAATAGATTAATACGAACAATGAAAAAAAGTTTATTGAAGCAAGTTTTGATTTTTCTCCTCAGTTTCGGTTCTTTGGTAGTTTTTAGTATTGCTGCCGAAACGGAATATGATTGCTCAGAAGTAGCCAAGCAGACCAAGGCAGCAGTTAGTGCTAAGCCAGGCGCAGCGGCAAGTACTGTAACAAAAATGATTGGTAAATATGGAAATTGTGTTTGCTCGATTGTTAAGGCAGCGATTGCTGGTGGTGGTGATGTTAAAGATGTCGTGACCGCAGCAGTGAAGGCAGCTCCAAAACAAACAGCAGTTGTTCATGAATGTGCAGTCGCAGCTTCACCTAAGTCATCAAAGGCAATTAGCGCAGCTATTGATGCTGTGATGGGAGGTGGAGATGACTTTGGAACAGAGCCCATTGTTGTTAGTGGTGTATATCTTATTGCTCCCGTAGCTTCCGCTGGTGGAGGTTCTGGATTCTTTGGGCCACTCACTGAGGATGAACTTGCTGCACAGCAGGCACTAATTGATAGATTACTTGGAAGAGATACAGACCCTCCTTCAACGCCAACTGATCCTTAAGAATTGAAAGGAACTTAATTTTTCAGTTTAAAATTATCCCAAACATTAGAAACACAGATCCTATCAAACTGGATCTATAGCAAACTATGAAAAAAAGCGCCCTCTTGATTTTGATTTCTTTGATTGGTTGCCTCTTGAGTGCATCTGGGCAAGGACTTCTTAGCATTGGAGAATCCGGCTCATTTGATGATTTTGATTCTAAGCTTCCATTCACCACTACTGTCACTGGTGATCTTGGCTTTGATAGTAATGTAGGCAATCGTCCGGACGGATTGGAAGAGGAATCAGGGTACATACGAGGCGGAGTAGGTGCAGCTTATGCTGGTGGAACTCGCAGAACACATATCGACCTGAATGCGCGCCTTTCTACATTGTATTATTTTGATCAGCCAGAATCACAGGCTGACGATAATTTTCAGACAGGAAGACTGGGTTTAAAGCTACACCATAGATTAAACTCGCGAACTACTGTTGGAAATAGTGCATACATTAGCTATGAAATTGAACCAGATGATGCAATCGGAGCCTCTGCTTCTCGTCGCTTGGATCAATATTCATACAGATACAATAATCTTTGGATTTCACATTCATGGAGCCGCAGGCTGAGTACAGTTGCTAGATTCACAGTGACTGGGATCGATTATGAGAATGATATTGAATCTGTAGGGGAGGACCGATTAACTCAGACCTTTTCTAAAGAAGTTCGTTATGTCCTAGACCGTTTAACTTCACTCGTTGGTGAGTATCGCAGAACCAATACTGACTACGATATTGTTAATCTGGATTATGATGCGAATTATCTCTTAGCTGGTGCTGACCACAAATTTAATGATAATGTGAACGGAACCCTTCGATTGGGGGGAGAGAATCGCAAGTATGATAGTAATGATGATGATGGATGGAATCCATACGCTGAGGCTTCTTTACGATATGAGTTGAGTGATCGCACCAAGCTTGTCTGGTTCACACGTTACGGATACGAGGATTCAGAGGTTTTCTATCACCTGGCAAATTCCCGTTCTGTCTTTAGAACTGCCCTCAATGCTTCCCATGCGTTTTCGGATGATTTAAGCGGCAAGGCAGGGCTCAGCTATCATAGTAGTGATTATGATCGCGGAGTGTTATCTGAGCTCACGGAGTATGGCTTGAGTCTAAACTTGGGATTCAATTATCGGGTAATGTCTAATACTGATTTGAATCTAGGCTACACTCTAACTACCCATACATCTGATAGTGCTTTCAGGGAATATGACAGGCACCGTTTGTGGGCTGGTATTAGTGTGACATTCTAAATTTGACTATTAATTTCACTTTCATATCCCCCTAGTTGTCATACAGCAGGGGGATTTGTTGTTTAATAATCGTTGAGAATTGTAAGGAATGCCTATATTTTCACTTCCCCTTCTGGATTCATTCTACATTCACCTCAAAAATCTATAAATAGTTATCATGGCCAAACAGAGCGAGACTAAGCTTCACGCACTTGATTACTGGCAAATTGTTAGGAATCGGTATGCGGTCATCTTGCTTACGTTTTTCCTGGTTTTCATGACGGCAATGGTGATCGCATATTTGCGGCCACCGGAGTATTTGGGTCGAGTTCAAATTCAGGTGCAGAGAGAGGCCAGAGACTTGGAGGTTTTTCGTGAAACCGGAACTGTAGGCAACCTTGGTTCCGATAGTCTTCCATATATGACATTTATGATGACCCAGTTCGAAATTATTCAGAGCAGGGAAACGCTTAAAGAAGTCCTTCACAATGGAAAGAATTCTTTGGGTCAGCCATTAGATCTTTTAGCCAAGTGGGGGCTCACTTCGGACGATGATGCTTTCCGGATCCTTAAGAAGAAAGTCGAGACGCAGGATGTTAGAGGAACTGATCTCATTGATATCGAAGTCTTTGATACAGATGCACAGCTAGCAGCGGATATAGCGAATGCATTAGCTGATGCCTATAAGACGAGGAGACAAAATGAAGAAAAAGACAGGGCAGATAGAGCACTTGAGAAATTAGATACTCAAATCATGTCTCAGATGACCAGGTTGGAAAAGTCCAGAGATATGATGATTAGTCTGATGGAAGAACTTAACATAGTGGACTTGAGTCTTGGTGAGCCGACATGGTTACGTGGTAGTCAGCCCAATACAGGCATCGCTTCCCTAGTAATGACGGCCAAACAGAAAGAGTTCCAAGCCGAAGCTGCTATCCAGAATCTGAGAACAACAATCAAGTCTTTGACTGATCTTAAGGGTGAAGAACTCATTAAGTCTGCCGTGGACCTTGGTATCAAGAATGAAACATTATCAACCGGTTGGAGTTCTTACCAAGCCCTTGAGCTTTCTCGTGCTGCTTTAGTGGAGAGTGGAGTTGGTGAGAAACACCCAAAAATTCTAAACATTGACTCACAATTAGCACTCAGGATGATCCAACTTCTTGATGCGGTCGATGTCCATAAGGGGGCTCTCCAAACACAGATGGCCATGGCCGAGCAACAATTGCAAAATTCAAAGGAGACGAAAGAAAGAACAGAAAAAGCATCACTCAAAGAGCGGAAAGATAACGTAAGATATATAGAAGCTAAAAAGGAGTATGAATTATGTAAAGAGATGCTGAACGGGATGCAGTCTCAACTTGCAAAGGAAAAGATTGATGCCGCCGGACAAAGAACGCCAATGGTTATTCACGAGATTGCGGAGGCAGCAGATCCAGGAAATCCTGCACGACCCAATATAAAGCTTCACTTAGTTTTGGGTGCTGCTGTTGGTCTTGTTTTTGGTATAGGTATGGCGTTTTTCCTTGAGTACCTTGATACTTCCGTCAAGAGCCTAGATGAAGTGGAGCATTTTCTTGAGTTGCCAGTTCTTGCGGTTATCCCTCAAGACATTGGCATTCTTCACCGTCAGAGCGGGCTCAGCCCGGACGCTGAGGCTTACAGGATTCTAAGAACTAATATTGAATTTAACAGGAAAACATCTGACGCCAACTCCATGACTATTGTTAGTGGTGGTGCAGGTGAAGGTAAGTCGACGACCTTAGTGAACTTAGCATATGTCTGTGCTCAGGGCGGCTATAATACACTCATGATTGATGGTGATTTGCGTAGACCACAATTGCATACTTTCTTTAACATTAATAATTCAGTTGGTTTGACTAATTATCTAACTACTGATCTTGTACTTGAGGATGTGATCCTGCAGACAGCGTATGAAAACCTCTACTTCATGCCTTCTGGAATCCTTCCTTCTGATGCAGCTGGTATACTTAACTCACGAAGAATGTCAGAGCTCATAGCTGATGTTAAGAGTCGATTTGATTTGGTCCTAGTTGACTCTCCGCCGATCCTAGGGGTCAGTGATGCTTCAGTTTTGGCGTCGGAGGTTGACCTCACGATTATTGTTATTCAGCACAGAAAGCTTCCTCGAGGAATGTTGATTCGAGTAAAACAAGCAATCGAGAATGTTGGAGGAAAGGCACTCGGAGTCGTTCTAAACAATGTTGATGTACGTTCTGATAATCAGTATCAGTATTACACGAGTTACTATACATATTATTCTCCAAGTAACATAGACCCTAACCAGAAGATCAGTTCTGATAAACCAAAGGCCTCTTCATCCAAGGAGTCGAAAAGTTCGAGTGAAGAAATTTCAGTTGAAGACAAGTTCTAATGAAAGTAATTAATTTCTCAATTATCCTTACATTATTGGTTACAACTATTTATGCGGCAGAGCCGATTCTGCAAGAAGGCCAATCTTTTGGTCTTCGTCTCACAGGTGTTCCTTCAGATGATCAGGCTGCAATTAGTCAGACCTATACTATAAGTGATGAAGGTAGCATTAAATTGCTTTATCTAAAAGAAATGCAAGCTGCGGGGATGAAACCATCAAAATTAATGAGAAAAGTGGAAAAGGCCTATGAGGATGCTGAAATCTTCACGAAACCTAATGTGGTTATTATTCTTGGCGAAGCTGGAGCAATACAGCGATATGTTAGTGTCCTTGGTGAAGTGAAGACAAGGAGAGGCGTTAGTGTTACTCCTGGACTTACATTACTTCATGCGATTGCACAGTGTGGAGGATTTTCAGATTTCGCTAACCCTAAAAGAGTTAAACTGACTAGGGAAGGGAAAGCGACGATACATGATTTATCTAAAACGACCAGCAAAGCAAACGTTAAGCTTGAGGCGAATGACATCATTACTGTTCCCTCCCGCGGCCTTTTTGACTGAGGAGGATAAGTCAGTCCTCTAGTCCGTTCTTATAAGACTAAGATTTTTCTTAATGTAAGAGGCTCCAGAAACCACCGTTATCATTGTGCAAATGAATAAGAGCACGTTCCCAATGAATGGCTGTTGCAATGATGTTAGTGGATTTATAATTGTTTCATCTGATCCAATGGCGATTAAAAAATAAGTAGCGGTAATGATTTGAGACGTGGTTTTCCATTTCCCTAATGAATCTGCTGAAAGTAAGGATCCCTGATTAGAGGCAAGTAAGCGCAGTCCCGTCACAAGAAATTCTCGCCCAATTATTGTTATAGTTATCCATGCGGGAATCATTTCCTCTTTCGTTAAAATAATGAACACGGCGCTAGTGAGAATCTTATCCACGAGCGGATCCATTAACTTTCCAAAATCTGTTACAAGATCAAGTTTTCTGGCGAAGTAGCCGTCGAGGAAATCAGTTATTGAAGCTATTAGAAAGAAAATTATAGCGATTGTGATTTGACAATCGGGTAATTGATTGTCTCTGATGTATGATTCAGGAACCGACATCACCATAACAAAGAGACCAGTCATTCCTAGTCGTCCTATAGTAAGTTTGTTCGGTAGATTCATGGTGTTTCTAGTAGACGATTTTCTTCCAGATTGGGAGTATTTTTTTTATTTTTTCCAGATACCATTGTGAAACTTCATAGGCAACTTTACTATGGCAGCTTCCGACTTTGAGAACAACTGAAGGTTCGGAAACGGCAACAAACCCTATTCTGTGGATTATTTGTGCTTCGTGCTCGCCAAAATTCTTTTCAGCTTCTAAAGCAAACCTATTTGCTAACGTTTCTGCGAGTTCTGGATAGGCATTGTATTCTATACCTTTTATAGATTTGCCATTTTCCAACTTTCTGACAATGCCCCAGAATATTAGTTCGGCCCCAAATTTTTCGTTCCATTTAGGATCTTGATTTTCTATTTTCTGACTAGATAAAATAAAAGTGAGATTATGCATTGTGTGTTGCGCTAGTGGTCGTTCGCCCTTTGAATAATTAAGAGTATAGAAATTCTTACAAATTTAATAATAAGAGCAAAGCAAAAGAAATGAGCAATAATGACTTTGGTTTAATAGGTCTGGCAGTAATGGGTCAGAATCTGGTACTTAATGTGGCGAGTCGAGGGTTCAATGTTTCGGTCTATAATCGAACCAGTGAAACAATGAAGGAATTTCTAAGCGGGGCAGCTAAAGGCAAAAGTGTTGAAGGTTTTGAAAGTCTTGAGGAGTTCGTGAGTAGCCTTGAAAGACCTAGGAAAGTAATGCTAATGGTTAAATCGACTGCTGGAAATAATATTAATGATCGTGATGCAGTTGATAAGGTCATTGAACAGTTAGTGCCGCTACTGGAGGCTGGAGATCTGATCATTGATGGTGGAAATTCTTTTTACATTCATAGTGAACGACGTTCTAACGAACTGGAGGCAAAGGAATTGTTGTTTATAGGTACTGGTGTCTCTGGTGGCGAGGAGGGTGCATTGAAGGGACCTGCCATTATGCCTGGGGGCCCCCAAGAGAGCTGGGAAATAATTCGGCCGGTCTTTGAATCAATTTCTGCAAAGGTTGAAGATGATCCATGCGTTATTCTTATCGGACCCGGTGGTGCAGGGCATTATGTGAAGATGGTTCATAATGGTATCGAATACGGTGACATGCAGCTGATTTGCGAAGCCTATAATATTTTTAAGTCTGCAGGATTCACAGCTGATGAATTGGCTCAGGTATTTTCTGATTGGAATGATGGAGACCTCGAAAGCTATCTCATTCAGATTACAAGCAAGATCTTTGCACAAAAAGATCCAGAAACAGGGAATGCAATCGTTGATATGATATTGGATTGTGCTGGCCAGAAAGGAACTGGTCGATGGACAGTAATGAGTGCTGCTGAAAATGGTGTCGTGATTTCAACTATAAATGCTGCCGTCGAAGCTAGGATCCTTTCCTCTTTAAAAGAGCAAAGAGTAAGCGCTTCTTCTCAATTGAGCGGCCCTTCTAATGATTCTTTATCAGGTTTTGGAATTGAGAAATCGCAACTCATTGAGAAAGTCAAAGATGCATTACACGCATCAAAAATAATATCTTATGCACAGGGCCTTGATCTTATGAAAAGAGTAGGAGATTCTCATGGTTGGGATTTGGACCTGGGTTCGATTGCTAGAATATGGAGGGGCGGTTGTATTATAAGGGCCCGTTTCCTTAACCGAATTACTGAGGCTTATGAGAGGAATCCACAACTTGGCAATCTAATGCTGGATGATTATTTCAATGAGATCTTAGATAAAAGCCAGTCGAGTTGGCGTGAAATTGTCTGTCTAGCAATACAAAACGGTATCCCAGTACCCGCTTTCAGCGCTTCGCTTGGATACTATGATAGTTTCCGCTCGGAGAACTTGCCTGCTAACTTATTGCAGGCTCAGAGAGACTTTTTTGGAGCCCATACCTATGAGAGAGTGGATAAAAGTGCGGGCGAATTTTTTCATACAAATTGGCCAGACGTCATTGAAGATTAACACTTTATAAGCTCTATATTTCAAAAAAATGGTTTTTAAGGTAAAAAATGTCAAAAAACGTGCAATAGCTAGAGAAAATCGTTTGACCCTCAAGGGTGTTCGACTATAATTCCCGCCCCCCTGACTGGAAGAAGTTAGGGATCCCGTAGGGTCTAGAATGCAACTGTTACTATCGAGTGCTGATGTATTTATGATTTGAGGGAAGTTGTTGTTCTTTGAGAAAACAGGTTCAATTGAACGAAGACGTTATGCGTCGACGAGAGATTGAATGGAAATTGAAAAAGCTAATTTGTACGTTGCGTGCCGCTCGCTTGAAGCGATGTGGTGCGCGGTAAACAGGGTGCTTTAAAGTAGGCACCCTGATTCCCGTCAGAATATTTGTCGGAGCCGGTTTACCGGCCGAGACTACATACTTTCTTTTCGGAGAGTTTGATTCTGGCTCAGAACGAACGCTGGCGGCGTGGATAAGACATGCAAGTCGAACGAGATTTAGCAAAGCTTGCTTTGCTAAATCTAGTGGCGAACGGGTGAGTAACACGTGAGCAACCTGCCCAGAAGCAGGGGATAAACCACCGAAAGGTGGTCTAATACCGTATGTGATTACAAGAGATATCTCTTGTGGATTAAAGCGGGGACCTTTTAGGCCTCGCACTTCTGGATGGGCTCGCGGCCTATCAGCTAGTTGGTAAGGTAACGGCTTACCAAGGCGACGACGGGTAGCTGGTCTGAGAGGATGACCAGTCACACTGGAACTGAGACACGGTCCAGACACCTACGGGTGGCAGCAGTCGAGAATCATTCACAATGGGCGAAAGCCTGATGGTGCGACGCCGCGTGGAGGATGACAGCCCTAGGGTTGTAAACTCCTGTCATGAGAGAGTAAAGACTTACCGTTAATACCGGTGGGTCCTGATAGTATCTCAAGAGGAAGGGACGGCTAACTTCGTGCCAGCAGCCGCGGTAATACGAAGGTCCCAAGCGTTGTTCGGAATTACTGGGCGTAAAGCGTGCGTAGGCGGCATGGTAAGTCAGATGTGAAATCCCGGGGCTCAACCTCGGAACTGCATCCGATACTGCCAAGCTAGAGTAGTGGAGGGGAGTCTGGAATTCACGGTGTAGCAGTGAAATGCGTAGATATCGTGAGGAACACTAGTGGCGAAGGCGAGACTCTGGACACTAACTGACGCTGAGGCACGAAGGCTAGGGTAGCGAAAGGGATTAGATACCCCTGTAGTCCTAGCAGTAAACGGTGCGCGTTTGGTGTGGGCGGGTTCGACCCCGTCCGTGCCGAAGCTAACGCGTTAAACGCGCCGCCTGGGGAGTACGGCCGCAAGGCTAAAACTCAAAGAAATTGACGGGGACCCGCACAAGCGGTGGAGTATGTGGCTTAATTCGATGCAACGCGAAGAACCTTACCTGGGCTTGACATGCTTGTCGTAGATTTGTGAAAGCAGATCGTCAGTTCGGCTGGACATGCACAGGTGCTGCATGGCTGTCGTCAGCTCGTGTCGTGAGATGTTGGGTTAAGTCCCGCAACGAGCGCAACCCCTATGATTAGTTGCCAGCGAGTAATGTCGGGGACTCTAGTCAGACTGCCTGTATTAAACAGGAGGAAGGTGGGGACGACGTCAAGTCAGTATGGCCCTTACGCCCAGGGCTGCACACGTACTACAATGCCCAGTACAATGTGAACCGATACCGTAAGGTGGAGGAAATCCTGAAAACTGGGCTCAGTTCGGATTGAGGGCTGCAACTCGCCCTCATGAAGCTGGAATCGCTAGTAATGGCACATCAGCTACGGTGCCGTGAATACGTTCCCGGGTCTTGTACACACCGCCCGTCACATCATGGAAGCCGCTCGCAGTCGAAGTACCCTAATAAAAGGGCCCTACACTGTAGGTGGTAACTGGGATGAAGTCGTAACAAGGTAGCCGTAGAGGAATCTGCGGCTGGAACACCTCCTTTCTAAGGAGCACTTCGCTGATTCCGTCTCACAATGGAGTCACTTTCTTACTAATTAATTTAAAAGAAAGTAAAAGCGAATAGGTCGACGCCTAAAGCTTTTCCCCATCACGGGGAATTTGTACCGGGTCAAACCGGAACATTAAGCAAAGGCGCAAATACTGAAGGTGAAAACCTGAAGTGACCTCAAGCTCAAAGCTTGAATATGGATGATTTTATAATCATTCAGCAATCGCATCAACATCACGATAGTGATGCCCGCAACGTACAACTTAGCTTTTTCATTTCCCCAGACTTCCCGTGGGCTTAGGATTTATTTCCTAACAAACAATCTACGGGGGCATAGCTCAGTTGGTAGAGCATCTGCTTTGCAAGCAGAGGGTCTGCGGTTCGAATCCGCATGCCTCCACCATTTTTTTTGGTGGGCCTAGCCCCCCGATTCGTATCGGGTCTGTAGCTCAGCTGGTTAGAGCACCGCCTTGATAAGGCGGGGGTCACAGGTTCGAGTCCTGTCAGACCCACCATTGCGAAAACTTTTCTGAGTATCGGAAACAAGTCGGCTGATTTTTGAACGGGATTACCTGTTCCTTGACATCTGTATACTGGGTAGAACAATCTGCAATTTTATTATTGATAGAGCCCTGGCCGAACTTTGGCCGGGTTCAATCTTGCAAACTTTAGTGAAAACGGCTTCGAGATCAGTTTCTTCTTCTTCTGCTTTAGGGCAGGAAAGAAAATCGGATCGAGAAACAAGTTACTAAGGGCACACGGTGAATGCCTTGGTGCCAGTAGGCGATGAAGGACGTGTTTAAGCTGCGATAAGCCCCGGTGAGCTGCACTCAAGCTATGACCCGAGGATTTCCGAATGGGGTAACCTGTATTCATTAATATGAATACGTTCCTCCCTGAATATATAGGGGAGGATACGCGAACCCGGTGAAGTGAAACATCTCAGTAACCGGAGGAAAAGAAAGCGAATGCGATTCCGTAAGTAGTGGCGAGCGAAAGCGGATCAGCCCAAACCAGGAGCTTTGCTCCTGGGGTTGTAGGGCCCAATGTGGTATCCTGAAAGTTAGTGTAATCTGGTTGGAAAGCCGGACCATAGAAGGTGAAAGTCCTGTGCGCGAAAACTCGAAGGAACCTAGGATCACCCTGAGTAATACGGAACACGTGAAACTCCGTATGAATCTGCGCCGACCATGGCGTAAGGCTAAATACTAACTGGCGACCGATAGTGAACTAGTACCGTGAGGGAAAGGTGAAAAGTACCCCTTTGAGGGGAGTGAAATAGTACCTGAAACCGTGTGCCTACAAGGAGTGGGAGCCTCTTCGGAGGTGACCGCGTGCCTTTTGCTTAATGAGTCTACGAGTTAGTGTCTGTGGCAAGCTTAAGCACTTTTGGTGTGTAGGCGTAGCGAAAGCGAGTCCGAATAGGGCGACCATAGTCGCAGGCGCTAGACCCGAAACGGAGGTGACCTACCCATGGCCAGGTTGAAGCAACGGTAAAACGTTGTGGAGGACCGAACCGGTACAGGTTGAAAACTGTTCGGATGAGCTGTGGGTCGGAGTGAAAGGCTAATCAAACCCCGTGATAGCTGGTTCTCCTCGAAATGCATTTAGGTGCAGCGTCGCGTGCTTACCCTCGGGGGTAGAGCACTGAATGAGCTAGGGCCCATACCCGGGTACCAAACTCAACCAAACTCCGAATACCGGGGGGTGGAACGCGGCAGTGAGACTGCGGGGGATAAGCTTCGTAGTCGAAAGGGAAACAGCCCAGATCAGCAGCTAAGGTGCCTAAATAGTGCTCAGTGGAAAGGAGGTGGGATTTCATAGACAGTGAGGATGTTGGCTTAGAAGCAGCCATCATTTAAACAAAGCGTAACAGCTGACTCATCGAGAGATCCTGCGCCGAAAATGATTGGCGATAAGTACTATACCGAAGCTCTGGATGCACAGCTTGCTGTGCGTGGTAGAGGAGCATTCTCAACACATTGAAGCCTTAAGGCGACTGATGGTGGAGAGTTGAGAAGAGAGTATGTAGACATGAGTAACGATAAGCCGGGTGAGATCCCCGGCCGCCGTAAACCCGAGGTTTCCTGGGCCATGCTGGTCATCCCAGGGTTAGTCGGGACCTAAGCCGAGGCCGAAGGGCGTAGGCGATGGAAAGCTGGTTAATATTCCAGCACCTCCGAAACTTAAACTAGAAGGACGCATATTGAATGAAGACAAACTTACTGAATTGCCAGGTGCTGGGTTTCGTCCCGACCGTATCTTCTGAAGATGTGCCAAGAAAAGTTCTAGTGTATGCTAAGGAGCCCGTACCGTAAACCGACACAGGTGGGTAGGTAGAATATACTAAGGCGCAAGAGTGAAACCCTGTTAAGGAACTCGGCAAATTAGCCCCGTAACTTCGGGAGAAGGGGTCCCGGGACTTGTCCCGGGCGCAGTGAAAGGGCCCATCCGACTGTTTAGCAAAAACACAGCATTCTGCGAACACGAAAGTGGAAGTATAGGATGTGACACGTGACCAATGCCAAAAGATTAAGGGGAGGTGTTAGCTTCGGCGAAGCTCTGATCCTAAGTCCTGGTGAATGTCGGCCGTAACTATAACGGTCCTAAGGTAGCGAAATTCCTTGTCGGGTAAGTTCCGACCTGCACGAATCGTGCAACGAGATGGGCGCTGTCTCAACAGGGAGCTCAGTGAAATTGTATCCGCGGTGAAGATGCCGCGTACCCGCAGAAGGACGGAAAGACCCTATAGACCTTAACTGTAAGCTGTCACTGTTTTCTCGATTTTAATGCTCAGCATAAGTGGGAGGCTTTGAACTGACCCTTTAGGGGGTCGGGGAGCCAACAGTGAGATACCACCCTTTAATGTTGGGAAATCTAACCTCTTGCCTTTATCAGGCAGAGGAACAATGGCAGCCGGTCAGTTTGACTGGGGCGGTCTCCTCCTAAAGAGTAACGGAGGAGCGCGAAGGTAGGCTCAGCGCGGTTGGTAATCGCGTTTCGAGTGCATTGGCATAAGCCTGCCTAACTGCGAGACCTACAAGTCGAGCAGAGACGAAAGTCGGCCAAAGTGATCCGGCGGTGGAAAATGGAATCGCCGTCGCTCATCGGATAAAAGGTACCTTAGGGATAACAGGCTGATCGCGCCCAAGAGTTCATATCGACGGCGCGGTTTGGCACCTCGATGTCGGCTCGTCACATCCTGGGGCTGGAGAAGGTCCCAAGGGTTCGGCTGTTCGCCGATTAAAGTGGCACGCGAGCTGGGTTCAGAACGTCGCGAGACAGTTCGGTCCTCTATCCTCTGTGGGCGTAGGAAACTTGAGGGGTTCAAACTCTAGTACGAGAGGACCGAGTTTGACGAGCCTCTGGTGCTCCGGTTGTCGCGTCAGCGGCATAGCCGGGTAGCTAAGCTCGGAACAGATAAGCGCTGAAAGCATCTAAGCGCCAAGCTATTCCCAAGATAAAGTTTCCCTGAAGGATCGTGGAAGACTACCACGTTGATAGGCTGCTGGTGTAATCATGGCAACATGTTTAGCTTAGCAGTACTAATAATCCGTCCGACTTGTTTCACAATCCTCCGTTTTCACAAATTTGTGAAATTAACCCGCGCCGTTTGGCAAGGGCTCTGGATAGTAACTTTCGGAAAGTTCTGCCCGTATACAGATGTCAGTGAATTGGATCATTGGTCCCACTGACTGTTCTTTGAAAAAAACAATATGAGAACGCTTAGAGTCCATTGGACTCGAGCCGGCCCTCAGAAGTCACAGCTTGAATTTTTATTTCTTTTTTAAGAAATAGAACCTATCAAATTGTGGATTCTGGTGACCATAGCGTAATGGAACCACCCGTTCCCATCCCGAACACGGAAGTGAAACATTGCAGCGCCGATGGTAGTGCGACGAAAGGTCGCGTGAGAGTAGGTCGTTGCCAGTTTATTCTTTTTTCTTTACGAAAATAAGATCAATTTACCCAACCCTTCACAGGGTTGGGTTTTTTTGTGGTTTTTAACAATGAACATGCGTGAGAAGAGAATTTGAGTATTTTTATTATTTAGGGTTAAGATAAGACAATAAAACCAATGAAAGACTACAGATTAAAACGCCTATTTAACGCGAACTCAGGTCGGTGCTTTGATGTAGCGATAGATCATGGATTTTTTAACCAATATGGTTTTTTAGGTAGTATCGAAGACGCGTCAAAAGCGATCTCGACTGTTGTTAAAGCTGGTCCTGATGCCGTGCAGTTAACGGTTGGTCAGGCCAGGCATCTACAATCTGTCCCTGGGAGGGAGAAGCCTTCATTGGTTCTCCGTGTGGATGTTGCTAATATCTATGGTAAGGAACTCCCTGATACTTCTTTTAGCAGTGTCATTGCTGATGCTGCTCTACAAGCAGTCCAGTTAGATGCGGCTTGTGTTTGTGTGAACTTATTTGAGATTCCGGACGCTCCTGAAGTGCATGCTCAGTGCATCGATAATATTCTTGAATTGAAACCTGAATGCGATCATTACGGGATGCCGATGATGGTCGAACCTTTGGTCTTTCGACCAAATGAGGAGTCTGGTGGATACACGGTTAATGGGGATGAAAAAAAGATTCTTCCGCTAGTTAGGCAGGCTGTAGAACTTGGTGCAGATATTATTAAAGCGGATCCAACTGACGATGTTTCTATTTATCACCGTGTCGTGGAGATGGCTGGTGATGTTCCGGTCCTTGTCAGGGGCGGAGGAAAGGTTTCCGATGCTGAAATATTAAAGAGGACCGAGGACATTATTGCTCAAGGAGTTTCAGGTATCGTTTATGGACGCAACGTTATTCAACATGAAAACCCTGTAGGCATTACCCGTGCTCTCATGGCTGTGGTTCATGATGGTGCAAGTAGTGAAGAGGCCTTGAAGATGATTGACGAAGTTTAATAATGTCCAAAAATATTAATGTAGGCGTCATTGGTGGTGGACTCATGGGGCGCGAAGTTGCCAGTGCCTTTGGGCGTTGGTTTGCCATTAATGATAGTAAGGTCAATCCTTCATTGTATGCCGTGGCTGACCTTAATAAGGAAGCTCTCGAATGGTTTAATTCTGTTCCGACTTGTAAATTATTGACTGATAATTATCAGGAGATTCTGGATTCTCCTGAAATTGATGTGGTTTACGTTGCAGTTCCTCATAACATGCATGAGCAGATCTACATAGATGTACTAAATTCCGGAAAAGATCTATTGGCCGAGAAGCCTTTCGGAATTGATCTTGGTTCCGCAGAAAGGATTTTTGAGACCATTAAGAGTTCAGGTCAATTCGTTCGCTGCAGTTCGGAGTTTCCTTTCTTCCCTGGTGCTCAGAGAGTATACGAAGTTGCAAAAAGCGGTGAAATAGGGAGGATTTTGGAAGTAAGGTCAGGTTTTCATCATGGCAGTGATTTGGATCCCGACAAGGCCGCGAACTGGAAGCGTCAGTCAAAAACCTGTGGTGAGATAGGCGTTATGGGAGACCTTGGAATGCATGTATGTCACGTTCCTTTTCGGTTAGGATTCGAGCCTCGTTCAGTGTATGCACAGTTGCAAAAAGGATATCCGGACAGGCCAGGAGGGGCTTGTGATACTTGGGACAATGCTATGCTTCATGCTTGGATTGATGTTGATGGGGCCGAACCAGTCCCTATGCGACTTGAAATGAAACGCATGGCGCCTGGGGAGACAGATACCTGGTTCATAGAAGTTCTAGGAACTGATGGAGGTGCTCGTTTTAGTACTAAGGAACCGCGCACTCTTTGGAAGTTTTCCCGTGGTAAAGAGCAAGAGTGGAGGCGAGTTGATCTTGGATTTGATACACCCTTTAAGACTATTACCGGTGGTATTTTTGAGCCCGGATTCCCTGATGTTCTTATGCAAATGTGGGCTGCCTTTTTTGCGGAGCGTGAGGGTGATTTAAATGAATGCTTTGGTTGCGTGACTCCTGATGAAGCACTATTGAGTCACCGCCTTTTTGCAGCAGCAATCCAGTCTCAGCAGTTAAATCAGGTCATTGAGATTACTTAATTGTAGGTGAATCATGGAGAACCAAAGACAATCACAGCGCTCCGGAATTCTTGCGGCGGGTAACTGGATCGTTGACCATGTAAAGCTGATTGACGCATTCCCTGATCAGGATGCTCTTTCATTTATTCTTTCCCAGTCCAAGTCAAATGGAGGTGGTCCATATAATGTCCTCAAGGACTTGTCCATGCTTGGTGCAGATATTCCTCTTCAGGCTGCAGGATTAGTTGGAAATGATGCAGATGGCCAATGGATAATTAATGATTGTCGTGATTCAGGAATTGATACTGATAGATTAGCACTCACATCTGATGCTACGACCTCCTACACTGATGCTATGTCCGTTGAATCTACCGGCAGACGGACGTTCTTTCATCATGTGGGGGCTAATGCTCTTCTACAACGTGCTGATATTAATCTTTCTGAAAGTCGTGCAAAATTCTTTTACCTTGGATATTTACTGTTACTGGAATCTTTGGATAAGGTGAATGATGATGGAAGGACTGGTGCCAGCGAACTTCTGAATGAGGCCAGATCCTTAGGGTTCCTTACCGTGGTAGATCTTGTCAGTGTTCAGCTCGGAGACTTTAAGAGCGTAGTTCTCCCTTCACTTCCCGAAGTGAATATTTTATTACTTAATGAATTGGAGGCCGGAGCGTTACTCGGATTAGTTTTAAATGAGAATGATCCGGATCCTTTGATAGATGCTTCACGCCAGATACTCGATCTTGGAGTCAGAGACCATGTGATTGTGCATTCAGCTAGTGGTGTTGTTGCAGTATCTTCGGATGGTAATGAGATGTCACAAGGGTCGGTCCGATTGCCTGACGATATGATTCGTGGTGCGGCAGGTGCAGGAGATGCTTTTGCTGCAGGTTTTATAATGGGACTTCATGAAGAAAAGAGCCTTCATGAAAGTTTGCGATGGGGGGTTTGTTCTGCTGCTGGTTGCTTAACTGACCCAACGACTTCGGAGGGCGTTCTCCAACTAAGTGATTCCTTGCTACTCGGAGATCAGTTTGGGTTTAGAGAATTTCAATAAACGAAACCCCTGTTAATCCTTGAGGGCTCCCAAGCTAACGTCCATTTTCTTTTCTTTTCCTTCTCTTTCAATGGTGACGTTAACTTTATCGCCAACGGACTTTGTATCAAGTATGCGGAAAAGATCTGACGAATCATTGACCTTTTTGTTATCAATTTCTTTGATTAGGTCCCCAAACAATATGCGTCCATCTGCTAATTGAGTAGTCGGTTTGAGACCTGCTTTTTCAGCGCTGCCCCCTGGAATAATATTTAGTATGAGAACGCCGGATTTTTTTAGCCTTCCACTAACGAAGGAATCTGGTGCAATATTAATCCCAAGTCCCGGTTTAATAACTTTCCCAAATTCTATTAATTGTGGAATGATCCTGTTCACTGTGTCTACGGGAACAGCAAACCCTATCCCTGCAGATGAACCTGTAGGTGAGTAAATGGCCGTATTGATACCGATTAGTCGGTTAGCACTGTCTAGTAGAGGTCCTCCAGAATTTCCGGGATTAATGGCTGCGTTGGTTTGAATTACTCCGGTTATTGGTTTTCTTGTCACTGATTCTATTTCACGACCGAGTGCACTAATGACTCCAGTTGTTAGTGTCTGATCAAATCCGAACGGATTTCCGATTGCATATGCTTTTTGGCCAACAAGTAAGTTCTTGGATTCACCAATTTTAATTGGTTTTAGCCGTTCGTCAGGTGCTTGTATTTTCAATACGGCAAGATCCTTATCAGGTTCAGACCCTATCAATTTTGCATCCCATGTGGAATTATCCCAGAGCGTTATTTTTGCCTGATCAGCACCTCTGATAACATGGTAATTGGTGACTACATGGCCGGCCCTGTCCCAGATGAATCCTGAACCCGTGCCCGCGGGTATTTTATAAATATTTGTACTGAAGAAGTCGCGTCTGAGATTTATTGTAGTAATGAAAACAACGCTCGGTGAAGTTTCCTCAAAGAGATTAATCGTTGCTTTCTCGTCCTCACCTAAGTCAGCCCTTGGAGTAACAGCGCGTGGTGTAATTTTTGTTGCAGATTGATCTGCCCACCAGGCTTTCACCTGAACCGTTGCCATATAGATTAGAGCAGCGAGCAGAATTGCAGTTAAAAATCCGTTTGCTCTACCTGATTGGTGTTTCTTACCTGTGGATTGATTATCCATGAGTACAATTTTACTAGGATATTGATCCTGTAAAGTTCGACAATGTACTCAATGGTTAATTATTTCAAGTATCGCCTTCTTTCGAATAAATGAAGATAAGCATTAAAGACCTAATGATTTCCAGTAAAATTCAGTCATTCCGCTGTTTTAGATAAGTTATCAGTTTTGATAGTCCCTAAATTCCATGCTATTAGTTAAGTTATCTGAATTATTTATTAATAAATTTTAAATTTATATAGATGGCCAATACGAAATACACGGAAGAAGACATAAAGACTCTTGAGTGGAGAGAGCATATTCGTCTGCGCCCAGGGATGTATATCGGTAAAAGAGGAGACGGCTCAGCTTCGGATGACGGGATTTACGTATTACTTAAGGAGGTCATTGATAATTGTATTGATGAATTTGTTATGGGGTATGGAAAAGTGATAGAGGTCAAATTGGACGGAGATTCAATTTCTGTGCGCGATTTTGGTAGGGGGATTCCTCTTGGTAAGTTAATGGATTGTGCAGCTAAAATTAATACTGGGGCAAAATATGATTCTGAAGCTTTTCAGAAATCTGTTGGGTTGAACGGTGTTGGTATTAAAGCAGTAAATGCTCTTTCCGAAAGTTTTCAGGTCCAGGCCTTTCGAGAAGGAAAGACCAAATCAATTACTTTTTCTAAAGCTGAAGTCACAAATGAGATGCAAAGGGCAAGAAGCTCTAAGGCTTCTGATGGAACTTTTCTTAGTTTTAAACCAGATGACGATATCTTTAATGACTTCAAATGGCGTGAAGAGTTCATTGAAAATATGCTTTGGAATTATGCATATCTAAATTCAGGACTCACACTTGTTTTTAATGGTAAGAAGTACAAGGCAAAAGAAGGTCTCAAGGAACTTCTTGAGAAAAATCTGAGTGAGGAACCGCTTTATCCAGTAGCGCATCTTATTGGTAACGATATAGAGGTAGCAATAACACATTCTTCAAGTCAGTATGGAGAGGAATATTATTCCTTCGTTAACGGCCAACATACGATACAGGGAGGCACTCACCAGGCGGCTTTTAGGGAAGCTATTGTAAAGACAGTAAGAGATCATTTCAAAAAGACATTTGATCCTAGCGACATTCGGCAATCGATCATTGGAGCTATTAGCGTGAAGATTCAAGAGCCTATATTTGAATCACAAACAAAGACCAAGTTGGGTTCAACTCATACAGCGCCCAAGGATGGTCTTGCTATTCGTGGTTGGATAGTGGGTTTTGTTCAGGACCAACTTGATAATTATTTGCATCGTAATCCTGATGCTGCAAAAGCGATGCTGGAGAAAATACAGCGTGCAGAAAAGGAGAGGAAGGACTTAAAAGGAATTAGAAAATTGGCTAAAGAAAGAGCCAAGAAAGCAAAAATTCATAATAAAAAACTTAGGGATTGCAGGGTTCATTATGGGGATAGAAATAAAAAAGCTAACGATAGTACCTTATTTATTACTGAGGGGGATAGTGCTAGTGGTTCCATAACGACAGCCCGTGACGTTGATACTCAGGCAGTATTTTCCTTGAGAGGGAAACCCCTTAATAGTTTTGGTCTTTCAAAGAAAATTGTTTATGAGAATGAGGAATTCAATCTACTTCAGCATGCTTTAAACATAGAAGATGGACTTGAATGTTTGAGGTACAATAATGTTGTGCTTGCTACTGATGCTGATGTTGATGGTATGCACATAAGGCTGTTATTAATAACGTTCTTTCTTCAATTCTTTCCTGAACTCATTCGTGAGGGCCATTTGTATATACTTGATACTCCTCTGTTTCGGGTTCGGAATAAACAAAAGCAATTCTATTGTTATAACGGAAAGGAAAGAAAGGAAGCCATAGAGTCTTGTGGCAAGGGGGCTGAAATCACACGATTTAAAGGATTGGGTGAGATATCACCAGGTGAGTTTAAAGAATTTATTGGTGATGGAATGAAATTGGATCCAGTGATTCTTGATCGTCATAAATCAGAATCAGAGATGCTTCAATTTTATATGGGAAAAAATACTCCGGACCGTCAGAAATTCATCATAGATAACCTTAAAGTCGAGTTGGATTTGCTTAATGAAGAAGAAGTCGCCTGAATATTAATGATTCAGGTGAGTGGAAAAATTATCGATAAGAGAGCATGCTATAAGAACTTTAGATCACAGCAGGATCTACCCCGATAGTCCCGATAAGGCTGTCCAGATAGGATGGATCTTTAGCACTTTCTAATTTTTCGGTAACTGTCTTTATAGCTTCTGTTATTTTTAGTCGTTCTTGTTGATCCTTGTAGATTGGATCCGAGGAAAATTTTTCCAGTGATTCCAGCTGTTTTTTAAAGAGTCCTTCATCGACCTGGCATTTGGCTTTTATCCTTTGCTGATACCAATCACTTTCCAATAAATTCTCCGGTTCGAAGAGAGAACGCAATTCATTACTATTGATGTCATGTCCTTCATATTCTTCAAATGCCATAATGTGCAGGAGAGCCTTGAGTGGGGGACATGCATCATCAATACTACTGTCATCGAAATATAATTTTGCTATTTGTTTCTGAGTTTCAACGATATTACTCAAGCCGTCACTGAATGCTGCTTTGTCTTGTAGTTCTGGTCGGAGCATTTCTTCTGTAAAAATGCTTCCTGGATCAGCAAAGATACGCCCAAAGTATCGGTGAACAAACTTTTCAGTAATTCGGTATCCTAGTCGAGAGGCATCTTTAAACCCTTCTAAATTTGAACATGACTCAAGTAATCCATCACGGATCATTATTTTTGGATCTCTTTCGGCGATATGCATCCGTGACCAAACTTCTGGAACAATCAGACTAATGTCATGGTCTACGCGAAAATTAGGTCCAACATAACCGGCAGCACTAATAAAGTGGGGTTGACGAATAAGTAGAGCAGAAGTTAATGCGTTATTAAGATCGATTATTTGAGAGAGAGGATTAAAGGGCCCTTTCGTTAAGGCTCCTTCAGATCCAGCACCTGTCGTTGACGGCGATTTACCCGTAAGACTGGCAATGTAATCCATGAACAGCTCAGGTAATTCTTGATAATGTAACGGGTTGTAAACTGCTAAAGCGCGAATTCCTAATTTTGGATTTGGTGGATTATGGCGCCGCCCTGGCAGGATTGCATTAACTGGTGTGGCCAGTGGTTTGTCATAAGCAATTTCTCTATAAAGATGCATGCCTACCTTTGCCAAGTGCTCAGATCGACCATTATGTAGATCTTCTCTATCTTGCAAGTATCGAGGATTTTGTGATGGTTTTCCGTCTACAATTCTTGGATGAGCAGATGTAACGACAAATTCATTTTCCTTTTTTTTATGAGCCTTTTTTAAAGTGGACTTCAAAGGCCTTGAATATTTCTCGAAGTGGATAGCGTCTTGTATTAGTTCATCAAGATCTTGCTGATTAAGGGGCTCATAATTTGAGAAAAAGTTTCCTTTTTTTGAAAAGTCTTTTTCTGCTGCTTTATCATATCCTCTGTGAATTGCATCATCGGGCCTTTGGAAAAAACGATATTCACAATTTTCTATGAATTTATGTGATCCTTCTTTTAGTTCAGGGTGGAGCCCATTTTTAAATTGAGTGTTGAGGGTGGCTGATACCGAAATATCATCTTCACGTTGCAACTTTTTAGCAGGAAGAAAATCTTTTCTGAGGCTGAAAATACGCCAGGATCCGTCCAATTCGTAGCCGATTCTTAGGTATCTCGTAATAACTTTCTCGCCGTTGTATTTTAGTTCGTAACCAGACTTCCCATCAATGATGTCTTCAGTGAAGCGGCTGCTCCATTCCTCCCATTCTCCCCAATCTGGTTTATATAGCCTTTTGATGAGGAGGGCCATGCTGATTGCTGGTTTTGAAATTGAATCAATAAAATCATTATGCTCTTTAGTGAAATCCTCGGAAGGGGTAAGCAGTTTTAATACAGAACCCAATGAACGTTTTGTGCTGAGTATTGATCGGCTTGTTTTTGCTGTTTTCCTTGGATTAGGATAACGATCCCAGTAATTTTGTTCGAGAATAGTACGAACTTCATCCATGGTTTTGTTGAAGTCAGGAATTATGATTGACCCCGCAGTCATTGCATCTGACAAAGGCTTTGATATTTCGGATTTTCCTCCTCCCGAAACGGTGCAAGGTTTGTGGCAGAATGTGCCTTCAGCTTGAGTGCCGACTAGACGCCACCGGCGGCCAGCTGCGGGTCGGTCCAATTCAATCTTATATCCTGATGGATAAACGTAAGTTTTTTTCTGATGAAGTTTAATAGTGGATTCCGTCTCGTCTTTATTTTGCCAAGTAATTTCTTGGTTTTCCTGATTTATTAGCGCGTTTTCAGGAAGGTAAATAATGTCATCATAGAAGCTGTCGATGGCATATCCTTCGGGCTGCTCTACCGCAATCCCTGATAAGTTATCTAATGTTTTATGATAAGTGTGTTCTTTCCCGGCCAGTAATGGGTTTAAAGCGAAGTCTTCTCCATGATCAAATGATGGAAAAGCTATAACGCCTCCAGCATGTTCTTCTTCGCAACCTCCGAGGAGATTGCAAGCATAGCTGATCTGTGATTTGACCTCTTTTTTGCAATAACCATAGTAATTATCTGCAATCAGAGTGACTATGACTCCATTTTTATCTCTACAAGTAATTTTAAATGTTGAACCGTCATTGTAATACTCTGATTCATCTTCCCAGCACATGCGGTCCTTTTTTTGTCGCTCTGTTGCTTCAGATATATGCGGTAGGCCTAATTCCTTTTTGGTGAGATTGATTAGGTGAGGAGCTAAAATGACACAACCAGTGTGACCGCTCCATCCGTTGGAGTCTAGGGAACTATCATTTTCTGGAAGGAACGGATCTCCTGCATTACCAAAGATTGATTCAACAAAGTCTAAATTACTGACTAGGTTCCCGGGCACAAAGAAGCGAATTTCCATTGAGCTGCCATTTGAAATGCCGGGAATGTCTGGAAATACTGAGGGTCTTAGAAGTAAAGATAGGAATGCCTTTGTCGGAGACTTTTGAGTTGACGTGTAAGGGACCGTTAATAATTCATCAGGGGGATTAAGGGCAGCAGATAATAGCCTAGCGAAGGCTTTTTTGGGAACGGATTTTTTGTCTGCTGGAATAGGCAGTCCACCTTCCACTACATGGAAAACACCTTGCGTTGTCCGTCTGTCTTTGCTGGGATTGTGACAAACACCTTGAGCCACTCTGTATGAGGAAACAATATTGGATTCGAAGGAATCTTTTTCTGAAGAAATGCTTAGTAATCTTGCAATTCCATGTCTCTCGAGGGCGAGAGCTCCTTCTGGTATGAGGGAACCAAGATCTCTCAGATCGTCGGAGCAATCATCTAAATATTGAAGGAGAAAATTGTTAATGCGTTCGTCAGCGGGACACAAGTAATCAGAGAGCAGTCGGACTCTTTCTCTGAAATTTGCAAGTAGTGATCGTCCCATTTCGAGAAATGGGTAATCTCTTTCATCTCCGACGATATCAAATCCACGAGCGGATAATTTTAAATTGATGTAGTCTTTGAGTGATTTTGTGGATGGATCATTAGAATCATAAGTATTACCGAGACCGAGTTTTTCTTTGGCTTTTTTTGTGTCTAGCATTGAAATTAAGCGCTTAACATTGGAATTAAGCAGATTCCATGCAAAAGCCAATAACTGATACGATTTTTGGATACGAAAAGGATTTGAACTGTTGGTTTTAAGGCATTCCTTACCAATGAAGATAAACGGTATAGGGAAAAATGATTTTTAATGTCTTTGGAAATTTTTATCTGAAAAACAACATAGTTACTAAATTTAGCGCGTCCCGATACCATATTTAATTCTTATGCCAAATGTTCTTCTTTCAGGTCGTGTTGCAGGTGAAAAAGATCCTTCGCGCGAGCCGAGAGCCAAGTTGCTCTATCTTCTCTTCTCTTCGGGTTGGGACATAAGTAATTCGAATGGAGATCAGTCTGTAACGTTATCAAATATTCAGGATCAGATCATCCGTTCTGACGCCTTTGTGTTCACGCCAGGCGCGACCCTTGAAGAACTTTTCAAGGCTGTTTCTATATTTGTTGGATATCAGACGATGGACGAAAAACTCAAAGGAAAAGGGACAGTAATCCTTAACGGAGATGATTCATGGGATCCTTTTTTTAGTGTTTTGAATCATTTGAGATCATTGGGAACTATTGCGCAGGACTTTAGGGATTTTCTCCTTGCCGTAAATGAGCCGGAAAATGTTATAGAGGGTTTGAATAGGGTCCATGAATTAGGAGTCCCCGATCCGGAAAGACATTCTGTTGCTGAAGATCAAACAGATGAAATATATTCTTATGAATCTCCTCCCTTAACAGGACAATTAGGAAATGTTTGTGTGTTTTGTTCTGCCAGTATTAAGGATCAGAGTTATCTTGATGATGGTTATGAGCTTGGTCAGCAAATGGCTGGCTCAGGTTATGGTTGTGTTTCAGGTGCGGGCAAGACCGGAGTGATGGGATCAGTAGTTCGTGGAGCGGTTAATGCTGAGGGTTGGACCGGAGGATCAAATGTTCCGCACATTATTAGGCTTGAAGGTCTTCCTGATGGATTGTCGAGTTTTTGGCTTAGGTCTGACATTTATACCCGTATGGAAGTGATGATTGAAAGATCAGATGCGTTTGTTATTTTTCCGGGTGGAGCAGGGACAGTTCAGGAATTGCTAGCGTTGCTACTGTTAAAGGAATCTAATGATTCCTTGATGCGGGGAAAACCCATAATTCTTTTTGATAGGATAGACAGCTCTGGAGTTCATTTCTGGGATCCGTTAATTAAATTATTAGCAAATACGCAATGCTCATCATATTTTCGAACCGTCAATGAATTGAATGAGATAATGCCCGCTGTCCATGAAGAGTTAAATCCTTAAGAACAAAGATCCATACGGATGGAAAAAGAAATTAAAGAACGACTCCAACGACTTGCATGTGCTCTGATAGATCAGGAAACAGCAAATATTTTTGTGGAGCCTCAAGTTGAGTCTGAAGGATTTTGGTTTGGAGGAGGTAATATAATTTGTGATTCTGATGACATCTTCTGGTTGTGTGGTCGCTACCGTAATCACGGTGATTCAAGGACCGGAGTCGATTCTGGTGAGCGTGGTTTTGAGTTAGCCATCTTTTCATCTGATTCAGTTCTGGGTCCATGGGAGAAAAAGAAATCATTTACTAAAAATGAATTGCAAAATGGAAATGATGAAATTGTTTCCATTGAAGGCGCTTCATTGCTTATTGGGCCTGCAGGCGTTGAACTTTTTTTATCAACGGAAAAAGATAGATCGTATCCTTCAAATTTCATTGATTATCAGAAGAAGGGGACCGGAATATGGGATATTGATATAGTTGAATCTGATTCCATCATGGGTCTCGATCCAAACTCAGTTTATACTGCTATTCGCAGCGATGAATTAGGATCTCTTCATGTGAAGGATCCAGTAGCATTTCAGATCCCAGGAGATAATGATCAGACAGGGGTATTGTTTTGTAGTCATCCTTATACCTGGGCCAGTTCAAATACCGGTCTTGCAGTGCGGGGATCTGGACAAGATCAATATAAAATTGAAAACTTTAATGTATTGTCGCGTGGAAATTCTTGGGATGTTGCATGTACCCGAATCACAGACCGTTTACCGGTACCTCCTCTAGGTGTTTTTTCAGGCATGTCTCCAATTTCTATATATTTTTATGATGGGGCAGAATGTTTACGCTCTCTCGATGAGAGCACCATTGGTGTTTCTAGGCCACGTGGATTTTCTTGTGAAGAAATTGGAGGCATGGCTGCTGGATTTGATCAATCATTTCCGGAAATCTGCCGAATTTCTTCTCATGAGCCTATGTTTTTATCACCTCATGGAACCGGTTGCAGTCGTTACGTTTCGACACTTATTACTCCGGAAGGGATTTTGGCTACTTGGCAACAGTCGCAGGAGAACCTTTCTCAACCATTAGTTGGAAATTTCCTTCCCAATCAGCAAATAGAGGAAATATTGTCATAGGAGAATGGCTCTAACTCGGATTGACCTAGCAGCGATCATCGCCATACTCAAGAGACCATGGAAAAAGTTATTATCATAGGAACAGGATGTGCCGGGTGGACGGCAGCAATTTATACAGGCAGAGCGAATTTATCACCGCTGGTTTTGGCAGGAGATCAGCTAGGAGGACAATTAACAACTACGACTGAGGTTGAAAATTATCCTGGTTTTCCACAAGGGATAATGGGTCCAGAACTCATGATGCATATGCAGGAACAAGCTACAAAGTTCGGAGCTAAAGTAGAATATAAAAAAGTAACTTCCGTAGAAAAAAATGGTTCAACCTTTAACGTGACTTGTGGTGAAGAACAGTACGAAGCTGAAACTGTCATTGTTGCTACTGGAGCCGCTCCGAGACATCTTGGGATCGATGGTGAAGAAAAACTTATCGGGCATGGACTTACTTCATGCGCGACTTGTGACGGGGCTTTTTACAGGGACGTTCCGGTCGCGGTAATAGGAGGGGGAGACTCGGCCTGCGAAGAAGCAACATTCCTTACAAGATTTGCTTCAAAGGTTTACTTGATTCATCGTCGTGATGAGTTGAGAGCTTCAAAAATCATGGCTGATCGAGCTTTAAGTAATGAAAAAATTGAGCCTGTTTGGGATAGTCAGGTAACTGAATATTTAACTGATGATGATGGAGAAATGCGAGCAGTTAAAGTTTTGAATTTGAAGACCAATGATGAAACAAAAATTGAATTAAAGTGTGTTTTTGTTGCTATTGGTCATGTTCCTAATGCTCAATTTCTTGAGGGTCTAGTTGAGACAGATGAGAACGGTTATATTACTCAGAGGCCAAGCTGCACTAAGACAAATGTAGAAGGTCTTTTTGCGGCCGGAGATGTTGCTGATCACGTTTATCGACAAGCGATAACTGCGGCCGGGGATGGTTGTAGAGCGGCTCTGGAAGCGGAACGATACTTAGCTGATCATGAATAATAATCAAAAGCCTCTAATTAATTAGCCGGCATGTTCCAAATATATGCGATTTTGTCTATAATTAGGTCTTTTGATTAATAATTGATGCTTGACCATTCAATATAAATTTCTAGAGAATTATTGTTCCTCGTTGAGATACACTAATAACTAAGCATTTAAATAATAATGACAAAGAAATTCCCCGCTCTCCTTTCAATAATGATAATGATGCTAAGCTTTGCCTATGCTGATCATCATGCCGGTTCTCCATTTAACGGTAAAAATCTCAAAGGTTGGTCTACTAAAAAGAAAGCAAAAGGTAAAGATGCTTGGGTAGTTGGTGTTCCCAGCAAGTCCAAGGAAAATCCAAAAACGCTAAATGCTAGCAAGGGTGGGGGAGCTATGATTAATAAGGTTTCTGGTCATGGGCAGAGCTGGGATATTTATTCTGAGAAAAAGTGGGGAGGTAAGTTTCGTATTGAGCTGGAAGTGATGGTTCCCGAAGGAGCAAATTCAGGGATTTATGTAATGGGTGAATATGAGGTTCAGGTCCTTGATAGCTATGGAAAGGCAAAGCTAGGAGGAGGCGATATGGGGGCTATTTATGGTGCTCAACCGCCGAAAGTAAACGCTTGTAAAAAACCTGGTGAGTGGCAGAAATACGTGATCGATTTTCAGGCTCCTAGTTATGATGAGGGAGGCAAAAAAACAAGTAATGCTAAGTTTATCAAGGTTGAGCTTAACAGTCAGATATTGCACGAAAACGTTGAAATGAAGGGGCCAACTCCAAGTGGTGTAACTGGAAAAGAAGCTGCAAAGGGCCCAATTATGTTTCAAGGTGATCACGGACCAGTCGCCTATAGGAATATAAAAATTAAATCGATCTAATCTAATTTTGAACTTTAATAATAATATTTATAGAAGACTTTATATATAAATTCATAACTGAACAAACTATTGATCATGCGTAATAAAACCAAATCTATGTCTAAACAATTGACTCGTCGTAAATTTATCAAGTCAGCGGCCGTAACGGGGGCCGCCTCGACCCTCGGCATGCCCGCAATCGTCCGGGCGCAAAATCAAAACAGTAAGCTTCAAGTTGGCTTTGTGGCCACTGGTGGCAGGGCCGGAGCACATGTCGGATTTGCCTGGAGCAATCGCAAAAAATACGGCCTGGAGTGCGTTGCCTTCGCTGAGATTGATAAGAACAGCTGGAAAAATGTTCACAATAATAACGAATGGAAAGGTGCCAAGGGTTACACCGACTGGCGGGAAATGTTCCAGAACCATACCAAGGAGCTGGATGTCGTTTTCGTGGCCACTCCTGACCACTCCCATTATGCCCCCTCAATGACAGCTATCAGTAACGGTATCCACTGTTACACCGAAAAGCCTTTGGCATGGTCGGTACGTGAGGCACAAAACCTCACTAAGGCCTATGAGAAGAATACCAGCGTTGTCACCCAGATGGGTAATCAGGGGCACGCCGGCAACGGATGGCGCCTAGCTTACGAATTTGTGAAGGCCGGTGCCGTTGGGGACATCAAAGAGTTCCATACATGGACCAACCGCCCGGTCTGGCCGCAGGGTGGAGATAATCCGAAGAAAATTGATGAGGTTCCTGCCAACATTGACTGGGAATCCTGGATCGGGCCCGCTCCAATGCGTCACTACACCAAGGGTGTCTACCCCTTCAAGTGGCGCGGTTTTGTGGATTTTGGTTCCGGTGCACTTGGCGACATGGCCTGCCACACCACCGATGGCATTTATTCCATCATGCGACCCGGTTATGCAGCTTCTGCAGAGCCTCTCATGATGACGGGTCCGTGCAAGGGGCAATTCCCTGCAGGAATGACTTTAAAAGTCGATTACCGTGCTACCAAGGAAACCCCCGCATTCACTACTTACTGGTACGAGGGAAAGAAAAAGAACGGTAAGGACAATATGCCGGAAACCCCTGAAGAGTTGAAATCCGAGGGCCGGAAATTGCCACGTACCGGCAATCTTATCATCGGCACTAAGGGAAAAATGCTGGTTACCGGTGACTACTGGAACAGCCCGCGAATCATTCCCGAAAGCCGTCAGAGAGAATTCGGCAAGCCTAAGCAACTTCTTGAGCGTTCACCCGGACACCATGATGAATTCATCATCGCCTGCCGAGGTGACAAGCCGAGAGAGTACAGCCAGTCGAACTTCAGCTACTCCGGGTTCATGACCGCAAACATTCAGCTGGGTAATCTCTGTGCGCGTGCAGGCAAGAAAATCGAGCTCAATGAGGCTGGAGTGGTTACCAGCGATCCCTCAATCAACGAACTGGCATGGCGCGTGCCCCGCAAGGGGTGGGACGCACTGAAGACGAATATCTAGCTTTTTTCTTTAGGAAAAATAAACCGGTGTGCGTTCAGGCGCGTGCCGGTCAAAACAAAACACCCGGGTCAATATTGATCCGGGTGTTTTGTTTGGCGGACCTCTCCTCCCGAGTGAGGATTAACGCCCGGATCGTCTAAGCCAGGCTTCTCTGGCTCTTTTTAAGGCTTCTATTTCTTTTTGACTGATTTTGGTTGGAGGTTTTCTGGTATTAACGAACGGATTATTTGCCCCAAATTTTCTCCATGGACCATATGGAATTTCATGTAATTCAGCAAATCTCCAATCACAATTATTATCATTTCCAGTTATTCCAAGAAAGTCGCGTACGGCAGGTGATAGATCAATCCCTGCCTTACTGTTGTGACGAGTCTTTGGGCGTGATCCTCCAAAGACATAGGACCAGTCATCTGTTTCGAAAGGACCAACATCAGACCACTGAGCACAACAGACCTTTCCTTTGTAATGTATAGCAATCCACCTTCCATCACATACGCTCTGACCTTCTTTTTTGAATGTTCGACCGAACCAAGGGATTACACGTTTAGCGCTTTGTTTTGTTTTTTTGTAATTGATCCGATCATTATATGGCAATGCCACATAAAATGGATTGAGTTTAGGGATGAATTTTTTAGGCCTATAATCTCTCGTCCGATTAGCTGAATTAGGGTCATCGTAGCCTCCATAGTTTTCCATCCACTTAGGGTCCCAGGAACTTGCAATATTATGTCGAGGGTTATTGGAGGTTGCCCGTTCTCCTACCCAGAATATGGTAGAAGTGATGTTTCTGTGCCATGGATATGAGGGAGATATGGATCGAGATTTTGTGGGGGCGTAGGTGCGTGGTGTGTTCCCTTGACCTTTTGTTTTTTCTAAGACTGGGACTGATAGAAAGAACAGGGAAGTTATAAGAATTAACTGTCCTTGCATTTTGCTGTTTGTAGAGATTGTTCTGAAATTACGCGATTTGTGGAGCAAGCGGTTTTTCAGAACTTGCTTTAGGTGCTTTGAGTTCTGGATTCGGTTCTTGAGGACTCATTCCTAGTTTTTGTAATAATTTCATATCCTGAACAGTTTGCGGATTGGTTGCCGTTAACAATTTGTCTCCGTAGAATATTGAATTAGCTCCAGCAAAAAAACAGAGCGTTTGAGCTTCTTCACTTAACGCTGAACGGCCAGCGGATAATCTTATTTTAGCATTAGGTACCGCAATTCGTGCACATGCGATGGTGCGAACAACAGCAAACGTGTCCACAGCTTCGGCCCCTTCTAGAGGCGTTCCAGGCATTGGCATCAGCTTGTTTATAGGGATGCTTTCTGGAGAAGGATTGAAGTTTGATAATATTTCTAGCATTCGGAGTCTATCATCAACTGTTTCTCCAAGACCTAAGATTCCGCCGCAACAAACGGACATTCCTGCATCTTGCACGTTACGAATGGTTTTTAATCGATCTTCAAAACAGTGAGTTGTCACAATGTTTGGGTAGTGTTCTGGTGAAGTGTCAATGTTGTGATTATAAGCTGTTACTCCGGCTTCTTTTAATTTCTTTGCTTCTTCTGGTCCCAGCTCTCCAAGTGTTGTGCAAACTTCCATTCCTAGCTCTGATACGTCCTTAATAATTTCAAGGACCTCATCAAAACGTTTGGTATTAGTTTTGACGTTTTTCCAGGCAGCTCCCATACAGAATCTAGTCGATCCGTTTTCTTTGGCAGCTTTTGCGCGATCCAGTATATCGCATTTAGGCATTAATCTTTCAGCATCTACCCCGCTTTTATATCGTGCACTTTGTGCACAGTAAGAACAATCTTCGCTACAGCCCCCGGTCTTTATGGATAGTAACGTACATAGTTGTATTTCATTTTTAGGCCAGTTTAATTCATGAACGGTTCTTGACTTGGTAAGAAGATCAAAAAAAGGCAATTCGTAAAGTAATTTTAATTCTTGAAATTTCACTTAATTAAAAGAAATCAATGATATCTGTTGTTAGTAATTATTATAATTTGTGATCGTTTTTAGGCGCGCAATATTTTTACTTTTTCCTTTTGAATATTGATTTCGAATCGTTCCAATAACCTGGTGAAACTACAGTTGGTTTTAGAGGATTGGTGTAATCAGTTTTTCCGATAGCGGCACGCATAGAAACCCCTGTGGCTTTACGCCATTTTTTTGACATGCTTTCTCCAGTATTGCACCCATAACTAATGCACTTAGATTTTCGTAAAAATGAGGATCGATTAATTCTTGTTAATTCTTCTTCGTGTAACCATACAGTGCTTACACCTATTATTCTATTACTATAGTCAATTAAGAAAGCGTGTCTGTTGGAATGCCCATAATATTCAAATCCAGCTATTTTTATTTGGGACCGATCTTTTCCGTTATTTATGTAGTTTATAATATCTTTGCCTTCAGTTATCCAAAGTAAGCTTATTTTGTATTTATCTCTTACAGATTCGATCCAGGAAATCAGAGGTTTACCGTCTTCATTTGAACGTGACTCATAACTTGGTTTATAGACTAACCAAGTAATTTTACATTGATCACCATATTCATTTTGTAGTTCTTGGATCCGTGCACGTGCCGGGCGAATGAAATTTCCCCACCAGCGGTCATGTTGATACTTTTCTTTTCTTAAGTTTTCCCATTTCCTTAAAGCGGTGCCTCCACTCACAATAATGAATTCACCCGAACTCTTACGTGTTGTTACCTTAGATTTGTTGAGATTGCGGCCGAAGATTGCTGAAGATTTTTCTGTGCTAGATAAAAGAGCACTCAGAATCACTGCTAAGACTAAGATTAACTTATTATGATAAAACCAATTCATTGATGATATAATATTCTTATTTATCCTGATAAATCACAGATCTTCACCATTAATCAGATCTTCGTAAGTTTGCCTCTTTCTTATCAGTTTGTGGGTCTTGTCAGAAACTAGCACCTCTGCAGGCAATGTTCTTGAATTGTAATTCGATGCCATTACAAAGCCGTAAGCTCCAGAACTTAGCATTCCAATCATTTCACCCTCTTCTAACTTCGGTAGTTCCCGGTCCTGCGCAAAGAAGTCTCCGCTCTCACAGATGGGTCCTACAATATCAACGGTTTCATTTTCGTTTGATGTATTTTGAATTGGAACAATTTCGTGGTGTCCTTGGTACAATGCCGGTCGTATCAGATCACCCATTCCTGCATCAGCTATCGCGAATGTTTTCGCGGTGCCGACTTTTTTATACAGAATTTCACTTATAAGAATCCCAGCGTTTCCGACAATTAATCGTCCTGGCTCAAGCATTATTTTAAGTCCCAAAGGAGCTAAAATTGGCACGAGTTCGGAGGCGTATTCCTCGATGGTAAGAGGCGTATTGTTCTGATCATTTTCCTGCCACCAGCTATCCTTTCCGCTTGCAAGCGCGTCTTCATACGCGATTCCAATTCCTCCGCCGATGCTGAAGAATTTGATGTCATGTTTTTGTTTTAGTTTTTGTGCAAGTGGAGCCACTCTTTGCACGGCTTCAACGAAAGGTTTGACCTCGGATAATTGAGATCCGATGTGCATTTGGAGGCCACGCAACTCTAGATTTTTCAATTCTTTTGAAGCTGTTTCATAAAGGCCTTCAATGAATTCAAAATCTATCCCGAACTTATTTTCACTTTTTCCTGTTGAAATATATTTGTGTGTTTTTGCGTCTACGTTTGGATTCACTCGGATTGCGACTGGAGCAATTACATTAAGCTCATTTGATATCTTGTTGATGAATCTTAGTTCTGCCTCACTTTCAACATTGAAACAATAGATGCCCTCGTTCAGTGAATATTCTATTTCCTCACGTGTTTTTCCTACCCCAGCAAAGGTGCATTTTTTTGCTGTGCCGCCAGCCCTTATTACACGGAAAAGTTCACCCCCAGAAACAATATCGAAGTCGGCACCTTCATCGTTAAGTAGCTTTAATATAGATAAATTCGAATTTGCTTTAACTGCAAATGCTATATGATGATCCAAATCACTTAGTGCTGAACTTAGTCGACGATAGTGTTCTAGAATTGTATTTGCTGAATATACATATAATGGAGTGCCATGCTGAATTGCCAGATCCGTTAGATTGACACCCTCACAATGAAGGGTTCCGTCGTGATAATGAAAGTCATGCATTGAGAAAATGCCTAATCTGTCAGGAATAGTAAATCAAGCTATACAGACATCAAAATACCCAATAATTCTTGACCAAAGGCTTATATCATCTAGTATGAGCGCCCCTAAGTAATAGACCGGAGTAGAATTATGGCTAAAGTTTGCGAAATAACAGGAGCGCGCGTTCGTCGCGGAGGAAAAATCCATCGTAGTGGTTTAGCCAAGAAAAAAGGTGGAATCGGCCGTCATGTGACCAAGGTTGTCAAACGTGATGTTTCCCCGAACTTAAGGAAAAAGCGCATTTGGGTTCCAGAACTCAACAAATATGTAAAAGTGAAGCTTACTGCTAGAGCTTTGAAGACGGTCGCTAAGAATGGGGCATATGTCACACTCAAAAAGGCTGGAGTTATTTAGATTTAATATTGGAGGGCAATTGATGTCCCATTTTCCGTCCATTTTTCCGTCCTTACTTCTTATTTTTAGTAGTTTACAAGCGGCTCATTCAGCTGAGAAGCGTCCTAATATCATTTTCTTTTTAATTGATGATCTCGGATGGAGTGATCTGGGATGCTATGGAAGTAAGTATCATTTAACTCCTAATATAGATAAATTAGCAGCTAGGGGTGTTAGGTTTACTCAAGCATATTCTGCTTCACCGGTTTGCTCTCCTACTAGGTCTGCAGTAATGACTGGAAAGAATCCAGCCCGCTTGGGTATTACGGATTGGATTGGAGCGAGCCAGAAATTTAATGCTCTAATAACTCCAAAAAACGTAGAGGCTTTGCCTCAAAATGAAGTAACCTTCGCCGAATCTCTAAAGAAATCTGGTTATGCTACAGCTTATTTAGGTAAGTGGCATTTAGGTGCAAACGAACAAGACCATCCAAATTCGCACGGTTTTGATTATCACCGAGGCGTTAATCGAGCAGGGTCACCAGGTTCATATTATTACCCATTTAAAAGAAATAAGGCAAAACCGAAGACGGTTCTATCACCGAGCGATGTTCCTGATTTTGATTCAGCAAATAAGAATTCATACCTTACTGATTTATTGGCTGAGGAAGCATCTAAATTTATTGAGAAAAAAAAAGACGTCCCTTTTCTTTTGATGTTGGCGCATTATTCAGTTCACACACCTATACAGGCCCGCAAGAATGATACTATTAGGTATAAAGATCGGATGAGAGATATTGGGCTGCCTTCAAAAGTTAATATAAAAAAGGAGAGATATGGAAGTACACGCATAACTCAAAACAATCCTGATTATGCAGCAATGGTTGAGAGTGTGGATCGGAGTGTAGGTAAGGTTCTTGGAAAACTGGAAGAGCTCAAACTTAATGATAATACTTTTATAATTTTCACTTCGGATAATGGAGGGCTTTCTACTTTGCAGAATAATCGGCGCGCTGCTCCAACATCTTGCCTGCCCTTAAGAGCGGGCAAGGGTTGGCTCTATGAGGGGGGCATTCGAGTGCCAGCAATACTTGCTTGGCCCGGCGTTATTAATGAAGGAATCACGACTGATGTGCCGATTATTAGTAGCGATTTTCATCCTACCATATTGACTGCTGCAGGAATTAAATTAGACCCTTCACAGCATCAGGATGGGCTAGATTTAAATAGCATTTTCAGAGATGGGATATTACGGAACAGGTCATTGTTTTGGCATTTTCCTCATTATCATGGGTCAGCAAACCGACCATCGTCTGCTATTAGAAAAGGAAATTATAAATTAATTCGATGGCATGAAGATGGTTCAGAAGAAATGTTTAATATTTCTAAAGATATATCCGAAACGACTGATATCGAATCTGATGAATCTGCAAAGCGTGCGGAACTGTCTGAGGATTTGAGTGAATGGATAAAATCTTCAGGTGCAAGGATGCCAAAACTAAAAGAAGAAACGTTAAGGCATGATTAAGGAATACTCACATCATATTTAGATGTCAGATTGCAGAAAACCTTTGGCATTGATAACAGGTGGGGAAGGAGCACTTGCTAAAATAATTTCAACACAATTAATTTCATCAGGCTTTAAGGTGCTTAGCCCTTGCCGTTCTCAACTGGACGTTAGTGATGAAGGTTCTGTTAAGGATTATTTTAATGAAAATATAACAAGGGACCTCGATTTGCTTATCAATAATGCAGGGACAAAGAAGGATTCATTATTTTTAAATCTTTCTGAAGAGGAATGGGACGAGGTCATTAGAGTTAATTTACGAGGGGCTTTTCTCTGCTCAAAATTAGCATTAAAACTTTTATGCAAAAACTGCAGTGGCCACATAATTAATATAGGATCATTTTCAGCTATTTCGGGACCAATAGGGCAAACAAATTATGCCGCCTCGAAGGCTGGGCTCATCAGTTTGACGCAGAGTCTGGCGCAAGAAGGAGGTAGGAGGAACGTTAGATCCAATTGTATTTTACCAGGTTGGCTTGAAACTCAATTCACTGCTGATGTACCAGAAAATGTAAAGGATCAAGTATTGAGTGACCATACACTGAATACTTTGAATACTCCGGAATCCGTCGCAGCGTTTGTTCTTTTTATCCACACTCAGATGTCCTCAGTTTCCGGGCAGATATTTCAGCTTGATAGCCGAATTCATCGATGGGCTTGAAAGCTATTTTAGCAAAGGTTCAAGTGTCCGAATTGTTTTTGAAGTGGCCGATACATTATGCACTCTAAGGATAGAAGCTCCTCGTAAGATACTTGTAACCGAGCATGCCACGGTACCGGCATCTCGATCTTGAGGTTCTTTTATTTCCAATACATCACCGATCACTGTTTTTCTTGAAACGGGTACGAGAAGTGGCCTCTTGTGGATTTTTAATGCATTCAGGTGTTTCAGTAATAGAAGATTGTCTTGGCGGTCCTTTGCGAAGTCGATCCCTGGATCCAATACTATCCGCTCTCTATGGAGTCCCACTGATTCTGAAACACGAATTTTTTCTTCAAAGAATCTGTTCACCTCTGCAACTATGTCTTTGTATTTTTCTCCGAGATGAGGCTCTTTGGGCAGTCCGATACTATGCATTATTAATAGAGCGGTTCCATGTTCTGCACATAACTTTGCATTGTCATTGGAATGTAGCGCGCCGATATCGTTCAGCAGATCCACTCCAAGAGGCAATATTTTTTTTACCACTTCTGGTCTCCATGTGTTGATTGATAGTAGTGGTTTTTCCGTTTTTCCATTCCATTCGATAGAATGAAAAGCCTCAATGAATGGGCGAAGCCTTTGGATTTCTTCTTCGATTGATATTGGTCCACGGTTAGTGCGAGCACTTTCTGCTCCGACGTCGATAATGTCTGCTCCTTTAGCGACATGATCCTCAGCCATTTTAATGGCTTTTTTCTGGTTCAATGTCCCGTCTCCTGAAAATGAATCATCATTGATATTGATAATCCCCATTACCATTATTTTTTGTGAAAAATCAATGGTACGGCCCCTTACTTTCAGTTTCATTTATTATTATTAAATACTGAATGGTATTAGGGTCCTTGTTCTATTCTCGAAACGGACAGTATGAGTGAACCCAATGTCAGAGGCGAGTGATGCAGCTTTCTTAAAATTCATTCCTACTTCTTGAGGAGAGTGAGCATCCGAACTAATTGATATTGGAATGCCTGCGCTGACCATCATCTCAAGGAAATCGCGTTCGGGGTATTGCTCTGCACATTCTTGTCGCCATCCGCAAGTATTAATTTCTATTGTGGTATTAGTTTCTAGTGCTGCTTCGATCACGGGCTCATAGAAACGGCGAAGGTCACCACCTGGTTTATGTCCAAACTTTTTTGGTAAGTCAGGATGGGCGAGGAGATCAAATAGACCACTGCGCACGCAACTTGTATATATTTTCCAATAGCATGTCCATATCTCCTCAACCTCGGCAATGCCAGACCATCTTCCTATCCATTTTGGATGATCAATCGCAAATCCAGGTGCAATATAATGTACGCTACCTATGAGGTAATCGAAATCTGCCAAGGAAGATAATTGTTCGATCCATGCGTGGTCTTTTTCAAAATAATCTATTTCAAGCCCGAGCTTAACTGAAATTTCAGGCACTCCATTTTTGGCGGTTTGGACCAATTTAAGATATTCAGGAAATTCTGATAGTAGCATACGCCAATCATCAAAATCTTCTTCTTTAGCCGGGCTATGATCTGAGAAGCCGATCTCGCTCAGACCAGTTTCCAAAGCGATTTTTGCATAATCAATGGGTTCTCCATTTGCGTGGCGGCAAAGTGGAGTGTGCATGTGATAATCAGCAAATTGGCTGAAGTTCATCCACTATAATGGGATAAGAATCCTATCTATCCAGCAAATGTCTTGATAAATTCACCCGGGAAAATGCTAAAAACCCATAAAATAGAAGGATTCTTCTTGATAAAGTGTGTATTTTTTGTAAAAAGTTAAGCATATGAAGAAGATTTTAACCCTCATCGCTTCAGTTTTAGTTATTAGCGGCTCACCGGCATCTGCCTGGGTCGGTGGACCTTGGTCAAATAATAGCTACAGCTTGTCAACCACAGGAACTTATCAATCTGTTATGTATATGGTCAACGGAGTTGGCCTTGCTCGTTTCACTGATGATACTACTGCCGTCTTTTCCCAAATAAACGCTTCTGTTATTTTTCATGAAGGATCCATTTACATTGGTGAGTGCTTTGGAACGGCAGACACTGCTGGAGAACAAGGTGTTGTCGGAATTATTCAAGCAGCAGGGACTGGTGGATCAGTGACAGGTTCTTTCCAATGCAAGATCACGCAGAAAGCTCCCGTGATGCGTTTCTTTGGACAGAGTAGTGGTAATGTAAACCCGATCACAGGTGAGCCTGGAAATGGATCAGACCGCAAGTGCATTTTGGTATTTTCTGAAGCTGCTGCTGACCCAGTCGAGCCAGGAGAAACTCGTATCGTAGCAATTACTGTTTTTGGTGCGCAAATATCACAGACGATTATGGCTGTTGCAGCAGCAGGGTAGAATATTTAACCAATTATAATTTATCCGGGCCGACATCTTTTCTTAGATGTCGGCCCGTTTGATTTTATGAGGAAAGCTAAAAAAAGTTTAATTGAAGGGTTCACTATCATTGAGCTTTTAATATCTGTATCAATCATTGCTGTACTTGCATCAATGGTTTTGGCCCTTAGTGACATGATCCGGAGAAAAGCTGAACAAGCTGCCTGCGTCGCTAATATGAGAAGCTTATTCACGGCTCTTAGTGCATACAATAATGATAATGGCCATTTTCCTCAGGCGCCAAACAGTAAAGATGAGGAAAGCATTTGGGATTTTTGGTTCACTACCTTTGAGGATGAATATGATATACCCAGAAAGACATGGATTTGTCCTACATACCGTAGACTAAATAAGACAAAAGATGAAGAAGACCTCAAAGGAACTTATGTTCCTACACGATTCAGTGCTAGCAGTGCATTAGCGGCCTATAGATGGGGCAACCAACCCTGGTTAGTGGAAATTGGTGATCATCATGGAAAAGGAATGCTAGTTCTTTTCCCCGACGGTTCGGTGAGGCCATTTTCCGTAGGTTTCTTTGAAAAAGAATGACGCTTTTGAAATTCTAAGGACTTATAATTAAAGTTCTTGGTTCTCAGGATTATTCTTTGATCTGATTTGATTATAGCGCAGATCGAAGCGCTTATTATCCTATAATGAGTGGATTAGCCTATATGAAATTCTTGAAGTGTTTTTACTTTTAAATCCATAGTTTTCAGAGATCGAATAGCCATACTGCTTGCCTTTGCTGCACTTAGACTTGTCATGACCGGTATTCCATTGGCAATAGCAGAACTACGAATGGTGACTTCATCTGCTCGAGGGTTGCGATCTCCGCTTGTTGTATTGATTACAAAGTCAATTTCCCCATTCTTAATCATATCTAATACATTGGGGCGACGCTGTTCGGCCAGTTTGAATAATTTAGTGACGGGAATCCCCTCATCCTTAATGGCCTTGGCTGTTCCTTCAGTTGAAAATAATTTGAATCCCAATTCGTGATAGTCCTTAATTATTTCTTTTGCCTTATCTTTGTCGCGATCCTTAAGGCTGATAAAAATATTGCCTCCAAGAGGGAGTGGACAAGAAGCAGCCATTTGTGATTTAGCATAGGCCATTCCTAGGTCAGAATCTATGCCCATGACTTCTCCGGTAGCTTTCATTTCTGGGCCCAGAACAATGTCAGTTCCGGGGAATTTAACAAATGGAAAGACAGCTTCCTTCACAGCGTGGTGATCCGGAGTAATTTCTTTCGTAAATCCTAGATCGGTCAGTTTTTCTCCTACCATAACTTTGGCTGCAAGTTTAGCCAGTGGAACACCAATTGTCTTTGATGCAAAAGGTACGGTTCTGGAGGCTCGTGGATTCACCTCTATGACAAACAGTTCTTCATTTTTGACGGCGAATTGTATGTTCATTAATCCTTTCACTTGTAATTTTTTAGCAAGTGCTTTTGATGCTGTGCTAATTTCTTCTTTGATCTTATCGCTGATAGAAAAAGGAGGAATAACACATGCACTGTCTCCGGAATGAATGCCTGCCTGTTCAATGTGTTCCATGATTGCTCCCACGACTGAGATTTCTCCATCAGAAATAACATCCACGTCAATTTCCGTCGCATCTTCAAGGAATCGGTCAACAAGTATAGGCCTTTCGGGACTCGCCTCCACAGCTGAGCGCATATATGAGCTTAATTCTTGATCGTTATAAACGATGACCATAGCGCGTCCTCCAAGAACAAAACTGGGTCGGACAAGAACTGGATAACCAATTTTTTGAGCTATTTCTATGGCTTCTTCTTCTGAAGTTGCGGTGCCTGCATCTGCTTGTTTGAGACCGAGCTCATCGAGTAAAGCTGAGAAGTATTTCCTATCTTCTGCCAGTTCTATGTTCTTTGGCGATGTTCCGATCACTGCAACGCCATTTGATTCTAGATCTGCAGCCAGATTCAGTGGCGTTTGCCCTCCAAATTGGACGATTGTTCCCCAAGGTTTTTCTGCTTCAAAAATATTAAGGACATCTTCGAAAGTGAGAGGTTCAAAATAAAGTTTATCGCTTGTATCGTAATCGGTTGAAACTGTTTCAGGGTTTGAGTTTACCATGATTGTTTCGAATCCAAGTTCCTTGAGAGCAAATGCTGCATGTACACAACAATAATCAAACTCTATGCCTTGACCGATTCGATTTGGGCCGCCGCCAAGAATCATTACCTGTTTCTTATTCGTCTCACGGGTTTCATTTTCGTCTCCGTAAGTTGAGTAATAGTAAGGCGTGAATGCTTCGAACTCCGCGGCGCAAGTGTCAACGAGTCGATAAGTTGGTATAACGCCTTCATTTTTCCTTTTTTCTCGAATTTGCAATTCTGTTTCGCCTTTTAGGTGAGCAATTTGGCGATCAGAGAAACCTAATTTCTTTGCTTTCCTAATTGTTAGATCATTCTCATTCGAGGCAATTTTTTCTTCTGCTTCGCAGATTTGTTGAAGTTGCCTAAGGAACCATGGATCTATGCCTGTCATTCCAAACAATTCATCGACTGTCATTCCATTCTTAAATGCTTCACGAAGATAAAAAATCCGTTCTGCATTTGGTACGGCAATTTTTGACAGTAATTCTTCTGCATTTGATTTAGGAATGTCCTTACCGTCAGCGCCTAAACCGAACCGCCCTGTTTCCAGTGAACGCAGGGCTTTTTGCATCGCTTCTTTAAAGGTTCTACCAATCGACATCGCTTCGCCCACGCTTTTCATTTGGGTAGTTAACGTGGGATCTGCACTTGGGAATTTTTCGAAGGTAAATCTAGGTGTTTTAACGACGCAATAATCGATAGTTGGTTCGAAACACGCTGGAGTTTCTCGAGTTATATCGTTTGGTAGTTCATCTAAAGTGTAACCAACAGCAAGTTTAGCTGCGATTTTGGCTATTGGAAATCCGGTTGCTTTAGATGCCAGAGCTGAGGATCTTGATACTCTTGGATTCATCTCTATAACGATCATGCGTCCGGTTTTAGGACACATGGAAAACTGAATGTTAGAACCGCCTGTTTCTACACCTATTTCACGAATCACCGCAAATGATGCATCGCGCATAATTTGATATTCTTTGTCTGTGAGTGTTTGAGCAGGGGCAACAGTAATTGAGTCGCCAGTATGAACTCCCATTGGGTCAAGGTTTTCGATCGAGCAAATAACTACGCAGTTATCTTTGCGGTCTCGCATGACTTCCATTTCGAATTCTTTCCAACCAAGAAGAGATTCTTCAACCAATACCTCTGTGACTGGAGACATATCTAAGCCTCGATTTACAATTGTTTCAAATTCTTCGCTATTATAAGCGATGCCTCCACCGCTTCCCCCGAGTGTATAGGCTGGACGAATTATCAAAGGAAAACGCTTTCCTGTTTTCTCTGCGATTTCTTCTTCGATTGTTAATGCATCGCTCATACTACGGGCAACTCCTGATTGAGGAAGATCCATGCCAATTTTTATCATCGCTTCCTTGAAAGCTAAACGATCCTCGCCTTTTTCTATTGCTTCGGCATTTGCTCCTATGAGTTTGACATTATATTTATCAAGGACCCCCTTTCTAACTAGGTCCATTGCCGTGTTCAGCCCGGTCTGACCTCCGAGCGTGGGAAGTAATGCGTCAGGATTTTCTCGTTCTATTATTTTCTCTACAATTTCAGGAGTGACAGGTTCGATATAAGTCCGGTCCGCGAATTCCGGATCAGTCATGATTGTGGCCGGGTTTGAATTAACCAGAACCACTTTATATCCTTCTTCCTTCAGAGCCTTACATGCTTGGACCCCGGAATAATCAAACTCACATCCCTGACCTATTACAATTGGTCCTGATCCGATCAGTAATATTTTTTTTATACTGGTGTCTTTTGGCATTTTAGTGCGTCTTTTATTGCTATTGTCGGGTTATCTTGTAAAGGCAGGAATATATTAGATTAAAAAAGTTAATGAATTATGCAGAAATTGGGCTGATTTACATCCTATTAAAAGAGTTTTTTGAGGCGTTTATCAGTGAAGCTTTCCGCAACCATGATCGCTCCAGAGAAATTCCCTCCAGCTGTTATAGGATTAGTAATGATAGCGCAAGGAATTCCGGCTGCAGTGGCCGCCTTTAAACCATTTTCAGAATCTTCTAAAATTAAGGCTTCACTGGGAGCAATTCCCAACGAATCAGCTGCTGTCAGGAATAATTCAGGATCCGGCTTAATTTTTTGGACGTCATCACGATTTACAAATGCACTGAAATGTCCCCCCAATCCCAGCTTTTTAATCCATCCTAATACCCAGTTTCGGGACGAACTAGAAGCGATCGCAAGTTCGAGGCCTTTTGCTTTAGCGTCCTCTATAAAATATCGGATTCCGGTACGTTCTTTCTTTTGCTCTAAACGGTGTCTAATTAGCTCTTCGCGTTCGGCATCAATAACTGCCCAGTTAAATTTTTTACCTGTTCTTTTCTCTAATTCCATTCCTGGATGGAATTGCTCAAAGTCACTCCCAACACAATTCTTATAAGTATTGAGTTCGAGTATTTGATCATTCTGTTCATAAATTTCTGCCCAGCTTTCATAAATTACGGTTTCTGTATCAACTATTAGGCCATCGAAATCGAAGATAAGAGCTTTTGGCATAGACGAGATATTAGATTATTTTTTTAGCATAAGCAGCTGCAGCTAATGCAAATTTTTCGGCAATGGGCTTTAGCTTTCCTTGAAATAGCATTCCTATCTTTAAGGGAGGAAATCCTCTAAGGTTGATTTTTCGCAGACCTTTAGGGAGGCTCATTCCTGGAACGTCTAGAGTTAGGCCTGTCCCATATCCTCGGCTTACATAATTTGATATTAGGTCCAGAGAAGTAACTTCGACGATAGGGTTCCAGACCAGTTCACGCTTATCTAATTCTTTTTGAAAAAGTGTGTTAATTGAATGTTCGGATGAAAGAGAAATCATAGGCTCTGTTATTTTACCATCAGACACTTTGCTGATGGATGAGAAACTATTGATATTGCTTTTATCAGGAACAATTAGAATGAGAGGGATTCTGAGTAATTCAAGAGCTTTGACGGAACTTGGTACTGAAGAGTGGAGAGAAGTGATGGCGATATCAATATCTTGATTTGCTAATAAGGTTTCTGCAGTAGAGGAAGCACCCAGTTCAGTCATAGTTAACCTTAGATTGGGACAATCTTTTTTTATTTGATCTAGGAGTGTAGGCAAATGATTTGCAAGAACTGTTCTTTCAGCAGCGAGCCGGAGATGGGAACTTTCTTCTCCACGTAATTGCTCTGCGATGAGGGGTAATTTAGAAAAGAAAGGCGCAAGGAAATTATATAATTCACTGCCCGCTGGTGTAAGGGCAAATGGGCGACGATTGAAAAGTTTTACACCTAGTTCACGCTCCAATTGTAACATTTGTCCAGAGACAGCAGGTTGCTGGATGCCGTAGGGCATTTTTCTTACTGCTGGTGTGATGCCTCTATACTTCGCAACGTAGTAAAAAAGTTCTATATGGTGGAGATTAAGTGGGAGCATGGCTTGTTAGATGAACATTGATATGATTGATCTTAACAGTCTTTTAATTGATTCAATTTTAATATAAAGAGTTAAATTAAAGGCCTGAACTTGATTTTATTTAAGAATACTTAATAAAACCTAATGCCTTGAATTTGATAATTAGCGGAAATATCATCAAAAACTCCTCTAATTAACATCAGAATATCTTTTTGAGTTTTCTCATATATCTAAAGAAATAAGTTAAAAGGGCTTGATTCATTGGCGCTTATGTGGAATTTTCTCGCCCTTCATTTTGAGTAGGTGACACCCGTTACTTCCTCTTAAAGCATGTAAAAATCATGGCATACGCAATTATTAAAACTGGTGGTAAACAGTATAAGGTTTCTCAAGGAGACAATATAGATGTTGAGAAGCTTGATTTGGAAGTAGGAGATTCTACTACTTTAGAAAATGTATTGCTATATTCAGATGGAGAAGATGTGAAAGTAGGTAGTCCACTTCTAGATGGCGCCAGTGTAACAGCGGAAGTAGTTGATCAGTTTCGAGCAAAAAAGGTTACAGCTTTTAAGTTTAAGCGTCGCAAAGGTTATCATAAAACGAAGGGTCATAGGCAGCCTTTGACACGTCTGGCAATTAAAAGCATAAGTGCTTAAAATTTCAATCCGATAGAACGGTCAATTACAATTTCATTTAATTTAAAATCATGGCACATAAGAAAGGTCAAGGAAGTGTTAAGAACGGTCGCGACAGTAATTCTAAGCGTCGGGGAGTGAAAAAGTTTGGAGGAGAGTATGTCATTCCTGGTAACATTATCCTTCGACAGTGTGGCACTAAATGGAGGCCTGGTAATAATGTTGGATTAGGGAAAGATTATACCATCTTTTCTTTAGTTGAAGGTAATGTGAGATTTGATCAGGGCGGAAGAAGGGTCAACGTTGATCCTGTAGCTGTAGAGGCATAATTTTCTATCTAAGTAGCTAATCATTTTCTAGATTTGCAATTAGATTCTTCTTCAGAACCATTATTAAATGTGGTTCTAGTAGAACCTGAAATACCTCCCAATACTGGTAACGTTGGTCGTTTATGTATGGCAACTTCTGTTCGTTTGCATTTAGTTGAACCTTTCGGGTTTAATTTAGATGACAAGCAATTGCGTCGGGCAGGAATGGATTACTGGAATCAATTGGATGTTAAAGTTTGGCCATCATTTGAAGTCTTGAGATCAGAGGTAGGGGATGAGTCACAGTTTTGGTTTTTTACTACTAAAGCAGATAGTTCCTTTTGGGATGTTAAATTTAGCCCTAAAGATTATCTCGTTTTTGGGCGTGAGACGAAAGGATTGCCAGAAACTTTGCTGGAGAAAAACGAATCAAATTGCTTAAGAATACCGATGACCAAGGGGGCAAGGAGTTTAAATTTGGCAACTGCGGTTGGAATTGGGGTGTACGCCGCTCTTCGTTCTCTTGTATAATTTCTATTATTATAATGTGTTAATTAATAACCTTTCATGTTCTTCATAAATGCTTGTACTGCAAAAGAAAGAGAGGAATAATTGCCACGCTTTAAAAATTACATATTATTTAGAGTAGTGAAGTCGGCCCTTAATGCCGATCGCCCTACAAAAAGTTTTCTTTAAGTAGATACAAAAAGAGAGCTTAGCCCCACTAACAACAATATACCCCACACTGGCACTATGCCGGAAATTAAACCTAACTACGGAATAAGTCGGATTGATCAGCCTGAAAAAAAGAACCACGGGTTCTATGTAAGGATCACAAATAAGGGAAAGACTTCTCAGAAGTTTTTCCCTGATAAATCATGTGGAGGTAAGCCAAAGGCTCAAAAAATGGCCAAATCTTACCGAAACAAGATCTTTAATAAACTCCCAAGGGCTCGTCAAGTAGCAGCGGCTTCTCGCCGCAAGAAAATCAAACAAAGTGGTGTCACTGGAGTGACTCATGTAGTCTCTAAGAGCGCTGTTGGAAAATCATATGCTTACTGGCAAGCGGCTTGGACCGAAGACACTACGCGTAAAACTGCCAAATTCTCAGTTGCCAAAAATGGAGACAAAAAGGCTCTTGGTCTGGCAATTAAGGCGAAGCGTAAGCCAGGTAGGAAGTAACAGACCTTCCTTGACCATTCACTTTGCCCGAGTTTCAGTGCAAGGGTGGAATTAATAGATTCAGGGCATTCTGCTAAGGAACCAAGCACTGTGCTCCGTGCCGTTTCGCTGGTTCGTAGTTTCCGCATGGGTTCTTCAGACATTGACGTGTTAAGGGGAATGAGTTTGGAAATTAGCCGCTCAGAGCGATTGTTTCTCTGTGGAGCTTCAGGTGCGGGAAAGAGTACATTGCTTTATACTTTGGCTGGTCTAGAGAGGCCTGATTCAGGATCGGTGGAGATTAACGGGCGATCACTCTATTCTCTTTCTGCTAAACAACAGACAAAATTTCGTAATGAAAAGATAGGTTACGTTTTCCAGAATTATTTTCTACTTCCTGATTTAACTGCTCTTGAGAATGTGTGTTTACCAGCGTTGATAAGGGGATCTGGAAAATTTTCGGTTGATAACTTAATAGCAGTAGATCTTTTGGAGCAGGTTGGGCTTAGTGATCGTTTAAATCATCGTCCGTCCGAACTTTCAGGTGGTGAACAGCAAAGAGTTGCCATTGCTCGTTCTCTTATTAATGACCCGCAAATATTATTTGCGGATGAGCCTACCGGTAACTTGGATTCTTCTACGGGTGGGGAATTAATGGAAACGCTCATGCATTTAGTAACCATAAAGGAGAAAACTTTGATTGTTGTAACACATGATTCTAAATTAGCTTCTCTTGGTGATCGACAATTGACGCTCGCTGATGGCCTAATAATAGCTTAGATTGTAAAATACTTGGGAAGATTGTATGCAAATTTATATCGACGGAGAATATTTTGATAAGGAAGATGCCAAGATTTCGGTGTTTGATCACGGTCTTCTCTATGGTGATGGAATCTTTGAAGGGATTCGTTTTTATAATGGTAGAGTTTTCAGGCTTTTAGAGCATATAGATAGATTGTTCGTTTCGGCTAAGGCTATTCTCCTTGATATAGGAATGAATCATGATGAACTGAAAGAGGCAGTACTTGAAGCAATACGTAAAAATGAGTTACAAGATGGCTATATCCGACTGTTGGTGACAAGAGGTATAGGAACTCTTGGACTGAGTCCGTTCGGGTGCGAGAAAGCGACAGTCATTATTATTGTTGATACAATTTCTTTATATCCTGAAGAAAAATATAAGGAAGGCTTAAAGCTAATCACATGTTCTACACGACGCACAGCTCCTGCTGCTCTTAGCCCTTGTGTGAAATCATTGAATTATTTGAATAATGTAATGGCTAAAGTTGAAGCGATATTTGGAGACGCTGAGGAAGGCTTAATGCTTAATGAGCAAGGGTTCATTGCCGAATGCACTGGCGATAACATTTTTGTTATTAAAGATGGAAAGATAAAGACTCCGCCAGCATCCTCTGGAGCATTGCCAGGAATTACCAGAGAGGTTATTTTTGAGATAGCTGATGAGTTTGGTATTGAACTGAAGGAGGTTCAGATGACTCGTTATGATATTTATGCAGCGGATGAATGTTTTCTAACAGGAACGGCGGCAGAAGTCATTGCCGCAGTGAACTTAGATCGCCGCCCTATCGGGGATGGTAATCCTGGTCCGGTCACTAGTAGATTCATTGCTCGTTTTCGTGAGCGCGTTTCTCAAGAAGGAACGCAAATTGGATAACGTTTTCTAAATATTACTCTATTTTTTATGGGTCTTTCATCAAGGATAGAAGAGTAAATGTTTTTGGGAAATTAGAAAAATTGTACTAAATAAACATCTCAAAAATCTGCATTCTCCCATTGAGCGTTCTATATAGACGAGTAGTATTAAATTAATGAATTGTGACGTTTGTCAGGAGAATGATGCGACAGTTTACTTGACGCAGATTGTTAAAGGTAAAATGCAAAAAGTGAACCTTTGTGAGGAATGTGCGAAACAGAAAGGAGTGACTGATCCAACTGGTTTTGCTCTTGCTGATGCTTTGTTGGGGATTGATTCTGATGAGAAAACGAATGTTTCTGCTGATAGTCTTAAATGTGAATCTTGTGGATTCAGTCATACTGAATTCAAGAAGACAGGAAGATTTGGGTGCAGTGAATGTTATACAGTTTTTGGGTTTGGCTTAGAGAGTTTGGTTAAAGCAATGCACAAGGGCACACGTCATTTGGGTAAAGTCCCATCAAGGTATCAGGTAACAAAAAAATATAATGATCAGATAACTGAACTGAAAGATCGGTTAAGGACAGCTATTGAGGGGGAGAATTTTGAAGAGGCGGCCAAGTTGCGCGATGAAATTAAACTGGCCGAAGCGGATTACATGGCATCGAATGAAAGTGAATTAAAATGACAAATTCCATGCTGTTTCCAAGTTTAATATCAATATGATGCAGTTTAAAACAATCCTAAAAAACCCTGCAGAGTGGATGCTTAGTAGTGGTCCTCACGGTGAGATTGTGATTAGTAGTCGGATTCGCCTGGCTCGTAATTTACGAGACATTTCATTTCCCGGTTGGGCAGTAGAAGAAGACCGGATAGAGATTCTTAATCGAGTTAAGCCGGCAGTGGAAGAACTTAAAGAAATGAACGGAGCTTTTTCTTCTGATTTGTCGGATCTAACGGCAGTGAAAAAACAGATCCTTGTCGAACGTCATTTAATTAGTCGTGAACAGGCAGCAAAGGCTGCTGGTAGTGCGGCTATTATGAATCGCAAACAGACTTTATGTGTGATGATAAATGAAGAAGATCACCTCAGAATGCAATCAATTAAAGCGGGACTAAGTCTCAGCGATGCATATAAAATGATCGATGAAGTAGATACTAAATTAGAATCAACTCTAGATTATGCTTTTGATAATCAATACGGCTATCTGACCGCTTGCCCTACTAACCTTGGAACAGGGATGAGAGCTTCTGCGATGCTACATCTTCCTGGTTTGGTTCTTTCAGAACAAATCAATAAGGTCATAAATGCTGTGAATAAAATAGGACTAGCAGTGCGTGGCCTTTACGGTGAAGGAACGGAAGCTCTTGGTAATTTGTTTCAGGTCTCAAATCAACATACGCTCGGTGAACAAGAGAATGAGATTATTGCGAGATTGGAAAAAGTTATCAGGCAGATCATTGAGCATGAAGAGAATGCTCGTGAAAAATTATATAATGAAAAACAAACTATATTAGATGATAAGATAGGCCGTTCTTATGCCATTCTTCGATATGGACACATAATCTCCACTAAAGAGGCTCTTGATTTACTATCTATGCTTAGAGCTGGTGTTGATTTGAGCTATTTTTCTGAAGATATTCGAGCTTTAATTGATGTTCTTTTTATGGAGATTCAACCCGCACATTTACAGGTTTTTGCTGATCGCAAGCTTGGTGCAGAGGAAAGAGACTCTTTACGTGCGGAAATAATGCGTGATAGGTTGAAAAGTTTGCCTGAGCCAAGTAAGTTCTCAGATAATAAGTCAAATGAACAATCTTCCGAATAAGATTAGTTTTAACTGAAAATGATGAATAATTTCACACCTCGAGCTCAGCAAGTTTTGGCATTAGCACGCAAAGAAGCTGATCGGTTCAACCACAATTATGTAGGAACTGAACATCTGTTACTTGGTCTAATCAAACTGGGTCAGGGAGTAGCTGTTAATGTTCTGCAGAAAATGAGCTTGGATCTCGAAACTGTTAGAATGGAGGTCGAGAAGCAAGTGGGATCTGGTCCAGAGACTAAGACTCCCGGCAACATTCCTTACACTCCTAGGGTTAAGAAAGTTTTGGCTCTTGCTGGGAAAGAAGCAAAGGCACTGAATCATTCCTATGTTGGCACTGAGCATATTCTCTTAGGGCTTCTTCGAGAAGGTGATGGAGTTGCGGCTAGGGTATTGAAAAACTTAGAAGTAGATATTGAACGGACTCGCAATGAAATCTTAAGAGAGTTGGATCCTAATTTTAGCCCTGGTGATTTGGGTGATGAAGATGAGGGGGTCTTTGAGGAAGCTGAAATTAGCGGTGGAGGCAAAGAAAGTAAGACTCCAGCCTTACGAGCTTTTGGTAGAGACCTTACGGAGTTAGCTCAAAACAGTGAATTAGATCCTGTCATAGGACGTTTAGAAGAAATTGAAAGGGTAATACAGATCCTTTGTCGCCGAACAAAAAATAACCCGGTTCTGATAGGTGAAGCTGGAGTGGGAAAGACGGCTATTATTGAAGGTCTTGCACAAGAAATTGTTGCAGGCAATGTTCCTGAACTTTTACGCGACAAGCGAGTCATTACTCTTGATTTGGCATTAATGGTTGCTGGGACTAAGTATCGAGGACAGTTCGAGGAGAGAATTAAAGCAGTGATGGATGAGATCGTTCGGGCCAAGAATGTGATTCTTTTTATCGATGAATTGCACACGATCGTTGGAGCCGGTTCGGCTGAAGGGGCGATGGATGCTTCGAACATAATTAAGCCTGCATTGAGCCGTGGTGAGTTACAGTGTGTCGGCGCGACAACTCTAAATGAATATAGAAAATATATTGAAAAAGATGCAGCTTTGGAACGTCGTTTCCAGACAGTTAAGGTTGATGAGCCAAGCGTAAAGGATGCTATCAAAATATTGCAGGGACTGCAGCATAAGTATGAACTGCATCATAAAGCTAAATATTCGGATGATGCGATTAATTCGGCAGTTACACTTTCAGAGCGTTATTTGACTGGAAGGTTTTTGCCTGACAAGGCCATTGATATTATGGATGAGGCTGGAGCCAAGGCCCGTATTGGAGCGATGACACGCCCTCCTAAATTTAGGGAACTTGAAAATTCCATTGAAGAGATCCGAAAAGAAAAGGAAGAAGCGATAGGTGATCAGGAATATGAAAAGGCTGCCGCATTGCGTGATGAAGAAAAGCAAAAGAAAGCGCAGTTAGAGGAGATACTTGAAGAGTGGCTAGCTCAGAGTGAAGAGAAGATTATCGATGTTGATGAAGATGATATAATGTCTGTTGTCTCAAAATGGACTGGAATTCCTCTTCAACGGATGGAGGAGGCTGAGGCTGAGAAGTTATTGAGGATGGAGGATGATTTAAAACTTCATGTTATTGGACAGGATGAGGCAGTCACTGCAATTTCTAAGGCATTGAGGAGATCCAGAGCTGATCTTAAGGATCCTAGGCGTCCGATAGGTTCATTTATTTTCCTTGGACCTACCGGTGTTGGTAAGACGTTTTTGGCGCGCAATTTGGCAGAGTTCATGTTCGGTGATCCTGATGCTCTTATACAAATTGATATGTCGGAGTACATGGAGAAATTTACTTCGAGTCGTTTAATTGGTTCGCCTCCAGGCTATGTTGGATATGAGGAAGGTGGTCAACTTTCAGAAGCTGTTCGGAGACGCCCGTACTCGGTTGTTCTTTTTGATGAAATTGAAAAAGCCCATCCTGATGTTATGCATCTTTTGTTGCAGATCCTTGAAGAAGGTACGGTGACCGATAGCCTTGGCCGTAAGGTGGATTTTAGAAATACCATCATCATTATGACGTCCAATGTCGGTGCTGAGTTGATTAAGAGGCAAACTTCCCTTGGATTTGGTGCGATGGATAACGAATCTGCAGATTATGATGGGATGAAAGAAAAGATACTTGAGCAATCAAAAAAGATTTTCAAACCGGAGTTTCTTAACAGAATCGATGATCAAATTGTCTTCCACATGTTGGAAAAGAAGGATTTGGTTCAGATAGTTGATTTGGAAATTGCTAAAGTTTTTGATCGCCTCAAGAACCGCGACATCAATGTTAAGCTTGATAACAAGGCGAGAGACTTTCTAATTGAGGATGGCTATAATCCTGAGTATGGAGCGAGACCACTGAGACGTTCAGTGGAGAAACATTTAGAAGATCCATTAGCAGAGCATTTACTTCGTGGAGATGTTAAGAAAGGTGATCTTGTCACAGTGACTGTAGATAAGAAGGAAAAGCGCCTCAAATTTAAGGCTGAATCTGGTGAGCCAGTGGCGGAGAAGGCATAGTTTATATGTGACCTTTATTACTGGTATTTTTATTTATAGTTAAAGTCCCTACCTGGGATGATAATATCATTGAACGTATTGGTTCGTAATGCGCATAGGATTTGTTTCGACCCGGTTTCATGGCACTGATGGAGTTTCGCTAGAGGCTTCTAAATGGGCAAAGGTTCTTGAAAAAGAGTTAGGTCATGAATGTTTCTGGTTCGCCGGAAAACTGGACACCCCTGAAAACTCTTCTAGCCTGTGCCCGGAGGCATTTTTTGAACATCCATCCGTCATCTCTTTGCAGGAGAAACTCTTCAGTGATTTAAATACCTGTTCAAATGATCTTACTGATTCAGTGAATGTTCTTGAGACGGAAATTTATAATTCTTTAGAGAATTTTATCCGCGAATATTCAATTAATTTGATCATTCCACAGAATGTTTTAGCTATCCCTATGCATGTTCCAATGGGGCTGGCTGTCACTAACATGGCATCGAAGGGATTGCCAATGATTGCACATCATCATGACTTTTATTGGGAAAGAGAACGTTTCTTAAAGGGTTGCGCTCAACATTACCTTGATTCTTCTTTTCCTCCTAAACTCACTGAGAAATTTCAGCATGTAGTAATCAATTCACAAGCTAAGGAGTCTCTTATGCAGAGATTGGGATTGGAATCTACAGTCATTCCTAATGTATTCGATTTTGAGAATCCTCCATCAAATTCGGATAATTATGGAGATGATTTTTGTGATCAGTTTAAAATAGAATCTGATGAAATCTTTGTTCTGCAGCCCACGAGAATAGTGCCCCGGAAAGGTATAGAATTATCTATTGAGTTATGCTCCAAGATTCAGAAATTGACTAAAAAGAAGATCTGTTTGGTGGTCTCGCACCTTGCCGGCGATGAGGGGATGGAGTATTATTACCAACTAGTTGATCTGTCTGATAGATTAGGAGTTAAAGTCATCTGGGCAGGGGAACGTATCGGAGAATCTCGTGGATTAAATAGTTCTGGAGAAAAATTATATAAGCTATGGGATGTTTATCCTCATGCAGATTTTGTTACTTATCCGAGCCTTTATGAAGGCTTTGGTAATGCTCTGTTAGAAACTTTTTATTTCTCTAAGCCCGTTCTTGTGAATCGCTACCCTGTATTCAAGGATGATATTGAACCGTGTGGCTTCAAGGTAGTTAGTATGGACGGTGAAGTCACCAATGAGGTTGTATCCGAAACAATGGCACTGATCTTGGATAAGGATCTTGCGCGACAGTGGACGCAATTGAATTACGATTTATGTATGGAGAAATTTTCCTATAAAGTTTTAAAGGATTCTCTTGGGAATATCCTAAATGAATTGATGATTTGAAATAACTGACTGGGCTAAGCTTTGTCTTTTGGTATTGCCTCAGGTATTGCCTCAGGTACTGCCTCAGGTACTGCCTCAGGTACTGCCTCAGGTACTGCCTCAGGTACTGCCTCAGGTACTGCCTCAGGTACTGCCTCAGGTACTGCCTCAGGTACTGCCTCAGGTACTTTCTTTGTGGCTACCTTAGGTGTAGGTGATTTCATTTCAGTTTCATCGCCCCGGTGACGAATAATGATTTCACTAGGATGACCATTGGAAAGGGATTTCAAACTCATGTTAAGATTGTTGTCATGAGCAATAGCCCAAAGTAATTGGCGTCTGGTTATGCCTATGCTATCTATCGAAACTAAGGGAATTTCCTTGGGCTTCTTAATGAAGTTGTAGGAGAGTCCTGTCAGTGGTGCATTTTTGAAGATTTCCTCTAATGGCACTTCGTTATAATAAACTCTCACTGGTGCATCCATCCATTTATTGTAAGGGGCATGCCAACTAAATAGGAAATCAGCAGGAACTGCAGCCTTGGATTCAACGAGACCTGCCTTTGGTTTTGGGTTAAAAATTGAACAACTACTCAAAGCGATAGGGATTAATATAAGAAGGATCGCTCTAAAGATTGGCACAAAGAGGTTATTTTTTTGAATAAACATTTTATAGGGGAATGAATAATATAGTGCAAAACGTATAGTTGCGACTTAAAATTTCGAAATTACAGGAATCCCGTAATCTTACAATAATTCCTCGAAATTCTTTAATTTCGTAAGAATTATTTTCTTATAATGCTGCCTCTCCTTGAAATTCAGTCAAGCCCGTGGAACGATTCGATTTTCCTTCTATAAGACCCATTAATGAAAAGACTCCATCTGCATGATACCCTTTCGAGGAATCGATGTGAAATTTTCCCTGAGGACGGGGAAAAGTTTAGATTTTATTGCTGCGGGCCTACCGTTTATGGGCCGGCCCACATTGGGAACTTCAGGGCATTTCTTGTTCAGGATCTTTTCCGTAGAGTCATAGAGCTTTCTGGTATCAAAACATTACATGTTAGAAACATTACTGACGTGGATGATAAGACGATCCGGGAGGCTCAGAAGTCTGAACTGTCTTTGGTGGAGTTTACGGCCGGATGGACCGAACGATTTCATCAGGATGCCAAGCAATTGAACATGTTGGATCCGCACATTGAGCCGAGCGCAGTGCAACATATTCCTGAACAAATTCAACTCATTGAGAAATTAATAGATAATGGTAATGCCTATCCATCGGAAGATGGTTCAGTTTATTTTTCAGTAAAATCATATTCAAATTACGGAAAGCTTACTCGTATTGATCAACGTGATCTTATGGCGGGAGCCGGAGAGACTGCTAATGATGCAGATGAATACGAGAAGGACCATGTTTGTGATTTTGTTTTGTGGAAAGCTAGGAAACCTGAGGATGGAGATAATTACTGGGACAGTCCTTGGGGCTCTGGTCGACCTGGGTGGCACTTGGAATGCAGTGCAATGGGAATGAAATATTTAGGAGAAACCTTCGATCTTCATGCTGGAGGCGTGGATTTATGTTTTCCTCATCATGAAAATGAAATTGCGCAGAGTGAGGCATCTACTGGCAAAAAATTTGCCCTTCACTGGTTTCATAATGAACATCTGATGGTTGATGGCAGCAAGATGAGTAAGAGTTTAGGTAATTTGCATACCCTTGAAGATATTCATGACCGAGGTTTTTCTGCAGCTGAGCTGAGGTACTCTTTGCTGTCTGGCTCTTATCGGACAAAAATTAATTTTAGCTTTGATAGAATGAATGAGGCTAGGATCAATCTTAAACGGATTGCCAATCTTGTTCAAAATCTTGGTGCTGATTTACCTTCATATGAAGAGTTATGTGAGCGTGCCACTTTCGAAAGTATGAACTTAGGCTCATTTGAATCCAGCTGGGATGCTTTGCTAGAGGATTTGAATGCACCGGCTGCTCTTGGTGAATTATTTGTTGCGATTAAACCTTTGGAAAAAGAACTGGCTGAGGGCAATGTGCCGGAAGATACTAAAAAAGCGAACCTACATGGTTTGGCTCTTTTAGTTCATGCGTTTGGTTGGGTTTTACCAGAACTTGAATCGGAACAGTCATCCCTAGATGTCCCTGACCATGTTAAGGATTTGGCAGAAAGAAGATGGATTGCTAAACAGGAGAAAGATTGGGCCGAATCTGATCGCTTGAGAGACGCAGTCATTGGCGAAGGCTGGGTAATTAAAGATTCTAAGGACGGTTATGAATTAGAACCCTCTTAGAAATTAATTGGTTACTGTTATAACTGTGCGGCGATAACTTGTTAGGCTAGGTGAGCCATTATCTTCGGCTATAAGAATTAGGTGGATTTTGTTTGCCGATGCGGTGGTCTTCTTATTGGACAAAGTGACGCTAGTTTCTATCCCTTCCGAATGACTAAGATTAATGGAATGGCGATAATTTCCTGCTTCGTGGTAAATCATCCAACGATAGGAAATGTTATCATTATCTGGATCATGGCTTTGTTCTGCTGAAAATTTGACCGTGCTTCCCGGATCCGCATCTAAATATAAAACCTCCTTTGATTGGTTCCCGTTTAGTATAACTATTGGGTTATGATTTACTTTTGAATATTCCTTAGTAATGCACCAGTCCAACCGAGCAGCAAAGTCGTGCTGAAAAGCTTTCCTCCAGCGCCATATAGTGGCCTGATCTGATGTGTAATGGTTATCATTGATTTTGATAGTGTCTCTTGAATAGTGATTATTGGTCCATATTGGTCGTGTCTCTGCATAGGACTTATAAAGTACGTACCGTCCGCCCCATCCTCCAAAGCTTGGGCTGACTGACCAACCCAATCCATTTTCGATGAGACCTAGAAATGAAGGCGTGTCTCCTTCCATGATGTAGGCGACTTTGGGATAAAGCTTACCTAGAGGGCCATGATTCTCTATGATGTTTTCTTTGAGCCAAGGATTGTCTACCAAGTCAAAATGTTGCATGGGGCCGTTCTTGTAGTGGCGGTCTCCTGATATTCCGGTCCAGGTTGCTCGATGATATTCTTTCCAGCTATTACTCGGAATGACGATATACGAGAGACTGGGAAATTCTTTCCTGATCCATTTGCCAGCATCATCCTGATCGGAAATGGTGTAAACTCGGAGCCTTGATAAGAGTTCTTTCATCTGTCTTTCAGATTTCTCTTTACTGGCGTCATGGAGTGCCTGTGCCAGGGTATTTGCTCCTCCTCAGACACTGACCCATAGAGGTCTAGGGTCATTTTTATTAGCAGCTTCAATGATAAGTTTTGAACCTGCGGTGCTTTTTCCTGTCCCGACCGACTCCATGCCGTATCCTGATTGGCCACTCACTGTCAGTTCTAACAGATTGTCGGGTTTTGGATATTTTTTGGAATGAATTAGTAAATTACTTCTTACTTTTGAATATGCACTGATTTGCCTTCGGATCAGATCTTCTCGCGTTTTTGAGCGTAAGTGCTGTGAGGTGGTCGCAATTAAGCCTTCCACATCATATTCGTTGGAGTAGACAAGAAAACGAACCAGAGATTCTTCATCGTCTGGTTCGTTGGAAATATCAGTAAGTACTATGACCCTTTCTCTGGCATTACCCAAGGAAAGGATTGATGCACCTAAAAGAACAAAACAAAGGATTCTATATTTCAATCAATGAAGTTGTTTTCTTTGAGTTTTTTTTCAGTTTTGTACTCTCTTCTGATAATTGAGACTATTAGAATGCCTCCTCCGATTAGTAGCATTGTGACAGTGAGTTTTAGATAGAGGCTTGCATCGATTGCATTACCATTACTCCATAATTGGGCTAGTGATAATATTACCCATACAATTATGGTCCCTATTGCAACACCACCGGCAAGGCGCAGATCTCCTATTAAGTGTTCATTGCTTATCAGAGAGCAGAAAAATATTGCACCTCCAATTAGTAAGAAGCTAAAACTAATCTTCGTATAGATTTCAGCTGTAAGGGGTTCTCCCCAGAGCTGTGCAAGAGAAAGGGCAATCCATATTGCTAATAATGATGTAAACGCAATAGAAGATCTCTTCATTACTTATCTCTTTCCATAATGATGACAAGTGCTTCTCTTTTAAAGAATAACAGCATACGGCGTTGATCTTTGTCCATGGTAACGACTCTCCATCCTTCAGCTGCATTTGTGTTTAAGAATTCAGTTAGTTTAACTGGATCTACTTTTGATTGACCAAGGAGAAGAGATCCCAGCATTCCTTCCTGATATATTACTGCTTTATATTCTTTCATTGAATTAAGTTTATTCAATTAAGCTATGAGCACAATTATAAAAATTTTTCTATTTTATAGTTTAAATGAATTTATGACATTAAATGATATAAAAAGCGGAATAGGTGAGATTTGAACCGACGGTAGGATATACTCCTATACTTGATCCTTTAGCGATCGAAATTCATCCTATCACTTCGCTAATCACATTCCCTTCGACATTTGTAAGTCGCCGCTCGATGCCGTTGTGGTAAAACGTCAACTGCTCGTGATCGAGGCCGAGCAGGTGCAGGATGGTCGCGTTGAAATCGTAGAGCGGATGGACGTCATGGATGGCTTCGCGTCCGAGTTCGTCCGTGAGTCCGTGGCTCACGCCAGGTTTCACGCCTGCCCCGGTCATCCAACAGGTGAACCCATCGGGGTTGTGGTCGCGCCCTTTTGCGCCCTTCTGGAACATAGGCATGCGCCCGAATTCGGTGCACCACACGACTAGGGTTTCTTCGAGTAAACCACGGTCTCGCAAGTCTTTGATGAGTGCTGCGGCCGGTTGATCGAGGATCTCGGCATGCACATCATATTGTTTCTTGAGGTCTTTGTGTCCGTCCCAATTAAGTTGTCCGCCGCTGGCGTAGGCTCCGTTGAATAGTTGCACAAAGCGTACGCCGCTTTCGATCAATCGTCGCGCGAGAATACAGTTCTTTGCAAAGCCTGCCTTGATTGGATTCGAAGCATTGTCCGCACCGTAGCTTTTCAGGACGTGAGCAGGCTCTGAACTTAGATCACCGATTTGCGGAACGCTGAGTTGCATTCGCGCTGCAAGTTCATAGCTGGCAATGCGGGCAGCGAGCTTGCCATCACCCGGATGCTTTTCGAGATGACGGACATTCATTTGTTGCAGGAGCGAACGCGCGGCTTGATTTTGGTCAGTCGTGATTCCGGCTGGTGGAGTCAGATGTCGAACTGGTTTGGAAGCACTGAATGGCGTTCCTTGAAACTCTGCCGGAAGGAATCCGGGTCCCCAGTTGTTGACACTGGCTTGCGGGATTCCTCGAGGATCGGGGATCGATACGAAGGCCGGTAGATTCTGATTTTCACTGCCTAGTGCATAACTGACCCAGCCGCCCATGCTTGGGAAACCATCCTGAACGAAGCCAGTCGAGAGAAAATTCTCTGCGGGTCCGTGGGTGTTTGATTTGCTGGTGAGCGAGTGGATAAAAGCGATATCATCCGTCAGTTCCGCGAGGTGTGGGATCATCTCCGAGACCATCTTGCCGGTCTGCCCCCGCGGTCGGAATTCGTACTGTGGCTTTGCCAGATTGCCTGAGGGGCCCTGAAAAGTCACCGCCGGCCCGCCAGCTAGAGGTTTGCCGTCTTGTTTGATTAACTCTGGTTTATAATCCCAGGTCTCTAGTTGGCTAACGGCTCCCGGACAGAAAATCACGAGCACGTTCTTTGCCTTGGGCGCGAAGTGAGGCGCGCGCGCGGCGTAGGGTTGCGAGGGATCGATGACTGGGCGTCTTCCTGCGAGCAACCCTTCGCGCCCAAGCAAACTCGTCAGCGCGATCGAACTTAATGCAGTCGCACTGTTGCTTAGGAATGCGCCACGGTTCAATAGTTGCTGCCCGCTTGGGGACAAATGTTCGGCGTCGTGTTTCATGGAATGAAAAGAAATTCATTACTGTTGAAGATTGCGCGGCAGAGAGTTATCAGACCGTGTTGGCGAACTACCGATTCTGCGTCAGCCAGTTCGTCGGGTTGCGGGTCGCGCCCGTAGGCGAGCCAATACGCGCGGGCTACTTGGGCCGGCACCTTCTCACCGGAATCCTCTCTAATGCGTTTTGCCAGCGCTTTGGACTCGTCGATAGTGAACTCGCTATTGAACAGGTTGAGTGCCTGGATCGGTGTCGTACTTTGCCGTCGACGTGATACGCTCTGGCCAGCGTCCGGACAATCGAACGCGCCAAAGACCGAATCAGGTTCCATTCTGATCTTGTGCGCGTAGATCATGCGGCGCAGGCCATCACCTTTAAATTTTGAAATCGGAGGGAATCCGCTGAGCCCACCGCGCGAGGAAAACAGATTGAACCCGGGGCCGCCGGTTTTTAGATTGAGTCTCCCGCTGACAGCCAACATCGCATCGCGAATACCTTCTGCTTCTAGGCGGCGGGTCGGGAATCGCCACAATAACCGGACCTCGGTGTCTTTATCGTTCGCATGGGCGACGATCTGTTCTGACTGACGGTAGGTGTCCGATAGTACGATTAAACGGTGCAAGTACTTCACTGACCAACCCGAGTGGATAAATTCCGTAGCTAACCAGTCGAGGAGCTCTGGGTGAGAAGGGTCGGCGCCGATTCGACCGAAATCATTCGCCGTTTCAACGATCCCGATTCCAAAATGTCCTTGCCAAATCCTATTGACTGCGACGCGTGCTGTGAGCGGATTCTTTGGGTTAGCGATCCAGTTGGCCAGCGCTAGGCGGCGCTTCGCTTCTGGAGCGTCCTTCGATAGGGATAAATTACCGAGTGCGCTGAGCACAGTTGGTGCGACTTCCTCTTTTGGCTGTTCTGCATCGCCACGATTTAAAATGTGAACCGGATCAGGTTTACCAAAAATGCCTCCAAATACCGTTCTTGATTTGGAAAATTCCTTCAGCCGCGACTCAATGTTTTTTTTCTCCTGCAGCAAGGACTTAGACTTTGCTTGTTGTTCGGAATCGAGAGTAGTGATACCTGTTTGATTTATTGGCTCCTCAGGGGAGCTGCTGCAGGCCTCAATTTCGCGGAGCGCCCAGTGTTTGAACTTCCCCTCGTTTACCCACTCTAATTCGATGCCGGTGGCCCCCGGCACAGGATCGAAAACGATGGAGTAAAAGCCGTCGTGAGTAGTGTCGAGGTGCTCGATCGTGTTGCTCGTGATCACAATATTCGGCAGGGGATCGGCGTCGCCGCTGAACATCTTGACCGATAGATGGGTGACATCGGAATAGGTCCGTGCAGTGAGGTCGGCATCAGGATCGGTGGTGACGCGCACAGTGATCTGCTTCATGCGACCATTATTGTCGTTGCCGGCGATATCGTTGATGCGGATACGCGACAGATTGTGAACTGCTCCCTCTTCGAGCGCCAGTAGGGAGCGTTGAGGAGCCGACTCGGAGCCAGAATTTGTCGTGAAGGTCATCGTCCCGATATCGCCGTCGAACGCATTTTCAAACACGTTATTTCCAGTGCGTCCGGGGCCGGGGTCGACGATGCCGTTGACGATATTAATCACTGAGCGTCGGTCAGTCGAGTCTGCCACTACTTGCCAATTTTCCGAATCATCAGTCACCTCGATCACATATTCGAGTGCCAGCCTGTCGGTATACTTGCCGTCGCGGTCCCGTGCCCAGGCTATGCGATCGATAGTGTGTTCGGTAGGGAATTCGAGTATTACCCAACCGGTCTTCTCACTACACATCCAGCTGTGAGTGTTGCCAAATTTCCCGTCATTGATGAACTCGAGTTGGTGTCGGTTTGCTTCCACTTTGCTGCCTGAGGCGCTCCGAGCCACGTCAAGCGATGCGAGAGCGATGTTATTGCCCTGTGAGTCGAAGACTTCCAGTTCGTCAATGCAAGGTTCGTAGAGATTTGTCTTTTGGATAGTGAACCGAACTTTCCGTGCCTTCACTGGAGCGAACCTTTCGACGTTTAGTAAGGCGTTGACTGGCGGGCGTTCCACGCCGGATCGGGCGAGAGGTACGAGACCGGCCACAGCACGATCGATTTCACGTACACGGGATTTGAGCTCTTCTTTCTGCTTGTTTAAGGCTTCTGATTCGGGCGATTGGATTGGACGGTCGCCGTAGGACACTCCGGCGAAGAACGCCTGCATGGAGTAGTAATCCTTTGCCGAGATAGCATCAAATTTGTGATTGTGACAGCGAGCACAACCAACGCTGAGCCCAAGAAATGCCTCGCTAGTGTTGATGACAATCTCACCTAACTCATCTTGGCGCGCGAGGCGCATCGATGCAGCATCTTTGCCAATCTGGCCTGGCAACAGGCGTGCTGCCGTCACTAGAAACCCGGTCCCGGCATCTTTGCGGAACTGATCTCCCGCCAGTTGCTCACGGATGAATTGGTCGAAGGGTGTATCATTGTTGAAGGCTGCGATTACGTAGTCCCGGTATGGCCACGCGTTTGGGCGCGGAGTATTAACTTCGAATCCGTGGGTATCCGCATAGCGCACCACATCGAGCCAGTGTTGGGCCCACCGCTCCCCATATCGTGGCGAAGCGAGCAGTTGATTAACGACGCGTTCGTGTCCTCCGGAATCAGTGTCGGTGAGAAATGCCGTTACCTGTTCCGGTGATGGTGGAAGCCCGATCAAGTCAAAGTAGACACGCCGGATCCATGTTAGGCGATCTGCGGCCGGCGACATAGTTAAACCATTATCTATTAGTTTCTTTTCAATAAACGCGTCAATGTTCTGGTCGGCTTTAAACTGGGCGAGAGGTTTAAAAGACCAGTGATCAGTGCGGTCTTCCGGCTTCGCAAGATCGACCCCATCTGGGGCACCGAGCGTCCAGCCGATCGTCAATAGGACGGACGCAAATGTTAGTTGAAGTCTCACCTAGGATTAAAGGTAGGTATGTCCGTTCTTTTTGAAAAGTTCTGTTTTCATCAAACTCTATAAAAATGGCGGAAGGGGTGGGATTTGAACCCACGGTAGAGTTGCCCCTACACTTGATTTCGAATCAAGCGCCTTAAACCAAGCTCAGCCACCCTTCCTTTTGATTTTTGCTCTGTAAAAATAGAGTGTTGAAGAATAATCTCTTCACTTTTGAAAGCAACCCTCAATCTCTGTAATACTCTATCGATCTCCCGTCACCTAACTGGTGGGCGTGGCATTAATCGTGTAGTAGAGGACCTTTCCGGTGGCGTCCTCGGTCGTCTTGGAAACGGAATTTTGTACTCCGATCACTTTCCCTTCGACATTTAACACCGGCCCGCCACTCATCCCACCGACCGGAGGGAAACCTGCCAACGGCTTGAGCTTTATCGCCTCCGGATCGGAAACGGTGGCCACCACCAAGAGCGGCGAGAGTTTGCTCACCGGAACCCTCTTCGTCTCGTTGCCCTGATGAAACGATCTCAATCTCCCTTTTTCGTCGAGACCCAATCGTGCGGGATAGCCAAAGAAGGCCACAATCTGATTTGACGTCGCCTTCCCCATCACCACGGGTGATTTCATTGCCATCTCCTGACTCTCTTTCCCCGTGATCTGCAGCATGGTCCAATCCTTCTCCCCCTCCTTGATGACCTCTGCAGGAAAACCCCGTCCGTCCGTCGTGGTGAGGAGAATCTGCTTCTTCCCCTCCTTGGCTTTCTCATTCAGAACATGTTTTGCCGTGAGGACCCGTCCGCCTTTCAAAATGATTCCCGTACCGTGATTCGAGCTGTAGCCGTTCTTCACATACGAGTGCCTTACTTCGATCCGCACGATCCAGGGAATGACGGATTCAAGCCTCTTGGAAAACTCCGGCGCATGCTTCTCCAAATATTCCTCACTCAAGGCACTCCCTCGTTCATAGACCAGATTCCGATCCACAAACCATTGCTTTTCCTCTCCCCCCGAGTGCCCTATTCCGAGAGAGAATGCTGCCAAGCCCACGAAGATTCCAAATTTCATTGTCCTTCCAAGCTAGCGGGCCACTTGTGACCGTCAAGCGTCGAGACAGAAGACCTCCGCCAGCCTGTCTCGAATGCGAGGGTGATCTGGCCCCCTAAACTGGGCCATTCCCAAGAGCGCGATCAAGTCGCGCCAGGTTCTCGACCAGAGCATCATGCCGGGGGGACTTCTCGACACGCTGCCGGAGCAGGAGGTGGTGATTCTGGGCATGTCGTCCTGTCTAGCAGGTGACGTCACTCCGGTCGTCAACCTTTCGGTATCTGGTTCAAGGTGTAGTAGGCGCGGCCGTGCTCCAGCTTCCTTCCCTTGCGATCGGTGAGATGCTTGATTTGTAGTTCGTGGACGTAATACGCAGCCCGGTCTGCCACGTCGATCCGCACCGATTTCCCATCGTCACCCCAGGTCGTTCCAGAAACGGGCAGGGGTTTCTTGAGAATCTCATCGCCTCCATACTTCGAGGAGTACTGGTAGGTGAATCGTTCGAAGGAAAAGGAGCCCTCTTTTACGCTGGCCAAATCGACCGGCTCGGTGAAGGAGACATGGAAGCCGGTTGGGGTGGCTCTCATCTCGTGAATGGCGAACGGATTGTCGCCGTTGTATTCGATCCGCATCAAGCCGTAGGATCGATTGCCGAGCGAGGACCAGCCGCGGTTGGACAGGCCGACAAATAGCGAACCGTCCTCGGCGAACAGCAGGCGCAGGACCGCGGAGGGAAAACCGGAGAGGAACGGGAAGCAGGCCCCCTGGTATTCCCCATTCACCTTTTCGAGGAACACCCGGTTGATCGCGGAATTGGTGAACTCACCAACCAGCAGTTGTCCCTCGAAGGGGCCGAACTTGTTCCCCGTCTTGATCAACTGGATGTCCGTCGCTGATCTGCCCATCTTGTTGTAGGGCAGCCAGACCGCCGGCGGGACGAACTCGGGGCAACTCTCGAGCGCCTTGGGGTAGGGTTGGTTCGCCTTGGGGACGCTGGTCAGTTGAAAGGGTGCGCCCTTTTCCTTGAGGGTTCCCAGCGATTCCTGGTTGCCATAAAAGACACCTGATCGGAGGTGATAGATGGGAGTGGCCGGGATCCAAGTTCCTTGCTGGTCGGAGAAAAAGAGGTCTCCCTCGAGGTTGGGGCCGAGGCCGCAGGGCGAGCGCATTCCGAAACAACGCGGCTCGAATTGCCCATCGGCGCCGATGGTGCCACCCCATCCCCGCCATCCGGTTTTATTGTTGGTGAACTTTCCCATACCCAAGTTGAGGGTGACCCAGCGTTTTCCCTCGCCATCTTCTTCCGGTCCGTAGGTGTAGGCGTGATAGTTTCCTGAAACGTTCCAGCCATCGCATTCCGTGAGGTAGGCGTCGGCCACCAGGTCGCCGTCCCGATCGACCAGGCGGGTGATTTCGGCTCGCTGCCCGACGAGCAGATCTTCCCCGGAGACGAGTAATCCGAGCGGTTCGTGCAGTCCCGAGGCGAAGCGGTGATAGGTGACCTTGGCGGGATCGCTGCCCAGTGTGTTGTCGAGCAGCCAGATGTCCCCCTTGCGGATCGAGACCGCGAGGCGATCCCGGTACCAGGCCATGCCACTGACCTCGAGGGGAAGGCCCTTGCCCGGGGTCCATTGCTCGGATCGGGAAGTCGTCGGAGAACTCGCGGTCAGGATTTCAATACGTTTGTAGGACTGGCTTTCACCGGCGAGCCCGAGGGCCGGGACGGCGAACGCGCAGAGAGCGACGAGAAGGCAAGACGGGGGTTTTACCATGAGTAGACGAAGGTTTTTTTGCGGGGAGAATCGGTCGCGGTTTTGACCTTCAGTCCCTTCGGATGGGCTACGGGCGGCAGGGGTGACTTTTCCGAGGTGAGGGAGCGGATCAGTTTGCTACCCTCGACCCGGTAGGTCTCGGTGAATCGATGGCCGGCGTGCTGGAGTTGGAAGATGGGATTGCCGGCTTTATCCAGTTCGTAGCCGCGGAACCGGTTTGGCGATGGGGGAGGCCCGAACTCGAGCGCATCCTTGCCGAGCGGTTTCTGGAACTCCGCCTTGCGCAGGAACCAGGTTTCGTAGGCATCGAAGAACCGTCCGCGCCAGACGCGGGCGGGATGACCGCGGTCGCCATTGAAGGCGACGTGGATTCCACCGGGAAAGCCGACGAGGATGGCGCGCCCTCCGGCCTTTTCGAAGAAGGCCCGCTGCACGATCGGGCGGTCGCTTGGAACCAACTCGTATTGCCCGTTCTTTTCGACGTAGCCCTTTGGCACCTCCTTGCCTTCCTGGATGTAAGTCCAGATCGCCGCGATCTGCTTTTCGGTATCGCCACCGAGAATGTCTGGCACGGTCGATTGGCCGCCGGGCCACAGGGGCGGCATCAGGGTTCCGGGACGGTAGCTGGATGGGTTGAGCAGGTACTCGCGAAACCAGCTGGGGCGGAGTCGGTGGTCGAGATCGCTAAGGTCGGGGCCGGGGATCCCAGGAGACGGTTTGTCTCCCCAGTTGTGGCACGCCGCGCAGTTTACCCCGCCGTGCGTCCCGAGTAGTTGGTGCCCCGCTGCGAGGTCCGCTTTATTCGAGACAAGGGCGGGAGCGTCGGGGCGATGGTCGACCGCGGTGAACAGCTTGGCCAAGGTGGCCGCGTGAGCGGGATAGCCGGGCATGGCCGTCTTCAGGTAGGGGCGAACTCGGTGGCGCCCCTGAAACACGCCGGTCATCCAATCTTCTTTCAGTTTGTGTCCAATCCCGGTCAAGGGCGGAGGCAGCCGCCCGGAGTCGCCGAGGCTTTCCTCGCCGACGAAGAAAGGATCGGTCTCGGGGACCGGTCCTCCCTTGTTATCCCGCTTGTGGCAGGCATAGCAATTCATCGCCATGAGAGTGAGATCGACGGCTTCCTCCGGCGCGGGTTTGGCCGGTTTTTCCACGAGGTAAGCGACGAGCGAAGCACGCTGATTCTCGGTCAGTTGGTAGGATGGAATTCCGGGATGACTCCCCGCATCGAGGCAATTGGATGATTTCACGTTCTTGGATTTGTCCAAGTTGACCTTGGGATACGCTTGCTTCCCGGGAACGTCGTGGCAGGCGTGACAGGACTGGCCGAAAAAGAGATTCCGCCCGGCATCGATCTTTTCCTTGGACGCCTTGGGCCAGGGGGCGACGCGCGGGGCATCCCGGGGATCGCTCGATTGGTAGTCGAGGAGATGCGCCGCGAGATCGAAAGCGTCCTGCGCGTCAAGTGCGAAGTGGGGCATGCGCCCGTCGCCGCGGAAGTCGGAGATGTGGGTGAGAAAATGCTGGAGTTCGAGGAGGCCGGTCTTGGCTGCCAGGTCAGGAAAGGCAACTACCCCTTCGGCGATGGCGTCGACCGGCCCGTGCGGCCCGCGGTAGTCGGGAGTCGGCGCATGGCACGCGACACATCCCATTTCGTGATAGAGGGCACTGCCGCGTTCCGCGTTGGCATGGCGGGGCGGCTTCAACCTGGCAGGCTTGCCGAGGGAACCAAGAAAGGCCACCAAGGCCTCGGTCTCCAACTTGGAGAGATCATGAGTCATCTTGGGCATCGGCGATCCCGGCCGGGCAGCTTGGGGATCGCGCAGAAAGGCGATGACCCAGTCGCGTTGCACCCGCGAGGAGAGAGCGTCGAGGGAAGGGCCGCTCCGTTCGATCCGCACGGGCGACTTTCCATGGCAGTTGGCGCAACCCAACTCGGAATAGAGCAGCGCACCGCCACGGGAAGAGATTTTTTCGGCATGGAACCTCTGGTAGCCCGGCACCAGCGATTCCGCCTGGAGTTCGCCCAGGATACCGAGGCAGCCGAGCGCGATGAGAAAGCGAATCATATCTTGGTAAGGCAGTCGGTGAGATACTCCCGGGAGTGATTGATCACCTGGGTGATCTCGGCGGCGGTTGGGAGAATGGGAGTCCCGCGCGGGGTCGGGTGCATGAAGATCTCCGCGTAGCCGTCGAACTTGATATCCCGCAGCGCGGTGAGGATGGGCACATAGTCGAGCGAACCGAAACCGGGCATCTGCTTGAACTCGGCGACTTTCACCATGGATTTCTTCGACGAAGGGTGGTGCTCCTGGAAATAAATGAATGGAATGTTTTCCTTTCCGCCCTCCCGGATCAGCTTCGGGATTTCGTCGATCGCGTCGTACAAATGATGGGGGGCGAAGGCAATGCCGACGTGCGACGAGGGGTTGAGTTCGCAGAAGTAGCGGATCGAATCGGGAGACGACAGCATCGCGTTCTTGTGATTCTCGATCGCCATGGTGACGCCCAGTTCCTCGGCCAGCTCGTAGTGGGGTTTCAGCTTCTCGAAGAAGGCTTTCACCTGCCGCTTCGCCTCCTGGCCGACCGGATCGCGTGGCCCCATGGAGCCGGATCCGCAGACCGTCATCTCACCTCCGAGGGATTTGACCCAACGCAATTCCTTGTCCTGCCGGAACGGTCCCAGCGGATAACAGGTCGAGACGCACATCCGGGTGCCGCTGTCCTTGAGCAATATGCGGCAGGCATCGTCCCCCATCTTCTCGATCTGCTCGCGATGGGTGGCGTGTGTTTTTCGCCAGATATCGATCCCGACGCTGCCGGTTTTAGCGACTTCGGGGAGGACGCTGGCGAGGAGTAAGTCGCCATACATCGCCGAAGAAAGGACGTAGCGGGGCTGCCAGCCGATCCCCTCGGCAAGTGCCGGCCGGGGAGCGAGTAGGGAGCCTCCAAGAATAAATAGTGAATGTCTGCGGTTCATGGTTGCTGGGTATTGGTTCAAGATTGGACGGATTCTTCGAGCATCTTGATCCACGGCCCGAGGTAGTATCCGTTGTCGTGATAGGTCCGTCCGGAAACGAGGTTGCCGTCGATGACGCAAGCTTCATCCTCGTAGATCCCGCCGCAGACAAACGGCCAGCGCCATTTTTATGACCGGTTTCCTCTGCTTCGAATCCCTCAGCGATCCGACGCGCTTCGCGCTTGGACTTTGTGCCGGTTGTTCGGGACACGCGTTTGCCATCTCGATCGTGATACCGTGCTCTCCAGATTGGGGAGTTCGCGTTCTTGAATAGCGTGGACATTTAGGAGGTGTGAACACTAGTGTGAACAGTATGAACACGAATGCACGCGAATAGTGTTCACACCAACGTTTTAAATCATGGAAAATAGAGGTTTTAGACCTATAGGTCGTTGGTTCGAATCCAACCGCAGGAGCCACTTACTGGGATTTGACTATCCACGTCAGATTGCATCAAAACCTTCCTTTGGCTCTTATACTCCAGCGACTCATACCCTTCCTTACGTAATTTCCATGTGTCAGGCTGAGACAGGTTTTGAGCGCCTAGGAATAATTTAGGTGAGTAAATGAGCGTCTTTTGCAGGAGGCAGGAGGCAGGAGGCAGGAGGCAGGTAAGCGAAGGATTCGCCGAGCTAGTTGAGGCTTAGGGCTTTTGTCTAAACTCGAGGTATCGTAGCGCCAATCCCCTTTGTGTGGCAGGACGGGTGAGATTGATGATATTGGCTCCCTGTTTCAGGTCGCATGTTAAGGGGAGCGTTTGCTGCCAAAGTCCGTGAGTGTTGGGGATTGATAGCGGCACAGGCCTGCCATCGTTGACTGCAATGTTGACAGCTTGGTCGACATTGACGACTGCGGCTTGAAGGGTGAGCTCATAGGTGCCTGTGCTGGGAACCCTTACTGTCCATGTGATGTTAGGCGGTGATCCCCAACCGGGCGCATACTTGGCATTGTGGATTTGTTTTCCTCCGGTGAAGCAGTCGTGGGTTGAGATCCCTGTCGCCTTGCTGAAAGAGACGGCTTCGATCCGTATGGTTCCGGCTCTCGGCTTGCTGCCCGCTTTAGTTGCTATTTTAGGTTTATGTTGTTGAGCAGGTGCGGCTACTACAGTTTTTGGCAGAGGAGGCATACTAGAGGCCAGTTCCAGAACAGTTGCGGATTCTGTTTGTGATTGCAGGGCGCCGGACAACCAGCGGAGCCGTTCGCCGCGCATAAAGGTGGCAAGGTTCGAGCGTGCCGCCATTTCTTCCATAAATTGTTCGCCGGGAAGGCCGCATGTTTTCGAGACATGCCAGCCTCTGCCGTATACAACTTTCCAGGAATTCCCAGGTTGAGGTTGGACGTTGGGATAAGTGGATTTATAAGTGGCACACACATGTCCTGGTTGCCGTACGCCGACTGCCGGAATGCCAAAAGCTTGGCAAATAAAGACCGACCAAGAGGAGCGAGGTCCGCACTTTCCGCCTCCGGCCAATACGTTCTTGAAGGTATCTTTGAAAGGGATTGGTGAATTCCTGCGCCAGACTTCGGAAGTGGAATTGACCACCAGTTCATTGTTACGCAGATCGGGGCGCCAGGTGTTGATCGCTTTCCGACCCCATGCGAGATCAGCGTTTGAGGCGTTGGAAGAAACCATTTGGCGGTATTCCCATACTGAGAGGGTATCGAAACTCGGGAATAACTCTTCATTCTGGTGGGAATTTTTGTAAAATCGGTAGCGGGCGAGAGGTGTCTCTGGGGTCTTCGCCTGGCCTGCACCTCCGTTTCCAGTTCCCGGGGGGTTTAGCCCGGTGGCGATAGCGAGTTTGAGATAGATACCCGATTTGGCATCCGGGTCAGAGCTTAGGAGGTGGTGCCATATCTCGAGTGCAGATACCGGAATGCTCCAGTTGTTTTGCTCCCGAAGGGATCGTCCAATGGGCGTTGCGCCCTCGAGGGAATGTTCCATGAACTCGGTATTGAGTAATAGCTCACTGAGGAATGCTTTCTTCTCGTTGCTGCCCTTTGCGAAACTTTCAATTTTTTCAGCACCCAGTTTTGCGATGAATTGTCTTTGGGAAAGAGCCTTGCAAAAAATGGAATCATTAAGAAGTAACTGAAGACCAGTTTTTGAAATGCTGTTCGGTTGATTTGCAACCCTGTCGTTAATCCATTTGGTGACCTGCTCATAATAACTACTGATATTGTCGTTCTCCAGCGTGCCTTCTCCATCGGGAATGGCGGCTGGGCATAATGCGATTGATTTTAGGGCAACCGCCCAAAAAACCGGTAGAAATGGAGTAGTAATTTTCATCATCGTTATCTAACTAAGGGGGAATACGGTTACTTCTTCAATGTTAATTCGAGCGCTTTTGTAATAAATCGCATCCTTGTTTTTATTAAGGTCTCAAGGCTTGTTCTTTTGTGAATACTGTGTGTCTGGTTGATGCAGGTTTTTCCCCTGACCCTGCCACTTGTTGAGGGCAGGAAATTGCTGAGTATTACGTTTAATGGGTATTTTTTAAATGTAATGATCTCAAGCGCAGGCGCGACTCCAAGTCCGCCGCTCACTTCCGCGTGGTCGGCTCCGCCAATGTTATCGGGCTGGGAATTTGCCCAGTTGTTGAAATCAAAAGACTCGCCGGTTATCCATTTCCAGGTGCCTTCCTCCCCGGAGTCGGTCGCGCCAATTCACAGGCCGGTATAGTTGTCGAGTGCGCCTTCGCCAAGGGAATCGAGAGCATCATTCCATTCCTCTTCAGTAGAGAATGTCGCTAAATGTCCGCTCTTCTCACCGGCATCCGCCCGCACCGATGGACAGAGTGATGTCACCGGTGATCCTGCCAGCTACAATCTCGTCGCGCAGGCGAGCTATGCCGCAGTAGTGGCCGATCGTGACGCCCGCCCGACCTTGGCTGAAGTGCAGGATGCACGTGTGGGCTCAATCGTGCTCGCCAAGGACTGGGAAACCAATGCAGTCTCACTGTGCTTCGGCCTGCAAAAGACCGATGACTTGGTGTCATGGACAGCCTTTAAGGGCGGCACGTGGAGTGAAGCGCCTAATGGAGAGTTCAAGCTGACCCTGCCGCTTGATGAATCCAAGAAGTGGCTGCGCCTGATCCTGCCGGAATAGCGTTACCCCCCAATCAAGCGACCTGCATCGTGGGGAGTGTGTAGTCACCCTGACCCATGATTCACCCGCCCTGTGCCCTTGTGCCCTTGTGCGCTGTGCGGTGGTGTAAAGTTGCTGTGATTTTGTAATGGGCGTGTGTGGCGTGTGAGTGGTAAGCTCACTCGCATGAGGATTTTTGTTTTTATTATTAGTTTAATTAGTTACGAGGTTAGTCATGTATAACGATTCAGGGTCATTCAAGCTGGCATATAGTAATTGGAAAAGGGCATTGAAAGGGGATGTAGGTAAAGTTGTACAAGTTCTTTTTATTGTTATGACAATTCTTATGTTTATCGTGACCGTATGCACTGTTGGGATGCTGATATGGGTATTTGGGTTTGGAGCACCAAAATTAGCTTAACTAGAAGAAGCTAAAAAAAGAATAACCCATGAACTTTTCCCGTGCCCTCCCTCTACTGGCCGCTACCGCTCTGGTGGCCGCTCTTGCTTTCATCAATCACCGAGGCATGGCAGAAGAAGTGGCCGAGGAAGCCACCTCGAAGGAGTTTACCTTCATCCAAATGTGCGACACTCAACTCGGCATGGGCGGCTACGAGCACGATGTCAAAACCTTCGAACTCGCGGTCGAACAAATCAATAAAATGGCTCCCGACTTCGTCCTTATCTGCGGTGATCTCATAGGCAAAGCCAATGAAAAAACCTTTGCCGACTTCAATCAGATCAAAGCCGGCTTCAAAATCCCCTGCCACTGTGCCGCCGGAAATCACGATGTTGGAAACAAACCCACCGCTGAATCTCTTAAGAACTACCGCAAAACAATTGGAAAGGATTACTTCACTCTAGAGCACAAAGGATACACCTTTGTCGTGGCGAACACGCAACTTTGGAAGGCTCCTCTCAAAGGGGAGTCCGAGAAACACGACGCTTGGTTCAAGGTCGCATTGAAATCAGCCAAGAAAAAAGATAGCCCGGTGGTCGTAGTGACTCACTACCCGCTCTTCGTCAAAGAGCCCGATGAGAAGGAAAACTACTACAACATCGAGCCCGCCAAGCGGAAGGAATTGCTCAATCTTTTCAAAGCCAACGGAGTGGTCGCCATGCTCGCCGGCCACACCCATAAGCTAGTCATTAACAACTACGAAGGTATCCAAATGGTGAATGGTGAAACGACCAGCAAGAACTTCGACAAACGCCCCCTCGGATTTCGGAAATGGACGGCCAAAGAAGAAGGAAAGCTGAGTCACGAGTATGTCAAACTCGCAGGAGAAATTCCTAAGAAGTAGCTGAGCCAGACTTAAACGAGCAAGCCATTCAATGGTCCGGTGCTATTGGCAAACTGCTTCATGCCGGTTCCCATCAACTTGGCTTGCGACAGCCAAAGGTTTGCCAAGGGGGTGTTTTCAGGACAATTGAGAACGCGACCTGTTTTGATCCTACCATTGGCGGAACCAGCCACAATAATTGGAAGCTCATTCATGGTGTGATCTTTTCCATCACCCAATCCCGATCCCAAGGTGACCATGGAATGGTCTAAAAGCGTCCCAGCTCCCTCGCTGATCGCGTCCATTTGTTCCAACACCTCAGCGAAGAGCTCCATATAAAATCGGTCCACTTGAACCAAAAACTTTTTCACCCCTTCGTTATCCTGCCCGTGTGTGAGCTCATGATGTGATTTGGTGAATTGTAATTCATGAAAGTGTTGGGGGGATCCCCATCTCTCGGGAGCAAGCATGAAGGTCGCCACGTGGGTCAGGTCACCCTGGAAAGCCACCACCAGCCACCCGCCCTTGTACCCACCCGCCCTTGTACCCTTGTGCCCTTGTACCCTTGTGCCCTTGTGCGCTGTGGGGTGGTGTAAAGTTGGTGTGATTTTGTAATGGGCGGGTGTGGTGTGTGAGTGTTAAGATTTAAGGATGAGGATTTTTGTTCTACTTCCACTGCTCATTGTCCTGGGTGGGTGTGCAAAAGATAACAGGCCGATTTGTCCAAGTTGTGGCGAAAGGGCAACGATGATTATGCACCCAAGGATGCCTGAAATTGCTGAAATGGGCTGGGCTCAAACGCATTACAAATGTGAAAATCAGCATAATTTTACTAAAGATGGGGAACTTGTTGATGTGTTTGGCAATCCTTTGAAGAAAAAGCCTGTTGTTAAAAAAGATAAAACTGAAGGTAATCTGAGTTACAGCATCAAAGAGGAGGCAATTACCATCACTAAATGTAATTCAAGTGCATCAGGAGAACTAAGTATTCCTGCGACTATTGAAGGAAAGTCAGTCACCAGCATCGGGAGCAGCGCCTTCTCCTCCTGTAACAAGCTAACGAGCATCACGATCTCTGATGGCGTCACAAGCATCGGGTCACAAGCCTTCCAAGGCTGCTACAACCTGACGAGCATTACGATTGGTGATGGCGTCACCAGCATCGGGGATGGAGCCCTCAAAAGTGGCAGCAACCTGACCACGATTGAGGTTGGCGCAGGGAACCCAGATTACACGGATATGGATGGGGTTCTATTCAATAAAGAGAAGACGGCGCTGCGCATTTATCCTGCAGGCAAGACAGGGGACAATTACACGATTCCTGACAGCGTCACCAGCATCGGAGAGAGCGCCTTTTGGAACTGCAGCAGCCTGATGAGCATCACGATTCCTGATGGTGTTACCAGTATCGAAGAAGGAGTCTTCGATGGCTGCAAGAGCCTGACGAGTATCACGATTCCTGATAGCGTCACCAGCATTGGGGATAACACCTTCCGTGGATGCACTGGCCTGACAAGCATCACCATTCCTGATGGGCTTACCAGCATCGGGGAGAGAGCCTTTAAAGACTGCACCAGCCTGACGAGCATCACCATTCCTGATAGCGTCACTAGCATCGGGGATTTGGCCTTCTATACCTGCAGGGGCCTGACAAGCATCACGATTCCTGATGGGGTTACCAGCATCGGGGATGGGGTCTTCGCCTACTGCACCAGCCTGACAAGCATCACCATTCCTGATAGCGTCACCAGTATCGACTCACGGGCCTTCAATAGCTGCAACAGCTTGACGACAATTGAGGTTGGTGTGGGGAACGTGAATTACACGGTTGTCAATGGGGTTCTGTTTAATACAGAGAAGACGTTGCTGCATAATTATCCTGCCAGCAAGACAGGTACCAATTACACGATTTCTGACAGCGTCACCAGCATCGGGGATTACGCCTTCACTAGCTGCAGGAGCCTGACAAGCGTCACTATCCCAGACAGTGTCACCAGCATCGGGATCGGGGCCTTCTACATCTTCAGGAGCCTGACGAGCATCACTATTCCTGACAGTGTCACCAGCGTCGGGGATGCTGCCTTCCAATCCTGCAGCAGCCTGACCGCAGTAACTTTTCTTGGGGATGCCCCTAAAGCAGGGAACGCAGTTTTCATAAAATCCAACCCAACTATCTACCGCAAACCTGATGCAAAGGGCTGGGGTAACTATTTCGCGGGCAGACCGGTCAAATTGATCAGCGAGAAACCTTAGGGATCCCCAATCAAGCGACCTGCATCGTGGGGGGTGAGTAGCCCCATGAACCACTGAGCCACCCGCCCCTGTGCACTTGTGCGCTGTGGGGTGGTGGGGTAGGGTAAGTTGCCCTCTTTCTTCCCAACTAATCTTCTCCCCATCTCCGATCCCTTCAACGGCGCCCTCAAGCTCCCCACGCAAAAAGCAAACTCCTAGCAACCCTATCAGTGATGAACTTCCAAACAGCAACCATTCTCGTTGCATTAATTGTGTTTAGCGGCAGTGCTCCGCACCTTGATGCCCAGGATGTTCGTCTGCTGGACGGTCCCACAGTTTTACACGCGAACATTCGCGATCAATGGGGCGGGCAAACCTATGGCTACCTGCTTCAAGGCAAGCGCGGCCTCTTCTGGTCGGCAAGGCCCCATGACAAGGGAAAAGGATCCCCGACCTTCCTCATCGGGCAACATCCGACCCCCGGTTCCACACTGCCGTCGGCGATGACTCGGATTCGCCTCGAGGACGACAAGCTGAAGGCCTGCAATCAGCCGCAGATGATTCGTACGCCGGACGGGTATCTGCATGTCTTTGTAGGCGTGACCAAAAAAGAAAACCAGAAAAACTATGCGCCCGGCAAGATCCGCTACTATCGCAGCGACAAGCCGGAGAATATCACCACCTTGGTAAACAGAAGCTCGCTGATCCCGACTAAGCCCTACGGGGATTTCCATCTGAGGATGAATGTGGGCATTGGCCCCCAGGGCAAGCGAATGGCGTTGGTCATTCTGGCGATTTCCGACGACGGCAGTGTGCGCTTCAATACACCGGTGATCTTTATCGGCGAGCGGAAAGGTGCCGATTTTGTTTTCCGGAAACCCGTTTCTTATGCGGAGCCGATGAGCCTGTTCTATCCGCAGATCGCTGTTACAGAGAAGGGGATCATCGTCGTCGGCCAGATTTGGGATCACGCCGAGCGGCTTAAGACTCGGCTCTTACACCTTGATTGGGATGGCAAGCTGGTCCATCGGCAAGACTTACCCGCCGAAGCGGACGGTCAATACTTTTCCCTCGACCTGCGTCCCGACCCGGCCGACTCGGACCGGCTGATCGTGTACTACAACAAGCTGCCCAAGGATCGTAAGGACTGCCGTCACGAGTTTTGGGGGTACACGGTGAGCGGGAGAAAGTTGCGGCTGCTGGCCTCCTTAAAAACCGAGCACAGCTGGGCAAACTCGGGGAAGTGGTTCCCGGGCACCAAGAATTACTCTGTGTTCGTCAATAACCCCAGCATGGGCCGGCTGGCGATCTGGGAAGGTGACATTCTAGGCGGCGCCACAGTCACCCGAAAGTATCTGCCGGGTGCCGATCCGGTCGGCCGTGGCTACCAGGCCTCGTCCTACCTCTTTGTTCCCAACCCGCTCCAGGGTTCCGTAATCACACCCCGAGAATTATTTGTGGCCAGCAACTGGTACAATCCTGGATGGGACGCCAAAGCCTCAGGCCCCGGCTCCCTGCTGCTCTGGCGTTTTAAAATCGCCCCCTGAGAAGGATTTGTGACCAGTGTCCCGTGAAGGCCCATGAGGCATCGTCGGTCACCCAGCTCGCAAGTCCCTTACCCTGCTATCAACCCCCTTGGTGTCATGGACAGCCTTTAAGGGCGGCACGTGGAGTGAAGCGCCTAATGGAGAGTTCAAGCTGACCCTGCCGCTTGATGAATCCAAGAAGTGGCTGCGCCTGATCCTGCCGGAATAGCGTTACCCCCCAATCAAGCGACCTGCTTCTTGGGGGGTGTGGTGTTGAAGAACCTGTTGCTGAGGTTAAGCCTGTCGAAGAAAAACAGGGGGAGGTTAAAGAGGAAAATCAGAATAAACATTAATAAAATGTTAGAGTCACTTCTCTTGATCAAGAAGCGTATAATGCTAAAGTATCAATGTCATGAAAATAATTCAAATGAGTTTAGCTCTTTTCACCGGGCTGATGTTTATACTGATAATCAATGCGAAATCTCAGATTCCTGTACCCATTGCTTACTATGACTTCGAAAGCAAGTCAGCCACAGCCTCTGATCAAAGCTTTAATGACAACACTGCCACAGCAAGTGGAGCAGTGACTCTCGTTGACGGAGGTGCACCTACTGGAGCTTCTCCAGGCGCTGCAGCTCAACTCGACGGAGGACACTTCCGCGTTCCTGGAATCGACATGAATTCAGAAATTCGTGACGCTGGTGACGGAAGCTACACCATGACTGCATGGATCAAGCCTTCCGCAACTGACGGTGAGCGTTTCATCTTCGGTCAGACCAACCAGGGTATCCATCACGGTATCCGTAATGGTGGATTCCTCCACAGTGCGCACTGGGGTGCGGACTGGAACGGCGACACTAGGCTTCAGGAGTACACTCCTGCTGAGGCTCAGGACGGATGGGTTCACGCTGCGTTCGTATACGACGGAGCTAATGACAAAGGTAAGATCTACCTCGATGGTGTTCTTAACGGAGAAAACTCACAGCGCGCACCAAATGGTGGCGGTCACTTCATCTTCGGTGGACGTAACAACGGTGAAGCTCAGTACCGCGGACTCATTGACGAAGTTGCAATCTGGGACAAGATCCTTTCCGAAGGAGAAATACTAAAGCTTGCAGAGGGAGGCAGTCCCATCGCTTCACTCACCGATGCAGATCAGGACGGATTCATTGATGCTTGGGAGAAAAAGTATGCCGGCAACTTGAGTGACCTTGATGGGAACAATGAAGATGCGGACTTTGATAAGGACGGGCTCACTGATGCCGAAGAATACAAATTGAGGATAAGTGATCCGACCAAATCAGATTCTGATGATGATGGTTTAGATGATTTTACTGAAATCGATGATGGAACAGATCCATCGAATGCAGATACAGACGGTGATGGACTCTTGGATGGAGTCGAAACCAATTCTGGCACATTAGTTGATAACGATGACACCGGAACCGATCCTAATAATGCCGACACGGACGGGGACGGTTACATGGACGGAATTGAAATCGTTAATGGCAGTGACCCCAATGATGACAACAGCACACCTCCTCCTCTTTTAGCTTATTACGATTTCGAAGGAGACCAAGGAAACACAGTCAAAGACAAAGGGAGTTGGGGTAATGACGCGGAAGTGACCCGGCCAGGCCAAACTATTCTAGGAATCAACGGAGGAGCACCAGGAGGATCTAGCCCCAGCACTGCTGCTGACTTCCAAGGTGGATTCCTTAACATACCTGGAGTTGACATGAGCAAAGTGATTAGCGGCGAAGGCAGCTACACACTTGCAGCATGGATCAAGCCTAGTGACCTCGGTGGTAACAAGTTCCTCTTCGGTCAATCAAGCCAAGGTATCCACAACGGTATCCGTAACAACGGATACCTGCATCAGGCTCACTGGGGAGCAGACACGAACGGAGCCACGAACTTGAATGA
>DUBC01000017.1 GCA_012960505.1 Verrucomicrobiales bacterium
TCCCCAGAGGAACTTATTACCGCCCAAGTCACTGGGTTTGATCCAAGCTGATAGAGTGTAGCTGTTCTCACCTTCAACATCCTGAATCAAACCGGTCATATCAATGCCTGGAAAATTAAGGAAACCCCCATTAAAGCTCGCACCAGTCGTAGACGTTGGTCCACCTTCAGCACCTTCAACATCAAAGGTCACATCGCCGTTAACTTCTCCGTCGTTAGCATTACCACTTAAATCAACGGCACTATCTTCAAAATCTAAGTAAAGTATTGGCGCGGAAATCGCTCCCTTACTGTTTTCATCATTAGGATCGGTTCCTCCAGCAATTTCACCGCCATCAAAGTAACCGTCACCGTCCGTGTCTGAATTATTAGGATCCGTTCCGGTATCATTTTTATCTACCAATTTACCGGTACCGGTTTCAACACTGTCAATGAGTCCGTCCTCGTCCGTGTCCGCATTCTTTGGATTGGTGCCAGTATTTGTTGCGCTGACATAGGTGCCGGTATTTGTCTCGACACCGTCAGCGAGTCCATCATCATCCGTGTCTGCTTTTTTGGGATCCGTTTTATTTTCCAGTTCATCTGCGTTAGTGAGCCCGTCCTCGTCCGGATCACCTTCAGGACCATTGTTTTTATCGATTGAACCATTGTCCTCAGGGTCCAGACCGAACTTGTCTTCCCAGTAGTCCGGGAGGCCGTCCTCGTCCTCATCGACATTGCCTCTTCCGCCCGGACTCACACCGTTGGCCAAAGCTTCGATTTGGTCATCAGACAATACTTCTTGCCATATGGCCAGGTCATCGATAAGACCAATATAATTTTCTCCTCCTCCGTTCCTGGCTCCAATGATGAGTGGTCCGCCGCCGTTAGGTCCTTGCTGATTATTCATTTCCGAGTCGAACGTACCATTCACGTAAATGGCGCCGCGGTTATTATCCGCATCATATGTAAAAGTGGTATGAGCCCACTCGTCTGGGTTTAATCTTTGTTGGCCACTGAAGTCCGACCCCCAGTGTGCGTGGTAAAGATTACCACCTCTGAATCCATGATGAATCCCCTGACTCCCTTGTCCAAAGTAGAAACGGTCACCACTGAAAGATGCCGGATCCGGTTTGATCCAGCAGGCCATGGTGTAGCTGGCTTCAATTCCCTGGTCACGGTTGCCAAATTCGGTTGGCACGTCAACGGTGGGGACCGAAAGGTTTCCGCCGTTGAACTGTCCTGCGCCTGAAGGAGTTGAGCCAGACGGAGCACCAGAAACACCTAACGTGACGTTCCCGTTGACATTGCCTTCGTGCTCGTTGCCACTGGAATCGGCAACTGTTGGCGCACCTGCGTCGTCCTCAAAATCATAGTAGAGGAATGGCTCCGGTAATTGTGCACTTGCATTCATGCTTAGCCTTACAAGTAGAGAGGAGCATAAAATGATTAGAGTGATGTTGGTTCTTGCTTTCATAGGTCTTTGTTGTGTTTCTGTCTGAAAGAAATTTTCAGATGTTTCGCGTATCGCACGTTTCAACACAGTGACCCGGTTCTTGTGCACACCGAAAAATTCCTCACAGAGTCACTAAATTCAGATCTAAATCGATTTGCATGTCAATGCTGAAGATTTTAACCATAGATTTTTTATACCGAATCCTCTATTTTCACCACTTTCTTCAAGAAATTCCCTATTCTTTCGAACGAGATTCAGGTCACACATTCTCAGTCAGTAATTAATATTCTTAGGCGCACGAACTGATGGTTGCCATGCACTAACGGCACACTGTTGCGCACAGTGATAACTTCTATGCCATCATTCTGCCAAAACCGCGAGACAACGATTGCGCGGCCGGACCAGACCCGAAGATCTTCCGAGATTTCTGCTACGATCTCTATATCTTCGGCGCTTGTGTTCTGTCGGTATCGTAGAATCAGATAATTATTCATTTGCCCGCCCACGTCGATTGTCTCGACACTGGTGATTGGCGCATAATCGTTGCCGAATGCGTAAGCCATCATGTTAGTGATGCCGTTTCCATCAGGATCGCCGTTAGGATCTACAAGTCCGTTGGTCGCCAGCCAAGATGTGAGTGACGTGCGATCGTCAGTGCCGGGTGACCCGGCCTTAGAACGCCAATTGGTGGCATCCGAAGGATCAGGATTTGATTCCGGTTTGCGCAGGATGAGAGTGTTGCCATTGCCGTCGGCAGAACGCGGCCAAGGTTTTCGATCGTTGTAAGTGAAGCGAACGATGTCATCACCCCCGGCACCAATGATAGCGATCTCTTCCCCGTCATCGGAAAGTTGAAGCCCGTATTCACCGGCGATGGTGTCCGGATCGGTGTTGGGATAACGAAACAGAAATGCTTCTCGATTCTTGACGACGAGAATCCGTTTTCCGGGTTCAATATGGTGGATCGCGGATTTCCGGTTAAAGTCGAACACGATGCCGCCAATGAACATGACACCAGCGAGATCGACAGTGCGTGATCCAGTGTTTAGCAATTCGACAAATTCAAAATCTTTGCGCCTGTCGTAATCCTCCGCTTCTTCGTTGGTGTCCGGTGATCGTGGGCGATAGTCAAATTCCGAAATGACTAGGTTCCCTGATTCCGCTGGCAAGGAATTGACGAGGAAAGTACCATCAACGAGTGCACTCCATTGCCCGTCTTTCAGGGTACGGGCCTTTACTTGTCCGGTGCCTTTCAGAGTCAATGCCCCGCCGTATCTCATTGCCGTTGGCGAAGCAACGTTGCCGATTGCTCCGCCCGTAATTTCCTTGCCCACGAGCTTGGGCCAGAGTAGAAAATCACTATTGGCTCTGCCTTTGTTCAAGCCGTGGATGGCGAGCATATTCTTCCCGGGCCGCAGTAGTTTCACGTGCTGATTTACCGGAAAAGTTTCAAAGTCGACTGCAAGAGCATCGTCGTGGGATGCCGACGCGTCATTGTTCCATAAACTTGCCGAATTCGGAGGACCGATCGCGCGATCGCGCGCAATCTCGGTTCCATTCAGATAGGCGACGAATCCGTCGTCGTAGCGGAGAAGGAGTGAGAGTGAGTCAATGACAGATGGGTCCGGTAGGTCAAATTGGACTCGCATGTAGATTGTTTCGGTCAGCATGTTGTCTATCTGCCCGAAAAAATCGAGGTTTGGGTCGATGAGTAATTTGTAGGTTGCTCCCCGATCGTATCCGGCGCCCTTGGTTCCCAATGGCCAGCCCGAGTCATCGTAGTTTGGTTCGAACCATGTTAGATTGTCCTCTCCATCTGTCGGCATGATTGACCTCTTGGATGCGAATTCGTCGATCAAAGTATGGTCCTTGAATTCAACTTTTGATCCTGGAACTCGCGGGTCGGTGCCGTCAGTCGTGTAGTAAATTGTGTTTCTCGTGGGAGTCATCGTCAGGGATGCGTTCACAGGCACTGGCCCTCCATGTTGAGGAGCACCGTTGATCAGGAATGTTGGGGCTTCTAAGTTTGGGTAGAGTTTGTCTGTCTGGAACTGGTTAATAATAACAGGATGACGACCAGGCATCCAGTTGTTCACAATACGGTTGCGTTCACTTACCCAGTTGCCGTCACGGGTGTAGGGAGGTTCCTTTTTCGAGTCACCCCAGCGTGCGGATTCGGCGACCATCGCTTCACTGATCTCTTCGCTACGGGCGAGGTAGTTGCTCTTTTGTGTTTCCGGAGTAAACGCACCACCATTAAAAAAGTATTTATGGACTCGGTCCCCGAAGCGCAGCTGATATTCGGGGCTGCTTCGTAGTCTCTTGTGCAGGCCGGCCGGGTTCTCTGTGCCGCCACGCTCACTCATGTCAGTATGAATGTTTTCGAAAATGAACTCGGAATCCCAGCGAAAGAACCTGAAACGACCACCTTCCTGGCGACGACGAATGGCATAGAAATTTTTTGGTAATTCGGCTGGAGGGTAGATCCCGGTGGGGCCGTCTCGGTCACCGGTATAGAGGATGCCAATCATGTAATCGATGAGTTGGTCAACATCGACATAATCGAGCACTGCCTGATATTTGCTTATATCGCGCATGTCTTGATTTGCCAGTGCAAACATCCTGCTCCACGCGTCGCGGTTGCCGGCAATCATGAGTGCCTGTGAGGAACCGCCGGAGCGCAAGCCCTTGAAGCCGTCGTATTCTTCTTTCGGACCGCCCCAGTGTTCGGCAGCGAACGAGTCATCGGGTCTTTCGTGGAAGTTGTAGAGCCCCCAATACTGCCCATTCAGGTAAAGGTGGATGTGATTCCCCTCGGCGACAGAATGGGTTGGGTCATAGCCCTGTATGTCGCGAGCATACTGGTTTCGCATCATTTGCGTCGAGGCTTGGCCTGTTGCCCAGCCCTGATTATGACCGGTTCGGATCGTGATCGTGTCGTATTCGTCAACGGGAGAGGCAGGGAAGATCGGGAACTCGAGTTTCGCTTCACCGTATTCCTCTTTGAATTTCAGGCGTAACGAATGTTTCGGGTTGTGATTCAGGCGGCTGTAGTTGCCGTTAATAGCGATCCCACAATCGATCTGAAACCCATTTCCGACACGGAAGAGTCCGTCGTAGTCCGGATGATAAAAATACTCTGCCGAGCAGCGCTTTTCCCACCTTGGATTATCCGCTGCTCGTTGTGTTGCGTGCGTGTAAATTCCCTCGATGGTCCCGAACAGGTCATTAGGATCCATTACGATTGAGAGAGTGGGAATAGCTGCGAGCCCCTGCGCAACGGTGAATGTGCCCGGGTTGTTCACTACATTGGGATCCATTTCGGAATCCCAGTAGTAGCCACGAATGTTTGGCTGGGTCAGAATGTCGTCGATGAAAATGTAGGTCTGGGTGTCGACGTTGGTTGGACGAAATCCGGATCCGAATGCCGCGGCCTGGAGTATTGTCGTTTTGTTGATTGTTAAAGGTTCGGTATAGACTGTGCCGTGTTCTTCCGTGGGCAGGGTGCCGTCGGTCGTGTATCGGATTTCGACACTGGGTGTTTCGGTGGTGATTTCCAACTGGAAAGGCTCATTGAAGAAGCCGCGATCGACGTTGAATCTGGTGTCGGTGATATAACCAGGAATTGCGGAGACGTTAGGAGTTCCGGGAGTGGGCTGGTCAAAATAGCCGGTGATGAGATTCTCTGATAGTTCCTGTAATCGAACCTCAAGCTCAGGTAGGATCAGGAAGTCAGAACCCTTGTGGCTTTGGTTCATACCACAGATCGCGAGGATGTTTTTACCTGTGACGAGGTGCCCTGAGAAAGCGATCCTAAATGACTTGAATGGATCGTCGTCATTAAATTCTTCGGATCCGGTCGCCAGCGAATCAAACTTAATTGTCGTTGGCGCATTCTCCTGTGCGACTAATTTACCGTTCAGGTAGGCGGCGAACCCGTCGTCGTATTTCATGCGTAGATTCATTTCGAAAACCTCAGCGATGTCATCGACGTGGAAAGACAGGCGCAGGTATAGTGTTCCGTGAGATCTCCGCATTGGATCTGTCATATCACCCCCTTCACCGATCGGTTGTCCCGCATAACCGAAACCGAAGGCAGTTTTACCGACATTCCAGTCATCATCATTATATTTTGGTAAACGCCAATCACCGCCAATCACCTCGCCGCTTTTTGGCACGATATAACTGGCCTCATGACCTGTAGTGATTGGTGTCTCGGTGCTGATCTTTCCACTGCTGATTCCGATTCCGTATGACACGTCGGTGAACTGTTTTGGAAAGTCCGGAGCGAACTCATTGATGATCGTAACACCGTCAGGCGCGACCAAAGCGAGATACTCTCCTCCCCCGCCGGAGAGTTTGAAATTCGTGTGCAACTCGGCACTGGCCACTTGTCGGTCTTTGCCGGATGCGAACACGACGAGGTAACCGCCAGGACTCAGGTTCACTGAAGGCAGTCGCCATTTAGTGAGATTGCTATCGTTATCCGTGAGGTAATAACCTCCAAGACCAATCGTTGCTCCGGTCGGGTTGTGCAATTCTACCCAATCATTGAACTCGCCATCTATGTCGGCGAGCACGGAGTCATTGATGGAAAGGAATTCGGTGATTGTCGGGTTTGCTGGCAACAGGGTGCACAGGAACAGATCAATTACTAGAGCTACTAGGGCTGTCAAACAGCTCACCCGTCCGTGACTTTCATACATGAGCAATGATAGAATATGTCAGGGATATCTTAGAATAGTTCTATGGGGATCGGCACGATCTTTAGGTCTCCTCCTCCTAGGGGGTTCCCTTCAGTTTCCTCGATACTTTCGACGATATCGTTTTTAAATGTTACAGAGAGCTTACCAGTTTCCATTTTTACGTAATACTTCTGGCGGAACAAGTTGCCCTGGGAATCGCGTCTGAGCCGATACTGAGCAACACGTTCAAAGGTTGAGTATTCGTAAGTGTCTAATCGTCCACCACGATCAAGTTTGGAATTTTTACTGGATGGTTTCCCCATAGAGGCAACGACTTCATTAGTATTCATTCCAAGAGCGATTTGCTCATTTTGGATTAATTCATCAACTATTTTTTTTCTTTCGTAGAGTGTGCGCAGTTTATCAGAAAACTTTTTGTCTAGTCCTTGTAGAGCACCTGGAAATATCCATCCTTTGACTTGTCCGTGGAGCGCCATTCCTCTGATCAGATATTGTTTTTCTGTCATGGCAATGAGGGTGACTTTTTTCCCTTTTCTTAGTTGGCCTATGGCTCTCTTGCGTTGAGAGCTGACGTAAATGGGTTCTTGTTTAATTGCAAGAAGCTCAACCTTCTCTTTGCTGAAATCCTCCAGATAAATTGCTCCCGGTTCACGCTTTAGGTTACTTTTAGTCCGAGAAGGAATTGACTCAGAAATTGTTGGCCATAAGCATGTGCCTAGCAATAATATGATCAGGTGCGTGCTTGCTCGTGATCGATAATGCCTCATGGTTTATGAATTGTAGCGTTTTATCCGATAAAACGCAATGCAGCTTAAAGAAGACGAGATAAAGTGTAAGGAATCACTAGAATAGAACATTATTTTACTCATAAATGCCTGAAAATTTTCTATCATCCAAGCTATTTGAAAATGCGAAACGTTTGATTCCTGGTGGGGTTAATTCTCCGGTCAGAGCTTTCAGGAACGTTGATGGGGATCCGTTCTTTGTGCGTGCTGCCAAGGGTTCCAGATTGTGGGACGTTGATGATAATGAATTAATTGACTATGTGGGTACTTGGGGGCCAGCGATATTAGGTCATGCTCCGGTGCCTGTGATAGAGGCTATTCATGAGGCAGCAAAGAGAGGCGTTAGCTTTGGTACTCCTAATCCTTTTGAAATTGAAATGGCAAAGATTATTGTGGATTGGGTTCCGTCCGTTGAAAAGGTTCGTATGGTTAACAGTGGGACTGAGGCAACAATGTCCTCAATCCGTTTGGCGAGGGGTTTTACTGGGCGTGATAAGATAATAAAGTTTGAGGGCTGTTATCATGGCCACGTTGATTCCTTACTTGTGGCTGCAGGTAGTGGTGCCTTGACGCATGGTGAACCTGATAGTGCCGGTATACCCAAGGCATTTGCTTCTGAGACCATTGCCTTACCGTTTAATGATCCGGAAAAAGTTCAGCAGATTTTTTCAACTCATGGTGACAACATTGCCGCAGTGATTCTCGAACCGATACCGGCTAATGCAGGTCTATTTTTTCCTGAAGAGGGGTTTCTTGAATTCTTACGCGAGATCACAAAGGAGCATGGATCTTTGTTGATCTTTGATGAAGTGATGACTGGATTCCGTGTTGCAAAGGGTGGCGCTCAAGAACTTTATGGAGTGATTCCTGACCTCACTGCCATGGGAAAAGTGATTGGAGGTGGACTTCCAGTAGGTGCCTTTGGCGGGAAAGCTGAAATTATGGATCAGCTTGCACCGGACGGTCCAGTTTATCAGGCCGGAACACTTTCGGGTAACCCTCTTGCAATGGCAGCTGGATTGGCTCAGCTGAAAGAGTTGAATAAGCTGCAAGGATGGCAAAGGCTGGAAGAAAGCGGAGCTCTTTTTGAAAAAGGTGTACGTGAGGCCTTATCAAAATCAGGCAAAGAATACATTTTCCATCGAATAGGTTCAATGTTTTGCCTGTTTTTTACTAATTCTCCGGTCAATGATCTTAGTTCGGCAACTGTTGCTGCTGAGTCAGGTTCTTTTAAGAATTTCTTTCATTATTGTTTAAATAATGGAGTTTTTCTTGCGCCTTCACCTTATGAAACCGGTTTCATTTCTATGGCACATAGTGAAGAAGATATTTTAAAGACCGTCAAAGTGATTGAGAATGCTTTCAGTTAGATCCTTTGTTTGTTCTTCCACGCCACTGCAGTTGTGCTTAAATTACTAATTGAAATGAAAATGAAAATGAAAATCTTTCCAGCCGTGATCTTGGTGGCTCTTTTTTCCTTGTTGAATTTATTTGCCGAAGGGGAGAAGCCGGAGCAAAAATCAAAAAAAGAATCTAAAGAAAAAGTTATTTCTCTGTTTGATGGCAAGACACTAAAAGGTTGGAAGTTGTGTAATTATGCCGGCATAGGTGAGGTCAAGGTGAATCCGGAAACAGGTGCATTGCGAGTCACTCGTGGAGAGATTCTGAGTGGCATCAGAATTGACAATTTTGATAAGAAAAAATTACCAACAGTAAATTATGAATTATCATTAGAGGCAAGAAGAGTCGAAGGTGAAGATTTCTTTTGCTGCCTGACTTTCCCTTATAAGAAAACTCATGCTTCTTTTGTTCTTGGAGGATGGGGCGGGTCGGTTTGCGGTATTTCAAGCATCGATTTTATGGATGCAATGGAGAATTCAACAATGACCGTCAGAGACTTTGATCAGGGCAAGTGGTATAACTTACGCTTATTAGTGACTGATAACCGGTTCCAAGCATTTGTTGAAGAAAAGAAAATTGTTAACGTTGGTATTAAGGGGAGAAAAATTGGAATGAGGTTTGGAGAGATCGAAGAATCGGTGCCGTTAGGTTTGTCCACTTTTCGCACTACCGCAGAGTATAAAAATATAAAGATACGTCATTTAGAAATTACGGAAATTGCTGCGGCAAAGAAGCTTGATGAAGAAGATGAATTTTAGAAGAGCCTTATACTTTCTAGTAACTTTGGTTCCACTGTTTTTTCTGGGTTGTGAGACCCTAGAACCCAAAGATCCGAGAGCATCGATTCCCGGTCTGGAGCAATATTATAACGAAGCCCTACGCTTTACTCTTCGGTACCCTCGCGTACTTAACCTTAAAGTTGAGGACAGAGCTGTTGCCGGAGAGCCTGATATCGTTTTACGACTTGAGTACCCGGGCAACGATTTTCCGATTCTGGAATTAGCGACATATGCACCGAGCTGGATAGAGGAAGTAAGAAAGCCGTTAGTTCATGGAACAGAAAGAACCCTCAGCATTGATACTGAACGTGCCATCACCTTTGAAATAACGAATGATCCTGACAATGATGAAAGTACGATGAGGCGAATTATCGTGCGGAACTTTGGAAGAATTTATGTTTTTACTGGGAAAGGAAAAACCTTTGATGAAGTGGTAAGTTCTTTTGATTTTATTAATCCTGTTCTTGAAGGTTCTGGGAAGGATACGTCTAATTAATTTTCTCCCAGCGCATTAAATCTAAAAAACTTCGAGACTCCCTTCTCATAATCGACTGTAAAACTGGTCCGGTCTCCTAACGCGCCTTCGATACCATCATCAATTTCTTCCCAAAGCGTAAGGTCATTGCTGCTTTCGATTGAATAGATGAGTCCCGGTTTACTGTAAAATTCAATAGTCATTTCGTCACCCTCTATCGTGGCACCAATCATTTCGAAACGATAAGGCTCTTCCTCTGCTGCGACATAGTTATCGAAGGTCACGTCGATAGGTACAGTGACTCCATCTGAAACACTGAACACTCCGGCAATTCCAGATTCATGGCTTTCATCAAACGCTTCGGCAACTGCTACTGGATTCAGGAGATCGTCCTGTGAGTAGAGTTCCAGAGTCAGTTCAGGACCCTTGCCTCTAAAAACGATTCTCAAATTCTCACCGAGCGCCTCTTCAGGAACAGCCTCACCGATGGTGGTCCCAGCTTCGTCATTAATATTGGAAATATAAAGTTTGCCTCCCGGATCAGCGTCCCTTGGATTATATACTGCTGCGTATCCGTCCAGTGTTCCCAGGCCTATCTCGCTGACACGTGCAAGGATGCCCATGTTCTGATCGATCGTTGAATCAAAAATAATATCTACTGCTATGTAAAAGTCGGAGTAGGTTGCATCTTCTCTGAAGCTTCCAGCTCTTGGTTGACCGAGCTCTTCAATGCCGTGACCTGCCATTGTAATGCTATATGAGTTATTGTTAGGAAACCCCCATGTTGCCGGAACGCCAACTTCTCCCAAGGTATTTAATCTGGACCAACCATCGTCATTCCCATCATCAAAATCGTCTGTTTGGGCTTGGATTATGAGAGAATTCACACTCAACAAGAGAGAGCACAAGAAAGATAACTGTAAGAGTTTCATCATGAACATTTTACCATAAGTGGGTTGTTTTTGGCGAGTACGAAATTAGTGCTATTATTGATAGTTACTTATTAAGGTCCAAACATTTGTGTCCAATGCTTTCCTTGTACTCCCATTCCTACGCGTTTTGCATTAGGACTTAACATATTTATATGGTGACCAGGACTATGCCACCAGGAACGGTTTGCAGCATGACCCTCTTTATTTCCTTTAAATATGTTTTCGGCATTGGCTGTGGTTCCTGCCAATTTTGCTCTTATCCAGGGAGTTTTTTTTCTTTCAATAGGAGAAGTGTGTGAGAAAAATTTCTTTTCTTCCATGTCTTTGGAATGCTCTCTTGAGGCGAGGCAAAGTCTCGGATCTAGGAGACATGGTCTTAATCCAATGAGGATCCTGTATTGATTCATGTCCTGGATTGCTGCAACTTCTTCTGGTGGAACGACCCTATTGATTTTCGCGTTTAGGTTGAGTATTTGAAGATGTTCTAGCGGTGGTCCCAATGCCAGGGAAGCGGTCAATTTTTCGTATGCAGAGATTTCTTTGAATCCGAAAGTTTCAGCTTCATCTTCTCGTAAAACTAAACGGTCGATACAGATTGCTCGTTGCCCTGCAAGGGCAATAATCTCCTGCCGTTGCTTAGTTAGCATTGAGCTGACAGCAAATATTTCCTTCATCTCGATTACCTTGAGTTTTTGCAAACGTTTTAATGCCGGATCACCGGTTCGAATTATTTGTTCTTTGGTCAATCCCTTCCCCATGCTTCTAAGGCTTTGCACTTTAATTTGGAGTGCAGCGATTTCATTCCTGACATTGACAGTATTTTTTTTAATTCCTGTTTTTTTAGCACTATTGGTAAATTCTTCCTGATATAGGGGCCACTTCTTGCGAATTTCACGGTCAAGAATATCAAACATTTTTTTTGCTACGGGACGACCAAGGTCCATCATTTGACGAATGATTTCGGTGCGTTTTCTATGATTCTCTTTATGTTTTTCGTAGTCTTTAAAAAGTGTAGAGGCACGTATTTTGTCACGTTCGCTCAAAGAATTTATATCCTTTCCTTGGGCATCTATGCTTAACGCATCAGTTGATACTACCAATGACGTGAGAGCACAAAGGATGAGTTGTGTTATTCTTTGAAGCATTTACGAGGATTTTTTCTTTCCTATCCGATGTTAACGCATAGGCGATTTTCACCTTTTATTAAGATAAAGGTGCGTCACAGAAAATATTATTTGAATTGAGCTAGCGCATTGTGTTGCTCAAAAATAAGAGGTATCTACTTCTTATTTGGCATTATAGGGCTTTTGAAGCCTGCAAGATCTGTTGGTTTTACCTTCTTTCGTCCACCTCCAAAGTTGAATGTTGTTGGCTGGTACGGGCCTACAAAATCGACGTTCATGTCAGCCTTGATGCTTTCTTCAAGACCCATGCACCAAAACACTCCATTGATAATGCACCGTCTGACACCTTCACTAATAATATCTTCAGAAGCGCCCTGTGTAGAGGTAAAAACACGCCCTTCTTTACCAGAAGCAGATTTGTAGGTGCGGACCCAAATTGAGGGGCTAGGAGGTTTATTGGGAAGGGGCCTGCCGTCCGGTTTCATTGAATCGAGAACTTGGTTCTTACCCAGTATAACAGATCCTTCGATAGGCACTGCACTGTACGCTCCAGCCATCGCGTGCATGTTCTTCACTCCGCGCATGACAGGATGATTTTTTTGCTCCGGAACCACGAACATTCGTGTGCTGAATTTATGGTTACTTCCATAATGTCCAGCGCCTTCACGTGGTCTCCAGGTCTCACCTAGTACCTGACGACCAAATCCCCAGTCATAACTCTTGTCTCGTGAATTGTAATTGTACTTGCTGTTTTTGCCCTTGAGCCCATTGAAGCCATGCGTTGTTGTGCGCAATCCGAGGACTGGTCCACCTCGATCAAGGTAACTGATAAAGTGCTTCATTGATGCGTCATCAGGAGCTACGAATCTTAGAAATAGAAACATCATGTCCGCATTGTCCAAGGCTTTCATACCAGGAATATTTGAAGAACCCGGCTTGATGTAACCATCATTGTCTAATCCAAAAAGTACGGTGCATTTGAAACCGAACCGATGAGCTAGGATACGGGCAATGGCAGGACATGTTTCTTCGCCACGATATTCATGGTCACTTGCAATAAAAACAATATGTTTCCCTTTGCCAATACCTGGAGTGCCTTCGTAGACCAGATTTTGAGCTTGTAGCGAAGGCGAAAAGAAACTCAGGCAAAAAACCGTAATGAGGAAATAAAGTATTGATTTCATATTATTAGACTAACACTAATTAGGTCCAATGGACAAGAGCGCTGATTTAATGGATGTGGGTTTCATAAATTTCTAATTAATTGTTATTTGGGTTTTTACTGAGCGTGCCAAGAAGCATTCAAGGTGAGCTTTGTGATGTAGGTCTTTTATGGTTGCAGGGTCACATTTTTCCATTTCTTCAAAATCTATTGAGGGATTTAGTTCTACCCTAGAAAGCCATGGCTTACCGTCTTCTGCCTTTTCTAAGTATCCGATAGCCTTGTCAGAGTAAGAGTTTACTGTGATTTTCTGTAATGAGCAGAGCGCGAGGAAGGTAAGGGCATGACAACTTGCTAATGATGCTACAAACGCCTGCTCAGGATCGATCAGCGAAGGATCTCCAAGAAAATCGGGGGCAGCAGATGCCTTCACGAGTTCACCGTTTCCAAAGTCCCAAGTGTGTGTTCTTGGATAGTCCTTATAAGTAAAATCAACGCCCTGACGCTCCCAATTCAGTATAACTTGATGCTGAGACATAATATTAATTTTCGGGAAGATTTACTGAAATACAAATGGGATTTAGCCCATTGATTTCAATTAATCATTAGTGCATTTTGTTGGAGCCAATTCTAATCCCTTTTTAAATCAAATATAGCCGTTACCAAAACCATGTTCCGTTATAAAAGAATCTGGATATTATGCTCAATCAGAGTCCTTTGATCGGTTTTGAATGCAATGGATATTATTTCTGGGCAAATAGTTAAGGGGCATGGCGTCGCTTCTGGACGGGCTGGAGATCCTCGTTTTCCTGAAGGCACTCTTGCTCTTCAGTGGCCAATATTTGAAAGGAATGGCTTAAATTTGAACGGTTATTATCGAGCCACGATTAATATTTCGGTATTTCCCTTAAAACCAAATCCTGTCAATCCGACCTACACATTTAAAAATGTTAAATGGCACTCTGATTGTCCGGCCGAGGACTTTTCTTTCTTTGAAATAAGTCTTTCTGTTGGCTTGAGTAAGTGTGTCACTGGGCTTATTTATTGGCCGCATCCAGAAACTAAGCCTGAACATTTTCAAGATCCTAGTGTCATTGAAGTGACGGCTCCGAAGATTGATGAAGTGTCATCTAATGATTCGGTTCGTCTTTGGGTGGACCCAAGAACTATTTTTTTTAATTGATGAACGATAAGGAGTCTGATCCCGCAATACATGTAAATAATCTGTCAAAGTCCTATGGGTCTTTCTTGGCTCTTAAGGGAATAGATTTGATTGTAAACAGAGGTGAAGTTTTTGGATTTCTCGGTCCAAACGGTGCCGGTAAAACAACCGCGATTCGTTGTATGCTTGACCTTATTCGTCCTGATGCAGGAACAGTTTCTGTCCTTGGAAAGGACCCTCAATCAGATCCAGTTGCAGTGCGTGAGTATTGCGGATACTTGCCAGGTGAACTTAGGCTTGATGAGAACATCTCAGTGAATTCCGTTTTAGAATTTTTGAGGGAACTTCGTGGAGGAGGAGAGAATTGCCACATAAGGGCTAAGGAACTTGCTGATCGGTTGGATCTGAATGTTAAGTCGAAAATAAAGAATCTATCAAAAGGTAACAAACAAAAGGTAGGTATTATTGCTGCATTTATGCATTGTCCTGATCTCCTTTTACTGGATGAACCGACGAGCGGGCTGGACCCATTAATTCAGCAAACTGTTCTTGAAATGGTCAAGGAATCACGTCGTTCGGGGGCTACGGTTTTCTTTTCTTCACACGTCCTTGCCGAGGTTCAGGCCGTTGCCGACCGTGTTGCAATTATAAGGGAGGGCCAGATTGTTGAAGTTGGAGAAACGAGTTCACTTTTGTCTGGAAGGGCCTGGAAAATGAAAGTGATGTTTGCAGAAAATACAGTAATGCGTACTGAAGAAATAGAAGCATTGTCTGGTATTCTCTTGGACGAGGTAAGTTCGGATGGTCGTGAGTTAAAATTAATTGTTGATGGTGAAATGGATGAACTCATTAAGGTATTGGCTGGATATCATGTAGAGTCTATCGAGACTGGGAGGCCTGACCTTGAGGAGGTTTTTCTTTCCTATTATGGAAAAGTTCGTGAAAGAGATCATCTGGGGAAAAAAGGAAATGAATAAGTTTTATATTATTACCAGATATTCTTTTCGTCGATCGGTATGGGCGATCATAGGCTGGGGAATTCCTCTAATGCTTTTAGGCATTATAACGATTCCTTTTTATGATTTGGTTGCAGAAAATGAGAGGCAACTACGACCAGTCCTTGAGAACTTAAAGCCATTGGTCAAGAGCTTCATAGGGGGTGATGAGGCTGAACAGATTTTTACTCCTGAAGGATTTATATCATTACGATATTTTGCATTTCTTCCGGTCATCCTTGGTATTTACGGATCGGTGTCGGGGAGTGGGCTCTTGGCAGCTGATGAGGAGAGGGGGATTCTTGATTTTGTGCTCGCGCATCCTGTCAGTCGAGGACAGCTTTTCTGGGGAAGGGTCATTTCTTTCACTGCTAGTCTTTCGTGTATTATTGGTCTGGGTTGGTTGGGCCTGTGGATAGGCGTTGCTAAGGCAGGATCTATGAACTTTCCTCCTTTCCAATTGTTGCTTCCATATCTGTCCGTCTTTGCTGTGACTTGGTTCTTTGCCTGTTTCAGCTTGGCACTCAGTATGTGCGTGCCGTCCCGTTCGTCTGCTGCAATGATATCAGGCATCTTGGTATTAGCAGGTTACATCATTACTACTTTATCTAAGGCCATTAAGGGACTTGAAAATTGGGCTGTTTTTTCTCCACTGACTTATTACCAAAGCAATGCCATGATGGGTTTTGAAATTGTCCCTTTTATTAAACTGTTTTTAGTTACTTTAGTTTTATTATTCCTAGCAAGAACGGGCTTTGGATTGCGTGACATCCGTGTTGCGGGTGACGGTGGTTGGAAGTTACCGTTCATAAGGGGTTAATGGAAGGTAAAGGATTACCTGTATTTTCAGCTTTTTTAAGAGGATATATATTTAAGAGAGCGAAATATTCAATCTATTGTTACAACTTATTCTCTGGTTGCAGATGACCTACAATATAAGCTATATTATAACATAATGAAGCAGATAAGGATTAGCACTGCCCTGGCGTTTTTCACTGCCTTTTTTATTCTAGATGCAAGTTCACAACTTGCTCAAAGGGCAGGTTCTGTTTCCAAGAGCCAATCAGTTGAATTTCAAATTGAATCATCAAAAAAGATCGACAGACTCGTAGGTGCTGATTTCAGAAAGAAGCAGATACGGCCACTCGGAAAGGCTACCGATTCCGAGTTCCTCCGAAGAGCATATCTTAATGTAATTGGTCGTATTCCTTCTTACGAAGAATCTGTGGAATTTCTTAATGATGAAGATCCTGAGAAGCGAAACAAACTCATTGAACTTTTGTTAAGTTCTTATGGCTATAACATGCATATGTTCAATTGGTGGGCGGACTTACTAAGGGCCACTGACACATTCCAGAATACTTCCGGAGCACCTTACATAAAATGGATTAAGGATTCCATAGCCGAGAACAAGTCATACAAAACGATGGTCCATCAGCTTGTTGCTGCTACTGGAGGAGGATGGCAGAACGGGGCCGTTGGTTATTATGTTCGTGATAAGGGCATGCTCAAGGACAATATGGCCAACACGACCAGAATATTTCTGGGAACTCGAATCGAATGTGCGCAGTGCCACAATCATCCGTTCGATTCATGGAAACAGATGGACTTTTACCAGATGGCTGCATTTACGAATGGGATAAAGACTTCAAAGAACCATTTGGCAGAATACCTTGAAGACAAGGAAGATATGGATGGTGTCAGCAGGGGGCTGAGAGACGTGTCCCGGCTAGTTAGATATGCGGTTTATGATTTTTCAATTAGTGATTCAGGAACAGGTACCATTAAGCTGCCGAAGGATTATAAGTATCGCGATGGGGAGCCTGGTGAGAGGGTAGGAGCCAAGTCACTAAGTCATTTTGGTAAAACGATTAAGGTCAGTACCAGATCCAAGAGCACTGACTCAGGCAAGGCCCGCCAGAAATTTGCTGATTGGCTAGTGAGTTCCGACAATCCACGATTCACAAAGGTCATAGCCAATAGAATGTGGAAGAGGGTAATGGGGACTGGCTTATTTGAACCACTTGATAATTTTAGTTCTGCTTCTGAACCATCTAATCCATCTTTAATGTCTTACCTTGAGGAACTTTTAGTTGATCTTGATTATGATCTTAAGGCTTTTCAGAAGGTTCTCTATAAGAGTTATGCTTTTCAATTGAGCCCTAATACCATTCAACATCCTGACCGGACCGCTTACCATTTCAATGGTCGTCAATTAAAGCGTTTGAGCGCTGAACAGATTTGGGATTCTCTATTGACGCTCAAGATTGATAAGCTGGACCAGAGGAAAGGAAACGGATACGGGGGAGATGCTATCATTTATGGGGGAAGGCCCGTACTCGTTGGTAAGAAATCAATGAAGGATCTTTACAACGATGTGATGGCCTTTGATACAGGTGGAGAGGTTTGGGATTATACAAAGAAACTGCACGACCAGATCAATGCAGATAAAGGCGGCAGTAAGGGGGGTGGCGAAAAGATGGAGATGATGATGGCCTATAATGCCAGCAAGAAGTACGGAGATGAGATGCGTGCTTCTGAACTTAAATCACCCATGCCTAATGGCCATTTCCTGAGACAGTTTGGCCAGTCGAACCGTGAAGTGATTGAGAATTCAAGTACTGATTCGGATGTTACTCAGGTACTTTCAATTTTGAACGGACACGTTGAGCGACACATTACGGCTAATGGTAGCGCCAAAGTTTTTCGCGTAATGAAGAAGGGTAAAACTGATAAGGAAAAAATTAACCGTGCCTTTATAAGTATACTTTCAAGATTACCTACGACTTTAGAGAAAGAAATTTTCATTGAGGAATTTAAATCGAATGGAGCGTCTGCCCCGGAGAATATGGTATCAGCCTTAATTTCCACGGCGGAATTCATGTTCGTTCAGTGATTAATTTAGAGAAAAATTTTAGGACATAAACAAGTAAACCGTCACAAACAAATGCCAGATAAGACCATATTCAATAAGAGCGACGAAGTAAGTCGTAGACAATTCATGATAGGGGCTGCCAAGAATTGCTTGGGAGTGAGTGTGTTGCCAATGCTCGGAGCTACAGTTGCAACTAACGATACTTTTGCTGCGGCTCCACCGATGCGCCGTGGTGCGGCTAAGAGTGTCATTTTTCTGAATATGTCTGGAGGAATGAGTCATTTAGATACTTTTGATCCTAAGCCTCAAAATCAAGAGGTTCAGGGGCCAACCCCTGTAATAAATACTAGTGTTGATGGCATACAAATTTCGGGGTTTCTTCCTAAGACTGCGGCCATGATGAATTACATTACTCTGTTCCGCGGAATGAGGACCAATCAGGGAGCGCATGAGCAGGGTCAGTACCTTCTTCATCGAAGTTATCCTATGCGTGGAACCATTGTGCATCCGGCATTGGGAGCTTGGGTGATGAGATTATCAGGTCGAAGAAATACCACGATTCCAGGATTCGTATCGGTTGGAGGTTCCGCGGAGAATGCGACTGGAGGATTCATGGGTGCAAAATATGGAGGTGTTCCACTCGGCAATGCGAACGATGGGCTCAAGGATTCTAAGAGAGCACATTCAGTAAGTGAGCCCGATTTTAATCGTCGCCTTGAGCTGGCTGATAAGATGAACACAACTTTCCATGGAAAATTTAAACAAAAACAAATCAAAACCTACCACGGTCTATATGATGAAGCTATCAAGCTCATGACGAGTGAGGACCTTAAGGCCTTTGATCTTAATCATGAAGATATCAAGATTCGCGACCTTTATGGTCAAAACGGATTTGGTCAGGGATGCTTATTAGCGCGTCGGTTAGTTGAGCATCAAGTTCGATTCATAGAAGTGAGCATGGGTGGATGGGACACTCATAACGACAACTTTGTATCTGTAGAGTCTAAATGTCAGATTCTGGACACTGCTCTCGCAGGTCTCATATCCGATCTCGAAAGAAGAGGTCTTTTGGATTCCACGTTAGTTGCACTTGGAACTGAGTTTGGAAGAACTCCTGAAATTAATGATAATACCGGTAGGGATCACTTCCCTAGAGCCTTTACTTGCTTAATGGCAGGAGGAGGCGTTAAGGGTGGCTTTGTTCATGGGGAAACTGACCGTAAGGCACACACTGTCAAAGAAGGCATTGTGACTCCTGGAATGTTCAATGCTACGATTGGTCATGCTCTAGGTTTACCTACGGAAAAAGTAGTAAATTCTCCTTCAGGTCGTCCATTTACTATTGGTGATGAGGCTAAGCCTGTAAAAGAGGTGTTTGCTTAGTTTTAGATTATAGTAAAAAAGGAAAAAAATCCCTAATAATTCCTTTTTTTGCATTGATATGATGCTGAATATTTCCTTCCGCAATTTGTCTATTAGCTTCACTGTTCTCATGTTTTTGCAGTTGATAGGACTTGGCCAAGATGTGGATTACAAGAAACACATTGCCCCGATCATGGCCTCAAAGTGCAATTCTTGTCATACCGCCAAGAAAAAGGAATCAGATAAAAAGCCAAAAGCTGGCCTTGTCTTAAACACTCCTACAGGAATACGTTCAGGTAGAGTATTAGAGCCTGGAGACGCATCAAATAGCGAGCTTTACATACGTGTATCATTGCCTAAGAACGCTGATGATTTAATGCCGCCTCCAGATGACGGCAGCCCTTTATCGACTAAGGAAGTGGCCTTAATAAAGAAATGGATTGATGATGGAGCTAAATTCAGTTCAGGGTCTGGCGGATCATTGGGTAAAATTCCAGCTGACCTTGATGCACGAAAAGTAAAGAGTATGCCAGCTAGGGAACCGAACGCTGATGCGATAGCTTACCTTGAAGATTTAGGAGCAACAATCAATCCAGTTTCTGCGACTCTTCCTGAATACTTATCAGTTGAATGGATTTCGACTTATTACAAGATAACAGATAAGGAGATAGAACAGATTCTGCATATAGCAGCCAATGTAGTTGAAGCAGATCTTAGTCGAACCAAGGTTACCAATGAGGGTCTCAAGCATGTAGGGAAACTGGGAAGACTAACTCATTTGAATCTTAATCGAACTGAAATTGGTGATAAGGGGATAGAAGCTTTAGCTGACTTGCAATCTTTGGAATGGCTGAATTTATATGGCACAAAAGTTACGGATGCGAGCATGCCGATCATAGCAAAGTATCGAGACTTAAAGGCAGTGTACCTTTGGAATACTGCAGTCACCTCTAATGGGCTTTCGACTCTGCGCAAAGCTTTGCCCGAAGCGAAGATCGTCCGTGATACTGATGACAGGGCAGGCCGTTTTGATAATCTTGATGACCCTGGCAAGTTTGACTTTTAGTTGATCCACATTTCTCTCGAGTAGCATTTCAGCAAATTGAAATGCCTTTTTAAAGGGCGGTCATTAATAAGAATAAATCGTTATTTATTTTCTTATTGAACATTTGAAAGCAAGATCCGCGGTGGATCAGACCTAAAAGTTTTATAAATTCCGATCATTAGCCCTTTCAGATCTAGATAAAGCAAAATTGCTATAATTATCAAAAAAATGTTTTACAAATGAGAAAAGAATGGCATTATTATTGGATTTTTATCTCGATGGCCCGGCAAAAAAATGCAATTTCCTCTGTGCAACTGACCGTTTCTGTAACGGAAAGGGTTCGCGAACACTTGGATCGGATGACCGAGACTGGGATGTTCGGTAAGAATGCTGCCGAAACTGCGAACCTTTTACTAATCGATTCGATCAGGGAATACATAGAAAAGGGATCTACGTTCTTGGATTCAAAATCCGAGGATCAATAGATCCAAGAAACACATTACATAAGATGCCCAACCCAAGATCGAACAGTCCGGAAAATATTGATAAAAATGAATTCGATATGTCTTCAGAATTAAATGGAGACAAACCTGATGCCCATGATGATCCAAGCGATTGGATATATGCTAAGGAATCTGCTCAAGAAGATAGTCTCAGAGAACTTGCCGAAGATATAATCCGATATGATAATGATTTGGCAAGCATCCTTGTGGATACCGCATCAGGAGATTCGTCCACGGGAGAACTTATTCGCCGCATTAGTGCTTGGCAGGCAGCTAATGGGGGAGGTTACAAACGTTCTCGTTCTCGAGGATCTGTTCCTGCTAAGCCTTGGCTATCTTAAAGAAAAGGTTGAGGCTGTTTTCTTAGATCGGACTCGTTTTTTATATTACAGGCATTAATATATCTAGTGATGCAGATTCGTTTACTCATTGCACTTGCCTCCGTTAGTCAGGCACCTGCTGAGCTGGTTCCTGTTAATGATCTTGGTTTGAGAATTGCTCCAGGATTTGAAATTACTCATTATGCTGATTCAATAATTGCACCGGATGTCTATTCAATGACTTTGGATCCTTCCGGATCTGTTGTGATTTCATCTAGAGGTTATATTAAGCGATTAACGGATAAAGATGGAGACGGGGTAGCAGATACAGAAACCATACTCATTAAATCCAGTGCCGGCGCAATGGGCATGCTTTTTCTGGATGAAAGGACTCTGCTCACGACAGAAGGAGGATATTTTAACCGTTACATTGATAAGAATGGAGACGGTAAATTTGATTCTAAACCTTTTAGGATAGGTAAGTTTGGAGGCGGAGAACATGGGATCCATGCCATTCGAAAGGATAGTCAGGGAAGAATATATTTAATTGGAGGGAACGATTCTAAATTTGCTGGTCATCAGGACATGAAGGGATATTCACAATTAGAGGGTGGTGCCTTGATTCGTTATTCTTCAAACCTTTCGGACTCTACTCTCTTGTGCCATGGATTACGCAATCCCTATGATTTCGATTTTAATAGTGAGGGGCAAATATTTACTTATGACAGTGATTGTGAGAGGGAATTTTTCCTTCCATGGTACTCTCCGACTAGGCTCTATAGGTTAGAGGACGGTGCACATCATGGTTGGCGTTTATCAGGTTGGAAGCGAGGCTGGAAAAGACCGGACTATTATTACGATAGCGTAAAGCCAGTAGTTAATATTGGGAGGGGATCACCGACAGGAGTCGCTGTTTACAGGCACACAGCGTTTCCAGAACATTATCATGATGCTGTTTTTTATTGTGATTGGACCTTTGGTAAGGTCTATGTCACGCAGGCCACTGGCCTCATTGAAGAAGTTGGCTTTCCGGTTACTGATACTTTTCTAGAATCCTCAGGAACTAATGGTTTTGCTCCAAGTGATATTGAAGTGGGATCAGATGGTTCAATTTTTCTTTCGGTTGGCGGTCGAGGCACGACCGGATCCGTTTATCATATCAAACATAAAGATCCGAGACCTGAGGCAGAGCCTATCAGAATGGGTAAAGTGATTTTTAAAGGCTTCCAGAAGGGGTCCGAAAAATTGAATTCCGGACTTAAATCTGAAGAAGCAATGATCGTGGCTAGGCATCTTGATAGTACATTATTGCATGCACCTATAGAAGATAGAATGAGATCGCTTCGCTTGTTGATGAAAGCCTTAGGTGATTGGAACTTGAAGAGTCCATCAAAAGAATCTTTCACTGGGTATGAACTCTCTACTGATGAAATTTTCAATAAAGAACATAATGATCTGCTTGTCATGGCCCGTAATTCGTCCCGAGCTCTGTTACATTCTCTGAACTTAGATGAGCGAAGAGAATCTGCCCGACTCATTGCTATGTTGCGTGATTCCCACCCCATCTCCTCCTCAAGGATATTGAGTTTTATTACTAAAGATTCCAGACCCGAGGAGGACTTTCATTTTCTTGCTTGCCTGGCCCGATTATCATCGAGTTTGGATTCGGATTCAGCTAAGCAAATATCCGAATCGATCCTGCATCTCGATTCAAAGGTTCAGGGCAAGCAGGTGAGATCCAAGCAAACTTACATTGATAGACTTAATGAAGTGATCGCAGGCCTTGCAGAACGAGGGTCAATTTTTGAACACATGTGCAAGAGCCCATTCTTAGCCAGACCCAATCATGTCGGAATTGCCGCAGCCTTTCCTGAGCCTTTCCGTAGTAGGGCCGCTGAAGTTTTCTTTTTAGCCGCGTTGAAAGAGTCTAAGAATGGTTGGAGAGCTGATTTGATCACTCTTATTTCTGCTCTTGATTTGACACGTTCAGTTCCACTTTTCAGGGTCCTAGCAGAGAACCCTTCTCTTAGAGCTGCTGCCGTAATCCAATTGTCCAAGGAGCCTGCAGAAAAGGACCGTCATTTATTTTTGGCTGCACTCAATTATAGCGATCAAAGTGCAGTGTCATCATCTATTGAGGCCTTGGCAGTTCTTGGACCGAGAGCTGAACCTGAAGAATTAATAGCACTCTTTGGAGTGTCTGATATGCGGCTTAGTTTACCTTTAATCAGCCGTCTTGCTGGAAAAAAATTGGAAGATAGGAGTGAGGCTACTAAGTGGCTTGCAAAAAACTATCCTCTGATTTCCAGTTCATTCAGGACGGACAATCCAAGTTCCAAGGTCAATTGGAATGCACTCCTATCTGATGTTGATTGGACTATCGGGAATCTAAAAAAGGGAGAGAAAATTTTTGCAGAAAGAGCATGTGTTTCTTGCCATCTTTCTGCAAATGCATTGGGTCCGGATCTGGCGGGTATTTCGAAGAGATTATCACCGATTGATCTTTTCCGTTCGATTATAGCGCCAAATGCTAATGTTCCTCCTGCTTACAGGGCGACAGTTTTTACTATGAATGATGGGGCTAAGCATATCGGAAGAATTGCGTTTAATTCTGCTGATGGGGTCATAGTAAGGACAGGTTCAGGAAGGACGGTGAGATTGAATGAGCCCGATATCATTGAACAGAAGGACTGGTCCAATTCACTTATGCCTGAAGGATTGCTTCTGGGCCTTGGGGCTGGTCAGCTTGCGGATCTTTATGCGTATTTAAAGACGCTTTGATCTCATATTTATTTTATGATTTGTCAATTTTGCTACCACAGTGATAGCAGAAAACAGCACTCCCGTGGTGTCCGTCCCGACTACATTCTGAACAAGACCGACCGCTAGCTGCTGCACGCTTTGAATCTCTCATGGCACCTATTACTATGCCGGTAGGAACGGCAATGATTGCATAACCAATGAGGACCATGATACAGGTGATTATTTTTCCTGCTACCGTTATAGGAACAACGTCTCCAAATCCTACAGTTGTTATAGTTATAATTGCCCAATAAATGCTTGTAGGAATGCTGCTGAATTTCACGTTCTGAGAACCCTCAACAATGTACATGATTGAACCCGTTACTGTGACAAGTGTCAGAATAAAAAAGAGAAAAACAAATATCTTCCCGCTACTATCACGCATGGCCCTTATGAGTCGGTTCGAATCACCAATGAGATCAATTAACTTGAATATCCTGAATACTCTCAGCATCCTTAAAATTCTTACGATGGCCAAGTAATGAGCGCTGTCCTCATTCATTAGAAGGGTAATCCATAGAGGTATCCAGGCGAGCAGATCGATGATTCCATAAAAGCTTAGAATGTATTTGAATGGTGATTTTACTGAATAAATCCGTGCAGCGTATTCAAACATAAATAAGATAGTGAAGATCCATTCTGCTGCCCTGAGTGCATCACCGTGCTGATTACGAATGTTTTCCATGCTTTCAAGCATCGTTGCGAAAACGGCGAGAAAGATTAAAACAAGCAATGCAATATCAAATCCTTTAGAGGATGGAGTATTGTGATCAAATATGATTCTCCGAATTTTTTCCCGAAAATGGACCGGGTTTATGGAAGTGTTATCACTCATTGTATTTTAACTCTTAATGCATAATTGCTGGATCTGCAAAGTGATGGAGCCATCGATTAGTTATTGATGAGAACTTTTCTTAAAGAGATCGATTCAAATTCCACTGTAGTTTCATAGCTTGCTATTCCAAAAGGCTGACACTTTTCAATCGGGCCCGGACGCATGGAAATGTGTTTGTCCTCAATGAAGCAATTAACGACTAATCTTTTATCTATCCAGCATCGGATTCTCCCATGCGTGATTTTCACTCTAATGATATACCAACGATCATGGTCATAATTCAGAGTGCTCCTAGTAATGTTCCTGTTTGCGTCGAGATAATCAATATTGGATAATCCTGTGACCTGCCCTCCCCATCCTCCTGTCACAAAGGTACAGTATGAATTCTTTTCAGGAACTGGAAAAGTCAGTGCACAAAAAAAATCCCGCCCATCAATCTTACGTGCTTTTATTATAATTTCGTATTCATCATCAGGCGGTTCGAAGCTGGAATCATTGATAGCTATGCCGGTCAAAGGGTCTCCGCGGTCGAAAATAATTTTTCCGTTTTCAATCCGCACATTGGCATCGTTTCCTTCTCTAAATTGGATTTCTTCCCATATTCCCAAAGATTTCCCATCAAATAATTCAATGACAGATTCATCTATAGAGATTTTTTTATCAGGCCCTTTATTTGAAGAGCAGGAAAAAGAGTTTAGTATGGCAACTGCCGTTATGGTATGTTTCAGTTTAAACATATTATTAAAGACATGAATATGAACCTCAGAATTTTACTCCGTTCTTTAATTGTAGGCACAACTTTATGCCATATTAACTGTTTGCCAAGTCCTGCCCAAGATGGGCTCTTTGCCCCTAGAAAATCAAAATTAATTCTTAAGGCACCAGTCCCAAAGAATGTTAGTGAGGCGAAACAGCTATTTGTTTCCAATTATTCCAATATTGCGGAGACTGCCTCTAGGTCAGCGCTTTCTCAGGGGATGGCTCTCAAGGAGGCTGTTTCTGCTTTTGTCAAAGATCCGAAGGCTGAAACGCATCTACTCGCAAAGGTGAGCTGGATGCGGGCAAGGTTACCTTTTCTGCAGAGTGAATTTTCCCGTGTAATTGCCGAATCCGGGAAAGTTGGTTCTGACATTTCTAATCGGTTAAACGGTTGGCCAATTGATCCGGGACATATCGATTATACTTGCTTAATGGTAGGAGGAAATATAATTAGCAGCAAAGAGAAGTACCCGGCCATTACTTCTGAATTGCTTAGGAGCATGAATTTGAAGGCAGGCGAATCAGATTTTACTACTGGGTACCATGTCATTGAGTTTCTTCTATGGGGGGAAGATTTAGATAAAGAATCAAGCGGAAAACGTTCATTCAAAGACTATGATAAAAATAATTCAGAATTGGCCAAGCGGCGGGCAGATTATTTATTGGTCTGCTGTGAGCTTCTAATTCAAGACTTGAAGGATTTGGTTTCCGAGTGGGATCCTGAGAGTAAAAATAATTTGAGATCGAGTTTAGAGTCGATGCCTTCGGACCAAGCAATAACAAAGATCCTAGGAATGGTATCGTTTCTGGCTGATGATCTGGCCAAGTCCCAAATTGGGTCTATAATTTCTAAGGGTGCAACTTTTAAGGAGCAATCCACATTCAGTGACACGACGCATTTTGATTTTTTACATACCGTTGCAGGAATATCTAATCTGGCAGCTGGTGCCTATGTCGGATTGGATGGAAAGTTACAGGTTCTAGGCCTTGGTTTAATAGGTCTTGCAGAGCAGACCCCTAATTCACGAGCTGATAAGATCCGCTCTTTAATTAATAATGCGATGAAGTCAGCTCAAGCATTCAAGGGGCCGTTTGATCAGTTCAATCAAGAAGGAAAAAACCTGAGTCCATCTGAAGATTCGACTGTTACTCTAAAGGCTCTCTCTGAGAGCCTGCATGCATTTTCCAAAGAGATTAATGCTCTTTCAAAAGGCCTCGGTTCTTAATTGCTTGAAACGCTTAACCTATAAAATAAAGCATTATCTAGAGAACTGAAAGGCTCGTTCGAACGATAAGTTACCTTTTCTGTTCCGTCACCATTGCTGGTTGTGGAAACTAAACTGAACTGGTCCGATGATTCGTTCCATTCTCTGAGATTTGAACTTGTCTGGATCAAATGAGTAATACCATTAGCATTAGAGCTTAGCTGAAACTCAAAGATTACATATTGTCCTGTCTGTCCATTAACGTCTATAGATTCGATCCTAACAGATGGAGCGCTTCGAGAATTTGAATTTGCGTCATCTGTTCCAAGGGCAAATTCAAGGAAGGCATTTTGACCGTCTTGGTCCTCATCTTTTTCTGGGTCACCGTTGAATCCTGTATCCTCTTCTTGGCCAGGGCTTCCTCCAACATAGCTACTAGCACGCCAGCTAGTTGCTTTTGAATGATCAGGGTTCATTGTTGGGTCTATCAGAGTTAATGTAAAACCTTCTCCATCCGCTGAAATTGGCCATGGTTCTACATCGTTGTAAGTAAAATCTTTGATAGTACTTCCTGATTCTCCAAGGATGACAATTTGTTCTCCGTCATTACTCAGATTCCCTGAAAAATTTCCAGCAATGATTACATTTGGGTTTCCATATCGGAAATTGAAAGCTTCGATGTTGTCTACAATGACTAATCTTTTTCCTGGAGAAAGAACGAGAGCTTCAGCGCTGAGTCTATTGTCAAAAGTAAAATCAACACCTTGACTGATTGCGACTCCTTCGAGGTTAACTGAACGAGTCGGATGAATGTTCATTAACTCAATGAATTCAAAGTCTCCTCGGCTTTCATGGCTTGCCTCTTTTTCCTCGTCCGTTGCTGATGCAGGGCGATAATTGAGTTCAGAGACAACAATGTTATTATTGGATGCGGTTAACGTGTTTACTTTGAAGAGTGCTTGGGTTGCCGGGCTCCAGTCGGCCCCATCGAATGTCCGTGCTCTGACTTCGACTCCACCTTCAAGTTCTATCGAACCCTCGTAAGCGTAAGCATTTGGTGAAGGGCTGTTTCCTGAACCTGCTGTTGCGATGAGTTCAAATCTCCATAGAGCATCACTACTATTTGCTCCGGCATTCAATCCGTGCATAGCCAACATATTTTCACCTGCATTTAATCCTTCGATATGAGGTGTCATATCAAATTCCATGAAGGTCATAGCTTCAGAATCACTATGAGATGAAGTTGCTCTTGAGTTCCAAGCTAAATCTGCCGGACTACGTGCTGAGTCACGCGTGGCTTCTTCTCCATTCAGATACGCTACGAAACTATCATCGTACTTAACCCGAAGGGTGAGCTGAGTGAGTCCTTCTAGCTGTTTGGCAGTTATATTGAATGGTACGCGAATATATGCAGTCGGATTGGTGCGGTACATTTCTTCTTCAACATCGACTCCGATATTAGGATCGTAAGTGCCGGAAGGGCTTCTCTCGATTCCAACGCCCTGTTTCCCTATCGTCCAGTTATCACTGTTAGGAGGGGAAGAAGTGTTTGTCCATTGTGCAATGGAAAGAGAACTGCCCCCATTTGTTTCGGAAGGGATTAATACTTCACAGTCTGAATTTTCAGTAATGAATGTAGTAACAATGCCTCTTGCATTTCCTGGCACTCTTGGATCGGTACCGTCAATAGTATAATAGATAGTTGACCTTGACCATTTGTTCGGATCAGATATCTGCAGCTTGAATTCTGAGTTAACCTCGCCCCCTAACTTGTTGAAGTCCGGTGGAAGGGCGTAATCTGAGTTGGATTCTGATGTGCCTCTTGATTGAGTTTCTATCCAATCAAGTCTTTGCCTGAGCCAGTTCTTCATCCAGTCGACCTCTGCCTGGTGAGTACGCCTTGACTGATATCCTCCGGCATTGGGCCAGAGGTAATTGCCAAGGATTCTCCACTTATTGAAATTTCGTGTTATTGCGGATTCTCCCTGAGCGTTCGGCAAGTCCAGTTCGGTGTCCCAACGATCAATTTGGTTCATCAGGTTTTCGTCACTGAACGTGCTCCTTCTAAGTTCCCAGAACCTGTCCCAGTATGATAATCTGAATTCTCTGCTCTTAAATAGTCTCTGATACCAGTAATAGTCACTTCCGCCTACCTGAGGATAGTACCAGCCTCTGGGATTTTCACCGCCAAGATAATTGGCATTTCCCAAACCCAAATTATAATCCCATACAGGCAGGGCGCGTATTGTCTCGTATCTTGGTTTGACGAAATAGGCACTGATCCTGTATCCATCAATCTCTTTGAATGATTCAACAAACAAGTGATTGTCAATGAAGGTAGGGACATTAATGAATCCGCTATAGCCAATTTGCGGATCCTCAAAATCCTCCCCGTGAAGGGCCCGTTCAAAATCGTTGACGTAACCTTTCAGATAATTCAACTGAGTAGTGCTGACTCTTTCAGGATCGTGCATGTCCAGAGGGACCCTTTCAACGGCAGTGGACCAGGGCTGGCTACGTGGTGCTTTATCTTTTTTGAAGATGTATCCTCCCTGAATCAGTTCTGGGTCAGTGACGTCATTTTCCAGATCCTCGATTTCTACCCTCCCTTTGGATATTTTGATTTTTTCCATGAGCACATAAACGCCACGGTAATCACTCATTGATACGTCACTTCCTTTTCGGGTATTAAGGAATAACTCAACGAATCTGGTCCTCACTCCGCCCTGATTTCCCCATAAGTCTCTGGCCAGATTGTATGTGAGTACGTTACGCATGAGAGTCTTATCAGAATAAGGTGCATGAATGATCCAGTCTGATTCGCTGGGCATACCGAGTATGGACTCGTCCTTGTCTTCCCCCTCATTATTATTAATTTCCCATGCATATTGCTTTTTAGCGAATCCTGATGAGCTTTGCCCACGAATATGCATGCTTCCTCTTCCTTGAAAGTCGGGAGTTCCGTTCATGTGGGCGAACCCGTCAGCAGGGTCCCTGTCAATGACGACGTTGTATGAGAAACGAAAATTTCTATTTCCATCATCGATGTTCGCTCCGTTCGTGTCTGCTACAATAATAGGCAATCCGGAAGTGAAATTGGCCATACTAGAGTTCAGTTCAATGAAGGTTCTACTCTTTACGTCGCTTGGAGGTCTACCAGGCTCATAGATCCTTGCACGGATCGTAGTCGTGTCCCTGATTGTGAAGGGTGAATCATTATATACTGTGGAGGAAGATGTGGGAACACTGTTATTGGTTGTGTATCTGACGACTGCGTTCGGTGATTCAGGAGTGAGAATGCGGAGAGTAGTGCTCCCACTGAACAATCCACCTGGCTTATCAAATTGGAGTTCTGCGCCTGGTGGATTCGGAAACTGGGGGGCTCGGTTTGCACTTCCTGGGGTAGGATTATCAAAGTATCCGAACGTCCTTTCTGTCCCGAGCTCTCCGTAACTCACGTCCTCGACCTGTTCTTCATAATTAAATTCGCTGAGTATGGTTTTCCCGTCTGCTGCAATGAAAGCGAGCTGACCATTTTCACCTGCTAGAGAAAAGTTCGAGTGCAGTTCACTGTTGGGATCTCTGCGGTTCTTTCCAGAAGCGAATACTACTAGATATTCGTTGGAACCAAGTGTCACAGCAGGGAATTCCCACTTGGTTAAATCTTCGGTATTGTCTGTCAGGAAATAGCCTTCAAGATTAACGGTCGAATCCTGGCCGTTGTGTATTTCTATCCAGTCGGAAGTTTCCTTGTCTTCGTCTTCCAGTGTGCTGTCATTCCTTGCACAAAACTCACTAATATAGAGTTCCCCGTTCCTGATCGGTTCATTTGTTTCTGTGCTTATAATAAGGTTATCAATGAAAAGGTCTTGGTTCGCACCACCGACACGAGCTGAGATGATGAATGTGTGCTCATCACTAGGACTGATTCCGGCCGTGTCTACTCCTGTGAAGTTTGCATTTGTGTTCATTCCTGTGGTGGTGAACGA
>DUBC01000018.1:0-13901 GCA_012960505.1 Verrucomicrobiales bacterium
TGGGCTCCGTTCCTCACATACAGGTCAACAGTTCCATCAGAACCATTGTTTTTTGTTCCCATATTAAAGAGAGGATTGTTGTTGGTGCTCATTCCTTCGGAGAAGATTCTGTCATCATTGTTATCTATCGTTCCATCGGCCTGTACCCACATTGACACCGTGTAGGAAGGAACCGTCGTGATCGCAATTCCTCCTTCCTCATGGTTAATGCTTCCGTAAGTCCCCACAGTTCCATCAAAGGCTACTGATTGGCCGGTACCCACAGAATCCGGGATCGATCTGGAATAAATTGCTCCACCAAAGAGAGTCCCGTCGTTGCCGTTCCCCGAGGAATCAGTAAAGTCTCCGTCAAGTTTCCAGTAACCGACCAATTCAGCCTGAGCAGTTGAAACCATGATGACAGAGCATGAAATTAACAGAAAAATAGTAATAAAGTGGGGATAAAAAACTTTCATCATGGTTATAGTACAGATAATAAAGGAGAAATGCTATTACGTTTTACATCCTCTACTCATCCCCTTTCAGGTACAAATATCCAGTTTGATCTCTGCCTCAACAATTAAAGATCAGTAAATTTAGAATCGCCTCTCTCAAAGATAACTTTAAACGGAAATAAATGAATCGCCTAAAATTCCTAAAATATTTCACGGTGCATTGCGTCACTGTTATCCTCTTCAGTATTTGCCAAAGCACCGGAGCCGATTTTCCTGAGGCCGAAGCCAAAGCAAAGGAACACGGTCAATCCGCGATCAAGTCCAGTGCAGCAACAATCAATCAAGGTGATTTGAAGAACTTTCTTGAAAGGTTAGCGTCCGAAGAGTACGAGGGCCGGGGCACCGGTGATAAAGGAGAACGGATGGCTACTGCTTACCTAGCTAGTTTCTTTGAGGGGCTCGGTCTTACGCCTGCTGGAAATGATGGGACCTACTTTCAGGAATTCGGTTTCAATGCGGGCAAGGAAATGAACAGTGAAAATCAACTCACTATTCAAATTCACGAACCTCTTGGACTAGTCAGAACCTTCGAGCCGGGACAGCACTATCTCCCCGTCAATTTTAGTGTTTCTGGTGAAATGAAACCAACCCGCACTGTATTTGCAGGGTTCGGAATTCAGGATAAGGAATATAATTCGTTTGAAAATCTTAATGTGAAAGATGCGTGGGTCCTTGTGTTTCGCGGATCACCAAAAGATCGTAAGGAGTTGCAAAAGTTCGGGCCACTAGTTAATAAGGCACAGCAAGCCAAGAAACTCGGAGCAAGGGGTATCATCTACATTAAAGGGCCGAACCCCGGAGTTGGGAAAATGCTTGTCCCCCCCTCACAGAACGTTGGAAGTAATAATGAAATACTACCCGCTATGACTGTTTCAGATGAACTCGCCGGCTCATTACTAGGAGGAACAGATAACGATTCGTTTAAAGATATTTTTGAGTCTTTTTACAGCGGCAAAAAGGTAGGAGGATTCCCTCTACCTTACAGTATTTCTGCACAAATAGGCCTAACCAAAAAAGAGGACAAGGGGCGTAACGTGATCGCACGACTGAAGGTAAAGGAGAATCCATCCGAAGAGGCCATCATGGTCGGCGGGCACATTGATCATCTCGGATTAGGCACTAGAGGCGGGACACGCGCCAAAGGTAAGGACACTGCTTTAATTCACTACGGAGCAGATGATAACGCTTCAGGAGTTGCCTCGGTCATGGAGTTGGCTCAATTTTACACTGACCTTAAAAATCAGGGTAAGCTCGCACTAAAAAGGGACATTATATTTGCTGCATGGTCAGGCGAGGAGATGGGGCTATTTGGTTCAAAGCACTTCGTTAAAAAACAAAAAGAGCTTAAAGGTGACGGCATTTATCCATCCATTTCAGCTTACCTCAATTTGGATATGATCGGACGGCTAAATGAAAAGGCTCTGGTCGTGCATGGGACTGGATCAAGCACAGCGTGGAACGGCATTGTGGATTCGATCGAGGGCGAAATGAAAATAGAAAAATCCGAAAGCCCTTATCTGCCAACTGATTCAACGCCCATCTATAATGCAGGGATCCCTATTTTGGCGCTCTTCACTGGACTTCACGATGATTACCACACGCCGGCAGACACTCCAGACAAGATCGATTATGCGGGCCTCCTCAAAGTCACTAATTATCTTCAGTCACTTACCACGGCAACGGCGAACCAGGAAATGGCGCCTGACTATGTGAAGGTAAAAAAGTAACAGTTACGGTGCTTTTCTTTCCTTCTGAACTCTATAGTACCCACCCCATCAATCATTTAAAGAAAAGGAGTTAGACAAATTCAAACCGGAAAACCAGTGATTTAGACAATCCTCTGCAAGAGATACGTTGAGAGCTCTGCTATGGGAACCCTCTCCTGTTTCATCGAATCTCTTTCCCTGACCGTGACAGTACCCTCAAGATCGGACCCGTCCTCTCCTAAAGTATCGAAGTCAATGGTCACGCAGAAAGGAGTCCCTATCTCGTCCTGACGACGGTAACGCCGACCCACGGCTCCAGCCTCATCATAGAAAACATTCATAAAAGGAAGGAGCAGTTCCTTGACCTCCCTGGCCTTATTCACAAGCTCTGGCTTATTCTTCAATAATGGAAATATTCCACACTTAACGGGTGCCATTTTCGGATCAAAACGCATCACTGTCCTAGTCTCCTCCTTGCCTTTCTCATTAGTTATGGTCTCCTCGTCAAAGGCCTCACAAATGAGAGCAAGGACAGTCCTGTCACAGCCCGCGCTCGGCTCAACCACGTGCGGAATGAGTTTCTCCTTGGTCTGCTCATCAAAGTATTCGATCGGCTTGCCGCTCGCTTCACCGTGCTTCTTTAGGTCATAATCGGTCCGGTAAGCGACTCCCTCAAGTTCCTGAATCCCGAACGGGAAGTCATACTCAATATCATAAGTCTTACTTGAGTAATGAGCCCTCTCACCGTCCGGCACGTCAAGCACATGCAGTTTCTCACGCGGTATCCCTATCTCCCCATAGAAATTAAGTCTCTTCTCTAACCACTCATCAGTGAGACGGAGCCCGTCCTCACCACGACAAAAGAACTCGGTCTCCATCTGTTCAAATTCACGGGACCTGAAAGTGAAATTACGCGGATTAATTTCGTTACGAAAAGCTTTTCCGATCTGGGCAATTCCGAACGGGAGCTTCTGTCTGGACGTTTCAAGAATATTCTTGAACTGAACAAAAATCGACTGTGCTGTTTCGGGCCTAAGATACGCAACCGAACCCTCATCACTGGACGCACCGACACTGGTCTGGAACATTAGGTTAAATTCACGGGGCTCCGTCAATAGAGACCCGTTTGCTGGATTGAATCGAGTCGTCGACTCGAGTTCTTCACGTTTCTCCTCAATGAGCTCCAGCTCCTTAGGTGAAATCTTCTTATCAGGCATTCTCTCACCGTAAAACTGACGGGCCGTTTTCTTGGCCGAGTCAGGATCTTTACCTTCAGGAACGAGAACAGCAAATTCGGTGTTAACCGACCAATCGGTCGCCTCATGCTTTGCTCCCGAGTACCAGACAGCAACACCGGACTGCTCAGGGACCTGATCGGCCCTGAGCCTTGCCCTCGAAAGCAGACAATCAGACATCGGGTCAGAGAAACCACCCACATGACCTGAAGCTTTAAGAACGTCCTGATGAGTGAGGATAGATCCATCCATTCCGACAATGTCCTCCCTCTCTGTCACGGTCTTTTTCCACCAGTAATCCTTAAGATTACGCTTCAACTCAGTTCCGAGAGGGCCATAGTCCCAGCAACCGTTCATACCCCCATACATTTCGGCGGACTGAAATATAAAGCCACGCCGCTTACAAAGGCTGACAATTTTTTCCATTCTTTCGTTGCGATCAGAATCAGAGGCCATCGTTTTTATGATTAGGTTATTTGTTTTTTAAGGATAATCACGCTCAAAGCATGCCCGGGGCCGTTAGGTTCGGGGAATTGTATGAAAAATCAAGCCCTGCTCGAACGTTCTCTTTATTCAGTGAACCTTGACTTCCGCTCAGCTCAAAGGAATCTTAGTTAAATAATGGCAATCCAATTCAACTATGATTGGGAACCCGCCCACGCCGGCGGGACTTCTTGGATAAAGCCTCTGATGATCATGGCGGTCATCTTCTCTTTCGGCCTGCACTTCGGTCTGTACACCTGGTTCGAAAAGATTGTAATCCCTGCGGACGAGGCACCAACCAAGTCTGCCATAGAAAGTTTAAAAGACTTCAGGGTCAGGGGAATGATTGACGAAACCCCGAAAGAGGAAGAACCAGCGTCACAGGACGAGACCCAGAAAAATTTATTAAATGAAATAAATACCCAGGAACTTCTAAAGCAAACAGAGGATCCGTACAAGATTCCCGAATCAGGGATCAGACTCAGGCCCGGGGAAGAGGAAAAGCCACTCACGGGAATCGATCCCGGGAACAAGGATATCACTTCACTGCTCGAACAGGAGTCAGAGCAAATGCGCAAGGACCTGAAGACCCTGGCCAAAGCCTCCCTCAAGGAAACCCCCATCACATCACCGGACCAACTAGTCATTGATCTTGGTGAACAAAAAGATGACCTGATCGATGAAGCGACACTCTTAAAAAACTACAAAGAAACCTTGGCAAAACTGTCCAAGTCCGGTGAAGTGGATGAGAGTCAATTCAGTGACCTTGACCAATTGTTAGGCAAGGTAGGTCCGATCCTTGATCAGACAAAACCAATACTAATGCCCACTGATCTTCTCTTTGGATATAATGAAGTATCCCTTCATAAGGGAGCACGAAAGAGCCTCATGAAACTTGGCCTACTCATTCAGAAAAACCCTGGATCAACCTTCATCATTGAAGGACACACGGACAGTACCGGGCCCGAAGAATATAATTTATCCCTGAGCCGTCAAAGAGCGCTCTCGGTAAAGGAATGGCTCGTTGATAACTTATCTATTCCAGCTCAGGTATTGCAGGTCCGGGCCTTCGGTGAAACCAAGCCTCTAACTAATCCGAAAGGAAATAAGGAGGAACAATCCCTGAACCGGCGGGTTGAAATCGTCATACTTCCGCCATCAAATTAAAGAAATTAATTCACTTCCTGAAAAAAAAGATTCTAATTCAGCCTCTCAAGAACCCAGAAGATGAAGATTCCGGAATCAATCAAAAAGGCCATTAGGAGCGGAAATGAATCCGAGCTTCAGGAAATCTGTAACAGCCTTCACCCCGCTGATGCCGCCGCGGCCTTCACTTCTCTCAATGAAGAGCAGCAAATCCAGTTCGCTCAGTTCCTCAATAACGATGCCCTGTCCCTCATCACGAGCTTCCTGCCTGCCTCGGAATCCGCTGACCTGATAGCAAGTCTTGAGGAAAAGGACAGGACAGTGATCCTTGAAAGCCTTCCCGATGACGTCGTCACTGACCTCATACAGGAAACGGACGAGGACCAGCAGAAGACCTACGTAGAATTACTTTCAGATGAGAAGAAAGGTGCCGCAGAAACGCTCCTAGGATATCCAGAAGATTCTGCTGGTGGCCGAATGACCACTGCGTACGCGACCCTCCAAGAAAACATGTCCGTGAAGGAAGCGATCGAGACTCTGGAGGAGACCAAGGAAGACGCGGAAATCCTGGCAAGAATATACGTGGTCGATGAGAATAAAAGGATCCTTGGAAAGGTTCGACTCAGAGACCTTACCTTTAATGCATGGAGCACTCCCATCAAGGATATCATGGATCATGAGAAACTCGCGATCCGGGCAGAAGAGGACCAGGAGGAAGCTCTTAAGATGATGTTGAAGTATAATATGCTGGCATTACCGGTCATTGACGACATGGATCGACTCCTTGGCATCATTACCCATGATGATGCCCTTGAAATTCAGGAAGAGGAGTCCACGGAGGACCTTGAAATGGCTGCCGCTATCGCGGGTGAAAGGGACGAGGAAGGTTATCTGAAATCTCCGGTTCTCTCGCACTTCAAGCGCCGAGCAGTATGGGTATTCTTTCTGGCAATCGTGGCCATTCTCTCTGGTCTGGTCATCCTCAATTACGAGAGCCTCCTCGAGAACGTTTTCATTCTTGCCGTTTACATGCCCATGATCGTAGCGACTGGCGGCAACACTGGATCACAGGCAGCAACGATGGTCATTCGCGCCATGTCACTGGGCGAATTCACACCCTCCGAATTTTTTCGTGTCGTCTGGAAAGAGCTGCGGATCGGGCTCGCCCTCGGTGCACTACTCGGCGCTCTTATTGCAATTGGAAGCTGGATCCTTATCACAACCTTTATCAACCCCGATACCTTGAAGTCCATCACCGGAGGGCACGACCTAAGCGATCTAGTTATCACCGTTGGAATTGCTCTGACCATTCAGGTCTCAGCGTCAACCTTCATCGGCGCAGCCCTACCCATGATGGCTCAGTCCTGTAAACTGGATCCTGCAGTAGTTGCGTCCCCAGCCATTACCACGATCGTCGACGTGCTCGGACTTCTTATATATTTTGGCATCGCCTCAATGATGCTCGCAATATAAACCGGGTTTCTCCTTACTCGTTATCAGCTTCAATTACCTCCTTAAGACGGTCAGCAAGATCAGGCACAGCTGAAAATGTACGGTTCCAGTTCGGAATCTGTCTTACCTTATAACCTTCAGTAGTGAAGACTTGAATCGCATTATTCAGGGATGCACTGAAAGCTTCTACCGCTTCGGCCTCTTCGTGTCGGTAATACTTAAGACCATTCACTGTAGAATCGTCATGATAGCGTTGAATCAATTCCTTGGCGATTCGCTCATAAGTTAATCGAAGAGCCTTAAGTGAGCCAGAATCCATTACGACCCCCTCTGAAGTAATGCTCGAGAAAAGGCTCAACGCAATCTCTCTTGCCATTTTCATGAGTCCCTTATCGATTGTCGGCTCGGGGTCATCATGCTGGTGCCCTAAGTGCTGATGCTTGTGCTCAAAATTTGATCCCAGATCAACTTGGCATATCCCTTTCACGGTCGTGTTATGATAAACCTCCACCAACATACCAACTTCCAGCCCCCAGTCCCCAGGCATGCCAACTCTCCTGGCAAGATCCGTTGAAATAGAAAATTCCCCAGACAATGGATAACGGAAATCTTCAAGGTAATCGAGCATCCTGAGGTTTCCATAGACCTTAATGAGAGCCCTCAACAAAGGAATTACAAAGAGTCTTGTAACGCGCCCGTACATCCGGTCACTGACCCGTCCGTAGTAACTCTTGCAGTAATCATATCCGAGCCCAGGATGCGCTGTCGGCATACACAACCTCGCAAGCATTTCACGATGATAGGAAAGAATATCAGAGTCATGCATTGCAATAATACCCGCGTTTCCTCTTGCAAGAATAAACCCATAAGCCATCCACACATTGCAACCCTTCCCGGGAATATATTCTGTGATCTGAGCCTCTTTTAATTCATTATAAATCTCGCTCACGCGCGGTCCGTCGTTCCATATAATGAAATGCTTCTGCGGGAGTCTTGAAAAAAATTCCTTGGCCTTCTTAAACTGATCAGAGCCCATTCTGTTCATGGAGATGACCACTTCATTGATAAACTCTACTTTCTCTAAGTGTTCCAGGATGCCGGGAAGGGCAGGCCCTTCCACCTCTGAATAGAGAGCAGGCATAACCAATGTAATTGGTTTATCCCTTGCATACTTCTTGAGCTGTTCCTGCTGATCATTAAAGCTCGGCTCAGCTAACTGATGAAGGGTTGTCACCAACCGGTGCTGGTAAAAATCAGACACTTACAATGATTTTATAATAAACAAAAATAGATCAGGATGTCTTTAGTTATTATTTATTATCGATACCAGGTTCTTTCTCCAAATCAGAATCATCTTCTTCCGGGCTCAAAATTTCATCCTCTATCCCCTTCCTTAAGGTCTTCCCTATGAAGGGTCGTATCAGACCATAAAGAGCATAAATGACGAGAAGAAGAGCAGGCATCCACTGATAATAGTAAATGGTAAGCATCAGAACAATGATCGCTCCGACCACCCATGGAAGAGGCCTCTGAGTCTTCCACGTCACTTTTTTAAAGCTCGGATACTTGATTGAACTGATCATCAGATAAGAAAGGAATAACATCAATAACAAGAAAACAATTCTCAGACGACTGAGATCCTTTTCACTTTCTGCGACCCATAAAACGAACAATGTCAGAGCACTAATAAGACCAGCAGCTGCTGGTATTGGAAAGCCTTTGAAATGACCCGTGGATTCTTCACCATATGTTGCGATGCAATTAAATCTTGCTAACCGCATTCCTCCGCAGACAAGATAAATTGAAGCAACGATGATCGGGAACGGGAAACTACCCGAAAACTCATTCATGATAACGCTTTGAACGAGCAGAGCTGGGGCAACACCGAAAGAAACGATATCGGCAATAGAATCAAATTCTTTACCGAATGGACTGTTCTGCCCTCCGAGCCTGGCTAATCTCCCGTCAAGAACATCGAAAAGACAACCTGCCAAGATGAGCCATATCGCCCTCTCAAAAAGATGCCTGGACCCATCAAGGTTATCGACCCCATCATTAGAAATAGCATTAATAATGCTAATAATGGCTAAAAACCCACAGACAAGGTTACCTGCCGTCATAAGATTCGGCAGAAGATATATTTTTGGCTCGTATTCTTCCTCTTCTTTCACCACTTAATTGCAATCATTTGCACCTTAAGGTATGCGAGTTTTTATTAGCACCCAACTAAATTCGATAATGATGACATCTGATATTTCTGAACAAACAACTATGAGTGAATTACAAGAGCTCGTCCCCGGTTCCAGGAGAGCCCTTTTCACAAAGTATCATATCGGCGGATGCCAAAGTTGTGGGTTCGATGATTCAGAGACAATAGCCGAAGTGTGCCAGAGAAATGACAATCTTCCGGTGAACGAAATCCTCGATCATCTACGAACAAGCGCTGACCATGATAAGAAAATTCAAATCCAACCAAAGAGTCTTAAATCCGAAATAGAAGACACCAATAATGAAATTCATTTATTAGACATCCGATCGAGGGAGGAATTTGAGGCGACCCGTATCGAAGGGACACGAATCCTTACCGCTGAACTTCAGCAAGAGGCTCTTGGAAAATGGGACAAGGACACATCAATTGTAATCATTGATCATGTCGGAGACAGGTCATTGGACATTGCCGCATTTTTCATTGGTCACGGAATGAAAAATGTTCTTGCCCTTGCCGGGGGCATTGATGCTTATGCTCAGGAAGTGGACCCGTCAATACCAAGGTACCGTATAGAAATAGAAGCAGACTAAGATGTATTCTTTGTGGAGACTCCTATTTCTTTTATGGCTTTCTGGCCAATCGTACTCAGTACTATGCCTCACGGGCCCGGCCCAAACAAACTGGCCTTCTTGGCGCGGATCAACAGGTAATGGAACGGCTCCTGAAAAATGCAAACCCCCAACAGAATGGTCCGAAGAGAAAAATATTATATGGAAAAAGGCACTACCTGGCCTGGGCCACTCGACTCCAGTCATTTGGGGTAATAGAATCTTCATCACTTCAGCAATTCCGTTTGGCAAAAAGAAAGAGCCCCCAGTCCCTGACAATGCACCCGGATCTCATGACAATCACCTCGTCTCACAAATGCACCGCTTCATTGTCCTTTGCATGGACCGAATCTCAGGAAAAGTGCTCTGGCAAACCACATGCAAAGAAATCTTCCCTCACGAGGGAGGACATGTGAGTGGGAGCCTCGCATCTGCCTCTCCAGTCACTGACGGCAAGCATGTCATCGCCTACTTTGGTTCTCATGGACTTTACGGGATCGATTGTAAAACAGGTAAAGTAACTTGGAAAAAAGATCTAGGAAAAATGGCAACCAAGCACGGCCATGGCGAAGGGTCCTCCCCAGCACTTCACAATGGCACGGTCATCGTGAATTGGGATCACCAGAAACGATCCGCGCTGTATGCATTTGATATATCTACCGGAAAAGAAAAATGGAAAGTGGATAGGGAAGAAGTCACTTCATGGTCCTCCCCTCTCATTATCGAGCATGAAGGAAAGAATCAGGTCATCGTGAGTGCCTCCAAGCGTGTCAGAGGGTATAATCTAATGAACGGAAAAGTGATCTGGGAATGCGGAGGAATGTCACAGAACGTTGTCGCTTCACCAGTTTCACAAAATGGCATGGTTTATCTCGGATGCAGTTATGACAAAAGAGCCATGATCGCTCTGAACCTGAAAGGTGCCGAAGGGGACATTACCGATTCTGATCATGTCATCTGGAGCACTAATAAAAGGACACCCTATGTGCCTTCACCCCTACTTTACAAAGGAACACTCTATTACCTCAGTCACTATCAGGGAATCCTTTCAGTAACTCATGCCAAATCGGGTGAAGTTAAGGCAGGACCTTACCGCATTGACTCACTGCGGGAAATATACTCTTCACCGGTAGGAGCAGGAGAACACGTTTATGTGACCTCTAGGGAAGGGACGACAATTGTTATCACTCATGCAGATGAACCCCAGCCCGTCGCCTTCAATAAACTTGATGATTCTTTCAGCGCTTCAATCGCAGTGTCCGGGGACCAGTTATTCCTTCGTGGGGAAAATAATCTTTACTGTATTGGAGTAGAAAAATAGGTACGTGAAAAAGAACTGACCTAAGAGCAATTGCATTAATTGCTATGGCTTTAATTATTGAAGAAACTAGGCGTTTAGCCATTCAGACAACTGTTCTGGTAGGAATCTTTTTACTTATTGGTTTCTGGTATGGAAAAAAAACCAGGAAATAGAATCTGATAAAACCAAAAAAGTTACATCAAACTTCATTGAGCGGCTCATTAGCGTCACCAAAAGAATCTGGCCTAACATCCATTTTATCCATCATACTCAGGAAAAGACGAGACATCTGACGGTCTTTCTTATCAAGGTAATCGAGATTCTGACCTCCCTTAATCCTACCACCACCACCGCCTATCATGACCACCGGCAACTGATTCGCGTTATGATTACCGGTCAACATACTGGAGCAAAGCATAATCATGCTATTGTCGAGCGCTGTCCTGTCCCCCTCCTGAATCGAATCCAGTTTGCGGGCAATGTAAGCCATCTGTTCTAAAAAGAACTGATTCACCTTGAGCCAATCTTCAGTATCACTGTGCGAAAGCAGGTGATGAATCATATAATCCACACCGAGGTGTGGAAAGCGAAGCGTACCATGGTCATTATTCAGCTTCAGTGTACAGATGCGGGTCGTGTCCGTTTGAAACGCCAAGACCATAATGTCCGACATGAGACGCATATGCTCAACAATGTCCTGAGGATAACCGTCCTTCGGACGCGGTATGTTAGGGCCAGTAAGCGTCGGCCTCCAGCCCTGCAGTTCACCACGCTTGCCTGCACTCTCAATCCTCTTTTCAACTTCTCTCACTGAGTTTAAATATTCATCAAGCTTTTGCTGATCCAGACGACTAATGCCTCTCCTTAGACCCTTCGCATCCTGTAGCACCGCATCAAGTACACTCTCATCTCCGGCCTGAGCCTTGTTCTTGAAGAGCTGATCAAAGGCGAGGGCCGGATAAACCTCAAGAGGAGTCGGCGTTGTCGGACTCGACCAGGAAATATGAGAACTATAAAGCATTGAATAGTCCTTATGAACTGATGGATTTGCTTTCTCACAACCCAGAACCAGACTCGGCAACTTAGTTCTATGACCGATCTGATTTGCTACGAATTGATCAACACTGGTCCCGGATTTAATTCTACCACCAGAGGCCAGAGGAGCCCCTGACAACAAATTACCAGTCTGTGAACTGTGTATATTTCCTTTCAGAGCCTCCACATTGTAGAGCCCTCGAATGAAAACCATTTTCTCACGAAATTCCTTAATAGGGTCAAGGACCTTACCCAGTTCCATTTCCTTTCCTTGTCCTTTGGCCCACCATTCACGGCTATGATATCCACAACCGGAAAATAAAATTCCCATCCTCGTAGGAGCTTGACTCGCCTGCTTCTTATCGGATTTCACATCGCCCCAGACCCTCAGTGACTCCATCCATGGCAACGCCATCGTAACTCCTAGTCCACGGAGCATTCTTCTCCTCGAACACTGAAACTGCATCTGATTCATATTCCCCATTTCTTACTCATTTTAAATTACTTATAAATAGAATCAATCAGTGTTTTCAACCAGTCGGCCACGAACTTTCCTGAACTGGTCACTGCTAATCACTGCGTCCACAGCCACATTGAAACGGTATTCATTATTTTTGAGCCGCTCTTTCATATCATTAATCAAAAGCATATCGGAAAGCTGAACCTCGCGACCAAGCGCATAACCAAGGAACTTGCGACAGAACTGCTCAAGGAAATCGTTAGATCTCTGATTAACTAGATACTCACGCAAACCCTCAATGCCATTGGCTTGAGCACCGTCAAAAAGCGTCGCCGAAGTATCGCGCTGATCTTTTCTTATCCTTCCTATGGCGTCAAATTGCTCTAAAGTGAAACCATAAGGATCAATTCTCTCATGACACTTAGAGCACTCCTTAGCAGAACTGTGTTTCTCAATGACCTGTCTTGCCGTAAGGTTTTCAGGAATTCTTTCAGGAAGGTCTGGAACATTTACCGGTGGCTTCGGTAACTTCTCTCCGAGGAGCGTTTCATAGATCCAGTTCCCCCGAAGAATGGGACTGGTCCTAGAAGCTCCTGAATTGATAGCCAGAATGGTTGCCATTCCGAGAACCCCTCCCCTGCCCTTTACATGTATGCCGTCGATCCTTCTCCATTCATCGCCACTAATTCCCTCGATTCCGTAATGCTCGGCTAGTGGACCATTCACAAAGGTATGATCTGCGAGGATAATATCTAGAACCGAACCGTTATTCCTAAACATTTCCTCAAAGAATTTCAAAGTCTCACCATACATAGATGAACGCAATGTCTTGAACTGTGGAAATATTTTTTCATTCTTGTCATCATTACGGTCAAAGGCACGAACATGGAACCATTGACACGCAAATTGCTCAGCCATGCGGTTAGTCTTCGGATCCTGAAGCATCCTTGTTGTCTGATTCAATAGTTCTTTGTCCCCTGTCAGAGAACCATCCTTGGCCACCTCCAGAAGTTCATAGTCAGGGCATGAAGACCAGAGAAAATAACTGAGTCTCGTTGCAAGCTCATAAGCATTTACCCTGACTGGATCCTTATCAGGGCCTGAACTTTCGCGACGATACAAGAAAGCCGGTGACGTCAGGGTCCTCGCAATGGTCAGGCGGATAGACTGATCATGGGATATTTCCCGTTCCCTTAAGTCATTATAAAGTTTCTTCAGATCTGATCTTTCGGACTCTGACAAGGGCCTCCTCCAGGCCCTCTCTGCGAAATTAAGGACCTTCTCAAGATGCATCGGCTCATCAGCCACGAGTCTTTTTCTGAACGCTCTTACTTTTTCCATGAGCGGCTCCTTATAGGGTTTCCAAGCAATGACCAGATCTGGTCTGTCCTGAGTGGAAAACTCAACTATTTGCTCATAAGCGACCTCAAGTTTAAATGGTTCCTTAGTCACATAGAGCAATTCATCCCAGAGCCTATCAAGTTGAGCCTTCTCTTTCTTATCTAGCATCAACTCCTGAAGGTGCTCGTCCTCGCGAAAGTAAAGGGCCAAGGTCACCACCTCATCGATTGGCACAATTTTTGGATAGCACAAAGAGGCAGGAAATAGTTGGCGAAAATCTTCAAACCCCTTCCTTACTCTTTTTTCAGATTCACTGTTCTCTGCAACTAGAATCGCACGGGAAGGAAGTATCTGATCAGTTTTCGGAGAACTGGTACCGGCACTGACTTGAATCGACCCCTGATCGGTAAAGCTCGACTCAACTTCTGCTCT
>DUBC01000018.1:14027-28760 GCA_012960505.1 Verrucomicrobiales bacterium
TCATCAGATTTCACAGAACCTAGTAGCTTTGCTGGATCATCCGGAACGAAAATTTCGTTTATATGCAAAATTAGAAGTTCATCGGGGGATCCTGAATCAGGTTTAATCTTATCCATTGCGAGCTCCTGGATCTTCAGTGATAGCATGAATTTCTTTTCCGGATTCTCCTCATTGATCCACTGGTCAAGCAGTGATCCGGGTGGGACTCGAGCCGAGTTTCCCAAACCTCCATCCGCCTCTGCTAGAGGCCCCTTATAAAAATGCCAGACCGAATCATTCCCATGATCGTCCCTGATAGGATTCCCTTCATGAATGCGGGATGAGACCTCAAGGGCCAGATTCCATTTACGTTTTGGCCCGGAAACTTCCGATACAATCATGTTAATATTTGTAAGGTCACAGGAATGATTTCCCGTACTGGGCCCAACGATAATAGAAACTAGCTCACCCTTTCGAATTGCCGCGTTCATGGGCTTGGAGCGGTAAGACCCACCTATTCCAAACTCACCCTTGGCAAGGTTGCTATGCTTCCTACTGGTCCGGTGTTGAATCCACCACTCTACACCGTTCCCACATTCCGGATGAGCATCATTAATTTCTGTTTCAATTGTTACGACCCCATCGATAGGACTCTTCCAGCCAACCGCTGCAAAAATTGTTGGAGAAGGATGGGCAACGACCGAATGAGGCTTTGATATTCCGGGAATTCTGACCTGATCATCCGATGAATTACCAATGATGCTCGGGGTCTGAGCCGAACCCCATCCCCTGACAAAGTCATAAGTGCCAGTCTTAGGTATCCTATTTTTAAAGAGTCCCTCCACTTTAACAGGACCTCCCGGGCCGATTGAAAGATAATTAAGCCATGACCTTAGTATCAATGCATCCACTCCGTGCCTAGCAGCCAACTCATCAGGTCCGTCCTTTTCCTTGAGTGCATCAGTCGCCGCTTCCAGAAACTTTGAAACATTATTGAGCGATTGCTTCCTTATCCGCTTAAGTTCGATGCCAAGCCCGGGCACATCCTTCATTGAAATGTCGCCACCGACCCCACCAACAAGCTTCGGTTCTTTCCATAAAACATAATCTCCGGAATTTCCATCCCCGAGATCCGATGCACCCAGATAAATAACGATGTCCGATCCGTCCTTAGGCTCATCCAGAGCGATCCGAAATTCCTGGATGTTGCTCGTGACGTTCCTCGGATTCATCCAAGCCTTCGGCCCTCCTTCCCGGCCAATGTGGCCAATGGCATCATAGCGCCACAGCGCCTGCTGCCACTTGGTAACCTCACTAATCAGGACCGAGAGAGACGAATCATTGGACCGGTTCCACTGGTTCCTAACACGGTTCAGCAAGAAAGAATCCGGAGACGGTCTGGACGGATCAAGAACCTCCCAGAGAAATTGAAGATACTTCGGGTTCAGGCCATCCCTTTCGGCCAATTCAACAACTGATACCGATCCGGACACAAGTTCTTTCCGGTTCTTTAATGTCGAAGTAAAGTATTTTCCTAACGGGATACTGCCGTTTCGGTTCAGTGCCGAGGACTTTAAATCAGCAGAATCATTCCAGTTATCCCCTCCCTTGATTTCCACATTTACGTACCCTGAATAAAAATTGCGAATCTTCTTCATAAGTTCATCGGCCAGGTCACGCTCGGTCAAATGTTCAGAGAAACGAATCCCGGTCGGCGTCAGTACCGCATGCTTTGAAACTTCCTTCCCCGCATCAAGAAACTTTTCTACCAGTGCCGGCGACATGACCAGAGCATCGCCTGCGTTAGTGAATCCTTCACCCGCGGCCCCGTCGACAGGAAATTCCCTAGTAGGATTCAGAGAATTCACCCCGGTCAAATCACGGACAGTGTAATTATACTCATCATTATTGAGCCTGCGCAGAACGACCCTCCCCGGATCACCGGCACGGGCCCGAGCCTCAACGATCAGAAATTCATGAACCCACCCGGAAAGAGTGTCCTGCTCTGAGTCCGATAACTGGTCCGACTTCTTGGGTGGCATTTGTCTGGAAGAGAGCATCTTATCGACCTTGATCCATGCCTTGGTATCACTTCGTAAATCATCAATTGTCCTGAAGGTATCGAAATTAAGGTCTGCCTCAGCCTCATCATCAGAATGACAATCCACGCAGAACTTTTCAAGGAGAGGGACAATGTCCTTAGTATAATCCAATGACTCGGCCTGCGTTTCATTATTAGATATCCAAATAATGAGCAGAAAAAGAATCAGTCTTTCCATAAATTAGCGGTCATTTCATATTCAAACAAAAAAAGTGACTCTCTACTAGTTAAACTTTGGCCTCTGTAAAAGCCACTCCACTGCAATTTCCGCAAGTCTGGTACTCGTTCCATCCGAACTATAACTTAATAATGGAATATGAGATCCGTTAAGAATACTCCAAAGCTCTACGTCTCCATGTCTGTTCCCCGGGAATCTGGTTCTCAAAGTATCATTACCAAAATCCAAAGCGACTAGATTCAGGGATGCGAACACATCATTTGTGAGAGGTCCAACGCCATTATGCTCTGCCCACGTTTCCACTGAATTTAAAGCCCCATCAAAAGGAACGCCAAAAGGTTCACTCAATCCAACGTATGGAACGATAGGATCCACAATGCCGTGCACATGAAGAACGCTGACAGGACCTGCCGGCACACAATTGCTCTTGTCGGAAATACTTCCACCTGCGAAACTCACAATTCCTGCAATAATATCCGAATGTTCACATGCCATCTGATAGGCCATGAATCCTCCATTGGAGTGACCCAAAACATAAACTCTCCTGTCATCAATATTTAATTTCTTGCGCACAGCTTCGATTACGCCTCGCAAATAAGAAGAGTCATCGACTCCTGACCTCTCTATGTCACAGCACTTCCCAAAAGCATTCCAGAAGGGTAATTCCAATGAGTTGCGCGTTCCCTCGGGATTAACAAGTATAAAATCATAACTGTCCACCAAAGGCTTCATCTTAAAATAAGATTCAAACGAATCAGCGCCCTGACTGAATCCATGGAGGAGAAGAAAAAGAGGAAAGACCTTATCGTCACGATAAGATTGCGGAACATTGACAGTAATTGAGCGATTCCCTTCCCAATGATCTCGGACTCGATAAAGATTCTTATCGGAACGAGGAACCCTGAATGGACTCTTGGTTGCAACGACATTCCATGTCGAACCGTCAGTGGATTCCTCTAAACGTCCACCTCCCCACCATCGCATTTCCATTGCAGCGCCATCATAAGCAATTTGCAGTTCGGCGCCGTCAATGACCGGATTTAGTTCAATTTCCCCACCATTCAATGGGGCAAAGGGTGCTAAACAAAAAATACAGAGTAATAATCTTTTCACGTTAATACTGCATGGCAAGGTTACTAGAATAAGCCCCACAAGGCCATAACTTACACTTTTCCAATAACTTTTTCGATTTAATTTGGAGTTTCACATCCGGTGCCACTTTGTGATAAGTTCTTCAAATCCAAAATAAACATGTCTGAAAAAATCACACTAAACACAAACGTTGAACTGGGCGTCGTACCAACTCATATCAAATTCGTAGGGGGACTCGTTCCTGATGAAGAAGGCCGTCTGCCCAGGGGCGAGGACGGTCAACTCATCGTTGTCAGCGAAATGAAGCACTTAACGGAAATTTCCCTCGTCAAAATAGGAAGTGCACAAATTACTATTTTCCCTGGAGTTGATGAGAATGATACCGGGGATATGATTACCGGCCTGCGCAGCTTGGGCCTTGCAGTGCATCTGATGCTGATGGTAGGAGGCGCTGACCCTATGAATCCGGACGATGAAGAGAAGGTCGTAGAAATGCTGAAGGCCGGACTGGAAGTCGCAAAGAAATACAATATCGAACAGGTAGCATCCACTTCCATTGAGGAATGGATGCAGGAAGGAGCGACACCTAAGACCGGAGAAGACTTTGAGAAGGCCGTTGCCCAGAACGTGAAAGTCCATACGAGAGCTGTAATTGAATCTGATGCTATTGGGTCAGGGATCAAGCACTGGCACATCGAATTTTTGAGAGGCGGCGAGTTCCAAACTTTCACCGACGTTGCCAAATGCTGGGAAGTAGTCAAAGCCGCCAACAATGAACTCGGCTCCAAGTTCTTCAGGGTCATGGTCGATGCCGCTCATTGCGGAGACTCTGAACTATCAATACCTGAGAATCAGTCAAAGATTACTGAAATCGCCGACTCTGATGAATTCAGCATGTTTCATGCCTCCGCCAAAACGACACGCGGTTGCCTAACCACTGATGATGGATGGATCGGCGCACTACTCTCCGCGGCAGCGAAGAGTGGAAAACTGAAATTTGTCTTTGTTGAATTATTTCATCATGAGGACCCGGCACTAGAAGCGTTGCGTAACCTTGACCCAGGCCATGGAATCGACACCACAGACGGACGGACTTACAGTGAAGCTGTAGCAGACGGACTAGAGGAAACTGCCAGAAGGCTTAATAACCTTGTGGCCCGCGGGCACTTAAGCTAGTCTGAACTTACTTAATTTAGGTAGAACAAATGAACAAAGTGACGGGGAAATGGAAGCCGGAACCGAGAAGCGAACCGGTGAACTGCTGAAGATTGTTCTTGTCGTGAAGCAATAGAAAAAATGCGCCAGAAAATTTTTCTTTTACTTGCCTTAGGCAACCTGAGCGCGACGACACTGGCCGAAGACTGGCCGACTTACCGGCATGATCCGGGCCGTGGTTCGGTAACGAGCGAAAAACTTAAGCTGCCCTTAAAGAATATTTGGTATTTCCGCTCACGTCAGGCCCGACTGGCCCCAAGTCATCTTCCGTTGCGCCCGGAATCGACAAAAAAATTCGGTTCAAGTAACCAGGAGACGCTACCCGAACATGCCCGGTTCTCGTTGCCTATCATCGCCGTGGGCGACTCGGTGTATTTTACCAGCCATGATGGACGTGCAGTTTGCCTTAATGCAAAGACAGGTCAAAAGCGGTGGGAATTCCTGACCGGCGCGGCAATTACCTGCGCGCCGAATTATGCAGATGGAAAAATCTATATTGGCAGTGACGACGCCCACGCGTACTGCCTTGATGCCCGAACCGGTGAACAGGTATGGGAACATAAGCCGGTCACTGATGACCGCTGGTTCATTTCATTTGGCCGCATGTCATCAATTTGGCCGGTGCGTACCGACGTTCTGGTGGACGAAGGTAGCGCTTATTTTGGTGCAGGCGTCTTTCCTCATGACGGTATGTATGTTAATGCAATTAATGCAAAGTCCGGGAAGAGATTATGGCGGAGTGTTTGCTCCGGATATGGATTTGCCGGTCATCTGTTTGCTTCAAAGACATCACTTATCCTGCCTACCGAGCTCAAAGGATTCCATAGACATCAGGTGAAGTTCAGACGCTCTGACGGTTCGCTCAGCTCCGATCAGGATCCTGAAATTGATGCCCGCAAAGAATACCTTAATGAGAACGATGGCGGTGTGGTAATAGGAGGTATTCACTATACTTCACGCAACGACTCGGTCATGGCTTGGAAAAAAGATGACGAAAAAGCAGACGGCTCTCGCAAGCAAATATGGGGATGGCGCGTGGAAGGCATGCTCTTTGACTCGAGGGACACCTTGTACGCCGGAGGCGTTGTCTATTATGCTGCTAACGAGCACCGGGATCGGGGCCAGGGTCAGCCGGCTGAAGGCAAGGGCGGAACTGTCCTTGCACTGGATGCCAAGGATGGTAAAAAACTCTGGGGGACTAGGATCCCTGAACGCACTCATCAAATGGCTGTTACTGGTGGAAGGTTATTTGTTTCGACCCGCCAAGGGACTATCTATTGCTTCGGTTCACCTGAGGAAGAAGGAAGAGGCGTCGTCGACGAGTTCATTGAACCTGACCCATTCACGCAAGTACAAGACAAGAACATTCAGGCATGTCGTCTCGCAGCGCAGCGTATCCTGGCTGCCAATGATCCTGGTGGAAAGGGTCTTGGTCTGGAAAAGAAGGGCTTTGCTCTCGTCCTTGACTGCGATAGCGGAGCCCTTGCGTTTTCACTCGCCAAGTCGAGCAATCTGTATATTTGCGCTGTTTTTGACGATCCCGAAAAGGCGCAGATTGCCCGCAGAAAATTCAGCCGCGCCAACTTTCACGCTTCACGAATTTCAGTATGGAGCCGTGAACCTGGCAGCAAGTTGCCGTATTCCCCGAACTTCGCGGACTTGATCGTCTCGGAACGGGCCGCCGTTGGCGGGATGATACCCAATTATACCGTGGAATTGGAGCACTTATTAAAGCCGATCCGCGGCATCGCCCTTTTGGGCGGGAAGCAAGAAGATGAGGCCATCTCCGAGTGGTTGACCACGGTAAAAACCGGTGAATGGAAAACCAGAGTCCAGCACGAAATGCGCTGGGCAGTCCACGTGCGTCCGCCCGTCGATAACGGAGGCGGATGGACACATGCCAACGGCAATCCCGGCAACACTATGTGTAGCCATGATTCGGCACTGAAGCCGCCACTGGGCATTGTCTGGTATGGACCCCCTTATTCAAAGCACAGTCTCGGTCGTCCGCCACTTGTCCATAATGGAGTGCTCGTTTGCCCGATCGACGAAAAAACGGTCGAGGGGTACGATGCCTATAACGGCCGGAAACTCTGGCACTACAAGGTACCCGAATTTAGCGGTAAGAGTGCAGACAATAATATCAGAATGATGGCGGTCGGAGGCAATAGCCTGTTTATTCCCGACGGCAACGCCGAACAGGGCAAAAAGAATCAGGGAGTCTTGCGCCTTGACCTCTGGACCGGAAAAGTCATTGGCGGTTACCCTGCTCCGTTTCCGGAAATGCGGATGGGGCATTTCGCGCTGAGCCGGGACGGCAAGACGTTCTGGCGATCCGGTTATGGTGACAAAACAGAGACTCAGGATGACTGGGCATGCTTATACGCCGTCGACACGGAATCCGGCAAGGTGATCTGGATAGCAGGAGGTCCCGGAAAAGAGAAGCCGTTCGGCCTCTACGCCGAACGCGTTCCGTACGAGCGATGGGCAGCGATGGGTGATGGTCTCATTTACATCAAACGAGCCGGACCGTCCGCAGAGCAAGTCGCACAACTCGACGCTGAGACAAAAGCCTACCTGGCGCAGAACGACCCCGAAAGCCTTAAGAACTTTGACCAGTTGCGGCGTCACATTAAACGCTTCGTGGCCATGGACGCCATGACGGGGAAAGTTCTCTATGATCGTGCTGTGGATGTCCAGGATTGTGACGCCTACGTCGCCGCACACAACGGAAAGGTCCTCTTTCTGAATAATTCAGGCGAGAAGTGGTGGGGTGGTTTTGGTGCGAACGCGTTTAAGGATACCAGTATTTCCGTCCATGATGCCGCAACAGGAAAGTTCCTCTGGAAGCGGAAATGCAACTACCGGTTCGAGCCGGTCATTACCGACAATATTATCTATGCCGAACCCTGGGCTTTTGATTTGGCAACCGGCAAGCAACAACTGAGGGAACATCCGATCACGGGTGCTAAGGGCGATTTTACCTGGGTCCGTCACGACAAGCAGTGCGGTGGTTACAGCGGATCGACGCACTTTCTCTTTGGTCGCAACAAGGGTTTCGGTTACCATGATGTGCTTCGTGACCACGGCATGTATCAGACTTGGCACCATCGTCAGGCCTGCGATCCCGATACATCCAGTGGCGGTGGCATGATGCTCAAGCCGCCATTTAACATCGGGTGCGGTTGTCCCTGGTCACTTCCATACACGATTGCGATGACCAATATATCAATTGAACCGGCCATCCCGTTCCGATTCTTCCAGTCCGGCAGTTCACTCCCGGTGAAGGAATTGCGCATCAATTTCGGTGCCTCTGGTGACCATAAAGACAAGGCCGGAAAACTGTGGTTTAACCCGGTGAGAGATGGGCACCCGAGTAAACTCCAGCTCACACTAGCCCCTATGATGACCTTCCACCCGACGGGAGAACAGTCCCCCGGTTATGCCACTAGGTATGGCCGTCGCAGTGCAAACGATGTTGCTGTCGAAGATTCATCCACTCCGTTCCTCTTCGATTCCTATGCTTACGGGTTGAAGAAGTTTATCGTCCCGGTCACGATCCCGGGTGAGAGTGATGGAAACTACACCGTGCGACTTGGTTTCTCGGCCCTGGCCGATGACCAGCCTGGTGACCGGGTTTTTGACGTGCGACTTAACGGAAAAACTGTTCTTGAAGACTTCGACATCGTTAAGCAGGCAGGCAGTTCCAACCGTGCGCTTTGGAAAGAGTTTACCGTTGCTCTCAGCGAAAACCTTGAATTGGACTTGGTGACAAAGCCAGGGAACTCTGCCGAAATTCAGGTCCCATTAATTAACGCCATAGAGGTAATTCGCAAGGGAGTCGTCGCTCTTGGTTTCGAGGCGCCAACCAGTGCCTGGGTGAATGAGAAAATACCCGAGAGAGCTGTTGAAATACAGCTGACTAATCATCGGGATGTCCCGTTTTCCGGTAAATTACTCCTGAGTGCATCGAGCAGCATCATGGCAACTCCTTCCGGTCCTGTGCCTGTCGCTTTGCGACCCGGAGAGCGAAAAAACATTGAGGTGCTCATTAAAAATAATGAACCGATCCAAAAGGGCAATTACCCGGTTACGATGAAGCTCTTCTCTGATTCCGGGAAACTTGAGCATGAACATAGTTTAACTGTTGATTGTCTCGGCAATCTTCAACGCCGCTCATTGACAGGCACTGGTCGCTGGTGCATGACTCGAAAAACATACGAGACGTGGATAAAGCGTAGCGTGCCACCTCACTATGTTGGCCGATTTCCGGCATCACTGGGATCAACAAAGGCCGGTGACGACGGAGCAGCCTGCTCCTGGATGAGGTTCGGGATCCCACGAGAAATTGGCACGATACACAGTATGCGCATGCGTCTGCACGTTGCACCAGAACTGAGCTCATGCTGGCATTCTCTTTACGGATCAGGTTCGGAATCTTTGCCTGATCCGGGCAATAACCACTGGGGTGCACTACGCTTACTGGACAGCTTGGCGCAGGTGGAAATTAATCCGTTGAATTATCCGGAACTTCCCGGTATGCGACCTGAACATTACGCCTTGAAGCCAAGCGGATCGGATCCTAACGTTGTCGAAGCCGTGTTACCTGCAGGCGTGCAACGCACTGAAAGTGGTGAGGGTCTTGTGCAACTTATCCTTGAGGCAACCGCAATGAATGGACCGGTCTATTGGGCCACGCAGGGATCTCTGGTCAAACCGGAAAATGCACCGCACCTCGTGATTGACTATGAACTGGCTACCCCGGAAAATAAATAATCCCTACTCAGGAAGAACAATTATATGAATAGGAAACTTTGTCTACTGGTCGCCTTAGCTTGTAATGTCACGACGGCACGATCTGAGGACTGGCCCACCTGGCGCCACGACCCGCTTCGTAGCGGAGTGAGCAAGGAAAAGCTATCTCCTCCCCTGGAGGAAGTTTGGGTGTTTCGCTCCCGCCAGTCGCGTAACGCACCGATTCCAACCCAAGCTCCACAGTCATTCGCTTACCCGTGGGGCATGCATTATACACTGCCGATTTGCTCGGCGGGTGATTCACTGTTTTTTAACAGTGCCATGGACGGACGTACCGTCTGCCTTGACGCGGCAACCGGCGGTAAGCGCTGGGAATTCATGGCAGCCGTCGCGATGAATCGAACGCCGACCTATTACGAGGAAAAGATTTACGTCGGCAGTGACGACGGTCACGTTTATTGCCTTGACGCCGGGACAGGCGAGCTGGTCTGGAAATTCAAAGCCGTTCAACGTAATCGGTGGATGCTCTCATATGAAAAATTAACTTCGACATGGCCTGTCCGTTCCGATGTGGTAGTCGATCGCGGTGTAGCCTACTTCACTGCTGGGATCCTACCACACGAGGGAACGTTCCTCTTCGCTGTTGACGCAAAGACCGGGAAACTGATCTGGTGCAATGCATCACAGGGAGCAGCGATGCGGAGGGAAGCCATTGCCCCTGCAGGACATCTGATCGTTTCAGAAAAAACAATCTGGGTGCCGCGTGATCACTTCGGCTACAGCCAGAACCACGGGATGTTGGTATCCTTTGAACGTGAAACCGGAAACCATCCGGTCAGGGTGGAAGATCCGCACTCAATTCCCTATGGAGGTGACGTTCCGGTCTTCGGCGTGAGTGTCGGGGACACCCGTTACCTGGGCGACATGGCGAGGACGGCAAAAAAAGAACACAATAAGCCGGCAGTGATGATCTGGGACCGGCGTGAGAAAAAAGACGTCACGCATTGGACCGATGTCGACTCGGTCCTTGGCCTGCGCTCCGGTAGCAGCAAATATCGGGTAGGCGGCGTGCATTTCCGCAATGATCCGGACGCTTGCACCGTCATCTTCTCAGGCGGTATCATTTATCACTCAATGTTCCAGATCGATCCAAAAAAAGGCGTTGGATCCAAGATCCTCGCACGTCGTCCGGAGAACGGTGACATTTTATGGTCAACGCAGATTCCTGAACGAGCTAATCAGCTAGTCGTCGCAAACGGTCGGCTATTTGTCACGACTCGACGCGGGATAATCCGCTGCTTTGCTCCCCCGGGCACGGCCAAGCACGGCACGATTACCGAGAAAGCCAACGGTGAGGCCCTTGACGAACAGAAATTATTCCAGAACGTCGCCACATCGATTGTGCAGCAGACGGATGTTCGAGCTGGTTACGCACTAGTTCTTGACTGCGAAAGCGGTGCGTTGGCCGAGCAATTGGCCCGGCAAACAAATCTTTCAGTTTGTGCTGTCTTTGACGACGAGGAAAAGGCGATCGCTGCTAGGGTCTCTTACGCTAAGGCAAACCTAAACGGCACACGAATCACGGTCTTTCACCAACCGCCAGACACCAGATTACCGTTCCCCTCCTACTATGCTGACTTAATCGTTTCAGAGGCAGCGGTAAAAGGAACTCTGCCGTCCAAAAGCACAGTCGATGATTGCGCACGCATTTTAAAACCAATTCGCGGCATTGCGCTGATCGGGGGTGGTAAAACCACTGCTGATACATTAAAAACATGGAACGCTGCGACTCAGCAGCAAGGCTGGTCAATCGTGGAGAGCGGCGACGCGTCTTGGAGCCATCGGATCCGTCCTCAACTCGCGCAGTCCGGAAGTTGGACACATCAGCTTGGCGACTCCGGTAATACTGGGTGCAGTGATGATGGTGCTCTCAAGGGGCCACTTGGCGTTCTGTGGTATGGACCGCCAGTATTACGCTACGGCAACAACAGTATGCCCGCGCGCATTGCTCACGGCATGATGCTACTTCCCGTTCACAATGGCATTATCGCGTGTGATCAGTATAGCGGCCGCAGACTCTGGTACTATCCGTGTTCTGAGAATTCACACTTTTTTATTGCCAACAAGACGATTTATCTCCGCAAGGAAATACTAAATCGCAACCGTCCCACAGGCAAGGCCCTGTGGGAACGCGTCAACCTTGAGACGGGCAAGGAAATTGATGATGTTGCACTTCCCAAGATGATGAAAAAGGGAACCATCAGCCAGATGGCTGCCAGCCGTGACGGGAAGATCGTCTTCGGTCACGTTCAATGGCAGCAAATCACCAAACAAGGAGATCAAGAGATCAAGAAAGACTTCAGCTGCATTTTTGCGGAAAATTCCGATTCTGGAAAGCGCCTCTGGACAATTGGTGGAGTAGGACAGCAACGCCAGTGGAATAGCTGGGTCTCAATCAGTGACGGCCGATTGTATTGCAGCATTCCACTAACTGACACACATCGTGAGAAAGCACTCAACGAGATGAAGATCTATTTGCAACAGCATTTCCCCGAACGATTTAAGAATTTTGACCCTTCGAAACGCACGATACAGGCAATGGCCGCTCTGGAGGGAAAAACCGGGAAAATTCTCTACGAAACCGGAATCGACACGACCAATGTCTTCCTTTACAGCGGTCGACGAGGCGTCCACTACAACCCGTCAATCATTCCCTTCACCATGGCCAGCGACAACACTATTGTCTTCGCAACGCAAAGCGGAGCTGACAAAGGTTGGCGGCAATGGCCCAACGGTGCCTACAAACCACGCACCCTGACAGTCTACGCAGGCGACACCGGAAAGCTACTGTGGAGCAAACATGCCGATTATCGAACCCGGCCCGTCATCGCCAATGGAACAATTTATGCTGAGCCATGGGCCTATAACATCCAAACAGGAGAACGCCGACAACGCACTCATCCGGTCACCGGTCAGGAAGTGGACTGGGCATGGTGTCGATACGGAAAACAGTGCGGGCAGTTCTCCGCCTCACGGCATTTTCTATTTGGACGCTCGACGGGCGTTGCCTATCACGACTTGCTCAATGACGACGGTCTCTACACGTTCTATCACAGCCGCATGAGTTGTCTCTTCGATGCAATCACCGGTGGCGGAATGATGATCAAGCCGCCAATGGCTGTTTATTGCAGTTGTTCCTGGTCATTGCCGTTTTCCATCGCGATGGGACAAGTGGAAGCACCACCCGCAACACCTTTCCTTTTCGCTCAACCCGGTCCCGTCCTGCCGGTAAAGCACCTCTATCTTGATCTTGGCGCCACAGGTGACCGGCGAGATCCGGACGGGAACCTCTGGCTGACCACGGAACGTCCTCACCGGCACAAGCTATTACTTAATCTTGAAGCAGGTGTGGTCACATACCCCGGAGGCGGAGCTGTGGGTCGCCATTCGCAATCTATCCCGGACAGCAATGCTGACACACATTTTGTTTTTACCTCGGCTGTTCGTGGAATGAGGCAATGCACAGTACCTGTGACCACGCCCGGTGATGGAAAAGGAAAATACAAGATACGCCTGGGATTTTCCGCGCCTGCCAGTGATGTGCCCGGGCAGCGTGTTTTTGATGTGCGACTTAACGAGAAAACCGTGCTCACCGATTTCGATATAGTTAGGGAAGCCGGCGCGCCAGAGCATGGTATCTGGAAGGAATTTTCCATCAACATCGACTCAGGCCTAGTGATCGACTTGGTGGCGAAAACCGAAGATCCCACACTCCAGCAGATGCCGTTCATTAATGCCGTCGCAATTATTCGCGAGGAAATTCAGACCATCGGAATCAAGATTCCAGAAAATACCTGGGTGAATGAAGAGAAACCCGAAACGAGCATCACGTTACAGATTGCAAACCACAGGAGCACTCCATTCACGGGGACACTGATCATTGAGCGTTCCGGTGATATCGTGGCAACAATGCCAGCCAAGGGGACTGTGGTCCTTGATTCTGGTGAGCAAAAGGATATCAAGGTTCAACTCAGGAACAACCAGCCCACCAGGACGGGAACACACGCGCTGGCAGTAAAACTCCTTGCCCATTCAGGCAAAGTCGAGCACGAGTACAAGCTGACCGTTGACTGCCTTGGCAAACTTCATCGCAAGTTGATGCAGGGCAGCGGAAGGTGGTGCATGTCCCGCAAGACATACGAGACATGGATACAACGTGCCACTCCACAACACTCGATTGGTCGTTTCCCGGCGTCAAGGGGGGCCGAGAGACCCGGGGACATCGGCGCCGCCTGTTCATGGCTGAGGTTTGGTATTTCAGCAGACATCGGCGAGGTAAAGAATTTGCGGGTGCGCCTGCACAGATCAGCTGAACTTTCCGCAAACTGGCAGGCTCTATATGGATCCTCTTCCAGCATCGGAAAGCCCGAAAACTACTGGGGAGAGTTTCGGCTTATTGATAGCCTGACGGACGTGAACATCGACTCGTTGAAGTATCCTGAACTGCCTGGTTTGTTGCCTGGAAGTTACTCCCTTGCTCCGAATCCCGAAAATCCCAACGTTATCGAGGCATCACTGCCCACCAACATCAAGAGAGACGAAAACGGCAATGGTCGTATACAACTTGTCCTTCAGCCAACCGCACTGAAAGGCCCGGTTTACTGGGCTCCGAGCGGTTCGCGCGTCAAACCGGAGCACGCCCCGCAACTCGTAATTGACTACGAGCCCAAACGAGAATCAGGACACTAATTCCTCAGAACGTGCGTCTAGCACCCTGACTCTTGTTTCCCGTTATAATCTTCTGTGGATTGTGTAATTGGGTAGAAATTAGTGAAGCTTTGGAAGCAGAATCAATTAAAAAGTGATGAAATAAGGGATTATTGATACAATTTACTACAGAAATCTTGACATTTAGGCTTTCTTGATATGTTGATTATAATCAACGAATTGACCTTAAACTGCGAGGTAGAGGAAACAGGAGACTCGGGCAGCATTGATGATTTCAATCACTTGAAGGGACTGACCGGTTGAGACCTCCGGCTGCTTTTCGAGCTTCGGCAAGGAATTGTTTCATTTTCCCAAGTTGTGTTTTAAATGTCGGTTTTCCGGCAAGGTTTGTGTATTCCTGAGGATCATCCTTCAGATTGTATAGTTCCATTCAGCATAGCGCCAGTCATTTGTGCGAATTGATCGACCCAGTTTTGTGCCTCGACTGACGACGGTATAGGCATATTTTTTTCCGGGAAAATCAGGGTCACGCAAAAGCGGTACGAAGCTCTTTCCCTGCAAGGAGCTCTTTGCCTGCAGTCCGCAGAGTTCAAGCAGGGTTGGGTGAAAGTCCACGAGTTCAACCAGAGCATTGGTGTTTGTTCCGTTACGGGTCATTCCGGGAACACGAATAATCAGCGGCACT
>DUBC01000019.1 GCA_012960505.1 Verrucomicrobiales bacterium
ACTGCAAATAACTTACCTGATAGATGATGGAGCAATTTTTTATCTTAACGGGAACGAAGTGTACCGCTATAACATGCCGTTAGGTGAAGTCAGCTCGGAAACACTTGCTTCTTCCGGTTCAGAGGCCAAGAAAACTGAGCCTTTAGGCATACCAATGGCTGGACTGAAATCAGGGAAGAACCGTATCTCGGTGGAAGTCCATCAAGCAAATTCTGGCAGCAGTGATGTGGTCATGGGCCTTGAACTCGATTTACTCCAAACCTTGCCCGACCCTTCCGCAAGCCCTTCGCTCAGGCTCAGCGAAATTGCCGGAAATACAGACAATAACTGGTCATTCGAACTCCAGAACACAGGTTCAAATCCAGTCTCAATCAATCAGTTCAGAGCTTCAATAAATGGCAATGAGGAAAGTGAATATATTCTCCCCGAAAAGTCACTTCCCGCAGGAAATTTCCTGACCATTGAAAAATCTGAGAGCAGCCTTAATCCACAAAACGGTGATCGTCTTTTCCTTTACTCACCGGAAAACTTCGTCATCGATTCAGTAATCATCAGGAACGAGCCTCAGGCAAGACTGAACGAAAGATCCGATAATTCTTTTTATCGTCCAGACAGCATAACTCCTCATTCATCAAACGCGATATCCTTCAGCAAAGACATTGTGATTAATGAAATCATGTATCATCACCGCCCGCAATACTCTTCACCGGGAACTCCCCCGACCCTGGAAACGATTAGCTTGTTTGATTTTAATTCAGTCTGGCTATACAACGAAACGGGAAAGGATCAGGGAGGGGATTGGGCAAAGACGGCGCAGATTCCTGCAGGCGATTGGCTCGCCGGTCAGGGACCCTTGGGATTTGAAACCGATGCCGGCAAATTGCCAATTCCTTTAGGGACTTGGATGAAAAATCCAAGAGAGAGTAATCCGAGATTCTTCACGCATTACTTCGAAACGCAGTTCAACATAAGCTCACAGGACAAGGAATCGATCCGCGAACTGATCCTGACACACATGATCGATGACGGTGCAGTCTTTTACCTGAACGGAACCGAGGTCGCTAGGTATAACTTGCCGGCAGGAACGATCGATCCGAATACCCCGGCAACTAGCGGCGTCGAGGCCACGTTCAGGAACATCTCTTTCGAACCTAATGATCTTTTATTGACTGGAACGAACCGAATCTCTGTTGAACTGCACCAGAAAAGCATTGGAAGCAGTGATTTCATCATGGGGTTGAAGTTCGATGCTCGCCGGGCCACTGACAATGGAGACCCCGGCAGGTCTTACATCGAAAGTGATGAACAGTGGGTGGAAATATACAATAAATCAGATAAGAAAGTTAATCTTTCCGGGTGGAAATTAAATAGGGCCATCAGTTTCACTTTCCCTCAGAACACCACCATTGATCCCGATGCTTATCTGGTAATCTCTAATGATGCGAATTCCCTCAAATCAAAATTCCCGAACTCCAACGCGATCGGTAATTTTTCCGGGAACCTCTCCAATAATTCAGAACGGATCGTTCTTCTGGACCAGAAAGGAAATCCGGTAGACGAGGTAACATATTATGACGGCAAGCCTTGGCCAAGACACGCTGACGGTGGTGGATCAAGCTTAGAGTTACGTGACCCGGAAGCTGACAACTCAGTCCCAGAGGCGTGGGCTGACAGTTCAAACTCAGACCAATCTGAGTGGGTCCAATACAGCTATACAATGACAGCAGAAGTGCCCACTTATACCCCTTCGATTGGTAATTTCCACGAACTGCGTCTTGGCCTCCTCGATGCGGGCGAGGTTCTCATCGATGATGTATCTGTCATCGAGGATCCGGGAGGAACGAACCGTGAACTAATGCAGAACGGAAGTTTTAATGCAGGAAATGCCGAGTACTGGCGGAGGATTGGGACTCACCAACTTTCCGAAGTAGTCGATACCGAAGAATCCCCCGCCCTAAAGATCGTGGCCAGTGCAAGGATGAATTACCTGAACAATCTCTTGGAATCCAATCTCAAAAGTAATGGATCCAGAGTACCAGTGAAGCCTGGAACAGATTATCAAATTTCATTCAAAGCCAAATGGCTCAAAGGATCACCTCAGTTCCGTTTTGAGCTTTATTATAATCGCTTGGCAAAGACAGTAATCCTGAAGCAACCGATCAGACACGGAACTCCCGGAAAAGAAAATTCCACCAGAGAACCAAATATCGGACCAACATTCCAGGACGTGACCCACTATCCTCCAGTCCCTGAACCTGACCAGGCAATCACACTGAGCGGACGAGTCGATGATCCTGACGGGGTCAATTCACTTCTTCTCCATTATGCCAATGACGGCAGTCTATTTCGAATCGCTCCCGTGAGCCTATCTGACAACGGGTCCTGGAGCATTCAAATTCCAGGACAGAAGTCAGGACGCAAGATCCATTTCTATCTTGAAGCCGATGACGGTGAGAGCATTTCATTTTATCCGAAAAACGGTCCCGATTCCCGAGCAATGATTCAGATCGATGATAATCGATCCTCTGAAACGATTCAAAACTTCAGAGTCATCATGACTAATCGCGATTCATCGACGATGCACAGCTCTAATGAAATTCTAAGTAATCACCGTTACGGATGCACGATCATCACCAACGAAAATGAAATTCATTATGATTGCGGGGTCCGTCTCAGAGGAAGCATGTTTAGCCGAAACTCATCAGACAGCACAGGTATCAATTACAAGTTTCCAGCCGATAAACCTTATCGTGAAATTCATGGGACCGTGACAACACGAAGGCGCAATGTACGTGAAATTATCGCAAAACACATGATCAATCATGCCGGAGGCATCCATGACAATTACAACGACATAGTTCAACTAATTCATACCACCCAAAAAGGCACTGCCAGACTATCAATGGCCCGTTTTGGCAAGCCTTACCTTGAGGGACTTTCTGGCGGAGAAGGAACGGAAGGAATCGTCTTCAAGATGGAAGGGATCAGGGTATTTCAAAGTACTCAGGGAGGGAACCCTGAATCACCTAAGCTTCCGTTTCCAATCGGTTGGGTCAGTAGCTTTGATTTAGCTGATCAAGGAGATGATAAAGAAATTTACCGGCACAACATACGCATTAATTCGAGACTCCCTGAGGACCGGTACGATGAAATTATAGCAATGTGCAAAGCTTTTAGCCTCAGGGGACAGGAACTGGAAGATGAAATCAAAAACGTCATTGATGTGGATATGTGGATGCGTCAGTTCGCCATCATGTCACTCCTTGGAATCGGTGACACTTATAGTTCGGGAAATCCTCATAACCTTAATTTCTACGTTCGCCCATCGGACGGAAAAGTGGAACCCATGCCGTGGGACTGGGACTTTCTGTTCTCCCAAAGCTCAAGCGCTGGACTCTGGGGCGGCCGTAACTTCGCAAAGATCCCTGCAAGGCCAGTGTATGGAAGAATCTTTCATGGGCACCTCGTCGACATTATCGAAAGCACTTTCAATAGCGAATACATGAATTATTGGCTAACTCATTACGGTTCATTGGCCAGAGAGGGTTACACCGGTTTCAGCAGCAATATTCGATCACGATCCAATTATGTCATGAGCCGAATACCGAAACAGATTCCTTTTAACATCACCACTGGGGTAGGAAATAATTTAACAGTCGATGGACCAACCGCGAACATATCAGGTAATGGCTGGGTCGACGTTTCAAATGTATTTATCGAAGGGGCCGATCTTCCATTACCTATCGACTGGACAGACGCTGATTCATGGGAAGTGAGTGTACCCGTCCAGCCCGGGAAAAATACGATAAACCTCACAGCATTTAACCGGAGAGGTAAAGAGGTCGGCAGCGACACGATCATTATCGAGAGCACCGGGAACATTGCTTCTGCCAATTCCACGAACCTTACCATTTCGGAAATCATGTATCACCCCGAACAAGAAAATGATAACGAGTTCATTGAACTCATTAATCTGGACACATCCAAGAGCGTTGATTTGGGTGGTGTTTATTTCAAAAACGGAATTGACTTCACTTTTCAGGACAGGACAATCATCGGGCCCGGGGAGCGAATAATGATTAGTCAGAACCAATTTGAGAATAACTCACGGCTCAGCAACAGCGGCGAACGCATTCTTTTAAGTGATGCGTCCGGATCAATAATAATTGATTTTAACTACCGTGATGAAGGGGCGTGGCCCGAGAGTTCAGATGGTAACGGATTCAGCCTCATACGCATTGACCCTGGCGGAGACAGGGACCCGAACTTACCGAGCGAATGGAGGCCCAGCATCGAGACAGGAGGCAATCCGGGCACTTCAGATTCTATAACATTTAGCGGTGAAAACTCTTTAGATTTACTCGCTTATGCAATTCCGCAGACCGATGACCTGAGAGCTAGAATTAACAAGGACGGAAAGCTCATTGTCACTGTCCTCCAAATACTCGGCGCTGACGATGCCTTAATCGAATTAGAGTACTCTACTGACGGAATCTCATGGGCACGTTTGACTGACGGTGACGGAATCGAACTCTCCAAAAGGTCTCATAATAGTGACGGGACCGAGTCTCTCGAGTACAAGGCCATTTCAAAAAATCTGATCAATCAGGATCCGGCAATACTTTTCAGAGCAGCGGTGCGGCTCCGTTAATTCTTAACAACGATCAAAGAGCACAAAGGAAAATGGCCTAGTCCCAGGGAGATCTTTGAGGGGATCCTCTGGTCCCACCATAACTCCATTCGTTGAGCCAGCTCTTTTCTCCTGCAATTTCAAGGACACTATAGCCACGGACCTTGCCGTAGTCAGAAGTGATCTCAATGAGAGCCTTAACTTCCTCCTTGCCATTTTTCTTGAGATGATCGGCAAGTTCACTCGAATAATAGCCAATAAAGTATTCAGGAAATTCAATGAAAGAGAAAATCACTTCGGGAACTTTAAACTGAGTTACCTGATTTGCTTCTCCATGAAGCTGAGGGGACTTAATTTCCCAGCTCATCATATACTCACGGGTCTTTGTTTGACCGATGAATGGTCCGTACAGGAAGAACGCAAAGAGCAGGACATAAAGCGTCAGTGTGATGATGGATGCTTTCAATCTCCGGACCCTTGATTTAACAATGGCACAGCCCAGAAAAGTCAACAGTATGATGACAGGGATCCCCAGAACAAAGAGGAACGGACGGATGTCAACCCATGCAAGAATCACTTACTTCAACTTCACGTTTAAAATGGCACTGAAAATCAAACCGGGATCCCCCCTATCAATCATTGTCCTAGAAATAGCAGCAATGGATCGGCTGACCTTGCCTTCGTGAACCTTCTTGCCGCCGAACTTGACCGTGACAGGCTCAGCAAAATCAATCATCTCATCATTAAGTAAAATACATAAAGTCCCGATCCCATCAGCCTTATCCACGTTAAATTGTTGCCCCTCACGACTAACCACAATCAGTTGCCTGGCCTTGACCTCTGCCCCAGGCAAGGCAACCCAATAACTCCGCCCATGGGTCACATCGTCCTGCTTCCATACAATCTTTTTCGGCAATCGGTTTCTTGTACGTTTAGCCATCCAGGGAACAGCGACCTTATCTTCAAGGTTCATCCAGTGCCCCTTCCCTTCATGAATTTTCACAAAATGATCATAACCTTTAAGGTCATTACTACGAAGATCTGCCAGCTTTGCCCCCCAGGACGCAGCCACTTTGTTACGCCCATAACTACCATCATTGGCTCCTACCTGAAGAGCAAAGGGAAGATTGCGCAAACCTAACGGCGTCGACTCATTCGGGTGACCAGCCATCATTGCCGCAGCGGCAAAGCGATCACACATCCTCGGAGCCAATTGATAAACTCCATCACCTCCTGCAGAATAACCCATGAGATAGACTCGCTCAGGATTGACTTCCTCAAAGATAGTTAAGTTCTCTATGAGCCTGTCAAATAGAGGATCAATATGGGACTGGTGCCAGAGGTTCCAAGTATCTGTTGGGGCACGCGGGCATAGATAAATTCCTTCCTTGGGCTTATAAAGACGCATCTGATTGCGCCACTGACCTTCATTGACTTTCGGCGGGGCACCTCCTCCACCATGCATCGATATGAAGAGGCTCCGACCATTCTTTGGTTTCTCACCAAAGACAATGAAGTCAAACTTCATTGTTTTGCCACCCAATGAAATTGATTTACTCTTCATCTCCTCGGATCTGGTCTCACGAATCATCGCCGCATGATCTTTCCATAATAGTTCCTTCGCCCGGACCGCGTCCTCCTCGGAAAGGCTTAGCTTTGAAAATTCACTATCAGGCATTGGCTTTCTCGAACCCCTGTCCGCTGAAAGCCACTCTTCGAGGGACTGAATGGGGGAACCATGTACAGTGCCCAGCACGAAAAGGCCAAAGAACACGGAATGAATTTTAACAATAGGCATGATCTAATATTACATTCACTGCAGTTTCTTGCGCGCTTTAAAATGAGGAATCGTTACCTCGAGGAACCTCTCCCCTTCACGGACATAGTCGAGCCGCTCATAAAATCCAATCACGTTCTCACGCGCATGCAAAATTATAGAGGAAAATCCAGACATAATGGCGAATTGCTCCGAAAAGAGAATGAGCTTCCTCCCGATCCCTTTTCCTTGGGCAAGCTCCGCTACAACGACCTGCTGCATTTTCAGTGTGTCCTCCTCGATTTTCTTGAATTGAAGATACGCGATTAATTCCTGTTCTTCATTCTTGCCGATCAAATGAATGAAATCTCTTTCCTCTTCGAGGTCCTGATCGAAGAGGCTCATCCCGAGCGGTTTTCTGAGAAGTTCGTTCCGTAGATTACAGGAAATCCTGTAATCTACGGAACCGTATTGAGTTTCTAGAAAATGAATGTCCAATAATTTAGTTTTTCCTATTCCTTCATCCAGTCTCAGGCATGAAGGTTGGCATTGTCACTCCGTTCAGGGGAGGACAGTCGCCCCTCACCTGACAAAGATGTATTTCGCAATTCTTCGCACCCCATCCATACAGAGTCTGAACTAGTTCACTTTCCTGAACCGGGACCAGAAAGACAGGCGCATTCCCGCGGTGCCTTTCATTAAGTTCATTATAAATTAGAGCAGCTGAATCCGAACAGTTAGATGATACCCCGGGCCCCAGCATCTTACTTCCGGAGCTATTAACCGAGCAAAGGAATCCTGTGATTTGACCTTCGGGTGACTCAATTACTGAAACACCCCAGACGCCTGATCCATTTCTGATAAAGTAGGCAAAGTCCTTTTCTCTTCTGATCCCGTTCAACTTCATTTCAAAGTCAGCTATAGCCTTCGCGTCTTCAGGGACCGCGTCCCTGACCTGGTCCATTCCTTCAGGAGGGGCTACGCTAAAACCAACCTCAGGGACAGACAAAAACATGTCCTGGAATGTCATTCTAGGAACAAATCCACGACGGGTATATAGTGAAAACGAGTCCAGATTCATCGCACTTGAAACGAGGCGAATCGGAAGATTCTCATGCTCTGCAAGCGAAATGATTTCATCAAGCATCCGGGTCGCGATCCCCTTTCCAAAATAGTCCGGGCTAGCATTCATGATTCCCAAGGAAAAATGTGTCTCCCGCGGATGATAGAAACAGGAACCGGCCAAGCGGCCAGCGTCCATGTCCTCAGCTATAATGCAACAACCCGGGTCAAGATCCTCATAGACTTCGGTGAAGATTTCGCAGGCACTTGGATCCCCACCAAAAACGTTCTTTTTGAAATGCTCCTGATACCAAGCATTTGTGGAACTGAATATTAAATCGATGAGCTGATTCCTGTCACCCTCTTCCATTCTGCGAAGCTCAATATTAGATTCTTTCATTTACCTAAATCCCTATGAGCCTGAACAGCAGAACTTGCGTTAGAAGTTATCTGATCCCACTGACCGGAAGCAATGAGATCTCTTGGCGCTATCCATGAACCGCCGACCGCAGCAATAATATCTTCCTTCAGGTAATCCGTCATGTTCTCCTGATTAACCCCTCCGAGAGGAACATACTTGAGTCCAAGATGAGCATAAGGAGCCGCGATATTCTTTAAATGCTTAATACCGCCACTGCTGCCGGCAGGAAAGAACTTCAAAATCTCACAACCAAAGGGCAATGCACGCTCAATGTCCGAAGGAGTCATGATGCCGGGCGCAAAAGGAAGCCCTGCCTCTTGGGCCGCCTCAATGACATCAACGTTTGTGCCCGGAGAAACACCGAAAGCAGCCCCCGAATCCTTGGCCTGAACGATCTGGTCCGGTTTGAGAATAGTTCCAATCCCTGCAAGCATTTCAGGAACGGATTCAGCAATCGATTTCAATGCCGGTAACGCGGCGTCGGTTCGAAGCGTCAATTCCATAGCATCTACACCTCCATGCAAGAGAGCCTCGGCGACAGGGACCGCGTCATCGACCCGGTCAATCATGAGTACGGCAACGACTCCTTTGGCAGTTAGCCTTGTGGCTACAGGATCAGTTAGCTTCATGCTTTTAACTTATTTCCAAATGATCTATTTATCAGGATAGCCTTAAGAATTGTCCTACTTTTCCTGGACCTTAGGCTCCTTAGGTTTAAGCCGTTCCAGGGTATAATCTTTTAAACGTTGATCAGAGATCCGATTGACCCATGACAGCGCAGCCTCTGGATTATCCTTGGCAGCTGACATAGCATAATCCTGTATTGCCTCATCGTAGGCAGGCCCCAGAGACTGGCCCGCTAACCATTCTCCTGCACCAGCAAAATCGTCACGGATAAAATCCTCAAATCTTTCTCCTATAGCATGACGCTGACCTTTGACCTGCTCAGGCAAATCCACTAACCATTGTATTTCATCCTGGATGGAATCTCCAGCAGCCCTCGACGCCCGCTCAAGAGTTTCCGATGAAAGGAACGGTTGTTCCGCATTATCGGTCACAAACTGCAAGGCCATGTCCGGATTGCTTTTCAAAGTTCTATCTAAAGCTATTCTTACCGCGTAATTCTTGTAAGAGAGCAGGTCATTTTCTTTCTTTGTATGATCGATCCCGTTAACCCATTCAATGAGGGCTTGCTCTCCTCTCTGCGCAACTAGGGCGTCTGCTATTCGATCCATTTGCTCGCCCCTGGCCCTAGACTTCACATTCTGTTCCGAATAGGAAATGGCTCCGTCCAAATTATTCTGAACCATCTCCTTCAGAACTCCCAGATGCATCCACTGTCTCACATCACTATTCTCTACCCCCTCCACAAATTGCCTGGCCGCATCTGGGTCAACAGCAGCCCATCCAGAAACTGCAGTCATCTCGTCACCGCGGGTCCTCTTTGGTGACTCAGGATCCATCGCATATTTAACAGCCTCTTCTCCGGAGACTCTGGCCCAAGCAAAAAGAAAATCATTAAAGAACCTGTCATTGTCCCTCCCCCTAGGAGCATTTTCAAATGCACTGAGCATATCAGCAACGTTAGATTGATCGAGTTCCAGAAGCATCTGGGCAACACTTGCATTGCGTCGGATCGGATCAGGGTCAGCCAACGCACTACTGATGCGGCGGCTCACTTCCCCTGAAAGGATAGTTCCTGTTTCAAGTTGATCATTTTGACTTTTGCGAGCAATGCCCTTGGACCCGGGACTCTTGGATGAATTATCCGATCCGGTACGAGAATCGATCCCATCACGGTACTGAGCACTAGACCTTTCTACTGAGCTCTGGCCAGATGACCCATGCTCCTCCTTGTTTCCAGAAAAATAAGCACCTATAGCGACTAGCGCCCAGAAAACGTTAAGTAGGATCAGCTTTTTCATATCCATTATTAATAATACTAATATTGTCGATTCGTTAGAAAAAATCAATTTCCCTTCCACCTTAATTGAGATGATATTTTATAGGGAAGAAAAATGAGTGTATTTTCCATAATTGATTCACCTTGCGCATGGAAAGGAAAAGAACTTTCCAGTCGCTCTGACTGGCAAATTAGCCTCACCGAAGCCCACATAAAAGAAATCAATAATCTCATTTCTGGAAACAACCAAGAGGCTCCATCACTCACACAACTACTCTCAGAGACCCGTGAAATACTTGAGAACGGATCAGGAGTTGTCCTGATCCGTAATTGCCCTATCCATGATCTTAATGAGCCTCAAGCTAAAAAAATATTTTCAAGTATCACTTCTCAGGTCGGGACACTCGTGTCACAAAACTCAGGAGGACAGTTAATCTTCAGTGTTAGGGATTCAGGATACAAAGAAAATGATCCGAGGTCACGGGGACCTAACACTAGGAAGAAGCTATCTTTTCATTCTGACCGTTGTGACGTGATAGGATTCCTTTGTTTGAAGCAAGCATTGTCCGGAGGAGAGAATCAGATCGTCAGTTCTGCCGCCATTCACAATTACCTCCTAGATAATGAACCCGAACTGATCAAGTTCCTTTATGAGCCCTATTATTATAAACGCCATAATGTTGATACCGGCAATGAGCTCCCATATTGCCGACAGCCAATCTTTTCAGTGACGGAGGGAAAATTTGCCTGCAATCTCCTGCGCGTCCTCATAGACAGAGCCTACGCCATGCCGGAATTACCTAACATGTCTCAGGAGCAGAAAAGAGCTCTAGACACGATCGAGGAAATCGCATCCTCACCGGACATGCACTTCACTTTCCGACAAAGTCCAGGAGATATTCTTTTCCTCAATAACTGGATCACTCTTCACCGACGATCAGAATTTGTTGATTTTCCTGAACCTGAAAAGAAACGACACATTCTAAGGGCCTGGATCTCTCCACCAAATAATAGGGCCATTGATCCTCTCTTTGGAGACAATTATGGAGACTATAGGGCCGGAAGAGTCCGTGGAGGGATGAGACCTGAATAAATGAGTCAATTTAGAAAGGCCAGAAAACAGGTATTAGAAGAGTCGCCACGATCCAAAGGATCAGGTTAAGTGGAACTCCTACTTTAAGAAAGTCTGAGAACTTGTAACCACCGGCACCATACACATATGTGTTTGTCTGGTAGCCTATCGGAGTCGCGAAGCTCGCACTGCATCCAAACATTATCGCCACAATGAGTGGTCTCGACTCGATCCCAAGAGCAGCGGCAATGCCCACCACTATCGGGGTCAGCAACACCGCAACCGCATTATTACTGATAAGTTCAGTAAGGACAGAACTGAGTAGATAAACAACGGCCAAAATAATGACCGGAGAAGAACCTCCAAACACACTTATGACGCCGTTAGCTATGAGCCCGGCACCTCCAGTCACTTCCATGGCCTTGCCTAGACCAAGCATTCCAATGATTAGAAAAATAATATTCCAGCTGACCGCATTATAGGCATCAGCAGGATCAAGGCACCGCGTCGCCAACATCGCAAGCGAAGCCAGTAAAGCGATCATGAAAATTGGTTGTCCTGAGAAACTGGCCGCCATCACGAAGCCTAAAGTGATTGAAGCTGCGACTAGTGCCTTTCCCCGGCGGACCGGCGGATCAGGAGGTTCGGAAAGACTCACAAAATCCTTTTCTTTACGGACCCTTGCAATGGCCTGAGGAGGACCCTCAATGATGAGAGTGTCTCCTGAATGGATACGTACATCTTCAAAGTTCTTACGGAAATCACCGCTCTGCCGATGAATCCCGAGAATCAGGACCCCAAAACGTTGGCGGAATTTCAGCTCCTTGAGTGTACGGCCGACAATGCTGCTCTGCGGCCCTATAATTCCTTCAAGGAGCATAGCCGGACGACGCTCCAGAGTTTCCAGTTTGAGATCCTGGTAAGCAGTCAACCTCAGGCCTTCTGTATCCTTCAGGTCTTGAAAGTCATCTCCATGCACCGAAATAAGAATCCTGTCCTTTTCTTTTATTAAGAGCTGATTGAGCGGTTCCTGAACCGGAACACCGCGTCTCCTCACTTCAATGACTCTGGCCTCCTTAATGAGCTTGGACAAAGTTTCCGGTATGGTCTTGTCAATCATCGGTGAATCAGCATGCACAACGACCTGAGTCAAAAATTCACGTTCCTCTGACTGAGAAAGGTCAACGGCAATCGAATCATGCTTCGGTAACAATTTTCTTCCGATGGTCAGCATATAAACAAACCCGATCGCCGCATAGATGACTCCTAACTTGGTGAGCTCAAACATTGAAAAAGGTTCCAATTTCTGACTCTGAGCAATTCCATCAATGATCAGGTTCGTCGATGAACCGGTCAGAGTGCATGTCCCTCCAAGGATGCAGGCAAAGGAAAGCGGCATCAGGAGTCTGGATGATTTCAGTTCTGTGGACTTGGCAAGTGACAAAACAATCGGCAAAAAGACGACAACGACCGGTGTGTTATTAACAAAAGCTGAAAGGACAGCGCCTAGACCCATCAGAATGATAAGAGCTCTCAGTTCAGTGCCTCCTGCAATATTTTTAAAACCCGCACCAAGAGCACGTATACAACCGCTCTTCTCAAGTCCTGCACTCATCACAAACATGCAGGCTATTGTCAGTGGAGCAGGATTACTGAAAGCGCTAGTCAGTTCACTAGCTTCAAGAATATTGAAACCGAAAATACCAGGCAATAAAATGATGCCCAGAGAAAACATTGCAACCATGTCCGGCGGCATCCATTCACGGACAAAGGAAATCCCGGCAAAAACAAGCACCGCAAATACCAGATACATTTGCCAGTATTCGGAAAAGTTCTCAAAGAATGCCCCCACACAGTACACTTAACTGATAAATTGGTATTTGGCGACTAATAGGATCCTGCTAAATTGTACATAATTTTTTATTATAGATTTGTTTGATCCAGAAGAGTTCGCTGAGACAATGGCCGAGATCGGCCGTACCCGCATGCCGTTTGGCAAGTACGGGCCGAAGGATTATCCTCCTTCTGGTGTACCTATATATGACCTTCCATTTGAATACTTAGAATGGTTTCAATACAACGGAGGTCTTCCCGGAGGCCATTTAGGTGAACTCTTGGAAATTGTCTATCATATCAAGAGGGATGGTTCTGATGAGGTATTTGCTCCTTTCAGGTCACGGTCAGGAGGAAGGACCAGGCTTCGCAAAAAGATAAAGAAACCGGAACTGTAATTAATTAGTTCAAGGACCTGACCCAATCAATAAAACTCATCTGCTGATCCTTCTGAAAATGGTCCACCTCATCCGGAGCCAGCCAAGTAAGAGAATCCTTGAAGACCTCAGGATTTTTCAACCTAAGCCTTCCAAGTAAATCAGCAATGGCACCTTGGTCTGTAAAGCGGTTCCTTTTCGGGGTAACCAAGAGCAAAGGCTTGGGCATGATCAATTCGAAAACTGCATCGTAATCATAGGGAATATTTTTTTCCTTCCCCCAAAACAGACCAAGCATGGGTTGCAAACCATGCAGTCCCCAAAGACGCCAATTGCCTCCGGTCACTTTATCCTGACTAGAATCCTTTAACGGGGTCCATCCGCTAAAACAGGCTATGCCCGTCACTCTCGGATCCTGAGCACCGGCATACATGGCCACGAGTGAACCCGTCGAGTAACCTAAAAGAAAGATCCTTTCCTTGTTCAGGGCCGGCAAAGGTTTCCGGGAATTACCTCGGGGGTCCATTACAAAACTGATCGCATCCCGCGAATCCATTACCATTCGGCCCAGTCTGGACCAGTTAGGATAATTACTGTAAAAGTCACGTCCTTCGAGGAGCCTGAGACCAAAGCCGCACTGATCATAAGCTATCACGGCAAATCCGTTCTGTGCGAGACGATGATAGACGGTCGTTCCCTGGACCCCATAACCCTCATTGTAACCACTATGATATGAGAGAGGATGTAGCCAGACCACTACTGGTAGAGGCTCCTTCGATCCCTCCTTATAATATAGGTTACCCCTTACCCCATGACCAAACTTGATAGGGGCCCTGAGAATACCGGCCGGAGCCCAGCGGTCATGAGTCATCAGCTCGGACTCTTTGTCGCTGATATAGGGAGCTTTCTTCTCATTTTTGATCTCGTCAGGTTCAACGCCCATGGACCAGCGAATCTTTTCCTGAGATGATGCATCATCCGGGATCAGAAGTTCAGAATCTTTCTGCCCTGCTCTCCACTTTTTCCAATCAAAGTCATGAATTAATTCTTCAGGAAAATCTTTGGATCTGACTTTTCCCCTCCCAAAAGCGAGATCAATCCAGTCCAAGTTCCTTTGCCTATCATCGCGGCTAATTGATTCGGGCGGAGAACCAGAGGAATGACCCCCTTCACGGTAATCGACTCTCAGTTTATTCTCAGCCCCGAGGAACCGGTAAACCGAACGTCCTTCAATGTATGCTTTCTCAACCGCAAATGTCGGCTCCGCACCATCATTGTGTGCAGTATGAATGAGACAATGGCGCGGAGCGATGAGAGCGTACCAACCATGCGCATCGATCGGGATCTGATTCTCCCGTCCCGTATACTTCCTTAACGAAGGCAGGAACCACTGGCTGGGAAAATCGGACGGAGCCTCAGCATAAGTGTTACGGCTAGTGAAACGATAAGGGCACGATGCAGGTGAACCGGGACTTCTCGCCACCACACAACTGATTCTAGAATCAAATGCGGCCGCGATCATGGCCTGTTTCCCGTAACGGGAAAACCCGATAATCGCTATCTTTGAAGGGTCCACCCTAGTCACTGAACCTTCACTCAAGAGATAATCAATGCAGCGACTCGCTAGCCATCCCTTGGCGCTGATTTCAGTCCAGGTAGATTCTGGGTACTCGGCCCGAAACTTCTGCCACACACGCTCAAAACCGAGATAATTTTCCTCCCTGTGATGACTGTCAACTCCAGGAAAGAGGCATACGGCATAACCACGTTCCAGAGCATCCTCGGCCCAGTAACGCTGGTAGAATCTGGGCGCAGTGAGGAGCAAAGGAAAGGGGCCTTCTCTTCTCGGAGTCCAGACCTCCATGTCAAAAGAGACGCGATTCGGAGTGGCCAGAGTGACCCTGATCCTGCGCCTAATGGAGTCCTTATCACCTTTCACCTCTGAGAGCAGTTCAGCCTTTATTATTTCCGGAACTTCTTCCGGAAAAGTTCCAATAAAATACTTAACGAGGAGATTCCTAATTTCTTCGCGCCGCTGATCCCATTCAGCCAATGAACTAACTCTTTTTCCGTCAGTAAAATGCATGAGGGACGGCAATGCCGCCGCGGGACCCTCAGCGCAGAAAGCAGTCAGCCTCCCACAAATGACCAGAACGAACGCCAAGCACTGAAATGAACTCTTCAAGAATGCCTTGTAACACCTTAAAAAGGCCTGAACAAGCCAATCCTGAACCGGCTCACCGATCGCAATTTGAAAAAGTTTAAGAAAAATCTAAGGATCTGCCCACTGGTGGCGTTATAATTGTGTAAATCATAAAAATAATGAGATCAATTACCCCTCTTATCCTTACCTTTTTTGCTTTTTCACTAATTAGTAACGCTGAAGAGCAATCCATCAACAATGACCGAAAAAAAGCCAGCAAGCTACAAAAGGACGGGAACTGGAAAGAGGCCTTTGAAGCTTATCAGGGACTACTCCTCGGAGAAGGCAATTCAGGATCCGCCGCTGCCGGGGACCTAGAAAACGCATATCAATGCCTAAACAGGACCGGCCAGATTCAGGACATTGATAAGTTCATTGAAAGTGTGACCCAAAAATATCCGAAGGACTGGAGGATACTCGCCAGCGCGGCAAAAATATACATGGGGACGCAGCACATGGGTTATCTGATCAGCGGTGAATTTAAGCGTGGACATCATCGAGGAGGAGGAAAGTACGTGAACGCTTACGAGCGGGACCGGGTCAAGTCTCTTGCCCTCATGGAACAGGCCATGAAATCCTCGGAAGGAGAAGAGGACAAGACTGCACTTGGACAGTTCTATTTTGATTTTTCAAATTCGATACGCAGTAACCGGGGCAGTAGTGAGTCCTGGAGACTTCAGAACCTTACCGACTTCAAGAAAATACCTGACTTTCAGGATGGTGGTTATTACAGGGCCCGCAATGTAGGAACGCCAGTCAATGAGGATGGGAGCCCGGTCCTTTACTCGCTCCCGTCGGCCTGGGACGAAGCAAAGAATGACGGACAACGTTGGAGGTTCCTTCTCACCGAAGCAGGTGAAATTTCCCCTACCCTGGCCGGCAGTGCCAAGTATCAATGGATCTCATTCCTACGTAACCAGTTCGGCGTCCAGACAATGCAACAATGGGGTTTCGGAAGATTCTTTGGACAGCACAGCCCGGACCAAGGAAAAAAGAACGAGAGCGGAACGTACGAACTTCACACGCTGAAGGAAAATGAAACGATCGTCCGCCTCGCGACCGGAGTCAAAAGGATAACCTTACCCGATGAACACAATCATATCACTCAGCTCAAGCAAGTCGCGGAACTGGAAGATAAGAGTTTCGCCGAACAGGCCACTAATGATCTTGCCTCTATCTTTGAAAACAGAAGGCAATATCCTAAAGCGGCCAAGTACTGGCAACAGAGCATCGAAAAGTTCGGTCCTGGGGGCAAGAATAAATGGAAAGTGGACCGGCTGAACCAGATCCTTGATGAATGGGGACGTTTTGACGGGACACAAACTCATCCGGCAGGTGAAAAACCTTCTCTCGGATTCGTTTTCCGTAACGGCGAAGAAGTCAAGTTTGAAGCATTCACTATCGACATAAGAAAACTACTCGAAGACGTGAAATCTCATCTGAAAAGCAATCCGAGCCAGATTGATAATTCTCAGGTTAATATCGGAAACATCGGTTATAGCCTGATCAATGATAAGATGGAAAAGTACGTCGGCGAGAGCATTGCTGACTGGGAACTTCGACTCGAACCCAGAAAAAACCACTGGGATAAGAGGATCGATATCGTGACTCCTCTGACCAAGTCAGGTGCCTACCTTCTCAAGGCTAAAATGACAAACGGAAACACATCTAATATCATTGTCTGGGTCTCAGACACCGCGATCGTTAAAAAGCCCCTCGACAAGAAATCTTTCTACTTTGTCGGTGACGCTCTGAACGGGAACCCTATCGAGAGGGCAAACGTCGAGTTCTTTGGTTACCGGGTCGAGTACCTGAAAAAGAATAAGCTCCTCCAACCAAAGCGCCGATACAACGTGATCACCAAACAGTTCGCTGAATTCACTGACAAGCAGGGCCAGATCATGCTCGGAGCTGATCGGATGCCTAATCAGATGCAGTGGCTCATCACGGCAACTACAGAAGACGGACGATTCGCTTATCACGGCTTCTCCGGCGTATGGTACAACAATATCCATGACCCGGCATACAATACGACCAAGGCCATATTCATCACTGACAGGCCAGTTTACCGACCCAATCAGGAAGTCAATTTCAAGGCCTGGGTCAGGCACTCACAGTATGACAAGGAAGACAAGAGCCAGTTCGCAGGAAAAGAATTTAACATCCTGATCAATAATCCTAAGGGTGAGAAAATTTACGAAAAACAGTTAAAGGCGGACCAGTACGGCGGATTCACGGACAAGATCACATTGCCGAAAAATGCCACTCTGGGCATGTACCGCATCAACATCCTGCATCAGGGAAGGCACATGGCCCACGGCGGCAATACTTTCAGAGTCGAGGAGTATAAGAAGCCTGAATTCGAAGTGACTATTGATTCCCCTTCGAAGCCGGTAATGCTCGGCGAGAAAGTGCCAGCAAAGATCACGGCAAAATATCTTTTCGGAGCTCCGGTCCAGAACGCGACCGTCAAATATAAGGTCATGCGCAGCGAACATGATGGTAGATGGTTTGCCCCCATGCCCTGGGACTGGTTTTACGGTTCCGGTTACTGGTGGTTCAGTTACGACTATGACTGGTACCCAGGATGGAAGAACTGGGGCTGCAGGAGACCCACTCACTGGTGGTGGCCAAGAGGCAACATGCCCCCAGAAGTTGTTTTGGAGAGCGAAGTTGAGATCGGGGCTGATGGGACCGTCGAAATTGAAATCGACACTGCCCTAGCCAAGGCGATGCACGGTGATATTGATCATAAATATTCAATCACGGCTGAAGTCCGTGACGAGTCACGAAGAACCATCGTCGGCAGCGGGTCCGTTCTCGTGGCCAGAAAACCGTTCAAGGTGAACCTCTGGATGAACCGTGGTTACTACCGAGTCGGTGATGTAATTCAGGCCCGTGCAAATGCCAGAACACTGGACGGAAAAGGAGTCGAGGGAGAAGGAACACTTAAATTACTGAAGATCGAGTACAATGATGAAGGAAAGCCTGACGAAAAAACGATCGCTTCCTGGGACATTGACACAGGCAATAATGGACAGATCCAACAACAGCTCAAGGCCTCGGCCAAGGGTCAGTACCGTCTCAGTTACACACTCAAGGACAAGGCAGGGCACAGTATTGAGGGAGGTTATGTCTTTGTAGTCAGGGGCGAAGGCTTTGACGGCAAAGAGTTCCGCTTCAATGACATTGAAATCATCAGTGACAAGAAAGAATACAAGGCTGGTGAAACGATCGAATTGATGATCAATACGGAAAGAAAGAACAGCACAGTAGCCCTGTTCTTGCGTCCCACGAACGGCGTTTATCTGCCCCCAAGAATCATCCGCGTTGACGGCAAAAGTACCGTCGCTGAAATCAAAGTCACCAAGAAGGACATGCCCAACTTCTTCGTCGAGGCCTTCACCATCAGCGGAGGAAAGATTTACGAAGAGACCCGTGAAATTATTGTTCCCCCAGAGAAGAGAATCTTGAACGTCGAAGTCCTTCCGGACGAAACACGTTACAAACCCGGTGCCCCAGCAAAAGTCAAAATCAAACTCACTGACCTTGACGGCGAGCCTTTCGTCGGCACGACTGTCGTCACCGTTTACGATAAGGCCATCGAGTACATTTCCGGAGGCTCTAACGTTCCTGAAATTAAGGACTTCTTCTGGAAGTGGCGTCGTCGCCATAGCAGGAACACGGAGTTCAACCTGAACCGCTGGTTCCAGAACATCGTTCTCAAGGGCCAGAAAGGTATGGGAAGTATCGGCGCCTTTGGTAACTCTGTCGCGGATCAATCCTTCATAAAAGGTAAACTTGGAAATGCCTTTAACGCCGCACCACGATCTCAATCGTTGTCGAGAAACAGAAGCACACTAGCTAAGAGAAGTAATAAGTTGAGAGGATCGGCTGACGGTGCACCACTAGCATTAGGATTAGGCGCTCCACAGGCAGCATCGTTCGCTGCGGAAGAGAGCGAAATTCAATTAGAAGATGCATTTGGTGGAGGTGAAGGCGGAAAAGTTGATTCTGGAGGAGCCGCTTCGGCTGAAGTTCAGCCAACGATCCGAAGCAACTTTGCTGATCTCGCGTTCTGGGCATCGAAACTGGACACAGATAAGAACGGGCTCGCAGAGATTGAGATCGATATGCCTGAGAACCTGACGACCTGGAAAATAAGGACATGGGCAATGGGCCACGGAACGAAAGTCGGTCAGGGTGAGGCCGAAGTGATCACCAGCAAGGACCTCATCATCCGCATGCAGGCCCCGCGTTTCTTTGTCGAGAAGGACGAAGTGACCCTCACCGCGAACGTTCATAATTACCTGAAGAAAGAGAAAAAGGTTAGAGTCGAGCTTGGCCTCGAAGGTGACTCAATAGCGATCGTGAAGGACGAGACTACGAGCAAGACAATCACAATTCCGGCCGGAGGAGAAAAGAAAGTCGACTGGCTCGTGAAGGCCGTCCGCGAAGGCGAGGCTTCCATTACCATGAAAGCACTGACCGATGAGGAGTCTGACGCGATGCAGATGAGCTATCCGGTACTAGTACACGGCATGCTTAAGACGGATTCTTACAGTGGAGCAATCAGGCCCGAACAGAAAACCGCGGAAATTAAACTCAGTGTTCCAGCGCAGCGTCGCCCTGAACAGACACGACTAGAGGTCAGGTACTCACCGAGCCTTGCCACTGCAATGGTCGATGCACTCCCTTACCTGACCGATTACCCTTACGGTTGCACCGAACAGACGCTGAACCGTTTCCTTCCGACAGTCATTACCCAGAAAATCCTGATGAACATGGGAATCAACCTCAAGGACATCAAGAAGAAGCGCAGTAACCTCAACGCTCAGGAAATTGGCAAAGATAAGAAACGTGCCAAGCAATGGAAGAAGTCAGGCCAGAACCCGGTCTTCGATGATAAGGAAGTGGACAAGATGGTTAAGGAAGGCGTTGAGAGACTCACCTCCATGCAAAATTCTGACGGTGGATGGGGCTGGTTCTATGGACCACAGGAAAGATCATACCCTCACACGTCAGCTGTCGTCGTTCACGGACTCCAACTGGCCCGAGAAAATGACATTGCCCTAGTCCCAGGAACTCTCGAGAAAGGAATTGCTTGGCTCCAGAGGCACCAGAAAGAGCAGGTCCAGCTGATTAAAAATTCGGTCGATAAGGACAAAAACAAGCGATGGAAAAGTCATGCCGATAACCTCGACTCGTTCATTTTCATGGTCCTCTGCGATGCAGACAAAGTGAATGCCGAAATGCGTGATTTTCTTTACCGAGACCGGAACAAGCTGTCCGTTTACTCAAAGTCAATGCTTGGGCTAGCGATGCACAAGATCAACAGGGTCGAGGAACGGGACATGCTGATCCGCAACGTCGAGCAGTTCCTAGTCATCGACAATGAGAACCAAAGCGCGTACCTCGAACTGAAGAACGGCGGGTACTGGTGGAGTTGGTACGGTAGCGAGTTCGAATCGCAGGCCTATTACTTGAAACTACTCGCAGCGGTCAAACCCAAATCACCACAAGCGAGCGGACTGGCAAAGTACCTGATCAATAATCGTAAGCATGCGACTTACTGGAACAGTACCAGAGACACTGCCATCTGCATTGAGGCACTGGCCGACTACATTCGCGCGACCGGTGAAGCTGAACCTGACATGACTGTCGAAATTCTCTTCAACGGAAAGAAGCTTAAAGAAGTAAAAATCAATAAGGACAATATCTTTAATTACGACAACAAGCTTGTCCTTGAAGGGGACGCCGTCGACACAGGTGAGCATAAGCTCGAATTCAGAAAAAAGGGCAAAGGTCCACTCTACTTCAATGCTTACCTCACAAACTTCACGCTCGAGGACTTCATCACGAAGGCCGGCCTTGAAGTGAAGGTTAACCGTGAATATTACAAACTCACCCCTGAGGATAAAACTATTCAGAACGTCGGCTCTAGGGGCCAGTCCGTGAACCAGAAAGTGGAGAAGTACAAAAGGGCAAAGCTAAAGAGCGGTGACAAGATTAAGAGCGGTGACCTCGTCGAAATTGAACTCACTATCGAAAGCAAAAACGACTACGAATACCTTATGTTCGAAGATATGAAGGCGGCCGGTTTCGAGCCAGTCGATCTTCGGAGTGGTTATTCACGTAACGGCATGAGCGCCTACATGGAACTGAGAGACCAGAAAGTCACTTTCTTTGTCAGGTCTCTGGCAAGAGGAAAGCACAGCCTCAGTTACCGCATGAGGGCCGAGACTCCTGGGAAGTTCAGCGCTTTACCGAGCCGCGCAGAAGCGATGTACGCCCCTGAACTCAAAGCAAATTCAGACGAAATCAAGATACAGATCATTGACTAGAATGCTTCTCAAAGCGCTCAAAGAAACGTGAACTTGAACGAGGAAACTGCTGCCTGATGTAATCAGTATGAGTTAGCGCACCTATATCTTTCCTGAAATCGAGAGGCTTATCTAGGATGTCCGAGTATTCACATACTACCAATTGCTTAGGAACGCTCGTACTCCAAGGGCCAGGAAAAGAAAATTTAACCTTACGCCCTTCACCGATCAGGCAAACTCCGATCCCGGACTCTCCTCGGTGAACAGTTGAGAGTACAGCCTCTCTCGATGAAGCCTGATAATCAAATAAGGACTGCCCAGCAAGGTCCTCATAGTATTTCGGATTCAGACCAATTAAATTTAGTAGACTGGGCATCACGTCATAGTGACTCACATTGTCTTGAGACGGCACATCCTTCACCCACTCAGGCCACTTGATGATGATAGGAACTTCTGTCTGGTACTTATTCAAGGAAGAACAGTGAAACCAACTACCGTCTTCCTGAAATTCCTCACCATGGTCTCCGGTTATGATAATGACACTATTATCATAACGTCCCTTGAATTTAAGAAACTCTACAAATTCCTCTATTGCATAATCCACCCAATGCACCGCATTCTCATATCTTCTCACGACCTGACCAATAATCTCATCACTCGGCGCAAGGTTCCCTGGCACATAATTGGCACAGTTCTCGTGGAGTTGCTCAAAATCGGTAGGCCAGTAATAATTGTAATGAGGCGAATCCAAAGCAGTGAAATGGAACTGCGGTGATTCCGGATCCGAATTAATATATTCTCGCTGGTCCCTCATTATAAATTTCTCCCGCTCCGGGATCGATCCAAGCAAAGCGTCCTCCGAATCATCTAACGTCATATCCGCCAGATAATGATTGCCGCCGAAATTCAAAGGCCCGAGGTGCCTATAACTCAAATCACAGACTGCTCTGACCTGTATTTCATAACCAATCTTTTTTAGAACTTTGAGTGGATAGGCTCCAGCGAATCCGTTTTCACCATCCTTTTGTTTTACGGCCTCGCCCCAGTGAATCGCAACGCGACTATGCAGCATTGAAAACCAGGAAAGAGGGGTGCAGTTGGAACCGGCAAAGGTCCTTCCCAAGTCCTGAGCTTCTTCTTTACGAAAACGGTGAAGGAATGGAGCCACTTCCGGAGTAATTGAATCCGATCTCCAGCTCTCGATCATGAACACATACACGTCCGGTTTCTGCAAATGAGGCGCGTCCTCTAGACCCTGAAGAAGTTCATTTCTGACAGGAGTCGGAGACATTTCCCGAAAGGCCACGTCCATCTTTTCAAAGCCCGCGGGCGGCGCAAAGATTCCGATATGCGTACCAAATAACTTATGATGGCGCTGCCACTCCTCACTACGCTTGTAAAGATGACTACCCCAGGACTCTGCCACAGTAAAAATCCAGCAAAATAAGACCCCACTCAGAATGAAACGATTCGATACACGAGATTTGATAAGAGACGTGCAAAGATAGAACATAAAGGATCCGATCAGTACCAGCAACCCAATGCCGAAAAATTGATTCACAGTCATGTCGACACCAGAAGCTGCGATCTCTTTACTCAGATCAAAGCTTCCTGAAGCAGTCAGGGAATTAACAAAAGTAAAAAGTGAATGGTTCCAGTACTGCTTCAATAGAAAATCAGCAACAACTAAAATCGGCGTCAACGAGAAGACCAAAATAACAATCGCCCGGAAAGGCGTCGGCGTCATACCAAGAACGAATTGAAAGACAAATAACAAGCAAAGGACAGACGCTGCCTGAGTAGTCAACCGTCCCAATGAAGAACCAATCAATTCGATTGCATTATCAGTGTCCACTGAAAACAGCACATAAATATCACTCAAGACAAGGAGCAGAAATACAATTATCCAGAAAAGACCATTACATTTCCATGCAGATCTGAACCAGTCCTTGAACTTTGATCCAGATTCAACTGAGCGTCGCCGCCTCAATCTGATAGGTGCAACTACTAAAATGGCTCCCGCACCCGCAAGGATCAGAGTAATTAATATATTGGCCGCAAGGAGACCATTCCCCAGCTTCCAATAAAGGTTGTAAGGAACTGAAAGGCATAAAGCTCCGAATGCCCAACCCACCAATAATAAGAATGACTTTTTATGGCCATTCGTACTTAGTGGTTCTGAACAATGATTTTGATTCATCCTAACATGCTAATTATTACCCATAAATTTGCGCTGTGAAAGCAGTATTAAGTTGCATTATTAATTACAGTTGTTTTATTTTTCAAAACTGTACGGAGCCTCACCCAATCAGGCATGAGAATCTGAAAAGAACAAGAAAAGTCAATGCGAACAGCGCATCAAGACATAGCGCAAACAAGTACTGAGGCTAAAAAAGGAACGGTTATCTTCCTTTGGGTTGCTCTCAGCGTCATCTTTTTTCACTTTGTTTTATACATTGTGAGCTGCTCCTTACTATTAACCCAAGCAGCTGAAGTGAACAGTTCTTTTGCGGAAGGAGCGGTGAAGGATCATGGATTATACATGGTGATGAGCAGCGTATCCCTGCTCAGGGGCTACCTAATAATTTCAGCCTGTTACGTGATTGTACTCTTCCCAATAGTGAAACTATGGATAGGAAAAAAACAATTCACGCGCAAATCGATCATCCTAAGGACCTCGTTCCTTATGTTAATCAGCCTGTCAGCACTAATTTTTAGAATGATGGTCTTCAAACCTTACTTCGTGGCTCAATGGATACCTGAATGGCAATCACAAATAATGCCTGGCGCTCCTGGAGTCCTTAAAAGCATCACTCTTTGGACCCTGCTCAATGGGATCCCCATTGTTATTTTATTAGTCGTCTCAGTTTTTTGGATGCGATTTCTGGTCTCATTGCCAAAGGCAATGGGCAATATCAGGTTCAAACTTGCACCAATCATGGTGATCGCGGGCATCGTGATTTCATTGAGCATATGCATCAAAATTCTTCAATCAAGTCTCACTAAGGATTCAGAAAAACCAAATATTATTATCATTGCATCAGATTCGTTACGTTCAGATCACCTGTCCTGTAATGGGTACGATCGCAAAACCTCTCCTAACATTGACAAACTTGCTGCTCAATCACAAAACTTCACCAAGTGCTTCACTCCGATCGGTTCGACTCTCGAATCCATGGTCAGTCTATTCAGTTCACAATATCCACACTCGCATGGGGTCCGACAAATGTTCCCTTCTAAAAAGGTCGTTGACAGGGTAAATAATGAATCTCCCAAACTTCCAAGGATTTTAGCTGATTCAGGATACCAAACCGCGGTAATAGGCGACTGGTGCAGCGCAATATTCAATGAAGTTCCTATGGGATTTGAGGATGTTCAAGTTTCTGAATTTGACTCCTTCCGTATATGGCTAAGCCAAGCTCTGTACCTTTCGCATCCAGTCATTCCATTATATTTTGACAATAAATTTGGTTATTGGCTTTTTCCAAAACTGGAATCCTTCGCTCATTATCTCAGAGCAGAAGTCGTAACAGATAGAGCCATTGCAAAGATCAAATACCGGAGGGATAAGGACAAGCCCTTCTTCTATACAATATTCACCGGGTGCAATCATTTTGCATACCATGCCCCGTATCCTTATTACGAAAAATGGACCGACCCTAATTACAAAGGGCCTAACAAGTATCAGGTTCACTTTGATCCAAACGAATTCGTTTCAAATCCATCTTGGGACAACCCTTACACCTCATACACCGACGAGGAAAAACAACACATCATAGATCTATACGACGGTTGCGTGAGCCGTTTCGATGACTGCGTTGGTCGGATACTGGAAACTCTGGAACAACAAAAACTGATGGCCAATACCATCATCCTAATCACTTCGGATCATGGAGAGGATTTATTTGAACCTAACACCACAATCACCCATGGAGTCAGCTTCAATGGAGGGGACCAAGGAAATCTAGTTCCCTGCATCCTGTACGTCCCAAATATGGAACCAAAAAAAATAAATCAACTCGTTCGTAACATTGACATCTCACCGACCATCCTTGAACTCACAGAACAACCAAAAGATAACAGATTCGAAGGAGTGAGTCTCATGCCTAGCATTAGAAATAAACAGCATTCCCTTGGCCTCTCCTTCTACGGAGAAACAGGATTTCCTTTTATTCAACGCAAGATACCCGGAGAGAAGGTTCTTAAGACTCCCTCCATGGACCAATTAACCTATGTAGATAAAGATTTCGATTTTCACATTGTGCTTAAGGATATGCATCGAGATGCAATCATATCTGGAAAAGAAAGGTGCTTAAGAACAGAAGAATGGAAACTGGTCTTCACTCCCGGTACACAGAGTCCAATCCACAGGCTATATCACATCCCAAGTGATCCCAATTGCATAAAAAATGTAAGTAATGAAAACTCTGAAATATTAGTAAGAATGAAATATCACCTCTGGCAATGGATCATTTCTGGAAAAGAATCCAATAGCTCTGAAATACTAGAAGGTAAAATGCCAGAGGAATACGAAATCCCCTCAAAATTCCAGAACATTGAGTTTTCATTGGATAATGAAGACCCTTCAACTTAAATACCTAAGAAAAATCCTAAGAACCACATTCTTTTGAGTGCATCTTTGCTCTTAAAATACCTTGACTGAGAATCTGCCTGATACTACTAGGATTTCAATTACCAAGAAACCTGAAAGGGGCGCTCTCCTCAGTCAAACAAAGCACGAATAAAGAACCCCATCCCCTTCTTTAAGAATCATCTGCTTCTCAGATCCTTTAATTCCACTACCACAACAAATAATGGAACTGGCGAACACTCTCACAACAAAACAAATTGTTCCCGAAATGATTTCAACGACCAGTGCCGAAGCCATCGAGGAACTGGTCACCGAACTCCACGGAATAGGAATCATCACTGAATCCTGCAAAACGAATTCCATTCATTTATTGATCGAAAGGGAAGATAAGACCACGACTGGCATCGGCTCTGGCGTAGCGATACCACACACATTCTCAAGTGAAGTAAAAGAAATAACGATGATCTTCGGCAGATCAATGGAAGGCATAGATTTTGAAGCAATCGATAACAATCCAGTAAACTTCGTTGTTCTTTTCATTATGCCAGAGAACAACAAGAATCATCTTCAAACATTATCAGCCATCGCGAAATTCTTCACTAAGGGAGGAATCAGGAAAAAACTCTTGGAAGCAAATACTAAAGAGGACATCATTAATGCCTTCAAGGAACAGGAATGAACTGAGAGCTTAATGGCAACATAAAAGTAAAATAATGCTCACACTCACACAACAACTGACCGAACGTCTTGGTGAAGCTATTCAAAAAATTCAAGATTCAAATATACCTGAAAAATATTCGGCCTCAGTCACGGCCACTACTGATACTAGGTTCGGAGACTATCAGTCCAACGCCGCCATGGCACTGGCAAAGAATCTGGGCATGTCGCCGAGAGAACTGGCGGCTAACATTATTGACTTACTCGAAGTTGAGGATCTCTGCAAAAACCCGGAAATAGCCGGACCAGGATTCATCAACTTTAGAATCAAGGGAAATGCAATTGAATCTCGAATCAACGAGATCAGAACATGCTCGCGGCTCGGCGTAGAAAACTCACCGGTCCCTGAAAAAATCTTAATAGACTTCTCATCTCCAAACATTGCAAAGCCAATGCATATAGGTCATATCCGCAGCACCATCATTGGCGATTGCCTCGCCAGAGTAGGCAGATTCTTAGGTCACGAAGTGATTGCGGATAATCATATCGGCGATTGGGGAACTCCAATCGGGCAAGTGATCTATGGATGGAAAAATCACCTCAATGAGAAAGCGTTTGATACAGATCCCGTCAAGGAACTCCTTCGATTGTATCAAACGATTAAAGAACAATTCGATTCTGATCCGGACGTCAATAAAGCATGCCTAGAAGAAACCGTCAGACTCCAGTCAGGAGACAAGGAAAGCTTGGATCTATGGAATCGCTTCAAGGACATCACGATGTCAGGCTCTCAAAAGATCTACGATCGTCTTGGAATTGTTTTTGATACCACCCTCGGAGAATCCTTTTACGACGACAAGCTAGGGCCTTTAGTCGATGAACTGCTATCAAAAAAAATTGCTCAAGAAAGCGATGGTGCTGTTTGTGTGTTTTCAAATAACGAATTAGAACCTAAACATGATCCATTACTTGTGAAGAGGGACGGTGAATGGATTCCTGTTCCCTGTATCGTTCGTAAAAAAGACGGAGCTTTTAACTACGCCACTACAGACATCGCAACAATCGATCACAGGGTCAACGAAATAGAAGCCAAAACGATTCTCTATGTAGTCGATGACAGGCAATCACTGCACTTTCGCCAACTTTTCGAGGTAGCAAGGCAACGAAAAATTAATGCTAACCTGAAACATGTTTCATTCGGAAAAATTTTGGGAGATGACAAAAAACCTTTCAAGACTAGGGAAGGATCAGTCCCCGACCTCAGCGCCGTGCTTCAGGAAGCCGTTGACAGGGCTCAGAACGTTGTTGAAGAAAAAAGTAATAATCTCTCAGAAGAAGAAAAAGAAAACGTTGCAGAGAGAATAGGCATTGGTGCAGTCAAGTACGCGGAACTCTCACAGGCAAGGGTAAGTGATTATGTTTTTTCATGGGATAAGATGTTATCTCTTCAAGGAAACACTGCCCCCTACATGATCAATGCCTACGTCAGAACCAAATCAATTTTCCGAAAGATTGGGAATGATTCACCAGAAATTTCAGAAGAATTATCCATATCAGCAGACTCCGAAAGAGCCATCGCTATTAAGCTTTGCCAGTACGGAGAAATTGTACTTGAAATACTCTCAGACCATAGACCCAATATTCTGGCCACTTATCTCTATGAATTAGCCCAGACATTCCATTCATTTTATGAGCAGTGTCCAGTCTTAAGCACAGAAGGCACCACTAGAAATACAAGACTCGCCTTGTGCCAAACAACTTCAGCAGTTTTAAAGCATGGTTTAGGCCTACTAGGCATTTTCCCACCAGAAAAAATGTAACTCTAGCACTTGGCAAATACACAAATTCGGGGTTAAATTAAGATTCATTAACTATCTGGATAAGTATTAATGTTAAATCTTTTTGGTAGATCAGATCAGGACCCTACCCATTGCGATGGGTATTCGAGACGCGACTTTATTAAAATTGGAGGAATGGCTGCTGGAGGGCTGGGACTTAACCAGCTCCTTTCCATGGAATCTAAAGCCGGGACAGGGTCATCTAACAAATCAATAATCAACATCTATCTGCCCGGAGGACCGTCTCACCTCGATATGTTTGATTTAAAACCTGATGCCCCATCGGAAATCCGAGGAGAATTTAAACCGATAGGTACAAATGTTCCCGGAATGCAAATCTGCGAACTGTTCCCTAGGCTCGCTAAAATCGCCGACAAATACGCAATCGTTAGATCGCTCTGTGATTCTGATGGAGGTCACGACTGCTATCAGTGCATGACAGGGCACAAAAAAAGTGATCCGAAACCGACCGGAGGCTGGCCCTCATTCGGATCATGGATATCAAAAATTCAAGGTTCTAATCCTGGAGTTCCTGCAAATCTCTCACTCATGTATCCTACCGGAAACAGAACATGGGGAGAGGCAGGAACCGGAGGCTTCATCGGCACCCAACACTCACCGATGGGCATGGTCGGAAAGGATCCAAAATCAAGAGCGCAAAGCCTTACCCTCAAGGGCATGTCATTAGAACGTTTAATGGATCGCGAAAGATTACGATCTTCAGTCGATCAAATGAGACGAGACGCCGACACGACGGGCCAGATGTCTGGTCTTGATAATTACAATCAGCAAGCTCTGGAAATTCTTTCTGACAGCGGCTTGTCCGATGCGTTGGACATTTCCAAAGAAGATCCAAAAGTGGCTGACCGTTACGGAGTCAACGATCCAGCCTATCAGCGTGATGGAGCCCCTAAGATGATTAGAAATTTTCTCGTGGCTAGGCGACTCATTGAAGCGGGAGCAAGGGTCGTGTCTCTGAACTATAGCAGATGGGATTGGCACGGCGGAGACGGAATGAATTTTCCCCGCTCACGTCAAGAATTTCCACTATTAGATCAAGGCCTCAGCGCACTCATTACAGATCTCCATGAGCGCGGGCTCTCAAATGATGTTTCTGTTGTGATGTGGGGTGAATTTGGAAGAACCCCTAAAATTAACGGCAAGAACAGTCGCGATCATTGGCCAAAAGCTAACTTCTGTCTACTTGCAGGCGGAGGCATGAATACGGGGCAAGTAATCGGCTCAACAAATTCAAGAGGCGAAGAACCTGACGAAAGACCGATAAAGTTCCAAGAAATATTCGCAACACTTTATCACAACATAGGAATCGACTTAAATTCAGCTACAGTGCGCGATTCAAGCGGAAGGCCTCATTATCTGGTTAATCAAGGGATCAAGCCAATCCGAGAACTTATTGGCTAACTACAATCGGAGGATCGTCGGACTCTCGTTTGGCGAAATACAATATTCTTCGAACTTCAAACCAGACATACGGGCACAAAACTTAAGAAAACCCGGACAGTTCCAACGGCAGATCAAATGTAACTACCTTATAGCTGCCGCTTTTAAATCCTCAAAAACAAGCTTTGCCATGTTGTATACGTAGGAGGAAATGAACCAGAAAGATTCACAGTCAAATAGGCAATATAAGAAATCAGGCCAAACTAATTTTATCTTAGCAAAGAATCTCTTTGCCAAATCCACCACTAATGATCATAAACGCAAATGAATTTGCTAGGGTGGGAATCAGTCAATATACCAAATCGTTCACTGTATCATAAATAATTATTAATCTAAACTTATGAAAAAATTACAAATCATTGCTATTTTCATTTTTGTCATTCCCACAATCTGTGGAGCAGCTGAAGAAAATTTGATTTCCCTATTTGATGGAAAATCTTTAAAGGGTTGGTCTCAGAAAGGTGGTAAAGCAAAGTATTCAGTCCAAGATAACTGCATCGTGGGACGCACCATTCCTAACACTCCTAACTCTTTTCTTTGCACAGAAAAAATATACGGTGACTTCATTCTGGAATATGAATTCAAAATCGACCCCAGACTCAATTCCGGAGTACAGATCAGAAGCCAAGAAAATGCAAAAGGAAGAGTGTACGGATATCAGGTAGAAATTGATCCAGACACTGATCGTAATCGGATGTGGACAGCGGGCATTTACGATGAAGGGCGACGAGGTTGGTTGAATGATCTTTCCAAAAATGAAGCTGCAAGAAAAGCATTCAAGCCAAATGAATGGAACAAAATTAAGGTGCGCGCAGTTGGTGATTCAATCAGTACGTGGTTGAACGGTGTGCCTGCGGCTGATCTAGTCGATTCAATGACACAGAGCGGATTCATCGGACTCCAGGTTCATGGTATTGGAAAAAAGGTTAACGGGCCTTACGAAGTGCGTTGGAAAAACATAAGGATTCAAGACCTTGGCCTTCATCATTGGAAACCAATATTTAACGGCAAAGATCTGGATGGATGGCGAGCCTTACCTGGAGGAACATGGACGGTTGAAAATGAAACGATTTACGGTAAAAGCCCCAAAGAAGAAAGGCGCCATGGAATCCTATTAACAGAAAAACAATTTAAAGACTTTACAGTGAAAGCAAAGTTCCGGGTTATCAGTGGTGATTCAGGATTTTACTTTAGATGTGAACAAGTTAAGGGAGGCGTATCAGTTCATGGCTTTCAGGTCGAAGTGGACCATTCTCAGGAAACTGGTGGACTCTATGAAACCGGCGGTAGGGCCTGGGTCGTCAAACCTAGTGATGCCGATATTCCAAAGAAGAAATACAAGCCCGGTGAATGGACAGACTTGAACCTTAGCGCACATGGTGGGAGGGTCGTCGTGCATATAAATGGACAAAAGACCGCCGAACTCATTAATGATAAGGGTCGAAGCTCAGGACATATCGGACTTCAATTGCATGGCGGGGACACGATGGATGTCGAATTCAAAAATATCTCTTTATTGGCACCCAAATAGCAAAATCCCTCTAAGATTTTAAATTATCGGCTTTCCAGTACCAAGTGGTCAAAAATCACAGTGTTTTGATAAAAAGCTTATTATAATTTCCATAATTTCTATTGTTATTATACTTACATTGCTTATAATTAAATCGTGTTTTTAAGATTAAATACGCTTCGATTAAGTCCACTGATCGCTTTCTTAATCACTATTAGCTCAGTAAATGCTGAACTGTCAGTAGATACGTCAAACCGGAGTGATGTTATCCGTCACTTTCTATCTAATTATCTACCTTCAGAAAATTTCGAGGAGCACCACGAATGGACAGGAGATATGAACATTGCCGACCCCGGACAAGTATCTGAAAGGCTCCATGATGATGTAATTCAAAGGGTTAACTATTTTAGAGCAATGGCAGGACTCAGTGCTGATATTATCTTATCAGAAAAACTTAATACCAAATGTCAGCAAGCCGCATTCATGATGGCTTACAATAATAAACTAGATCATTACCCCTCAACTGATTGGGATCATTACTCAGAAAATGGAGCAGAGGCAGCAAGGCATTCTAATTTATCCTTAGGATTTAACACACCTTACTATGGTCCCACAGCAATTGACGGCCAGATTGAAGATAGCGGATCAAATAATTATAGTGTCGGACACCGTCGCTGGATCCTTTATTCTCGCGCACCAAAAAAAATGGGCCATGGCTCTATCCCTCTAACTTTCATTATACCACAACCAGATCCAAATCCAATTCCAAATCCAAATCCAAATCCAAATCCAAATTCAAATTCAAATTCAAATCCAAATCCAAATCCAAATCCAAATCCAGATCCATCTCCTACTCCAAAGAATAAAAATTCAGCAATGGTGCTTTGGGTCATTGGTAAACCATCCAATCAACCACAAAATGTACCTGAATTCATCGCTTGGCCGCCAAAAGGATTCGTGCCGCGCCAAGTCGTATATAAGCGGTGGTCTTTCGCTATCCCAACCAAAATAAACACCTTCACTGATTTCTCAAAATCAAAGGTATCAGTGATGCATAAAGGAATCGAATTACCAACTGAAATTATTTTTAGAGGAAACAGTCATCAAGGAAATGATCCTACATTAGTATTTGAAATAGAGAACTTCACTACATCAAGCAACAGTTTCGAAGATCAGAGTTATTCAGTCACTATTTCTGAAATTGAAGGCTTGCCTAAAAGCTCCTATCAATACGAAGTTAAAATTATTGATCCTTATAGACTAGATTCCATAACAATCAATGGATCCTCCAAACTTTATGAAGATTCAGATCGGAACTTTACATTCACTCCAATTAAAGCTGCTGAAAAATACGAGATTTTAATAGGAAAACCTCAACAAAAATTTTGGGTAGAAAGTGCTGAGGGGAAAAATACTAAAACTATTATCGACGATACAAAAAAAATACATCCACTCTTCGTTGAAGGCATCTCAAAGTCTGGCACCTCTTCATTTCACTTATCTAGCAATGACGAATCGTTCGAAATTGACAGGGAAATAATTCCTTCCAGTAATAGCAAAATAGAATTTGATCATGTGTTCAGATACATGGGTGAAGGGACATTTTTGAGTCTCGAAATTCGAACAGAAACTGGCCCATGGATTCAACTTTGGAAACGTTATGGTAAACACGGATATCAGGTTTTCGTTGGAGACTGGGACAATGATTGGACATTCACCTCAATGCCACTGGGTGATTTTGTTAATGAACGAATACGCATGCGGTTTAGATATGAATATCAATCAGGAGCAGACTGGTCACCAGTTGAAGGTGATGACCCTAATGAAATGGGAGCATTTATAGACAACATCCAGGTAACAAATAGTAGCGAACTGCAACCAATATCATCAATTACTCTCGAAGCCGACCAAACTAGCTTCGGCATTAGCACCTTGCCCGCAGATGAATATTGGCTACAGATCAAAGCTCAGATCAGTGACAGGTGGTTCGGCTACGGAAAAAAGAAAAAGATTCAGCATTTCAAAGGTATAGAGCCAGAGCTAAAAATAACCAAATTCAGCGCCATACCTGACAGAACATTGAAAATGAATGTCACCTCCAAGGGTATCAAAAAAATCATCCTACAATCTTCAATTGATGGTGGGAAAGTGTGGAATAATGAGCAAACAATCGAACCAACGCCCTCAAAAACACAGGAAGTACTTTTCCAAATTAAACAAAGTTCCCCGGTTATGATTTATCGGGTCATTGCTCCAAATTAATTAAGTCATCTCAGACTCATTTTAAAATCTTAGCTTTCTTGACATGAGCAATGGCTGAAGGCAAAATTTAACTCTAAGTTAGACCCTTCAAATAACGAAAATAATACCAACCGTTAATTACTCATGTCATTTGCGAAAAATATTTATTCTCTCACTGCCTTCTTTGCTCTTACCATTAGCTGCCAATCTGAATGGCCTAATTGGCGAGGTCCTAACATGGATGGTTCAAGCAGCGCCAAAAATGTACCTGTTTCATTCAGCCAAGAAAAAAATGTGCGGTGGTCAATTCCAATGCCAGGAAGCGCAGGATCAACTCCCATCATTTCCAACGGAAAAGTCTTCGTTACCTCTACTGATCCACAAAAGGAAGACCTTCTTGCGCTAGCTTATGATCTCAAGTCTGGAAAACAACTATGGAGTCATGTCGTTGGAACCGGACTCAAACAGGATGATCGATCCAATTACGCGGGGGCTTCACCCGCCAGTGATGGAAAAAATGTTCTGTTCTTTTACGGGACGGGTGATATGGCCGTCTATAATCATGAAGGAAAACTTCAATGGAAAAAGAATATTCAGGACGAATATGGAAAATTTTATTTCCTGTGGACTTTTTCAACTAGTCCCATACTTCATGAAGGCAAAATAATTTTACAAATTTTACAAAGAGACACACCAGTTCACCAAGCGCATCAAGGAGGCGGAAAGCATGATTCTTTCATACTTGCTCTATCATTATCCGACGGCAAAGAAATATACAAAACATCACGTGCTGATGAGGCAAGATCAGAATCTAAAGAAGCATTCAGTACTCCAGTCCTATATGATCTTGACGGAAAAACACAATTACTAATAACGGGCGGTGATTGCATAACAGGTCATGACCCAGAAACAGGAAAAGAACTATGGCGATGGGAAACCTGGAACCCAGGAAAGATAGGCCATTGGCGATTAGTCCCCTCACCTGTCGCAGGAAAAGGCATTGCACTAGCATGCGCTCCCAAGGGTGCACCGGTTTATGCAGTCAAATTGGGCAAGTCAGGCACACTAGATAACTCTTCGATTTCCTGGCAAAGTGAAAACGGAAGCAATGTTTCGAGTGATGTTCCTACGCCTCTCTTTTATGAGGGCCTCTTCTATGTCGCTCATAATGGAAAAAAACGCAGTCATACCTTGAGCTGCGTTGAACCGATGTCAGGGAAAATTCTCTGGAGTGAAAATCTAGGAGTAGATGGAAAAATTGAAGCATCACCGACCGCCGCTGATGGAAAAATTTATATTGTCACACACTATGGTGAGGTCGTTGTGGTCGCCTCAGGTAAAAAATTCAAAAAACTTCATCATACCAGCATGGGGCCAGGTAGAAATGGTCGAGTTCGCAGCTCAATCGCTCTGGCCAATGGGACAGCTTTGATTAGAACAGACAATAAATTATTCTGCCTTGGCAAATAAACTGGTCGCCATTACAGATAAAAGGTGAGCTGTTTTCTGCAAAAATATTCCAGAACCAGCACCCTTAAAAACAGCATGAAAGCCCAAACAGTGATCTTCAGTGCAGCAATAGCTACACTAGCTTGTGTAATATTAATCGCCGGAGAATCAGATTCAAAACAATCAGATGAATCTGCTTTCTTAAATTCTACCAGACAGTTAACTTTTGCCGGCAAAAGATCAGGCGAAGGATATTTCAGCTCAGATGGGAATCAGATGATTTTTCAAAGCGAGCGTGAATCAGGAAACCCTTTCTATCAAATCTATCTCATGGATCTAGAAACCGGAGATACGAACCGTGTTTCCCCTGGATTCGGAAAAACTACCTGCGCTTGGATCCATCCAGGAGGCGAACGGATCCTCTTTGCATCTTCACACGCTGACCCAAAAGCAAAAGAAAAGCAGGCAATTGAAATCGAAAAAAGGAAGAGCCGTCGGATCCGAAAATATTCATGGGATTACGATGAAAATTATGAAATCTGGCAGACTTCATTAGACGGATCCAAACCAAAAAACCTTACTAATTCCAAGGGATATGATGCTGAAGGCTCTTATTCACCTGACGGCGAATGGATCGCCTTTGCATCAAATCGTCAAGCCTATGGAAAACCACTAAATAAAGAACAAGAAGAAAGGCTGAAGATTGATAAATCCTACTTCATGGAAATCTATCTCATGAAATCTGACGGCACTGGATTAAAACGCCTCACAAATGTACCTGGCTATGATGGTGGGCCTTTCTTTTCTCCGGACGGCAAAAAAATCTGCTGGAGACGTTTTTCTAAAAAAGGTGATACGGCCGAAATATTCACAATGGACTTAGAATCCGGAGAAGAAAAACAACTAACTTCGCTCGGAGCCCTTTCATGGGCCCCTTATTTTCATCCAAGCGGCAAGTATCTGATCTTTGCAACCAACAAACATGGTTTTGCTAACTTCGAGCTATATCTGGTAGATTCAGAAGGAAATAAAGAACCAGTCCGTGTAACTCATACTGAAGGATTTGATGGCCTTGCCTCTTTCAGGCCAGACGGAAAAGTACTGTCTTGGACAAGCAATCGAACAGCTCAAAAACAATCTCAAATATTTGTATCTAACTGGGACCATGAAGCCTCCCTTAATGCTTTAGCTAAGAGCACCTCTAAAGCCTCATCAGAGATAAAAACCAAAACAGATCCTAAGATTACCGCGAAGGATATTAAACAACACATCGAATATCTCGCCTCAGAAAAATTACAAGGAAGACTCACCGGAACTGAAGGGGAGAGACTGGCAACAAAGTATGTTGCTGATTATTTCAAGGGCCTTGGACTAGAACCAGGAGGCGACAGAGGATCATTTTTTCAAGAATTCGAATTCACTGCAGGCATTGACCTAGGAGAAGAAAACACACTCACTTTTTCGCCTAAAAATAAAATAAAATCAGCTCTCAAAATCAATGAGGACTGGCGCCCACTATCCTTCACCAAAACAGGTGAAATAGAAAAATCTGAAATCGTATTTGCGGGATACGGTCTAGAGGTTCCCGAAGGTAACGGCAAGAACGGTAAAAAACTCGAACTTTACAGTTCATACTTCCATCTAGATGTAAAAGACAAGTGGGTAATGATGTTCAGATACATGCCCGAAAATATTTCAGAAGAACAGAGAAGACGTTTTTCAAGATACTCCCACTCAAGGTACAAGACAATGATCGCTAGGCAAAAAGGGGCAAGAGGCATAATTATTGTGAGCGGGCCCAATGCTAAAGTGAAGAGCCAACTCATACCACTTGGCACTGATGCCTCAATGTCTGACTCTGGTATGGCCTGCGTATCGATCACTGACAAAGTTGCACAAGAAATACTTCAATCTGCAAACGTTAAAGAATCCCTTAAAGAAATCCAGTCTTCACTCGATTCGGGGAAAATGAGATCAGGGATCCCCTTGAAAGGAATCCAGATAGATGCACAACTAAGTATTATCCAGGAAAAGCGAAAGGGCCGTAATGTTATAGGAGTAATTCCAGCAAAAGATCCACACGCACCAGCAGTATTAATTGGAGCACATGTTGATCATCTTGGCCCAGAGATAGGTTCAGGATCAAGGGCTAGCGGAAAAGAGAAATCCACAATTCATTATGGTGCAGATGATAATGCCTCAGGAACGGCCGGGCTAATGGAAATCGCAGAATATTTGGCCGATTTAAATGACAAAGGTAAATTACCAATTAAGCGTTCCGCAATCTTTGCCGCGTGGTCCGGCGAGGAACTTGGCCTGCTCGGCTCCTCGCATTACGTGCGAGCAAACGCTAAAATGTTTTTTGCAGATGAGGATGCAAAACTGGACAAGCTCTTTGCTGCCGCCTTAAACATGGACATGATTGGACGCTTTGAGAATAAATTGATACTTCAAGGCGTTGGCTCAAGTTCTAGGTGGCCTGCAGAAATTGAAAAAAGAAATGCCCCCATAGGCCTTCCAATCACAACTCAAACTGACTCCTACTTAGCAACTGATGCTACTAGCTTTTACCTGAGAGGAATACCTATCCTTAATGCTTTCACAGGTGCACATGAAGATTATCACACACCACTAGATACTGCGGATAAGATCAACTTCGAGGGAGCATCTAAGATTACAAAGTTCATGGCACTACTTACAAGAGGTTTAATAACATCTGCTGACAGACCAGATTACATAGCAATGGCAAAGCCAGAAGAAAAAGGTGCTCGAGGAGGAATGCGAACATATCTTGGCACAATACCTGATTACTCCCAAGGCGATATAGTTGGAGTCAAGTTAAGTGGAGTGACCAAGGGGGCTCCTGCAGACAAAGCCGGGATCAAAGGAGGTGATATCATCGTATCACTTTCAGGCAAAGAACTTAAAAATATTTATGACTATACTTACGTCCTTGGAGCATTAAAAATTGGCGCAGAAACAGAAATAAAAATCAAACGTAAAGGAAAAGTCATGTCGCTCAAGATCGTACCAGGGTCTCGAGATTAGACATTCCCCCTCTTAGGTTAGAAGCACGGAGAACTGCCCCACTTGAACCCGTCTAAATCAGAACACGGCAACAAGGGCGGCTGTCCACTTTCAGGACAAATAGCTCATAGGTAGAATCTCGCAGTATCAAGCAAAGATCTACTCATCAGCCCCTTTCAATGGATGGTATATGGGCACTGAAATTGGAGCAAGGGACCTCGGAGATGAGGACCGTTACAATCAGCTCCCAGTAATTGCAAATCGACTCGGTCTGGACATGACAGTCGAAACTAGCCTTTGGAAAGATCATGCCCTTCTAATATTAAACGATGCTGTTTTATGGTCCTTCAATGAGGATGGCATTAGAATCGTAGGCCCTCATACTGCATCTAAAGAATTTTTTACTTTCTGTAATAACGAGAAAAAAATCACGCATTCCAAACGCTGACTGGTCATGGATTGTCTTCCAATGTCTTCATCTGCAACGTCTGCGTTCCATAGATATTACGAGCTAAATCTTGAGTTCCCTAATTACCTACTTCAAGAGCACTCCTAGCACACAGAACGTGGAAAAGCTTTAATCAGTAAACATACAAACCGTTAATGAACCAGAGCCTTTCATGACTTTGGAGCAACCTTCCATTTTTTATTCCTCCTCAGACCATAGTAAGGATAGTAGTCCCAGGGAGCTGGAAGCCCCAAAGCTCGCGGATCTTTGGTGTGAATTAACTTTTCTCCTAGCTGTTTACTCAGTTTTTCCTGGATTGCTGCGTATTCTGGATTGTTGGCAAGATTGACAACTTGTCCTGGATCTTTGTCGATTAGATAGAGTTCCTCGGATGGTCGCTTGGCAAATGCAAGATCGTAAAAACGCTTAAATCCTGACTTATCTTTATTGTCCATGAGCAAAGTCTTTGTTGGTGATGAATCGACCTCACCAAAGGGTATGTAGCGTGCGCAGAATTCGCGATTGGGATTGCCTGCTGGCCATCGTTCAGGTTCATGATTGAGAATGTACAGGAATTTATTTGTTCGGATTGCTCGACATGGATAACCTTTGCCTCCCTCGCGGCAACCGTCATGTCGTTCCATTGCGATGAAGGCAGCAAGATGGTTGTCTGAGGGGCTATTCTTGATTATGTCCATAAGACTCCTTGCCGTCATCATTTTAGGAACTTGCAGGCCCGTTACAGCAAGGAATGTAGGAGCTAGCCCACTTAGGTTTACCGGCCCATCGAAAACCCGACCTGGATCAATGATTCCCTTTGGCCACCTAATAGCAAGAGGTACTCTGGAACCGGCATCATATAGACTAGCTTTGGCACGAGGAAAGGGCATACCATGATCACTGGTTACCACAACGATGGTATTGTCCAGTCGCCCTGATATTTCCAGTAATTTCATAGCTCTAGCAACCATTTTATCGAAGTGCTCGATTTCCATATAGTAGTCTAGGAGATCACTTCTAACTGTAGGATGGTCGGGAAAGATGGACGGAACAATCACCTTGGCTGGATCCTTAGCCTTCCTTTTTCCATTTCCCAGATCATATCCGCGATGAGGTTCATAGGTCCCTAGCCAGAAGCAAAACGGCTGATTTTTTTCAACTTGTTTCAGGAAGTCACCAAAATTGGCAGCGTAATCTAAGTCACTCATCCCTTTTAAGCGATTTTTCAATTTCCGATTAGCAAATTGACGCCCAGCAGGATTGGCCTTACGTCCTCCCGCCTCGAGGCGCCCCGGACTCCATCCCTTGCCTGTATAGCCAACAGCATATCCCGAACCCTGAAGTAATTCCGTGTAGGTATTGAACTTCTTCGGCAGGGTACTGTGAATGTTTCCCGCTTCTTCAAGCCTCCAGATATGCTGTCCGGTAAGTATAGCACTGCGGGATGGCCCACAGGTCGGAGCATCACAAAACGCATGAGTAAAACGAATCCCCTCACGAGCGACTCTATCAAATGCCGGCGTCTCCACGACAGAATCTCCATTGGCTCCAGCATGGACGTAACTCTGATCATCAGAAATGCAGAAGAGAATATTAGGACGATCAGCATACAATGTGCCGGAAAAAACTGTAAGAATAATTAATAGGCTTACCAGAATCGAAAATCGAAGATATTTAATAGGGATTTTTTTCCTCATAGATTTTTGGTTAGTTGTTATCTTAAGATAAGATTAGTATATTTTTTGATGCAAATCGTTTTGAAAAGAAGTCCAATGGAATACTATTGAGTGCTATCAATGATTAATATTTTAACTTATTAGAATGAAAAAGAGATGTATGGGTTCATATTTGTTAGTTTTCATCTAAACTCTGGGTTGCTTCCCAAACGCCACCTTCTTGACCTTGTTTGACATCGTTATAGACTCACTTATTCTCTAAGTCCTTACCATTTAATGTCTCAATGCTAATAGGGTATTACCTTCATGATCTAAGCCCCTTTCTAATCCGATTCAGTGAATCGATCGGTATTAGATGGTATGGATTAGCTTATGTTGCGGCTTTCATAACAGCATACTTCCTTCTCAAACGCTTCGTCAGGCTCGGATATTCTGAGCTTAGACAATCACAACTTCAAGACTTCATCACCTATGGAGCTCTGAGCACTATGGCAGGTGGGAGGCTCGGATACATGTTTCTTTATAACTTTGAGGAATTTATCAGTCGCCCTCAAATATTCTTTTATTTTCTCGAAGGAGGGATGGCAAGTCATGGAGGAATTGCCGGATTGATCATTTTTACTTTTATTTACTCGAGAAAATACAAGGTGGGGTGGCGAGGAATAGGCGATAACCTTTGCACCGTTGCACCACTTGGACTTTGCTTCGGAAGGCTTGCCAATTTTATTAATGGAGAACTTTATGGCCGAAAATCAAATGTCCCATGGGCCGTTCAGTTTCCTGAAGAAATTCGCGAACCTGGATTTGCGTCACCAGATGGTTTAAATCGAACAGATCTCAGCAATGCTTTGAGACCTTCAAATTTTACAGAGGTTTCTGATAAATCTCTTTTTGAACAAGACACATTTGTCATTGAACAAGCCAGAGAAAGTGAAGCTGTACAGGACATCCTTCGTGATTACCTGAATGCCAGGCATCCTTCACAAATCTATCAGGCATTGCTTGAAGGGTTAGCTCTATTTATTATTCTTTACTTCATTAGAAAAAAAGGTCCCAGTCTTCATCACGGGATCCTTACCGGCACATTCTTTATAGGCTATGCCGTTTTTAGAATCGCTGGAGAATGTTTCCGTGAACCTTCGGATGGGTATATCGGATCTTTGACTAGGGGGCAGTTCTTCTCAACGTTCATGATTCTAATTGGAATCATTTTCATCGTTTCAGCTTTTAAGTGGCCTAAAACAACACGGTCCCTTACAGTGAAGGAAAAAAACTAAAGGATCTAGGAACTGGCAAGAAAAGGATTATTCGATTTCTCAAAACCAATGGTAGTTTCTGAACCATGACCAGGGAATACTGTGACTTCATCATCCAAAGGAAATATTTTTTTACGAATCCCATCCACTAGAAGATCCATATCTCCATTCGGAAAATCGGTCCTCCCAACACTCATCTGAAAAAGCACATCCCCACCAAATAGCACCTTAGACTGCTCTAAATAGAAGCATATACTGTCAGGAGAATGTCCAGGAACGTGACTGACATGAATTGACATACCTGAGACATTCAACATCTCATCCTCCTTGGTCTCTGTAATGACTCTATCAATTTGATAAGGTTTCACATTAATTGAAGGTCCTCCAGTATCTTGAAAGAGGCTCTCGAGAGTCAATGAGGTGTCATATTCGGCAAATGCCCAAATAGGGCAGTTGAAATGCTCTGAAACTTCTGCCGCTGCCAAGACATGATCAAAATGCTGATGTGTAAGTATAAGTAACTCAATATCAACGTCTTCCTTAATGATCCACTCTAAAATACCTTCTGGAGCATCAAACAAAATTGCTCCTTCTGGCGCTTTAAGTAAATATCCATTAGTCGCACAGATACCTCCAGTATAAACGAGACAATCAATGCTATTATTATTACTAACGTTAAGACTAAAATGATTAGACACTTTTGACTGAATAGGAGACAATTTAACTTAAAGCAACTTATTCCCTGTCACTTTAAGTGACACCCCTCAGAAACAATGAATATCAAAAGGAAAGCCTTTTCCATATTATTTTCTTGCCTTTTAGGCAGCTTCTTTTTCTTAACTACTATAAGCGCTGCTCCAAACTATGGAACCATCGCACAATACGTAGCTAATCTAATACAAAACAATCATTATTCTAAGACTGATTTTGAAGATGAAGTTTCAGAGAAGTTTCTAGAAGCCTATATCAAGTTCCTTGACTCTAATAAACTATATTTCAACCAAAAGGACATTGACTCATTTCAAAGAAAATACAAAACAACGCTCGATGACTACGTCTTTGAAGGTTCAATAAAACCTGCAACAGATATATATGCGCTTTACGTAAACAGAGTAACTGATCGCGTGAAAAAAATTGAAGAAACTCTTAGCAAGAAAGAATTCAAATTTGACAGTAACAGGACAGTGGAAAAACGGCGCAAAAAATCAGCATGGGCAGCCGATGCTAAAGCTGCAGACCAGCTCTGGGAAAACATCCTAGAAGGACAATTATTGGAACAAGAATTGAGATTAAATCGTCAACGTGACCGAGCTAAGGAACTAGGGAAAAAACTCGAAGATATTCTTGGAGAAGATGGAAATGAATCGCCCAAGGAAAAAATCCTGAAAAGATACACCCGATTCATGGAAACTCTGGATGAGAATGACGAGGAGGAAGCATGCAATTTTTTCCTTTCAACTCTGTCACAAGTTTACGATCCTCACTCTGAATATTTTAGCCAATCCGAACTTGAAAATTTCCGAGTAGGAATGCAAAACAAGTTAGTCGGTATAGGAGCTCTCCTGGGTATGGATGATGGTGCAGCTAAGATACAAGGACTTGTAGTTGGAGGCCCTGCTGATAGAGGAGGCCAATTACAGATTGGAGACAGGATAGTGGGAGTGTCTCAGGGAAAGGGCAAAGAAATGATGGATATCCTCTTCATGAAACTTAATCGGATAGTAGACAAGATCAGAGGAGAAAAAAATACGACAGTCATCCTTAAGATCATCCCAGCGGACGCAGCCGACGATGCAGAAACAAAATTAATTTCCATTGTCAGAGACGAAGTCAAACTCAAGGACAAAGCAGCAAACGCCGAACTCATTGAAATCAATGACTCAAAAAAAACTAAACACCGGATAGGTTGGATTAATCTTTATGCTTTTTATGCAGACATGGAACGTGGAACGGTTAGCTGCAGTGGCGACGTTAAGCGGCTTTTAGAACGCTTGAAAAAAGAGAACATAGAAGCGCTCGTCGTTGACCTTAGAAGTAACGGAGGAGGTTCACTAGAAGAGGCGATTCGTCTCACTGGTCTCTTTATTGATGGAGGGCCAGTAGTACAAGCCAAAAATGGCAAGGGAAGAATAACCAACAAAAAATCAAAAGTTCCCACCGCTGTGTACGATGGACCAATGATAGTACTCACTGATCGCAGCAGCGCATCAGCCAGTGAAATATTCGCTGCGGCACTTCAAGATTATGGACGTGCTGTGATTGTTGGTGACAAATCCACTTTCGGAAAAGGAACAGTACAAACAGTCATGCCTGTCAAACAGTACATGCCTGCTATCTTCCCGAAAGACACCAAGGAAAGAGCTGGCGCTTTAAAAGTAACGATTCAAAAATTCTATAGAATCGCAGGAGGCTCGACACAGCTAAAAGGTGTAATCCCTGATATAATTCTTCCCTCTTACCGTGATGAATTAGAAACCGGAGAATCCTCACTTCCAAATGCCCTCGAACATGATTCCATCCCCAAGATGAAATATGAAACTGATGACCTTACTCAAGTGAAAAACAATCTAAATAAGTTATCTCAAGAACGAGTGGAGACAGAAAAAGAATTCGGTTACATCATTGAAGACAATAAGCGTTACAAGAAAATCAACAACCGGAACACTGTTTCATTGAATATTAACACTCGACTCGCAGAGAACAAAAAAGAAAAGGAAAGACGCAAATTACGAAATAATGAACGTAAAAAACTTTTTACTAAAATTGAAGCAAAGGAAAAAGGCAGATATCAGGTCAGCCGATTGACTCTTGAAAATGTCGGCAGCAATGATATTAAAGCCTCTGACAACTTCAAGAAACCGGACCAGGAATCAATGCGCAGAGCCAAAGACAAAGAAGAAGAACTGGCTGAAGAAACTCCAGATTTTCCACATTTCCTAGGACCAACAAAGCGAGAAGCCCTGAACATTGCTCAGGATCTTATAAGAGCTAATAAAATCAAAACTGCGGGCAGTAATTCTCCGGAAAACCGCTCTTAAATCAAAATTTCTTGAACAGGTTTGCGCATTTAAGATGATTGCTAATATTGCGTAAGACATTACCTACCGTGATGATTTCAATTAGTGAATCATATGAGCTAGTAAAGTCTCAAATACAATGTGCAGCAGAGACATCAGGGAGAAATCCTGAAGAGATTGAGCTCATTGCTGTAAGCAAGACGTGGCCAATATCGACTGTATCTGAACTCGTTGAGTGTGGGCATAAAATTTTTGGAGAGAATAAGGTACAGGAACTCGAAGTTAAATGCCCTTCCCTCTCGTCCTCTCTCAGATGGCATTTCATTGGACATCTTCAGAAAAACAAAGCAAGGAAAGTATTACCGTTAGCGGAAACAATACACAGCGTTGATTCATTAGATATCGCCGAGAGAATAAACACAATTGCTCATGAACTTGGCTTGTTCCCAAAAATTTATGTTCAGGTCAATCACGTAGGAGAATCTACAAAGTTCGGATTTTCTCCTGAAGAATTATTCCAATCATTTGATTCACTTTTACAACTCGACAGGATAGAGATTGAAGGATTAATGATTATCCCTTCCTTTGATGCTGACCCTGAAAAGGTCAGACCCGAATTTGCCGCACTGAGAGACCTTAGAGACAAGCTAGAAAAAATAACTGGCATTAAATTGCCTGGCCTCTCAATGGGAATGAGTAATGATTTTCTTATTGCGATTGAAGAAGGGTCAACTTCAGTACGCATCGGTTCCTCTATATTTGGAAAACGAAAAGTTATTAAATCCAACCAAAAGGGATAACGGCTGTTTTTCTTAATCGGGTAACTGTAAAAAGATTAATTTTATTCTTAAGCAAGAATCCCCTTCACGACACGACCATGCACATCCGTCAATCTAAAGCGACGACCCTGATACTTGAAGGTCAATCTTTCATGGTCAATTCCTAGCAAGTGTAGCATTGTGGCATGAAAATCATGTACATGGACTGGATCTTTCTGGACATTATATCCTAAGGGATCTGTGCTTCCATATGCCGTTCCAGCCTTCACTCCACCGCCTGCCATCCATAATGAAAAACAACGAGGGTGGTGATCTCTCCCAAAATTGTTACCGTTTAATTTACCTTGGCAATAATTAGTGCGACCGAACTCTCCTCCCCATATGACAAGAGTATCATCAAGCAATCCTCTCTGCTTTAAATCAGTAACTAACGCAGCCGAGGCTTGATCAGTTTCAGAGCACTGACCTTTAATTCCTCCTGCAAGTCCACCGTGTTGATCCCATCCAGGATGATATAATTGGATATATCGGACACCACGTTCGGCCAATCTACGAGCTTGTAAACAGTTCGCAGCAAAAGATCCAGGATTACTTACGCCCTTCCCATAAAGATCTAGGATATGTTTAGGTTCATCACTTATATCAGTCACCTCAGGAACCGAAGACTGCATCCTATAAGCAAGTTCATACTCAGCTATACGACCTTCAATTAATGGATCAGAATCCTTTTCAACTTGTAAACGATGTAAATCAACAAGCTTGTCCAGCATCTTTCTTCTTCCAACTCTCGTAATTCCATTTGGATTATTTAAATATAGCACTGGATCTTTTCCAGAGCGCAATCTCACACCCTGAAACTCAGAGGGCAAAAAACCGCTTCCCCAGAGACGCGAAACTAAGGGTTGTCCTCCCTTATTTTTCGTAACCATAACAACAAATGTTGGCAGGTCATTATTGGCTGATCCCAACCCGTAACTCAACCATGCACCGATGCTGGGTCGACCAGGGAATTGGGATCCGGTCTGAAGCATGGTTACTCCTGGCCCATGATTAATTGCTTCTGTATGCATTGATTTCACTACACATAGCTCATCCGCAACCTTGGCAGTATGCGGCAGAATTTCGCTCATCCATTGGCCGCTCTCACCATGCTGTGAAAATTTAAAAGGGGATCCGGCTAGAGGAAAAGAAGATTGGTTCCCAGACATTCCGGTTAGCCTTTGTCCTTTCCGAACCTCTTCAGGTAACTGCTCACCATGACGCTCTTTTAATATGGGCTTATGATCATAGAGATCCATTTGGGAAGGCCCTCCACTCTGAAAAAGGTAAATGACCCTTTTAACCTTCGCTGGTAAATGAGTTTTTTGTTCGAACCCAGCAGCCGAAGCATTACCATTAGACATCATTTCTGACATCGCAATTCCGCCAAGCCCCATTCCAAATCGATTCAGAACTCCCCTACGGCTCATGCCAAAAGTAGATTCTTCACCAACACATAAATGACGCTTCATAATTGAATACTATCTAAAGAAAAAGAAATAATTTCAATCAAAGTTTAACTTTCTCAATCATATATAATAGTGATATCATAAATTCATGATCCAAAAAATAGCTCTATACGTCGCTTTAGCGGCAATACCTTTTACATCATTTGCTGAAACAGAAAATAAAACCGATAAAAAGAAACTATATTCAGGGGAAAAAATTCAGGCGCTTCTAATTACAGGGGGGTGCTGTCACAATTATGCTTTTCAAGCCACCGCACTGACCTCAGGCATTGAGAAACAAGTGAATATTGAATTTACTGTGATAAATGAAGGCGGAAAAGGAACGCGAGCACAAATCTCATTATATGACGATCCTAAATGGGCAGATCCCTATGATGTTATTATCCATAATGAATGTTTTGCTGATACAGTGAATTCAGATTACATACGCAAAATTACAAAGGCACATGAATCTGGAAAACCGGCCCTTGTAATTCATTGTGCAATGCATACTTACCGTTCAGCAAAAATCGATGATTGGAGAAAATTTCTAGGAGTAACTAGCAAACGTCACGAACATAAAGCTCAATACCCTGTCATCCCTTTCGCTAAAACTCATCCGATTATGAATGGATTCCCTGAAAAGTGGATCACACCTAAAGACGAGCTTTATGTCATTGAAAAGTTATGGCCCAACAGCAAACCGCTTGCATTTTCAGTCAGCGAAAGGACCGGTAAAAAGCATGCTGTGATATGGACCAATGAATTTGGTAAAGCACGTGTATTTGGCACAACTTATGGCCACTCTGATGAAACCTTCAAAGATCAAGTCTTTATTAATCTACTAGCAAGAGGACTGGTCTGGGCTGTCGGCAAGTTTTAATATTTAGCCACACTTTCCCAAAAATTAAATAAAGCAGAACCCAAAACACTCAGCGCTGCGGCATTTTCTTCAGGTATTGTCTTATCATGAGGCGAATCACCTACAGCGAGATATTTTTTTGCAGATTCAGGATCCTTTAAGAACCCATCTCTCTGTTCATTATAGAGCGCTTCCATTAATTTAAGCTCTTTCTCTGATGGGCCACGACTCGTTAGATTAGTAAACATTTCGATTATAGTCGGGCCAATCTGCCCATCATTCTTTTGATATATCTTTTCACCAAATACCCTCGAAGCCTCATTAATTTGTGGATCATTCAACATCACTAAAGCTTGTAGAGGAGTCGAAGTTCTTTCTCTTTTAACCCTACAAACGTCTCTTTTGGATGCATCTAAAGCCATCATGACTGGAGCTGGCCCTGTTCTTTTCCAGAAAGTATAGAGACTCCTTCGATACAAGCCTTCGCCCTTATCTCTCCCCATAGGTTTGAATGACTCTGCAACCTCGTACGGTTTAACAGGAGGCCCTCCAAGTTTTGCGGACAATAACCCGGAAACTGCCAATGATTGATCTCGTATCATCTCTGCCGAAAGTCTTGCTCGTGGCATTCGGCTAATGAACCGGTTCTCAGGATCCTGAACTAATCTTTCCTTAGGCACGTCTGAACCTTGCTTGTAAGCAGAGGAAGTTAAAATAAAACGTAATAGCTTCTTAATATCCCAACCAGAATTGATAAAATAATTAGACAACCAATCCAATAGTTCAGGATGAGTAGGGATCTGTCCTTGGCTACCAAAATCTTCAGGCGTTCTTACTAACCCCTCCCCAAAACACATTTGCCAAAACCGATTCACTGCGACTCTCGAAGTGAGAGGATTTTCTGGAGAAATTAACCACTCAGTGAGATTTAAGCGGTTAGGACCTCCATCCCCAGGCAGAAAAGAGGGAGTGCCAGCAAATACTTCCTTACCACGCTTATCGTAAGCTCCACGCTCCAATACATAAGAACGTTTCGGTTCAGCCAACTCGCGCATTACCATGATTTCCTGCAACCCTTCCTGAAAATTCGCCAGATCAGCACGAGCCTTTTCCAATTGTTTCTTTTGTTCAAGAGACTTTATATCAATCACTGAAGTATAAAATTCTAGATCCGGATCAAATTGGCTTCCATTGATCAAGCTAGTGACTTCGACCTGAGTAAGCTCTCTGTTAAAAACTTTAAACTCATCCACTAATCCATTCTTGAATCCACGGTCACGAAAACGCTCACCAATGGAAATATTATCTCCGCCACCGCCCGTGATTCCCTTGTATAGATAATCACGAATAACATCACATTCAGATTCAGTGCCATTGATATATATTTTTAGCCCTGAAGATGAACTTGATCCGTCATTACTCACAGTTACATGAACCCATTTCCCAGCAACTACCTGCTGTTTTGTTTTTATACGCAATGCATTACCAGGCCAAAAATGAATGAGAGACCAACTCAATTTTCCCTCTTCTATCAACAATTGGTAGCCTCTACTGCCTGAATCCGTCCAGGCTCTGGATCGATGAAAAACCACGGCTCTTTCTTTTACCTCTGGAGTCTTCATCCATAATGAAACACTGAAAGGCTGATATCTTCTGAAATTACCCACGTTGGTCCCAAATGCATCGTCGCCTGTTAGCTTAATTGCCTTACCAATTTTACCAGGAACACTGGAATTATGCCCGAGATTCCCTTCAAAATCCTGATGAAAAACCTGCCCCTTGACTTCGGTTTTCGGATTCGTTTTCACCCATTCTTGAAAACGTTCTTTCAAACCTGGAATTACAGCATTTTGAGCAACAAGCACTTTTTGTTTAAGGTCCTTAAGATGAGCCTTCTTCTGATCATCCATGATTCTCATCGTAGGAGTCGGTACAGAAGACGTAAAATATGAGTAAATACCAGATTCAGATATGTTCTGAAAGTATGAAAACAATTGGTAATATTCTTTCTGCGAAACGGGATCATATTTGTGATCATGGCAGCGTGCACATTCAAGTGTTAGCCCCAAAAAAGCCGTCCCAAATGTATGTAAGCGATCGGCCACATACTCTACACGAAACTCTTCTTCAGTACTTCCACCTTCTACCTTCTGAGGGTGCAACCGGGAAAAGGTCGTAGCCTGAATTTGCTGCTCAGTTGCATTCGGCAACATGTCACCTGCTATTTGTTCCGTTATAAATTCACTATATGGCTTATTATCATTAAAAGCTGATATCACCCAATCTCGCCATGGCCACACAAAGCGGTTTCGATCAACTTGGTATCCATAAGTATCGGAATATCTAGCAATATCCAGCCAATGCGATGCCATTCTTTCTCCATAAGCAGTTTTAGCCAAATAACGATCTACCATTTGAGAATAAGCGGCAGGAGAATCATCCTCAGTATACTCTTTAACTTCCTCAGGTCTTGGCGGTAATCCAGTCAAATCAAATGCAACTCTCCGAATTAATTTTTCCTTAGACGCCTCTGGAAGAAAATCCCAATCTAGACTCTTTAATTTATCCGTTATGAAAGCATTTATCGGATGAACATTGCTTTTAGCTTTAGGTTTTTTACTTGTTTTTATAGGAATAAAAGACCAATGACCTTGTACCTTTCCCCCTTCTTTAATCCAATTCCTCAATATAGAAATCTCGTTTCCTGTGACGGAAAGTTTCGATTTAGGAGGGGGCATTCTCTCCTCTGGATCAGTAGAAGTGATTCTCGCAATAAGTTCACCACTTTTTATTGCCTGATTGATGCCCTCTTGTGTATCAAGCCTAAGGTCGCCCTTACGTTTATTTTTGTCTGGACCATGGCAATGATAACAACGATCCGAAAGGATTGGCTTCACATCAAAATTATAAGTCACCTCAGCATCCAGAACTGTGGCAAAGGCTGAAAATGCAACTAAAAGTAAAACAATGAAATTCACAAATCAGAAATAATAATAACCCAAATAAGGAAATGAAACCAGACAATTTACATATAATGAAAAAGCAATTCTTACTTATATAACCTAATAAAAACACCAACTTGAGACGTCTTGAAAGTATAACACAGAATCAGTCGACACAGTGCCATGATCTATCGTAAACAAGTAACGTAATGAAGCTCCTACTATATATATCTTCCTTAATCATTCTCCAGCTATCTTACATTTTCTCTGAAGAAAGAAATATCGTCCTTTTTGTTACCGATGATCAAAGCCCTGATGCAGGTTGCTACGGAAACAAAAAAATTAAAATGCCGAACCTAGACAAACTAGCTTCGGATGGGACTCTCTTCAAACATGCCTTTGCAACAACTGCAAGTTGTTCAGCATCCAGATCTGTTATTTTGACAGGGCTTCACAATCATCTTAATGGGCAATTCGGGCATCAACACAATTACCATAAGTTCTCATCTTTCCAAAACATTCAGTCACTCCCGGTCCTTCTGAACAGACACGGTTACCGCACCGCTCGCATTGGAAAATTTCATGTGGCTCCAGAACCTGTTTATCACTTCGAAACAAAATTGAAGGGGAACTCAAGGAATGCCGTTCAAATGGCAACCCAATGTAAAGATTTTATTAGCTCAAAAGATGAACGCCCTTTCTTCCTGTATTTTGCGACTTCTGATCCGCACAGGGGCGGAGGAACTGATAAAGGATCACCTCACAAGCCAGACCTTTTTGGAAATAGGCCCAACAAGGGGTCTCATCAAGGTGTCGATGAGGTATTCTACAAACCTGAGGAAGTTGAAGTGCCTGCTTTCTTACCTGACACCCCAACATGTAGAGCCGAACTTGCACAGTACTATCAGTCTTGCTCCAGAATCGACCAGGGACTTGGTCAACTCATTCAGATCCTAAAGGAAGCAGGTGAATATGATAAGACCTTAGTGATTTTCACTTCTGATCATGGCATCGCAATGCCGGGAGGAAAGACCACAGTTTATGAACCTGGACTGAGAGTGCCTTTCGTTGTTAGAAATCCTTACATCAAAGAACGAGGACTAATTAGTGATGCACTCATAAGTCATATTGATATCACTCCTTCTATACTGAACTTTGCCGATGCTTACGACTCGAAAACAAGAGGCCCTTTAAAGAAACTCATTAACTTTGAGAAATCAGAAAAACGGGCACCAGAAGAAAATAGAGGAAAAAAAATAGTTAAATTCCATGGCCGTTCCTGGCTCCCCTTATTAAATAAAAAAGAAACCTCAGGATGGGATCAAATCGGAGCTTCTCATACATTTCATGAAATTCAGATGTATTACCCGATGAGGGTTATTCGTGACCGCAATTACAAACTCATCTGGAACATCGCACATCCGCTTCCATTTCCATTTGCAAGTGATCTCTGGGCAGCCCCAACATGGCAAGCACAATTCAAACAGGGACCAACAACAAAGTATGGGAAAAAAACCGTACACGAATATATACAAAGACCAGAATTTGAACTTTTTGACATGCGTAAGGATCCAAATGAAACAAAAAATTTGGCAGCCGAAGCAAAGCACTATGAATTACTACAAACTTACAAAGAAAAACTAAAAGAAATGCAGAAACAAACTAATGATCCATGGATCGTTAAATGGAAATACGAATAATTATTTCATTTACGCTTTGTCCGAATCCCATCTACCCATACCGCCGCAACAATAATTCCTCCTATCAGCACTTTCTGCACCCAATCATCTACTCTCAACATCACGCATCCATTGTAGAGTAACGTAATTATAATTGCCCCAATCATAGAACCAAAAACTGTTCCACGACCACCGGTGAGTGAAGCACCTCCAATGACAACTGCCGCGATAATGTCTAGCTCCAGAGCAACTGCAGTCGTTGGATCGCCGTCACCTATTTCCGCATAAGACATCACTCCAGCCAAACCAAACATTGCCCCTCCAAGAGTAAAAATAAGAATGCGATTTCGTGTCACATTAATCCCCGAGTACCTTGCCGCTTTTTCATTCGCTCCAAGGGCATAGATGCGTCGTCCAAAAACCGAAAAGCGCATTAAAATAACCATCAGCAAGAAAAGAAAAATATTAATCCAAACCCCGTAAGCAAATACTAGCCATTTAGGATCAGGCTCCCTCATCATTAGTGTTTTGAGAAAATTATCGGGAGATCTAACAACCGTCTCATCGGCAAAACCTTCTGCAAGACCTCTTGCGACCAACATCATTCCCAATGTCACGATGAAGGGAGCGATACCAAGACGCGCCGATATCGTTCCATTTAAAAAACCCATTGCCGCGCCAATCATAATTGCAAACATCACAGGCAAAGGAATGATCCCTCCTATAAAAACATTCCCGCCACACCAATTCACTGCGTGAGCACATGCGACTGCAGCTAAAGCCACAACAGATCCCGCACTAAGATCTATTCCCCCACTGACTATAATCATTGTCATCGCCAAAGCGCCTATACCAACGATGACAGTTTGCTTCAGGATCATCTTTAAATTCTGAACCGATAGGAAATTGTCTACATTATCCGGGACATAGACAATTATCAGCAGAAGCAATAACAGAAATACAAAGATTAACCCACTGATCGGCATCAACAGAGCAAAGAAATTCTTTCCATAGCCCTTAGCTAAATTAGAATCCACGGAACTTACGTCCTCTGTACTTGGCATTGTTATTTACTTCTCAGATGGATTCAGGAGTTCCTTGACCTCCTGAGAATCAATATTTTCCAAGTCCAGAAGCACGGCCCCAGTATCGACATTGGCCTCAAAGGATTCACCTTTAATAGACGCTACAATATTTTTGACTGCAGTATATCCCATCCTGAAAGGATCCTGTACTGCAAGGGCTGATATTTTATTTTTCCTTAAAGCGCTTAGCAAAGTATCATTAGTGTCAAATCCAACAAAAGAAATCTTTCCCGCAAGCCCAACTTCATCAAGCGCACGAAGCATTCCCTGAGTAGTCGATTCGTTTGGCGTGAAAACACCCTGAATACTGTCACCAAACTGGTTTAATAAATTTTCTGAAGCTTTTAAGGCTTCATCAATTGAAACCCCACCACGCTGATCAATTGAAACCAATTCAATATCTGGTGCCGATTCTTTTATCCCAGCAAGGAAACCTTCTTCCCTATTAGTAGTACTTGCATGATTCACTGCGTGCCTGAGCATGATGATTTTTCCAGTGTTATTCATTAGTGAAGCGAGACGTTTCCCGCATTCCTTTCCGGCTTCAAAATTATTAGTCATGACATTACTTATCACGGCTTCTCCTACAGATTCATCAAGGCTCGAATCCCATACAGCAACCTTGATCCCAGCTGCATGTGCTTCCTTGACTGAACGAACTAGAGCCTTGTCATCAAGTGGCGCAAGTGCAATTCCATCAACTCGCTGAGTAATGAAATTTTCAACGACTTTTAGTTGGCCCGCCCTATCACTTTCCTGCTGAGGCCCCTTCCATATTACTTCAACACCAAATTTCTCTCCTGCCTTTTTAGCTCCCGCTTCTCCTGATTTCCAGAATTCATGAGTAGTGCCCTTAGGGATAACTGCTATTCGCAACTGTTTATTACCCGATTCAGGATCAGTTTTATTGCAACCAATCAAAGCAATGAAACAAAAAAGCAAAAAAGATGATAGATATCGTGTCATTTGATTAATCCAAGCCATTTGACGACTTGAAATCAAGCCTTCGTGAGCACAAAGTTTATGTAAATGGCAAAAGAACTTAATTTCAAACAAGAACTCGTGGGTTGCTTTGGCTTCCCTGTGGCAGAAAATCCGACTCAGGCAATGATCGAGCCTGCTTTTAATGCATTAAAACTCGATTGGCGCTACTTAACTCTTGAAGTAAGTCCAGAAAATCTCAAGAGAGCCGTCAAAGGTGCACGAGCCTTTGGATTCAAGGGGTTCAATTGCACAATCCCTCATAAAGTTGAGGTGATCCAATATCTTGATGGCCTTGGGGAATCTGCAGAATTGATGGGAGCAGTAAATTGCGTAGTCAATAAAAACGGGGAATTGATCGGTGAAAATACTGACGGAAAAGGCTTTGTATCATCGCTAAAACAAATCACCGATCCAAGTGAAAAATCATGTGTTATTTTTGGAGCTGGTGGAGCAGCAAGAGCAATTAGCGTAGAAATGGCTATTGCTGGGTGCTCTAAAATAACAATAATTAACAGATCAGTTAATCGCGGCGAACAACTCGTTCAATTACTCAACACGAAAATCAAAGATTCAATAAATGGTACATTCCATGCAGAATTCGTACACTGGGAAAATTGTTATCACATCCCATCGGGCACTGAAGTCGTTATCAATGCAACTTCTATTGGTCTTTTCCCTGATATAAACGCTCGTCTGAACATTGATTCAGAAACCCTAACAGCAGAAATGGTAGTAGCAGACGTAATTCCAAACCCTCCAAAAACACAATTTGTAAAGGATGCCACCGAAAGGGGCTGTAAAGTTATCGATGGCCTTGGAATGTTAGTGGCTCAGGGAGTAATTGGGATTGAATACTGGACAGGACAAAGCCCCGACTCAGCAGTCATGCGAAAAGGACTTGAGGATGTATTTGGATCATCCTAAAAAATCAGTGCCAATCCTATTATTTAAGATTCTTCATTTCCATCTTTAGAATCACCTTCATGACTACTTTGATGGAATTTCCTCTCCTTGGAAGCCACTGAATTATTACGCTTACGACCCAAAATTCCATAAGCATACCAATAACCAAGCCCAAAGAAAAGCATCGCCGCAAGAGCAAGAATAATTCCCATCTGAAGAAATAGGTATAACACGATAATAATAAGTTTAGTAGAAATGCGGAGATTGCAATAGTCGCTGCAATTTGTCAATACCACTAACCATTTGATTCATGTGCGGCTATTTATTCTTGCTTAATAATATAAATTGGCTTGTCAAAGTCTGGATCCAAATCGTCAAACATCTGCAATCGGCTCATTGTAGGATAATTTTGCAACGGCTCCATCTTCCATGCTTTTTCAAATCCCAATCGATAACGTGATTTGGCTGTATACTTACGATTAAATACTCCGTAATGAGCAACTCGCAAAGTCTCATAAGGATAGTAACCCCCCATCACTTCTTGCACCTCATACTCATATAAAACAAGGCAACTCCTGTAGGTAACTGCTTTGACCCTGGGAATGTCAGTTTTAATTTTGAGGCGGAGATTAACATCAATTTCGCTCCAAACGATTGCCGATGGATCTACAGGTATGGCCTTCTTAACTTCAATATGCTTGACTCCAAAAGGTTCGTCGGGATCTAGAGCCCGGCGACCAACAGCATCATTCCTCGCATAAATTAAAAAATCAGATATTACATGTTGGGCCCATTCTATCGCTTCTGTCGGACCATAATGAATTCCATCTGTTTCCGGATAAGGATCAACGAATTTCGTTACGTCTCGACTATCGAATACTCGACCAAAGGGGCTAACAGCATCATTCATTATGTCACTCATTTCATTCTGAAGCGCATAAGAAAACCGTTCAGGATGAGAAGAAGGTGGAGCAATCCAGTAACAGCGTCTACCTCCACTCACTGCCGCTTTTGCCATATCTCTACACAATCCTTCGACCACAGCAATGTTATCAGATTTCTCTCGACGCTTGGAACGCAAACTCGAGTAAAGGTTAGTGCCTGTTTGAATTACAACGATATCGGGATTCCAATCTTCAACCAAAGACTCTACCTTTGGAACTTCTTTAATAACTTTCTGACGCCTATTCACCGTCGGAGTTTTTTCCCAAAATCCAATATCAGATGCTACCGGTTCGTAACGACTTAACCAATAGTAAGGGGTAGCACCACCAGCAACGTATGTGTAAACCTCAAATCCTGCTTCCCTAAGCTTCACATCAAAAGCATTACCAAAGGCACCCATGCTCATTGAATCCCCCAAATATAAAACACTTGTTCGCTTAGGAGGTTTTTTTTCTTTTTTGATCCGAGCTTTAAAGCTTTTTTTTAGCTTCGATAAAATTCCTTTCCCACTAGCATCTTGCGGCGCTATCAAAAAAAAGCCAACACAGAATACTGGGATAAAAAGCCATGCCCGGCTCAAGAATTTTATAATCAAAGGACCCATCAATTTAACCATTACGAAATTGGATGACTATTCACCTAATAATTACTCAACCATCAAAATTTTATAAAACAAATATCTTTCATCGCATCCCATAATCACGCTGCATTTTTTTTACTTTCCCTCGCAAGGTAATTTTGATCGCAGCTGACATACGATCAATGAACAAAACACCATTTAAATGATCCGTTTCATGTTGAATAGCTCGTGAAAGTAAACCGTCCGTCTCAATTGTGACTGTATTCCCATTTATTAGTTGAACTTTAGCTTTCACTTCATAGGGCCTAGTAACTTCACCACGTATTTCAGGAAAACTCAGACACCCTTCATCCATCACATCTTTCTCACCATCAAATTCAAGCTCCGGATTCACAAAGATCAGAGGCATCATATCAAGAAGATCAACATCCTTACCATCGACTCTTAAATAACTAATGCATTCTGGATCATGAGAAACATCCACTACTGCCAATTGCATTGGAACGCCTATCTGAGGAGCAGCCAAGCCAATCCCCTCAGCAGACACCATTGTTTCAAGCATGTCATCCACCAAAGAATTAATATCCTCAGAGAAATTCTTAACTAAATCACATTTTTTGCGTAATACAGGATCACCATATATAACAATTTCACGAATCACGGTTGTACAGAATTCTCCTGTTTATCAATTAGAATGCGCGCAGGAACATCCTTAATCGGATATCCAGCTCGAGTCAAAGCGTCCCATGCCGCCACAAGACTTTTAAGCGGAGCCCTCTCATCAGCTTTGAGTTCCAGTCTAAGGTCAGGACGTTCTTTCTTTAGACGTTTGAGCCTCGTTGCCAATTGATTTTGAGGAACGTCTTCTGAACCAAGAATCAATTTCGAATCCGCAGTAAGAGCCAACTCAATCCTTGATTCAGTTTCAACCTTTTTGGCCAAAGAGCTTGCTTTAGGAAGAGTAATACTAACATAAGCCTTATCTTCTTTGGGAGCAGAAGTGAGTATGAAATAAATTAATAGAATCGCTAAGATATCAATCAGAGAAACTATGGGGACCAAAGGCCTAGTAGAACGCTTACTAACAAAATTCATTAGCTTTAATTATTTACCCCTTATTTTTCCTTCCCCCCTACTAACCCTTTGAGTTTAGAATAAAGTATTTCGGATGGGTTTTTATAGAAAGCTGAAATTAGATTGTCGGTGAGCACTTCCATCCGAACACCCATCCTTTCTAATTTCTTAGTAAAATAACTATGTGCTATCACTGTAGGAACAGCAACAGCAAGGCCTGCTATTGTCGTATTTAAAGCTTCTGCAATGCCACTAGAAACTTGCACGCGAGAGCTTCCATCCCCCTCAGTATCAACATTACTAAAAACTCCAACGAGACCCGAAACAGTTCCCAAGAGACCAAGTAAAGGAGCAATTGTAATCACTACCTCTAGAAGAGCAATTCCTCTTTCCAAAACTACAATCTCCTCTCTTGCTCCTGCTTCGGCTGTTGAAGATGATTCTATACGGCTTGAAGGGGCGCCTTCAATGACACCTAAGCCAATGCGAGAAAGAGCTGATGGATTCGATCTCAAACAATTGACAAGATTAATAACATTATCTGTATCAATATACTCCTGAGTTCCACGCATTGCTTCCTGAACTTTTTTAGGCACTACTCGCTGTTCTCTCAAGGAAACCAACTTCATGAGTATGACGGTCACTGATAAAAAAGAAAGCACCAGAAGGCAAAACATAAAGACGCCTCCATCCATGAGAAACTTGTATACAGAATTCAATGAATTAGGTAATTCAGATATAAAACCGGCGTAATACATGTATTCAGTTAGTATATAATAATCTCATACTCAAATTCCATCCTTCCGTCCTGAGTCAATTCAATGAGATCTTTTGGCACAGGAGGGATATCTGCCCGAAGTATACCGCTAATCGAGAAATCGACCATAACTGGATCAGCATCGTTACGAAGAAGTCTAATATCAACTATATCGCCTTTCTCATTAACCCAAAACCTAACCTTTAAAGAACCAAATTTAACAAAATCAGCATGGGCAGAACGCGCACGATGCCAACTCTTTTGGACCGCCAAATCAACCTTCTTCTTGTAATGACCCAGCACCGTTTCTTCCACATCCAAAGCCGCCTGACCAAGATTACTTAATTTACCGATGCTCTTCTTTTTAGGTGAATGGACCTGAAAGGCTTTCTTCTGTTTCTCATGAACAGGAACTCTTTCATTTAATTGGTTCGAAGAATTTAATTCTTCAGGCACTAAAGATTCTTGACCGTCTCCAGCGATAACTTCAGATTCTTTATTTTTTTGAAATTCAGTTGGATCAGAATTATTAACACTATTTTTTTTGTTAAGTTCCGATTCAATGAGATCTTTCTCTTCGAATTCCGGTTTCTTAATCAAAGTTTCAGAAAACAATTCAGCCGAGTCGTTCTGTTCTTTTTCTTTTACCTCAGATCTTTCATTTCTACTTTCATCATTCTTTTTCTCAGAGTTATAATTTATACTAATTTTTTTCTTTGGTGCCCATTGCGGAAGGATCGGTAGGAAATTTTCATCCTCTTTTTCTCCATCCACATAATCCTTTTTGGCAAGATCTCCAAATGGAAAATCCCTCCCATCAATATTTGGAACAGCATCTTCCCCCTCATCTGAAGGTTGAGAATCACTTGTCGCCAAAGTATTGCGATCTGATTCCAAATCCGTATTAGAGAGGGCAATAGTCGAAGGACTATTGGATTCAGTTCTTATATATATATTTTCCTTTTCAAGATCATCTGGATCGTCACGAATAAACATTTCCGGCAACAAAACTATTAATTCTTCTTCCTCCTCGCCTCTGACATCTATTTGCAATTCTACCGAACCCTCCATATCTGGCTGAGTAGAGGCTACTACAAAATGATATAAAGTTCCCGGCTCGGCAGAGAACACCAATGATTTACTCTCCACCTCTTTACTCGATGCAACTTTGACTAAAGTTTCGATCATAGATCCCCTGTAAACTCCCACCACATCTTCAAAATCAATTGAATCCACATTTAATTCAACCTCACATTCTTCTTGCGCATTCCATTTCCACCAAACTGATCCGCCAATAGACGCCCCATCATGAACTGGCTCACCAATTTCACGAGACGCATACGTGAAATCAGAAAAAGAAGATAGGTTATTACCATAACCTAAATCCAATGCATTTTTAAAATCATCATTGCTCGGCGGGAGAGAACGTTTATAGGCAAGCATCGTTGTAATTCCAAAAGCAAAAAGCAAATGCAAAACAACAGATCCAAAGACTGCTAATCTTATTTGTTGCCTAATTATCATCAGAACCTCGTTAGATAAATACTCCCCATATGAGCAGAAATCATCATTCTCTTATGGATCCACATTGCCACCTTTCATGAAACATATCAACGAAGTAAAATCCGAAGCGCACTGACTATTTGACGAAGTAGCTCAAATGCTCAAGCTCTAAAGCTAAATCAACAGAATTTACAATAACATTATCGGGAGTCTTCAATACGGTCGGAGAAAAATTGAGGAATGCTTGGACTCCTACCTGAACAAGATTGTTTGCCACTTCTTGAGCCGTTTCTGGAGGAACGGCCAAGATGGCAATCTTAACGTTATTCTCATTAACGTATTGAGCCATTAAGGAAGCATCCATTACAGGCACATTTGCCTTCACTAACTTGGCACGATTTGGATCAGCTTCAAAAGCAGCAGAAATCTCAAATCCCTCTTTAATAAAACCGCTATATCTTAGAAGCGCTGCACCCAAATTACCAACTCCCACTAAAATAACAGGTAATAGACTATTTGTTCCTAAGACATCTGTAATAACTTCAATCAATGCTTCAACATTATAGCCAAGTCCCCGAGTTCCAAATTGCCCGAAATACGCCAAGTCTTTCCTTAACTGAGTTGATTTCACACCAGCAGCTTTTGACAGAGTATTAGAAGAAACAGTTTCAAGACCATTCTCTCTGAGCCTTTCGAGGCAACGCTGGTAAATCGATAATCTATAAATCGATTTCCTTGGTATATCAGTTTGTGTAGACACCTACCTAATAATGTGATTTTTCTCAATTAAATCTTATTGCGATGATTCAACGCAAGCCCTAATTAGATATGCGCCCCAACCATCATTCCGCCAACTCACACACGGAACGATCTAATTAAGTTATTACAGTTTCCTATTCTAAGAATAGGATCCCTCAACGCGCTTAGCCACGTCTCTATAATCATAGTCCGCATTGTAAATCTCTTTGAAACTTTCAAGAGATTTATCCTTGTCACCTAACTTGTCATATACCAATCCAAGATTAAATAAAATCTCCTTCTTTGTATTATCCATAGCAAAGAGCTCTCCATTAGCATCGTTCAGAGAACTGACAGCCAAGTCATACATTTTCATTTCATCGTAGCACCGTCCTAGCATGAGCATAGAACGAATACGGATGTGCGGATTGTTTTTTGCTTTTTGAAGGTGAGGGATCGCTTCTCTATACTGCCCCGCTGTAAATAAATGCGAACCAAGATCAAAACGAAGCTGAGGATCTGTCGGATTACGTTCAACGCGAATCTCAGCTTCTTTTATTTGCTGTTCAATCGAAGCATTTCGCAACTCATCCAGTTGTGCCTTCTTATCTTCAACGCCATCTCCTCCTCCTTCAATATCCGATTCCAAATTCTTAATCTTTTGAGTCCTTAAATTATCTTTAGCATCTTCAGCTTTACGCTGAAGCGTTTCATCAGATTCGCTCAATGAAAAAGCATATTCATAATAAGATGCCGAATTCTCCCAATCTTCCAACCTCTCATACAGATCCGCTATCTTCTTAACAACATTAAGATTCTGTGGATCTTCTGAATATTGGGCTCCGAGATCTGCAAGCTGAGCTGCCATCTGTTCCTTCGTTGCACCGATCCTTGCAGCGCTCTCAAGACTCTGAGCTTCATCCTGGTCCTTGAGGAGATCCTTAAAGGAACGGTCAGCAAGACCCCAGCCACCTTTAGCCATCGTTGCCTGCGCAGACGCATCTTTACCTTTTTTGCGAGCCTCCCCATCAGTAGGATCTGACTGAACTATCTGGTCATAAATCTTTGCAGCTTCTGTCCCATCTCCTTGGGCCAAGTAATGATCACCAAGCTTATGAAGGTTTTTATAATTACTTGAATGACCTTCACGAATAGTTTCTAATCCGAAAGTGGCAACTTCAGGAATTCCTACAGCCATGAAGGCTTCGTAAAAGAGGGTATTTGCTTCAACATTATATGGATCGTTATCTAATTTTTTTTCTATTTCTTCAATAGCTCCGAGAGGATCCTTTTTAATTTTATTCTTAACCTTCAACATTCCTCCCGACAGAAGACTCTTGCCTTTCTTGCCAGAAGTACGCCACCTCGCACCTTGAGCCGCTCTTAATATTTCCCGCCCCTTTAAGAAAGAAGGTTCTTCTTTTAATATATTATGAAGAATGCTCAAAGCATAATCATAATTCGACAACTCAATAGCACTTTGTGCTTTAAGAAAAAGTGTAACTTGTTTGGGATCGAGCTGCTCTTCTGTAATGAGCTCCTTAGGTGCATCCATATTCAATTCTGGGGGTTTGTTTTTGGAGTATACGGAAAATGAAAAAAATAATAGTTTGGGGCAGAATTTAGCCTCTTACTGGTAGATCATGCAAGGCATCTAATATCATTTTTACTCCTTTCTTAAATTTATCAATTTCGACTACCAAAATGAACATTTAAGTATACCGAATTGCCTTAAAATTATTAGCATCTGATATAATTCCTCAAAATTATAAAAAATATACTATTATTATAGATGTTTAATGTTTCCCATTTAACAAATATTAAATGACTTGAAGTAAGTTAATAATGCTGGTTGCGTGAAATTTTGACTGTGGTTCAATGTCTAAATGATTAAGAGATTTAAACTATTCCTTCTTTTTCTTCTTTTGTTGTTTTCGATTGCAGCAAAACGTAAAGATTCTGGAAAGATCGGTTTTTATCTTGAATCCGCAGAATCTGAGTCTCAAAAAGACACCGTTAAGATTAATATCAATTCCAAAGTGCATCAGGTACTGATTAAGCCCATTTTTAATCAAAAAGATGTAGAAGGATTTTACCCATTCCTCACAGAGAAGGGCGAAAGTTTTGGAATCTCCTTTAAACTAAAAAAGAAAGCAGCTACAGAATTACAAACTCTTTCAACTGTTGCCACGAATCGGAAACTTTTTACCGTGTTTGGAAATGATCCCATTGATTTTGTTGTAATTGATGGCCCCATATCTCATGGATATCTTACTTGCTGGAAAGGGTTTAATGAAAAGCACATAGAAAGATTTAAAGATGCAGGACTGCGATTGATTGCGCCAAAAAAAGAAGGCCCAACTATAAATCCACCACCTGCCATCGATTAATCCTAATTGCTTTCAAATTAATTAAGTAAGCAATTCATGCAAATCGGAACGCATCTGATAATGTTGGTTAGGATATCCTCATTAATTTTTTGGTTCGGTTTATCGATAATATGTGAAGCACAATACAAACGACTAGAACTTGTCTTAGCAACTCCGAACAAAGCTATATTCAGCCCGGATATTTCTCAGTTCTATATGTACACAAACCGATCCTTTGAGGGGCAGCCAAGTAAACCTTGGCAAGGTGGAAAATATGGTTATGTGCGAAATCCAAAAAGAACTGCATCGAGTATAATATATTCTAAATTTCATGAAGGCGTTGACATTAGGCCAATCGAAAGAAATTCAAGAGGAGTTCCTTTGGATAAAGTCTGTTCAATCGCTTCTGGTAAAGTGATGCATGCAAGCCGATCGGCAGGAGCAAGTAATTACGGTCGCTACGTGGTAATAGAACACGATTGGGGTTATGGAAAGTTTTATAGCCTTTATGCTCACCTCGCAGACATTTCTTGCCAAGTCGGGCAATCAGTCAGGCCAGGCACAGGTATTGCTACACTTGGATATACAGGCGACGGAATCGACAAGACCCGCGCTCATTTGCATCTCGAACTCAATTTGATGATCAGCCGAAACTTTGAAAGGTGGTATCGTAGACACTATGTCGCGCCGAATAAACATGGACTCTGCAATGGAATTAATCTTGCCGGAATTGATATTTCAAGACTGTACAAAGAACACCAAAAGAACCCCTCGATAACATTACCGCAATTCATTAAAACAACTAACCCCTATTGGAAATTATTAGTTCCCAACAAGGGCATGCCGTTAATCATGAAGTCTTACCCTTGGCTAGCAAAGAACATGGCAGATGCCACCAACAATCCATCATGGGAAATTACAATGAGTCGGTCAGGAATTCCACTCGGCATTAGCCCTCATAATAAGAAAGTAAACTCACCTACAATTAGTTGGGTCGAATATTCAGCCACGCCCCACTCATGGAACACTAGATCTCGACTCACTGGAAGCAAAAACAAAGCTAAACTAACAGCTAGTGGATTGCGTTTTGTTCAACTCCTAATGGAAAAATAAAACAGTAACAATCTAATTACTAATTTCTCTAATCAATAGACGATTGAGACGAATACCATCATAAAAGTTCTTGATAAGAAAATTTTCGTTTGGAGCATGGATCTGGCAATCGGGCAAGGCAAGGCCAAGCAACAAGGTGTCAGTTCCTAATACATCCTTGAAGGTCTGAACGATAGGAATACTTCCTCCCTCCCGTATAAGAGCCGGCTCACGGCCAAAGGTTTCCCTAAGAGCATTTTGAGCAGCTTTACCATAAGCAGACTGAGGATCCATCAGGTAAGCTTTCCCGCTGTGCCCAAACTCGCATTCTATTCTTGTGCCAGGAATAAGGTGCGATTCAAGGTGCTCTCGAACAAGTTTTAGTATATTTTCAGGATCCTGATCAGGAACCAGTCTAAAAGAAAGTTTAGCAAAACTCTTGGATGGGATCACGGTCTTCGACCCCTCTCCCTGATACCCACCGCCTATGCCATTCACCTCAGCAGTGGGACGGGCCCATCTCCTTTCGGCATCAGTGAAACCGTTCTCGCCAAATAATTCACTGGATCCTGTAAGCTCTAGTGTCTCAGCTTCATTGACAGGAAGCCCAGCCCAGGAATCTCTCTCCCATTCTTGGATTTCTCTTACATCATCATAGAAGCCCGCCACTTTTATCTTCCCGTCAGGATCATGAAGGCTTGAAATGAGTTTTGCTATAGCTGTCGATGGATTTGCTATGGATCCTCCAAAAACCCCGGAATGTAAATCAGTTGAAGGACCATGAACTGTAATCTCCATGCAGGCAATACCTCTTAACCCATAAGTAAAAGTACCAATTCCCGGCCCTATCATTCCTGTATCTGAAACTGCTATAACATCACACTCGAGTTCGTCCTTATACTTTTCCAGAAATGGCCCGAGGTTTGGGCTGCCTATCTCTTCCTCACCCTCAACGAGTAAAATAACGTTTACAGGTAGCTCACCTTCTTCATTAATTATTTCACCTAAACCTAGTAAGTGAGCAAGGTTCTGCCCCTTATTGTCCGTTGAACCCCTAGCATAAATTTTGCCATCATCAATCCGAGGCTCAAATGGAGACGATTCCCAAAGATCAATCGGATCCGCTGGTTGAACGTCATAATGCCCATAAATCATGATCGTTGGCAGCCCTTCACGATGCTCATTCTTTCCCATCACTATAGGATGCCCTGGCGTCTCATGAATCTGAGACTCAAGACCCTGATCAATCATTTTGTTTCTGAGCCATTCTGCACAATCCTTTACATCATTGGAATGAGCACTGTCTGTAGAAATACTGGGAAACTTTAGATATGTAATTAGATCTTCAAGGTGCTCCTCATTCATAATTATTACCGATACACTAAATTAAAATTTATTACCAATAGCCTCTTTTGGCACGTTCTGCTGCCTGCAAATTCTGATAAGCAAGGAATCCAAAAAGAATCATTCCAAATATATATCCCAGCTGCAACAAAATGATACCTGCAACAAAAGCAGTAAAAGCTCCTATTTTTCCCCGAAGCACCGGCTTCTTATCATTCATTATATGCCCAAGTAATTGTCCACCATCCAATGGCATAATGGGGAGAAGATTTAAGAAAGACCAAAAAACATTTAAATAAATCATCAAAATTAAAAAATAACTCAAATAAGCACCTGCAGCTAATTGCCAATCAATGGCTAAACGTGAAATTCCATAACAAATTCCTGCCATTGCAAATCCGAATAAGGGTCCCGCAATAGTAATTATTATTATTTGTTTTCTTGTATAGTATCCATGCACGGCCGCCACACCACCCATCCCATGGATGAAAATACTTGGTTCCCCTCCGTACCATCGATAAGCAAATGCATGACCCAATTCATGTCCAAGAATCGAAATAAAAAAAACGATGACCAGTATTAATAAAGACCGGGTCTGTTCAACTGGATCTCCTCCTCCACCTGCACCAAATAGAATAGGTATTACCCAAAAAGACCAATGAATAGCAATCGGAAAAGTAAATAACCGGAAACGCAATGTTCCAGGTTGATTCGGATCTGTTCTGAAAAACATCTTCGCAAATAATTTACAGTAAAGCGAAGATATGTTCTCTTAATCGCGCTCTAAATGCAGTTATAATTTCTTAGATGAATTCGTTAATCAGATTCTCCAGCATTTCTTGACGACCGCTCTTAAGATCTGGTTCACCATTAGCCAAAACATGCGCTTCAAGTTCCTCAAAACCAACGTCACCAGATTCAATTTTTGCTCCGATCCCAGAATCATAACTCGAATACCTGTCATTAACGAAATCACTGAGGCGCCCATCCTCACGAATTGCATGCGCAATTTTTAAACCTCGAGCAAATGCATCCATCCCTCCAATATGAGCATGAAATAAATCAACCGGTTCAAAACTTTCCCTTCGACACTTGGCATCGAAGTTAAGTCCCCCAGTCGTAAATCCACCCACTTCAAGAATCTCCAGCATTATTTGTGTTGTGAGGTAGATATCCGTTGGGAACTGGTCAGTGTCCCAACCGATGAGCTCGTCTCCCGTATTCGCATCCACAGATCCAAGAGCTCCAGCAGAGGCCGCTACCCGCATTTCATGCATCATTGTGTGACCGGCTAGTGTTGCATGATTTGTCTCAAGGTTAAGTTTCAGATGATCAAGAAGATCATGCTCACGCAAAAAGTTAAGACAAGCCGCCGCATCAGAATCGTATTGATGCGTCGAAGGCTCTCTTGGTTTTGGTTCGATATAAAACTGTCCCTCAAACCCAATCTTCTTTTTATGATCCACCGCCATGTGCAGTAATCTGGCCAGATGGTCCAACTCACGTTTAAGATCAGTGTTCCATAGCGTCGAGTAGCCCTCTCTGCCTCCCCAAAATGTATAACCTTTTCCACCCAACCTATGAGTCACTTCCATCGCCTTCTTAACTTGTGCAGCAGCATAGGCAAAGACATCGGCATTGGGACTTGTAGCCGCACCCTGATTATAACGAAAATGTGCGAACAGACACGCCGTTCCCCATAATAACTTTATCCCTGTTCGTTCCTGCTCCTCAGCTAATACATCTGCTACAGCATCAAGGGCTACATTTGATTCCTCAAGGGTATTAAGTTCAGGAGCAACGTCCCGGTCATGAAAACAATAATATTCCACGCCTAATTTCTCCATAAATTCGAATGCAACTCGCGCTCTGTTCTGAGCATTCTCAACAGAATCACTTCCATCATCCCAGGGTCGTTGGGCAGTCCCCCCTCCAAAAGGATCAGCAAGTGGATTGCGCATCGCATGCCAGTAAGCAACTGAAAAACGCATATGCTCCTTCATTGCTTTACCACCGACTTCCTCATCAGCGTTATAATGTTTGAATGAGAGAGGATTCTTTGAACTTGGACCCTCGTATTGAATTTTCTGTATTTCTGGAAATGCTTCAGATGACATTGGACCGTGATCATTCCCCGCCAAGCAATAACCGTCAAGAGGGAACAATGAGAAGTGTTAAAAAAACCAACAATAACAACCCTTTAATTCCTGAATTTTAGCTTTTAATTACTTTTTTCCATATTTCGCATTCCCCCGCTAAACCAATAAGATAAAGCATATCTTCAATCTTACTTTCATCAGGTATAAATGTTCCTTCTGCCTGTATTTGTTGCATGTCTTTAGGAAATTTAGAATCAGGTAAAACTCGGGAAGCAATTGCAAAACATGCCCAAGATCGCCAAGTCCTTATTTCAGCACGCGGACCAGACATTCTCGTTGCATAATGCTGCCAATGCCTACGAGGATTTGCCAGAAATTGGCCCCTCTTATCGGGACGGTCCATCAAAATCCATTTAACGGAAGCATAGAGAACCGAATACTGCTGCAAACATTCTTCTTCGCCCGAGAGATCAGCAGACATCGCTCGATTCAATTGCAAAAGGGCCTGAGCTGGCAATCCCTTAATCCATTTTGTTTGCGCATATTCGAGACACATTCTGTAAAAAGACTCTCCTCTTTCTTGTCCAATAGCTCTCGAATCTTTAGCGCTAACAGGTTTCGCGATAAACGGTAACACAGGGCAAGCCTCATTTACATCTGACGGCATATCTAAAATAAATCTGAATTATTATCTTTAAAAATAACATCAATTACCCTGAGCCAAACCGGTTCAAAATGAAAATACTGCCAACTACTTGGCCGCAGCTATTCCTCCTTGAGTAATTCCAGGGGCAGGTAAAAGACTATTACCCATTAAATAAATATCAATTGCCCTAGCAGCGCCACGACCCTCGTTTATTGCCCAAACTACTAAGGACTGCCCTCGACGACAGTCTCCGGCGGTAAATATACCTTCAATATTTGTAGTGAATTCACCATGCTCACCAATGAAAGTTTGCCAGTTCCCTCTTGGATTTTGAGTCTCCACATCTAACAGCTCTCCCAGTTGAAGCTCTGGCCCGACGAATCCTGTAGCAAGTAACACCAAATCTGCCGGCCATTCTTTTTCTGTACCTTCGATCTCACTAAATGGAGGCCCTCCTTCAACTGGCGTTGACCAGTCAACTCCCACAGTTTTAACCCCTTTAACCTTGCCATTACCATCATCAACAAATTCCTTTGCAAGGATGTGATATGTACGAGGATCATCACCGTTTTTCGCTTTGTTCTCTTCATGCGAATAATCGAGCCTATAGATTCTTGGCCACTGCGGCCAAGGGTTATTCGCTGCACGCTCAACCGGAGGCTTATCTAATAGTTCGAAATTAACGACATCCTTACATCCATGCCTCAAAGAAGTCCCTATGCAATCTGCCCCAGTATCACCTCCACCGATGACAATAACATGCTTATCACTAGCAGATGTATAACAGCCATTTTTTAGCTCAGAATCCAATAAACTCTTGGTGTTACGAGTCAAGAAATCCATAGCGAACTGGATCCCCTGCAAATCACGGCCCGGATTTCTTGAAGTAGGATCAAATGGTTTAGTAGCTCCAGTAGATATAAGGAGCGCGTCATTTTCTTTTAATAGATCATTTGGATCAATGTATTGAATGTCACAACCGTTCTCCTCCATGATCTGCGTCATATGACCAGATTCCAATTCCTCCTTCTTTCCAACATGCGCACAAGTCACAAACTTAACACCTGATTCACGCATCAACGCAATGCGCCTTTCAATGACACCTTTATCAAGTTTCATATTTGGAATGCCATACATCAGCAACCCGCCAATCCGGTCAGCACGCTCATAAACAGTAACTTCATGACCAACCTTGTTCAGTTGGTCAGCCGCTGCCAATCCGGCCGGACCCGAACCTACTATGGCAATTTTCTTACCCGTGCGCTCTTTTGGCGGATTCGAAGTCACCCAGCCTTCCTCAAAAGCACGATTAATGATTGTGTTCTCAATGTTTTTAATAGTAACAGGAGGATTTGTGATACCTAACACACAAGAACCCTCGCAAGGTGCCGGACATACACGACCGGTAAATTCAGGGAAATTATTAGTTTTGTGAAGACGATCTATGGCTTCTCTCCATCTCTTCTGATAGACGAGGTGGTTCCATTCAGGAATAAGATTATCAATAGGACAACCATTGCCCGATTGACAGAAAGGAACGCCACAATCCATGCACCGTGATCCCTGGGTTTGAAGATGAGACTCAGAAGGGCTTGTGTTTATTTCCCCGTAATCTTTCAGGCGTTCAAGAGGATCACGATAAGGCACTGCCTCACGTTCAAACTCCATAAATCCTGTAGGTTTTCCCATTTTAAATTTTATTTTTGCCGTCTATACAACGAGTTCCTTTTTAGCCTTTTTACGTTCTTCAAGAATTCTCTTGTAGTCCGTTGGCATAACCTTAACAAAGTCATTTAATGCATTTTCCCAGTCATCTAGGATACCGTTAGCAACGGTGGATCCTGTGAGCTTTCCATGCTCCTCAATTAAGGATCGAAGTTCTTCTATATCTTCATGATCAGCGACCTTCTCAAGTTCTACCATTTCCATATTGCATTTAGGAGGGAATTTATTTTCTGGATCCCAAATATACGCCACCCCACCCGACATACCTGCAGCAAAATTACGTCCAGTTGAACCCAGTATTACGGCACGACCACCCGTCATGTACTCGCACCCATGATCACCTATGCCTTCAATAACAGCATAAGCTCCACTATTTCTAACACAAAACCGCTCAGCTGCATGTCCACGGAAAAATGCCTTCCCTCCAGTCGCTCCATATAAACAAACATTTCCAGCTATAATATTTTCTTCAGGGATAAATTTTGAAGACTTTGGCGGATAGATAGCAAGATTGCCACCTGAGAGACCCTTTCCAACATAATCATTAGCATCACCCTCCAATTCAATACTAATTCCTTTTGCCAAGAAAGCACCAAGACTCTGCCCAGCTGATCCTGTAAACTTTATTTTAATCGTATCTTCTGGAAGTAAATCTCCTCCATGAGCCTTGGCAACCTCGTTACTTAGTATAGTTCCTACAGTTCGATCAGTATTAATGATAGGCAATTCAATATTAACCGGCTCACTGCCTTCAAGTGCGGACTTTGCAAGTTCAAGCAGCTTCATGTCCAACGCTTCTTCAAGACCATGGTCCTGAGATTCCGTGCAGTAAGTTCCCGTATCAGGATGAGGTTTTTCTGCAGGAGTGAGTATGGAGCTTAGGTCTATCCCATCCGCTTTCCAATGATCAATTGCTTCCTGCATTTCAAGAGCATCAACTCGTCCGACCATTTCATTTATTGTACGGAAACCTAAATCAGCCATGATTTGTCTAGCCTCCTCAGCAACCATAAATAAATAATTCACCACATACTCGGGCGATCCGTTGAATTTTTTCCGTAATTCTTTGTTCTGCGTTGCTATACCAACTGGACAAGTATTCAAATGACACTTCCTCATCATAATGCAACCCATCGTGATAAGTGGAGCAGTTGCAAAACCCATCTCCTCAGCTCCCAAGAGCGCGGCAATAACAACGTCACGACCTGTCTTAAGCCCCCCGTCAGTTTGTAGAACAACTCTACTTCTAAGGTCGTTAAGCACTAAGGTTTGATGAGTTTCTGCTACGCCTAACTCCCAAGGTAACCCTGCATGTTTGATACTAGTAAGGGGGGAAGCTCCTGTACCACCAGTCTCTCCAGCTATTACAATATGATCTGCCTTGGCCTTTGTAACACCAGAAGCAACCGTGCCCACACCAACTTCAGATACTAACTTAACGCTAACTCGAGAAGCACGATTCGCATTTTTCAGATCGTGAATGAGTTGCGCGAGATCTTCGATCGAATAAATATCATGATGCGGTGGAGGACTAATTAATCCAACCCCTGGCGTACTATGACGAATACGTGCAATATTATCGTCAACTTTTTTACCTGGAAGTTCACCTCCCTCGCCAGGTTTAGCCCCCTGAGAAATCTTAATTTGAAGTTCATCGGCATTTGTCAGGTACCATATCGTCACACCAAATCGGCCCGAAGCGATTTGCTTAATAGCAGAACGTTTAGAATCGCCATTAGGAAGAGGATCAAACCGAGCCGGATCCTCTCCACCTTCTCCAGTGTTACTCTTTCCACCAATCCGATTCAAGGCAATCGCCAATCCCTCGTGAGCTTCAGCAGAAATTGAACCAAAACTCATCGCTCCAGTACAAAACCGTTTCACAATCTCAGAGGCAGGCTCCACCTCTTCAATCGGAATCGATCCGTCGTTCGCACCAGACTTAAAATTCATTAAGCCTCGCAATGCACAAAGTGCCTTATTGCTGTTATTAATGTGATCAGAAAATTGTTTATATGATTCAAAATCATTTGTTCGCGCAGCCACTTGAAGAGCTGATATCGATTCCGGATTCCACATGTGCTTCTCTCCATCTGCTCGCCAATGGAATTCTCCAGGATTCGGGAGTGTTGGCAACCTAACTTCATTACGAGGAGGATAGCCAAGGGCATGACGCCTTAACATTTCCTCGGCAAGCTCATCAAGGTCAAGACCCTGAACTCGACTAGCCGTTCCACAAAAGCAAAGTTCTATAACATCATTCTTTAAACCGACCGCTTCAAAAATCTGGGCACCCTTATAAGAATGCAAAGTCGAAATGCCCATTTTCGCCATGACTTTCAACATTCCTTTTTCAACACCTTTTAGATATGCATCGACAAGAGACTTGTCATCTACAAACTCTTCAGGATCAGTAAATTCTTCGCGTCTAGCTTTCCACAAAGCTTCAAAAGCCAAGTAAGGATTAATGGCGTCAGCACCATACCCGATCAACAAACAATGATGATGAACTTCCCTCGCTTCACCAGTTTCAAGCACAAGGCCAATCTGTGTCCTTAAAGCATTCCTAACAAGATACTGATGAACGGCTCCACTAGCTAGCAATGTACTAAGAGGAACACGGTCATTAGATAGCGCCCGATCACTCAAAATAGCCAAACTATAGCCAGCTTTAATAGCCTCTTGAGTCTCACTGCAAATTCTCTCAATAGTTTTTCTTACACCTTTGACACCTTCTGACCTCGGAAAAGTAATATCAATAATTTTGGACTTCCATCCTTTGCAGTCCATTTTCTTCAGAGCATGCAGCTGCTCGTTATCTAGTATAGGGGAAGGTAGCCTTAGCCTTTGAGCGTGACCCTCGGTCGTCTCAAGAAGATTCTTTTCAGGACCAATATAACATTCCAAAGACATTATCACTTCCTCTCGAATCGAATCGATTGCAGGATTAGTGACCTGGGCAAATAACTGCCTAAAATAATCATACGGCATTCTTGGCTTATCACTCAAACATGCCAGAGCAGCGTCATTACCCATTGAACCAAGCGGATCGCGCTTTTCGTTAACAATAGGCAGCAGCATGAATTGCATAGTCTCAGTGGTGAAACCAAAAGCCTGCATCCTTTGCAGAAGATTATCATCATCAAGGCCTGGTGCATCTTTACCTGCATCAATATCTTTGAGCTCGATGCGCTGATTTTTCAACCATTCTCCATATGGCCTTTGGGCAGAAAATTCTGATTTTATCTCCTCATCAGGAATCATCCTCCCTTCCTCAAAATCAACCAAAAACATTTTGCCCGGCTGGAGTCTTCCTTTAGCTACAACATCAGCAGGATCAACATCAACGACTCCAACTTCACTACCCATTATAACACGGTCATCTTTTGTTAAATAGTAGCGACTGGGGCGAAGGCCATTCCTATCCAAAACGGCACCTATGTATTTACCATCAGTAAAAACAATAGACGCTGGCCCATCCCAAGGCTCCATGATACATGAATTATATTCATAGAAATCACGCTTCTTTTGATCCATCTGATTGTGCTTTTGCCAAGCCTCAGGAACCATCAAAAGGACAGACTCTTGCAAAGAACGGCCAGACATCAGGAGGAATTCTAATGTGTTATCAAAATTTCCAGAATCAGAACACTCCTCTTCCATTATCGGGTAGAGCTTAGATAAATGATCACCAAAAAAATCTGTGCTAAGCGTACCTTCTCTGGATCGCATCGCGTTAATATTTCCTCTAAGAGTATTAATCTCTCCGTTATGGCTCATGAAACGGAAAGGCTGCGCACGATCCCAACTAGGAAAAGTGTTAGTAGAAAACCGCGAGTGAACCATAGCAAGATGAGTCTCAAAATCAGGGTTTGCTAGATCACTAAAATACTTAATAACCTGAGCAGTATTCAACATGCCCTTATAGATCATCACTTTTGTAGAAAGGCTGCAAATATAGAAAAGCAACCTTTCATCCAATTCTTCGTCAAACCTGAGTTGATGACTAGCTCGTTTCCTTATGATATATAATTGACGTTCAAAATCATCACCCTCGATCCCTTCTGCGGCACCTATGAATAACTGCTTAATGCATGGTTCAGTCGCCCTAGCAGCTGGACCGACATCGGCCTCCTCTGTGCAGACCGGGACATCCCTCCAACCCAAGCAGACCTGCCCATGTTCTGTGATAATTTTTTCTACTGAATCAATGCACGTTTTCCTCTCCTCTTCATTTCTCGGTAAAAAGACAAGCCCCGCCCCAAACTTACCCTTTTCTGGTAATTCAAGATCAAGATCTTCCTTAGCCACTTTTCTTAGGAAGCCTTCAGGTAAGCCAACAAGTATTCCAGCGCCATCTCCTGTATTAGGTTCACATCCGCATCCACCCCTATGCTCCATTCTAGCGAGCATCTCAAGAGCATCCAAAACAATCTGATGCTCCGGGTTCCCTTTCATGTTAGCGACAAATCCAACACCACAGCTGTCCTTCTCATACGAGGGATCATATAGGCCGTGCTTTTTTGGAAATGTCCTTAAAGGCATGGTTCGTTGCAATATTGATATAGTTGAATTTTTAAGAATGCTTCCGGCTAGCCGTAAACATCCCTTATATAGCGAGGTTCTGGCCTTTCCAAGATAACCTGAAAAAAGGGCGCATAATCTAACCAGCTACTGATAAAAACCAAGTAGAAAGCAAAAGACTTAATTATTAGAGTTGTGAAACACGCTAATAATTAGGGTTTTAAGCAATTTTCTTTATTTTTCGAGGATTTTTTAGCACAAAATGTGCCTAATTTACTACAGAATCGGGATAACTGCCCAAAACCTTAATAAAACTACAGTGTTCCTCAAGTTCACTCAGCGCTTGAGCAAGGTCCGGATCCTCGCAATGCCCAACAATATCTACAAAGAAATAATACTCCCAATCACGCTGTTTAGATGGCCTGCTTTCAATTTTCGACATATTGATTTTGAACGAATTGAAAGGTTGCAATGCATCAAATAATGAACCCGGCTTATCACGCACAGAAAACATCACAGACGTCCTGTCATTACCAGTCGGGGGGCACATATTATGACTCAATACCAAAAATCTTGTAGTATTTGTCGCACGATCTTGAATGCTCTCTTCCAATAAATCCAAGCCATTCAACTCAGCCGCAAGCTTTCCTCCCAATGCCGCCGCCTGAGAATCATCAACTACTATAGACGCCGCACGGGTAGTACTAGAGACTTCAATCAAATCTGCGCTGGGAAAATTCTTTTGCAGCCATTCTCTGCACTGTCCAAAGACTTGTGGGTGAGAGTATAACTTCTTTATATCTTCACGTGAACCTTTTGCCATTAATGCATTTTCTATTGGCAGCAATATTTGAGCACAAATCCTTAAAGGCGAATCTGCAAACATGTCCAAAGTATGATTGACTGCACCTTCTGTTGAATTTTCAATAGGTACCACACCATAGTCTGCCTTTTTTCTTGCCACTTGATCAAATACCGCAGAGAGGTTTTCCTGAGGGGAATATTTGACACTATGACCAAATTTACTTATGGCAGCCTGATGAGTCCATGTACCCTGAGGTCCAAGATATACAATTTTAAGATCTTCCTCAAGAGATAGCGCAGCTGACATGATTTCCCGATAAATAGCACGTATCGAATCTTCGGTTAATCTCCCTTCGCTTTTTTTGGCCAACCTCTTTAGCAAACTCTCTTCTCGTTCTGGCGCATATATCTCAATCCCATCCTTTTTTTTAATCTCTCCGACCTGATGTACTAAATCAGCTCGCTCATTAAGGAGTTTAAGCAACTCAGTGTCGAGGGCATCTATCTGCTCCCTAATGGAATCAAGAGACATATTAATGATAAATAAATTATTCTAATTGGGACCCATTGATCCCGCAAGTAAGTAGCTAGTTATTCCTCTATAGAATCATCATGATCCTCATTTTCTTCAGAAACTTCAAGAGAATGGTCATCATTTTCATTCGGTTCGGCCTCATCAGTTGAATTTACACCAGTTAAAGGCAACTGTTCCCCATCAACTACTTCAGTCTCAGGTTGAGGCAGTTCCACCTGCCTCAATTCAGATGCATTAGGTAAATCATCAACATTTTTTATTCCAAAATGCTCTAAAAAGTTTTTGGATGTTTCATATAAAAATGGCTTCCCGGGCAAATCAGCACGCCCCCCAATCCCGACCAAACCTCTTTCAATTAATGATTGCAATACACCATCAACATTAACTCCACGAACAGCTTCTATAGCAGCTTTTGTAATGGGCTGTCTATATGCCACAATTGCCAACGTCTCCAAAGCCGGAGCACTTAGTCGGGTCGGCTTTAAATCGGGAAATAGCTCTCTCAGGTAGACCCCGTATTCAATCCTCGTAAATAAACTCCAGCCATTTGAGCGTTCTTCAATTATGTAAGGCGCGCTTTTTTTTTCATAAGATCGATTAAGTGTATCGATAACTTTTTCAATTTCCTTAGCATTGACCGAACATAATTTATTGTCAGGGACTTCCCTCTTAGAAACTTTACGTATAATTTTTGCGATTACCTTAGTTGTAATCGGCTCCTTAGAGGCAAATAACATTGCCTCTACAATTTGGTTAAGTTTCATTTTTGGCATTACCTTTGTGAACCCAGAATGTATCTAACATCAAAAGCACCACAATCAATAGTCTTCTGACGGGAATAAATAAAAATAAAAGATCCAGGAATTAGGTCATTCACCATTCAACTCCAAAATCACTTTTGAGCTGAAATCACGAGCATCCTTTGAATACAGAAGAAAACTTATGCCCTTAGTGCCACGGGCTGACTTATCAAATACTAAATCATATTCTTCTTTTTTGGAATGCTTACTAACCGCAAGTTGAATTTCCTCTAAGATAACGCCCCTCTTACGTTTAGACATTTCCATTAATTGCATTTCACGTTTTCTTGCAAAATCAAGGACCTCATCACGCATAGTTCGCGCCTCATTAGCAATTATCTGAGCTCGTTTCTGACTAGCAGCCCGAACCTCTCTACTACTCACAGGATCTGCAACTTCCCGTTCCAAATCTTTAAGCTCCTTTATTTTTTCTTTGAGCTCATTATCACGCTCTGAAACCTCCTTACGCGCAGTGTTTCGCTTTTTCTCTATTTCTTTTTCAGTTTCTTTGGTTTTATGGTATTCACCAAAAACTCTATTCATATCAACAATTCCTACTTTCATTTCCTGAGAAATTGCAGAGAATGTGAGTAAAGATGACAGAACGAAAAGAACAAAATAATAGAATATTTCTTTCATATTTGCCCTAAGATTACCCCGCACACTACAGGAGTCAAAACCGAAACATGCAAATGCCATTGAATCCTAAAAATTGCTCCACACGCAACTCAATTAGCAATAATCATACATTAGTCGAATAACCAACTAAATTTCAGGTTTTCATCAAAGCACACAAGCAACTATCATAGAGCATATGGCACTTACTAGAAAGCAAACGCTTTTCACTCCATTGCTTGGAATCATAAGCTTAATGATCTCCCTGGAACATTTGGCTCAGGAACCCCAACCAGAAAAAGAACTTGGTCGTGAACAGATTCTAAAAGCGATAGAACAACTGAGCTCTGACGATTTTAAATTAAGAGAAAAAGCAATGCAGACAGTATGGCAAATGGGACATGCCGCAGAGCCTTTTCTAAGAGAAGCCATTAAGAATGGCAATGCAGAAATGCGTTATCGAGGCAGTAAAATTCTCGAAGAGTTTGATTTAGGACTATACCCAGAAACGTCAAAGAATATCGTGAAACTTGTTAATCAGTTTCGAAAAGGGGGTGGAGCAGAGAGAGAAATGGCCATTGTTGAACTCGCACAAATAGGAGAAACCGAACTATTAATGAAACTTGTTAAGCGCGAACGGGATCCCGGAATTCGCAAAATGGTTGCTCAAATAGTCAGTCGAAATATCTCCGAAGAAGTCCCTTCACTTATAATTAAGGGGAACTATCAACAGGCAAAAGATCTTCTAGAAGTTGCCGCATTAGATCAAAATGGTATACGCAATTATGTCGCATTCTTATTACAAAGAGATCAAATTGAAACCGCAATTAAAAAGCAACGTAAACTTGCAAGTAAGACCCAAGTAGATGCAGAACTACTTGCATGGATGCTAAGAGCTCAAGGGAATTTCAATGAGGCCGCAAAGGTGTTTGAAAGTATGGGGGATAAAACTAGAGCGCGACACTCTCTAGCCGCAGGAGGAAATTTATCCGAATACGCGAAATCCTTTGTCGACCCTAGCCGTCGAACAACCGACACTCTAGGATTTGCTGCAGCTTCCGCACGTCTCACTGGTAAGGAAGAAGAATTTAAAAAAATAACCAAGGAGATAGAAGAATATGCCATGGGAATAAAGGACGAGCTTGGGAGATGTTTAAATGCACTCATCATTAATGGCGAAGCTTCCCACGCCTTTGAATTAGCCAAACGAGCAAGCGGTTCTGAACTTTTTGATATGGAAATGTGGAGATATAACTTTGATGCCGCATTTCAGTCCATAGGAATTGAAACAAAAAAAGCTCCATACGACAAATGGCTGAAAAAATACGAGGAGAATTTCAAAGCCGATACAGAAGAAGCAATAAGAAAATCATTATATCCTGCAGGCCAATTAGCTACCGCATGTTCCTTAACAGGACAGGATGAGGAAGCCAAACGGATCATGAAAATATCCGAAAAATTACTCACCAAGAATAACGCAAGTTTACTTCCACTCATCAGATGGGAGCGGTTAATTGGCCTTGATGAGCAAGCAACTCAACATGCCATCCAAGCGATGGAAATGGAGTCAGAGAAAAATGTAATTGATGCATTTTTTAGAACCAGTGCAGAGTATTCATGGCTCACAGTAATTTCCTGGGAATTTATAAAACTAGAGTTTCCAAAAGATAGCAGTAAAAAGACATTAGAACGAATGGCCTTACTTTTTGATTTTAATGATCTTAACAATGAGCCAGAAGATGCGCGTAAATTAATTCAGGCCATGTCTGATTATGCAAAGATTTGCGCAAACAATGAAAGAAAGAAAGAATTCACTAGAGCTGTAAAGGACTTGGCTCGACTTCATGAACTATGGGAATTAGCAGCGAATGCAAACAAAGAATGGATTCAATTAATGGGAGAAGAAGCGGGCAAGTATCATTTTGTGGAATATGGGAACACATTACTTAATGCCGGAAAGCCGAAACTAGCATTTCAAGAATTCGATAAAGCATGGCAAGCCAAAAAATCCGATCCTTTACCCCTTTACTTAAAAGGCGTAGCCCTTTCTCAATCAGGGGAAAAAGAAAAAGGCTTAGAGTTAAAGAGAGCGGCTTCAATCATGTCTACAGGTGATGTGACTAAAAGACACTTCTTAGCTAATTCAATGTGGCTCCATGGAGACGATGAACTTGCAAGAGCTCAAGATGAAATCATTCTCCGCCTCGCTTCCCCCCATGAGAGCGTTCATCCTGAAGCATTACGCCGAAAATATGCCGATTTAAAAATTCAACAGGTTCCTGCAAAACGATGCTCACATGCATTGGAATTTTATCTCTTATCAAGGATGCGCGCAGTGAATGCCAATAGTGTTATCAGCCCTCGCAATGCATTAAGTTACCTGATCAACTTGGGAGTCATGCAGGCAAAGGCTTCGCTCGAAAATGAGAACGCACCCGCAGCAATCACCAAAATTAAAAATCTACAACGAATCAACCCCTCAGACAGCTCCATGCTTGAAGACTTGTATCAATTACTTGTGAACGCAGGACAAACGGAAGAAGCGGATAAATTGTTTGAGACAACTTACAAAGTTTCCAAGGCTACTATTATGAGATTCCCAGGTCATGGACAGCATAATAACAACCATGCATGGTTATTATCTCGTTGCTCAAAAAATCTCGACGAGGCACTTGAATATGGAAATAGAGCTGTTCAATTAGAACCCGAAAATGGAGCATTCTTGGACACTCTCGCCGAAGTTCACTTCCAGCGAGGTGACCGAGCCAAAGCTATAGAATTCTCTGAAAAAGCAGTAAATCTATTGAATGGCGACGCACAGGTAATGCGCCAACTCGAGAGATTTAAAAATGCCGATCCTAGCGATCGATAAATAACGGCAACGCTTTCTCATCACTTATCATTGCTGAAGTCGCAGGTAAAAACCAACTCCTAGCACAGACCAGAGAAGAACTTGTCGGACTAAATTTGAGCAGTGGCAATGTAATATGGCGGTACAAAGTCAAAGCCTTCCGTGGAATGAACATACTCACACCGACAGTGATCGGAGACACTATTTTTACCAGTAGCTATGGAGGGGGAAGTTTTCTTTTCAAGGTAGCAACGGATTGAAAAAGCATATGTCTTCCCCAATTAGCCACAAAGACTACATTTATATGCATGGCAGAGACAAGAGGTTCCACTGCATTAAAGCCAGCTCAGGTAAAGTTATGTGGAGAACAGAAGATAAGTTTAGCTAATACGCTTCTCTGGTCGCAAATAAAAAAAGTACTAGCACTTACTGCTGATGGAAAACTTTTATTACTTCATTTAAATTCCTCAAAGTTCAAACTCATCGACTCAACAAAAATATCTGATGCGCCTACGTGGGCGCACCTTGCCGTATGCGGCAAGGTGCTCTTCATTAGAGAGCTAAATGGACTAACCAAGTTAAATTGGAACCCATAAAATTCAGACTAAAGAAATCATCGCGAGTATGATTATTCCAACTCGATTATTATCACAAATTAAGATTTTGGTCAGTTACAGCCCCTTCTGATGCAGAAGAAACTGTGGAGGCATACTTGGCCAGAACTCCTCGCTTATAGCGCGGTTCTGGCTTTTCCCATGTCTTCATTCTTTTCGTCATTTCTGAAGATGTCACATCAAGATCCACCACTTTCTTATTAGCATCTATGGTAATTTGATCATCATCCTTTATCAATGCTATTGGACCACCACTGAATGCCTCAGGTGTAATATGCCCGACCACAAACCCATGAGTTCCTCCACTGAAACGGCCATCCGTAATTAAGGCAACATCCCCACCAAGGCCTCTGCCCATAATCGCTGAAGTAGGCCCAAGCATTTCTCTCATACCTGGCCCACCCTTAGGTCCTTCATATCGAATCACAACCACATCACCAGCTACAATCTTTCCAGCAAGAATAGCTTTTTGCGCCTCTTCCTCAGAATCAAAGACACGAGCTGTACCTTTGAAGATTTCACCTTCATGTCCGCTAATCTTTGCCACTGCTCCCTCAGGCGCAATATTTCCCCGCATAATAACTAAATGACTTGTTTTTTTAATAGGTTCATCTAATGAGCTAATTATGTCTTGCCCAGCAGGATATTTAAGCTCTGAACGAGAAACGTTTTGCTTAAGAGTTTTACCTGTAACTGTCAGGCAATCGCCATTTAATAGACCTTCATTAATAAGGATCCGCATCAGCGGAACTATACCTCCAATATGAACAAGATTTGCCATCATATGAGTCCCGCTTGGCTTCAAATCTGCAAGGACTGGCGTCTTCTCTCCTAACCGGGTAAAGTCATCAATAGTGAGAGGCACATTCGCAGCATTAGCCATAGCCAATAAGTGCAACACTGCATTAGTTGAACCGCCCAAAGCTATCACCATAGTAATAGCATTTTCAAACGCCTCCTTGCAAAGAATATCTGAAGGCCTAATACCTTTTTCCAATAAATAATTCACTGCAGCGCCTGCATCCATTGCATCGCGCATTTTATCAGCATGAATAGCAGCCTGAGAAGAACTATTAGGCAGGCTCATGCCCATCGCCTCAATCGCACTTGCCATCGTATTAGCTGTATACATGCCTCCACAAGAACCAGCTCCTGGAATTGCGCACTCCTCAATAGCCTCAAGCTGAAGGGTATTAATCTCACCTGCAGCACGTTTCCCGACTGCTTCAAAGACTGATACAATATCAACATCCTGTCCTCTATGATCCCCTGGCATTATAGTGCCGCCATAGACAAAAACCGCTGGTCTATCTAACCGAGCAGCAGCAATGAGACATCCCGGCATATTTTTATCACAACCTCCGACCATCACCAACCCATCATAACCCTGAGCAGCAACTACAGTCTCAATTGAATCTGCTATGACCTCCCTTGAGACTAACGAATACTTCATACCCTCTGTCCCCATAGAAATACCATCAGAAACAGTTATCGTATTAAAAATGACACCTTTGCCACCTGTCGAGTTAACGCCTTTTTCAGCTTCTCGAGCGAGCTTATCAATGTGCATATTACAAGGAGTAACATTTGCCCAAGTAGAAGCTATTCCCACATGTGAACGCGTAAAATCATCTTTGCGAAAACCTACAGCATGGAGCATTGCCCGGCTCGGAGCACGCTCATCACCATCAACAACTTTTGAAGAAAACTGACGCGGCTTGTATTTAGCTTTTTTCGTCTTAGTAGCTTTCTTTGCAACTTTAGTTGTTTTTTTCTTCACGATATTTTTTTTGGGCATTTGCCGCAGATTCTGGCCTCCCTCCTGATAAGGTCAAGCGCAGATCGCTGCAACAATTAAAAGAATTATTCAGATCGTATATAAAATAGGTTTTTTTACCAAAAATATTTGACTCCCATTGACATTTCTTCAGCATCCACTAATTATGGCGCCTCATGCCAAAACATAAGGTTCTAGTTGCAGACCCAATCGCCGATGCGGGAATTGAAGAGCTGAAAGCTGATGATTCGCTTGATGTCGATGTTCGCATCGGAATTTCAGAAGAAGAATTACTAAAGGATGCCGCAATATATGAAGCGATAATTGTCCGTTCACAGACAAAAATAACTGCAAACGTAATCAGTAAGGCCGCGAAACTCAAAATTGTGGGCAGGGCAGGAGTCGGCGTTGATAACATTGCAATACCTGCAGCCACAAAAAACGGAATTATTGTGATGAATACTCCAGCCGGAAATACCATTTCGACTGCAGAACATGCTTTTGGCCTAATGGCATCTCTAGCGCGAAATATACCACAGGCACATGCCACAGTTACAGGTGGCGGATGGGGTAGAAAAGATTATAAGGGAGTCGAGTTAAACAAAAAGACCCTAGCCATTTTGGGAATGGGCCGCATTGGAACAGAATTTGCTCGCAGAGCAATTGCCTTTGGGATGACTGTCCTTGCTTATGATCCTTACCTTTCTCCCAGCAGAGCCAAAACATTGCAAGTGGAGCTCTTTCAAGATGTGGATTCGATTGTAGCGAAAGCTGATTTCATCACTTTACACATGCCACTAACTGATGAGACAAAACATATCATCAATGAAGAAAGATTAAAAATATGCAAACCAGGAGCGAGAATCATTAATTGCGCAAGAGGAGGTCTCATCGATGAAAATGCTCTTTTAGATTCGATAGAATCTGGCCATGTTGCTGGAGCCGCTTTAGATGTTTACGAGGAAAGCGAACCCCCTCCTGAAGGATACGCTCTATTAAAGTCCAAGAAAATTGTTTTTACACCACACTTAGGAGCATCAACAGCTGAAGCTCAGGAAAATGTCGGTATCGAGATCGCTAGAAATGTTAGAAACTTTTTAGTCGACGGCACCATCATCAACTCCGTTAACACGCCAAGTGTTGACAGTAAGACGGCTCAACTCTTAGAACCATATCTAAATTTGGCTGAGTCCATGGGTAAGATGTTATCGCAAATTTCTCCGCAAGGGACAGAATCGATATGCATACGATACTCCGGTAAAGTCTCTGAAATGGATACGTCTCTTGTGACAAGGGCAGCTTTAAAAGGTTATCTCGAAAGGGCCTGCGGTGAAGAATCCGTTAATTATATCAATGCGCCTGGGGTAGCTGAAAAACTTGGACTTACTTTAAGTGAAACTAGACCATCAGATAAAAATGAGTTTACTGAATTAATCGAGATAGAAACTACCAATGAAAATGAAAGCGCTTCGATTTCAGGAACTTTCTATGGGACTACACCAAGAATTGTCACAATTAACGGCCATCGAGTAGAGGCAGACCCAGTAGGCCATGTGTTACTAGTCAGCAACACTGATGTCCCAGGAGTTGTGGGTTCTATAGGTACAGTTCTATCCAATCATAAGGCAAATATTGCGACCATGTGCTTAAGTAGAAATCAAGTAGGCGATCGTGCACTTACCGTACTAAACTTGGACAATCACCTTGACCAATCTGCACGCGAAGAATTACTGTCATATGAAAGCATACACAGCGTCAAACTTGTAACGCTTTAATTTACCGCGCCCGTCAAAATCTTACTTCCATTAGTCACTATTCTGATGACCCAATCTTTCAATTGTTGAAGTCAGATGAGAAATTCTAAATGGCTTGGTAAGGATACCACAAAAGCCATGCTCAAGGTAATTTTCTAATACGATATCATCAACATAACCTGTCGTAACAATTGCCTTAACTTCTGGATTCTTTGCGCGGATTTGAGAAAGTGTTTCATCACCCCTCATCCCACCACGGATATCTAAATCAAAGAGCAACACATCAAAAGACCGTCCAAATTCTTCAGCCTTATCATAGGCCCTAAGAGCTGCTTTTCCTGTGGATACGCAAAACACCTCATGCCCTTCTCTGGTTAATGCTTTTTCAACCATCGAACATATGTGAGGCTCATCATCAAGGACAAGAACACGCAGTGCTAAATCATTAGATTTTTCGACACTGGGATGAAAATCATTTTTATTATTAGCAGGAAGATACAACTCAAAACAAGCTCCTCCATCTTCTCCAGAATTTGCCGAAATATATCCATTATGCGAACGACAAATTGAAGCGGCACGACTCAATCCAAAACCACGAACACTCTTATCTCTGCTAAAATAGGGATCAAATATTTGATCGATTTCAGAATCCGTCAATTTCGGCCCATTGTCCCTAAAGGTTAAATGAACATAATCACCTAAATTTAATGGAAGTAGACTTTCCGCATCAATTATAACATCTGATCCATCTATTATAATCCTACCATTTCTAATTCCTGATTCGCTCATTACCTCTACAGCATTCCCTACCAAACAATTGAGCATTTGCCTTATTTGTTCTTCATCTCCCATTACTGAAGACAAGCCCTTTTCAAAGTTAAAAACAGGCTGGACTTTATCATAATCAAATAAGGAGAAATGAACCGTTTTCCTTATAATCTCAGGCAAATCCAATTTATTTTTCATCTTGGCTTTCCTCCCTCCACGAATTGATGCGATCTCCCTAATTATCTCGCGACCACGTTCACAGGCCTGCTGAGAACATTTAATTGTATCTCGCGATTCTTCATTGAGAAAATCAGCCGACTCAAGCAATGAGAGGTTGCCTCCAAGAGAAGTAAATAGATCGCCGAACTCATCACTAATTCCTGCTGCAAAACGCGTAAGGGCCTGATCCTTCGAATCTTTAATTCTATTTCCCTCTTCACCTGCCCGCCAACTCACATCACGACATAACATCATAACTGCATACCCAGAATCCCAAGGAATTGCCGACATCATTATATCAAGATACACATGCTTACCATCTGGTCGACGATAAGAAATCGCTTTCAGGATAGTTGATCCGCTCAAAACCTCACCACTAGTAGCATGTCCATCCTTGCCAAAAATTTGAGGAAATATTAATGACATGTATTTTCCAAGTAATGCTTTTCCGTCATAGCCTAGAACTGATTTAACGGCCCGATTCACACCAATGACTTTGCCTTGCCGGTTCTTCAGAACAAGGACAGCTTCAGGCGACTCGAGGAAGAGGCTCTCATACCGATTACGATCACGTTTTATCTTCGCAATATTCTCAAGATCAGATTTTCGATTACGAATCCTTGACTCCATAATCTGTAACCGCGCAATCAATTCAGCTTCCCCAGAATCAATGAATAGAAAATCATCTACTCCAGTTTCGATAAGATCTGACAAGGCACCATCAACTCCTTGATCTATTGCAAGTATCACATATGGTTTTTCTTTCCCTAAAGAAGAAATCCATTTTAGAAAATTCTTTAATTCATCGTCATAAGATTTACTATCAATAAGTATCGAATCAAAATACGTACCATCTAATAGATTCCTTGCGTCGGATAGCGTTGAGCAAAGCGTTACCTCGAATCCCAATCGGCCTGCAACATTGGCAAACGCGTTTCCTTGATGCTTATCCCATTTTACAATGAGTAACCGCTGTAAACTTATATCACTAAGTAAATCACCCCATTGAGAAACATTTCCAGAATTGTCTGATCCTTGACTAATCACAATAAATGCTTCGGATAAAATTTAGTACCTTGATGAATTTGGCTGGTGGAGTCGATTGAGAATTTCTAAATTTACAAAAGCTTTTCCCAAATATCAAAAGTTTTTAATATTTTACTCTAGTTCTTCCATATTTAAATATTCTAGCTAGAAATAACTCTAAATAATTCAGTGTTTAACAACTGCATTCCCTTCCAATTGGATAATAAATAAATTAAAAATTCATTATGGATAAACGCGATCTAATCGCAGATGTACTAAAGAAAATTGCAATTCTCCTTGAGCTAAAAGGTGAAAATGCATTCAAGATCCGCGCCTATAGAACAGGCAGCGAAATCGTAGAAACTTATAGTGGAGATATCATTAAGCTCGCCCTTGATGACAATTTAAAAAATATTAAGGGAATCGGAACAGCCCTTGCGCAAAAAATACATGAATTGGCAGCCACTGGAAAACTTGAGTATTTTGAAAATCTCAAAAACGAATTTCCACAAAGCATATTTGATCTTTTTAACATATCAAATTTAGGCCCTAAAAAAATTAAGATCCTCTATGATCAATTAGGAATTGATTCTATCTCAAAATTAAAACAATCCTGTAAATCTGGAAAAGTTGAAGAAATATCTGGATTCGGTAAAAAATCAGTCTCCAAAATTCTTGATTCTATTTCTTTCCATGAAGATAACGCTAATACTTTCCGACTAGGTGATGTAGCCCCTATTGCAGAGAATATTCTTGAATTTCTTCGCTCTCAGCCAAACACAGAACAGGCTGCAATTGCGGGAAGTTACAGAAGGGGCAAAGAAATATTACACGATCTTGATTTTATAGTTTCAACAAAGTCACCAGAATCAATCATTCATTCATTCGCCAATATGGATACAGTGGCTGAAATAATTTCAAATGGTTCAACCAAATCGAGCATCCGATTAAATAATGGTCTTCAATGCGATCTTCGCGCAGTCTCGAATGCTGAATATCCATTCACTCTTAATTATTTCACTGGCAGTAAGGGACATAATATTCAAGTACGTGCGCTCGCATTAAAAAAAGGATATAAACTTAATGAATATGGTCTAATCCCCAAAGTTGATGCAGATTCTCATCCTTCAATTTTAGAGTCAATTCACACAGAATCTGATCTTTACGAGGCATTAGGATTAAAAATGATTCATCCATGCTTACGTGAAAACACCGGTGAACTTGAAGCCGCCTCGGAAAATAAATTGCCCAAGCTTGTAACCTTAGAAAACCTGCGTGGAACCTTTCATAATCATACCACGGCAAGTGATGGTAAAAATACGCTCGAAGAAATGGCCAATGCAGCAAAAGATTTAGGCCTGCAATACCTTGGAATTTCTGATCACTCCAAAAGTTCAGTTCAAGCTAATGGGCTCAGCGTAGAAAAATTGCTGTCACAGACAAAAGAAATTCAATCACTTAATGATTCATTTTCCAATGATTTTAGAATCTTCTCCGGTATAGAATGTGACATACTTAAGGATGGGACTCTTGATTATGATGATGAGATTCTGTCAGAACTAGATTACTGCATTGCCTCTATTCACAGTTCCTTTTCATTAACTGAAAAAGAAATGACTTCTCGTATCATCAAAGCAATCGAGAATCCTCACGTGACCATGATAGGACATCTAACCGGCAGACTCTTATTGAGCAGAAAACCTTACTCTGTTGATGTCTCTAAAGTTATCGATGCCTGCGCTTCGAACCATACTCATATCGAGATCAATGCGAATCCTCGCCGACTAGACATGGATTGGAGATGGTGGAGACAAGCAAAAGATAAAGGTGTGAAATGCTCAATAAATCCAGACGCCCACAGAATAGAACACTTTCAATTTCTTCATTTTGGGGTCAAGATTGCTCAAAAAGGATGGCTCGGCCCTAATGATGTTATTAACTGCCTTCCTCTTAATGAAATCGAATCTACATTAAATATAAAACAAAAACCATAGATACATTGGAATTCCCTTATCTCACTTGCGCAATCGCAGTCTTAGCCGCTTACATAGCTGGCTCATTACCGTTTGGATTTTGGATATCAAAATGTCTTGGCGTGGACATACGCAATCAAGGGAGCGGCAACATTGGCGCCACAAATGTGCTTCGAACTCTTGGCCGAAAAGTAGGCATAACTGTTTTGATACTAGATATTTCGAAGGGATTCCTACCTGTTCTAATTGGTAGCCGAATAATATTCAAACAACTTCCTGATAGCATGCGAAATAGAGAGGACATCGTGGGAACAATTTATGTCCTTCTGGCAATAGGCACAATCCTTGGTCACAATTATACTTTCTGGCTCGGCTTCAAGGGCGGAAAAGGCATAGCCACTTCAGCGGGTGCAATAATGTCATTCTTGCCAGAAGTTCTAATGGGATCAACACTCGTATGGATCTTGATTTTTTTTCTTAGCAGGTATGTTGCCATCGCTTCAATAGCCGCTGCATTTTCAATTCCAATTTTAATAGCTTCTCTAGATCACAATTATTTGTTTCCTGATCTTAATTCTTCCTGGCCTGTAATTAGTTTCGGGATCATTGCAGCTATCATGGCAGTTTGGAGACACCGATCAAATATTCAACGCCTCATCAAAGGAGAAGAGGATCGATTCGAACGAAAAGTAAAAAGCAAAGCATAATGAAAACAGTTTCAATCCTTGGTGCTGGCAGCTGGGGCACCGCACTTGCAACAGTGGTAGCAGAAAAGGGTCTTGACGTTACTTTATGGTGTCGTAACTCCGATCAAGCCAGCCAGATGGCAGAAAGTAGAGAAAATAAATTGTACCTTTCAGGTGTTAATTTAAAAGAATCAATAACCCCGACTGCAGATTTAGAACTCGCTGCCAGATCTGAATTACTAATCTGTGTAGTGCCATCAACAGGTTTGCGCAAATTTTCTGAGGATTTAGCACAAGTAAAGCCAGCAAAAGAATCTGTCATCTTATCTTGCACCAAAGGCCTTGAACGTGAAACTGGTCATCGAATGAGTGAAATTATTTCCGCTCATTTACCAGACAATATTACCGCGGTATTAAGTGGTCCTAACCACGCAGAAGAAGTAGGCAAGCGTCTTGCAACAGCAGCAGTCATCGGGTGTAAGAATGAGAAAGTCGCCAATTCTCTTCAATCAATCTTCTCATTGCCTTGGTTCAGAACCTACACAAGCATCGATGTCGCAGGAATAGAACTGGGCGGAGCCGCAAAAAATATATATGCAATTTGTGCAGGCATTTCAGATGGATTGGGTCTTGGTGATAATGCAAAATCTGCTCTCGTTACTCGAGGCTTGGCTGAAATGACACGTTTAGGCACAACCTTAGGAGGGCAAGCAGAAACTTTTCAAGGGCTATCAGGTGTTGGCGATCTTATAGTAACTTGCTACAGTGCTTACAGCAGAAACAACCGAGTCGGAAGACTTATTGGCGAAGGTAAGAAAATTAACGATATAGTTAATTCAATGAACATGGTTGCTGAAGGTGTCCCTAATACAGAATCATTTTACGAATCAACTAAGCGTAACGGTGTTGAAACACCCATAATTAACGAAGCCTATTCAGTAATTATTGGCGACAAAAATCCAGCCCAAGCAATGGAAGATCTTTTAGCCCGAAACCCAAGACCAGAAACGGATCAATAATTCCGTATCTTAAAGTAATTCTTTAATAGACTACAAAAACTATTTATAACTTAATAATGAGTTTTATTTGAGCTGATGGATTTTCCTGAGCACTTGATTTTCAATTCATAATTATGACCGATTCCACTCCCGTTGATCTATCTGATCTGCAACTGATGCCAGATTGGCTCAAAGAATCATCGAAGAGAACTGATTCAAAAGATAAACATCGCGACAGAAAAACAAGAAAAAACGGCGACACAAGCAAAAAACCCTTTAAAAGAAAAAATTGGGAAAGAGGTAAGGATCGGGACAGGGAGCGCTCAGCAGATTCAAAAAAAAACGCTCCTCATGTTCAAGCACCTCAAGGCATCAACGCAATCCTGAAACCAAGTGAAGATAGCTTATTAAAAATTGCTGACCAAATTAAAAAAACAGCAAGAGCATACTCAGTATTTGAAATTGCCAGACTAATATTAGCTGATAGAGAACGCTACAATGTATCCTTTGAATGCGATGCCAGCTCTGGAAAAGAACTTTTCTTCGGAGCAACTGATAACTCTATTTGGTTGAGCCGGGATGAAGCTGAAGCCAACCTGATTAGAACTAAAGAGTTCTCCGAATTTTACAATGAGGAAAGCATCGAAGTCGATCCACCAAAAGGAAATTTTAACTCCATAGCTATTTGCGGAATTAGCGGAGCACTCATCGCTCCTCCAAATCACCATTCCTATCAAACAGCAATCGCACAATTGCATCGCAGTAATTTTGCAAACATGCCGATTGAAAAATTCAAAAATAAAATTCGCGTCGAACAGAATGAAGAAATAATCGAAGAATGGAAAAAAAAGCAAAGCCTTCAAAAGCAGTACACTTACAAGGCATCTGTTGATGGCGATGAAAGTCTGGTCTTAAAAAGCAAAGAAGAAGCTGAAGCTCACTTTTTAGCCAATCACTCAAATGAATTAATTCAATCCTCGAAGAGCGCTGTTATTCCTGGAAAAATAGATGGCAAAAAAATATCTGCTGGCCTTTTATCCCTGCTTAAAAATGCTTCTACCCATGCAAGAAAACATCCAGCAAGCCTTGTAAATCCACTGTGTAAAATATTAGGTGATCAGGGACTGAAATTTTTTAAACGAGGCAAGAAAATCTTTGCATGTGTTTGTCGACCAAAACCCATTTCTCCAGATGACACGTTGTCTGAAGCCATTAATGCGATTGTAACGTTCATTCGTGAAAATAAACGTGTAACTAGTAAAGAGCTTATTGACGCCGTTGCCCCCTATAATATTAATAGTGAAGACTCTAAGAACAAAACAACTAGAGAAAACTCCTCAAAAGTTACTGACACCAAAGAGGATGAAAATGAAGCTAATCTCTCCTCAAAAAAAGCACCCACCAAAAACTCATCTGATACTAAAACAAATTTGGGACCCGCGCAAATTCAAGTACTTAAGGATCTGAACTGGTTGCTTCGGGAAGGGGCCTTGATTGCTTTTGGAGACGGGAAAATAGAGTTGGCTAAAGCTAAACCCCCTAAAGCAGATAAAGGAAAAACTGAAAGCAATGACAGATCTTCCCAAATAAATGGAAATCAAAAATCTGATCAAAGCCCAAAGGATACTAAATAAAAAATCCATTGCCTCATTTGTTGTCTAATGAAATCCAACCTCTTGGTAGATACAGAACGTGCAGCAGAATTAAAAGTAAATTCAAATGATTATGCTTCGCATGACCTTACAAGGAATCAAACCCATGACCTTGAACTCCTAATTACTGGAGCTCACAAACCGCTGACTGGATATCTAAACGAATCCGACCACGGTTCTGTAGTTAACTCTATGCATTTAACTGATGGAACATTATGGGCAAAACCAATATCACTCGCAGTCGATAAAAAATTATTTAAAAGTCTCAACCAGGGAGATCGGCTTGCTCTCCGGGACCAAGAAGGCGTTCTCCTTGCAATCTTATTAATAGAGGATCTCTTTAATTTCAAAGACACACACTATTTGGGAGGACCAATCGAAGGCATTGAAATGCCCCTGCATTACGACCATCAAGAGCTGCGGTCATATCAGAAAGAAGCGAATCCTAAAGTAGATACAGTTCTTACATGTACTAATTTATTACACAAAGTTGAGATAGAAGCTTTGAAAAACCACATCAAAGTCCACAAATCAAAAATAACAATTCAACTATTTGTCAACGACCCAATAGAAAGCCATTCCAGATTGAAGTGCATTAAAGCAGCATTATCGGAATTATCTAATGACCAATACGTTTTATCTGTTCTCCCTGGTCACACACCAATAAATGCCAAAGAATGGCTCCAATACGCAATTTTATTAAAGGGCTCTGAATACTCTTCTCTCATCTCGGATGGTGATATGAGTTTGGTAAAGGAACACTCTGTTATAAATGTCTTCACTTTACCAAAAGGATCCTCCGAAGAGACTTTCGGTGCAGTCTTAGAAGAAATTAATTCAATCAATCCTCCGCCAAAGAGAAAAGGGCTAACCATTTTCTTTACAGGTTTATCTGGATCAGGAAAATCAACCATCGCAAAGATCCTACAAATTAAGATGCTAGAGTTAACCAAAAAACGCATTACTCTTCTTGATGGTGACGTTGTAAGGAAAAACCTTTGTTCAGAACTTGGATTTTCGAAAGATCATAGACTCATAAATTTGCAACGCATCGGATTCGTGGCGAATGAAATAAGTAAAAATGGTGGGATCGCAATTTGCGCTCCTATTGCACCTTATGATTCAATACGTAAAGAAATACGCCAAAGCATCGAACCCCATGCTGGGTTCATACTTATTCATGTAGCAACTCCTATCGATGTTTGTGAAGTAAGGGATAGGAAAGGGCTCTATGCCAAAGCCCGATCAGGAGAAATTAAACATTTTACGGGTATATCTGATCCTTATGAAGAACCTAAAGACGCAGAAGTAATTGTACAGACAAATGATCAAACAGCTGAAGAGTCTTGTGAATTCATACTGGATCATTTGAAAGAACTAGGATTTCTAGAACTTTCCTAATCTAAGTAGCTAGATTTTTCATGATTGCTTTCTGCGCATGCAAACGGTTCTCAGCCTGAGAAAATATTGTTTCTGCATGAGCTTCAAAAGTGATCTCACTTATCTCTTTGTCTCTGTACGCCGGCAAGCAATGCATGACCATAGCATTTGAATCCGCTAAACTAATAATTTTTTCATTAATTTGATAATCAGTGAAAGCGCCTTCTCTCTTAGTCGCTTCATCTTCCATTCCCATACTTACCCAGACATCAGTATAAAGTACATTCGCATCTGCAACGGCAACAAATGAATCCTCCTCGAAAGAAACATTAGAACAGTCTAATTCCTCTAGATAATTTACAGGCGAACAAATTTCAGATGGACCAGATAGCACAAGTTCAAATCCTAAATGCTTTGCCGCCCAAACCCAAGAATGCGCAACATTACAATCAACATCGCCTAGAAAAACCACTTTCTTGCCTTCCCAACCTCCAAGACTTTCCCGGACAGTAAGTAAATCTGCTATAATCTGACACGGATGTTCTTGATCCGTGAGAGCATTAATTGTCGGAATATCTGATAATTCTGCGAATTGCTCAACTTCGACCTGCGAGTCATTTCTAATAATCGCTCCATGAAGCATTCTACCCATTACACGTGCAGTATCTTTAATAGGCTCGCCCCTACCAAGCTGTAAATCCCTAGGAGATAAAAACATGGCAGAACCTCCGAGCTCTCTTATTCCAACTTCAAAACTAATTCGAGTCCGGGTAGAAGCTTTACTAAAAATAATACCCCAACATTGATCCAATAAGGGTCTACTAGAAAAATCTCTAATATGCCTTGCCTCTTTTAATAAAATTGAAGATTCAACAAGTTCTTCAATTCCTGCTCGGCTACATTCCTCGATAGAAAGAAAGTTTTTCATGTATTAATCTTTTCAAAAACAGTTCTCATAATTTTCAATGCTTCCATTATCTCGTTTTCCTTCACAATGAGAGGAGGAAGCCACCTAATAACATCTGAGCCGGCAGGAACAGTCAGTAAACCTGATTCGGCCAACAACTCAACGAGAAAAAGAGCTGGTGTTTTATTTGTTTTTTGAAAATCTCCTATCCCCTTAATTGCATTAACATCAATTTGAAATCCAAGCATAAGACCAAGACCACGCAATTCAGTGATAAAAGATATCGGTTGCGATTGCAGCTCTCGATTAATCATTGCACTCATATTTATTACATTGTCACAAATATTCTCATCAATAATTTTTCTAATTACTGTTGATGCAACTGAACTGACCAGCGGGGCTCCTCCAAAAGTTGAACCATGAGTTCCCGGACCCAATAAATCACAGAGCTGTAGATCATTAACACTTTTATTTCTTATCCAAATCGCTCCTATAGGAAATCCCCCGCCCAATCCCTTTGCCCAAGATATTGCATCAGGTTTTATTTCCTGATCATTTGATATCATTCTCCATCCGCATAAATCACCACACCGACCAATCCCGCATTGAACCTCATCAAAAAATAACAAGATGTTTTTAGTTCGACAAACCTCCTGTATCGCAGATAAAAATTCTGGAGAAGCGACATTAATTCCCCCTTCTCCTTGAATCGGCTCCATGAGGATAGCCGCAGTGTTATCACTAACACCATTTATTAGTTCGGACACATCATTAAACGGCAAATGCTTGAACCCTCCCATCAACGGACCAAACCCGGATCTAATCTTCTCCTGACCTGTGGCTGCCATAACACCGGTTGTTCGCCCATGAAAAGAACCAATGAAACTCACTATCTCATGTCTAGGTTCTCCAGTAGATGATAGTGAAATTTGACCAAACTTTCGAGCAAGTTTAATAAGGCCTTCATTCGCTTCAGCTCCACTATTGCAGAAAAAACACTTCCCGTTAATCTTCACAACCTCCTCCGTAAGTAGACGAGCCAATTCAGCCTGCCCCCTGTGCTGATAAAGGTTAGAGCAATGAACCAGCTCAGCTGCTTGATTTGATATTACTTTAAGTAAATCCGGAGACGAATGACCTAAAGAATTCACAGCAACTCCTCCACTGAAATCTAAAAACTTGCTTCCATCCTCATCCCAAAGAAAAACTCCTTCTCCTCTTTTTGGAAAAATATTAAATCTCCCATAAGTGGGTGCAACATATTGATTATAAAGATCAACGGTTGTTTTATGTTCTTCTTGGCTCATGGAACTATCTCTGTGCCGACCCCTGTATTTGTAAAGATCTCCAACAGTAATGAATGAGGTATTCTGCCATCTATTAGATGAACCTTCCCCACGCCTGAACTTATAGCATCAACGGCAGAACGTAACTTGGGAAGCATCCCCCCGCTAATGACCCCTTCATCTGCAAGGGTCTCAACCTTTGAACAAGCAATGCTATGAATTAAGCTCTCCTCGACATTCGGATCTCTCATCACTCCCAAAACATCACTGATATATACAAGCTTTGCTACGTGCATGGCTCCGGCTAAAGCACTAGCAGCAAGATCCGCGTTAGTGTTCAGCGTATTTCCGAAACACGCGTCTTTTGATAAAGGAGAAACTACTGGAATAGTCTCTTTGCCAATCAATTCTTGCAAACCCTCAACACTACATTCTTTAACACTTCCCACATAACCGAGATCCACTTCTTGGCCATCCTCATTCACTCCTAACATCCTATTGGATAAAAAAACTTTGGTTCCTGAAATTCCAATAGCTTTACCTCCATGTGATTCCACTAATCTCACGAGATTAGAGTTCACCTTTTTCCCTAGAATATCCTCAACAATCTGTATCGATTCTTGATCTGTGAATCTTTGTCCTGAAATGAATTTAGGCTCAATTCCTGAACTTTCCATCGCCTCAGATATTGCCTTACCTCCACCATGAACAATGATCGGGTTAATGCCCACAGCTTCAAGCAAAACCACATCTCTTAATAAAGCATCAAGTAAGTCAGGGTTCTCCATTGCAGATCCACCTAATTTTACAAGGAAGCACTTTCCCCTGAACTCCTGAATATAGGGCAATGCCTCAACAAGCGTTGCCGCTTTGTCAATGTGCTCCCTTAATGATTCTGAATGCTCGGACATCTTATGATCTAAAAAAGAAAATCCCACGCCAACCTTAGGCGCAGGGACCTATACAGTCTACTATAGTAACGGACAGAATCAACGCCCCTGAATCTTTAGCGCATATTCAAGCCTATTATACGCGACATATTCTTCTGACAGATCAGAAGTAAACACCCTGTGAACTCCTTTTCCGATATTAAGATTAATACGTAATGTGAATTCTTTTTTTAATACTTGAGCCTTTAATTTACCTATTGGAGTCGGAGCCACAATGCCATTAATCGCTGCCGCCAATGGACCAAAATAAATATCTACCTTATTTTCATCTACTCTCGCTCCAGAATATCCCACAGCATCAATGACTCTTCCCCAGTTCGGGTCCGATCCATTCCATGAACACTTAACTAGAGAAGATTCAGCAACAGCCCTTGCTACTCTTTTAGCATCCGAATCTGAAGAAGCTCCTTCAACCTCTATCCTTATAAATTTACTCGCACCTTCGCCATCACGCACGAGTTGTTTTGCAAGGTCTAACATTACATACTTAAGAGCCTCACCAAAATGATTTAGATCTTTAGACCCTTTCTTGAGCCGGGGATTTTTAGCAGCACCATTGGCTAAAACAAGAACAGTATCATTGGTACTCATATCACCATCGACACTAATGCAATTAAATGTTTCATTTACCACTAGCTTAGTCTTTTCACGCAGATCAGTTTCTGATATTGCTGCATCAGTCACAAAAAAAGCAAGCATAGTCGCCATGTTAGGCGCTATCATTCCAGAACCCTTTGCAGTGCCAGTAATGGTGATCTTCTTGCCACCAATTAAAGTTTTAACAGAACAAACTTTATTCACTTTATCACTAGTCATTATAGACCTAGAAAAATCCCTCCACCCTGAGACTCTTAATTTTTCTACGATTTTAGGAGTAGCTATCCGCACTTTTTCAATGGGAAACGGATACCCAATGATTCCAGTCGAACAAACAAATATTTGACGAGGCTTTAATCCGAGGGAAGATGCCGCAAATTGAGTCATCAATTTAGCATCATTGAATCCTTGCTTACCATTACATGCATTTGCATTACCACTATTTACAATCACAGCTCGAATATCACCATGACTCAGATGACGCCTTGATAATCTAACTGGCGCGGCCTTAATGCGATTCGTTGTGAAGGTAGCAGCCGAAACAGCCGAGGAATCAGAAATTACTATGCCGAGGTCCTTGGTTCCATTCTCCTTAATTCCGCTCGACATTCCAGCAGCTCGAAAGCCAATGGGCAGCTTTGCATTGCGTAGTTTTGTTATTATTTCTCCCATTCTTGACTCTAGTTAATCAAATTTTTCACAATCCTGAAAACAGAACAAACTCAGATTGAGTTTATCACTATAAAACAAGCCCAGTGGTCTGATCAAAACCGCACATTAAGTTAAAGCTTTGTATTGCCTGGCCTGATGCCCCCTTAATTAAATTATCCTCGGCACTCATAAAAACAAACCGATCACTGCGTTGGTCATATGCCCAACTAATATCTATGTAGTTTGTATGAATAACATTTTTTGTATCAGGAGGCGTACATTCACCCAAGAGTCTTACAAAAGGCGCCGCCGAATATGTGTTTTCCAGAGCTTCTTTAATATCTTCATTACGAGATCCATTCTTGGATGAGGCATAAATAATTGAACATATACCAGCTGTTACAGGGATAAGGACAGGCGTAAATGATATAGTCACATTATTACCGGCGGCAAATGACAGTTCCTGTTCTATTTCACTTAAATGACGATGCTTGGGAACTGAATAGGGGCGGACACTTTCATTACACTCAGCAAAGAGCAACGCTGCATCAGCTTTCTTACCTGCTCCACTAGTTCCACTCATGCTGACAACTTGTATGGAGGAATCATCAATCAGTTTTTCCTTAAGAATTGGAATTAAAGGTAATATGATACTCGTAGGATAACAACCAGGCGAAGCCACTAACTTTGATTCTGCAATCTCATTAGGCCTAATTTCGGGCAATCCATAAACAGCATTTGGAAGTCGATCCGGATCCGGATGAGCATCACCATAAAAGTCTGCATAAACCTCAGGATCTGAAATCCTAAAATCAGCGCTTAAATCTATCACCTTCAATCCGGAATCAACCAAGGGACCCGCATACTCAGCAGCAACACCATGAGGGAGAGCCAAAAAAACCACTTCGGCTCCACTCCCAACAATAAGATCAATTGTAGGCTCTATAAATTCAAGTGCTTCGGCTCGTTCAACGTCTCTAAACCTAGGGAAAACTTCTGAAAGTTTACGTCCAGACTCAGCTCGTGAAGTCACACAAACTAGTTCCGCTAATTCATGGTTCAACAAAATACGGATCAGTTCAGCGCCAGAATATCCGCTAGCACCTACTACAGCCACCTTCGTTGAATCTACATTAGACATTTCTTTAAACCTCGCTTTCAGCCCTAATCAACGCAACTCACTTTTCACATTGCCATAATACCTTCGTTTATTGGTTTTCTCTTGCTTAGATCAAACATGTAGTCAAGTGTCAGCCTTGAAGCCTTAAAAAAGGCAGTAATCCCTAATTATAATAATCTCGGGCCATGGCGCAGTTTGGTAGCGCGCTTCACTGGGGGTGAAGAGGTCGTGGGTTCAAATCCCGCTGGCCCGACCATTTATCCAAAAGATTCTATCACCCGTCAGCAAAAATCTCATTTCATGGCATGAGGTCCGGACGGTTCTCTAGTGTCCTTTCAACCGCAATATTACGCTTCCATTCTTTGATCTTTTCATGATGACCAGAAAGGAGAACCTCAGGAACTTTCATCCCTTCAAAATCAGCCGGTCTTGTATAACAGGGCGCTTCAAGGATCCCATCCTCAACTGAAAAGGACTCCTCTATCGGTGAACGCTCATCACCAAGGACGCCAGGGATCAAACGCACAATGGAATCAATGAAGACCGCGGCAGCGAGAGCCCCGTTGGTTAGAACATAATCACCAATAGACACTTCTTGATCCACTAACCCCTGAACTACGCGGTGATCAATTCCCTCATAATGACCGCAAAGAATAATTAAGTGCTTAGACGATACAGAAAACTCACGAGCCATTTCCTGATCAAACTGACGGCCCTGAGGCGTCATTAGAACGACGCTAGTTTTTTCTTTTTGAAGATCTCTGACAGCAGCAAAAAAAGGGTCCGGCTTCATTACCATTCCTGGTCCCCCTCCATATGGCTCATCATCAACTTTACGGTACTTATCTGTAGTCCAATCCCTGAGATCGTGTATCCGAATACCAACAGTCCCTTCATCAGAAGCGCGACCAAGAATACTTTCAGAAAGGGGAGCTCGAACGACTTCAGGGAAAATTGTCAAAACATCAATGTCCAAGCGCTCACTCATTACTATCTTTCTATCAATTTGATATTAATCCTCTTTAGGTGTATGCCCCCTCAACTTGGCTTCAATGAATTCATCAATCCCTCCGTCCATCACATCATTCACATTACTGGTTTCATAACCTGTACGATGATCCTTAACCATCTGATAAGGCTGAAAAACATAGGAGCGAATCTGACTGCCCCAAGCGATTTCACCCTTCTCTCCATACTGACGCTCCATTTCCGCTTTCTTCTTATCCTCTTCAAGTTGAAATAGTTTGGCACGCAACAATTGTAAAGCAACGGCGCGATTCTTGTGTTGACTACGCTCAGCACTGCAACGAATTAAAATACCGGATGGGTGATGTTTTAGAATAACTGCCGTCTCAACTTTATTAACATTTTGCCCACCCTTACCTCCACTTCGAGTAGTAGTAATCTCATATTCCTTTTCATCGATTTCTATATCCCCATCATCTTCAATCTCTGGTACCACATCAACACTAGCAAACGAAGTGTGCCGTCTTGACTGGGAATCGAAAGGAGAAATACGAACTAATCGATGAACTCCTCGCTCAGTCTGTAAGTAACCGTATGCATGCATGCCACACACTCTCAATGTCGCGGAACGAATACCAGCCTCATCATGTTCCTGGCATTCAACTATTTCAACTTTAAAACCCCTCCTCTCTGTCCATCTTTGATATTGCCGTAACAACATCTCCGCCCAGTCACAAGCCTCGGTCCCACCAGTTCCCGCATGAATTGTGAGAAAAGAATTCTCTTTGTCATGCTTACCAGACAAAAGAAGTTCCATTTCCAAATTGCTTAACTGTAACGAAAGTTCATCAACTTCCTTTTTCACTTCAATCACTGCATCAGAATCCCCCTCCTCTGCTGCAAATGCTACAAGATCATCAATATCCGAGACCCTGCTAGTCAGGTCCTCAAACAGTGTAATCTTTTTTGCTGCAGAAGCATGCTCCCCTGAAATTTTTGCAGCACGCTCATTATTATCCCAAAATCCCGGAGCCGACATCATTTCTTCGAGTTCTGATTGCTTTGATTGAAGCATTTCCAAGTCAAAGATACCTCCTAAGCCCACCAATACGTGATTTTAAAGAATCTGTATCGAAAGCCTGGAGGTCAATGGAAATTTCGCCCATAAAGCTTTACCTTACCGCTCGATAACAAACACGCAACTCAGATGAATAAATGCCAAGGAACTATTATCCGCCGTATTCCTTTAACGGAAACGAGTATGATTGTGACATGGTGCACCATAGAACATGGAATATTAAAAACCGTCGCCAAGGGAGCTCGTAGACTCAAGAGCCCTTTCTTTGGGAAGATTGATCTTTTCTTTGAGGCAGAGTTTGAAATAAGCAGAAGTAAAAAATCAGACCTACATTCGCTTCGCGACATTGCTATTATCAACACACGAGCCAAGATCCGGGAGAGTTACCAAAAAACTCTGGCCGCGAGTTATTTCGTAGAACTAATAAATAAAGTATCTGAACCAGAAGCTCCGATCCGTTCCATATATGGACTCCTTGTAAGAGCTCTAAACTTTTTAGAAGAATCCAATCCAACTCAAAGAGCCGTCCTCCATTTTGAAAAGGAAATAGCTTCTGATTTAGGCATATTAGATCCCGAAAAACTCCCAGTAGAAATTTTATCAGAACTGTACAATTTACCAAAAATGCGCCCTGATTTAATTGAATTTATCAATAAACAAAATAAAGACAGTAACAGTTAAAAAATATGTAACTTCAATGATATTTTGTACGTCTAAAATACACATATTATAAATACTTTAAATGTATGAAGTAACAGGAATTTATTATAACGCCACACACTCAAATCAATGAGTAACAAAAACAAAACCACAGTTCTAAAAGTCCTCATAGAACGTGTTCACTCACTTAAAAACGGAGGCAAGTTAAATGAGGCTATCAGAACGGCACAAACCGCAGTTGATACTGCCAGAAGGCTAATAAAGACAAATCCTGATCAAGCATTAAATCTCATTACTTCCTTGGAATTATTTGGAGACCTTCTCCGCGAATCAGACAATTATGCTGATGCAGAATCAATCTATATTGAAGCGCTTGAACAAACAAAATTAGCAAAATCAGATACTGAACAATTAGCCAGAATTAAAAGTAGCCTGGCATCCGTTTATGATTTTAATCAGTCTCCGGAACCTGCTATAGCTTTATATCAAGAGGCAATTGACTTATTCACCAAACTCAATCCCCCTTCAGAATTGGATGTTGCCAATCTTCGTAATAATCTAGGAATGCTATATAAAGAAAACGGAAATTTTGATAACGCAGAAGAGAATTACATGAAATCTCTAGAAATCTTTGAGCGTATCCTTGGCCAAAAAAATACTAATCTAGCAGTCGTCTACAATAATCTCGGCACATTATACTATAGCTCAGGTTTCTTTGCTCAGGCTCGCGAAATGCATGAACAGGCCCTAGAGATTCGTGAAAATTGTACTCATATTAACTCCACTGACCTCGGTCAGTCTTATGCTAATCTTGCCACAACATTACATCAGCTAGAAAATAATGAAGATGCATTACAAAGATACAAAAAAGCCATTAGCATCCTCGAGAACAGCCTTTCAAATGATCGCGAAACTTTTGCCATCGCATGCTCTAACTACGCATTACTGATGCGCAACATTGGCAAAAAACGCAAAGCAATATCTATTGAAAAACGCGCTCAGAAATTGCTCCGCAAACAAACCTAAATAAAATCTGAAATCTTCCTAGAATAAATTTACCAGCAATTCATTCCAGGAAGCTTTTTCTGTAGAAGGAGCAAAATTAAATGCCTTGCTCATGCAGCTTTTTTTCAGATCATCCAGAAAACCCTCCTCCATCTCTGCACGCTGAAGTAGCGAGGCAAGGGCAGATGCATCTCCTACCGGAAATAATCCTTCATAACCACCTCCTAGGACTCCGGTGACCCCATCTATGCACGTCGAAATAATCGGAACACCACTTACTATAGCCTCTCCAACAACTCTGCCAGCTCCCTCGTGCTTAGACGTAATAGTTAATAAATTACATGAACTAATCAGTTTTCTTGTTTCAACGGGATCCAAACCACCCAGCCACTGATACCGTTCATTCTCAATGCTCTCCTTTCTTGCAATTTCATCAAACCCTGGATCCAAAACAAACCCAGCATGAAGAATTCTTAAATTAGATTCTTGCGGCATCATTTTAGCTGCTTCCGCAGCCAAAAAAGGATCCTTAACTTGACGCAAGTTAGAAACTAATGCCACATCAAAACCCTTACGATCCGATTTCATGCCTGATGCAAGTCCGCCATTCACGACACTCTGAATGATAACATGAACCTTTTCTTTCATCTTATCAGGAACCTGTTTCACGCCCTTATTCTGCAAAGCAATTATCGAATGAGCCAACTGCATTGAATGAAATGAACTTTCAGAAGGCTCAGGATAAATATCCGTGCCAGAAAGGACCACTACAATTTTAGAATCAGGATACGATTCGGCAAACTGTACAATATCTCTATTTTTCTTTTGTGCGTTAATCGCAATGAGTAATTCTACTCTCTGATCCTCAAATTTTTCGGTTAAGATCACATTATGCCCCAAATCACTCAGTATATCTTTATACTGACACGCTGAACAAAAATTTCCAGTAACGGTATTTTCCGTTTCTGGGTAAACGATTAATACATTCATGATTGATCACAGATAATTTGCAGAACGCCGTGCAAGTGTATCTTTATACATTACTCAGAAACAAACCCAACTTCAATTTTATAGATAAAGTGCAAATTCCGGAAGGCGAATTCGAAGGATTCATATTTGATCATGATGGTACCCTCTCATTGTCGATGCATGTCCACTTTGACGGCTGGCTCGATGCATTTAAGAAAAATGGTGGTGATTTTGAATTTACTCGTCAAATCGCTCAATCCTACGCTGGCGTTGGCATGCATGATACGGTCAGAATATTAAATAAACGCTTTGGCTGTAATATGAATCCTGAGCAGGTAGTATCAGATCAAGAGTCTTACTTCTTTACAAATCTCGATAAAGTGTTGCCCTATGAACCAGTCGTTAATTTCGCACGTCAATGTTACGGTAAAGGAACGCCAATATCAGTCGCATCTGGAGGCATACGTAAAACTGTAATAAAAACAATGGAAGCTATTGGAATCGCTGAAATTTTTGAAGTTATCATCACTCAGGATGATGTGAAAAACAGCAAACCGGCACCGGACTTATTTCTTTTAGCTGCGGAAAAAATGAATGTACGCCCTCATAAGTGTCTCGTTTTTGAGGACAGTTTACTTGGTATCGAGGCTGCCAAAAACGCCGGCATGGAATCATTATTAGTTACTCCTGAAGACCCTCAATAACTAGCCTATAATTTCTTTAACTACTCTCGCTTCTTCTACACCAGTTAACCGTTGATCAAGCCCCTGATAACGGAAAGTTAACTTTTCGTGATCTATTCCGAGCCGGTCCAAGATTGTAGCATTAAGATCTCTAATATGAACTGGATCCTTCACTATATTGTAGCAATGATCATCAGTCTGGCCATAATCAAAACCCTGCTTGATACCAGCTCCCGCCATCCAAGTAGTAAAACATCGCCCATGATGGTCACGCCCGTGATTGTCCTTAGTTAATTTACCCTGAGAATAAATAGTACGTCCAAATTCACCTCCACATACCACTAACGTATCATCAAACATTCCACGATCCTTCAGATCTTTAATTAGCCCAGCACTGGGTTGATCAATGTCCTCACATTGCTGACGCAATTTTGAAGGGAGGCTACCGTGCTGATCCCAACCGCGGTGAAAGAGTTGTGAAAACCGCACTCCCTTTTCAGCCATTCGACGAGCCAATAAACAATTCCTGGCAAAACTCCCAGGCTTTTCCACATTAGGCCCATAAAGATCCTTAACATGCTTAGGCTCTTTTGATATGTCCATGAGGTCAGGGACTTCTGCCTGCATACGAAAAGCCATTTCATACTGAGCAATTCTTGCCTGAGTCTCTGGGTCATTAAATTTCTTGTGCGTTTTAGAATTCAACTCCTGCAATCCAGTCAACATCTCACGACGCATTTCACGATCGATCCCAGGTGGGTTATTCAAGTAGAGCACAGGCTCACCTGAAGATCGAAGCTTCACTCCTTGATGTTTCGAAGGGAGGAACCCGCTACCCCAGAGACGATCATACAAAGCTTGAAGTTGACCCCTGCCCCGAGAAATCATCACAACGTAAGAAGGCATATTCTCATTTTCGCTGCCCAATCCATAACTTAACCATGCCCCCATACTTGGTTTGCCTGGCGCTTGGACTCCCGTATTAATGAATGTAATTGCAGGATCATGGTTAATAGCTTCGGTGTTAATCGACCTAATAATGGTAATGTCATCAACGATACTCGCAGTATGAGGAAGGAGGTCCTTATTAACCCATGTTCCACGCTTTCCGAACCTCTCAAACTCAAACATAGGAGCAACGCAAGGGAAGGACTTTTGACCACTTGTCATACCCGTGATTCGCTGCCCCTTACGTACGGAATCCGGTAATTCCTTACCATGAATCTCACGAAGAGCCGGCTTATAATCAAACATATCAATGTGAGAGGGTCCGCCAGGAAAGAACAAGTATATGGCTCGTTTCGCTTTTGGAGCAAAATTTGGAAATCCTGGCAAACCTGAAGCTGCACCAGCGGTCCCAATTAATTCAGGGTTCCAAAGGCTACTTAAAGCAGCAGCGCCCATGCCGTGACCGGTACTCAAAAGAAAATTACGCCGGCTATGATAATTCATCGTAGTTGTTTTTTAAATAAAGCATTCAGTTATCATTCAACCTCTTGTCAGAGTCTCATCCATATTAAGTATCATCTGAGCAATGACTGTCCACGCAGCATGTTCCACTATATCAATCGATTCATTGCGTGTTGATTCTCCAATCGAAAGGAATTTTTTTGCCTTTTCTTTATCAGTAGAAAAGGCAGAAGCCTGCCCATTCAAGACGCGTTTCAAAACTTCAAATTCTTCATCCGTAGCTTCACGAGACAACGCCAATTTAAATCCATAATTCATTCTAGATCGTTCATCTGCATCCCCCTCTGAAATTATTCTCTGAGCAAATGCTCTGGCAGATTCCACAAATTGAGGATCATTTAATACTACCAATGCCTGCAGGGGAGTATTGGTAATTGGTCTCTGAATTAGACATTTTTCTCGAGTAGGTGCATCAAATATTAACATGTTAGGCATCGGCGCTGAACGCTTCCAATATGTATACATTGAGCGCCGATAAAGTTTTTCTCCAGAGTCCCTCTTGTAGCGAAGCCCACCGTTGAGTGAAACTTCATTCCAGATGTTCACCGGTTGGTAGGGCTTCACACTTGGACCTCCAACCGATTCAACTAAAAGACTAGAAACTGAAAGAGCAGAATCACGTATAAATTCTCCCTGAAGCCTGAACCTAGAAGACCGGGCCAAGAGCAGATTCTGAGGATCTTTCCCATAGGAATCTGGCAAGATATGAGCCTGCTGCCGATAAGTGGCAGAAGTAACTATTTGACGAACAGTCCTTTTGATATTCCAGCCATTTTCCACAAAATCATTCGCTAACCAGTCCAGCAGCTTAGGGTGCGTCGGGGGAGATCCCTGATTACCAAAATCGCTCGAAGTCTTCACAATTCCTCTGCCAAAGAAAAGAGCCCAATAACGATTCACTGCGACCCTCGCGGTAAGAGGATGAGAAGGATCAGTCATCCACTTAGCAAGACTCAATCGATTCTTCGGAGCATTATCATCAAGTTCAGGTAAGATAGAGGGCACTCCCGGTTTAATCTCGGCGCCCTTCCCTTTCTTGATCGGCTGATCATACTGACCACGATTAAGGATAAAAGTTAACCGAGTCTTACCTTCTGGATTGTCCTGCATGATCATTGAAGTGACTTTACTGTTAGTGGAAATCCCAGCCTTCTTTTTTAGCAATGCTTCTTTGATCTTGGCTAACTCCTTATACTTAGGGTCATTGTTATTAAGATAAAAATTCAATAGAGCCATCTTTTGCTCCTTGGTCCTTTCCTTCTTAGACGTCGCAAGGATGCTCTTAATCGGATCACCTCCAAGCCGCTTCACCTCATCCTCGGAAAGTGCCTTGTCATAAATACGAAGCTCATCAACTTCACCATTAAAGTTGGCACTCTTAGAACGACTCCCTAGCTTAAAGGGCGTCTTAGTTATAATGGAATCTTTGAGAGAATCCTGCTCAACCTTGTTCCCGGCTAGCTGCCCATCAATGTATATCTTAACTCCGGAAGCCTTTGATGAACCATCATAAGTAACAGCCACATGTTGCCACTTATTCTCTGCAAGAGGTTTATCAGAAACAACCTTGAGAGCATTAACCGGCCACTTACTAATAATGTGCGTTCCTACTGCACGACCCTGTACCCATAAATCATACCCACGGAATGAGTTGTCTTCGTCCATCCGGGCAAGAACCGAACCGCTCCCGTTAGCCGGCAACTTTAGCCATGCAGCAAATGTAAATTCGGATTCACGTTTCCTCTCTGGCCAATTATCAAATACAAAAGAAGACTTACCATCAAATCTCAGACCACTTCCCCCTCCTCGATCAGCCTTGCTCAACTTACCCGAAAGCTTACCAACACCGCCACCTATCTGGGCCTTAATCACATTACCCTCAATTTCGTCGAGAGGAAAAAAATGTTTGAGACCTGCCGGCTCTGGCAACGCATCGCCGGCGCCTTTTTCCGCCTCTCTCAACCACTTCACGTATTGAGGAATCGATGACCTCTTATATGATTCCAGTTTGTTTCCTTCTAATGCAATCCTCTTTTCTAGATCCGCCAACCTCGCTACCTGCTTGCGGTCAGGGACGGTAACCGTAGGTGACTGATTACCGTTCCTTGTCTGCATACCCGGATCAGTCGTATTATTAAAATAAGCAAACATTTGATAATATTCTTTCTGTGTAATCGGATCATACTTGTGATCATGGCACTGACTACATTCCATAGTTAAACCCATCCAGACATTCGCTGTAGTCTTAACCCGGTCCACCACATATTCTACACGAAGCTCCTCGGGTATAGCGCCACCCTCATCAGAAGTCGCATGATTACGGTTAAAGCCTGATGCAACTTTCTGATCCACTGTGGCATTGGGTATCAGGTCACCAGCTAACTGCTCAATGGTGAACTGCTTGAAAGACATGTTAGAGTTATATGCATTAATAACCCAATCACGCCATGGCCACATGTAACGAGGACCGTCAGCATGCATTACTGATGAGTCACCGTATCTGGCCGCATCCATCCAGGCCAATGCCATTCGTTCCCCGTAGGATTCGGATCCAAGCAATCGATCAACTACCTTTTCATATGCTTCAGGAGAATCATCAGCTAGAAAAAAATCGACCTCGGGAATAGTGGGTGGTAAACCGGTAAGATCAAACGTGACCCTTCTTATCAGTGTGGATTTTCCGGCTTCAGGCATTGGCTTCAGCCCTTTTCCTGGGAGTCTAGAATGAATAAAAGAATCAATCGGATTGCGGGAAATTAATCCCAGCGCACTTTGAGGAGGATTGAATTTATTAATCCTCTCAAAAGCCCAATGATCTTCATAATTCCCGCCAGACTTTATCCATTCATCAAGCAAGGACTTCTCTTTATCGCTTAGTTCCTTCTTAGATTCGGGAGGAGGCATCATCTCATCCGAATCTTTCGAATGAATACGAAATAATATCTCACTCTCATTCAAGTTTTCCGGATCGATGGCTTTGACTCCATCATTGTCATTAATTGCTCCTTCTCTAGTATCAAGCCTCAATTCCGCTTCACGGTGATTCTTGTCAGGTCCATGACATTGAAAGCATTTACTAGAAAGAATTGGACGAATGTCCTTATTAAATTCAATAGCAGCTATTGAAGGGTCTGCCGAAACTAACGCCCATATAAGAATCAATACTTTAAATGATATAGCCATAGCGGTTAATACTTACTACCCTTATTACGCAAATCTGACAATTATCTATCTACACCTCAAGCACCAAACAAAAAAGAAGCCTAAAGGTCCTACTCAGAATTAATCTGCAATCATTTTTAACCTAAAAAACTGCTCTTTTCTATTATTTAAAGGCATAGCCGAACGAAAAGCTTTATTAACACTTCCATCTGCACTTTCGAAATCACCGACTAATGGAACTAGATACTCTTCACCACTCTTCCAGTCCTCGAGATCATTTGAAACCTGAACCGTAAAAGAAACTCCCTTAACTCCTTTCCAGCGACTATAGGAAAACGCATAATATTGAACACCTTCTATTTCCACTAAATTTAAATCAGAAAAGCGGGAATAATCTGACTGATCGATGGGGGAAAAACCAAGCGCATACTCAGCAAAATTGTTTAACCCATCAAGGTCAGGATCAGCATCAGGACCGGAAACATTTTCGTCTGTAATTTGTTCATCATTGAAAATAAGAACCTGCCATTCAGAAAAAGTATACGCCGTATCGTTTCCTATAGGAACCCCATTCAATGATCTCGAAGTTGTCCAATTTTCAGCCAAGGCATGGTCCGGATTTTTTTTAGGGTCAATAAGTACTAACGAATAACCAGTCCCGTCAGCTCCTTCGGGCCAGGGAAGCTTATCATTGTACGTAAAAGATCTTACCAATGAATCAGTCGAGTCCCTAAGCTCAATTAACTCTCCGTCATTGTTAAGGTTTCCTTTAAATTTTCCAATAATATTGGAAGGATCGACGTCAGGGTATCGAACCATAAACGCAGCCTGATCTTCAACTAATACGGCACTTCCGCCAGGATCCAATCCAAGGACAGATGAATTGGAAAAATCAAAACTGATTCCTCTTGTGAATCGCAAACCCGATAAATGGATCGGGGAATCAGAAATGTTTTTAATTTCAATAAACTCAAAGTCTGTCCGGGAATAAATACCTTCAGGGTCCTCATCAATGCTCGGAGCCAAGGGCCTATAATGTAGTTCACTAATTACAAGGTTCGTGGGACCTGCAGGTTCACCTATCGTATAAGTCACTTCATTCAAGGGAGACCAATCCACTCCACTGAGTGCACGGGCACGTATCATTGCGCTCTTCTCAATTCGGAATTGAGAAGGGTCACTGGGACGCGTGGCAAAAAACTCAAGGTCAAAACTAATATCCGAACTCGTCCGTGCCACCTGATGAACCTCAACCGCAATAGTATTTTTACCTTCTAAAAGCAATTCAGGAGAGATTCCTTCCTTCAAATGAAAAATGGACTCCTCTGATCCACCCGCTCCATCATTTGCCAGCGTATCGAAAATAATTTCACCCTCCGGCATAGCTGATCGCCATATTTCCTTTCCATTTAAATAAACAACAGCACCATCATCCCTCCTCAGGCCAAGGTTAATACTCATTATTTCCGAAACTTCATCAACTTGGAAATTACGGCGGAAATACGTCGTCACATGCTTATCACTACCAACGGAACCATAACTGAGGATCGTTCCCTCAGCTCCATTTGCACCGTCACCATAACCGAGCTCGGCCCTCCCCTCTTCCCAGGACGAATCATCAAATTCGAGCAACTGCCAAACTGTGCCCTGATTTGATCCGTCGTCCAAGTACTTCCAAACCGATTCTTTATTTATCAGTTCATCAGTAACAGTAGCTCCATTAATAAAAATGGCATTTGGACTAATTGCTCCGCCGGGCAACCTCGGGTCACTGCCATCAGTTGTAACATAAACATCACCTTCGTTTGCTAAAATTATCGGCGAATAACCAGACCATACAGAACCGCCGCGCTGGTCAAATTCCGGAGCCTCTAACGGATACCATCCCTTTGAGCGGAACTGGTTAAGGAGAATTTCTGTCCTCCTCGGCCAATAGACATTTTGCATATAATCCCACTCATCTCTCCACTCCCCGTCACGGTCCCATGGAAGTCTTCGCGCACTTGACGGTTGCCAACGTGCCGTTTCCGGTACCAACGCATCATAAATTTCATTCATCCGATAATCGTGAGCAGCCCTAGGACCATTCGGGCTCAGAACGCCTCCATTAAAACAATGCTTATAAACCCGGTCACTAAAGAAAACCTTAAATTCCTTATCTCTCATCAAGGAAGAAAAAACACCGTCCGGAGCACTCACTCCAAGATTGTTCGCTTCAACATCATGAAGCATCACGTCACAATCCCAGGAATAAAATCTCCAGCCGCCTCGACCAGGATACTTAGGACCAGCCGCCATCCAGTTATGGTTTGTGGTCCAGTCCCAATCATTTCCACAATAATAATATAACAATTGATTATCAGCCAAGTGGCTCCAGTTGATCCACTCACGGGACTCTTCTCCTCCCGCCGATGCGGCAGATTTGACCTTGCTCCAAGTACTTGACCAGCTATCTCCATTCCCATGATCGCTTCCGTTCCTCGCTGAATTTGTGTAATGATAGTCCTCAGGATCTCCACCGAAATACTTATCCATATAATTATGCATAGGTCGTTCATGAATATGATAGAGGCCGTGATAAGATCCATTCAAGTAGCAGTGAACATAGCGACCATGTATTGAGGGGTGCCCCATGAGCATTTCCATGTCATTGACCCAACGGTTACGGACGTACTGAGCATCACCCTGACGCTTTCGTCCTGGAGGATTGCCCGGGTTTGCCATCCAATAGAAATTATCATGTGACCCGCCCCGCAACTGAAGCACATCAAAGACCTCACTTGTTTTTTCAGTATAAGGATGATTTGCAAATACTGGATACCGCAACTTCGATGCCCCGTATTTATTCCGGAAATAGCACCGGAAATTATTTTTCGGAGAACCTACACTGGCTCCACCAACAATTTTCATCCCGCAATCAATCCCGAACCCAGGCTCACTCCCATCAAGGCTGATCAGTTCAAGGGAACCCTCACCTTCTGATGACCCCATTCCACTTGGCTTAATTATTGAAATGGCCGGGAGTGCTAATAATCCATCATCTATTAATGGACCATATTTTTGATCATTCTTTATGGAGGAAATGAACCGGGACTGCCCAACTACTCCGTTAGAATTAGGAGACCCCGTTCCATTAACCCAAATATAAGTATGAGTGGAAACCGGTGAGACCGCAGCAGAAGGATGTGTGGAAAAAGCTCTGACCGTGCGGACGCCCCGCGTTCCGGAACTAGTGGACGGACTGATGCGAATCGGCCCTGCGTAGATTGTACTTGAATTGTTCGGTTTGGAGCCATTGGTCGTGAATCGAATTACCGAGTCAGGAATTGTCGAACTTAATTCAAGTTCAAATGCACTATCATAATAACCTCTTTGATGACTGAACGTAACCTTATTAGCAACCTGATCTGCAATGTCACCATTCCTTGCTCCTGGGCTTGATTCCTGAAGAAAGCCAACCGCATTCGCCTCAGCATTATAACCATACGAAACATCCACTCCTTGCTCTGGAAAATCTATCTGATCAATTATGGTCTTTCCATCAGGTTTAACCAGTATCAATGACTCTCCAGAACTGGCGATTTCAAAATTCAGGTGCAGCGGACGCTTCGTCGGGCCACGCTCTTTACCCGAAGCAAAAAGAACAAGAAATCCATTCGGAGCAATATTAATGTCAGGGAATGCCCACTTGGTCAATTGATCCGGATCATCAGTTAAATACCACCCTTCGAGATTAAGAGTTCCACTCTGCTCATTAAATATCTCAACCCAATCAGAAGCATCACCATCATCATCATCCAAAGAATTACCATTACTCGCCATGAATTCATTAATACGAATAGAAGGATCCGTAACTTTTAGACTGAAATTCTTTTCAAAATATAGACCCGTTAGATCAGTCACACGAAGGCGAATGCTAAGATCGATCTTCCCGTCCGGTATCGTTCTGGCCAGCCGTAGATCATCAGCTTCAATTGAGAAGATTGAATTATCATCGTCTCCTACCCCCTCAACGAGTGAATAAAAATGAGAGTCAATCATGTTTGGATCATTGACGGACATTTTACCAACAAGACCTTGGACAATAATGCCTGAACTAACTAAGTTAGCAGCCAAACTAATCGAAGTAGGCGCGAGAGGCTCTGCCAGAGTTAAGGTCATTATATAATCTATAAAACGAGAAGGTTCATCCGCATCGGTCGAACGAACTCTTACAGAAAATTCAGTGAAACGATCATGAGCACCAAAGTTATAAGTGCGAGAGCGAACAACATTACTATCCTCTATTTCGAATTTCTCGTTATCTTTATCCCCTTGGCCCGGGACCAACGAATATAGATGATTGGAGTTCCGTTTGAGATCAATGGTACTAAGGGTTCCTATGGGTAAATTCTGTTCAGCGAAAAACTCGGAACTCGATATCAATATAGACTCGGGCGTTGCTGGAACTGTGATTTCGGTAATCGTGAAAGCCTGCAAGATCGGGTTATTGTCCGAACCCCTTGATGATTGCCCCCCAAAATGCTTAACCATCTCAACATTAAGGACATCATCGCCTTCAGCGAGAACAAATGGAGCAATGTAGGCGAACCCGTTCCTCGGTGTCCATGTCCCTTCTCCCTCTGAGCTGAAATCATCCACGGCCAAATCACCTTCAATGGCAATGTCCCAGCGCCGGTCCCGAACCGCACCTTCATTAAATAGCATCTGCAACTCATACTCGATTCCCGGGTTCAGTTCCGAGACCGAGATTTCAACTGCACTCGGAGCCGCTGACCAGCGGATGTCACGCATAATCTCTTCTAGATTCTCAACTGATTGCCTATCAGCGCCAGTATAATCGGGCCTAACCGCCCAATCATTAATTGAGTGAGTCGTTGTCACCGTAACATTTGGAGGGGCGGACTTATCCGTTAAAAACATGACCCCATTAACTTCGCGATCGCTGTCACCGTAAGCATCAATCGCAACTACGACCTTATCGGGATCGAGGTTCAGATCATCAGGACCGAAAAAGGGGCGAATCTCACCAATATTAACAATGGTCTCAGCCATCACAGGCACTCCACTCAATCCAATGAGAAAGACCATTGAAATAAATGTCTTAGGTATAATCCTAATAACCAACTCAATCACATTTTGGAAGATCGAACTCATTTTAAATCAACAATTTTACAGCCATACTAATTCTCAACGACCTTCAACAACTCGTTAGGATCAATATCATTTATAGTTTGCTCCATTCCAGAAGGCCAAAGCACTGTAACGCTGTCAACCCCCTTTGCATCTCCAAGACCAAAATACATTGGAATTAGACTATGCGAAAGATATCCTGAAACCCCGTCATTGACCTGCACATAAGTTTTTGGTCCTACCGTCACTTTCACTGTCGCACCCAGACCATCACGATTAGAAGCACCATCACCTTTACCTATTAGTTGAATCTGAAGCCTGCTAACTTCTTTCTTCTCTGACAAATTACTGCGCAGAACCATCGGCCCGTCATGAAACTCGTTCGTGACAATGTCCAGATCACCATCATTATCAATATCAATAATCGCAGAGCTTCGGGTACCTAATGAACCCCACACTTCCACCGGTTCAGTTAAGTTATATTCTTTGACTAAGGAATGTTCTTTATCTTCTCCAGATGGATTCAAGGTGAACCAAGGCTTTGCCGTCCTCCCCTGCCGTCTCGGCTCAACTCCTAGAATAAATTCAGCATCTGCAAAACGCTCGCCAGCCTCATTAAGCAAAACGCTATTCACACCATAACGGAAAGGAAAGTTCATGCTCGAAGCTATGAATACATCAATGAATCCGTCCGCATTCAGATCACCTGAGCTCAGTCCCCACGGCCAGTAATTCTCAGCACCAATACTATCAGAAACTTCCTCAAACTTTCCATCACCCAAGGAACGAAAAAAAGCATTCCCATAAATACTCATGCCCCCGCTCTTAAGAACACTCTCCTCCCACTTCATATCACTTTTTAATTTCTCGCGGTTAGGGCCGACCTCTTCGCTCATGTCCGAATGCATGTCGGTAATGTAAACGTCCTGATTCCCGTCATTATCAAAATCAAAAATTTGTATCCCCATCGCTCCCCAAGGAGTCTTAGGAAAAACGTCCCTACTGACCCGCTTGAAAGACTTTCCTTGCTCATTACGGTAAATCTGATCATGGCCCTGCATTGAAAGAACATAAAGATCGATCCATCCATCATTGTCGAAATCAAATGGAGCCGCATCACCTGTCCAGCTCTGATCCAGGAGTCCAGTCTCCTTGGAAACATCCGCAAATACATTATCTCCCTCATTACGATATAATTTACTCAGCTCATTACGTTCCTCGGGCCTGAGATGCCCCTGAAAAGCGTCCTGTAAGCCAATGCAGTAACCTCCCTTCCCCCTTTTCTCACCAGTGTAAACACCAACATTGCATAGAAAAAGATCCAGTAGACCGTCCTTATCATAATCAAAAAATACGGCACCTGATGAGTGACCTATATAATCGAGTCCAGAATGACTAGTACGATCAGTAAAGGTTCCTTTGCCATCGTTCTCAAAGAAGTAATTACCTCCCCTGACAGTAGTAGCTAACAGATCAGCATCACCATCATTGTCAGTATCCGCAAAAGAAGCACTGACACCAATCTTATCATCTAGAGCAATTGTCTTGGTAGTAATATCTTTAAACTTACCATCTCCAAGGTTCTTCCATAACTCGTTAGATCCGATCTGTGTAGTAAAATACAAATCCAAAAGTCCATCACCATCAACATCAGCTACCGCAATTCCATTACCATGATCATAGTGTACTGCTTTGTGATATTTGCCTGCGTCATCAACGATTCGGTTAGCGAAAGTGATACCGCTCTCCTCAACAGTGTCCTGAAATTGAAAATCATGATAGGCACTAACATTGTCGGCTGATGCAATTTGGAGCTCTTTCCGACTATCGAGCCAAGATGGATTTATGATTCCCTCTGGGTATGGAAATTTCTTATAGGTGATAGATCCTTTTCCGGGCGCACTCATTGCCTGATCCTCCTTAAGTATCAGGTCAAGGTCCCGCATTAAGTCAGCCCTACCCTTATCATCAAGACCATCATAATAGCCTCGAATCCTACCAATCTGATCTACCAAAACAAATCTGGAACTATGCAATATGGGCATCTTCTCGTTCTTTGAATCCTCCGCCACGGCCAACTTGAAACCGTTAGCACTTAGGCTCCAAAGATCCTCTCGGGGCCCGGTTAAAAACTTCCATTGATTGGAATCTGCTGAATGGGTATCAGCATATTTCTGTAAGACAGGAGCGGTATCATTTTCCGGATCAACCGTAAATGTTACGAGCCTAATATCATCCCAGTCAGGCCCCTCTTTTAAACTGTCTTGAATTTGTGATTTCTGAATGGTCTGCATGGGACAAGTACCAACGCAGCGAGTGAATATAAAATCTCCAATCCAAACCTTACCTCTGAGATCTTTAAGACCAAAAGCATCCCCCGATTGTTCAATGAGTTGAAATTCGGGCAATGTACCAAGCACGGGCACTGATCGCTTTATTGATTCTTCTTTAGATTTTTTGGGATCATCAGAACAACCGATAAGAAAAAAAATAGGAACTAAAGAAATTAATAATCTTAACATTTGATGGGACAAAGAACTCACTCCAATTCCTATACCACTCAATAAGAACAGTTTCCAGCTAAAGGAGCCGTCCTGAATAGTAGCTTTCTTCATATGATAATTCAGGTTTTGTGTTAATGTTTTATTCATCTGACGCCCCTCGATGCGGTTTCTCCTTCTCATTTCTCCATTTATCCTCAGTCTAGCAATCATTGGTTGCGGAGATCAGGACCATTCTGTTGAGGAGGAAAAGACAGGAATAACTGAAAAACAAGACGACAAGGACATTCTCGCATCAATCGATGCCGTGATCCCACTAGAACCAATCGGCTTGGTCAGTGAGAGTCTGCACAAGGAACCCAAAAAGGATCCTTGGAAAGGAGAAGTTTTCAATGAACTGGCTGATTCTCAGCTCAAAGATCTGGGAGAAATCATAAAGAACCCAAAAACTATTTCACAAGTCGATACATCCGGCCTGATAGCTAATAATTTTCAACCTACTCAATTAGCTCCAACAAATCTGAAAACTGTTTTCAATGATTCCTCATTCAAAGTCTTAAGGAACGCCCAGGAAAAACAATTACCAGAAGAAAAAAAATCTCTAAAGGAAGCTCTCAATGAATTAGTTAAACCATTATGGGAAGCAACAAAAATTGATGTGGAATTCAAAACCTTTAATGTTTCAATTAATGAAGCAGGGAAATCTACGAGTGAATCCTATGTAGAGATTATCGGTCACACCCAAAAAGAAATCATCAGTCAGAAAGCACGTTGGGGCTGTGTATGGGACTGGGCATCAACTTCAGATCCACCCAAAATCATATCGATCAAAGTAAATGAATTCGAGCAAAGCATCGGCACACTCGATAAGGGCACTTCCCTATTCAGTGACTGTACCGGGTCCGTTTTTAGTCAATGCAAGGACTTTAACAATCAATTCCTTAGGGGCACAGATTACTGGGCATCCAGACTGGAAAACCGTTACGGCATAGGACTCTCTGGTTGGCACGGAATCACTATCGGTGATGTTAATGGTGACGGGCTAGATGATATTTATGTCTGTGAACCTGGGAGTTTACCTAATCGATTATTTATTAGCAAATCTGATGGACAACTCATTGATGCGTCTTCACTTTCCGGAACCGACTTCAGATTGCAAACACAATCAGCACTGTTCCTTGACATGGACAATGACGGAGACCAGGACCTCGTCATCGCCACTACGCTCGGCATAATATTTATGGCCAATGACGGGAAAGCAAACTTCTCGGTAAAGACCACTAAATTGATTCCAGAATCTGCCCCAATGTGCATCAGTGCCGCTGATTTTGACCTGGACGGAGACCTTGACCTTCATGTCGGGTGCTACTCCTTGCGACGCTCTTCGGTTCACGGGAACGGGAACCAGATGCTTGCTCGCCCGATTCCTTACCATGACGCCAATAACGGTGGCCGTAACGTCCTATTGAGAAACGATCTGAATTGGCAATTCAAGAACGTCACCGTGAGCATTGGAATGGATAATAATAATCGACGATTCACTCTCGCCTCTTCATGGGAGGACTACGACCAGGATGGGGACCCTGATCTTTATGTCGCCAACGATTATGGACGCAATAATCTTTACAGAAATGATAGGGACAGCTCAGGCAAGACACAGTTCGTCGATGTCGCCGCAGAAGCTGGAGTCGAGGACATGTCAGCAGGAATGTCTGTTTCTTGGTCAGACGCTGACGGGGACGGGGACCAGGACCTTTACGTGAGTAACATGTGGTCCTCCGCAGGAAACCGCATCGCTTACCAACGCCAATTTCAGAGAGGAGCAGATCAGGAATCGATCACAGGTTTCCGACGACACGCGAGGGGCAATTCTCTTTTCTTAAACTCCGGGGACGGTAAATTTAAAGATGTCAGCATCGAAGCCGGAGTGACCATGGGGAGGTGGTCCTGGGGATCAAGGTTTGCGGATATTAATAATGATGGGCTGCAGGACATTATCGTCGGGAATGGCTTCATCACACAATCCGGTGACACTAGTGACTTGTGAAGCTTCTACTGGCGCCAGGTCGTGGCGCAATCACCCCTGAAAGAGGTTTCAAGTTTGGAAATAAAAAGCTACCTTCAAAATTGGGATGCTCTCGGCTCCATGATAACTCGGGGCCGTTCTTTCAGTGGATACGAAAAGAACTGCTGTTTTCTAAATCTCGGCTCAGAGACAATAGGATCTGGTATTAAATTCGCAGACATTTCAGCCGCGAGCGGTCTGAATTTAATCGATGATACTAGAGCAATTATCGCAACAGACTGGGACCATGACGGAGACCTTGATCTTTGGTCCACGAACCGAGAAGGACCAAGGATCCGTTTCCTCAAAAACAATCTGAAAAAAGACCAAAGATCAGGTTCTGTCAGTTTCTATCTGGAAGGAAAAACATGCAACCTTGACGCGATCGGCGCAAAACTGACTCTCGTCATGGGACCTAGGAAAATGACGCATGTACTGAGAGCTGGCGGTGGTTTCCTCAGCCAATCCAGCAAGCGGATACTTTTCGGGATGGGAAAAAATGATTCTGAAAAGGGAACTCTCGAAGTGTCCTGGCCGGGAGGAGGAAAAGAAACTTTTGAGGGGATCATTCCAGGCTCAGTGTACCGCATCGTGCAGGGTTCAGGAAAGGCACAGGAAAAAACAAAGAAAGAACGCAAAATTAATCTTCCCGAATCAAGGCCCGAACCACAGAGTCAAACTGAGCGGGCGAGAATCATCCTGACCCAAAGAGTTAAGGCACCACTCATAGAATATGTTGATTTTAAGGGTCAATTAAACCGATATCAGCCAGAAAAGAATGGGAAATCACCTACTCTGATCAATCTCTGGGCAAGCTGGTGCGCACCGTGCATGGCAGAATTATCTGATTTTAAAAACCATTTTAGCCAGATCCAATCCAAGAACTTACAAATCATTGCACTGACGACCGAATTCATCACTGAGGATGGATCTGAACCGGATCTTACAAAAGCCAAAGAACTCATCAAAAAAAATAATTATCCGTTCAAGGTCGGCGTCACGGATGCGAAGAGCCTACGACTTCTTACCGTATTACATCATCAAATATTTTCCCGGGAACGCCCACTGCCCCTGCCCTCAAGTTTTCTTTTTGATAAACATGGTCAACTAGCAATCATCTACAGGGGCCCAATCAGCTCCGATCAACTGATCGAAGACATAAATTTATTGAACGCTTCACCGAGAGCGGTTTCTCAAGCCTCCTTCCCTTTCAAAAGCAACGACGGATCGGAACACTTTAAGATCGGAACACTGGACTTTGCTAAGGCCTATCAGGAAGGCGGTTACTTTCAAGAGGCCCGACTCGAAGCTCAAAAATTAACCAGTGAAGTAACAAATGAAAAAGATAATTCAAGCCCAATCGATAAAGCCAAGGCCTGGATCTTCATTGCAGCTCTGGAACAGAGCCAAAAGAACTGGAAAGTAGCAGCCGAAGCGTATCAGGAAGCTATTAATCTTTTACCCAATCAACCATTACTGAAAATTCAATCCGGTGTCGTACTATGGATGGCAGAGGACCATGCCGCTGCAAATGCTGCGTTCAAAGAAACAGCCGCAGCCGGATCCAATAGCCCCGTAATATTGGATACTCTTGGTAAGGCCCACCAACAGATTGACAGAGAAAAAGAAGCCATTGATTTCTTCAATGCCGCAATTGCCCTCAAACCTGAACACATTCCATACCAGATCAATCTTGCCATTGCTCATCAGAGAAACAAGGATCCCTCAGAAGCAGTCAAAATTTATCGCAAGATCATTGCCAAAAACGACCTTGTTCTTAATGCCAAAAATAATCTTGCCTGGATACTCGCGACAGACCCTGATGACAAGGTAAGGGACGCAAAGTCCGCTCTAAAATTATCCGAGGAATTGAATCAACAAACGGGTCATAAGAACTTTGCAACTTTGGACACATTGGCCGCAGCCCAGGCAGAAAACGGTCAATTTGCTGAAGCCGTTATAACAATTAATAAAGCAATCAAAAGCGCACGAGCTGCAGGGAAACTCCAAATCGTTGATAAACTCCTGCAAAAAGCAGGCATTTACGGCTCAAAGAATCCCTACAGAAGCAACAGAAAGTAGGTTTTTTTACTTTACCTGAGGCCGTCTGATCTGGCTTAATTGGTATCAACCTTAACTTCCACAATAATGAAAACACT
>DUBC01000020.1 GCA_012960505.1 Verrucomicrobiales bacterium
CATCAGCGACCTGTTCGTATGCATCCTTCATCCAATCATCCTCTTGTGGCTGCGGCAATTGACCAATGACCTCTTCTTCAGTAGCAGGAGGGCTCATTCCAACCACTTTGACTGGGCCTGTTGGTTCCTCTGCTTGGGGTTCCTCTGCTTGAGGTTCCTCTGCTTGAGGTTCCTCTGCCTCATCAATTGGTGCCACCAATTGAGGTTTTGGCGAGGAAGATTCTGCTTCTTGATCCGATGGCGGAACCAATAAACGGTTCTGCGATTTATTTCCTTCAGATTCCGGAACTATTAGTTTCGGGCGATTAGACTCTTCCTCTTCTGGCATGATCTCGTGATTGTTTTATGATTTGTAAGTTACTTATAGTCTTGTCTCACTAGTTCTTACAAATGATTTATAAAAATTTGATCCTTTTACTGCTTTTTTTTATTAAAGTAATTAGGCCACCGAAAAAGCTTAACTCCATCACCAAGACCTCCCACCTCCCCTAAAAGCGACTGAACTTTATCAAACCACTTGTCCATATCCGGCGCAGAAGGTGAGTCTGCACTTTGGGGGAAAATTAAGTATGAGACTTTCAAGTCACTTACTGGGCGCTTGTAAGAAGTTGCATTAGGATTTAATTCTTTAGCTACCCTCAAAGACGCTTCACCCAATTTCCATGTTGGACCAGTGTCTCCAATAATTACTGGTAGAATTCTACCTTCAAAAATTATTGCGGCGTAATCACCAACAGAAGGTGCAAATTTATTTTGATTCGTATACAATCTCATCCAAGAAGGGATGACAATAAATGGATCAGCACGAGCAATTAAAAAACTTCGTGCTTTCATATCAGCAATTTCACGCTTCAGAGTTTCAATGTTTTGCTTTGATACTTTTACTTTCGAAGAACTTAACTTGCCTTGCTCAAGTTTGTTAACCTCTTCACTCAGTTTCTTTTCCCATCGCTTAAGCAATGGATTTGGCTTGTCTGTTTGCTTTTTCCAACCATAACTAGTGAAAGGCTGGTAATTGGTAGACTCTGCTATGTATTGATCATATTCCGGCATCCGGTCCCCATCTGATCCGTCCGAAACAACATCCATATCACTCTGAATAAATAAAACCTTCCTCTTAGTTTTTGGGTGAACTAATTCAAGTATCGTCTCACAGTCGTAGAAATTATGCCTATCAGGCACTGCATTTAATCGAGTCAAAAACTGTTGTAATCTTTTGGCCTTCAAATCATACAGTTTGTGGTAAAAACCAGAAACTTTTCCCATTTTGATCATGTCATCAAACTCAGGAACAATTTTGCTCAATTTTTGATTAATAGAAAAGATCTCTTGCGTATCTTTAACCGGCAACGGAACCCGCAAATTAACATTGAAATCAAAAGTATAACTTTTTCTGTCTGCCCTCTCTTCAGATGCGGATGCGCCTTGGGTAACATTCATTAAAGAATTTGAATCAATTCCGTTCCATAGTCGAGCCGTATCAATACTCTTATAATTAACAAATTTACTCGGAAGAGGTTCTCTTACCAAAACTTTTTTAACTGCCTCTTTGTCGCGATAAATTACTCCTGAATTCTTATCGTTAGAATCAGATTTACCATTCGCCGCAGAAAAATAAAACCAACAGCCTAATGCAACAAAAATTAACGAAGCTGATCCAAAGCCAATTAAATATATTCGCAGCGAACGCCTCATATGCTTCCTAGATTTAATAAATGGAAAGCTAGGAGCTATTTACATCTTTAATGATTAATAATTTAATCATTAATTTATCTTTTACCGTTTAAACAAACATTTTAAACAATCCATTATCATCAATGGAACTATGGCTTCTCTGGGATAGGTAAGATGAAATCATCTTCAACTTCTGGAATCGGAAGCAGTTCAGGCACTTCCTTTTCTTTAGTTTTTACTTCTTTCCCATCACCACTCGACAAGCCTTCAAGGGCTTTCGCTCCAACTTCCTTTGGCTTCTCTTCTATAACAATTTCCTTAGGGACCGGCTCTGTTAAAATTAACCCTGCAACAAATGGCACTTTGATAACTTGACCTTCTCTAATCAAATCACCACTAATCCCATTTAATTGTCTCAAAATTGAAATCGAAGTCTTTCGATCTCTCGAAATCTTCCAAAGGCTATCACCTTTTCTTATTGCATAGTCCTCTGTCTTTATTGATTCAATTTCTTTACTCGTTTTGTCTTCCGCATCGGGATAATCCGCAAAATCCACATTCAATGGATGAACTTCCCCTCCCTTCACACCAATTGATGGCAATAAAGAAATTGGAGTCCGCTCTCCGATGCCACACCCAGCTATTAAAAGGACAAGGATCCCTATATTAATCTGATAGAACTTCATCGATTTCTTTCTTTGCCTAGTTTTCATTAATACATTTTGAGCCGTCTTAAACAAAATAACAATAAATAAGAGATCAATTTTAAGTTTTGGATGAACTTTCATCATTCGATGCATTAAACCTTTCTGATCTTTCGGCTTTGACTCTTTGTTTATAATCCGGCAAATAAAAAACATTACGATTAACCAAAAAAGACCATGCCGCAAAATGGCGTTTTTTGTCACCTGCCTCACTAAATGATAAATTTACCATGTATTTAGCAGCGCGTAATTTACTTTTAACTGCCCAGGAAATAATTCCGCTATCTTTATCATAAGCAACTGGAACGTCTCCGAAACCACTAACTTTCATCCTAATTGAATCTGGTTCAATCTCTTCATACACAGAGACATCTGCAAGTATCTTTGGCAGTCTGTCTATAATCTCATTTCCATTCTCCGGCCAAACTTTGATCTGACTTGAATTACTCGCCGCTTTGTCACTGCTCCTTATTATATTCTGCGCTCCGACCAATCCCCCTTTCCCTCTAAAACTAGTTCCTGCCTTCCAATTGATATCATTGTTTCCGTGAATTATGTAACGAGGCAATTCATAAAGGGGCGTCTCATAGCCAGACTTCGCTCCATTCACAGTCACCGCTGATGAGTAACCTGCATCGGCAATTTTTTTTACTAAGCTCTCATTATATTCTCCGTAGGGGTAAGCGAAACTACTAACAGTTACACCGAATTTTTTTTCTAATGATTCCTTAGAGCCTTTGATTTCTTTAGCTAACCAATCTTCATAATCACTTTCATTCCGAAACTTCCTTTTAGCCCTCACTAAAAAATCATGTGATACACTATGGCTACCCAACTCACCGCCTCCTTCGATTAACGCCCTCACCTCTTCATCGTTCAGAGTCCTTCCACTTCCTCCCAAAAAATTTGTATACAGATAAAATGTAAAAGGATACTTAAATTCTTTAAGTATAGGCAAAGCCACATCTGCAAGATCATCATACCCATCGTCTATAGTAATAACGACGCAATTCTCAGGAATCTCTTTTGTTCCATCTCTCCATTTCATATAATCACTAAAGGAAATTACAGGAATCCCTGCATCTTTAAGGACCTGCATTTGAGATCTGAATTTTGTTGCCCTTATCCTCATTTCTCCAGGATTACCTCGCGTAATGATCTGATGATAACCTAAAAAAGTAACTCGAGAGCTTTTATCAATTATGGGCTCTGGAACCTCTTTTGGGAGCTGCATAGGTTCTGGACTCATGTCCAACTCCTCAAGTTCTTCAGCAATTTCTAATTTAATTGTATTTGTAGCTTTTGGCCGATCACAAGCCACACATAGCAGAAAGCTAAAGATAAAAATGACGATGAAATTCAATTTGGTTCCTTTAATTTTTATATCTCTTTCTGCAACTCATTCTATACCATTAAACTATGTCTAATATTAAAACCTAAGTTTTATCAACTATCTAACTTACTTAATAAAAAAATAAGCTCCTAAGAAAAATCAATCGACATTATACACACAATATGTTGAGCTCTAAAGACAATATAATAACCATATATTGTGAATTTTCGTCTTTTAAGCTGTTCAAACACAAAGCTTACCAATAAAATCCACAAATCTTAACAATTTAATTTATTCTATTAAAAAATATGCGCTTAAAGTCGCTAAAACTTCACGGTTTTAAATCATTTGCCAATCGCACTGAATTTGAATTTCATCCTGGAGTAACAGGTGTTGTTGGACCAAATGGTTGCGGTAAATCAAATGTGGTTGATGCCATTCGTTGGGTATTAGGAGAAACATCGGCAAAAGCCCTTCGCGGTGGAGAAATGGCCGATGTCATTTTCAATGGAACGGATAAAAGGAAACCAGTGGGAATGGCCGAAGTCACACTAACTCTATCTGACTGCGAAGACACTTTAGGCCTCGAATTTAATGAAGTGGCTTTAACTCGTCGAGTTTTCAGAGATGGCAAATCTGAGTATCGGCTAAACGGGAATATTTGTCGGTTAAAAGACATTCATGAATTACTCATGGATACAGGAATTGGCCGCACTGCATATTCCATAATGGAACAAGGCAAAATCGATCTCTTGCTAAGCTCTCGGCCCGAGGATCGAAGGACTGTTTTCGAAGAAGCCGCAGGTATTACAAAATTCAAATCTCAAAAAAAAGAGGCTCTTCGGAAATTAGATTACACTGAAGCCAACTTACTTAGAGTAACTGACATTATTGAAGAAGTTAAGAGACAAATAAATTCTCTCAACCGTCAAGCAAGCAAAGCTAGAAGATATCAAGAGCTATTGGTTGACGTGAAAACACTAGACACTCATTTCAGTCATCGAAAGTTCGAAGAATTTGATGCGGAAAGAAGTGAACTGAGCACTTCCATACAATCTCTATCAGGCGAAATTACTGAATTTCAGAACTCAATCAGTGAAAAAGAACAAGCTATTATTAACGCTAGAAATTCACTATCCTCACTAGAAGGAGACATATCTAAAAGGAGAGAACAACTAATAGACAATCAAAATAAAATTAACTCTTCAAAAAGCAGAATCGAATTCAACAATGAGAGACAAACGGAATTAAATAATTTAATCACCCAGAACTCAGAAGACATTTCGAAGACACAAGAAACGCTAAGCAAAGAGAAGACCGATTTAGATTCCACCTCTGAATCTCTACTAAGAATCACAGAAAACTTAGATCATCAAAAACAACAATTAAGAGACCACGAAAAGAAAACTGCAGAGTTACGAGAAAAAAGGTCCAGTCTCGAATTAAACCTTCAAGAAATATCAGAATCCAAAGCAAATAAATTAGCTCAACATGCCAAGGTTAAAGCTGAATCAGGCTCTTTTTCCAGCATGTCTGAAACTGACAATGAAAGAATAAATCAGATTGTCGGCCAAATCACAGGAATCAGCAAGGAGTACACAGAAAGACAAACGGAATTCTTTGGAGTCAATGAGGAAATGAGTATTGCCTCTGAATCACTTCAAGATTTAGAAACTAAACTATCTCTAGCTGAAAAAGAATTTCAAAACGCAATCAATCAGAAAGAAATTCTGAATGAAAATCTATCACAATTTCATCGAGAATTGGCTAAAAAAGAATCTCGACTACAGGTTTTAAAGGCTCTCCTAGTAGATGGCGAGGGTCTAGGAAAGGGAACCCAAGCAGTCCTTGATAATCTTAAAACTAATACACAAAACCAATTCAAAGCTTATGGGCTACTCAGCTCTTTCATTGAAGTGGAATCCGATTATATTCCGGCTATAGAGGCTGCCCTCGGATCTCATTTGCAATCAATTCTAGTTTCTGATGAAGAAATTGCAGAAAACGCAATCGAAATCCTCTCAAAAAATCGATTAGGTCGAGCAAGTATTGTTCCAGAAAATTTCGTTGCTCCTCCCTCCGCCCGTCAATTGATGACATTACCTACAGGTGTAGAAGCCTGGGCCATCGACAAAGTACGATCCACCGAAACTGTCAGCTCATTAATTGAGCAATTACTAGAAAATACATTTATTGTTAAGGACATCAAAACCGCAATAGCTTTAAGGAAAGATTTCCCATCATATAGCTTTGCTACACTTGACGGAAACATCATCAACTCCAATGGATTCATAACAGGTGGAGCAGGCGAATCGGGTGAGGCTAGCTCTTTGCTGGCTAGACTGAATGAAATAAAGGAACTCGAAACAGAAACCTCTACTCTAAATGACAATTTAGGCGAGCATCAAATGAAGTTTCAAGAAATTGAAATCCTCGTCAATACTTCATCAAAGAAAGTAGATACATGCAGAAGCCAATTGCAAACAGCCACAATTACACACTCAACTCTCGAAGGCAAAAAATCACTTCTTGAACGTGAGCACGAAGGCTTGGAATCCAAACTCCTTAATATGCAACAGGAGCAAAATGGACTGTTAAGGAGACAAGAAAATGCTGAAACAAAACTTCAAAGCCTCAAAGATAACGAGCAAGATTTAAACTCATCGATAGAGTCAATAAATCTTCGAATATCAGAAATCGAATCTTCAGCCGAAGAAGCAAAAAGGCAGGAAACTGACTCTATAGAATTGCTTTCAGAATTAAGAACGGCAATGGCAGTTGAAGAAAAGGCACAACAATCACTTCAAGAGCAAAAGGCACCCATTACGGAAAGAATGTCCGGATTAGAATCCGCTATATCGCGCCGAGCATCCGAAGTCACTAGCTATAAAGAACGCATCGAACAGTCAAAGGCTGAAAACCTTTCATTTATTAATCAAATAAGTTCACTCAATCAGCAATTACAAAACCTAGACACGGCACTAGAAGAAGTCACAAATCAACGAGAAAACAGAGCAGAAAACGTTAGCAATGCAGAAAATGAACTTCGTGACACTCGACGACAAATTGCCAAATTGACTGAACAAAAAGGCAAAGAAGAAGTTAAAAAGACACAAATAGACCTTAGGATCGAAAGCCTCTGCAGTACAATTCGACAAAGGTACAACATCGACCTCGATCATTTTAGCCCTGACAGTCATACGCTACTTTGCGCCATTGAAGATCAAAAAAAATCCCGCTCACTCAGAGAAAAACGGCGAGCGGATAGAGAAGCGAAGCTTGGATCTGATGTCGATGCGGATCAAGAAAACGATCAGAACATAGATGAACAAGAAAATTCCAACACCCAATCCATCCCACAAATACCTGGTGAAGATCAACCCGATTGGGATTTTGTCGAGTCTGTCATTGATGAACTTAAACAAAAACTTGATTCAATGGGACCAGTTAACATTGAAGCCATCGAAGAATTCGAATCACTACAAGAACGCTACGACTTTCTCAATAAAGAACACAACGACTTAACCTCTTCAAAAGAAAGTCTTCACAAGGTAATAAACAAGATTAATCGCGAAACAAAAACTCGATTTGCAGATATATTTGAAGAGATTAGAAAAAACTTCAACAATGTCTTTAAAGAACTATTTGGAGAATCAGCGAGAGCAAACCTAATCATGCTCGATGAAAGCGATCCCCTAGAGAGTGGAATAGATATTATAGCTAAGCCACCAGGAAAAAAACCTCAATCCATAACATTACTGTCGGGTGGAGAAAGAGCTTTGACAGCAGTCGCAATACTCTTTTCAATTTATATGGTTAAACCAAGTCCTTTCTGTGTTTTGGATGAGCTTGACGCACCACTTGACGAATCCAACATCGGGAGATTCCTCAAACTCTTAGACAAGTTTACTAAAGAGAGCCAATTTGTTATAGTCACACACAACAAACGAACAATGAGCCGCTGTGAAGTTATGTACGGAGTCACACAAGAAGAATTCGGAATAAGTCAGCTCATTGGAATGAAATTCACTACTAACGCTGAGATTGAAACAAGCCAACCAACCACCTAAATCAGGATTGCCCAAATCCTTACAAAGGCTAGAATGCTAGAATTATTATATGGCAAACTCTGCCAACCAGAACCAAAAATTAAACGGAAAACTGTCAACTATAGCTGTTGATACTTACCGATGGATGGTCCTCGCAAGAACCTTCGAAGATAGGATTTCAAATATCTATCGGGCAGGAAAAATAGTAGGTGGAGTGTATGTAGGCAAAGGACAAGAAGCCTTTAGCGCATCTCTTGCCTCTCAGCTCATGAAAGGACAGGATATTTACTCTCCGCTCATAAGGGACATGGCCGGAAGAGCTGCATTTGGTGAGCCCCTAATCGATGCAGCAAGAACATATTTAGGATCAGCTCAGGGACCATCAGTCGGACGTGATGGGAACGTTCATAGAGGAAACTCACAAGAAGGCATGCCCACAATGATATCCCACCTAGGAGCAATGATCTCAGTTGTATGCGGAATGCTTTTTGCTCGACGCTTAAGAAAAAAACTTAATACCGTTGTTGGAGCTGCTTGCATTGGAGACGGCGCAACATCAACCGGAGCTTTCCACGAAGCCTTGAATATGGCGGCTGTTGAAAAACTTCCATTAATTATATCTATTGCAAACAACCAATTTGCATACTCAACACCAACTGACAGACAATTTGCATGCAATGAACTAGTAGACAGAGCAGCCGGTTATGGTGTGAATGGAATAAATATCAACGGCACTGATCTAGTAGAATGCATTGAAGGATTTGAGAAAGTCATATCTCTAGCACGTGCTGGCGATGGACCTCAAATTGTTGTAGGAAATTTACTTCGCCTATCAGGTCACGGCGAACACGATGACGCTCCTTATGTCTCAAATGAAATGCGGTCTTCAGACCTTGGTCAGGATTGCCTCCTTAAAGCTAAGAATAAAATCATTGAAGAAAGTTGGTGCACTGAAAATGAATGCAATGAAATTCAAGAGCAAGCAACCGTTGAGGTAAATGCTGCAATAGCTCAAGCAGAATCAGAAAAGGGACCCAACCCATATTCTCATGACTGGAACGCATATTCCAGTCCGTCATTTCGCAAATAAGTAATCGTGAGCATTTCATACCTAGAAGCCATCAGAGAAGCTCAATCATTAGCACTGGAGAATGATGAAAATGTTTTCATTTATGGGCAAGACGTAGGCGCTTTTGGCGGAGCATTTAAGGCGACTAAGAATCTATTTCAAAAATACCCAGACAGAGTCATAGATTCCCCTATTAGCGAAGACGCAATGGTTGGTCTTGCCGTCGGTGCAGCTATAGAGGGTATGCGACCAATAATTGAAATGCAGTTTGCAGATTTTTCGTCAGTCGGATTTAATCAAATAGTAAATCAAGCTGCTACACTTTTTTGGCGCACTGCTGTACCATGCCCGATAACGATCCGATTACCCTCTGGAGGAACCCCAGGAAGCGGACCTTTTCACAGCCAATGCATGGAAACAATATATGCTCATTATCCAGGCACTATCGTCATGACCCCAGCCACAGTAGAAGACGCATATTCAATGCTATTAGAGGCAATCGCAATTGATGACCCGGTCATTTTCTGTGAGCATAAATACTTATATTATCACTTAAAATCCGATTCACTACCCAAACAAACTTTACCAGCGAAAAGCGCTCGCATCGTAAGATCGGGTCGCCACGCAACTGTTGTGACATATAGCGCAATGCTTCATGAAGCTTTGCGGGCTGCTGACAACATGAAAAACGACGGTTATGAAATAGAAGTAGTTGATCTTCGATGTATTAAACCAATCGATATGAGCACAGTTTTAGGATCGATAGCCCGAACAGGAAGAGTATTGGCCATCGGCGAAGCCTTTCCATGGGGCGGAGTCACATCCGAAATCATTTCCAGAATAAGTTCAGAAGGCTTCAACCTTCTTGACGCCCCTCCTGTCCGTCTAAATTCGATAGACACTCCAATCCCCTATCATCCTGACCTTTGGCGATATCACAGACCAACGGCCAGCTCGGTAGAAGAAGAGTTACGTAAACTGATCAGAGAATAAAGCCAAAGATGCGCATACCAATTCTAATGCCTCAACTGGGCGAATCCATTGCTGAAGCCACCGTCAAAGAAATTAAAATTGAAGTGGGCCAAACCGTGAAAATTGATGAAGAGGTTCTCGAAGTTGAAACTGAGAAAGCCATGATGGAGGTCACTACGCCTTGCCCTGGAAAGATTGTCGAAGTGTTAGCAAAAGTTGACGTCAGCTATCCTGTCGGATCCACATTAGGCTATCTAGAAGTTGATAAATCAACAGCTGATAAAATTAACATAGCTCGACTCGAGCAAAATCCATCAGAAGTACAAAACACTGATCCCGATGAAATTACCTCTAATGTCAAAAAAGAAGATGATTCGGTAAATGAGTCTAGGACACTTCAAACCACATCCGATAATCCCAATAATCCTGAAGTAACACCTACTATTCGAGGTCTTCCTGTTCCAGCAAGAGCTTCGGGGGCAACTTATATCTCACCTAGATTAAGAGCAAGAATGCAGGAATTAGGTCTAAATGCGGCTGATCTAGCAGGAATTGCAGGAACTGGAGCAGGAGGAAGAGTCACAGTAGAAGACTTCGAATCTTTCATGTTCGATCTTGAGACAAAAAAGACCACAGTAGCCTCTTCAATGAGGATTGCCGTTGCTGACTCAATGCGCAGAAGCTGGACAAGACCTCTCGCCACTGTTGGGTCACCTGTATGTTTAGAGAATTTGTTATTACATCGTAAAGAATCTTCGCCAAAACCTGGCCCCACCCTTTACACCATCAGAGCACTTGCTATTGCTTTATCAGAAAGAACTGCAACGGCTGGACGATTAATTGGCAATCGGATAATACATCCATCATCAATAGACATCGGGTTTGCCGTTGAAGTAGATGACGGTGTATTGGTCCCAGTTATTAGAAACGTCGATCAAATACCATTGAAGGATTTAGTTGAACAATATTCAGCTTTGGTAGAATCTGCAAAGAAAAGACATCTCCCAAAAGAAGCAAGCACTCCTCCAGGAATAGCAACAGTTACAAACTTTGGTAGTTTTGGTATTGTCTGGGCAACACCAATTCCTTTGCCTGAACAGAACTTAGTTCTTGGATTAGGACGCGGCCAAAAAAAACCTCACTGGAACGCAGAATCCTCTTCATGGAAACCAGTAATTGAAGCTGAGTTAACTTTAAGTTTTGATCACCGCATATTAGACGGAGGTGGAGCGGGTCGCCTTCTTACTCGAATTGCAGAATTATTACAAAAACCTAGAGACCTTTAATTACAAAAATACCTTCTGCCAATTTGGTTAATCCTCAAGACTATCAATTCTTATAGCCAATTCGAAATCACTTTCAGTCAGCCCCCCTTTAGAATGAGTAGTCAGAACTAATTTTACGTTCGTATAATTGATTGATATCTCTGGGTGATGTTGAGCTTCTTCAGCAATTTCGGCAACAGTATTTACAAAATCGATGGCAAATAGAAACTCATCAAACTCAAAACTACGCGATATGGAATCTTCGTTTAATTCCCATTCTGGGATTTTTTTGATCCTTTTCTGAATCATTTCAGGTATTAGGGTATTGGTCATGATTAGTGTGGGGTATTATATTTAGGGGTTAAAAAGGACTCATATGAATTTAAGATAGCCTATTTATCATATTTTTTTTAATTACAAACAATTTTTCATCGCATTTCTCCATTTCTCTTTGCAAACCTAATAAGAACAATTTAATAATCTCTGTTCGGAAAGATCTCCCTAAAATTATTAAATCACAAAGCTGTTACAGAATGGGCACTCTATATAATAACATCGTAGAAACTATCGGAAGAACTCCTCTAGTAAAACTAAACAAAGTCACAGATGGCATTGATGCAACGATTACCTTGAAATGCGAATTTTTCAATCCCTTGGGATCTGTCAAAGATCGTATTGGGATGGCCATGATCGAATCAGCAGAGGCCGAAGGATTAATTAATCCAGACACAACAATAGTTGAACCAACTAGTGGCAACACGGGTATTGCACTTGCTTTTGTATGCGCTTCACGAGGATATAATCTTACCCTCACAATGCCTGAAACAATGAGCCTTGAAAGAAGAATTCTATTGTCACTGCTAGGAGCAAACCTAGTACTCACTCCAGGTCCACAGGGAATGAAGGGGGCAATTGAAAAAGCAACGGAAATTCTAGAAAATACTGAAAACGCATGGATGCCACAACAATTTGAAAATGAGGCCAATCCAGCAATCCATCGCGAAACAACTGCAACCGAAATTTGGGAAGACAGTGATGGCCAAGTAGATATCCTTATATCTGCTGTAGGGACAGGTGGCACTATTTCTGGATGCTGCGAAGTACTTAAAAATAAAAAACCTGAGTTCCAGGCAATAGCGGTCGAACCTGAAGATTCACCAGTAATCTCTCAACAATTAGCAGGTGAAGAACTCACCCCTGGGCCCCATAAGATTCAAGGGACCGGAGCTGGATTCATACCTGGAAACCTTCATCTTAAAGAACCCGAAAGCGGAAAAGATCAAATCACAGAGTGCATCAAAGTTTCGAATGATGAAGCGTTTGCAATGGCAAGAAGAATTGCTGCAGAAGAAGGGATCCTTGTTGGCATTAGCACAGGAGCAAATGTTTGTGCCGCAATAAAGGTCGGTTCAAGACCTGAAAATAAAGGGAAGTTTATAGTCACAATTGGATGCTCTACAGGAGAACGCTACCTGAGCACACCCTTAGCAGATGATGCTAGGGCCGCAGTAGGGGCATAAAACTTATATATCCACCCCCATATTAACTTTATAAATCAGACAATTAGCAGATGGAACCTAATAGTGAAATAAATACCGAACTGCCTTCCGTTAATCCTCTCGAAGCATTCTTTGAAAAGAATTGGAAAACACTATCTTGTGTAATACTCGCTCTAATTATTATCCTAGGATTCGTCTTCTTCAGCAAAGCCCTCAAACAAACTAAACTCCAAGAGGATGGTGAAGAACTTGTATCTGCTTCTCTAAGCAATGATTCTCCAATCACTAAGTTAGACAAAATATCCAAGGACAAAGAAAAAACTAAAATTGGTGGCAATGCCCTCTTACTACTAGCAAATAAACACTTAGAAAATAATCCCCCTGATCTTGATGGGGCAAAAACCGCTCTTACAAAATTCGCCTCCTCCTTCACAGATAGCCCGCTTTATTATGACGGTCTATTTGCCCTAGCCACATTACACGAAGAACTTGGAAACAATAAAAAAGCTGCCGAGTTATACAAAAAAATAAACGCACCTGAAAATTCGGCTTCCCCTGCTTCGGCCATTCGTCTTGCTGATTTATTATATAAAGAAGGAAAATACAATGACGCAAGTGAGGCATATGTAAATGCCGGAATTACAAGCAGTTTCGCTTCAGTCTTTAGTGAAATCGCAAGATCTAAACTATCTTCAACCGAAGAAAAGATTGCACTCACGGAAAATCCTCCTCCTTCACCTGAACCTGAACCTAAGGCTGAAGAACCTACCCCTAAGGCTGAAGAACCTACCCCTAAGGCCGAAGAACCTGCTCCTAAGGCTGAAGAACCTGCTCCTAAGGCTGAAGAACCTGCTCCTAAGGCTGAAGAACCTGCTCCTAAGGCTGAAGAACCTGTTTCTGAGTGAATAAAAATCGGCTCCCTAAATAGAAATATTTACACCCTCAGTTAGAATGAGTAAGTAGCGCGAAAGCCTCCACTCGTCCCACTAAGTTGCAGATCGAAATTTGATGGACCTGCTTCCGCTCTTAAGGCAGATACCCAATCACGCCTGAGAAAAACAGAAAAACTAAGAGCTTCAGAGATTTGCATTCCTGTACCTGCATGTAAAAAGGCACCGAAAAGAAGATCGTTACCTGACGAAACTGATTCCCATGAATTAATTTCTTGCCCCTTCTTTTCATCATTCAATGCGTTTAACGACTCTCTGAAACGCGCCTCCCAGTTAATGATATTAAGAGAAATTCCTAATCCAAAATCAAAATGATATTTCTCCCTTATTATACTCGCTGATATTCCAGGAGACAATGTAACCAAAGAAAAGTCTAAGGATTCTTCTATATGATTGGTAAAACTAAAAGTTTCAGTGGAAAAGTCCTGAACTGCCACAGATCTATCTGAGGGAACCGAATTAATCAGTGGGCCAGGATCTTCAAATGTTCCTTCGTGAGGAGGTTCAGGCGGCACAGTTCCTCCTAGACCAAATGTATCTTGGACTATTGTTTGCGTGGCATTTGAAATGCGCTGAGCTCCAAACGTTGACGAATTCTTTGACCGATAAACGTCAAGAAAGGAAAGCTCCATTGATGCCGCTATCTTAAAAGAGTGCCAGTCTTCAAAATTATACGAAACTTGAAGCAGCGGTCCCCCACCATTTAAATCATCGCTCCACTGGTATTGATTAAATGAATCAGAATAATCATGCGTCACATCTCGACCCGAACTATCTGTAAACCGAATGGAATTACCATCGATCTGAAGCGAATCTTCATAAGCCCAGTTCCAAGTAACTTCACCAAATGAATCGGTCGAATCAATTTTTACAAATCCATCATCATAATTCCGATCAATTGAACCGGCAATAGCGCCAGCGGAAGACGCCACAGAAAAAGGTTCCCCAGTTAGCTCCACTGTCGAAAAGTTCTGCGAATAAGAACCCGTTGAAAAACGCAAATCACTAAATGAGCGAGAAACATAACCAACGGAAAATTTCAATCCTGACAGTTTAGATCGATCGTCAGCTGTATCCTCTCCTCCATAAATAGAAGTACCGAGAACACTTAAAGTTATAATTAGCACTTGCCACTTTTTCATAAACAGGGGAATCAATTGAATAGTAGCATAATAACATTTGCAACCAGAATAAGAAGCTAGCGCAAAGAGGCGGCAAAATGCTTAAACTTATTAATTTTACTATTTATTCAGCCATTTGCCAGTTATTATCTTCTCCTAAGTAAATAATCCACTTCCACATTTCCATCAATAATCATCCATAATCATATGATAAGGATCATTTTAATACTCTTCTCTTTTTCCAGTATCCTACTCGGAGCCAAACCTAATCTAGTCTTAATATTAAGTGATGACCATCGTCACGATTTGATGGGTTTTCACCCAGACTCACCAAAATGGCTGGAAACACCAACGATGGATAAACTCGCTTCAGAAGGAGCTCACCTAAAAAATGCCTTTGTAAGCACATCGTTGTGCTCCCCTAGCAGAGCCTCAATCTTAACCGGCCAGTATATGCATCGGCACCGTGTAGTTGACAATCAAAGAGAAGTTCCCGAAGGGACAGTTTTTTTTCCTAAACATCTCCAAAAATCAGGATATCACACTGCATTCATTGGTAAATGGCACATGGGGCATGAAAATGATACTCCGAGACCTGGTTTTGATCATTGGGTAAGCTTTCGTGGGCAAGGTGAATATTTTAATCCTGTACTAAACATCAATGGAAAGCGGAAAAAATTTGAAGGCTATATGACTGACATCCTGACTGAGCAAGCCATCGACTGGTATAATAATTTCAGACCAAAGGATAAACCCTTTCTCTTATATGTATCATATAAGGCAGTGCATTACCCATTCACACCTGCTCCTCGTCATCATGGGAAATATCATGGAAAGCCTATTCCTTACCCAGAAACAATGGCAAATACCGAAGAAAACTATTCATCTCAATCATTATGGATCAAAGAAAGAAGGTACGGAATTCACGGCATCGACCATATGGAAACTGGGAAATTTGATAAAGATCCGGTTCCTTCTTTCGATGATCTTTATTGGAGGTTTTGTGAAACTGTACATGGGCTTGATGAAAATATTGGCCGACTAATCGCTACTCTGTCTCCGAACTCAAAAGATACTATGCTTTTATATATGGGAGACAATGGCTTTGCTCTTGGGGAGCATGGATTTTATGACAAAAGAGATGCGTTTGAGGAATCTATTAGGATACCAATGATTGCTTATGCTCCAGGTAGAATTAAATCTGGAACAGTTATTAGTGATATGATTCAAAATATTGATGTCGCTCCTACTTTTCTTGAACTTGCAGGAATAAAACCATCTGAAGTGTCTCCCAAAATGGATGGATCTTCTTTCTCCTCTATATTTTCAAATAAAAAAATTCATAATCCAAGAAAACATATTTTGTATGAATATCACTGGGAATGGAATTTTCCAGCAACGCCCACCTGCCTAGCTATTCGGACAAATAAATATAAATACATCTACTATCACGGCGTTTGGGACAGGAACGGTTTATACGATCTAGAGCACGATTCAAACGAGCGACACAACCTTATTCAGCTCTCTCAATACAATGAGATTATTTCTCAATTAAGGAGTCAACTCTTCAGCGAATTAGAATCATTGGAAGGTTTAAATATGCCAATTCGCCCACCCAAGGGGGAGCAATTTTATGATAGAAAATTACGCTAGGCTAAGACAGCTCAATGGACTGAATAGCATCAATAACCTTATCTGAAATGTCTTGGTAAGCTTCTCTTTTTTTGATTGCTAATTGTTCTTCAGGAAATTGAATCATCTCCCCAACACAAACAGTTATTTGTGTGAAAAATTTTGGAACCTTAGATTTCCTCGACAAAGCTTCATAAGCGCCAAAGACTCTCATTGGGAGAACTGGGGCTTTTGTTTTTGCAATGACCAAACCCACACCCGCTTCTCCTTTTTTCATTTCACCATCCAAACTTCTTTCCCCTTCCGGAAAAATTAAGACAGGGTTACCACTTCGCAATTCCTTAATTATCCTTTTAAGACTAGTGATGTCACCTTTCTCCTGATCAACCGGAATTGCATTCAATCTAGAATACAACCATGCAAAAAAACCTTTCTTAAACAAAGTTTTACGCGCAAGAAACGCTGTTTTCTTACCGTAAGCAACACCAACGACAGGAGGATCAAAATAACTCGTGTGATTCGCAACGATTAAGACCCCTCCCACTTTCCAAGCTTCTCTAATTCTACTCTTCCCAACGACTTTCAATCGAAAGCCAATTCGAAAAAGAATCCAAGCACAACTAAATCCGATCCAATACCACATTTGTAAATATTTACACCGTTGCTAAACCTCGTGCCTTTAATTCATTTAAAACCTTCAGGACAACCTGCTCCAAATCCATTTCAGACGTATCTATCACACAAGCATCATCAGGTATGAGTAATGGAGAAATTTTTCTAAATGTATCGATCTTATCACGTTTTTCTAAATCATCTGATTCTCCTTCAGCCATTCTTCTTTTGGCTCGAACTTCAGTCGAAGCGTCTATATAAAACTTGTATGGAGTCTCAGGAAAAACAACTGAACCAATGTCTCTGCCTTCCATAACAATATTGGCAATTTTAAGGTAACCCCTCTGCTTAGACACCAAGACAGTCCTCACTTCCTCAATAGCTGCAATTAAAGAAACATTTTCATTAATTTCAGACGCTTTCAGTTCTATCCCTGGATCCAATCCATCAATTGTGAGAGTAGAAATTCCATCCGATTGGCCACAATTAATACTGATTGAATTTAAGTGTCCGACAACAGAATCTAAATTATCCAAATCTATTCCAGATCTTAAAACGCTCCAAGTAAACGCCCTATACATTAGGCCAGAATTAACATGGAGATAACCTATTTTATCTGAAATTCTAGATGAAACACTACTCTTTCCTGAAGCTGCCGGACCATCAATGGTAATCACATTATTCTCATCTCCTTGCATAAATATTAATTAGTTTGCGATCCGATATGAGAACTATTCTTTGGAATTAAAATCAGGGAAGGAGGTAATGACTGGGGTAGCTCGATCAAAAATTCTACTATTCACACTCGTCAATTTTATCAAATGCTCTTCAAAATTAGGATATGAAATCGCCACGCATCCTGCATCTGTTATGATTGTCTGCCCCGAAGCGAATAAACCAGCAATCGCAAATGCCATCGCTATTCTGTGGTCACCAAAACTTTTCAATTCAGCGCCTTGAAGTTCATGCCCCCCATTTATTACCATACCATCACTCGTCTCTTGAAGATCAGCTCCCATTTTTCTAAGGTTCTCAGCAACCACTGAAATCCTGTCACTCTCCTTAACTCTTAGCTCAGCTGCATCTTTGATAATAGTCTTTCCATCTGCAAGAGCGGCAGCAACCGCAATGATTGGAATCTCATCAATAATATTTGGAACAATATTTCCACCAATTTCAATTCCTTTAAGCTTTCCACCCTGAATACTAACATTACCTATTTCCTCCCCGCCGCTATTAGTTCCAACAGATTCAGAAACATACGCACCCATTCTTACAAGAATTTTAAGAATACCATTCCGCGTAGGATTTAATCCTACATTTTTTACTGTCAATTGCGAATCAGGGAATGCAGATGCGGCAACAAGCCAAAAAGCTGCACTAGAAATGTCTCCAGGTACTACGAAATCTCTAGATTCAAGCACCTGACCGCTATCAATACTAATCTCATTTTCATGGACATTTGTCCCCGCTTGAAAAAAATCTAACATTTTCTCAGTATGATCTCGGGTCCTTAAAGGCTCCACAACACTAGTCCTTCCTTCAGCATACAATCCAGCAAGCAGTAACGCGCTTTTTACCTGAGCGCTAGCAACTGGCAACTCATAACTTACCCCTTTTAAACCTCCTCCATTAATCAAAATCGGCGCGCATCCATTTTCTCCTTCCGCGCTAATCCCACATCCCATAGATCGTAAAGGAGATACTATCCTCTCCATTGGACGAGTCGATAGAGATTCATCCCCAATTAAGCGTGAAAAGAATTTTTGACCTGCAAGAAGTCCAGAAAGAAGCCTCATTGTAGTGCCCGAATTCCCACAATCTATATCTGATTTAGGCTTTGTTAAATTTAGCCCTCCCCCATGAATCATAAGGCCATTTGGTCCGAACTCATCTTCTTCCAGTATATCAATTTGAACTCCCAATGCTCTCATTGCTTCTAATGTGGACAAGCAATCTTCACTGGGAAGAAATCCATCAATTTTGCAACGACCGTTAGAAATAGAAGCCAACATTACCGCTCGATGCGATATGCTCTTATCTCCAGGAACAGAAACTTCCCCACCAAAATTTTTGGCCTTTTTTACTCTGATAATATTATTCTTGGAATGCATTATAATTTCTTTGGCACTAACACAGATTATCCCTGATCTTTAATTGGTGGGTATAATCTATTCCTATTCTCTTTAGCATCGCCAAGGAACTGATGGAGTTCATTATAATCCGCATCACGAACCTTCTTAAGTAAATCATTCAATAAATCAATGTGATCCTCCATTGCATTTCCTATCGCATCCTTATTTTGGCAAATAATCTCTGCCCACATCTCAGGAGAGCCTCCCGCTATCCTGGTCACACTTCTTAATCCAGGACCCGCAAGTAAATGCGCTTCGTCAGACCCTTTAAAAACATTCTCCACAATAGCCGAAGCTATGACATGCGGCAAATGACTGACTCGAGCGACGAGCTCATCATGAGCTCTGGAATCTATTTTCACACATTTGCAACCAATCGATTGCCAGAAATTAACAACTATTTTCTCCGAATCTTTAGTTGATGACTTGCTAGGAGTAATTGCACATATCGCATCTTTAAAAAGATCAGCTCGAGCATTTTCAAAACCGCCAGACTCAGATCCTGCCATCGGATGCGCGCCCACAAAATTAACATCATCTCTTGCCGATTGAGCAATTATCTTGTCCACAAAATTAACAGCAGAAAATTTAACACTGCACAGATCAGTTATCACTGCTCCTTTCTTTAGGTGCGGCAATATCATTTCAACCAAATCCTCTAAAGCTCCTACTGGTGTCGCCAATACGACAAGATCAGATCCAGCTACCACTTCGACTACATCATCACTTATAATATCTCCCGCTTCAGATTCATTCAATTCTGCGAGAGCTTCTTTCCGGCGCGCCCACAATGAAACTGTCTTGATACTTTTTACATGTTTAGATGCCAATGCAACAGATCCACCCAATAAACCTGGACCAATAACAGACACACTACTCAGACAAGGAGCAGCACCTTCGTCAGATGAATTGGATTCGAATTCCACTCCAAATTAGAATCAAGGAACCCTAAAGATCCTTTTTGTGTAAGGACAGCGGACCTCTGTGCCAGGAGGAAACCCATTCACATCTACTTCCCGGCCACTTGCGAATGGACTATACACATGCCCAACTTTTCCCGGGACAGGGGTAGCGTATGGCTTATTACCTTCAGGTTTTTTTGGCTCCACAGGATCCGGAGATTTTTTTGATGGATTCGTTTTGGTAATATTATTTTGTTGTGTTGTTGCAGGTTTGTTTGGATCGTTTTGAGAACTATTATTACTAGTTACAGTCTGATCAGGATTACCACTCCCAACAGGATTAATGAACTTAGTTCCTGACTGGTCATTGCCTACTGTTTTCAATTGTTGGCTAGCGACCTGATCCGTACCGAGATAACCGTACCGGGAACCTCCCGCAACACCGTTTGGACCGTCTTCTAATCTGAAAACATTCCTATTAACTGGCTGAGTGTTTTCACAACCCACAATCGCAGCCATCACAACGCCAAGCAAAATGAGGTAAAGTGTATTCTTCTGCATCGTATCAAATGTAATTAGTTTTTATATGTTTAATATATTAGCTTTGTACCAATCGTAAAGGAATGATCGGAACTGTAAAATAACGATTATTCACTGAAATAACGCCTGCAAATCGCATTTCCTTTCAAAAAAATAAGAATTCTCAATTATTTAAAGTATTTTCAGTAGAAAAAATCATACGAGATTCGATGTTACTGAGTGATCAGCCTTTTTACGTTTTTAAATTGAGCTGTTTATCAATCTGAATCAATACTACACGAAATATTTTTTCTTAAAATATACCTTCCACCCCTTAAAATAAAAATAATGAAGCGTATCCGAATCAACATAACTGCATTAATTGCAACATCTTTATTGTTAACAGGATTTTCATTCGGCCAACTAATTCCGCGGAAAACTGACAAACCAGAATATCGAAATTTCACAAGTGCCGACGGCAAAACAATTAAAGCTCTATTAGTAGATAAAACTGAGGACACTTTAACGCTTGAACTCCCAAATGGCAAAAAAGCTACTCTATCCTATGAGAAACTTAGTAAGGAAGACCAAGAATATGTAAAAGAGTGGGACAAGGAAAAAGAACTATTCCTTACAAAGTGCAAAACGCTAACTATTAGAGAGCTACTTGAGATACGAGGCTATGAAAGTTTCAAATTCACGCTAAAAGGAAACCATATTTTTGTGAGTGGACAACTTAACGGAAATGAATCGGAATTCATGATCGATACTGGCGCGGGTTCCACAGTCCTTCATATTGATGCAGCAAAAGAAAAAGGATGTAAAGTTGGCCCCCTAGATCAAACAATTTACGGCATAGGAGGTGAAGCTCCAGCCGCCAAAACTGAAGTGCCTGAAATTAGACTTGGTCAGGCCGCGATTAAGGACCAAGTACTTCTTTCTGCAGACATGTTCAAAGATATTCCAAACGCCCGAAAAAATTACGATGCGATTCTTGGAGCTGAATTCATGAGTAAAATGCGCGCCGTTATTTCTTACAAAGAAGGAAGAATTTTCTTTCGTCCTGATCTAATCAATGAAGACGGTGAAAAAGAGGCACCTGAAGTTCCTGAATACAGATTCTTCAAAACAAAAGACCGCAAAACCTACAAAGGAAAAATTGCGAAAAAGAATGCATCCTCTGTTGAAATATCAATTGAAGGTCAGAAGAAAAATTTAATTATACCCACGGGGCGACTCACCGATGAAGATCAAAAATATGTCACCGACTGGAGCCCTGAAAGAGAGGTCTTCTTGAGACAATGCCGAGGCCTGAAAGTTGAAGACATCCTCGAACTCAGAAAATATCAAAGCTTTGATTACAAACGACTAGGTAATCATATCTTTGTTGATGGCACGCTAAACAATAAAAAAACTCGGTTCATGATAGACACTGGAGCGGGGAGCTCTGTTCTACATGTAGAGTGGGCAAAAGAAGCAGGATGTGATGTTGGTCCCATGGATCAGATCGTTTTCGGAATAGGCGGGAAAGCACCTGCCGCCATAACCAAGGTCCCAGTACTCACAATGGGAAGAGCGAAGTTTGAAAACCGTCAACTTCTCTCAGTGGACTTATTCAAGCAGCTGGGAGGGAACCGCGCATACGGAGCCATATTTGGTGCCGACTTTATGCGAGAAACGGATGCGGTAATCACCTACCGTGAACAAAAGGTATTTCTTCAGCCCGACAAATAAGCTTCACTTAAAAGCGGTTGATTTAAGATAATTAATCCAATCATCTTCAAATTCTTTTTGAGTTTCAAAGCCAAACAATTTGGCCAACTCAGCAGGCACCGGAATTGACCTTCCGGTATCGACTCGTTCCATGACTTTGGAAAACTTTGAGATTCTTTCAGGAGTACTCTGCATATAACGAGCAAATCCATACATTAGCACTGTTAATTCAGGCGTGAGTTGAGTCGGCCTGTTAATTCTGTATAACTCAGCAATGCTAGGTGTAACTTTCTCTTTTTTCACTAGATCCCTGAGAGTTCTAGCCCACTTGCGCCCGTCATCAAAGCCACCAGACTTGACCACCTCATCAGATTCATAAGTGTTGGCATCCAATAAGCTAGTTACTGTCTCATCTGTGAGTTGTATTTCTTTGTAATATCCGTGACCCGTGGAGATTGCAAAATAACCGTCTGAACCTGCTCCTCCTCCTGCTCCACCCATTTGAACATTAAGAACATCCTGAGCAATGCAATGAGCTGGAAAAGGATTCCAAACCCCCCTTTTAAATCTCCTCTTATCATCTGCCCGGAAGGCTCTAGCTCCTCTCATCAAATTATACTTGCCACATGTATCACTATCCAATGACATGCCGGCGCCCGAGGAAAGGGGCCAAGTTTTTGCTGTATTTGAAGCGTCTTGGGCTCTGCCTGAATTAGCTAACAGATCAACATAGTACTTACCCAATATTTCATAATCCGTTGTTTCACCACAAAGAAAAATAGCTTTCTTTTCATCTCCCCACTTATCTGCAAAGCCAGGATGTTGGAAATTCATTCCATACCAAAGTCTTTCCGCAAGTTCAGCTGTATCTTTGCCTTTTACATTTCCACTAGACATAACAAGAAAATGTTCAGACTCAATAACATCGAATTCTAAAGAATACCCATCAGGAAGCTCAAACTTATCATCCCGCTTTTTAAGCGTTTTCGAGTCAAATTTCATCTCCTTTTCAGGAACTGTTATCTTTGCTTTAGGATCAAATCCTCCCTTCTCTGCCCCTCCGTACTCTTCAAGATACTTTTGATCTCCGATACTAAGGGTTTTTCTTGGGACCCTCGAATCGCGACCATTTTCTAATCGAATCCGTACATAATCGCCATCAACATCTAAGAGCTGAGCTTTAATCTTCTGACCTTTTAGATTAGTCCATGTGCGCATTTCTGCAGCGCTCACGATTCCGTTCAGAGAAAAACAAAATAGAAGAAGGAAAATAATTTTATTGTTGGTAAATACTTTCATCTCAAAAACTCTAAAAATTATTATAAAGATTCGTTTACGTGCTAACCTTAATCAGAAAGCTATGCCCATGCCACTTAAAAGAATAAGAAGTAATATTTTAGTTAGAATAGATTACAATTCTCCCTACCAATAATCATTTTTATAGTCTATTAAGTGCCCGAAATATCTAGTTGTGAACACTTATACTCAGATCGAATCCCAAATCCTTTCATTTATTGACAACGAAAAGAGTGGGAACTTTGAAGAACTGATTATACAGGCTCATTTGTTCCAAAAAGAAAACTGCCAACCTTTAAGAAATTATTGTGAATCCATCTACAAAGAACCTCGATCATGGCAAGATATTCCCCCATTGCCGACGGAGGCATTTAAGAATTCTAACAAGCAAATCACATCATTCTCTGAAAAACAAATAAGCTCAACTTTCTTAACGAGCGGAACAACAGGAGAAATGAGAGGCTCTCACCATTTCTGTAATCTCAAATTATACGAAAAGTCAATTCGCTCTGCATGGATCAACCTGCAACTACCTAATCTTCCTGTGATCTGCCTGACTCAAAGCCCTATAGCTTCTCCAGATTCAAGTTTAATTCGCATGTTTGCAACGCTCGGAGGTAAATTTTTAATTAATTCCTCCGGCCATTTAGACCATTCCAAATTGAAATTAGTTATCAGAAAAAGCAATCAGCCTTTGATCCTAGCAGGAACCGCACTCGCCTTTTTGCATCTTTTCGAACTAGGAAAAGATGTTCCAAAATTGCCAGAAAATAGTTGGGTCATGGAAACGGGAGGCTACAAAGGCAGCAGTAGGGAAATAAACAAAAAAGATTTTTATACGATGATTAATGAAAATCTTAATGTTCCCATTAATAATATTATCAACGAATACAGCATGACTGAATTAAGCTCTCAGTTCTACTCAATAGGAATGCATGACATTCATAAAGGCTGCCATTGGGTCAGAACTCGAGTCTTGAAACCTGGATCTCATGAGGAAGTTCTTGACCAGGAGATTGGACTACTTTCGATATACGATCTTGCTAACCTGGGATCTTCTATATCAATAATGACTACTGATCTCGCAAAAAGAAAAGGTAATACCTTTGAACTGTTAGGACGTGATGAAAAATCCACTCCTCGCGGATGCTCGCGGGCCGCTGACGAAATGCTCTCAAAAAATAAATATGAACACGAATAAAAGAGCAACAGCTTTATCAAAAGCAATCGGCATAGAAGCCGAAACGTTACTAGAACTAGTTGCAAAAGAATTAGGGCACCGAGACTCACTCGATCGCTTTATTTCTTATGGTGATATTTACACTCGGGCTCATCCCATTTCCCCAATTTTGCATATCGTATCAGGAAATACCCCAGCCGCTGCCATTCAAACTCTTACTAGGGGTCTCCTCATTGGTGCATTCAATCAAATAAAGCTCCCATCAGAAGGCATTCAAGAAGTGGAAGATTTTGTCGGGAAATTGCCTAGCGAACTTAAATCATTAATAGAAATAACAAGGTTCAGGCAAACATCAATTGACTGGCTCAACTCAGCAAAAGCTGTAATCGTTTTCGGTTCAGATGAGACCGTCAGGGAAATAGAATCAAAATTATTTCCCAACCAGATTTTCATACCTCACAACCACAAGGTCAGTATTGCTGTGATTGATTCAGATGAAAACCAGGAAGCCGCAAAACTAGCCGCGTTAGATATAACAAAATATGATCAACAAGGGTGTCTCTCCCCTCACGATGTATATGTTCATCCGAAGGAGCAGCCAAGATCCTTCGCGGCGAAACTAGCTGATGCTCTCAGCGAATTAAACTCAGAATATCCACCAATGGGAAGGGCCATGGAAGAGAACATCAGAATCGATGATCTCCGACGAAGTTATTCTTTTAGATCCTCAAACGATACCAGCGTACAATTATGGAGAAGCGATTCAAATACAGATTGGACCGTTGTCTATGAAGACGAACCTCAATTCGCCGCATCTCCTCTTGGCCGCTTTGTTTTTGTCAAACCTCTACCAGAGAGTCTTGGCGATGCTCTAAATTTTAACAAAGAACATCTCAGCACCATTGCTCTTTATCCTTTTTCTATACAAAGAGCCGAAACCCTAAGCCTTTGCGGAGCTACTCGAATCTGCCCACTAGGCTCTGCACAGGATCCTTCAATTTTTTGGCATCACGATGGATTGCAAACGCTCGCCCCTCTGGTCAATTGGACTGATGCAGGATAAAATAAATCTTAAATTAGGAGACCGTGCCAAAACAAAAAACAATCAATCAAAGTGACTCAATCATTGGGAAAGCTACCATAATAGAACAATTAACTGAAAGCATTGTTCGAGCTACATTGCCAAATGGAAAAGTAATACACGCTCACCTCCCTATGAAAATTAAAGAAAAACCGGCATTGTCGATTGGGAAATGCATCTTGGTCAGAATGAATCCTTATAATTTTTCTGCAGGAAGAATCATTATTGATAAATGACAACTCTATCGATTTGAAAATCAAATCAGCGAAGATTAACTGCCAATTTGATTGGAATGATCAAATAAACACTAATGCGAGCTATATCAGTACTTTTATATAAAAAAATTATTTTAATACCTGTTCAAAATAGAAATCTTTGCCAAAATTAGTTGGGAGAACCTTGGATATATTTACAGCTATTCAGAAAAATTATGGCAAATAGCCAGATCCGCTAATTCATCCAAGAATACAACACAAGCGAAGATTAACTGAAAATAAATATTTTTCCCTAAAAATTAGGAAGTAGCTGGACGCTTCTTCCTTAAGGTGTAAACTATGCGCCTTTTATCTGTATGGTTGAAAACTCCACAATACAAAGCCAAGAGCAAGAAGTAGAAATTCTTTCTCATGTCGATGATTACCTGAAAATCGGCCAAAAATACGACTGCTCAGACATTCATCTTGCCACCAATTCGAAACCGACATGGCGACGATTCGGAACGTTGCAAGAGATTTGGGAAAATGCAGCAGTCCTCAGCTCCGAAGACACTGAGCGTCTAGCAATGGGATTCTTAGGCGAAAAAGAAAAACACCGCCTTGCCGAGCGCGGAGATGTTGATTTTGCCTATCAGACCAGTTTCGGTAGATTCAGAGCTTCAGTTGTATCTCAAAGACTCGGTTACGACATTTGTTTTCGTATCATTAGTACTAACCTCCGAACGATGGATGATCTAGGACTTCCAGAAAGCATCAAGCCTCTGACTCAATATCAAAATGGCATAGTTCTAGTCACTGGATCAGTAGGATCAGGAAAATCAACGACCCTTGCTGCACTCATTGACTACATTAATAAAGAAAGAACTGATCATATTATTACCTTAGAAGACCCAATCGAATACGTTTTCGATTCGATAAACTGTCACGTCAATCAACGTGAAGTTCACACTCATACAGAGTCATTTGCTGCAGCTCTAAGAGGATCCCTAAGGGAAGACCCTGATGTTATAATGGTGGGCGAGATGCGAGACCTTGAAACAATATCTCTGGCAATCACTGCCGCAGAAACCGGACACCTTGTCCTTGCTACACTGCACACAGGAAATGCAGCTAGAACACTCGATCGTGTCCTCGACGTGTTTCCAAATGAACAAAGAGATCAGATACGAATCATGGTCAGCGAATCCCTTCGGGGAATCATTTCGCAACAATTAATTCCAAGTGCCGACGGCGAAGGGCGGGAGCTCTGCCTTGAGCTTTTAATGAATACTCCTGCCGTTGCTCATTCCATTCGGGAAGGTAAAAGCTTCATGCTCCCTGGAATCATGCAAACGGGAAAGGGCGTTGGCATGATCACAATGGATGATTCATTGAAAAAACTCTATAATGCCAGCTTAATTAGCCAAGAGGAATGCCTTTCTCGCTGTGCTGATATTCCAAACATGAAGAAACACTTTAAGGTATAATTTTCCTGCCTGATGAATCACCAAATTGATAAATATTTCCAGATCTTGATCGAAAAAGGAGGCTCAGACCTCCATCTGAGTGAAGGACAACCTCCAAAGATACGTGTTCATGGTGAAATCACTACCCTAGAAGGCGAAGCTGTTCTGACCAAGGACCCATTAGAGAACATGATGAAGGAGATTGCTCGAGATGAAGGCTGGAAAAGTTATGTATCTACTGGTGACCTTGACTTCGCTTATGAAATGAATGAGGACTCAAGGTTCCGGTGCAATTACTTAAAACAAAGTAATGGCTATGCTTGTGTTTTCCGTCTAATACCCACAAAGATAGCATCATTAGAACAATTAGGAATACCTGAAGTTGTACGCGAATTCGGACACATCAGAAGCGGTCTTGTATTGGTGACTGGACCAACCGGTTCAGGAAAATCAACGACTCTGGCCGCCTTAATGGATTACATAAACATAAACTTCCGTCGTCACATCATTACTGTCGAGGAACCCATTGAGTTTGTTCACAATAACAAAATGAGTATTGTTACTCAGCGAGAAGTTCCCATCAATACTCCTAGCTTTGCTGACGGTCTACGAGCAGCTCTTCGTGAAGATGCTGATATTGTTCTTGTCGGAGAAATGCGAGACCTTGAAACTATTTCTCTTGCTCTAACGGCCGCAGAAACTGGCCTTCTAGTATTTGGAACACTTCATACAAATAATGCCCGTAAGACCGTAGACAGGCTCATTGATGTTTTCCCTTCTGACAAGCAAAGTCAAATAAGGACCATGCTAGCAGCTTCTTTAAAAGGAGTAGTCGCCCAACTACTATGTAAGTGTGACGACACCCAAGTAAATCAAGATACAGGCTCCCCCTTGTTCACCGGCAGAGTTGCTGTGAATGAAATCATGGTATCTAATTCAGCCGTGGCCGCAATTATTCGAGAAGGAGCTACACAAAAACTCTATGATGTCATTATCGGAGGAAAGTCTGAAGGTATGCAATTTATGGATGAAGACATCTTTGCAAAACTTAAGATGGGAATGATCTCTCCATTTGAGGCATATATGAAAGCAATCGACAAAAAACGCTTCAAAGATTATCTACCAGAAAATTTACAAGAACTCGCTCATTCAGGAGGCGGTGAAATAGAAGGATCCGCAACAAGCGGCTAATACATAAAGCTCTCATATCGTGGCCAATGCGAGATCCTGGATCAGAACTTAATAAGCTCCGGGAAGAGAATCTTTACCGAGAACTCAAATATGGCGCATCAGCTACAGGCAGGACATTCCATTCAGGAAATTTATCCTTACTGAATTTTTCTTCGAACGATTATCTTGGCCTAGGGTCACATGAAACCATAAAAGAAGCAGTCACAGAAACGATTGCATCTTTCGGCGTAGGATCAGGCGCTTCTAGAATGCTGTCAGGAGGAACGACTCCTCACCTCTTAATAGAAAAAGAAACAGCTAATTTCTTCGGCAAAGATTCTTCGCTTTTCTTTGCCAACGGGTACGGCGCCGCTCTAGGAACACTTGGCGCAATACTTCAAAAAGGAGATACTGTTATTCTTGATAAACTGTGTCATGCATCACTCATAGATGGCTCCAGGCTAAGTAGCGCCACGGTTCGAACATTTCCACACAATAATGTCGACAAATTAAAGAAGATCCTAAATTCAATTAACGAAAACGATCAAAAGAAGAAACGAATACTAATTGTTACTGAGGGAATATTCAGCATGGACGGGGATTCCTCTCCAATAAAAGAAATAATTAAACTGAAGAAACAGCATCAAGCACTTCTTCTTTTGGATGAAGCTCATTCTTTCGGAATAATTGGAGAAAGCGGAAAAGGAATCGCTCACAGAGAAAACATTATTAATGGGGTAGACTTTCTCATGACCACTTTTGGCAAGTCAGCTGGAGCCGCTGGATCAGTTGTCGTTTCGTCCGGGACATGGATTGAATTAATTCTTAATCGTGCAAGAAGTTTTATTTATTCAACCGCACCCATGCCTTCACAGGCAGCCGCAGCCCTCGCTGGGCTCAGATTAATCAGAGGAAGTGTAGGTGAAGAGCGGAGGATCTCTCTTCATAGAAACATAGAGCATCTATGCAATGAACTTCAGATTCCTAAACCTCAGGGAGCAATAATTCCATTAATCATCGGGGGCGAATTAGAGGCTTTAAGAGTTTCGGGAAATCTTCACAGTGCAGGCATTCTGGCTCCAGCCATTCGATACCCAACAGTCTCAAAAGGATCTGCCAGGATTAGAATTACAATTTCTGCAAACCATTCAGAAAAAGACATAGCGTTCTTGGCAAAGACAATAAAACCGTCATTAATTAGCACTTAAAACATTCCACTCCTAAGGGCACACAAAGATTCACCGACATTAATAGATAAGCAGTTGATAATGATAATATTTATCTATTTTCCGTTTATCTGACTTGCTCAAAACTATCTTGAAGTGTTTTCTAGTTCTATGCGTATTCTTGTCACAGGTGCCACAGGAAAAGTTGGCCAAGCATGCATTGCCGAAATCCTTCAATCATCAAATTTTGAAAATGCTTCAATCGTTGCACTTTGCCACAACAGAACTTTAAATCCCACTGACCGGATCGAGGTAATAAAAGGATCCATCGCAGATCAAAAGACTGTTACTGAAGCGCTTGAAGGAATTACTCACGTTATTCACTTAGCAACCTGTAAAGAAACTCCAGAAGCGGTAATGGACGTTACGGTAAAGGGTTTGTTCTGGCTTTTAGAAGGATGCAAAAAAAGTTCAACATTCGAACATTTCATTCTGGTCGGAGGTGATGCCTCACTGGGACATTTTTTTTATGACCATTCGGTACCTGTGACCGAAACTCAAAGACATACAGCGTACCCTGGATGCTATGCTCTATCAAAAGTACTGGAAGAAGTAATGTTAGAACAGTATCAAATACAATATAATTTTCCTGGCACCTGCTTAAGAGCACCCTGGATCATGGAAAAAGATGATTTTAAGTTTAGCCTATCATTTGGAAAAGATGTCTTTGGAGGACCTGTATGGAGAGACCTCATAGATGAAAATGAAGCGAACCAATATCACAAGGATGGGACTATTCCTCTTATGCTTGACTCGAAAGATGTTCCCATAAAAAGAAACTTTGTTCATGTCGATGATCTCGCAACAGCAATCCTATGTACAATTCTCAATCCTGTTCCAGCAAAGGGTCAAACATTTAACATTTGCATGGACGAACCTGTAGATTATGAGCAAGTCTCAAAATACCTTAAAGAAACCAGAAACATTGAAAGCGCCCCAGTTAAAACTACATACTGCTCTACTTGGCTTGATAACACCAAAGCCAAATTTCTTTTAGGTTGGCGCCCCGAAGTTAACCTACATGAACTAATTGATCGATCTTGGAATTACACAAGAAATGAAAATGATGATCGTAAGATCTGGTACCCCGGTTAAATGATGAAAAAAGAACTTCTGATATCCGCTCTAACTATAACATTACTCACAAAAGATTGTTTTTCTGATTGGCCACAATTCCTAGGCCCTCACCGTAATGGAACTACTCAAAATGAAAATGTACCCTTGGAATTTACCCATGGAGAGCCAAAAATTGACTGGGAATATTCAATAGGCAATGGCTTTTCCGGACCAGTGGTATACAATGGCCATGTCATAATTTTTCACAGAAAAGGTGATCGGGCGGTGACTGATTCGCTTAACATTGTAGACGGCAAACCTTTGTGGACTCATCAGTATAAAACTGATTATGTCGATGACTTTGGATTTGATAATGGTCCGAGAGCAGTGCCTCTCATTGATAATCAAAGAATTTTTACATTTGGCGCAGAGGGAATGATTCACTGCCTCGATACTAAATCTGGAAAAGAAATCTGGAAAAGAAATCTCAGAAAAGAATTAGGCTCGTCAAAGGGATTCTTTGGAAGAGCATGCTCCCCTATTATCATTGGAAATACATTAATCATTCAGGCAGGAGGAAAGGGATGCGGGATCATCGGTCTGGACCCTGCAAAAGGTACACTTAAATGGAAGGCCACCGATCACGAAGCCGGTTATGCTTCACCGATTGCCTCGAAGATCGAAAATCAAGAAATTGTCATTCTTTTTACTAGGACAGGTTTTTTATGCATCGAAGCAACTTCCGGAAAGATTCTAATTGAAGAAGATCACCGAGCAAAAATGCATGCCTCAGTAAATGCTGCGAGCCCGGTCCTAATTAAACCTGACCAAATATTCCTTTCTGCCTGTTACGGAGTAGGCGCTTCAATGTGGAAAATAAATCCACAAAATAAACAGATTAAAAAATTATGGGAACTAAACAATCAACTTGATTCTCATTACGCAACACCAGTTCGATTTGAAGATCATCTGATCGGTTACCATGGTCGGCAAGAAACAGGAACAGAAATACGATGCATAGAATCCTCAACAGGAAAAATAAAATGGAGTTCAAAGCGCATCCCTGCCGGCAGTATCACCTTAGCAAATAAAACGCTTATTATTTTAACAGAGAGAGGCGAGATGATACTCGCACCTGCTGATGAAAAAGAATTTAAACCTTCAGCAAGAGGTCAGATACTTGGAGCAGAAACTAGAGCGATGCCAGCATTGTCAGACGGAAGGTTTTTTGCTCGAGACAAAAAGAAATTGGTGTGCATCAAATTAAATCCTTAACAATTCTAAGATTAGCATATAAAAAAGTACTATGTTCACGAAATACCTCCTCCTCGCTATATTTGTATTCACTCATACACTCAGAGCTCATGAAACACATAATAATGATCCGGCTCAGGACATGGTAAGTGCAGCAAACACTTTCATATCATCCCTTAGCAAAGCACAAAAGACTGAAGCCCTTTTCAAGCCAAACGACGATCATCGAGAAGGGTGGTATTTTATACCAGATAAGTTCATAAAACCTTCAGGAAAGCGCAAAGGGTTACTTATCAAAAACATGAACCAGCAACAACGGCTACTAGCTCACGCCCTCCTAGCCAGCGCCATGAGTAGCGATGGTTATCGTCAAGCAACGACCGTAATGACCCTCGAAGCAATTCTTCATGAATTAGAAAACAAAAATCCAATCCGTGACCCCGAACTATACTATGTATCTATTTTCGGAAAGCCAGGTCCCGAATCAAACTGGGGATGGAGATTTGAAGGGCATCATTTATCGATAAACATCAATGTCGCAAATGGTAAATTATTTTCCGTCACTCCATCATTCTTTGGAACTAATCCAGCACGCTCTAAAGAAGGCGCTTTTAAGGGTCTTGAAGTACTTGCTGAGGAACAAATTCTGGCAAGAGAACTAGCCCAATCACTTGATGCCAATCAAAGTAAAATAGCCATTCTTCCTGGGAAAGCACCAGCAGATATTATTACAAAACAGGAGCGTGTAGCTGAACGTAAAACTTTCATGCCTCCCAAAGGGATACCATTTAATAAGCTTAATAAAGATCAACAACAGAAATTGAGAACTATAATCGATTCATACATTCTAAAATACAGACCGGAAATACTAAATGAAATTGACGGCAGAAAGAAAATTATCGTTAATGAGAATCTTCATTTTGCTTGGGCTGGAAGCCTCCAACGTGGAGAAGGTCATTACTACCGGATACAATCCAGTGATTTTCTTTTTGAATATGACAATACTCAAGGTGGAGCCAATCACGTACACGCAGTATGGCGTGACTTTGACGGTGATTTTGGTCGCGATATCCTTAAAGAACATCACAATGAGAATCACTAGTGATACGTTTAAAACTCAGCCAACGTTCCACTTAGTATATCAAAAATAGCTTTCTTTTCTTTGGCTTCAAGATACTCATATCCCAATTGAGGTGATTCCGAAGTCATTATTTCCTTAATTCTATTCAAGACAGAATTTTTAAGAATCTTGGGAAAATCTCTAAAGCTCTTCGAATAAATCATGTAACTGCACCGATACTTAAAGAGCCGACTCTGAAGATCTAAATCACGAAGCGATCGGCCCCTAGAATCAGTCTTACCCTTAGCCTTAAATTCTGTAACAAATTTTCCCGCTTGGCTAGTATCTACAATCTTTCCACCTAAAGGAAATTCTTCCTTGAAGAGCAATTCAGACACCATGGTATCAGTCACCTCTTTTAGTAATGCACTCATATTTGCTGAGTTTTCTTTGCTCGATGTTTTCAGAGAATCAAAAATAGCTTGTCTTACCTTGTAAGCAGATTCAATAAGGACAAACTGCATCCGAACCTGATGATCAAAGACAAGAAGCGATTCTATCTCACTGGTTGAAACGGGATAATTACTTGTATTAAAAAATTCATTCAACCCTTTTGAAGAATCTTTTCTTTGGAGCTTCAGTTTACCATTTTCCTTCACAGCTATAGCATTACCCATGTGATTTAAATCCTGATGCGCACGAGTAACGTACCAACCACCCCACCTTTCATGGACTGGAACCTCATGCCCTATTAACTCGAACGTATCAACTGATTTTAAACTCCTCCCTTTTGAATCAGGAAAAACAGAACGGCCTAAGGGTCCTGGCAAGAAATTTGTAGCGCTACCGGCGTGACATTGAATGCAGACTTTGTCACGAGAAAATAGTGGCGCTTTGCGATCAGATAATTCTCGTTGGAAAAAAAATATAAAACCCTTTTCTGAGTCTAAACTTGCAATTTCGATTCTCCCATTTGGCATCCAACCAAGATAAACTTCATCATTAAAATATATCGCTCTGGGATTAGTTGGCGACACGACTCCTCGCTGAAGACTAGTCCTAGAAAATACCAGTATTTGAGAACTTTTTGATATTTGAAGTTCCTCAAGGAGCCTGCGCACTAATGGCGTGCCTGGGTTCTCGTCTAAATTAATTTCTCCTTTCCTAACTCTTTCAAGAAGCTCACTCATTGGGTCTTCTAATTCAGACTCCCAATAATTATGAGGACTTTGCCCATACTCATTAAATGACTGGGCCGGGAGTAGGCACACTGTGCTCACCAAAGCAGAAAATATAATCAACAAAAAGAAATTCATTATTTTGGTAATTACACTTCAGATCTGCCACGTTTCTCTCGGATCTTAGAAACGTCCTTAAGGACTCGATTAATACGCAACACATTACGGAATGTAATAATATCACTATCCCCTCCGTGCGTGGAAATACTCAAGTCGCCTGACCCGAACCCAAGTGCAATGTGTTGGACGTAATTATCACGATGTTTTTCCATGACCACACCAAAAGAATCAAAAGTTTTCTCACCCTCACCTATCTCGTGGACCATGGTAACCTGAGAAGGCCTGAAATGAAAGTACCGCCTAAGATCAAAAATAAATACAACAAATAACCAGGGAATAAAAATAACTACTCCCATAGCTCTATAAAAATCGGAATTCACATAAAGCTTCAAATCGCCAAGCCTTCTTAGGATTGGCTCCCAAACATCCCACACACTGAAAGCTAAACCCAAAGCAACTGCAGAAACCGCAAAAACAGCAGCCCAGACACCACGAAGATTAACGCTTGTGAAAAAGATCACAACGGCCATCACAACGAGATGTAAAAGTGTCACCCCCGGCAAAGCAAACACTTCACCCTCCAATTTTCTATGAAAGTTAGCAAAAAAACTAGTGAAATCACTAATAACAAATGCGCCTAACCAGATAGGCCATAAATACATTATCTGACTGTGACTGTAGAATATAATTCCCTTATCACTACAATCACGCCTACGCTTCCAGGAATAATAAGTCATTCCAAGAATAGTGACACCAATAGCAAAAGGAGTAATTGCAAAATTCAAATCTGTGACAAAACCAAGTGCCAATGAGCTGAGAATTAAAATAGCGGCGACTATTCCATAATTCAAAGTTGCTTTGCTTTTCTTAGATTCCACGCTCCTTGTCTTAGTGTCATCATTTGTTAAATTATCCTTTTCATCCATCCTTAAGGTTGAATCCTCTACAGCACCCTCGCTTGGAGCATCTTCATCAAAGTCACTATTTTCGGTCATTTATTTATTTTTAAAATTAGATAGTTGTTAGTCTTTCATTACTATAGGCATTTGTCATTCCGCATAACAGGGTTTTTACGAAAAATTAAGAGTTTTCAGCTCTACGCGACAATAAAAGGCCCACCTCACTTATCTATTTTATTAATATTGAAAACTTTGTGAAAAATTTCACAAAGTACTTGCCGGAAAAGTGTTGGTCTCTACCTTTAAGTTGCAAACTTATCCAATGCCAAAAAATACTGCCCCAGTTGCATATGATTCAAAAATTGAAGGCAATGTAACGTTCACTAAACTTGACGCAGCAATTAATTGGATGCGAAGCAATTCATTGTGGCCCATGCCTATGGGCCTTGCCTGTTGTGGAATTGAGCTTATGGCCACTGGCGCTTCAAGATTTGACATCTCTAGGTTCGGCATGGAAGTGATGCGTTTCTCTCCGAGGCAAAGTGATGTCATGATTGTTGCAGGTACCGTCACTTATAAGATGGCATTAGCTGTAAAAAGGATATATGACCAGATGGTGGAACCTAAATGGGTTATAGCTATGGGGGCTTGCGCCTCTTCTGGCGGGATGTACAGAAGCTATGCCGTTCTACAAGGAATTGATCAACTTCTCCCAGTCGATGTATATATCAGCGGCTGCCCTCCAAGGCCAGAAGCTTTACTCGAAGGCCTAATGAAACTACAAAATAAGATTGAAACTGAACAATCTTTTGTAGAGCAAAAGAAGGCTCTACTTAGTAAAATAAAATAAGCCGCAATCGCCGCAGATGAATTCGACCGAAGCCGCAGATACTCTAGGAGCAAGATTTGAGAATAGCATCATTAGTACTGTTAATTTCCGCAATGAAATATCAATAAAAATCAAGCTAGAACAATCATTTGAAATATTATCTTACTGCAAAGAAAAACTCAATTTTGATTATCTAGTCGACATTACTGCAGTTGATAATTTGGGGAATGATCCTCGATATGAAGTTGTTTACGAAATCTATTCTTATCAGAACGGTTGTCATTTAAGGTTAAAAACAGGTGTCATCGAATCAGATAGAGAAGCAATTAGTGTTGTTGATCTCTGGCCAACTGCTAACTGGCACGAAAGAGAAGCTTACGATATGTTGGGCGTCACATTCAAAGGACACCCTGACATGCGTCGCATACTTATGTGGGAAGGATATCCCTATTACCCATTGCGAAAAGACTTTCCCCTTGCAGGTAAAGCAAGCGAAATGCCAGACGTAGCCTTCTCCGAGTCAGTCCCATTGAATGGCGGGCCTTTTGTCACATCACCTTGCTCTGCCTCAACCGATAAACGCGAACCCCGATCTCGCGAAATTATATCATAAAACTAATTCTTCCAATTCTATATCAGAAAGGAAGAATCGTTAGTTTATTAATATTACTAACCAGTTTGAGGATTATCACGTCGCTCAATTGCAATCCTAATCAAATTGTAAAGACATTCCATCCTTACAATTTCAGAACCAGCCTCAAGGCCAATCCTAACTGCTTCACCCCAGATAGCTTCAACTTCCACAGGCTTATCCATGATAAAGTCGATCATACTTGATGGAGTATATGAACCCATCTTTTTAGTTTCGTTTAGATTATGCTCAATTAGAGAATCAGACATTTCATAACCAAGGGCTAATGCCACCCCCATAACCTCCCTCATTAATTCTTTCGCCAGGCAATACAAATTCTTAGTTTCTAGCACAGTTGCAGTATCAACACCTCCTCCGACTATTGCCAATCCATTAAATGGTATATTCCAAACAAGCTTCCTCCATCTCTCTTGAGGCAAGGATTCAGCAACAAGAAAAGGAATGTTTGCACGTTTAAATATCAATCCAATATCATGAGTTCTAGGAACTGGCAGCCCTGAGAATTCTCCACAAGTTATCCTTCCTTGAGCAATATGATGGACCGTTCCAGGAGAGGGTCTGTTAATGCACACAAAACATAACCCACCAATCACTCTCTTCCCTCCGAATCTATTAGCCAAAAACTCTTCATTCCCCAATCCATTTTGAAGCGTCATTATAACAGTGTCTTCCTTTAATAATGGAGGAAGAATCATTTCAAGAGAATGATTATCGGTTGCTTTCAACGCAATAATTACTAAATCGCAATAGCCAATATCGGCGGTACATCCATATGCATTAACCTTCTCTAAATGTTCTACTCCCGTCCTATTACTTTCAATCCGCAAACCAAATTGTCTTACATGCTCCAAATCTGCACGCATAAGAAAGTGAACATCAGCTCCAGAAATAGCTAATTTTGCACCATAATAAGATCCAATTGCTCCGCTACCTACAATAGCAATTCTAGGATTGAGATTATTGATCCCCTGATACAAAACAATATGAAAATTTAGTTCCGCGAAGGAAGAATGTTAACTGAAACAAAAGCCTCCTGATCAAAATATTTCTTGGCCACCTCCATGACTCGTTTAGATTTCAGAGATTTTATTTCATCTAAAAGACAAACATCATAGTCAATACCGAGGCCATAAAGTACGTTTAATGCCCGGGACTGGGACCGGTCAATATGTGATTGCTTTCCTAAGCTGTATTTACCCGCATAAGACATTTTAGCTCGTTCCAATTGCTCTTCTGTAATTCCATCAGAGAAAATCTTTTTAATTTCTTTTATCAATTCCTGATGAACTTGGTCAACGACATCTTCTCTAGTTCCCGCGTAAAACATGATCATTCCTCTCGCGAATCCAATCATCTGAGAAACTCCAACAAAATAAGCTAAACCCATATCCTCACGGATTCTCTTAAACAGTGTTCCATCCATTCCACCACAAATTTCTTCAATAAGGATCATTGAAGCGCGGTCCGGGCTATACAAGCTAATTCCAGGGAAAGCCAGAACAACAATCGCCTGCTCCTTATCGTTATATTCTGTTCGCTCTTCTTTACTCGCGGGCCACCCTGGATCAGGTACCGTTGAAAAGTATTCTTCTCCATTCCGCATGGAAGAAAATAATTCCTCAATGTGATCTCTTATAGCATTTGCCTCTATGGAGCCACATACTGAAATAACACTATTTTTAGAAACCGCATATTGAGAATGAAATTCAGCGAGATCTTTTCCAGTAATAGATGAGACACTCTTTTTATCACCTAATCTCATATTACAATATGGATGATCTCTAAAAAGCATATCGCGAGCAGCAATATTAGCCATTCCAAGAGGACTATCTAATTCTTGATCAATTGCTGCAATTTGTGACTTCTTCTCACGCTCAATTGCTTGAACAGGAAAGGAAGGGACAACTAGCACATCTGAAAGAACCTCCATAGCAATTGTAATTTCTTGATTTAAGACTTCTAAATTAGCATACAAACAATTAAAGCCTCCTCCCGTATATATACTTCCTCCAGACGATTCTATTATATCAGCAATTTGTTCTGAGCTTCGACCATTGGTTCCCTGTAACAGAGTCCTTGATAACAATTCGGTGATACCTTGTTTCGCTAAATGATCAGCAATGATCCCAGCTCGGAAAACGGCACTCACAGAAACAAGAGGCAATCGGCGATCTTCCTCTACAATTACCCTCAAGCCATTTCCCATCTCAAAATTCTTAATGTTTGAGAAACTTTTTCCTGTAAAAATATTGGAAGCTTTCGGAGAGCATTCCGGTCCAACTTCTACAACACTTAAATAACTATCATCCAAATACTTGCGAGCAACAACTAAGATGTCATCCAACTCAACACTTGATACCCTCCTTAGATACTCCTTCGTGAAACTAAGATTCCTAGTAACTGACCAGTTAGACCCCAGATCAGATGCTTGCCCTTGGACCGTAACAAGAGACTCTATCTGTGAAACTAAAGCAATTCGTCTCGCCTTATCCAATTCAGTTTGCTTGACGCCATTATCTTTTAATTGTTTTAATTCATCAAAAATTGCACTCTCGGCCGACTCCCTATTTTTAGCATCTAAATTAGCTCCGACAGCAAACAAGCCTGCACTAGCCGGAGTATATGAAAATGCACCTATCCGATGAACTAGTCCCTGCTCATCTCTTAATGTCTTGTGCAGCCTAGAACTTCGTCCCTGTCCTAAAATAACAGCTAACACATCCAATGCTGCCATGTCGGGGTGCGTAATTGATGGAATTTTCCAAGCCATCCACAATTTAGAAACTGGAGTAGAAAAATTTACATATTTGTCACGCCTTCCAACTTGTACAGGTTCATCAGGAATAAAAACTGGCGCCACAGAACGGCGAATATGATCAGAAAAAAAGGCTTCAACCCTTTCGCGCATCTCTGCAGGATCAAAATCCCCAACACCAACCAGAAACATATTATTCGGAGCATATCTCTCACGATAATATGAATATATATTTGAACGATCTATCTGATTAAAATTTTCAAGGTGCCCTATCACGGGGATTCCGTAAGGATGCACTTGAAAACATGTAGCAAACATCTCCTGACTAGCGACTTTCTCCGGATCATCTTTCCCCATAGAAAATTCACGCCTTATGACTTCCTGCTCACTAATGAATTCATCATCGGGTAGAGTCGCATTACAAACAACATCCATAAGAACATCAAGGCAACCAATCGCTCCTTCGGCAGGGGCGTCAATATAGTAAACCGTTCGGTCAAAAGAGGTGTAAGCATTAATTTGTCCACCCATAGAACTTACCTCTCTTGCAATATCATTTGAATGACGTCGTCCAGTTCCTTTGAATAACATATGTTCAACGAAATGGGACAAACCGGACCCAAGGAAAGATCCTTCATGTATCGAACCTGTTTCGATCCAAGTCTGAAGACTAACTAAAGGAACTGATCGATCTTGCCTCAAGATCACCGTTAACCCATTAGGCAATACGAACTTTTCGAAAGGAAGTTCTATGAATTGAACTTCACTCATCAAACAATATTCAAATCACGACAGTTACCATTACCATCAATATATTTTTTGCTTTCAGGAAGGAAAGGCACCGCAAAAACATCATGGAATTTATATCCATTCATAAAATCCTCACGCTTATCATGTTCACTTTTGCCAAATGCGCCTGCTTCAATAAGATTGAATACCATGTCGCCAACATCTTCGCTCTTTGAAAGCCCCCACTCTTGAAGGACCGTCATTGTCATGGGTCCGAACTGATCAAGGGCACGATCACGAAACACCTCTAAAAGGTCTCCTCCTGTAACATGCTTATTTTCACCACCCGTTTCCTTTCTTTGTATTCCAACTGCTTTAAGCAATACCTCCTGAAGAAAATAATAGGAATCACCAGAATACCTTGAATCATTGATTAGGACCTGCTCAACAGCACCATGGAAATCAGTCTTTTGCATCACTAAATGTATATAAGAAAATCAATGTAAAGTAATCCAGATAAAACTATTAATTTAATACACGAATTCATCACTTTTTTATTAGAATTCATTTTCAATCTCATCCAAATATTTAGATAGATTGTCAGTTCTTGGAGGCAATGGTCTATTCAGATCATTGAGCGTTTGCTGATACTCCAAAAAAGCACCACTCCGCATCTTTAATTGAGTCGCTTCATACCAATTAAGATAATTATTTGCATCATTAGTTGACCGAAAAATTAATGACCTCAATTTGGAGAGCCTAGCCAATTTCTGATCTACTCCCTTAACATTACCGCTCACTATTTGTAATAGAATTATCTGATACTCATGGATTATAGGTCTATGTAAAGGGAAAGCACGATAACTTAAAAACAACAACCTATTCTCATTTATCTTCAATGTTTTAGCTAAATCTGGATAACTAATAAATTGACGATATTCATCAATGTGAAACTCAAGCCTCTCACCTCCATTGTTTTTCACCTCTTGTATTTTTGCCTGAGACCTCTTGACTTTCCCATTAAATTTCAGAATCGACAGGATACCCCGTCCGATTTTCTTTGCCTGAGTAGACGATTGATTAACTCCTTTAGCATTTTCTGGAAACGCTATTTTTAAGCAATTGTTTAATTCAGCTTCAGTCTTAAGAGGAGATAAAACATCAGTAACTGTTGGCTGTGCAAGTTCAGCTAATTTCAAAGCCCACCATTTTTCCATACTGTTCTTAGATTCGGCTGTTCCTGGGAAAACTTTTTCTAACAAGTCATTAGAAGATCCCTTATGAATGGCAAGACCACTAATGTATTTACGCAATTTATCTGGACCCTCCTGCTGGCTGAGCAACGCTAATATCAATCCACAACAAGAAGTTCTGTAAACTGCTTCGGAAATTGAATTCATATCTTGAAGTTCAGATTCGAAAATCTGATTGATAGACATAACTTTACCTTGTTTAAATATCGCTGAAAACAACATCGCAGACTCTCTATTCTTTCGGTACTCTATCGCTTCCGCCAATCCTATCCTCAACCAGTCAGGAAGAATATTTTCCTTACTTAAGGCCTGCATATCGGGATTAGATTTGAGAATTATTTCTGCAAGAAGAAGATGTATCAACTCATCTCTTAAACTCTCCGCTTTAAATGAATTGCCAAGGAATGCATCAATTTGGAGCCTGTATAATCCCCCAGGAAGCTTATAGATACTTGGCTTAATTGATGAAGATCTTATATTTGTTGTATCTCCTCTTAACTGAATTACTACAGGATAACGCCACCTATCTCTCTGCCGTATTAAAGATAATAAATCCTCTTTAACCTCTTCGCAGAAGACACAAACAGCCCCCCTCGCCTTGCTATCTTTCCCATGAACAATGAATTGTCTAGAGCTACTTCTGCTCACAAAATTGTTCTTCGTTGGATTTAAATTCGCCTCTTCAGCAAGAGGCATCAACCCACTGAATAGAAAGGCAATTAATCCAATTGAATATCTATAAGCAACGAACATCTCACAAAACGATCAACTAATTTAATTTTCCGGTAAAGTTCTAGATCTTGGATCAAGCCGTATCCATCCATCTTTTAATTTAACCAATAATGGCCGTGATAATATCTTTTTTTCGACCCATAGGACATTGCCAACGCTCATAATGCCAGAACGTATGAGGTTCATAAATCCACTCGGGACTTGCAACATTCCATATCTTCCCGACTTAACTCTTATTTCAATTCCTGAATCAGTTGAACTCATGACAAAACGCACGCTTGATGTGAATGTTTTTCCAAGAATATTTCTAACAAAAACTAAATCAAATCCACCCTCAAGGAGCCTTACAAACAAACCTCTAAACTTAGTAAATTTTTCAATTTCTTCTGATTCTCTTACATTAATAATCGAACCTATATATTGATTTAAGGCTTCTTCACTACATTCAAATGAATTCCCAGAATCAATTGCAGCTGCAACCTGATCAAGCAGATCCTTAGGAACTTTATCATTAAATTTACGACCTTCGATATCTTCAAACGATTCTGGCGATAAGATCAAAATATGGATCCAGACAATGCCAAATATCAATGACAGACTAAAGGAATGGATAAATACCGTTCTAAATCTGGGACGAAACACTACAAGTTATGGATACCCGATACGATCGGTCAGATAATATTATTTATATATTCAGATTAATCAGATTTTTTAGTGCCTTTTTTATTCTCAGATTTTTTCTTCTTATTGGAACTTTTCTTTTTATCGGCCTTTGCCCCCGCCTTGTATGATTCACTCCTATAGTCGGTCTCATAAAATCCCGATCCCTTAAAAATAACACCGGCACCAACGCCTAACAATCTCTGAATCTTACCTCCGCATGAATTGTTTGGGCACTTTGTCAGTTTTTTGTCATTCATCAATTGGAAGATCTCAAAGATCTCTTCGCACTTTTCACATTGATAATCATATGTAGGCATTAATCTGATAGGGAAATATAGAATCCAATTACTTTTAAAGATCTCTAAGCTTCCCTCATACAATAAAAAAGCCAAAACATAATGTTCAACTCCTTGACCTAATCAATTAAGTAACGTTAATTATTTAATAAGTAAAAGCAACTAATCAAGTGATACGAAAACAAATAGCATTTCTTTTTATCGCCATATTTAGTTCATTCCTAAATAGCTGCTCCATCGGCTCATATGGCCTCGGAAATGGAAACACTACATATCTTGGCTCTGTGGGTGGCAATGTTCCAATATCAGAACTTCGCGGCCCCATAGATACTGTCTCATTTTGGGACGAAGGATCTGCTTCTGGAGAACCTTTCATTCGAATAAGCTTAAAAGAACAAAAAGCAAAATTCTATAGAGGTGGGACTCTGGTCGGAATATCAAAAATATCAAGCGGGCGAGAAAGCCACAGCACACCCCCGGGGAAATATAAAATCCTGCAAAAAAATGCCGGCCATGTATCAAATATATTTGGGATTTGGAAATCACCTGATGGCATGATCGTCAACGATGACGTTGATCTCCGCAAGCAACCCGTTCCTCCGCCTGGACTAATTTATGAAGGAGCGCCAATGCCAAATTTTATGCGCATCACTCCTGGAGGAGTTGGCATGCATGCAGGCTATATACCTGGATACCCCGCCTCACACGGATGCATCCGAATGCCTGAAAGAATGTCACAAGCATTCTTTCATAACGTTTCTGTGGGAACTATGGTCATTGTCGAACCATAACCTCAATTGAATCACATAACTTGATTCAATGGAAATAAGTCCATCCAAACTCAATAATTGGTTAAATGAAATAGACTCCTCCCTATTGCATATCATTGATTGCAGAGAACAAGACGAATGGGACATCTGTCACATCAAAGAAGCAATGCTCATACCTTTGTCAGTTTTTGCAGAATCAATTAATAAATTCAAAGGTTCTGAATCAATGGCATTCGTCATATATTGCCACCATGGGATGCGCTCTTTACATGCGACCCATCAGATGAGATCAAAAGGATTTCAAAACACCTACAGCCTAACCGGAGGAATAGAAAGATGGTCTTATGATATTGACCCTACAATAGCCCGATACTAATTCTCCTCTGATCGGGAATTCCTATTTCTGGAGAATGTTCGCAAGCGAAGCCCATTAAGCCGTATGAAACCTGTAGCATCATCTTGGTCGTAAGCTTCTTCAGAACCTCCCTCCATCGTAGCAACATCCGCATTATAGAGGCTCTGATCACTCCTCACTCCTGCTGCAATCACATTCCCTTTATACAACTTCATACGAACCTCTCCACTCACATTTCTCTGGCTCTCAAAAATAAGAGCTTGGATAGCTTCACGCTCAGGGGCAAACCAAAATCCGTTATAAACTAACTCTGAATACTTAGGAATGAGACTATCGCGGAGATGCATCACCTCCCTGTCCATTGTAAGGCTTTCAATTGTCCGATGCGCTTCAAATAGAATAGCCCCGCCAGGAGTTTCGTAAACTCCTCTACTCTTCATTCCTACGAATCTATTTTCCACCATATCAACTCGACCAATTCCATGCTTACCTCCTAGAGAATTTAGTACCATCATGACTCCATAAGGTGAAAAAAGTGTATAATCACCATTCTCTCCCAATGAATTAATACCAACCTCTTCTGCCAACTCCGGCAAACCGTTAAATTTTATACCGACTGGATTTCCATTCTCAAAAAGAATTTGCACGTACTCTGGATCATCGGGTGCGTCTTGAGGTGAAGCTGACAGGACATACATGTCGTGACAATCATCTCCACTCGCGTCATACCACGGATCCTCTAATATCCCACTTTCAAAACTGATGTGCAGAAGGTTTCTATCCATCGAGTAAGATTTTCCCGCACTGGCCTGAACTGGAATCCCTTGCTTCTCAGCATATTCGATCATTTCAGCACGGCCTGGGAATTCAGCACGAAAATCAGCCATTCTCCAAGGGGCAATCATTTCAAGATCAGGAGCCAAGGAAGCCGTAGAAAGCTCGAATCTGACTTGATCATTACCTTTACCTGTCGCTCCATGGGCTAAAGCTTGAGCTCCTTCTTCCCTTGCAACATCTACCATCCCTTTAGCTATAACAGGTCTTGCTATACTCGTTCCAAGCCAGTACTTACCTTCATAAATGGCTCCTGCTTGAAACATTGGAAAGATAAAGTCTTCAGCAAATTCCTCCTTCAAATCTCCTATATAGCATTTTGATGCTCCGGTATTCAGTGCCTTTTCCTCTAGCCCATCCAACTCTTCTCCCTGCCCCACATCCGCGCAATAAGCTATGACCTCTGCATCAAAGCGCTTTTTTAGCCATATTAATAAGACAGAGGTATCCAAACCTCCTGAATATGCGACAACAATCTTTTTGCTCATACTGGACGAGACACTAGATCAGAGGTTACTCTTGTCAATCCATGCAATCACTGATCGCTTTAATTTATGTAGGAATCGGCGGATTTTTTGGGGCAATTTGCCGATGGAGTTTGGGTTCAATACTTAAAAAATCTTTAGGTGACCCCTCTTTCCCTTATCCAACATTGCTCATTAACCTTATAGGATGCTTCGCGATTGGTATAGCCTATTCTATATGGGAAAATAATAATACAGCAAAATTATTTATCATTATTGGCTTCCTTGGAGGCTTCACCACATTTTCAACATTCGGATTGGAATTGTTAACTTTAATCCGCGCAGGATCCTTAGGTATGGCAACCCTTTATGTCAGCCTGAGCAGCTTCCTAGGTATATTTCTTGTATGGCTAGGAATGACTATCGCTAGATTAAATTGACCCCTTCCCCTCGTAGCAGCCACTTCCTATATATCCTTAATCTGATGCGGCTGCATTCTTACAAATATCTGCAAAACTTTCCGGATCAAGACTTGCTCCACCAACTAACGCTCCGTCAACATCTTCCTGCCTCATAAGCTCTTTCGTGTTATCTGGCTTCACGCTACCTCCGTACTGAATTCGAATCTGGTCAGCTACACTATCACCTAAAATTTCTCTAATCACAGACCGCGTAAATGCATGAGCCTCTTGAGCCTGTTCGGGCGTCGCCGTACGGCCTGTTCCTATGGCCCAAACTGGCTCATAAGCTATAACGGTCTGGATCATATTCTCAGAATCAAGATCCTTTAAACCTTCTTCAAGTTGCCTCCTTAGGACCGATTCTATTTCACCACCATCGCGCTCTTCTAATGTTTCACCTATACAAAAAATAGGATTAACGCCAGCTGCGTGCAAAGATTTAGCTTTAGCATTAATCAACGCATCATCCTCTCCAAAAATAGAGCGCCGTTCACTGTGACCAATGATGACGTAATCAACTCCTATATCTTTTAGCATGCCGATACTAATTTCTCCTGTAAAAGCACCACTTTCCTCAAAATGGCAATTTTGTGCTGCGAGTGCAGTCGTACCGCTATTAATTAATAATTCCTTTGATGCGGACAAAGCAATAAATGCTGGAGCAATTGCAATATCAACGAGGCTAGATCCTCCAATTAAATTTTCAAATTTCTCAATGAATTGCACAGCCTCTGGTGCTGTTTTGTTCATCTTCCAGTTAGCTGCAATGATTAGTTTACGATTCATAGTTATAATTGGGTTAATCTAATTTTGTGTCATTGAAAATTTTATACATCATCAAGAGAAGCAACTCCTGGTAACACTTTTCCTTCCAATAATTCAAGAGAAGCTCCTCCTCCAGTTGATATAAATGTGACCTGATCAGCAAAGCCAAACTGCTTAACCGCAGTCACTGAATCACCTCCACCGATGATGCTAACTGCTCCACTAGCAGCCACCGCCTCTGCCACTGATCTCGTCCCTTTGGAAAAAGCATCTATCTCAAATACACCCATTGGACCATTCCATACAATTGTACCTGCACCTTTTATAATTTCACAAAACTCTTGGATCGCATTCTGCCCAATGTCCAAGCCTTCCCACCCATCGCGAATCGAGCCTCCATCGTCGTAAGGTTCTATGTTCCTGACATTCGCCTCATTAGAAAAATCATCAGCCTCAAGACTATCTGCAGGGAGCATCAGATTAACACTCCTTTTGTCAGCCTCTTCCAAGAGACTCCGGGCAATCGGAATATCTTCATCAACGGCATAACTTTCACCTATTGAATGACCTTGAGCTTTTCTAAAAGAATATTGCATCGCCCCTCCTATCAATATGGTATCTGCCTTATCAAGCAATGCCTTAATGACTCCTATTTTATCAGAAACTTTCTTTCCTCCTAAAATAACTATAAAAGGGCGTGCAGGATCTTTTAACTCTTCTTGAAGGTATTTAAGTTCCCTTTCTAACAGAAAACCCATAACACATTCATCCACGTGATTCGCAACGCCAGCAGTTGAAGCGTGCGCACGGTGAGCCGTCCCAAATGCATCGTTAACATAGATATCGGTTAGTTCTGCTAACTGCCTCGAAAAGACTTCATCATTTTCAGTTTCTTCTTTGTAAAAGCGTACATTTTCTAAAAGCAACACTTCACCGTCACTTAAATCATCGATCGCTCCATTAACCTTCTCGCCTACACAGTCCTCAACGAACAAGACATCCTTGCCTATCAATTCACCAAGTCTTAAGGCAACAACCTTCAAGGAAAAATCGGGGTTTCTGTGACCCCCTGGTCTGCCTAAATGGGAACAAAGAATTACCTTAGCTCCATTATCAAGCAAATGCTTGATGGTTGGAACTGCCCCATCAATACGAGTATCATCCGTTATATTACCTTCAACATCTAACGGGACATTAAAGTCGCACCTTACAAGGACCTTACGTCCACTTAATGAAATATTACGGATAGTCTTCTTGGGCATTATCTATAAAGATTCACTAGAGACTAAAGGCACCCCAGTAGGGGTGCCTTTAGTCGAAAAATTCTAATTAATATAAGAGCTATGCACCAATCAGAAGATTCATTGCCTCAATGGCTCGATTGCTATATCCCCACTCATTGTCATACCATCCAACAATCTTAACAAGATCACCTCCCATTTCGAGTGTCACATCAGCATCGAGAATACAAGAATGCGGATTCCCAACTATATCCATTAACACTGGCTCTTCCTCAGTATACTCCAAGATTCCTTTAAGGGCTCCTTCAGCAGCTTCCTTAAATTTAGCATTAATCTCTTCAACTGTAGTTTTATTAGTCAGCTGAGCCGTGAAATCGGTGACCGAACCTGTAGGTGTCGGGACCCTAAATGCACCACCTTTGAGTTTACCTTTCATTTCCGGAATAACTTCTCCAATGGCCACAGCTGCACCCGTACTAGATGGAATGATATTTACGGCAGCTGACCTCGCACGACGGAAATCACTATGAGGAGAATCCAATAACCTTTGATCACCCGTGTAACTGTGAATTGTGCTCATGACACCACGCTCAACGCCAAAAGCATCATTAAGAACCTTGACCATAGGAGCCAAGCAGTTCGTTGTGCAGCTAGCATTTGACACAATATTATGCTCATCAGGATTATACTGATCAGAGTTAATTCCTATGCACATTGTTAGATCCACATCTTTACCAGGTGCGGAAATTAAAACTTTCTTAGCGCCACCATTAGTAATATGAAGCTCTGCCTTTTCTCTGGCTGTAAAAAATCCAGTAGATTCAAGCACAACATCGACTCCATGATCACCCCATGGAAGCTTAGCAGGATCACGCTCCTCATAGACTTTAATAGAGTGCCCATCCACAGTTATACTTTCCTCATCATAACTAATTTCGGCATTAAGCTTACCGCACGTTGAATCCCATTTAAGGAGGTGCGCCAAAGTTTTGTTATCAGTCAAATCATTCACTGCTACAACGCTCTTCCTCTGTTCAGAAGTCATAGCTCTAAAGACATTCCGGCCAATTCGGCCAAATCCATTAATTCCAAAAGTGGGCATATTTTTTGTTGGTTTTCAGTTTTGTTACTATAAGGCTGGATACTAAAGCAAGGTGTCTTGCTACCGTCAACAGACTTACCTGACCAGAATGAATAAACTTATAAATATATAATAATCAACCAGTTATATTAACAGTGGAAAAAATAATAATTGAATTTAAGGGGCCTTATCCAAAGGAGACTCTTTGGGAACGATTTTAACACTGACTGAACTGCCTTCACTTAGATATTTTTTAGCCAAAGAATTTATATCGCTAACCTTAATTGATTGGTAATCCTTCAGCATTGTTTTAGCCCAATTAAGCTTTTGAGGGAATTCTTGTGAGCTCAAAGAGACTGTTCTTAGCCAATACGCATTCTGCCGAAGTTGTTGCTCAATGCTGTTTAACAATGGTTTAATAGCTCTCTCCAGTTCATCTTCGGTGATTCCTTTAGATGCTAATGCTGTTCCAATGCCCTCGACCACATTTACAATTTTCTCAGCCTGAGGTGGATCAACTGTTATTACTGACATTAAAAATCCGTATCCTTTATATGTATCACTGGGTATGTGCCGTGCATATGGACTATACGCCTCCCCTAACTCTTCTCTTACCTTACTGCGAAGCCGGTCTGCAAAAACTGCACCCAAAACGCTCAGCCGTCTTGTCCTGCTAATATCCCATATATCTTGAGTCGGCCAATATACCCCTACCATTCCCTTAGGAATCTCGGACTCAAAAACAAACGCCTTGGACTGACCTTTTGTTGGAAAATCTATCCTTCTTTCACCAGTAAATTCCATTTTCTTAACTCTTCTTGTTGGAAGAGCTCCCAGAGTTTTTGAAACGGCATCAATCACTACTTGCTCCTCAAAATCTCCAACTATACCTATTTCCATATATGCACTTTCTAGAGTATCTGAAAGCCAATCCTTAACCTCTCCTATCGTCCTTTTTGTGATTTCAGTTCGTGAAGGGAATCCAGCACGAAAATCATCGGACTTGAGAAATCTATCAACTCTATCCTGGAGCACTCCCATAGGGGTATGAGCAAGTTGCGTGTAAAGAGGATCAAGTTGATTTTGAAACTGCCTCAGAGCCTCTTCCCTATAACCAGGCTCTACTATATAAGCAGTCATTAATTGTAACGCATTGACAAGATCTTTGCGGTTAGTTGACCCGCTGTATATAAAAGCATCTTCATCTACTGCAAAAGATCCGCTAACTGTTTTCCCTGCAAAAATGCGCCGAAGCTCATCCGTACTGTGCTGCTTTAAACCTCCCGCAGTAAAAATTGCTGATGCAACTGTCGCCAAACCCGGCTTATCTTTGGGCACAGATAACATCCCGGAACCGATCCTTGCACCTATCGATATCGAATCTTTCTCGTAATCTGTTTTTTTAAGATTTAGCCTCACATTATTTGAAAAGCGCAACTGTACGACTCCAAGCGCCTCATCCTCTTTCCTTTCAACTATCTGCCCCGGTTTGCCAAAGTTTTTATATGCAAATTCTGCCTTGTCCTCCTTCTTGGGTGGGTTGACCTCTTTTGATTTCGATCTCAAATATGCTTTCTGAATTTGACTATCCGCTTTATTAAGCTCAATATTACCGCCTATAAAAATCTGCCTATCACTGGATTCCCAAGCTTTCTTCAATTCCCCATGACACGCATCTGCAGTAATTAACGCAAGATTCTTATTCAACCAATCCATATCCTGTTTAGGGCTAGTAAAAACTTTTTGTCCTGAAATAGATCGAGTAAGAGCATCAGCAAGGCTCCTTGATTTACGGGAAACAGAACTTCTTAAAGCTTGCTCATATGCGTTACGGAGAGTCGCAGAAACCTCTTCAAATTCGTTCTGATTAAACCCATAAGTAAGAGCTCTTCTGATTTCCTGTTCAGCAACATGCAAAGCTCCCTTCCAATTATCAGGTTCAGTAGTCACATAAACACTTGCGAACTGTGCGAAATCCAGAAAATCCTGAGCATAGGAACCGCCACCGGTTATTACAGCCTCCTTCTTTTTAGCGAGCTCTGAAATGCGATTATCAATAATATGGTTAGCGATGAAAAGCTTTAGGTTCCTGACATTCTTTTTAGTGTCATCCGGTTCCCATGAGTAGGGTTTTACGACCTCAATGCTAACATTAGTTTCAGTCGCTTCTTTTTCATAATGCGTCTTAGTAATTACCCCTCTTCCAACCGTAATTTTCCCAAGATCAGGATCGCTAAGAGTAGACTTTTGTGATGGCATTGATGAAAAGTTCTTCTTAATCATTGCAATGATACCATCCGTTTTGACCGCTCCCACGACCACGATAGACATACGATTAGGCGTGTACCAAGTCTTATAAAAGTCCATGAACGTCTTTCGACCTGCTCCCTTTATTACTTTTTTGGTGCCTATCGGGAATCGTTTGCTAATTAATGAATCCGGAAGAGCAAACTTATATGCTTCTTTTTGCGTCCTCCATTCAGCAGAATCTCGAGTAATCAATTCACTTAAAATTACCCCTCGTTCCTTCTCTATTTCTTTTCCACTCATAAGCATTCCGTCTGCATAATCACGGAACAGTAACATTGCTTTCTTAATTAAATTTTCTTCAGGTTTAGGCAACTCAAGTTTGTATACCGTTTCTTTAAATGAGGTATGTGCATTAGTGTCGCCTCCGAAAGACATCCCCAATCGCTGAAAATACTCAACCATTTGCCCAGCTGGAAAATTCTTGGTTCCATTGAACGCCATATGCTCAATAAAATGGGCAAGGCCCTGCTGCTCTTCAGTTTCCATTAAGGAACCAGCATCTACGTAAAGTCTCATACTGATTCTTTCAGGAGGTTCGGAATGAGGCATCACGGCATATCGAAGCCCATTTTCAAGAACACCGAAGGTTACTGCAGAATCAGGAGCAATGTCACTAGTATCATGTGCCCAATTAGCTTGATCTTTAGCTATAGAAATCTGAGCAATGAAAAGTATGTGAAAAAGAATAAAAACTTTAATGATGTTCATAATAAATTAATTGCAAAGAGTCGCTTATAGGGCTGCTCAAATTTAAGCTTAATACTGTTATATCTAAAGCCGAACCATGATTTGTTTTTACATTCAATCATGACCTCATGGTTCAACCATTGTTACACAAAAGTAACGCAGATGATATAGAATATATTCAAGAGTAGAAGAAGTTTTTCTCATGTTACAAATGAAAAACAATGAACTCTTTGAAGGCTCCAAGGAAGGCGCTGAATTTCAACCATTAAGAGAAGTTACCCTAAAATAAAAGATTCAATATTGACAGGTGAAGATATCTAAATGGTCATTAAGGAGGAAAACATTCAAGGAATAGATCCACAAAAATTATTCGGCAAATCGAAAGTAGAAAGATGCGCTACCGCCTCTGAGTTAAGAGCTCTAAATCTTATAAATAATATTTAAAGCTTAAACTCCAATAGATCCTCTCGCCCCAATGATAATATAAACGTCTATTACCTTATTAAAATAAGAGATCATTTAATAACTGAATCTGGATTTATTAGTATTTGAACTCATGGTCAAACCTACCGTAAGTTCTTACAGTTGCGATTTAGACAAAATTCAAAGAGAATTAAAGCAATGGAACAATGAAAGTTGCGCTCATCTATAAGAAAAGCGTCTGGGAACTGTTTAGCAATTCCAAGGACAGTAATGTCAGTTCCTATATTTCTGGGAAAGCTGAAGCTAAGGAAGCATTCCAAGAAAGCCACCAGACCCAGAAAAACACAATTCAAACTGTAAAAAACACACTAAGTGCATCTGGGGCAGAAATAAATATGGTGTACAGATCTGAAATTACCGAATCGACCATAAGCTCTGCGGACCTTGTCATAAGTGTTGGAGGTGATGGAACCTTTTTAGAAACTTCTCACTATATCACAGACACCACTCCGATGCTCGGTGTGAATTCAGATCCTGTTAGAAGCGTTGGTTTCTTCTGTTCGTGCACAGGAGATAATTTTGAGGAATTATTTAATAACGTAAACAATGGGCCAAGGACAAACTTGTCGCGCATTTCATTGAAAATAGATGGAATATCGGTCGGCCCTCCTGTGCTTAACGATTTATTGTTTGCCAATCCAAATCCAGCCGCAACTACCCGTTACGAAGTTGAAGGGGAAACATATCGTAACAGTGGGATCCTCATATCAACTGCTGCAGGATCAACTGCATGGTCCTTCCAAGAAGGTCTCGACCCCTTACCATTGACAAGTGATAAATTTCAATTCATACATCGAGGCACGCGAGAATCCGCTTCAGGAATCACTTCCTCTGTAAAGATTGATTCTCTTACAAGAAAAGGGAAACTATTCATTGATGGGGAGCACTACTCTTTACCATTATGCATTGGACAATCACTAGAAATTAAATGCGGACAATCAATTAATGTCATTGGCGATCTTGAATTAAAGCGATCCCAATTTATTCAACAATATCTTAAATCTTCGTAAAATGTCCTCACCACAAAAAAAAGCGGTTTACGCTGGCAGCTTTGATCCACTCACTAATGGGCACCTTTGGATGATTAAACAGGGACTTTCCCTCTTTGATCACTTAACCGTTGCAATAGGAATAAACCCTGAAAAAAATTACACTTACGGGGTAGATGAAAGATTAAATATATTAAAAAAGACTCTTCCTCTCAGTGATAATTTAGATATCGCGTATTTCGAGAATTTGTACCTCGTTGACTACGCGACCGAGATAGGAGCAAGTTACATACTACGAGGCATAAGATCCGCCCATGACTACGAATTTGAAAGGGGCATGAGACACACAAATTCTCAACTCAAAAAAGATATTACAACTGTATTCCTAATGCCTCCAAGGGATTTAGCTGAAGTAAGCAGTAGCATGGTAAAAGGTCTAATCGGGCCGGAAGGCTGGGAAGAACATGTTGCTAAAATGGTGCCTCCTGCAGTATTTGATGAAATTAAAGCGAATCATTAATTCATAAAATTCACTTTAAGAATCTGATTTTTGATGCAGATTAATCGCCCAAATACAATATTGTATAACACTAACGACTAAAGCTAACCTCTCGATAAAATGCGCGTAAGAAGAAAATACATGAAAACGCACCTCACCCGTCCCCGCAAGGGAGGAGCTGCAAAGCGTCGACGCCAAAATGATCAAAAAAAGAGATTAATTGCTCTTGGCGTCAGTGAAGACAAGGTAGTGAAAATGAGCCCCAGAGATGTTCTTACGATGCTCAAATACCCAGCTAAGATTAAAGGGTAATTATTTTTCTTGTTCTTCGAAGAACAAGAAAGCTTAGGACTAAATGAATTACATATAGAATCTAATTAATAATATCAGGAAAATTAGGAATATTATTTTCCAGCGTCGGGGTCCACAGGAGCCTGTAAAAGATCTGATAATTCAGCAGGCATGTTGCTTGGGCTAATACCATTAAGGAGTTTAGCTATTCCATGAGCTTCCTTCTGCATGACAAAGTTAGTGGAAAAGTTGGGCATTCTTTTGATCAACTTCATTGATCCAATCATCGCTCTCAAGGCAAGGCCTCTTTCCTGTCCATAATTTATAGTAAAAGCACGAGAATAGTCAGTGAGCGCTTTTGATCGCATCACTCCTATCTGGCTAGCAAGTTTTTGCCTCAGCTCAAGAGTTTCATCAGAATCAGGATCAAGCTCACTCAATTCCACATTAAGAAGATTAGAAAGCTCATCAGTTGATCTTGCCCGCAAGAAAGCAATCTGTGCCATATGGTGCACATTAATCTCGGGCTTTATAGGGAGCTCATTCGGAGCAACAGTAAAATCTCCAATGCCCGGAATTTCAATCTCCTTAACCTCATATACCTCCATCATTAAATTTAAGGGTTTCCACTTCCCTTCAGCTAAATGAGACCATCCTTGGAAAAGTCTAATTTGATCTTGCCATTTAGCTCCTAAGTTCACTCTTTGAACCTTAAGATAAGGCTCCATCATCGAGCTAAATTTACCTTTCCTCCGCAAACACTCCATATAGTAGAACACGGCCTGCGCACCAATCGAATCTTGCATTAAAGGATGCTTTGACTCAGCTAGTCCTTTATAACTCACCATTGCTTCTGCAAAAGCAGTTATACCGCCAGTATAGTCATTGCGATTCCATAATTCCATCGCTTCCTTCCAATCATCGGGCTCTCGCCATGAAATTTCATGGATACTTGCCAATGAGTAACCTGCTGCCGCTGACCCATCCTCAAACTGGCTAACGTATAAGTTATTATCGTCAGCCTTTGTCACGTAACCAGGAAAGTCCTGTTTGTTCTTACCCATTGTGAGAGTTGCCGCAATAGGTTTGGCTAATGAATCCACAGAGATTCCTATGGAAAGGGAAATTATAATTAAAAATGGTTTAATGTAGTTTTTCATTCAAATGGCTTGGAAGAATAAAATATTTAGCAACAATGCGGACACTTAGTTTATTAATTGGTAAAAGGATCCTTATCGTTCTCTTTGCGATACTCTCCCTCCAATGAAACATAGATGGACCTTAATATCTGATATTCAGTCTGATATTGATCAAAATACTTAGCCCACTTAAATCCACTCACATAAGCTAGCCGGTAAGCTTTTTCTTTTTCTCCAAGATCATTTTGGATTTCTGCGGAACGAGCAACAGCAGGTAATGCATACTCTATTCTAGATCCGTATCTTCCATACACATTCACATACGCACTAAGAGCTTCGGGAAATTTGTTCTGCTCGTCCCGAGCCTTACCTAATTGATACCATGCTTCGGGGCTTCTACTCCCAGCCCATTTTTTATTTGCAGTAAATTCGGTCCATCGCTTTTCCGCCTCAGGCCAATCTTTTCTCTTGGAATAATACGAGGCTCTCTCATAAGCTGATTCACCTGCAATATTGTTATCTCCTGTGTTTTGTATGACCCAGTCAATATTCTTCAACGCTAGTTCGTGTTTATTTGTATCGGTCCCCTTTAAATAAATTTTAGCTAATGCATTATATGCAAAATCCTTAGCTTCCACGCCGGGCCTTTCAACAATTTCATTGAACCAGGGAACTGACTCAGCCGAATTAGTAGGCCTCAAAAATCCTCCTATCCTTGCAAGAACATAAGGAGCCAGTACCTTTTTATCAAAACTTCTAAGCTCTGTGAATGCAGTGTTTATTTCCGCCGTAGCAGTAGCCGGATTATCCTTTTTGATTTTTTCTAGAATATCAACTCTAGAAACTAAAAGCCATGCCAACACAGCCTGAGGTTGCCCGGGCTTAGTAGCCATTTCTTTTAACTTTAGAATTGTTTTATCTTCGCCGAATAATTTAATTGAAACATTTCCATACTTCGCAACAGCCTTCTCAAGATCAGCATTCTCCTGACGACCCAGCTGATCGATAATACTCTCCATTTTATTCAGGCCCTCCTGGCCCCTTCCAATAGATTCATGAATAAGGGCCTCTAATGCATTAGCCACCACTTGTGGCTCGAGAAAATTGCCTGGATAGCTTATAACAAATTCATCATAATAGTCAGTAGCTTCTTTATATTTTTCTTGAGAATTTGCTACAACTACAAGCTGACTTAATGACTCAGCAGCGACCTGATAATGCCCTGTTTTTTCCGCTGTGGACTTTCCTTTGACATAAGATTCTTGAGCAGCTGGCCACTCTTTTTGTGCTTGCAGCACATCACCTCGTAAATTCAGACTACGGTCATAAATGTCACTCCCAGGATGACGCTGCTCAATTTCGTCAAGCTTTTCTAGACACTTCACCATTTCATCAGTGGCAAAATGACAGGTGGCTCTATCTAAAATAGCAAAGGGTCTTAACGATGACTCGGGATAATCTTTTAGCCATTTTTCGAGAAGTGGTGATGCTACAGACCAATTAAGTAGTTTCACTTTATTGGCTCCTCGATAGTAACTAGATTCTTCAAGATAACCGCTTTTTGGATACTTTTTTACGTGCTGTTCAAGTATCTCATCTGCTTCTTCGTATTGCCCATCATAGTAATAGGAACCACCCAAGCAAAAAAGGCAAAGATCTTGTTGCGGACTATCATCTGGCAGCTTGGGCAAAATACTAACAGCAATCTCGATGCATCGCTCATAGTCACCTCTACGAAACAACTGTTCCATAAGCATGCTCTGAACATCTGGTTCTAACTCGTGACCCGGATACTTCTTTAAGAAATTCATCCCATGATGTTGCGCTGAAAGCAAATCTCCGATAGAAAATGCACACCTAGTAGCATTGTATACAAGATCAGGATGAAGATCTTTTTTGCCATCCAATGACCTAGCAATTGGATAGTTTCTTGTCATGTAATCGTAAACCGCGTATGCGGCACGAAAACTATCATTCTTTTCATAAACATACGCCAAGAGCCTTAGCGCTGCGATATCTACAGTAGTACCTCCAGAAATCTTAGCTTCATATTTATCAATCTCTTTTTGTATCTTGGCTCTTGTTGCATCACCCTTTTCAAAAGACATTCTGTCCTGAAGTTCGGAAATGACGTCTTCAGTTCGAGGGACAAGTGTAAAAAATCTAAGAGCTAATGCATCAAGATTCTTCTCACCACTCGAAGCATCCTGCGCAAGCTTAAGAGTCCTCTCATTAAATTTATACTTATAGCTGTCAAAAGGTGAAAAACGAAGTGGTTCATCATTTTTATCCATGAAAGCAATGCCATCAGCTGGTAGCGCCTTTTCTATCCACTGATTGGCAAGATCAAAGAAAGCAAGATGTAACATTCCTTTGTCTCGCTCCCTTAACTTGTCATGATTGTCATATACCTTTTGAATTTTATCAGTCGCTTCTGCAACATTGCCTAACCTCGCATGGCAAACTCCCATATTGATATAGAGCTCAGCACCGTTGTAAGTTCCCTTCTCAGGCTTCTCACTGATGAATTTGTCGTATATTTTTAATGCACCTTTATATTCTTCGGCACCTTGTTCAGCTGTGCCCCACCGGTACAGAGCATTTTTGTGATAGTGGTTACGAGTGTTTGGGATGCCATCAGCTAACTTGTTCGGGAAATTTTTATATGTAATCTCAAACTGTCGAGCAGCCTCTTTGTATTTTTTTTGTGACATCTGACAAAGACCCAGATGATAGTGGAGCAATCCAAATGCCGGGCCATAATACTTCATAGCGTCTTGGCTATGGTCACTTATGACAGACGTCAATACACTTGACGCCTCTGTCCACTTTGCTTCCTCCATGAGGGTAACAGCCTTACGGTAATTGTCATCAACTGGATTCTGGGCATCTGATCTTTCTATATTTAATACAAAAAAGCTCAGGCAAAAAAATATGTGAAAAGTAATAATTCTATGGTAGCGCATTACTTGTTTTTCCATGTAGTGGTTTTGGCTTTGTTGGGGCTTAACAATATTACAATATAAGCATGAAAAGTATACCTCAGATGAATATTCTGTTAAAAGGGGTTTTATCTATCTTTTAGCTAACCAATTCATTTCTAGTTTAATTTCATCCACTTCATCTATTAAACGAAGAAACACTAAAAAGATTAGGTGAAGGAAAAGTTATTCTTTCTCGTCCCGGAAACCAGTCATCGTGATATTTTTTATCTGTACTGACGCCAAGGCGTTAACAACGTCTATAAACCGTTGAGTTTTACCGTCATCATCTGCTGCCACAGTAACCATCGGTTTACTGCCACCATTATCACATAATTGTTTATATTCCTTTAAGCGACTTCTTAATTCAGGCAAACGGTCAGCCCCCTTAGCCCCACTAGTAGGAATGTCATCCCCATCATAAGTAATATTGCCACTCGGCCCAATAACTATAGCGACAGGATCAACTTTATCCGGATTTTCTGTAGGGATTTGAGTCGGTAAAACAATTGAAAGATCAGTCTCATCAGGCCTCAATGTGGCTGTAACAAGAAAGTAAATGAGCAAAAGAAATGCAACGTCAACCAATGATGAAATATCCAATTCTGGATCTTTATCAGCCTCTTGCCTGTATTTCCTTTTTCGAGCCATGCCAATTAATCAAACTTTCCAGTTTTTAAGGATCCAAAGACTACCTTGTTAATCCCTCCCAGAGCCGCCGCTTTAGTTACTTTCTTAACATCTCTGACCGACGCATCGCGGTGCGATCTGAGCAAAAGAGAAGCTCCAGTATCTGTGTCCTTGTACCTGTCATTCCAGGCGATAACCCTCTCCGTTATTTCGTCTTCAGTGACGGTCACCTTTCCATCACCAGCAGTGAACGTTCCATCTGATCGAATATTAAAAATGATACGGCCTTTGGCATTTTGTGGCCGAATAGATTCATCAGCAACTGGCGGTTTAATCTGATCATCCACTTTAACAGTCACCATTCTTGAGGCCACCATAAAGAAAATCAGCAAAAGAAAGACCATATCAATCATAGGTGACATGTCCATCTTCGGATCATCTTCCCGATGCTCCAAAACTGACTGGAGTTTGGATGAGGCCATTTTATTATTATCCTAGTTCTAATTTTTTCTTTTTACTCAAAAGAAATGTGCCTTCTGCCTATTAAGATTGAAATCCTTCTGGCACTTTAGCCATGGCTTGATCCGCATTAACAGCTTGATAGCTAGCATCTAACATCTCAGACAAGTCGTTATGACAACTAGCAACTAATCCATTTAACTTATTCCTTAAAAAGAAAAAGAAGAAAATCGAAGGAATCGCTATTATGAGGCCTGAAGCTGTTGTCACCATCGCAAGTCCAATGTCACCAGCCAGAACAGATGGGTCAGCCTGACCTTGAGAGGCAAGTGTATTAAATGCGCCCATCATACCAACGACCGTTCCCAAAAGACCCAACATAGGAGCTATCTGACCAATGATTCCTAGATAACCGATCCATGTTAAGCGATCGCTGTTCTGTTTTACTGTAAATTCCGCAATAGCATCTTCCACATCTTCTCTTCCTAGACTGTCAGCGTCTGTCGCGTCAACATTTGGCAAAGCCGCCGCAACCATCATGCCTAAATAGGTAGGACTCGTTGATGCAACCTCAATGGCACTACGGACACGACAGTTTGCCATGTGATCATGAAGGCTTGCCTTGAGATCGGGTGGGTTGAATTTGCTCTCTGTTAATTGAATGAAATTATATACGATAAGTGCAACCATCGCGACAGAAGCTAGGAGCAGCGGGAGCATCCAAATGCCTGCATCCGTAACATTATCAAGCATGGTTTTCTTTGCCACAGTATCATCCGCATCAGCATCAGCTTCTTGCGCTAAAAGCTCAGGAGCGGAATAAAAAAGAAAAGTTAGGACAGCAAGGAAGGCTGCAAAAATATAGAATTGTCTACCTTGTAATGACTGCTTGTAATTTAACGGAGATTTAATCATGGGTTTATTTTACTTAAAAAGTCTTATCAACATCCTTTGAGAATCAATTCAATATTTACTAAATATACAATTGCTCAAACTACAAATTTGCACTGTTTTAATCAAAAAACAACTATTTTGAAAGGTTAAGTGAAGCAAAAAAAATCGTATATTATAGGCCATTTACAATATTCGTTACTGCCGGCATTAATTTATCAGCTATCTCACTGGCTCCTACATCCGTTACGTCAGTTTCACCAAGGAAATATTCAATGGTTTGTGGAATCATTCCGTGAAGATTAACCCATTCGATTTCATTTTGTTCACAGTAATCAGAGGCCGCGGCATGAAATCGCTTCAACTCAAGAGCAATCGTTTCCGGTCTAACTCGATGGCCTGAGCCCTTGCCTGGTACAGGTTTTGTTGGGTAATAAACTGAAGTCATCAAAGAGAGTTCCTCCTTACCTAGGTTTTGGCTATGAATAGAAGGTTCGCCAACGATTAATAATCTACACCCATTCTTAGTTGCCAGTTCCGAGAAAGCTTTAATCCCATCAATGAATTCATTTAACGGATCATGTTCATCACGCTTAATATATTCCAATTCAGGACAGGATTGGTAATATAGCCTGTCATGGAAAAGAAGATCCCTATGATAATTAGGAGCATTCAATGGTTTCCATGCCTCCTTCAAATGTCGCCTCGTCTTCTTATTACGTATTAACCGCATCATGTGCGAAATCTTCGCAAGAGAATACTTTAAACCTCTAGGCGCTCCCTTCCTTAAGGCATTAATCTTATCGCGATTATAAACATAATCTTTATAGTGCAAAGTATCTCCGAACCCATAACAACAGACAATCAAATCAGGCTCATACTTTTCAACAATCTTCTCAGCGTTGACAACCGATGGCAGTATGAACTGACCGGTTGAGGTCTTAGCCATTGCTCCCACTTCTATATTCTTACCCGTTTCATTAGATGTTCTTTCAGCTAATTTTCCCCACCAAGCATCCTCAGATTTTTGGAATACTGTAGTAGTTGCATTTCCTCCGAAGCAAAGAATTCTAATAGAATTACCTCCCTGGCCATCGTCCCAATTAGCTTTCCTCAATCGGTACCCATCAAAGCTATATCGAACATTACTACGAATACCCGGAATCTCGTTGTTGAGGGTCAAGGCTACTCCAGGCTCCATGGGAACAGGAAAAAAAATACGAACAATAACCTCCAAAAGAAGAAAGATAAATCCTCCGATACAACCACCCAAAAAAACTAGCTTAATATATTTCATCTTTATATTACCTTACTTTTATTAACACATGTCCTTGCGGATTCTGAAAAGTTATAATCTAAAAGAGAAATCATATAAACAGGAGACAATAATCAATTCAATTCGATAATTTCATCATTATATTCTCCCGCAGGCAATTCCTTTATCTGTTTTGAGCTATTGCGCACAACCACCGATCCTTGAAAGATCGTACCCTCATTAAAAACAACTGGTCCTTCGACTTGGAGTTTTTTACAATTCAGCAAGGAGGGAACGCCAAACTGCGTGGCCAAATTTAATTGATCAGCCCTTGCATAAAAATCATCATCTAAACTGATAATAGGAGGAATCCCGTGTCTTTCCGGTATGAGCTGAATCTGAAAGTCCTCAGTCATTGAGTAGGCATCAGATTGCAATGCAAATAAATCCTCCGACGTCTTAACGGGAGCGAACCTTGAACGCGGAACACTTAATGCAACGGAGTCCTTGAAGCATTGAATGGCAGCGCCCATAGCTATTTCAAGTTGATAAACAGGCAAGGAGTTAGAGTCCGTAGGATCAACTGTTTTGTGATTCCTTATTATGGGAAGCTCAAGCACACCCCCCGAATCCATCATGTTTTCTTTCAATGCATCTAGACGAATCCAAATATTATTAGTATTAAAATAGCGATGCTTGCTAATGTCTTGGAAAGCAGACGTATCTTTATCCTCACATTGCGCTATTTCCCTTAAAATCAATGACCCCGTGTCTTTCCCTCTAGCCAAATGACCTCCCTTTTTATCGGCTTCAGTTCTTTGTGTTACCTCCATTAAAAATGAAGCCTCCCCCTGCTTAAAACTATTTAGAATATTAAAATCAAACGTTGCTCCAAGATTGTCAGAATTAGATATAAAAGCGAACCTTACCCCTTCATTAAGCAACTTATCTAGAAGACCAGTGCCCAGTAACGAAGAATATATATCCCCATGCCCAGGAGGACACCATTCAAGTTTGGATGAATCCGGAAAATTGACTGAGGCAAAATTATCAGCTCTAATCTTCGGAACCCTGTTCTGCATGAGCTCAATGTTTTCTAGATTCCCAAGATCAGGATACTTTGACAAATAAGACTTGGTATCATCACTCGTAGAAAAACTATTCATCAACAAGAAGCGTAAATCTTCACAATAAGATGATCGCAAGTGCAAAAGTTGCTTAACAATAACATCCAGGAAATTAATCCCCTCTCTAACAGGAAGGAGTGATTTTACCTTCTCAAGACCCATCCCAGTTCCCATGCCTCCATTCAGCTTAATAATAACAGTTTCCTGCAATGAGCTAATAATCTCCTCAGTCTCACAATCCGGTAAATCTTCATATCGATTCAAATCATAGACTGGCCTTATAGACTCCTCGGATATCTTTAAATCGTCACCATTACAAAGCTGTTCATACGCCCGTTGGAATGCAGAGATAGAAGCTTGATTAAGATCAGCCAAGCGCATTTTCTCTATGGGGCAATCAACTTCTGGAGGCATTAATTATATACTTATCTTTAACAGGTTTTCTACACTTTCCTACTGAGGTAATGTCATCACAAAACAATTAGTTCCCCCCTCTGAGCTTGATAAGTTAAGCTCTCCCCCATGAGCCAAAGCAATGACCCGCGCAAGACTCAATCCCAAACCAAATCCCGATTTATTTGGCCCCCTTGCCGTGTCTACTCGATAAAATCGCTCAAATATCTTCTCTTTTATTTCATCTTGAATCGCAGGACCAGTGTTACTAATTGATATTTGGTAAGCATTCCCACTTTTTCTCAACTCACTTATTATTTTACCTCCTTCGGAAATATTATACTTAGTCGCATTAGTCAAAAGGTTTGATATAGCCAACCTCAAAAGACGTTCATCCCCATTCACTATAAAACCAGAGCTCCCATTTTCGGATTGAAATGATATTCCCTCTTCGGCAGCTATCACTTCAGCATCTTCAACAATTTCAGACATTAGATGAGAAAGATCTAACTTTTGCTTTTCAATAATCAAACTGCCAGCATCTGACCTTGAAAGCATCAATAAGCTGTCAATTATTGATCTCAACTGCCCAACCCTCTCAAGAACATCAACTAGCACCGTATCATGTTCACTTCCCTCTCCATGATCCTGCAACGCCGCCTCAATCTTGCCCTGCATAACAGCCAGAGGAGTTTTTAACTCGTGTGAAGCATCCGCACCAAACCTCTTCATCTGACTGAACGAAGATTCGAGCCTATCCATCATTTGGTTAAGAACAGCAGCCAATCTACCTAGCTCGTCTTTTGAGCTGACTCCCTGCACTCTTGCTCCCAACCCTTGGGCCGTTACATTTTCAGCTGTAGCTATAATTTTTTGTACAGGTCGAACAACTCTTCCAGCTATCCACCAAGCACCAAAACCAATAATAATCAAAGCAAGCGGTAACGCCTCAAAATATCTTCGCATAAGTTTAGATAGCTCATCACGAATTTCCTTTAAGTCTATTGCCATGCGAACTTTGTATCCATCAAAGGTTCTACACATTACTCTCCAAGTTTTATCTTTATACTCTACAGTCTCGTTAGATCCTCCAGGCTTCCATTCAATTTCCTTCCCCGGTTCAGGCCAATCCGGTTCTTTGTAGATCTGATTACCTTCGATGAGCGAGTCTTCCAATGCCAATGGAGATCGGCCAACGATACTCACATCAGAATCTTCAATTTCAGCCAACTCAATTAATCTAACCTCTGCCCTTTCAGCACTCAAAGTACCCACTAACTGAGTCTGAAGTAGCCCTCCTTCTTCCATCGCCTGAGCAGTTAAAACCATGTTTGCGGTAAATCCTTTCAGCTCATAATCTGCCTCTTCAGTCATAGTCTTACGAACCATGTTTGAAGTGAATCCCAAAAAGACAATCAATACAGTCCCAGACAACAATGCGGACCACAATGCTATTCGAAGCCGAAATGAGAGCGACACCGCCTACCCCTCCTTTGGATTGTCAGGATCTTGCATCCGATACCCCACTCCCCTCAGAGTCTCTATTAATGGAACCTCTCCTTCAATATCAATTTTTGATCGTAACCTCCTAATATAAACATCCACAAGGTTCGTTCCTGGATCAAAATGATAGCCCCATACTTGTTCAAGTATTTGGGTTCTTGTAAGGACGCGACCAGGGGCTCTCATCAAAAAGGCAAGAAGAGAAAATTCTTTAGGTGTCATCTCAATTTGAACGCCTAATCTCACCACTTCTCTCTTCATAAGGTTAGCAGACAATGAACCAACGCTAAGTACACTCATGCCAGTCTCAGAAGAGCGCCTCCAAATTGCGCGCAATCGCGCAATGAGCTCTTCAACAAAGAATGGTTTCGGGAGATAATCATCTGCACCCAAATCTAATCCTTCAATCCTGTCCTCGGTCTCACCTCTAGCCGTAATTATAATTACTGGCACATTATTGTGCCCTGCACGAATCACCTTAAGAATTTCAAGGCCACTGCGCCCAGGCAACATCACGTCCAAAACTATAGCGTCATAAGATCTTGTCATCGCATGCTCCATGCCCGAATCACCGTCCTGGCAGTAATCCAATACAAAACCTTCTTTTTCTAATCCATTTTTGATGAGTTCGCCTATTTCAGTCTCATCCTCGACCAGTAAGATCTTCACATTAACAATATTACCCTAGCTCTGTGAAATTACAACGTATTGAAAAGAATAATTAACATAAGGAAAAGGCCATCAAAATAGACTCAAACCCAGTCAATTATTTCTATAGGAACCCAAGAATTAATTTAGGAAATACCCCACAAAGAATCACACCAGCAAGAAGAACTATAATTACTACCCTAGACAATGTGCTAATCGTAAGAGCCAATTGATCGCCGTCTTGCTCAGCCCCCCCACAATACATTGCTCGGATAATTTTAAAGTAATAATAAAAGCCAGCAGAAGCCCCCAATACAGCAAAAGCAACGATGTACCAAGACCCTGAGAATACGGCATATTGAATCGCTATATTAAACAATAGGAACTTACCAAAAAAGCCGACAGTTAAAGGGATGCCCGCTAGAGAAGCAACCCCAACAAGCATTGCAAAAGCCAGCAAAGGAGAACGCGCGCCTAAGCCCCTAAGATCATCAATGTTTTCTCCATCCGTTAATGAACTGACGATCGTTATCACTAGAAAGCATAGCATGGTCATCAATAAATAACCGGCCAAATAAAATGAAATTGACTCCATTGGAGATGGTCCGATTAATTTTGAATGGAAACCACTTTCCATGGCGGGCAAAGCCATCATTAAAAATCCAGCATGGGCAATACTTGAATAAGCCAGCAACCTTTTAATATTCGTTTGTTTAATTGCTACAAGGTTACCAAAGAACAAGGTCACACAAACCAAAAAAGATAAAATCAAAATTACAGAGCTCGAAGTTAGAGGTGAATTAAGGAAAGGTTCTATCACTCTTAGTAGAACAATGAAACCTGCCGCTTTAGATCCGACCGAGAGAAATGCAGTGATTGGCATTGAGGTGCCTTGATAAACATCAGGAACCCAAATGTGAAAAGGAACTGCTGCAACCTTAAACCCCAGACCCACCATGAGAAGAGCAAACGCAAAGATAATAGGTTTCTTCTCAATCTCTCCAGAATTGAGCGCCTCGGCAATTCCACTAAGATCAAAGTGACCAGTCACACCAAATATCCAAGCAATTCCATATACCAAAAATCCTGTCGATAACGCTCCTAGAACTAAATATTTCACTCCTGCCTCAAGCGAACCAACATTCCTACGCATAAAAGAAACAAGCACATAAAAACCAATAGTAACTAATTCCAAAGATACGAAAATGGTAATCAAATCCTTTGCCGAAGCCATCCACATAAGCCCAGCACACACAAAAATAGGAAGGCAATAGTACTCACCGATTCCTGAAAATTCATTACTCTGAGAAGTGTACTTTTTGAAAGCAGAAGAAAAGTCCTTAGCTAAAACAAGGACAAGTAAAGTTGTTAATATTGCTATAGCCTTATAAAACAAAGCCCATTTATCAACGTGGTATATCCCCCAATAATCGTAGGGAACTTCAGAAGAAGGGACTGCAATAATTAAAAATAATAAGACAACGAAAAGACCACTGATCCCTAAGACTGCAATTCCTGAACGGGACCGATTAGATGAAAATGCCTCAATGCCCAGCATCGTAAAGCCAAGCAATAAAATAAGGATCTCAAGATAATATGCAGGCATAAATTTATCAGCTCGGTAACATGCTTAAAATTAAGTTAGGAAAAAATCCAGTTAACAAAAGTACGACTATCATTAATATGATTGGGATCTTATTTAATGAATCGCGTCTCACCAAAGTCAGGCCTTGAGCCGAATCACCTTGGAAGACATTCCTATAGGCTCGAAGCATATAGACGGCAGATATGACAACACCCCACAAAGCTAATATGGCTGCTTTTTGAAGGTTCCCCACTTCGCCAGCGCCATTAAAAGCACCAAAAAGAATCGTTATTTCAGATGCAAAATTAGCAAAACCTGGCAAGCCAATTGAAGCGAAAGCAGCGAACCCAAAACTCACAGCTAAGAACGGAACCTTGCTAGCTAACCCTCCTATTTCAGAAAGCTCTAGTGTGCTTAATCTTTCTCTAAGCGAACCACACAAAGCAAATAACAACGCAATCGAGATACCATGAGCAAACATCATAAGAACTGCCCCATTCCAGCCAATATGATTAACGCAAGCGATCCCTAAAAAAGCATAGCCCATGTGCATCACACTAGAATTACCTAACATCCTATCCAGATACTTTTGTGAAATTGTCACGAACCCCACGTAGATAATGTTCCCCAATAATAAAACTAATATTAAGCCCTCCCAAGCTTCAAAACCCTTTGGGAGCATGGGCATCGCAACTCTTAATATTCCGTATAAACCGAACTTTTTCAGTACTCCTGCATGAAGCATTGCGATTGATGTTGGGGCAGAAGCATAAGCTGGTGCCGCCCAGCTATGGAAAGGGAAAAGCGAAACTAGTATACCAAAGCCAAGAAAAAGAGGTAAGAAAATCCACTTTTGTACTTCCTGGTCTAACTGCATTGTTTCGGCAATAGCGGTAAGATCAGCAATATTGAATGTTGCGGATTCAGCACTGGTTAAGTTCGAATACAATGCTATCAATCCACCCAACAAAATCAAACTACCTACCCCAAGATATATAGTTATCTTCCAAGCAACCGCTAACTTGTCCCTCCCGTGTCCGTAAAGCCCTATCATCAAAAAAGTTGGAATGAGTGCTAATTCATGAAATGCAAATAAGAAAAATAAGTCTGTAGAACAAAAGGCTCCCAACGCACCAGCCGAAATGAGTAAAGGTGCAATATGATAAAGTTTCACTTTCCCATCCGGAGCCTTCTCAGGTGAAACATAAACCGCACAAAAAGTTACAATTACTGTGAGCAGTAAGAGAACTCCACTCATCCCATCAACAGCAAAACCCAAAGTTAATTTAGGGTTTTCAAGTATGACTGTGGAAGTCTCAAATATTAACTCCTCTCCCCCTTTCCTCATTAATTCACTAATCACAATGAGACCAAGGATCAGATTTGCTCCGGCCGCACCCAGAGCAGTCTTTCGGCCTTCTGCTCCTAGACCAATGGCCAAAGCCGCAATAACCGGGATAAAAACTATTAGATCAATAATCATACAAGCATTTGTTCCATCTATCCAATCGCAGCATTAATAATATAAAGGACAAGAATGACACCCACTCCAAATAAGAATGCGTAACCTTGCAAATTGCCAGACTGCATCCCCCTTAGCACCGACCCAATCTCAGTGACTAACCGGGCAACACCACGGACAAGTAATCCGTCAATTAATAGTCGGTCTATTTGTTTTGCAACCCAAGCAACAGCGTCTTGGAAAATTCTAACTAGTATAATGTATATCTCATCCAAATAGAATTTTCTTGATAACACCTGAACGGGGTAAGGCTCTTGGTCCCGTCCACGATAAAGGAAAAATCCAGCAATAATACCAGCAACAGCAATCGCAGTAAGAATTAAAGGAAGTACCACTCCTTCAGGATGAGGAATGTCCTTAGAGGGTACAAACCAGCTATAAGCAAAAGTTTGCCCAGCAAATATCGCTCCAATAGTTAAAACTAGTAAGGGAACAAGCATCAGAAGAGGGACTTCCTTAGCCTCTTCCGATGACCATGATCTGGCCCTTCCAAAAAAGACCACCACACAAAGACGAGTCATATAAAATGCAGTAAGAAAAGCAACGAAAGATCCAATGACTAGCAGCAAGGGCTTGTTTGCAGCTATAGTCATTATGGCATCCTTACTATAAAAACCACTGAGGGGATAAATCCCCGCAAGTGCAGCCGTGGCAATTAAGAAAGTGAATGAAGTTACTTTCATCCGCCCAATCAGCCCCCCCATCTTCCAAATATTTTGTTCATGATGGCATGCATAAATAATTGCTCCAGACCCAAGGAACAGCAGCGCCTTAAAGAAAGCATGTGTGTAGAGATGAAAGAATCCCGCATTTGATGCCTTCTCTCCCAAAACTTCACCGCCGCTCAAAAGTCCAGCAAATCCAACCGCCATGATCATGTATCCGAGTTGCGATAAAGTTGAATAGGCCAGTATCTTTTTTATATCATTTTGCTGAGTAGCCATGAGTGCGGCTATCAGAGCAGTAATAGCTCCAACGTATTGAATGACTGACGCCGCAGTAGGAGCAACTTCAATTAAGAACAGAACCTTAGTCAGCATAAAGACTCCAGCCGCCACCATAGTTGCTGCATGAATTAAAGCCGAAACCGGCGTTGGTCCCTCCATCGCATCGGGTAGCCAAACATGAAGGGGCACTTGAGCAGATTTACCAATTGCACCACAAAAAATACAAAAAACTGACCAGTTAAGTAAGCCTTTGTCATAATTCCCATTCCCATTCCTCAACGACCCTTCAATCTCTACAAAATTAACACTACCAAAAGATCCCCATATTAGAAGAATTCCAATCATAAAACCAAAGTCACCAATGCGGTTCACAAGAAATGCTTTCTTCGCTGCCTCGGCTGCTGTGTTTTTATGATACCAATGTCCAATGAGAAGATAGGAACTGACGCCGACCAGCTCCCAAAAGATAAACATCATCGCAAGATTGTCGGCAAAAACAATTCCAGTCATTGAAAACATGAAGAGAGAAAGCCCAGAAAAATAACGCGCCTTCCCTGCATCTTCTCGCATATATCCCAATGAAAAAAGATGAACCAAAAACCCTATGAGAGTGACTACAAGAATCATCCCCAGGCCTAAACCGTGTAACTCTATGCCAATATCCAATTTAAGATCTGCAATCTTTATCCAATTAAATGATCCAAGATTATTTAAGTCGTCTTGACGAATAAGCCCGAAAGTTAATACCAAACAAATCGCCGCTGAAAACGTTGAGACAAATGCACTGAAATTTGCCTTTTTCCTCAACAAAAGAAGATTAGATGCAGCTGCAACTAATGGTAATAAAAGAATAATAAATGCAGTTGTCATCTGTATTATCCTTTCATACTCCTCAGTTCTTCAACATCTACTGTTTGACGTGATCTAAAAAGAGCAACGATTATAGCCAAACCAACAGCCACTTCCGCAGCTGCAACTGTGATCACAAAAAACACCATCACTTGTGCGTTATATGAGTCCGCAGGTAAACCCTCTCCTCCGCCAAATCTCCAAAATGCAACTAAGGTCAAATTAGCTGCACTGAGCATCATTTCGAGACTCATTAATATAACAATTATATTGCTTCGGATCATGACTCCACAAAGCCCTATCACAAATAGCAAACCGCCCATCAAAAGGTATTCATTTAAAGTAGGCATGAGATAATTAATTATTTTCCGAACCCTCCTTCCCTTGCCGGCGACTAAGAACAACGACACCAATGGTGGCAACTAACAAAAGAACTCCCAATACCTGTAAATGGAAATTGTAATTCGTGAAAATCTCAGCCCCGATCATCTTTACATCTTCATGCGATGAGTCCTCTGGAAACGGCACCATCTTTTGTTTTCCATCCTCATATCCACCAAGCACAGAAATTAGTTGTACAACAAATCCAAAAAGAACAACTACTCCTCCTCCCACTGCCAAAAAGTTCCAATCTTTACTTTTCTCTTCTCTTATATCTAGAAGCATAATGATAAAGAGGAACAAAACCATTACGGCTCCGGTATAAACAAGAATCTGAATTATACTTATGAAATAGGCATTAAGAGTGACAAACAAAGCAGCTAACCCTAAGAAAGAAATAACAAGGCAAAGCGCACTAGATAGTGGATTTCGGCAAACAATTACCATTATACCAAATCCGAGCATCAACCCTGAAAAAATGTAAAAAAGTAGCGACATTAAAAATATTCAGACTTTCTATTTTAATGTGTTCCACTTGTTAACAAGGCCCTCTCGAACGCCCCCTATCTCATAAAGCTTTTTCTTATTATGAACCATTTCATCACGGGTATAGCCTGAGATAGCATAATCTTTGCGAAGAAAAATCGCCTGCTCAGGACACACTTCCTCACACATTCCGCAATAAATACAACGGATCATATCAATCTCAAATTCTCTAGGTCTTTTTTCGACTTTGGACCACTGATCCTCAGGAGGAATTTCTTCAGGAATGATAGTAATGGCCCGTGGAGGGCAGATAAATTCACAAAGCTGACATGAAACGCACCGCTCTCTTCCATGCTCATCAGTAACTAATGCAGGAGCGCCTCTGTAATGTTCCGGCAGATTATTATCCCACTTTTCCTCAGGATATTGCATCGTTACTTTCTTTTTTCTTCTTAGGATCCGAATCGCATGCCCAAGAGTGATGCGAAGACCTTTCATAATTGCTGGAAAGTAAAACTTCTCAAGAATTGATAATTTGGGACGCTCTACAATAACAGCCATATTTAAGAAGCAGACCCTCGAGTTAAAATTAAAATTCCAGCAGTAATAAAAATATTCACTAGCGCAAGCTCAAAGAAGATGATCCAACCGAGCCTCATTAGCTGATCATAACGAAATCTAGGAAGTGTCCAGCGAACCCATATGAAAAATAAAATAAAAACAATTACCTTGGCAAGAAACGTTCCTATATGGATCAAACCTAGCCACCAGGGAATTTGCTCCGGGTCTCCAGTCATATTCATGAGGTATGCGTCCAACCCAAAGGGAAGGGACCAGCCCCCAAGAAACAAGGTCACTATCAGGCCTGATCCAATGATCATTGCTGCATACTCACCCAAAAAGAAGAGAGCAAACTTCATTGAAGAATACTCAGTATGATACCCTGCTACGAGCTCGGTTTCACATTCAGGCAGGTCAAAAGGTAACCGGTTCGTCTCAGCAAATATCGAAGTAGTAAAAACTATAAAAGCAATGAACGCAGGAAAGAGCAGAAAAAATCGATCCACTCCCCCATTCCATATTGCCCCGTCCCCCCAGAAGGGTAACAAAAGCCATCCATTCTTACTCTGCTCCCATACAATTTCACTAAGGTTTAACTCTCCAAATATTAAAAGAACAGGAACAAGAGAAAGACCAAGTGATATTTCATAAGATATCATTTGGCTACTTGACCTCACTCCTCCAAGAAAAGAATATTTTGAGTTTGATGCCCACCCCGCTAAAACAATTCCGTAAACACTAAGCGAAGCGATAGCAAAAATAAAAAGAGGCCCGACATTAAGGTCCGCTATTACCATTTTCTCACCAAACAGTTCACTGCCGAATGGAAGAACTGCGCAAGTTAATAGCGCTGGAACCATAGTGAGTGCTGGGGCAAGCCAATAATAAAATTTATTCACATGGCCTGGCGTGAAATCTTCCTTAAGAAGAAATTTAATCCCGTCCGCAATAGGTTGGCCAAGCCCAAACAATCTGATCTTAGTAAAAGGAATACCTACTCGGTTAGGTCCAACACGTTCCTGAATCACGGCACTCACTCGCCGCTCAGCCCAAACAGAATATGCCACCATCGGTAATATGACTACAAATATCACCATGACGATTTTGATGAAAGAAATCAGAATCGGCATCAATTCAATATTAGTTAATATATTTCCAATCTCCATTTATCCTACTATGAGACCCTGATTAACTCTCTGCGCTTCTCGTTCAAGAAGTGGTATAGTTTCTCCAGTTTCAATAACCGAAGCACCCTTCTCTCCTATCCCTGATAAGGTAAAACCCTTTAAGACCGGCACAACACTTGCCATTTCAGAAAAAAGGTCCGCCAATTCATATATAAAATCCTTCCCATCCATAGCACAATTAAGATCTTGCAAAATCTCCCAATCATCTCTGCTATTGCCGGGTGGTTCGATTGCCTTATTCAACAACTGCAATCGACCAGTCGCATTAATCATTGATCCTCTTTTCTCAGCATAACTTGCACCAGGAAGAACAATGTCTGATAATTTTGCTGTTGGGTTAGCCAATATGTGTGAAGAGACTAAAAATTTCAACTTACTCAAAACCCCATCATCAAAACCCTTGCTCTCAATATTTTCACCGTAAACCAACAAGGCTTTAATTGATCCGGACTCGATACCTTTTTTGATTGAATTAACTCTCGATCCCGGACTACGGAGCTTCAGGATGGCCTTTGCTCCGTTTGTGTTCGGTCTCCTATCTTTATGATTAAGATAATCGTCCCCTTCACCATGACACTTCAGTGTATCGACATTCTTGGTTTCTAATGTGTCTGCCAAAACACGGACCAAATATAACTCCTCATTCGTCATGCGTGCAGATGCAATAATTGCTACTTCATCGCCTTTATACTTGAGCAGTCCCTCGGCAGTCCTTCGAATCGCTTGAGGCCAATCAACCGTTTCGTGAGATTTACCCTTCTTCATCATCGGGTCAGTAAGACGCGCGTCACTTTCAAGAAGATGATAATTAAGCCTTCCAGAATCACACATCCACGAAGAATTCACTTCATTATTTTCTCTCGGAGTTTGTCTATAAATCTTATTTTCTCTCGAACTTATGAGAATATTGCAACCGCGGGCACAGCCATTACAAATGGACTTTGTTTCGCGCATAAACCAAACCCTCATCTTGAACCTAAAGTCGTTAGAGGTAAGTGCCCCGACGGGGCAAATGTCCACCGTGTTTAATGAATAATTATTCGCCAAAGGTTTATCAGGATGAATCGTCAACACATTATGGCTGCCCCTATCAACAAAACCCAGCACATCATCATCAACGATTTCTTGTGTAAATCGCACACACCTTGAACAAAGAACGCACCTCTCATCATCCAAGCGAATCCTCGGTCCAATATCGACGTTCTTTGGCTTCTTAACCTTATTTTCAAGGAACCTTGATTCACCCTTTCCGTGCTCAACGCTATATTCTTGGAGCGTGCATTCTCCAGCCTGATCACAAATAGGACAATCAAGGGGATGGTTAATTAGTAGAAATTCCATCACACCCTCACGACACTCCTTTGCCAATGTTGACTGTGTTCGTATTCCCATGCCTTCAGCAACTGTATTGGCACAAGCTATAACAGGGCGAGGCATCCAACTAATTTTAGCATGCCCATCATTGTCCAGTTCTGCTTCTTGACCCGGAGTAGGTCGGGGCGGCATGCCCATTTCAACTAGGCACATTCTGCAATTTCCCGGTGAGCTAAGTTTAGGGTGATAACAATAATGAGGAACTTCTGCTGATGCCTGTTTGCAAGCCTCAATCATGCGAGTTCCCCTTTTTACCTGAATCCAATGCCCATCCACTTGGACGTTCACCAGATCTTCAGTTTGTTTGCTTGCAGCAGACATTAACAAATTCAACGCTTAAGGCCGGCCGCTGCCGCCTTCGATTCAGGGTTAAGCTCTTTGCCGGCATTTCTCCGGCTCGTATGTTTCTTGAAATCTTCTGGGAACTTTGCAACGAAGCTCTGAGTAGGCCAAGCGCACGCTTCTCCGAAAGCACAGATTGTCCTTCCTGCTATGTTATCTCCCACCGAAGTCAAAGTCTTCAAGTCAGAAGGGACTCCTGAACCTGAAACCATTCGATCAGTAATTTTTTTCATCCAAAGCGAACCTTCCCGGCATGGGGTGCATTGCCCGCATGACTCATGGGCATAAAAAGTATTTATATTATTTAGTATCCATGTCATGTCCCGACTGTCATCCATAACAATAACTCCTCCAGATCCTGCCATAGAACCACAAGCTGCCAACGTATCGAAATCCATTGGAATCTCATTAATGCCAATTGTCCTCTCTGATTCACCGGTACCAATTGTATATTTCTCACCTGCTCGCAAAACTTTCGCTGATGAACCTCCGGGTATGACTCCTTTAAGTTTACGACCCTTTCTTAATCCTCCACAAACATCATTAATCAGTTCACCCATTGTGATTTTACCGACTTCAACCTCAAAGTATCCAGGCCTTATTACGTCACCACTGACGCACAGAATTCTAGTTCCCGTGTTCCGTGGAGTGCCTATTTTTGCGTACTTTTGCCCCCCCATAGCAATGATGTGTTTCACATTGCATAAAGACTCTACATTATTAACAATAGTTGGACACATATACAATCCAAGCGCCGCAGGAAAGTATGGAGGCTTGATTCTTGGGTAAGGCCTTTTCCCCTCCAATGATTCGATGAGACCTGTCTCCTCACCGCAAATGTAGGCACCTGCACCACGGTGCACATATATTTCACAATTAAATTTTCCTCCTAGAATTTTCTTCCCCAAGAAGTTTTTCTTCCTAGCCTCTTCTATCGCATCCTCTAGAATTTTAGCCCCTTCAGGAAATTCTTCTCGAATATAGATATATGCAACTTTGGCTCCAACTGCATAACATGAAATCAACATTCCTTCTATGAGCTGATGCGGATCCTGATGCACAATATACCGGTCCTTGAAAGTGCCTGGCTCTGACTCATCGCAATTACAAATCAGATAGACTGGTTTTTTATTATTGGGAGGGATGAAACCCCACTTGACTCCAGTCGGAAAGCCTGCCCCTCCTCTGCCGCGAAGGCCTGAAGTTTTAACCTCGTCAGTGACCTCTTGAGGCTTCATTTTTAACGCCTTTTTCAGATCTTTATATCCACCGTCTGCAATATAAGATTTAATAGATGTATCCCAACCGCGACGATCAACATTGCGGAAAATCATCCTATACTCACTCTTGTGAGGTTCCTTTCCTTTTATGTATTTCGGGGCTGCCATTAATCGTATTTTTCAATAATTTCGGCGACATTGTCAGCCTTCACAGATTCATGGAACTCATCACCAATCAAGCACACAGGTCCTGTACCACAACTCGCCAAACACTCCGCAAATTCAATACTAAATTTACCATCCTCAGAAACTGCTATCGGGTTATGATGCGAAACCTTAGACCTATCAATACCAGCAACTTCACAAAACTTTTCCATCGTTTCATAACAACCAGCCATCGCACATGAAAGGGTACGACAAACTCGAATATGATACTTTCCAGGAGCAGTCTGCCTGAATCCTGGATAGAACGTCACGAGCTCGAGAACATGGATAGGTTCAATGCCTAGTTTTTCAGCGACCCAATTCACGCTCTCTTCATTGATGTGGCCGTATTCTTGTTGCAACAAATGCAAAAGGGGCAAAGACGCACTCCTCTTCTGATCATTCGGATAGTGGCTAATGTATTCGTTCGCCTGATTATTTAATTCTCTAGAAACTTCCATATTGTTTACTAGCGGTCACATTCCCCCATCACAAAATCTAAACTGCCAAGAATAGACACCACATCACTAATCATGTGACCCGGTAGAAGCTTGGGAAGAATACTTAAATTCACAAATGAGGGGCTCCTAATTTTAAGGCGGTGGGGGACTCCTCCTCCCTTTGAGTTAATATAAAATCCAAGCTCTCCTTTGGGATTCTCTGCACCAAAATAAACCTCACCTTCAGGGGCATCAATGCCCTGCGTCGCCACAATGAAGTGATGAATCAACTCCTCCATGCTCATAAGTACGCGCTCCTTATCTGGTAAAGTCGCTTTTGGATCAGTAATGTTCACTGGTCCTTTAGGAATTTTTTGACACACCTGACGCAGAATCCTCACGCTCTGCCTCATCTCTTCCATACGAACTAAATACCGGTCATAACAGTCACCGATCTTGCCCACAGGAATATCAAAGTCATATTTTTCATATCCAAGGTAAGGATGATTTTTCCTCATATCAAAATCTACCCCTGAACCTCTCAAGTTCGGGCCCGTTAAACCATACCCGATCGCATCATCCTTAGAGATGAATCCTACATCTTGAGTGCGTCCAATAAATATAGGGTTCCTTGAAAGTAATTCATCCACCTCCTCAATAACCTCACTGACTTCGTCACAGAACTTCAACACACCCTTTATCGTATCTTCTGTCAGGTCTCTTGTCTGACCGCCTACCCTAGTGTAGCTAGTCGTGAAACGGGCTCCAGAGATCTGCTCGCAGAGATCATAAACGGTTTCCCTTTGTGTGAACGTATATAGGAAAACAGTCATAGCACCTACATCCATTGCGTAGCAGCCAACGCCTAATAAATGTGCAGAAATTCTGGCAAGCTCACAACAAATGACTCTGACCGCTTGTCCTCGAGGAGGTAATTCCCAGCCCATTAATTTTTCAACAGCACAAGCATAAGCGACGTTATTTGCTAATGGGGCAAGATAATCAAGGCGATCAGTGTATGGAACGAACTGATTGTATTGCATATTTTCAGCAAGTTTTTCATCACCTCTATGCAGGTATCCAACGTCAGGGTCTGCTTTGGTAATGACTTCTCCATCCAGTTCAAGAATGAGTCTTAAAACCCCATGAGTCGCAGGGTGAGAAGGACCCATGTTAAGTGTCAGTTTCTCGCCAACAAGATCATCCGTTTTTTGTTGATAGGTCTCCAAAGCCTGTGCCGCCTTAGTGGCCGCATCGGGCGTCTCAAATTCTTGCAAAGTGTCTGCCATTTGGGCTTACTAGGAACTCTGGTAAAGTCTTAGGATTACTGCTTACCAACCTTAATTATTAAGCACCCGGAACATCCCGCAAGCGCTATTTGTGAAATTTTTCACAAGCTCCTAACTTATTGATTTTAAACTAGTTACTGCTCGCTTAAAATTGAGATAATTGGAAGGTTTTCGAAAGCTCTGATAATGATCAATTCTTCCAAATTTTATCCTCATCGTAACTCATTGAACATGAGAGAATTGTGATCTATATCAAATCTTGATAAGACCAGAACTTTCAAATTTATGATCTGCTTAACGAAGTCAAATACCAAAATCAAAGTACTCCGCAGCATTATTATAGCAGATGTCTTTAACTATAGACCCAACCAAATTCACATCATTTGGAAGAATCCCCTCCTCAATCTCTTTACCCAACTTGTTACAAAGAATGCGGCGAAAGTATTCGTGCCTTGTAAAACTTAAGAATGATCTCGAGTCGGTAAGCATACCTACAAAACAGGAGAGCAGCCCTAGCTGGGACAATGTTTCAATCTGGCGAATCATCCCATCCATTTGATCATTAAACCACCAGCCACTCCCAAACTGCATTTTTCCCGCCACGCTACCATCCTGAAAATTGCCAACCATTGCACTGACCAATTCATTATTTCTAGGATTAATAGGATACAGAATTGTTTTTGCGAGCTTTCCTTTCTTATCCAACCTAGAAAAAAGTTTAGACATTGGCTCCGCAACGGACCAATCACCTATAGAATCACAACCAATGTCAGGTCCCAACTCATCAAAGAGTCGGGAAGAGTTGTTCCGGAGTGCGCCAAAATGATATTGTTGAACCCAATTCCGCTCCGAATCCATCACTCCAAAAAGATAAAGCATGTGCGATTTGAACTTATTAATTTCATCTGCACTGAGCTGAACTCCTCCTCGCGCCTTATCAAAAATAGAAGAAATATCTCGTTCCGTATATTCTTCTGCGTAGAAAGTTTCAATCCCATGGTCAGACAATCGGCAACCTCTGTCATGAAAGAACTGATGCCTGGACGATAGAGCATCAACAAAATCATCAAATTTTGATATATCAATATTTGAAACTGAGGACAATTGATTAACCCACTCAGTAAAGACTTCACTATTCTCTGGCATCATTGCCTTGTCTGGGCGCCAGGCTGGCAATACCTTACATTCAATAGAATTATCTTTAGATAAAAACTCATGATGAACGAGAGAATCACATGGGTCATCAGTTGTACAGATAGCTACAACTTTAGACTCTCTAATTAGGCTCCTTGATGAGATACCTTCAGGGCCCAGCCTTGAATTGCATCGATCGTAAATATCTTTGCTGGTGTCAGAGCTTAACAATTCAAAAACATCAAAATAACGAGCCAACTCAAGTTGGTTCCAATGATAAAGAGGATTGCCTAAGAGTTTCGGCATTGTATTAGCCCAGGCGGAGAATTTTTCCCAATCCTCTGAGGTGCCAGTAACAATTTCCTCATTAATCCCATTCGAACGCATTGCTCGCCACTTGTAATGATCTCCGCCAAGCCAAAGTTCGGTTATCGTTTCCCAATGCTTATCTTCAGCAATTTCTTCTGGAGGCAAATGACAATGATAGTCAATTATCGGCATTTCTGCCGCATAATCATGATAAAGCTGACGTGCTGTATCACTGGAAAGCAAAAAATCGTCGTGTATAAAATGTTTATCAGCCATGTTTTACTTATCGAGCATGCATTTTGCCCCTTTATTATAAGTTTGTCAGCAGAGAATTGAATTTCTATTAATGCTCCATATATTGCCAGTACTAATGGGGAGTGATGGGTGCCTGGTGGCCTCCGCGGTCTTCAAAACCGTTGAGGGTAGTTATGCTGCCCTGGTTGGTTCGATTCCTTCCCTCTCCGCTTTTCCCATTAGTGGCTTTTTATTGGTCAATAAATAGTAAAAAGCTAATATACCGGCAAATAACTAAATCATGCGCAGATTTTATCATCTTTTTCTATTATATTTAGGGGCCTTTATTTTCACTACCTTTCAACTTACTGCTCGGCCCAACATACTGATCATATTCACGGATGATCAGGGATATGCAGATATTGGCTGCTATGGGAACAAAAAAAATAAAACTCCCAGGTTAGATGGCCTAGCGAAGGAAGGCACAAGGTTCACTTCTTTTTATTCTCAGACCGTGTGCGGGCCTTCCCGCTCAGCGCTACTAACGGGCAGGCAGCCGATAAGAAGTAAGGGTTGGAGCATGCCTGCAACAGAAACCACATTTGCTGAACTGATGCGTGAAACTGGATATCAGACAGCTTGTATCGGCAAATGGGATGTATCAAACCGCAAGCCAATACCTGAACGCATGCCCAATTCAAAAGGCTTTGATTATTACTTTGGACCATTAGGCGCTAATGATGGAGGAACCGTAGCAATTCATGAAAACAATAAACCAGCTTTGGTAACAAATAAGATGGGGGACCTCATTAACCTCTACACTAACAAGTCAATAAATTATCTAAAGAAAGTCCGAGATCCCAAGAAACCGTTCCTTCTATATCTTGCTCATACCATGATGCATACAATCATCGACTCATCACCAAATTTTCGAGGCAAATCAGAGGGCGGTTTATACGGTGACGTCGTTGAAGAGTTCGACCACGAAACGGGCCGCTTATTGGATACCGTTGATGAGTTAGGATTGAAACAGAATACTTTAGTAATTTACACAAGCGACAATGGCCCCTGGAACCAAAAGAAATACACTATGAAGAAAAAGGGACATCCTAAAGGATCAGTTTTCTGGGGAGAATCTGGCCCGCTGAGAAATGGAAAAGGGTCCTGCTATGAAGGCGGTTATAGGCTCCCTTGCATCGTCCGATGGCCAGGAAAAATTCCATCCGGTCATGTGTCCGCTGCTATCTTTGCCACTATCGATTTTATGCCCACCTTCGCCAATCTGTGCGAATTTAAAATACCAAACGACCGCCACATCGACGGAATTGATCAGACCGATCTTCTTTTTGGAAAGAGAACAAAAGGAAGAGATTATTTTTATTTCAATAATGCGGGAGTTCGTCAGGGAAAATGGAAATACCTAAAGGCAAATGCTCATTTTCATGGATATGCGATTGAAGATAAGAGAATAAAAGCCGAAGAACTTTATGATCTGGAAAATGATTTAGGTGAGACAAAGAACTTAGCCTCAAAATTCCCAGAAAAAACAGCTAAGTTAAAAGCTTTAATGCAATCAATTGAAAAATTCAATTAAGCTCCGATCAGGATAGGCTTACTACCAATAAATTACTTCTTACAATTATACCTAAGACGAAGATAACTGGAATAATCCAATAATAGTTGCACCTTTAATCCTTCAAATGAGTAAAGCTGACCTTAGTCGACTTCCCGCAGTCGAAAAAACTCTACAAGCGCTAGAGGAAGTTGATCTACCCAGACCAATTATCCTTAGCTTGGTCAGGCAATCAATTAAAGAACTAAGAAACAATCCAGAAAAGATTCCTGATTTTAATGATTATATAAATACCTTACGGACCGAACTTAATTCTCTTTCCAGAACAAGAATAGCCGCAGTCATTAACGGTACCGGTGTATTGATTCACACTAATATGGGACGATCACCACTACCCGACAGCGCTGCTGAAAGGTTATGTTCGATCGCAACCAATTATAATAATCTAGAATTAGATTTAAATACCGGAGAAAGAGGCAACCGCGCTGCGTACCTTGAAAAGTGTCTAGCCCTAGTGTCCGGATCCGAATCAGCGACCTCAGTCAATAATTGTGCCTCTGCTCTGGTAATCATTTTAAGGCACTTCGTAAGAGGCAATAAAAGAAGAGTTATTATTTCACGGAGCCAACTAGTTGAAATTGGTGGTGGATTTAGAATACCTGACATACTGCTTGCAAGCGGGGCCGTTCTCCACGAAATCGGAACAACAAATAAGACTACTGTAAAGGACTATGAAAATGCGATCAGTGATGAGACGGCTTTAATATTGAAAGTACATCAAAGTAATTTTTATATGGGAGGCTTTATAGAAAATGCAGAAACAGAAGAACTGGCCCAGTTAGCAAAAAAGAAAGGAATTCCTTTCTGTGAAGATCTTGGAAGCGGAGCAGTAGTAAACACCGATGAATTCGGACCAGTAGATCATGAGCCTACACCATCTGAAATTCTAGCAAAGGGAGTTGATCTTATTTGTTATAGCGGAGACAAATTACTTGGAGGACCACAAGCCGGTATCATCGCAGGCCGTTCGAAACTTGTGAAAGGAATAAAGAAAGAGCCATTCTTCAGAGCATTAAGATGCGACAAGCTCATACTTTCAATGTTAGAAGAAGTGACTGAGTCTTATCTAAGAGGAATTACTGAAATCCCAATACTAGACATGCTCTCATCGACAACTGATGAATTAAACTCAAGAGCTGAAGCAATCATCAAGGACCTCAAAGAATTACCCCTAAGCGCCTGTACAGGAAAAGGTGAATCGAGGATAGGAGGAGGAACGATGCCGAAGTCCACGATCCCATCAGTTACTATAGACCTAAAGCCTGAAAAATTTTCAACCTCCAAACTTGCTAAAAACTTAAGATGCAATACTAACCCAGTCATGGGTTATACCGCAGACGGACTGTTCAAAATTGACTTGAGGACGGTCTTCCCTCGTCAGGACGAGAACTTATTGGAAGCGATCAAGGAAGCTGTTTCTTAATTTTGATTCAGCTAAACAAAAAAGAAAATTAATTCTTTTTTGGAATCGTCGTGCGAAGCAATTTTGTTAGGCCATTAGAAATCAGACTGAGAGGCTCAGTTCCACTCTGGGCAGGAACGATAAAAGAATCACCTCTCCTGAAATCGCAACGCCCGAAACTCAATGCCCCTTCAATTACTGAGATGATTGCAAAGTTCTCATCTATGGAAGCATTAATTGATTCCGTAGGACTTAGATTTAATTGCTCAACTTCAAAATAAGGACAACGGACAAGAAAGTTATTTTCCATTCTGCCTTTGCACGGTCTAACGTCTTGGAAGTCAATGGATCTGAGCGCTTCATTGATATGCAACTCTCTAGAATTTCCATCAGAACCTGTCCGCCCCCAATCATGGACCCTATACGTGGTATCGCTATTTTGTTGAATCTCAAATATCACGACCCCCCCACCAATCGCATGTAATCTACCGCTCGGAATAAAAATAAAGTCTCCTTTAATAACCTTAATTTTATGTAACATATCATCACTCAGCCCTACATTAACATTTTCCATGAATGCATCAGGAGTGATTTCATGACTAAGGCCACAATAGATTTCGGCTTCAGGTTCCGCTTCAGCAATATACCACATTTCAGTTTTTGGTTCGGCTCCAAGTTCAGAAGTAATGCTTTCTGGAGGGTGTACCTGCAGTGATAGCTTTTCCCTCGCATCAAGAATTTTGACAAGCAAAGGAAACCTTTCCATCTGTGGAAGATCCAATCCAAAAATCAATTCTTTATGATCAACCCACAACTCATTTAAAGTCTTGCCCTGCATTTCCCCATCAATCACAAGACTTTGGTCCCCTTCCCTATCGACAATGTCCCAAGATTCACCGATTAGATCTAACTCATTGGGTAGCTGACGATTAAAAATAGATTCTAATTTCCGCCCCCCCCAAACTCGCTCTTTATAAAGCGGATTCAATCTAATTGCATCATCCATCATCACATGGTTAGCCTCATAACTGAAAAAATCTAAAAGAAAATGCGTGTATGACAATTCCTCTTAAGTGCCCGATAATATAATTATATTGATTGAAGTCTCACAGATCCGTTTACCCCTGAACCACCAAGACTCTGAATTAGAGAAAGCGCTCTTCAGAAAATTGCGAGTATCACAAGATCAAAGTTTCACTTGGAAAATTCATCGATGCTCAATCGATGCAAGGAAAAAGGGATCTCCCGATATAAGACTCGTTTACACTATTCATATTGACGCTGGTTCCTCAGAACAAAGTATCGTCTCAAAGACGAAAAGTTCTGACATTAAAATTGCAAAAAACACTGTATTCAAAACTGCTAAAGCCAATTCAAAATCGCACTGCCAAAATCCACTAATCATAGGGGCAGGCCCTTGTGGATACTTTGCTGCGCTTTATTTAGCCCGATCAGGCGCATGTCCAATTATCCTTGAAAGAGGTAAAGAAGCCGGCCCAAGGGCCCGGGACGTTACCAAGTTTTGGCGAGAAGGAGGCGCGGTAGATTCAGAATCTAATGTACAGTTTGGAGAAGGAGGTGCCGGAACATTCTCTGACGGTAAACTATACACAGGAATAAAGGATCGCGACGGAGCTGTGCGGCTAGTGCTTGAAGAGCTAGCATCACATGGAGCGCCTAGTGATATTTTATTTAAAGGAAAACCTCACATTGGCACCGATAAACTCATTAAAGTTCTCAGATCCATAAGAAAAGAAATTCTTGATCTTGGCGGCCAGATAAAATTCCAATCTCGGGTCGATGATATTGTCATAGAATCAGGTTCGATAGTTGGTGTTAGAACTTCAACTGGCGAAGAGCTTAATTCTAAAAATGTAATTCTGGCTGTAGGTCATAGCGCTAGAGATACTTTTGAGATGCTTCATCGGCATGAAATTCAAATGCAAAGCAAGTCATTTTCAATAGGCGCACGAATCGAACATCCTCAGGAAATGATAGATCGATCCTTGTACGGATCAGCTGCTAGCCACGAGAAATTGGGGGCAGCCCCGTATAAATTTGTCCATCATCACAATAAGAAAAAAGGTAGGACTTGTTATTCTTTCTGCATGTGCCCGGGAGGATTGGTTGTTGCAGCAAGTTCTGAACCCGGACTAACTGTAACTAATGGAATGAGCAGCTATGCCCGTTCCGATGCTAACGCAAATTCCGGGTTCATGGTTGAAATTTTTCCAGAAGACTTTGAGAATTCAGAAAACCCATTGTCAGGGATTCAATTCCAACGCGAATGGGAACAAAAAGCATTCCAAGCCGGTGACTCTGATGGACGCGCCCCTGCTCAGTTACTCGGCGATTTTATGCAAAACATCAAATCATCCGAGATAGGCAATGTTGTTCCTTCTTATCGTCCAGGTGTCATAATGACAGACATAAGGGAATGCTTGCCCGAGTACGTGGTAAAAGTCATGCGACAGTCAGTTCACGGCATCAGTAAACAAATTGACGGATTTAACCGAAAGGACGCGGTCCTGACTGCAGCAGAAACAAGGTCATCCTCACCGCTAAGAATCACACGCAATTCTTTAATGCAAAGCCCATCAGTAAAAGGGCTTTACCCTGCGGGCGAGGGTGCTGGATACGCAGGTGGGATTCTTTCCGCAGCAGTGGATGGACTAAGGACAGCAAAAGCATTACATGCAAATGCAATATCATCTCTGTAGGGCACTTCTCTTTAATGGCAATGCATAAACTTCTTTTCCATCAATAGTAATGCAACGGAACGTTACCTGAGGATCCTCAAGGTCCAGATTGAAACTTAACGATCCAAAAAAGTTACCTTTGTTATAAGAAAACAAAGCTTCTTTTTTTGTATTATGAGTATGATCATTGGTAAGCTTAGAAGTCTCAAATTCATAAATTGTGTAGCCTTTTGGCCTGTGAATTTCATACACATCAGTGCGGTGCCTGTCAGCAGAAATAAGAATTACACCACCTACTTTTTCACGATCAATAACTGAAAGAATTTCTTCCCTTTCCTCTTTAACTCCCCACCAAGAATCAGCTCCTCCTTTATCCGCATGCTCGGTCCACAAAGTTCCTGAAGCAATGACCTTGAAGGTCGCCTTAGACGACTTTAGAGATTCTAATAACCAATTTTTCTGCACTTTCCCCAGCATTGTTTTCTCCTTTTTAAAGTCCCTGTAATAGCGACCATCAGTCATAAAAAAATCAACATCTCCAATGCTAAACGAATACCAGCAACCCGGGTTCTCTTCGCCTCCACCATAGCCAGGATTAATCCAGTTTTCTTTAAATACATTCCACACGGGAATCTTCCATTTAGGACTATTTATATCAGTGCCTCCAGAAACATCATTAGCTCCGAAATCATGATCATCCCATATAGAATACTGAGCAGAACGAGAGACCATCCACTTAAATTCAGGCCTTAGTTGGCGACGATAATAATAAACTCTTTGTCTGGTCCTACTCTTAGGATCATCAATATAAATATTATCACCTAGCCAAAGAAAAGCCGCAGGGGATCGATCTGCAATTGTTTTCCAAATATGCTCCTTGGGGTGATTATAACGGGCGCCGCCTCCGAAACAAACCTCGAAATTGCCACCCTCACCCTTCGCTGGATAAGTCCTAAAGCTAGGCTTATCTTTTTCTTTATAGATCAAGACTCCATCTATCTCTATATTGTATTTATATTTCGAATCCGGATCTAAATTTTTAAATTCAATCGTCGCCGCAAAATCATTTTTTGGCGATGTCTTCACGGATCCTTTAACCTCTCCATCAATCATTAAACGGACCTTTGCAGGCGCCGCAGTTCTTATCCATACCGAACCCTCACTATCGCTAAGGCTTCCCAACATAGGCCCTCCAAAAATCTGTAAATCATGTTTGTTAATTAATTTCCTAAAACTTTCCTTAGTATAAATATTCTTAATGCCCGCTTCATTGCCAAGGTCAGGTGAATCCAACAGTTCCTTTATCAAATATGAATCTAATTCTCCTATTATCGGAACATCCTTAGGAGTCATGATGGGAGGCTTTGAATGAATTGGCAATAAAACCACAAACCAAGCAAACAGAATCAATAAACCTTTGTAGACCATTACAAAACTCTAACTCAACACGACTTCCCAGCAATGAACTTCGAGAATAGTTTCCTTTTTTACTATTACTAAGCCCAAATCCGTAAGAAGCTTATAATCGCACAAGTCGGCTTAACAAAAATAATTATGTCCATCCCAAGATACTTCCTATTTCTCTGTGGTCAGATAGGAATCATGAGCCTCTCACGGTTCCTTTATCAATGGATTATTACATACGGTGCCTTAGACGACTCTGAAACAAAACTCTTTCCGGCCATTACCTTAGGCATAGTATTCTTCTCTTTCCGAGTATTTGACGGGATCACCGATCCTGTCGCTGGCAAATTGACTGATTCCTGGGCCCGGAAAGGATTCCAAAGAAGAACTCTATTATGGATCTCCTTTTCCTTGGCTCCGATCGGACTGACCTTAACTTTCCTAGCAAATCACAGCCATTCAAAACCATTTGCCTGGGCCCTTCTAACAATAGGACTGCTGATTTTCTTTATTGGATACACTTTCTACGCCATCCCTTACTGGAGCCTCATTGATGACTACGCACAAGGTGACATGAAAGTACGGGCAAAACTTTCCAACTTACTGGGACTCGGAATCGTTCTCGCTTCAGGAATTGGTTTCGTGGTAAGTGGAGCGCTAATTGAAAAGCTTAGCAGTCTCACCGATGAACCCGATCCCCTTGGTTACTCAATGGCTGCATTAAGTTTTAGTGGCGTATCAGTTTTCTTGATGATTCTTCCGTTCTTTGCTAACCCAAAGAAAACTAATAAAATAATCAAAAAAGATAATCCGACTGAAATTCAAACTGAACCGTCTTCACTTTGGTCAGGGATTATTCAAGCATTAAGACATAGGCGATTCTTAGCTCTCATTGCTCTTTTCGGAGGATCACAAATGTCTTTCACTGTAATGACAGCCGCGGCGCCATTCATTGCTACCGAATTACTTGGCGGCTCCGTAGGTGATGTGGCTCAGTTACTAGGCCCATTACTAGGAATAGCCGTCATATGTTTTCTCTTCGTTCCAAAGATTCAACAACGGTTCGGCTGGCTACGAAGCATGCTTTACGCTTCTATTGCCCTCTCAATTGTTTACGCTTGCTGTGGATTGCTAGGTAAAAGTTTTATCATCAGCCCTTTAATGACCGCTTCTGTGGTCTTTGGTTTAGGTGGCCCCATGATCGCCGTGCTCTTAGGGGTCGAAGCCGAAGGTGTTGTCGACTGTGCTAAAGAAAGAGGCGGAGAGAGTCTCGTTGGCATTTATTGGGGCGCGTTCAATTTTGTTGTCAAAATCCTCAACGGAATTGCAATTTTATTGGCATCCATTCTCATTCAATTACATCAATCACAGGAAAGTTGGGAGACTCTAGCAATACGATCGATGGGATTCCTAGCAGGAGGATGCCTCCTCGCTGGCGTTGGATTTTATTATATAATAAGCCCAAATAAAAAACATAAGGCACCGGCTCTTTAAATAATGAATCCACTCAAAGAGAAGTGGTTCTGGGGATGCTTGATTGTAATTAGCATCGTTCTTTGCCAAGTCCAATTTGATCTCATTCAAATCATACCCAAACTAATTCAATATATTGAATCTCTTGGCATCATCGGAAAATTCTTTTTCGTATTAGTCTATATTCTCGCATGCATACTTCTTATCCCCGGATCACCCCTGACCATTGGAGCCGGTGCAACTTTCGGCTTTTGGAATGGGTTGATCCTTGTTTCAATCGGATCCACTTTAGGAGCGGCGGCAGCTTTTCTTATCTCACGCTATCTAGCAAGGGGATTCATCGAAAGAAAACTTAAAAAAAACCACAAATTCTCCGCAATGGACATGGCCATTACAAGTGAAGGATGGAAAATTGTATTTTGGGCGAGGCTCAGCCCAATCATTCCATTTTTCCTACTAAATTATGCCCTCGGATTAACCAAAATTCGCCTACACTCATATATAATTTCATCTTGGGCAGGAATGATACCTGGTACTGTTTTATATACTTACGTAGGCTCCTTAGGAAAAACCATACTCGCAACAGAAAGCTCACCAGCGAACTGGGTGATTCTTGGGGTCGGCTTAATCGCCACTGTTAGCGTAACCGTTCTTATTTCCAGAATCGCTAAAAAATCCCTTACGGCCAAAGACCAACACTAATTACATTCCTTCTGACTCTTGATTCAGCAAGAAGTTGGTTCGCCTGCACATAATTTAACTGTATGAACAATTGCTCCTTCAACAAATTCCAGACATTCTACAGCACCCTGAGGCTTACCTGGTAGGGTGATTACAAGAGAATTTCCAACAACCGCAGCCAAGCCTCGTGAAAGAATTGCATTCGGAGTTATGTCAACGCTACGCATTCGCATTAATTCACCAAAGCCATCAATTTCAACTCTCATGACCTCTCTAAGAGCCTCAGGCGTCACATCACGTTCAGTGATTCCGGTCCCTCCAGTCGTCAGTATTAAATTACAGCCCTGAGCCTCAAATGAAAGGATCACTTCCTTGATTCGCTCCTTATCATCGGGAACGATCGCATCAGCGAGTACATGCCAATCACGTTTTTTAGACTCAGCCTGCAACGCCGGCCCTCCATGATCTTCATATTCTCCAGCTGTTGCACGGTCCGATACTGTAATGATTCCTACATTCATTTTTATTAATCCTTTTTTTTGGATTCAAGTTTAACGTCCCCTATGACCATCGTCTTATCTACCGCTTTGCACATATCATAAAGAGTCAAAGCCGCAACGCTAACAGCGCATAAAGCCTCCATTTCAACGCCTGTTTTACCGGAAGTTTTGACCGTTGATCTCAATAAAATTCCCTTCTTTTTGATCACGCAATCAACTGAGATATGAGACACCGACAAGGGGTGGCATAGAGGTATCAAATCTGATGTTTTTTTAGCTGCAGAAATTCCAGCAATTTTCGCTACAGTTAATACATCACCTTTTTTAATTCCATTATCATTAACCAAATCTATCGTTTCTGCCTGCATCTCAATGAAACCACTAGCAGTTGCCGTACGGGACACCTCTGGTTTACCTGTAACATCCACCATCGAAGCTTCACCTTCTCTATTAACGTGAGATAATTCATTCATGCATTTAGCCTCCAATCGCAATCATTTTACGGCCTGGTTGGTAATTGGATAAAAAATCATGCTCTTTGGGTTTTTTGACAACTACCCCACGTATGAAATTAGCAATCCTTTCATCACTAGCACCACAGCGGATCTCAGACAATAAGTCAAATTCCAAATGACTTCCGAGGCAAGGCCTTAACTTGCCGTCACACGTTAACCTAAGCTTATTGCACGACTCACAAAAATGGAAATTAGTCATGGCTCCAATGAACCCAATTAACTGATCTCTTCCTGGAATCATATAATACGAAGCTGGCCCATTTGTTTTGTAATCTGACCTCGATTGAAGGCACCCAAAAGTATCAGAAAGAGACTTTATAACTTCACCGCATGGAAGAAAGTTTGAATCCTTAAGAACATCAGTACTACTGACCGGCATCATTTCTATAAACCTTATAAGCAAATTTCTCTGATGAGAAAAATTCACTAACTGAATCAAATCATCCTCATTTCTCCCTCTCATCAAGACCGTATTAATCTTTACTTTTTCAAAACCAGAATCAATCAAATCATCAATGCCCTCAATGACTCGATTCAAATATGGACGCCCGGTAATCGCTACGTACTTGCGCTCATCTAGAGTATCAAGTGATACATTAACAGTTCTAACTCCAGCATCGGCGAGAGCTGCCGCCGCCGTTTTAAAATCCCCCACTGACCTTGAAAGCAAAGTTCCGTTGGTAGTAATTCCTAAATCCTTAATCCCTCCTATCTCACTCAACCGCTTAATAAAAGGAATAACATCTCTCCTAGTTAAAGGTTCACCGCCGGTAACTCTTATCTTAGTTACTCCCAAACCTACCGCGATCCTCACAACTCTCAATATTTCCTCATAACTCATCACTCCGCCCTTAGGCAGCCATTCCTGAAGCTCATTAGGCATACAGTACGCGCATCTCTCATTGCACCTATCTGTCACTGAAATTCGCAAATAAGAAATTTGATGTCCAAAATTGTCTTCCACTTGTATATCGTATTGTTAGAAAAATCTTATTGAGTATATTAAGAATTAGTTTATCCCAGAATCTATATCTAAGTTATGCATTTAAAAATTATCTTTATTTTTATATTAACTTTATTCCTCTGCAATTGTTCATCAAAAATTCAATCAAGAATTGATGAAAATCCTAAAATGTTTGCATCTCTGACAGGAACCCAGAAGAGCGCTGTTTCTAAGGGGATGATATTAAAAGGAATGCCAATGGATGCAGTTTATTTAGCCTGGGGGAAACCGGACGGGACAAAAGAAGGCAACATCAACGGAAAAAATGTAGAGAAATGGAGATATTCATCACATATGCCTATATGGAACCAAAATGTGATATATAGCGACCACCACTACTATCATCATGACTATTACGATCCATTCTATAATTCAACCAGCGTCGGATACATTCCTTACACATCCGCTGTCGTTGAGTTCGAGAATAGAAAAGTGACAGCCTGGGAGCAAGAGCGCTAATTAATAATTACTTACTTTTTAAAGTAACTGACCGAAGATTCATTAATTGTCCTGATTTTTGATCGATGGTGATTCCTGAGATTGTAACTCTATAAGTTCCTGGATCTTTAATTTCAAAAGTCCCTACTGGAATGTCAGTGTACTGATTATTCTTTGCAGTTCTCGCAACCTCTCTTCCCCCAGCTAGGACAACTTCAAATTCACCTCCTCCTTCAGAAGGAATTGCCGCATTAACCGAAATATCATAAGAACCTGATTCTGGAAAATTAACTGGCCATACAAGGTAATATTGAGGATTGCTCCAACCCTTGACTGCCCCGTCAGTTATATCAAACTCAAATGCACCTTCCCCAAAGATCAATGCCTTACTGGATCTTAATACATTTAAATCTTCTTTTACCGTAGAAATTTTACTCAGATTCTCCGAAATGCGCTTAGATGCAAGATCACCATATGATGCGACTAAGTTATCATCTTTAGCAGCGAGAACTTCCGCAAACTGTTGCGCCTCATCAGTGGCAAGCAAAGCAAGAACACCAATCAAATTACGTTTATCATTACGACTGGAATTTATCTCATAAAGCTCTTTTATATTTTCTGTTTTCTTCTCGTCAGAAACGTAAGAAGGCGCCGAGAGCAAAGGGGTATAAGCTCTCAGAGCCATTGCCCTAATGATGTTATCTTTTTCGTTTTTAATTAAATTACTAAGAGTCTCCAAAGGATCTCCGTTAGGCCACGAACCCAAGCTCTGTAGGACTGCTTTTCTAGCTTCATGATCATTACCGTTCAAAATTTTCCTAAGATCATCCCATGCACTATTTCCTCCCAGATAGCCTAATATCCTTAATATTCTTTGCCGATGTTCATCGATCGGACCCTCTTCTATTAGGACACGTCGAATCTCCTTATTCCTATTTTCTAAATCAGAATTCTTAAGTGAAATTCTCACTATAGAGTTTTCAATAGCATCTGCTTTTTTGCCTGTTACCGATTCGAGCTCTGAGAGTAAAGCTTTAAGATTATTTCCATCATCAAGTTCTCCAACCCCATATATTGCAGCATTGGAAACCTCAGAGCTTTCATCGTTAATTTGTTTCATTAATGTAGCCACTGCCCCAGTATAGCCACGATCAATAATCACTCCTATAAGTCCCGACCTAATCTTGACTTCATTCTTAGAAAGATTGGATAATTGACTCACTATTTCCTGATCAACCTCATCTCCCCCCTTTAATCTCATCAGGGTAGTGATCGCACCACTCATATTATTTCTGCCCTTTTCCGTATCCGGCTGCATCTTCATGAATGTAATAAATTCATTAACGATCGTTTGATTGCCTTCAGGGTCTTCCGATTGATTCAGAGAAAGAATTAATTCATTCCGCTGATCCACAATCTTCTTTTTTCCGGATCTTTCTATAATCACAAACAAAAGGACAATCAGAAAAACTGAAACAGTAATGAGAATCCACAATGGGACAGGAAAAAAATTTCTCACACCTTCATCAACAGGAACATCAGCTCCTTGAAAATTTTCCGCATCTGGCAAAAGCTCATTCAAAACACCTCCATCAATTGATGATTGAGTCATAGCGTTTCCAGGGATCACAGGGGGGGTGCTCACATTGCTCTGAGAAGCTACTACTAACTTCTTCTGCGGAATCGTTGCTGCAGGAGCCTTCTCTTCTGGGATTGCATTTGCATGCATCTGCTTATTAAACATATCCAGAGCTTGCCTCGAAGATTGCGGCCTATTATTAGGATTTCGATTCATTAGCCACATTATCCAATCACCGATCCAATCAGAAAGCTCAGTTCTAATTTCTCCTATCGGCCGAACCTTACCCTGAAGATGAGCGGCCATTACTTCAGGGGCATTTGACCCATTAAAAGGGTACTGACCAGTCAAGCAATAGTGATAAATAGCCCCCATAGAATAAAGGTCAGTCCGCTCATCCAATTCGATCCTTTCAAACTGTTCGGGAGCCATGAAATAAATTGAACCCAGGATAGCATCGCCATGGTCTGTAGTTTGAACCGTTGGTTGATTACTAAATTTAGCCAATCCAAAATCAAGGATCTTGATTTGGAATTTGCCGCTCGGCAACCAATTCACCATTAAATTACTTGGCTTTAGATCTCTATGAATAATCCCCGAATGATGAGCTGCAACTAATCCTTCCATTGTCTGCACTACAAACCTTTTAAAATCCGTTTCATTAAGCGCTCCTCTCTCGACAGTCTTATCAAATGTCTCACCTCTCAACAATTCCATCACAACAAAACAGCCCTCGGAATCGATTCCAACATCATAAACAGTAACAATATTTGGATGCTGAAGCACTGACAACGTAGTGGCTTCGCCTAGCAGATTTGAAGGTGACACTCCACCATACGATTTGGCAATCTCATCCTCATCTAGTGGAATTAAACGTTTAATGGCGACTTCCCTCTTCAATTGTAAGTCAGTTGCTCTATACACCTCTCCTAAACCGCCCTGACCTATTTTTTCATGAAACTGGTAACGTTCTGTCATAATTAATACTGGCCTATTATTGAAAAAACACGAGGCCCAAGTAATCTTACACAAGAGCCTCAGACTTGACCACAGCGAATCTGCATTTAGAGATAAAATGATTCATCTATTAAAAATATGCAACCATTTGACATTATTGCGGTTCTAATATCGCTAGCAGCCATTTTCGGTTATCTTAATTATCGATACATTAAGCTACCAACAACGATAGGCTTAATGCTGCTCGGGCTACTTTTTTCCTTCGTTATAATTATCGCCGGACAGTTCAAACCTGAACTATCAGAATACGCTAAAAGTTTTGTCACGAATGTAGAACTTGATGAAACTTTGCTTGGCATCATGCTCAGCTACCTGCTCTTCGCTGGAGCGCTTCATGTAAAAATACAAGACCTATCACAGCAACGATGGATAATTGCGATCCTTTCCACTTTCGGAGTCATCCTTTCCACTTTCTTAGTGGGCAGCGCCAGCTATTTCATACTTAGAATCTTAAATATTGAGATAAGCTATTCATATTGCCTCTTATTTGGCGCACTCATTTCACCGACTGACCCCGTCGCTGTTCTAGGCATTCTAAAAAAAGCAGGCGCTCCAAAATCACTTGAAACAAAAATAACAGGTGAGTCCCTATTCAATGATGGAATAGGAGTTGTTGTTTTCATCAGCATACTTGGAGTTATCACTGGCGACATGAACCCTAACGGATCAGAAATAGCTAAACTTTTCCTCTTTGAAGTGGTCGGAGGCCTCGGATTAGGTTTTGGCTTGGGCCTGATCGCTTTCTGGATGCTGAAAAATATTGATCAGTACCAAGTAGAAATCCTCATCACTTTAGCTCTTGTGACTGGCGGCTATTCACTCGCTCATCATTTACACACTTCGGGACCCCTAGCGATGGTAGTCGCAGGCCTCATGATAGGAAATCACGGGAGATTATTAGCAATGTCATCGAAAACAGAAGAGCATGTCGACTCGTTCTGGGAACTGATCGACGAAATCCTTAATTCTCTCCTATTTCTAATAATCGGACTGGAAATTCTGGCCCTTGAATTCAATTTTCGTTTCCTTGTTTTCGGAATCATAGCTATACCACTTATCCTAGCCACTCGAATGTTTGCAGTTTCATTGCCTGTCCTTTTACTGAAGAAACGAAGAACCTTCACTAAAGGGGTCATCCGCGCCCTTACTTGGGGAGGACTTCGTGGAGGAATTTCCTTGGCTCTGGCCCTTTCGATACCGAAAGGAGCCGAACGGGACCTTCTCCTGACCGCTACTTATGTCGTTGTTATATTTAGTATTGCCGTGCAAGGCATGACATTAAAATTTGTCTTACCAAAATCCGAAAACTCATCGTAAGAAAAACTGAGACACTATCCGACCCCGACCTCAAGAACAACATTTCCTTCCTCAACATAAACAGGATAGGCATTAATATTTTCACATGCTGGAGGGGTCATAACGTTACCTGTTCTTAAATCAAATTCTGCCCCATGCCATGGACAAGCGACACAAAGTTCCCTCTTGTGAACGTATCCATTAGAAATAGGAACATTTACGTGACTGCAACGATCTTCTAAAGCATAGAACTCTCCATCCACATTAAACAAAGCAACACTCAGCCCGTTCACTTTAAAAGCTTTACCTTCACCCTCAGGTACCGCATCAGGTTTACAGATAATGTGACGCTCTAAAGCCATCGCAAATTTTAATTAAGGACCTTATTCCATTCTTCGATTTTAGATGATTCCTGAGCAAATAATGCCTCCGTCGAATCATGTACATCAATACCTAAAAGGGAATCTCCTCCTTCTATAGAATCTACAACATCCTGACCCTCGGTAACATGCCCAAAAACAGTATGCTTACCATCTAAGTGTGGTTGTGGTCCATGAGTAATAAAAAATTGGCTTCCATTAGTTCCGGGACCAGCATTAGCCATGGAAAGAATTCCTGGCTTATCATGCCTGAGAGAACTTGAGCATTCATCATCAAACTGATAACCCGGGCCACCGGTGCCGGTCCCAGTAGGATCACCCCCTTGAACCATGAAATTCGGTATCACTCGATGAAAAATAATACCATCATAATATCCGTGAGAAGCGAGATTTAAAAAACTGGCTGCAGTCATTGGGGTGTCCGCCGCATATATTGTAATGGACATATTACCCTTGTCCGTCTTCATGGTTATTTTAATATTTTCTGTCATAGTATTTCCGAGAAGTGATTTTAGCTTCTATACAAAAGTTATCAAAGAAAAGGTGCAGTAATCGAAAAATTAAAAGCCTAATTCGCCCCTCAAATCCTCAGCCTTAATTCCAGAATCTCTCATTTCCTTCAGTGTCAGGCTACCTTCACGCTTAGAAAAACGTTTACCAGCTGAATTTGTAATGAGCTTATGATGACACCATTGAGGAACGGGAAGACCCAGAAGGCACTGTAACATTCGATGAACATGAGTAGATTCTCTTAAATCCTCTCCACGAGAAATTAACGTAACTCCCTGTTCCGCGTCATCTAATGTCACCGCCAAATGATAACTCGTTGCTATATCCTTCCTTGAAATAATAACATCGCCCAAAATTGAAGGTTCCATGTTCATGTTCCCAGCTAATTGGTCAAACCACTGCAATTCACCAGTGATCGCAGACGCCTTAGAACAATCGAGCCTCCAGGAATGAGATTCTCCTTTAACTATTCGATCCTCTCTTTCTTCAGATTCAATCGCACGACAATTTCCAGAATACTTTGGTGAACCTGGTCCATGTGGAGCAAGACCCACATTAGATTGCTCAATCTCAATTCTTTTACGGCTGCAAAAGCACGGATACAGAACGTCCATTCCGCGAAGTATGTTTATAGAATTCTTATATTCATCGAAACGAGTCGATTGAAACAAAACCTCAGAGTCCCAACAAATCCCCAACCACTTAAGATCCTCATAGATACCTTCAACGTGTTCCTCCCTACACCGATTCTTATCAATATCCTCAATTCTAAGGAAAAATTTACCTCCCTCCACAATGGCCAAAGACTCCGCAAACAATGCAGAATAGGCATGCCCCATATGCAAACGACCCGTTGGGCTAGGAGCAAATCTAGTTATGACCATTTTTTATGTTTAAGAACACCAGTTTCCGTATCATTGTGAATTCATGGGAAAAATAAAACGTAGCCCATTCTTTGATAATTCGCTTCTACTATTCAGTATAGTAATTATTTTTTGGATCATCACAACCATTGATCAGAATATCCCTGAGTGGAACTTCACACTAAGTTACGGCATTAAAGCAAGAGATCTGGATGGTATTTTGGGAATATTCATAGCGCCTTTCCTGCACGTCAATTATCAACATCTGATAGGAAATACTCTCCCCTTTTTAGCACTCGGAGGCCTTGTGTTATTGAGTGGCCGAGGCCGTTTTATTTTTACCAGTATTTTATCCGGAGTCATTTCGGGACTAGGAATATGGATATTCGCCAAAGAAGGAACCGTTCACGTCGGTTCAAGCATACTAATTTTTAGCTATCTTGGTTTCCTACTAATGCAGGCATGGTTTACTAGAAACATTAAATGGTGTCTAGTCGCATTAATTGCCAGTATATTCTATGGAGCACTTATACTGACATTACTCTACCAGAAAAATGGAATCTCTTGGCACGGCCATTTCTTTGGTTTCACTACTGGAATCATCTCCGCTATTCTAGTCACACCGACTCCAGCAAAAAAAAAGTGGAAAGCAATCATCAAAGTCTGATCCTTCAGCGCAAGGAACGACTAAGCAACTTTTCCTTCACCCTGACGCAATAGCGCTACCATCACTCCCTGAATGACAAGTTCCCTCACTGGAACCAAATCAGGATACATCTCATTTTCTGCCTGCAAATATGGCAAGCCATCTTGGATAACATATCGCTTTAAAGTTGTTTCACCGTCAATTAGTGCAGCGACTACATCTCCCCTTCTCGGCTCACGCAGCTCTAATATCACACAATCGCCAGATACGATATGAGCATCAATCATTGAATCTCCTCGAACTTTAAGAGCAAAAGTTCTGGCATTACGTGGAACGCCCAAAGAAGTAACGTCAATCGACACGCACCCTTCTTGTTCTTGCACCGTTTCTGAAGCCATTCCTGCAGCAATGTGCCCATAGATAGGAACGTCTACAATCTCCCCTCTCTCTAATTGTTCAGGAAACACCAAGGCCCTTGCCTTACCCGGTACCCTCTTAATGACCCCCTTTTTTTCCAGTGCACGCAAATGGCTAACGGCCGCTGTTTGGCTAGCAAAACCAAAATGGTTTTGCATTTCCCGTGTCGATGGCATTAATCCATGCTCCAAATGGTATTGTCTTAGAAACTCGAGTAATTGCTGTTGTCTATCAGTAAGCATAAGAACAGTGTTCTTAAGAACAGTATTTGAAGATTCTACTTTCTGCAACCATTTTTTTGTTTTAACTATTAATAATAAGGAATATAAGAAATTTAACTTTTCTTTACTAATTTACTCTATCAGCTTCAATTTATTTAATGGCATAGCAATTACTAACTTCAGTTCACCCATGATCCAAACCTAAGAGTTAGTAATAAGGAATGACCAAATTTTGAACTACAAAGATTTTATATCGACAGTGTACATCTTCAGAAATTTGCCTCGATTATCAATAATCTTAGCGCTGATCTTGGCTCCAATAGCCCATGCTCAATCAAATAAATCGTCAGGCAAATCAATCTTCGCTGCTAATCGTAGTGCTGCTAATGCGTTCAGAGTCATACGCCCGAGCACTCCTGCTCCCAACATCGTTGGCAAAGCTGCAATTGTAATTGATGCTAGGACAGGAAAACCTTTATACGCAAAACGGGCCGACGAGAAACGGCCAGTCGCTAGCACTCAAAAACTGATGACAGCGCTTTTATCTTTGGAGAAAGGGCACATGAATGAAAGCGTTACAGTTTCCAAAAGTGACACATGGATCGAACCTTCAAAAATCTATATTCAATCTGGGCAGACATATAGAAAATCCGATCTCATAGCAGCGCTCCTGGTGCGCAGCGGAAATGATGTGGCTCGTTGCCTCGCCAGAAATCATTCTGGTTCACAGGAAGCATTTGCACTAGCAATGACCACTAAGGCCAGAAGGTTAGGAATGAGTAATTCAAATTTCAAAAATCCTCATGGCCTAACCGTTAAGGGGCAATATTCCACTGCCCGAGACATGGGAATATTAGCTAGGGCCGCTTACTACCACCGAACCATAAGGTCTATAACTAGGATAAAAAGACTTCCTTTCCGATTTGCTAATGGTAAAAAAACCACATTCAATAATACCAATAAGCTTCTTCACCGATCTAAATATTGCAATGGACTCAAGACAGGTTACACGAACGCCAGCGGACGGTGCTTGATAAGCTCAGGAAAGAACGGTCAAAAAGAAGTCATTGTGGTTATCCTTGGTAGTACTTCGAGCAGTATCTGGAATGATTCAGAGAAGCTCTTGCACTGGGGATTAGGGATAAAGTCTTAATTATTCAGTATATCTCTGATATTTCTATTCCAGCATGATCCTATGTTCCTATAATAATAGGGGTTAAATGCGATATTTTGTATTGCTTAATGTTTCATAATATTTAATTATTAAGTAATATTAAAAAGGGAGCTTTCTGTCATGCAACTAACTAGTGATAGCGTAATCACTTTCCATTGCCCAAAGTGCAATGCGAAACTTAGAATCCCGACCAAACTTACTGGAATCGAAGGCCCATGCCCGAGTTGTAAAACTAAAATTACAGCTCCTCTTTCAGAACAAAACAGTTCACCAGACCAAGGCGACTCTTCTTTGGACAATGATAGTCCAAACGAAATTATACGGAAAAAAGTTTCACCTCAAAAAAAACACACAACTGCATCAGCAGGCGAAAGCCTGGATGATATTTTTAGCGAAAATAGAAACACAGAAGTTGATCTAAATCCCATTCCAAAACCGTACCGAAAAAATAACAAGAGAACAGCAAACAAGATTATATTTACAGCATCCATTTCTATAATCATTCTCTCAGCCTTCTTTGCCCACAAGCTCTGGAAAGGAAATGAGCAAGAAATTCAACGAGAACCAATTTCCTTCAACATTGTTGCCCCTATTGATCCCGAAACAATTTCAAGCGTTGCCTCTCCTCAGAATGACAAAGTTGATCAGACGAACACTGATCCAATCAACAAAGAAGGCGTCATTACTCCTATCATCCAAATTGATGCAGCGCACCTCACTCTAGAAAAGTTTCTTAAAGCATCTAACCTGAATGAACGAACTCGTCACATACTGAATTCAGAAAAACTGCTACCTCAAATAATTGAATATTATAAGGAGAATTCAATAACTATAGAAGAAGCAGTAATCTTATCAAACACATCCAACACTGCCTTATCGAGTGGTGATTCGTATTTCAGAATCTTTCAAGTGACTACTAAACAACAAGAAGAACCTTTCCCGGTCTATTTAGAAAACACAGAGTCAGGCTGGAAGGTCAGTTGGTCCTCCTTCATCCAATTTAATGAAAATGCACTAGGTAAGTTTCTTCAGAATTACCAATCTGAAGAAATGACCTTCTATACAAAATTGGAAAGAGCACACTTTTTTGGCTCTGGGGTCCCTCAGATAGGCTCAAAAATATGTTTCAAAATTCAACCTCCTATCCAAGGGGATGAGGAGTTTGTATTTGCTGCAAGAGATTCCAAGATAGCCGAATTTTCCGAAAAAGAATTCGAATGGGGCGAAGAGTATTTTCCAATCGTAAGGCTCAAATGGATTAAAACTGAAGACGGGCATCAATTCATTGAAATAACTGAAATCGAGCAGAAAACATGGAGATCCGGTCAAAGCCAACCATCAACGGTAACCTCCACTGGATAAAAACCTCAATTGATAAGACCCGCGTTACGGAGAACCGCATCACCTCCGCTGAGTATATATACTTCGGCGATCCCAACAGAATCACGAAGCCTATCGGCCACCTTCCTGCTAGCAGCACAAGCCTCTGATCCACAGTAAACCACGAACGGAAGATCAGATAAGTTCTGAATCTTAGACCATATCGGTTCAAGTAACGCGAAAAAATCTTCCTGCTCATTTAACAAAAATGCACCTTCGACGTGACCCTTCTGATAATCTGCTCCCTTCCGAGCATCGATCCAGACAACGCCATCTCCCTTTGACCATTCAAGGACTTTACTTAAAGTCACTTCACCGGGCCGCAGCTGTCCAGCCACGAGATACAGAGCTGGCCTCTTCGGATGCACATTATAAATCAAAAAGGCAGATCCGATAGAGAGCAGAATGATAATCCCTAACTGCTTAATAGTTGTCACTATCTTCTTTTTCTAGCAATACTAAAAAATGCAAGCTTACGCGAATGTTTCTTCAATTTTGAATCAGTCTCAATCTTAATCATTCCAAGCATCGGCTTCGATGTTTTCTGAGGTTTTATTTTGATCTCATATTCTCTCCCCTCTTTCTTTGCCACTACAGAAACATCAAAACCTTCTCTAGTGCAGCTAACGTTTGTTATTTTTATTGGATCCACATAGGGAACCTTAAATATAAAAGTCTTAGCAACAGGATCTTCTCCCACTTTCCATTTAATGAGTTCAGGCTCAATCGTAACTACATCAGGTATAGTCAGAATAGCTAGAAGAGAATCTCTGACCTTCTCCTTGCCTTCGTCCTGGCTAATGATAGTCATCGATTTACGTTGAATCCCTGTGAAGCTACCTATTGAAAAAATTGCCTCAAGATACCCATCTTCTCCAGGCCCATAGGATTCTTTGTCAGTCTTGGCACTTAAACAAGAACAGGCGAGATTTACATCAATGACAGATACTGGTACCTTTCCAGCATTCTTAAATGGAAACACAAAGGAGACTACCTCATCAATTGGTTTTGCCTTGATTTCGATTTCTTTATTGCCAAATTCAAGTTCGGCAAAAGCCATTATAGGCGTAAAAAACAATAGTAGAATCAGGGTACAAAAATGGCGCATAACATTTTTATTATGATTTATCTCCTTCCATTTTACAAGATTCAGATCACTAGGTTCCCGTAGCTGGAAACCACACATAGAGCATACGATAAACAAGGACACCCGTGACCGAAACATAAAGCCAGACCGGATACGTCCACTTCGCAAGTCTCTTATGCTTTTCAAACTTCCTGCGAATCGCCGGAATAACTGTAAGAATAATCAGAGGCAAGGACAATATCGCAAGTGGAATATGAGTGAAAAGAATGATGAAATATATAATTTTAGGCCATCCTTCGTGAGTAAATTTAGTAGTTGGGTACGAATAGTGGTGAATTAGGTAACAGGTCAAAAACGCAGCAGAAATAATTAATGCTGTAATCATGCAAGCTGCGTGCGCTCTTTTATTTCCTCTTTTAATGAGAATAATGCCAGTCACTATAAAACAGGTAGCAATGGCATTGAGTGTAGCATTAACGATTGGAAGGTCCTGAACGGTCATGGCTGAAATTTTAAGATCCTCTGGAAGACTTCATATCATTAATAGCCGAAAATAAATTTTCCCGCAAAGACTTATTACCCCTTTCATCGAATGGGTCATACCATCCACGAATCTTAAGCTCATGATCAATCAGTGCAACCATTGGTCGATGAGCAAATAAATCATCAGGCCCACTGCGTTGCTCTTCATTCTTCTCCTGTGCAGAAAGAGAAAAAGTTTCCAACATGTAGCCGTTCAGCTCATCTGGATTTCCAGTCAAAAACCACCAATCCTTGGACACTAATCCATGCTTCTGGGAAAATGCTTTTAATTGAGAGGCATCATCATGACTTGGATCAAGAGTCACTGAAACAAGGTGCAAGAGGTTCTCATTATTTACTTCCTTACGCAAATCATCAAGCACTACACAAACTCCTGCGCATTGACCTGGGCAACGGGTAAAGACATGACTGATCAACCAAACCTTGCCCTTAAGATCAGAAAAATTACGAGAAACTCCATCAGCGTCAGTCGTGCTGATATCGCGCGTGACAAAACGCTCCAGGTCATCATTAGAACGTAATTTTACTCGGTTTATCTGATTAGTTTTGAGGCTCCACAAAAAAATAAAAGCCCCCACTAGCAAGAGCGCCAATATTACAAAAGAATAAATAATCTTTGTTTCTTTATTCATTTTTCTAACAATTTTTATTTCATTTCATTTTGAAGAATGAATTCTATGTCCTGCTTAGAAGACTCATCATTCCGAATTTCCCCTTTGCGAATCCCTTCCCAGTAAACTCCTCGAATGAAAGCTCTCTCATCATTCTGCCCCTTATGTACCAAAGAAATTCTTAACTCTCTTGCATACAGATCCGAATCAGTCTCACGATACTTATCTGGCTTCTTATGACCAGGGTATCGGAAAAACTTATTCATGAACTTTCTGACACGATCTCTGTCACCTGTAATGAACGACCATTCGTCTGATGTAAAACCATACTTAGAAGCAAATTTTGTTAATGCCTCAGCACTATCAAGTTGGGGATCCATAGAAAAACCTACTAGAAGAAATCTCTCCTCTTCCGGAAAGGTATTTCTTATTTTTTGAATCCGTTGACACACTGCTAGCGCCTCATTCTCATCCCCAGCATAGAAGTACCCTACCAAGTACAATACATTATCTTCATCGAACAGTTCAACTTGCTTGCCCTTGTAACCATCCGATCTAAAGCGGTCCACCGGACGAAGCATTGGAGGCTTACCCTCTACTAACTGCCGTTGCACTGTTTTTATCCAGCTATAATAAACAACAATACCTGATAGCATTATTGCGATTAAGATGCAGACCGTCTTAGTAGTATAATTCATTATACCATTAACTGATTTTTGTAATTTTGACTGATGCAATAAATCATTTCGTCTTCTTAATAATACGGATTTAAACTTTCTTGAGATTTATTAAATCTATGAATCCCATCCTAAAAATAATAAAATTAGAGACAATGGTAAAAAAATAAGAGTGTAGAGAAACAATCTCCTCGCATCCTTTCTGAGTCTACTCTTACTAAAATCAATAGAATATTTAACCATCACTGCGGCAGCGAGCACCAGCCCAGCAATTGCCCATACATTAACGAATCCATAAAACAAAGGAAATAACATTAGAAGCAACAAAAATATACTAAAGATAATCGCTAACAAAGAAGTCCTCTTCCCACTCTCGTCCCCATTAGACCACATCACAAACCCAGCATCTTCATATTCTTTACGATACATCCAGTTGATAGCTAAGAAATGTGGCAATTGCCATAAAAACAAAAGTCCAAACAGAAACCATGGCTGTACAAATAAAATCTTCCCATTAGCAGCCGTCCATCCAATTAATGGAGGCAGGGCTCCAGAAACTGCTCCTACTAAGGTGTTAGATCCGCTCCGTCGTTTCATCGGGGTATAGATAAACATGTAAGTAAATAAGGTCGCTGCAGCAAAAGCGGATGCCTGTGAATTCACCATGACGCCCAAATGTATAATCCCACAAGCTGCTAACATCCAACCAATGATGAATGCTACAGCTGGTTTGATTTTTTTAGAAGGCAGAGGTCTAGCTGCTGTTCTTTCCATCTTTGCATCAATATCAATTTCCATTAATTGATTGAAAACTGAAGCCGCGGCAGCAGCAAAAGCACTGCCTATCACGGTATGAAAAAGTTTCCACCACTCCATGGAATATCCATATGATTTCAGTGCAAGTAAGTAGCCGAAAACAGTAGTAATAATGACAAGTAAACTTAGTCTTGCCTTGGTAAGTAACAGGAAATCTTGCCTCGTAAAATTGAGATTGTCATCGGTCGATGATTCAGGTGTTTTGCTTAGTTCCACAATTATATTCTCCAGTAGAATAAGCTTTATAATTACTTAGTCCAATGTTCCTGATCGTATTCAACTAAGTACAAATTACTTTGAATATCTACAGATCAGAAGAAATTAAGTAATCAATCCAATGAATTGAATTGATGACGGCCACTACGATTTAGCTTTTCCCTCTTCGCTAGAGTCTCCAGAAGATTTTTCTGGGTTTGGAGAAGGGGCGTTCTCCTTGTACCAAGCATCAAATTCTCCTTGTGTTTTAACTTCCATATATCCAACCATACCTGAATGGCCCGCACCGCAAAGTTGCCCACAGACGGTTTCCCACCTGCCCGTCTTAATCGGTTTGAACCACATGTCTGCTATACTTCCTGGAATCGCATCCTGAGCCATGCGCATCGGATGCAAGGCTAGATTATGGATCACATCTTTCGAAGATACTGTGACTATGCATTCTCTATCCTTTGCCAAGACCAGTTCAGTATAGACAAAATCATCTTTACCGTTTGGATCCTCTGGATCACGTCCGAGTGGATTATTTCCACTAATTAGTTCCGGCTTTGTCATTCCGAACGTACCATCTAGGCCAGGGTAATGCATCGTCCACTTGAACTGCTCTCCGACGGCTCTGACCTTAATTACATCCGGTCCCGTAGGAAAATCTGCACTTCGAACTGCCCATAGAGGAAATGCAAAACCAAGTAAAAGGATTGCCTCAATGGCAACGACGGCAACCTCAACATGCGTTGAGGCATGGCCCTTGACTCCGGCATGACTCGCCTTCGGGTTCCTCTTCTGCCTGAATCGAATCAAACAATAAACAAAAAACACAGACCACCCAATTAAAAGAACAGCGACTAACCAGTGCACCATCTCTAGCATGTGGTCAACCATGCCCCCATGTTCGGAAGCCAACTCTGGCAGACCAATGAGTTCGTTAATCAATCCTAGAATGTTCATATTTGTATCTTGAATTTAAAATTTTTATCGCCTCCCAACAGACTTGCGTTCGCACTGGGACAAGTATCTCATAAACTTAAATATCCCTCCAAAAACAACAATCAGGATAATTAACATAAAAAGAATAGCCATCCCTGCCGCATCAGTTGTAGCTTCGCCTCGACTGCTCATGCAGGTCGCGCAGGATAAAATTGGGCAAGTAAGAATATTCATGATTTCGTTGGAAGTGACTCAGCAATTTCAAAATATTTAATTTTATTGCGGTAAAACCAAACACCATAAATAGATGTAATAACGCCAAGAATTATGCTGCTAATTCCGCAAACATTCTTGAAACTCTCCGAATCGCCTAAAACACCCTCTTCTATTTTAAAGTCTCCTAAAAAACAAAAAACACCAAACCCAACCAAACAAAGAGTTGCAAGGCTAATGAACAAAATATGAAATTTCTTCAGGGACACGTTAATATGCTCGGTTAACAGGGGCAATAATTGGATCGTACATGGCAAGAAGGGTGAGAAACATAAGACCTATTGCAAAGAAGACAGTGTATATCAAGACCTTATAAATGATCGACTTCTCATGGCTAAGATGCATAAAAATCAAAGCTACCAGCCCAGCCTTCACTGTCGCTATACCTAATCCGATAATAACACTTGGCGTCACCTTTGCCACCGCGACAGTCAGAGCAGTACACGCAAGAAGTATCCAGCCTACCCGCCAGTATTTCTTCATGTCCTTTAGAATTTCTTCAGGTGTATCAGCCATCGTCCTATTAATATAATTTTCTTTTGGGAATAAGTTCAGTCATTTACATGAGATAAAGGATTGGGAAAAGGAAGATCCAAACAAGATCCACAAAGTGCCAAAATAGGCCACCAACCTCTACCCTGTTTGTCATGTGCTCAGGATCCTTATCAAATAACTTCCTGCCAAACACCGCAAAATATAACAGCACCAATGCACCTAATAACACGTGCAACCCGTGTAAGCCCGTCAAGGTGAAATAGATTGCATAATATGTGTTCCACTTGGGTGTAAAATTAGAATAAAGCTTAACGTCCTCCCATGGAACCAAGATAGGAGCGTGACTTTTTAGGACTTCACCCTCTTTATCGTCTTTCCACTTGAGTACCGAGTGATTAAGAGTTTTTCCAAAATCGGCTTCCTTTTTATTCTCTTTTGCCTCTTGTAATACATTTTCCCTAGCACCAAGAAAAATCTTTTTGGCCATTGCTGCTTCTTTTTTGGGGTCATGAGGATGACTATCATCTTTAACTTTCTGCTCATCTTCATTGTAGCCAATGGCCGCATGATCCTTGTCGTCTCCATGATTTGCATCACTGGATCCTTGATCTGAATGACCTTTGAGCAAAGATTCCTTCCCTAGATATTTCCACACCAAAGAACTGGTCTCTGGATCCTCAGAATCAGTGGCACGCAAATCGATTCTATCCACAGCTTGAAGATAAAGGCCAGGAGTCAATTTGGAAATCGTTCCTTTGAGCGAGGTCTGATCCCTGAACTTCACAGAATCAGGAAAAGATTTGCGAAGTTTTTTGCGCTTAATTTCAATCGAAAACTCTTTGTCAGCAACAAACGATAGTTGTTTAACACCCATCGCAGGAAGCCAACGAATTGCATTAAAATCAGAATCTTTGGCTTTTGCTTCTTCATTTGAGGCCAGATGCTTTTCACGGAGACTATTATTTCTTCGCTCCTCAATTTTCTTCACCGCATTTTCACTCAGTTCAATCGAATCCCCTAGGACTGATTTACCATCAGCATCAACTGACATAACTTCACGGAATTTGGGCGTGTCTCCATGAACACTTTCAAGAAATTCACCCTCGAACCGACCAACATCAACATTCACTTTTTTGATGCCCTCATAGCGAATCGTGTCATCAATACCATGCCCTTCTACAATCGAATTATCAGATAATTTAATACCGTAATGTTTGAACTTTGCTGAATATTCAAATCCTTTATTAACCAGGAAGATTCCGGCGCAAAAAACGACTAGTATCATCCAAAATCGAAACTTTTCGAAATTTCTTAGCTTAAGTTGCAACCAAGCCACGACAACAAATACTGAAGAAAGAATCAGGATAAGGGTATTCACAAAACCAAACGGCACACTCAAAACACCTTGAGGCCAAAAATAGTCAGCTTCACCGGCTGAGCCTAACCTAAGGAAAAGATATCCGGAAAATAGACCACCAAACAGCATCACCTCAGAGGCGAGGAAGAGCCAAATACCAACCTTTGCGTTCCAGAGCCCTGTATCGGGTCTAGGTTTAACTTCGAAAGGAATTTCCATATTATGCTTTTGCTGAAGTTCGTTGATTATAAAATTACTGAGCCCCCTCCGACTCTTCTATTGGATCCTCTTCACCTAAAATCACGCCGTCAGGCCCTCTTTCAAACTGTGGGCTAAAATCTTTCTCATGCCCTGGCACACTGTATTCGTAAGGTCCACGATACGCGATTGGCTCACTAAGAAAGTTACCATGCCCTGGCTTATTCGGCGCCAACCATTCAATTGTAGTTGCTTCCCAAGGGTTATCAGTTTCCACTTTCTTCCCTTTAAATATGCTGAAAATAAAATTAAAAATAAATGGCAACTGTCCTATTAGCAAAATCCATACAGAGAATGTCATTACATGATTTAGATCAATCATTTCAATGGTCTTTCCAGATTCAATGCCCGGCACCAGACTGAAAATTTTCGCAAAGATAGAATCCTGTTCAAAAAGAACCTGCCCGGCAATCTGCTCAAAATTAATACCGCCGTCATACCAGCGCCGATGGAATCCGCTCATACCCTGAATCATCATTGGAAGAAAAATTCCATTCATTGCAATTAGTGATGGCCAAAAATGCATATGCCCTAACTTGGAATTCATCATTCGGCCAGTGGCTTTAGGGAACCAATGATATATACCTGCAAAGAGACCGAATATCGTTCCAGGAGCAACGATATAATGGAAGTGCCCAATAACATAGTATGTATCGTGTAAGTGAAGATCGATAAAGTTAAAGGCTAAAGGCAACCCGGTCAGCCCGCCAAAACCGAACATTGGAAGAAATGCTAAAGCCCAAAGCATGGGCACAGTAAATCGAATCGAACCTCCCCAGAGTGAAATGAATAGGCACGAAAGTAGAACGACTGAAGGTATGGAAATAATAACTGTCGTTGCTTGGAAAAAAGTTGAGACCACATTCCCCATTCCAGTCAAATACATGTGGTGCGCCCATACAATAAAGGCAAGAAATCCGAGCACCATGACGGCATAGACCATCGATTTATATCCCCACATCGGTTTCCTGATATTTACAGGTATAATTTCTCCGACAATAGCTATAGCTGGCAAAATCAAAACATAAACCTCGGGATGTGCCAAGAACCAGAAAAGGTGTTGGTAAAGAAGAGGAGATCCTCCTCCGGCAACATCCAACAGCCCAGCATCCACACTACCAGCTCCTGTAAAATTGAGGCCCGTCGGTATAAAGAAGCTGGCCCCAGCTAAACGATCCATGAGTTGCATAAGAGCAGCGACTTCTAACGGTGGGAATGCCAGAAGAAGAAGGAATCCTGTGACCATCATAGCCCATACAAAAAACGGTAGTCGCATCCATGTCATTCCTCGGCACCTCAAATTAATGATAGTGCTTATAAAATTCACTGCACCTAGAAGTGAAGATGATATTAACATAACCATACCAAATAACCAAAATGTTTGCCCCGTGTACCATAGGTTTGGTTCATCGAGTTGAGCTGTCGTAGCAATGGGCGAATACATTGTCCATCCAGCTTCGGCTGCACCTGAAGGTATGAAGAAGCTGGTAAGCATTGTGACTCCTCCAAGGAAGTAAAACCAGTAACTGGCCATATTTAGACGTGGGAACGCCATGTCCGGAGCTCCTATTTGTAATGGAGTAACAAAATTACCAAATGCACCAAAAGCCAAAGGGACAATCCCTAAAAAGACCATGATGGTTCCGTGCATAGCACCAAACATATTGTAAAGATCCCCAGTGACTCTGCCCTCATCAGAAAGCCACGAATCATTCAAAAAAGCAGCAAGCAAGCCTGGCAGTGGCTTGTCCGGAGTTGTAATGCTCCAGCGCATCACCATCATTAAATAAAATCCAATGAAAAGAAAAATTAGTGCCGTGAATCCATACTGATAACCAATGATTTTGTGATCAGTAGAAAATATATATTTTTTCAGGAACGGAAGATCATGGTGATGATCATCATGATCATGCGCGTTTGCTGATTCTGCTGTGGATGTTCCTGACCCCATTGTTTTGCAATAATTAAAGTTTAATGAATTTATGTGGTTTTAGAATTCAGTGATGCGTGAGTTCTCGATCCTGAATTAATTTGAGCTGATTCTCCTTCAGGGGCAGGCTCAGGGGAGGGCTCAGGCTCTTCTGGAGCGAGCCACTCCGGTTGATCTCCTGGGAGCATTGCGTCTTCAGGTGATAGTTCTCTTGAAGTATATTGATTTGGACGAGCGCCAAATTTTTGCCTAGCACTTTCTACCATTTCCTTTGTAACGACAGAATCACTAACATTACCAAATTTCGATCGCACATAAGTCATGACCTGAGCAATTTGCTTGTCATTTAATACGCCTTTTTGAGCTGGCATCTCTTGTGCTCCGTACGAAGCACCTTTGACTGTTATGGGCCCTCGAATACCATTCAAAACTATCTGAGAAAAACGTTCTGTTCCATTGATGATCCACTCAGATTCTACAAGCGGTGGAATTTGCCCTTGCCCTGCCCCTGTTGCTTGATGACAACCATTGCAAACTGCTCTATAAACAGCCTCGCCACCTTTTACATATTTCTCTAATTCACTCAATTCTGGAGCCAAACCCGAAAGACCCGCTGGAACGCTCGGCTCATATCCACTCTTATTGTTATTCGAAAATTCAAAGCCTCCGCTATTTGCTCCAACATAGCTTCCCCCAACAATCAAAATAACTACACAAACAATAAGGAGCCAAACAGGAAAAGATTCATTCCCTTCTTGAAGCTTCAAGTTTTCTTCCGTTTGATGATTCGCAATAGAAGCGCAATCACGAACACTTTGTTTGTGATCGTAGTCTCGGTTTTCTTGTTGCTCGCTCATTTGGTTAATATCTTCTGCTACTTAGCTTTGCCGTCACCTTCATTGTTTTCAGATCCATCTTCTACATTACTGGAGAATGGATCGTCCTTCTTTAGCGTCATTAAATACCCCACCAATGCTTTCGCTCTTTCGGTAGGAATGACTTCATATTCATTAGTTTCATCATTTTTAAAGTGAATATTAGCTAAAGCATGCTCAGACCTTTGTCCCTTAATTCTCCTTTTAGCATAAAGATGCCTAAACGACGGCATCATCGAAAAATCCCTCTTGGATTGAGGGTTATATAAGTGCTCATGATGCCAGTTCTCATCGTGGCGATATCCAACATTACTCAGATCCGGACCAATTCTTTGAATCCCTAAGTAAGCAAATTGCTCACCATCATAATCACCTGAACGAGTCTCCCTTATCCTTATTGGCAATTCAACTGTACCTTCTTTTCCAAAGTCAGGTCTCCATGACTCAAAACCCATATAAGTGGGGCGAATCATTTGCGTATGGCAATGAGCGCAGCCTTCCTGCGCATAAACAATCTGGCCTTGTCTGAAAATATTTGGTTTCCCTGCAGGATAAGTGAATAACTTTCCTGTTTCAGCGTCAGCCCACTCCACAGGCTCCGCCTTCATTTTATTATGCGGAATAACGATCAAACAAAGCCAAGGCACAAAAAACGTTGCCGTTATGCCCAGAATAAATTGTTTTAATGAATTCATTACCTATTAATCGATTAACCTGAGCTTTCTTGATGGCCGACAAATTTAGATACTATCTCACGGCGACCGGACCGTAAGAGAATGGAAATTAAATTCAAAAAGAAATTTAGATTGGCTAGCACAATAAAAGCCCAAGCAACTGAGGCTCCAATGGCATAAGGTTTGCCAGCTGAAACCGCATTTTCTAGAGGTGCATCAAATTTTCCATATGCACCAGACTGCCACACTCCTCCAAAATAATGCATAATTAAAAGAGTTCCCATCGCATAAATAGATAAGATGAAGTGAGAATTTATTCTTTTCAGATTTGGCCATTCAGTTCCTGTGAGACGAGGAACCATAAAATAAATTGCCCCAAAAATCGTCATTGAGAAGAATCCATAAACAACAAGTATCTGTGTGCCCATTGAAGTAAGACTGATTTGAGTAAACTTTCCTATTGCAAGGAAAGAGCTTAACGCTGAAAAAACACAATAAATAATAAAGAACGAAATGCCTGCAAGGGTAAAGCGCAAAGCCGGACTCGAATTGACTGCTGATTGATTTCCTCGAACTGTCTTGAGTTGGTTGACGACAATTATGAAAACAGGAATCAGAATGAATATTACTGCCGCACCAGAAACAGCTGGCATCCAAGCCGGTAATGGCCCGCCCATAAACTTTTGGATACCTGTCCAGCCTCCAAACACTGCTAAGCCCCAAAAACCATAGTAACCCAATTGCGCTGAATGCACTGGCCTACCAATAATCTTAGGGATTAAGTAATAGGCACAGGCAAGTCCGATCGGCACAAGGACCAAATAAATCATACTGCCCATGAACCAGGCATTAGTCGCCGCCTTCGCTACAGCTGATCCCGGAAAAATATGAATGAAAAGATTAGCAGTTATGAAAATCCACGGGAACCAAAAGCATGCTCCAAGAATGTACCAAACAGATATATAAACCTCTTTGTCCTGTCGACGATGAAACATTGTAATAAGCCAAATCACAATCAATGAAAAAGCTCCACAGAGTATAGGCCAAACAGCTTTCGGAAAAGCAAGCCATTCAATTGATGTTCCGTGACCAGTTAAAATCCCAAGGACTCCAATCAATACGCCTAGGTTCCAAAAGTGGCCAGCGACGATTAAAGTTATTGGATTTTTAACTTCTGCACGGCACAGCCTAGCCATTAACCAGATCACTACTCCGATCCCAGCCTGAATTGCCCATCCGTAAACCAATGCACTCATGAATGCGGGATTTGAGCGACCGTAGTTGAGAAAGAATAATGATGGAGCATCAAGGAACGCAGGCGAATGCAATTTCATCTGCTGCACAAAGCCAAGAATTACTGCCACGGCCAACCATGCCGCAGCGCTCGTTATAAAGAAGAGCACAGGGAACCTCGCTGACCTATCAATGGCAGTTCGACGCTGAATATCTTCTTGAGCTACTTTATCTTGTGGCATTTGAATAAAATTACTTAGCTGCTAAAAATTATTAATTAGTCACTTTTAGGGTTCCATTCATTAGTCTCCAATGACCAGGGAAAGTACAAATGTAAGGATAGTCTCCAGGCTCCTTCGGGATAGTAAATTCGATAACTTCAGACTGACTGGGATTCACTAACTTTGTGCTAGCGATGATATCATCAGACGTGGGGACGAAATGTTTTTTCAAGGCTTCAGGATCAGTAAGCATAGCATCGGCAAGGGCCCCGACGGCTTCCTTTTTTCCAATTTTGACCAAGACAAAATTATGCTGAAGAACATCTGGATTCTCAAATGTCAGCATCACCTTAGAACCAGCTTTAGCGGTGATGTCCGCTTCTTCAAATTTCATTGTGCCGGGAGGATTGCCTACCGCCTTAAGGATCAATTTAACTACTAATTCCTCTTTGGGTTCCTCATTTTTGGGAGCATTAGCAGCCTGATCAGCAGCTTGTTTTTTCATCCATTCATCGAAGACCTTAGTGCCGGGGACTGGTTTTTTTGTTGCTTGTGGTTTCTTGCCTCCAAGACTAATAGCAAAATTCTCGAGATCAGAATCAGTGGGAATAATTTCTCCCACTTGCGCATCATTAATGGCTTTTACCTTGGCAATTCTTTCCTCACTCCATTTGGCATAATTAGAATCATTATCACCTCCACTCACCTTGAAACCAAGCCAAGCCACAACCCCGAACGCACCGAAGACCATCAATCCTAAAAGGAAGATGCCTAATCGCTGAAGAGGTGAACTGTCTACGGTGTTATTCAAATTAATAGATTGTTATTAGTTAACGAGTCTTGTCGATTCTAGAAGTCTCGGATCCCTTGAAGGATAAATACTGTATTTGCCAATAGATCTTAAAAATATCCAAATCATACAACTGCCAACAGCGATGAAAGCAAGGGCATCAATTAAAATTCCATAAGGGATCATAAGCTTATCTCCCTCCGTGATCGAAGGTCCTCTCTCAGGAATAATGATCCAGTAAATGTCAATAAGGTGAACGAAAAGAACCCAGCAACACGCGGCGCAAATTTGCCTCATATCTTTCTTGGCCTGCTGACGGAGGAGAAACACAAACGGAATGACAAAATGCCCGAAAACAAGTAAAAGACTAACGTAATGCCATCCCTCTGTATTGCGAAGAATATAGAACTTTGTTTCCTCTGTAATTTTTGCATACCAATACAGGAAGAATTGGCTAAAAGAGATGTATGCCCAGAACACTGTGAAGGCGAACATCAGCTTGCCCATAATATGGTAATGCTCAATTGAAACGACTTTATTCAGAGAACCTTTGCTCCGCAAAAATGTAACTGTGAGGATAATCATTGCCATCGAACTGAGAGCTGAGCCAGCAAAGATATAAACACCCCACATAGTGGAGAACCATGCGTAATCAAGTCCCATCAAAAGGTCAAAGGCCATAAAAGTACAACAGACAGCAAAGACCGGAACGAACCCGGCACTGAACCTTCTCGCTAAAAATGTATACTTTACATCGCCGGTTCTGTCCTGGCTTAAGGACCAATGTCGCATCAGCCATGCCATACCACAAAGTGAGATTGCATAGGCTGCAAATCTAAAAAAGAAAAAACCCATCGTCAAGTAAGGCGCTTTTCCCTTTAGCAAAACATCGTCAGGGTTCGTATGCAAAAGCTTCATCCACTCATAGAGAGCCTCTCGCGGCTCTGTTAGAATGAGAATCGGAATGAAAAATATAAAGGAAAACGGAAGCATGTTTGCCAGATGCTCCATGACCCTTCTGACCGCGATACCCCACCCTGAATTAGACACGTGATGTAGCAATACCCAAAAAAGACCACCCAAAGCGATAGTGAAGAAATAGTAACATGCAAAGAGCCATGAATAGGAAAATGATTCCCTTAATCTTCCGCTCCCTAAAAATAAGATAGCTAAGCTTATCGCCAATGTAACGGCTCCAATCAGACCAGCGATCTTGATCACCTTTGAGAACTTAGAAACCTCTACCCTTTCCCCCTCAAGAGGAAGGTCGGTCAGTGTTACTCCATGATCGGACATTTCTAATTATTGATTAATTAAGTTTGTTCAGTTGAAACTTTTTCGCTTTCTTTTGCCTCTTCCTTATCTTTTTGTTCGGCAGCCGAAATTTTTGCGTCCTGCAAGACTCTCAGATAAGCGATAATTGCCCATCTATCCTTTGCTGGAATAGCACCACCATACGGGCCCATTAACCCTCTTCCATTGGTAATAATACTAAATATTTCACCGTCAGGACGATATTCCTGATTCGATGGATCCGAGAATTTTGCATCGTGAAGATTAGCTATTGGGATCTGACCTCCGTTCGGCCCAAAAGATCGGACCGGACCATTCCCATTACCTGAATCTGCATGGCAAATCGCGCAATAAATTCCATACCTTTCCTTGCCGCGAATGAGAAACGCTTTATCCGCTTTAATTTCCACTGGCATTCCATCGCCAAAATATTCTCCCATTTGGCCAGAGTTAAAATAACTACCACTTAGAGAAAACCCATCAAGAATTGCATCACCTTCATTCGCCGCTACCTCAGGAATACTAAATCCGATAGGAACAGTTCCATTGACAGGCTTTCGGGATCCAACTCCATCAGCAAAAAAGTCGGACCTACTTTGTGCATTAATACGGTCCTGCCGATCCATGTCAGGAAAAATTTCAACTGGAGTCTCATTAAACTTATGACCCCGCAAGCCGAACATGCCCAATATGAGCAGTCCGGTAAGAATTGTTGCGAGGAAAATATAACGCATACCTTTAAATATCGTCTTCTATTAGTTCAATGCTCTTACCTCCAATATCCTTGAGCATTTTAAGGGTTTCATCTTTTGAGAATTGTGGATCACGTGCCTCAATGCATAAAAAGAATGCATCATCTGAAAAACGTTCAAATTGGTCACTCGCAAAAAGAGGATGGTTCCATCTTGGCAGTTTGTTCAGTATCATACTTCCAAAAAGAGCAGTGAAAGCGGAAAATAAAACAGTCAGCTCAAACATCACAGGAAAGAAAGCGGGCAAAGTACCTATATTGGTAGGCTTATCCTGCACCAACGTAGGATAAATCAAAACCTGAGTAACAAACTGTAATGAGAATGCTGTTACAGTGCCTATCGCTCCACCAATGAATACAAACCATGAAAGTTGCGACTTTTTGAGTCCCATTGCAGAATCAAGACCATGGATAGGGAAGGGAGAATGCACATCCCAATCTTTGAACCCGGCATCACGAACCTTTTCTGCGGCGTGATAAACATCACGTGCAGTTTCAAACTCGGCTATGTAGCCATGGACTCTCTTTAATGTATTCAATACTTTGATCTAATTTTTCTTCTTTTTAGCTGCTTTCTTTGTGGCTTTCTTTGTGGCTTTCTTTGTGGCTTTCTTTGCTGTTTTCTTTGCTGTTTTCTTTGCTGTTTTCTTTGCTGTTTTCTTTAAGCCCTTATGGGATAACTTTTCGCCTTCTGCATCATGAGTAAATGTCTCAGGTGGAAGATAATGAGGATCACTTTCTGGAAGCACTCCCTTAATTTCTGACATTGCGATGACAGGAAAGAAACGGAGGAAAAGTAGAAATAGGCCAAGGAATAATCCAAAGGTTCCAACAAATGTCCATATTTCAATCCTGGTCGGATGGTAGAAGTCCCATGCTCCTGGCAGAAAGTCCTGCGCAATTGAAGTCACGATAATAACGAACCTCTCAAACCACATGCCAGCATTCACACACATGCATACCGCCATAACGACCCATAGATTATGTCTACAATATTTGAACCAGAACACTTGTGGGGAAATAACATTACAGAAAAACATCGCCCAATATGCCCATTTGTAATACCCGAATTGACGATTCTCAAATGCTGCTTGTTCATATTTATTTCCTCCATACCAGGAAATGAAGAGCTCCATTATATAGGCGTAGCCAACTATCGTTCCTGTGAGGAGGATAATCTTTGCCATGTTGTCAATGTGCTTGTGCGTAATTAGATCCTGAAGACCGTAAATTTTACGCGCAGGAATCATCAACGTAAGCACCATTGCAAATCCACCAAAGATCGCTCCCGCTACAAAGTAAGGCGGGAAAATCGTTGTGTGCCAACCCGGCACAATAGATGTAGCAAAATCAAACGACACGACCGAGTGCACAGACAAGACTAGAGGTGTTGATAATGCAGCAAGTAGAAGATATGCCATCTCATAGTGACGCCAATGCCGGTTCGCCCCTCTCCAACCAAGTGCAAAGAATCCGTAGGCCAATTTACGTATGCCTTTCTTCGCACGGTCCCGCAATGTGGCGAGATCCGGAATAAGACCCACATACCAAAAAATTACCGACACAGTAAAGTATGTCGAAACGGCAAACACATCCCAGAGCAGTGGCGATTTAAAGTTTTGCCAAATGCCGTTAGCATTAGGAACAGGGGCAAGGAACCAAACCATCCAGAACCGTCCAACGTGAATCGCTGGGAAAATACCCGCACAAATCACCGCAAAGAGCGTCATGGCCTCTGCTGCGCGATTCACAGAAGTTCTCCATTTTTGACGAGTCAAAAACAGAATAGCTGAAATCAATGTTCCGGCATGACCAATGCCAATCCAAAAAACGAAATTTGTTATCGCCCATCCCCATCCGACTGGATGATTATTTCCCCACACTCCAACACCAGTGACAACTAGGTAAGCTAAGCAATATCCTAGCACTCCCATAAGAATCACTGATGGAATAAAAAGGTACCACCAAAGTGCTGGCTGACGATTCTCAACAATCCCACAAATCTTATTTGTGACCCAACTCATTGACCGGCCATTAGTGACCAACGGTTCCCTCGCGAGGACCGGTCGAATTGGTTCAGATGTTTGAGCGTCAGCCATTATACTAAATATTAATGTATTTTCTTACTCACGGTTCCCACCTGATCAGCATCAGGCATTTTCATATTCGGATTCTTAATCCTCGCCAAATAAGTTGTCCTTGCTCTGAGTCCCAGATACTTAAGCATTTCATAGTTTCGAGGTGACTGTTTAACTTTGCTGACCCTTGATTCAGGATCAGATATATCTCCAAAGACAATGGCATCAGCGGTGCATGCAACTTGGCAAGCAACCTTTATCTTGCCATCCGGCACTTTCACGTCATCTGAGTCTCTAGCCTTACGCTTTTGATCTATTTTGGCTTCCTGGATTCGCTGAACACAATAGGTGCACTTCTCCATGACTCCTCTCATCCTGACTGTAACGTTCGGATTCTTTTGCAACTTCAGGCTAGGAGCAACACCAGTCTTGTCCTCATCAGAAAGCGGTCCTTTATAGAGCTGGTCGAGTGGTCTTTTATTATAATCGAAGAAATTAAAACGACGCGCCTTATATGGACAATTGTTAGCACAATATCTTGTACCAATGCATCTATTATAGGCCATAGCATTGAGCCCCTCTTCAGTATGAACCGTAGCATTGACTGGGCACACAGTCTCACAAGGCGCAGCCTCGCACTGAGTACAAGCCACCGGTTGAGGCAGGAGTTGAACATTTTCAAAATCCTCCTCTTCTTCATCAAACTTGCCATGACTGTCAGTATTTGGAGCAAAGTACCGATCCATACGCACCCAGTGCATTTCCCTTCCAATGATAACCTGATCCTTGCCCACAATCGGAATATTGTTCTCGGACTGACAAGCAATTGTGCAAGCATTGCAACCATTACAAAGATTCAAATCAATGGACATACCCCACTGCTGCACACCGTCATCGATTAGATCTTTATCGTCCTGACCGCGGTAAATGGCTTGTTCTGGTGGTATATGAGAATCCATTCCTCTGGACCGGAATGATGAGGCGTGCTCTTCTCCTGGATGCTCGGCTTGGGCCTTCTTTGACTTAACGGACTCTTCATCAAATTCTTTTTTGGTTCCGTCTCGATAAAGCGCTCTTCCTTCCATCAGGAAATGTTCCTGAGTAAGGGCTATAGGGTAAGTATTAGTGTTGTAGCCCTCTCTTAATTCGACCTCATCAGTGACAAGTTCAACCTTAACGCCAGTAGCAAACAGCAATGACCCAGTACCTCTTAGGGGATAAACATTAAATCCAGTCGTGTTCCCAGTATCTTCTCCTGAAGATTGTGGTGTCCCAGCAATAGACCCTGCATTTTTTTGACCGTATCCTATTGAAATACTGATCGAATTCTTGGCATGTCCATATGCAGGGAGGACAGGAAAATAATGATCTTCACCTTCACTAACAACCTTAATGAGATGGGCTTTATCCTCTATGACGAGATCTTTATTCTTCCAATTCAGACCCTTATCTTTCGCCAATTTTTTCAATGTCGAAATTCCCACTAATGCAGCATTATCCCAGGTCAAGCTGGTTATAGGATCAGGAACCTCTTGCAACCATCCATTATTAATATGACGTCCATCCCACACCTTATTGTCTGTTGTAAAAACAATTTCGTAACCATCCGAATTGGTAACATTATCACCAATCATACCTTTGGCAGAATCGTAATTCAGTTCTGCATTGGCCGATGGATATTTACTATCTCGAAGAAATCCATTTCGTAGAGTCGTATTCCATAATGATTCAGAATCCACTCCAGCAATAACTTTAAAAGTTTCCTTTACTGCTTCCTGGACAGGATCCGTGCCAGCTGCAGGTTCCTTGTCAGATAACAATTTAAGTAAGAAAGCTGTCTCTGAAACACCACCAAAAAGAGGGGCGATCATCGGCTGTATAACAGAATATGTGCCATCAGATGCTCTAACATCGCCCCAACTCTCTAGAAAATGAGCACCAGGGACATGCCAATCAGATGCACGAGCAGATGCACAAAGATTTCTCACACCAAGATGAATCACCGTTTCAACTTTTGAAACCAACTCATCAAACTTCAAATCCGATGGAGCACTATATACAGGATCGCTTTCGGCACTAATTACCAAAGTTGAAATTTTCCCATCATCAATGGCTTGAGCAAGATCACTAATAGCTCCGGATTCTGGGTGGCTTCCAGTTACAATATCAATAGCTTTATCTGATCCTATATTTCCAAGGGCATTATTTATTGCG
>DUBC01000021.1 GCA_012960505.1 Verrucomicrobiales bacterium
GACTTTAGGCTAACTGACGTTTCTGGAAAAATTATTAAAGATATTATTTCTTGAGAACTCGTTAATTATTAGCAAGCACTCACGTGAACTCGTAAACTCAAAACAAGCTAATAAACTGAGCGGTTGACTGGCCATTTCGATGGCCCTTTATCCGGTTAATGTGACCTCGCGCAGCGGAACCCGACATTGACGGAAAAATTCACAGGGTTGCTACTGATCCGGTGGGAGCTGCGCAGGTCATTATTGCTGTGGCCAAAGGAGCCGCCACGCAATACCTGACCGCCGGCCTTAAAACCGACAGGGTTTTTTTGCGGCAGGGCCTTGTAAGGATCTTGTCGGTCCCAACACCATTCGTAGATGTTTCCGCTCATGTCGTGCAGGCCAAGAGGATTGGCTTTCTTCGAGCCGACAGGCTGGGGATGATTATTGGGGGCCGGGCTGTTAAAGGGGAACCACGCCACTTCACTGGTGGCCTTGAGGTCGGAACTGTTCGCAGAAGCGCCACTGGCAAAATCACCGGGGGCAAAGTCCCCTTTATCGCGGAAGCGTGCCGCATATTCCCATTCCGCCTCGGTCGGCAACCGAAAGCCCTTGGCATTACGGTCGAACACAGCCGACTGAAGGTTACCGGCATTTGAATGCCTGGAATCCCTGATCACGGCATTGTCAGCGGTTTTGTAAACCGGTTCAAATCCCTCCATTTCAGAATACGCGTTGCACCATACCAGCGCATCCCATACGCAGATATCCGTGACCGGCTGGTTATTTCCCGCCATTGCCGGTGCCCATGGTGTTCCCGCCCGGCCCTGCAAGTGGAATGCATAACCGTTGGCGGAGGCAAAGAATTTCACCTCTAGCCAAAGCTTGTAGGTTGTTTCAAACTTGGCAATATAGAACGGGCTTAGCGTCACCTTGTGCTCGGGTGTAGCAACACCCTCAAATCCCATGGTAAATCCCCCCCCTTGACGTAGATCATCGCCGGCGTTGACTTGATGGACTGGAGTTGCGTTGTTACATCAGCCCTTGCCGCCGCGATTTGCATGTCGGCCTTTTCCTGGAGTGTCGCCAGATCAAAAGCGGCCTTCTTCTTTACGGCCTCGAGTTGTTCTTTTGCCACCTTCTTGGTTGCAGCAAGATTGCCCTCGGAAAGTTTTTTGACGATGGAAAGTTCCCTCTCTGCCTTCTTGGCCGCGTCACGGTCTGCGACAGCCTGTTTTCTGACTTTTTCCAATTCAAGTGTGGCTATATGCTCATCGGCCCTGGCCTGTTCCCTAACCTTGGCGATTTCCTTTTGCGCCTTCTTCTCGGCGGCAATTAGGATCTTTTCTGACTGTGTGTTCACGGCAATCAGGTCCATTTCAGCCTTCTCCTCGGCCGCACTCAAGTCTTTGGCAGCCTGCTCTTTCACGGCAGCAACTGCGTCATTGTTACTCGAACATCCCGTGCCAGTCAGCAGCAGCAGGATCACGGAACCGCTCAGGCAGTAGATCCCCTTAAGTTTATTCATAATTGAGTAAATTAATGGAATTTCAATGTGGAAGAAACAAAAATATTACCTTCCTGCTGCCGAAGCGTATCACGCAGTAGCCGCGGATCAGAATTTCGTCTATGCCATCTCCAGTCGAGGCATTGCCAAGTACCACCGTAAAAGCGCTAAAAGTGTGTCAACGAGCGAGGGTGAAGTTAAGCCTTCAAATTATTATGTAGTGTTCATCGCTTGATTAAGGGTTCTGAATCCTTCAGAATTTAATTCATGATTAGAGAATCTGTGAACTTATCATCTTTAAAGTGTCTTATTAATTTTCTTTTGATCAGTATCATTACTACGAACCTTCAAGCAGAAACTTTGAATCTTACTTTAAGAAATAGTGTTCGATCTGTTCATGGTTGGCAGAAGGTCGAATGGAATCCTAATGAAGTGGCTATCGTCATTTGTGATATGTGGGACTCTCACCACTCGATCACCGCGGTGCGTAGAGTTAACGAGTTTGCTCCTCAATTGAATGAAGTTATAAACTCTCTCAGGAAATCTGGAGTCACAATCATTCATTCTCCGAGTGATTGCATGCCCAACTATAAGGACCATGATGCAAGGAAACGAGCATTAGCTATCCCAGTGGCTTCGGATTTACCAAAGGAAATTTCTTCATGGTGCCATCGCATACCTGGAGAAGAAAAAGCTTCTTATCCGATAGATCAGTCAGATGGGGGAGAGGATGAGGATGAGTTCGAGAACCAGCAATGGGCCGAGCGTTTAAAAGCTGAAGGGCGTAATCCCGAAACTCCATGGCTTAGCCAGACACCGGTCCTTAAAATATTGGAAAAAGACTTTGTAGCTTCTGAAGGTGATGTGGTTTGGAATATTTTAAGGCATAATAAAATTAAGCATGTCATCCTTGCAGGTGTACATACTAATATGTGTGTTCTTGGCAGGCCATTCGGTTTGCGCCAAATGGTAAGATACGGCATGGATACGGTTCTCTTGCGGGACGGAACTGACGTGATGTATAATCCTAAGAAGTGGCCTTACGTCAGCCATTTCACAGGACTTGATCTGGTAATTAGGCACATTGAAGAAAATGTTTGTTCCACTATAACAACTGATCAAATAATTCGTGGTCAGCCTTTCAGTTTCACGCATGATAAACGACCTCATCTAGTCATTGTTTCCTCATCCGAAAGAGTCCTTGATTGGAAAAGTTTTGCGAGGCATTTCTTTGATGCTGACTTTCGTGTTGATTATGTCGAGTCAGATACAGGAAAAGGAATGAATGACATCAGTAATGCGGATTGCCTTTTGTTAGCTGATGACATTAAGACTGGGAAGGTCAATGAATTGATTCAAGCTCATGTGGCTGCGGCAAAACCTGTGATAGGAACAGGGAAAGTTTGCATTCTAGCGAAGCGTGAGGTGTTTGGTGTCGTTGGAGAGCCTAATAAAAAAGGAACTCAGAAAATTGAATGGGCTAAAGGTAAAGCAAAGCATCTTTTGGCTTTAGGATTCAAGAGCAATGAATGGTCAGTAGAAGGGGCTTTAGATAGCCTCGCGATAGATGAGGGGGTCGTCCCCCTTTTCCATGGCAAAACAAATAGTAATGGATTAGCTGAACTTCTTGCCTGGTCCTTTGCAAGAACTGATAGTGGAAGATCATGTGCGACTCTCCTGACCCTTCTTGAAAATAAAAACGACTCATATTTTCAGCGATTCTTATTCAATGCTGTTCGGTGGGCGACTGGAGAATTAATTTCCAACCAATTGCCGGTGGACCCTGATCTGCGCCGATCAAATGAAGATTGGGTTGTTAGAGGAAATTTCCATACTTCCAAATCGCTTGGACCAAAGCACTGGGACCTAAGAACATTAATTCGAGTCTCTGATCCATTGCCTGACGTTCAGCGATCTTTTGAATGGGAATCAGTTCCCGGTTCTGTTGTTTACATTAATGGGGCACAGCTAAAGGAGAATAACCCCGGGCATTGGTTAATCCCTTCAAAACTTTTAAAATCGGGAGACCTTAATTTGGTTGTGGTTAGGGTAAGTAAGCCAGATCCTTTTAAAAGCCCACCGACAATATTCAGTACAAAAGAATCTTTTGTACTGGCCACAAAACATTGGCAAGAAAAACACTCTGATGACGCAATTGATCCTAATTTTCCGATACCTCCTCAGTTCGGTGCGCCTACGGATCTGATCCAAGAATGGCCACAAAGAAAATAATTTAATTGCTCCTAAAGTTCCCGATTATATATAATAGTTAGATATTTTATTTACCGCCATTTTTTCTTGGATAAAATGTTACCAAAATGCTCAGACCTTGTTGGAATCATTGCAACTTATGGATTGATATCGGGATCATTTGCTGAGGAGAAGGTTAAGCAAGGTTGGTGGTCCAGGGAGCCCTTAAAAGAAATTAAGATACCGATTGGAGAGAAGGATAATCCGATCGATCGATTCATTGTTTCAAAATTGAAAGAACAAGGATTGCTTATTTCTGAAAAGGCGGACCGGAGAGTTTTAATTCGCCGACTCTACTTTGATTTGTGGGGAATGCCTCCAACTCCCAAAGAGGCTAATAGCTTTATTAAGGATCCTGACTCTGGCGCTTATAAAAAGTTAGTGGATAGGCTTCTCCTTTCTCCACGTTATGGAGAACGTTGGGCAAGGCATTGGTTAGATGTGGTGCATTATGGGGAGACTCATGGCTATGATAAAGACAAGCCAAGGCTCAATGCTTGGCCTTATAGGGATTATGTCATTCGTGCATTCAACGACGATAAGCCCTATTCCCGATTCATAAAGGAGCAGATCGCCGGAGATCTTCTTTGGCCGGACACGGTAGATGGTATCGTTGCTACAGGATTTATAGCTGCTGGTCCTTGGGATTTCATTGGTCATGCGGAGGTGCCGGAAACCAAGATTGATGGGAAGGTGGCTCGTCACTTGGATCGTGACGATATGGTTACCACAACGATGAATACTTTCACTTCTCTCACGGTCCAATGTGCTCAGTGCCATGATCACAAAAGGGATCCTGTGACCATGAAACACTATTATTCATTGCAGTCAGTGTTTGCGGCATTAGATCGTGCTGATCGTCCCTATGATGTGAAGTCCGACATTGCGTCGAAAAGGCAAAACTTTAGAGAAAAGAAAAAAGAGATAGAGCGAAGTGTTGCAGAGAACAAAAAGAAAATCGACGCCAGTCGTAGTCCGGAAATAGTTTCTCTTCAGAATCAAATCGAGTCCATAGAGAACAAGCTCAAAGCATCCAAAGGTGACCAAAAAGACCGGTCAGCTAGGTATGGGTACCATAGTCAGGTAGCCTCGATTCAGGGAACAACCAAATGGGTTCAAATCGATCTGGGATCCCAAAGGAAAATTAGCAATGTGGTTTTGGCCGGTGCTGATGAGTATGGTTTTTCGGATTTTGGTTTCCCTCACCGTTTCCGCTTGGAAATTTCTAATGATTCTGAATTCAAGGATTCAAAAATAATTACTGATAATACCGGTTCTGATTTTCCAAGACCAGGATCAAAGCCGGTGCTCCTTAGTGGAGATGGGTCTAAAGCGCGATATGTTCGTTTAACTGCAACTAAGCTTTGGAACCGTCGCATGAAAGGACAGCCTGAAACAAATGATTGGATATTTGCCATGGGGGAAATGGCAGTCATTTCCGATAAAGAATTGTTGGGAGCTAAAGAAGTGACAGCTTTGGATAGCATTGAGGCTAATATTCGGTGGGGAAAATCTAATCTCATTGACGGCATCTATGGGACACATTCCCTAGAATCATTAATTGCTAGTGAGAAAAGTAAATCGAATGGATATCATAGTGCTTTTGCCAAAGAAATTAACACACGGAAGTGGGTCCAAATTGAACTGCCGGAAATTCACTCAATCGATAAAATTGTTATTTATCCTGCTCGCCCAACGGACTTTAACAAAGATACACCAGGATTTGGTTTTCCTGAGAGGTTTAAGATTTTACTGAGTGATCGGGAGGACATGACAGATGCCGATACCATCATTAATAAAACGGATTCTGATTATGCGAATCCGGGGGTAGATCCGGTAGCTTTTGATATTGATTCAGAGAGAGGTCGCTACCTTAGGCTCGAGACAACCAAGTTAAATCATCCAAAGGGCAGCGGTGGGCCCATGTTGGCCTTATCTGAGATACGCATTTTCAGCGGGTCTAAGGAGATTTCTAGAAATGCTAGAGTCACTTCGCTAGATACAATTAATAGCGGTCTCTGGCACAAAAGAAATCTTGTGGATGGATATACTAGCAGACGACGCATTGTGGATGATGTTACCGAGGGTCTTTTGAGGCTTGCCAAATTAAAACCGGATGAATCTGAGAAAAATCTTAAGGAATTAAGGATAAGATATAAGGATCTTCAAAAATCTAGTATTGATTCGAAGTTGATAGAGGAGAAGGAAAGATTGACCGAATCTTTGTCCAGCATCAATTTGGAACTCAATGGTTTGCCTAAATCCAAAATGGTATATGCCGGTACCGTTCATTCTGGAAGTGGATCATTCAAGGGTAGGGGTCATGCCGGAGGAAAACCACGGGACATTTTTGTTTTGCACAGAGGAGAGGTCACTGATCCGAGAGAACCTGTCAGTCCCGGAACGGTACCTGGTATCGTTCCGGAGATTTCACATCAATTTAATTTACCCGAAGACCATAAAGAAGGGGATCGTCGTGTTGCATTAGCTGAATGGATATCTCACAAAGAGAATACCCTCACTTGGCGAAGCATAGTGAACCGAGTGTGGCATTATCATTTTGGTCAAGGAATCGTAGATACACCGAATGACTTTGGCCGAATCGGATCAAAGCCGACTCATCCTGAATTGCTGGATTGGCTTGCTATTGGGTTCCGTGACAATGGTGGTTCTATTAAGGACTTGCATCGTCTCATACTAAATAGTGCGACATATAAGCAGGTCAGTGATCATCACCAAGAAAATGCACTGACTGATATTTCAAACAAGTATCTTTGGCGTCAGAACCGGAGAAGGCTCGATGCTGAGTCCCTCAGAGACACGGTACTTTTTGTTTCCGGAAAAATGAATTTTGAAATGGGCGGGCCTTCTTTCAAGGACTTTGTGATTGAGAAGCCTCAACACTCTCCTCACTATCAGTATCACAAGTATGACCCTAATGATCCGTTAACACATCGCCGTTCTATTTACCGGTTCATTGTTCGTTCCCAACCTCAGCCATTCATGGATACTTTTGATTGTGCTGATCCTTCGCAATTAGTGGACAAGAGGGGTGAGACGACTACCGCATTGCAGGCCCTTGCTCTCTTGAATAACCATTTTATGGTCAAGATGTCTCAAAGATTCGCTGAAAATATTTCTGAAAGTACTGATCCTGTTCGAATAGCATTTGAGGCGGCGATTTCTAGGATTCCTTCTGAAGATGAGTTGGTATTACTCCGTTCATATTCAGAACAACATGGGCTCGCTGCAACGTGCCGAATCATTTTTAACCTGAACGAATTTTCTTTCATCGATTAAAATGAATAGACGCGATTATTTATGGAAATCAGGAGGTGGACTAGGAGGCATCGCACTCTCATCGATGCTTGGAGTGGATAAGCTCGAAGGATCAAATTCTGGTCCAGTTCTTAATCAACCTCATCATCCGCTCAAAGCTAAGCGTGTCATTCAATTGTTTATGGGTGGAGCAGCAAGTCACATTGATTTGTTCGACTACAAACCTTCACTGATTAAGCATCATGGGGAAAAGTCAGACTTCGGAGAACCTGTCGAAGCGTTTCAGAACGGCCTCGGCCCCTGGATGAAACCAGTCTGGAAATTTAAACCGTATGGAAGTTCCGGTAAGATGCTTGGAGAAACTGTATCCAAGTTAGGTGAGGTCGTGGACGATATGGCTTTCATTCATAATCTTATAGGTAAGACTGGCGTCCATAGTCAGGCCACCTATCTTCAGTCAACAGGATTTGATCGGCCAGGGTTCCCCGGCATGGGATGTTGGGTAAGTTACGGATTAGGAAGTATGAACGATAACCTACCAACTTTCGTTGTCCTGCCTGATCATCGGGGCTTTGCCTCCAACGGTCCCAAGAACTGGGGTTCGGCTTTCTTGCCAGCCGAGAATCAGGGCACAATCATTCGCCTCGGTAGAAAGAATCCAATTCCTGATCTTAATCCGCCTCCAGAAGCCGACTATATAAGCAAATCCGCTGAATCTGATGCTCAGGCTATTCTTTCTAAATTGAACCGTGAACATCTCGGTAGCAGGGCCGGTGATACACGCCTCGAAGCACGTATAAAATCCTATGAGTTAGCTGCTAAAATGCAATTAGCTGCACCCGAGGCACTTAATATTTCTAATGAACCTCAATACATTAAAGATATGTATGGGATCCGGCCTGACGGTACCACGTGGCCCAAGGAGATTAATCATAATGAGGAAGCGAATCATTTCGGGAGAAAGTGTCTTGTTGCTAGACGGCTCCTAGAACGTGGAGTGCGTTTTGTTCAAGTCTGGTCAGGATGTGATAATGGGTTTCCGCGACGTAACTGGGACAGTCATGAGGACATTAATAGGGACCATGGTCCATTATCATATGGCATGGCGGTCGGAGCCTCAGCGTTGATCAAGGACCTCAAACAGCGGGGTCTTCTTGAGGACACTATAATACTATGGACTACTGAATTTGGCCGCATGCCATCGACTCAAGGTTCTAAGGGCCGAGATCATAATCCTTTTGTTTTTACGAACTGGCTCAGTGGAGGTGGAATCAAGGGCGGAGTAACTCATGGACATAGTGATCAGTGGGGTTACAAGCCTCTTGATAGGGACAATCCGACCGAGGTATACGATATCCATGCTACTATTATGCATTTGCTCGGAATTGATCATGAGCGCCTCACATTTCGCAAAGACAGTATAGATCGTCGCCTCACGGACGTGCATGGAAAGGTAATTCCAGAGATTTTAGCCTAAAATGTGATTTCTCTATATTTATCGAATATTGAGACACCTTTCGCTATAATTAAGTCATTAACCAAAGAATTTTCCCCATCCTATGCGAAATCAATTTCGTTTATTTTTTATCTCAGCTTTTATTTTCCTCTTTCACTATGATCCGGGTGATGCCAGTGGAACGGCCGATAGCATTCTTGTTTTTAACGAAGTTTATTACAATCCTGCGGATGATCTTTCCGAATCGGAGTGGATAGAATTTCATAATCTTAATGGAGTTAATGTTGATGTTTCAGGATGGAGATTAAGGGGTGGAGTTGAGTTTGATTTCCCTCAAGGGACCGTCGTTGATGGGCATGGATTTATTCTGATTGCAGCGGATCCTGAGAGCCAAAATCTGTCTGGGAAAAGCGCACTAGGTCCATTTCAAGGCTCATTAAGTAATGGAGGTGAATCTCTGCGTATAGAGGACAGGGACGGTAGAGTCATGGATACCCTAGTTTATAATGATGGCGGTGACTGGCCCGTTGGTCCTGATGGGTCAGGTGTGACATTGGCTAAGCGGAATCAGGAAACAGCAAATTCTGATCCAGACAACTGGGTTGCTGCCAGATATGTGGGAGGAACGCCAGGACTGCCTAACTTTCCACTGCCGGGCGCGCCTCCAGTTAAGATCGAGACAATCATAGTGAGTTGGGATTCTGTTTGGCGTTACAATGAAACAGATGATTTTGATTCAGGTTGGGCCAGTTTAGTTCACTCAGTAGGTGGAAATTGGAAGCCAGGTACTGGTCTGTTGGGGTGGGACACGTCACCTCCGGAAGTTCCTTTGGGGACTGAGCTTCAGCGCCCATTACTGAATAATCCATATGTCATAACTTATTACTTTGAACATGATTTTAATCTTAGTCAGACACAAATTGATAACTTATCAGAGCTTAAGATTGAGCATCTATTTGATGATGGGGGCATTGTTTATATCAATGGTCAGGAAGCGTTCCGCCACAAAATGCCCGAAGGTAACATCTCTTCAGAAACTCTTGCTGAACGCGGGACTGATCCGGACCTCGAGGACCCGGTAGGCATTCCCGCAACTGCCCTAGCTGTGGGATCTAATAGGATATCTGTTGAAGTTCATCAGGCGAATTCTGGAAGCTCTGATATTATGTTTGGTTTGCGGCTTACTTTAGTCGAAGAGCCTCCTGATCCATCAGTCCCTAAGGAAACCTTAGTCTTTAATGAATTTTCTTCATATGATGCGGAGGGCGGTTTTCTTCTGGAAATGAAAAATCTGACATCTGCAGCTATCCCGCTAACCGATTATCAGATCGTATTTTCTGAGGGTGACATTTATACAATTGTAGAAGGAACTCTTGTCGCTGGAAAATTGAAAACTTTGAGTGAAAAGGATTTGGGATTCTCGCCAGGGAACAATGATCGAATTTTCCTTTTTGATCCATCGGGTCAACTCATAGATGCGAGGAAGGTTACCGGAAAATTAAGAGGAAGATCAGAAGAATTTAATGGTGAATGGTTGCATCCTTCCTTGCCGACCTTTGGAGATGCTAATAAATTCTCTTTTGAAAGGGATGTCGTAATTAACGAAATAATGTATCATCCGCGGCCTGAACCTGAGGTGCCTGATACGGAGGCGATCTATGATAGTACGACTTTACTCGATTGGGGTGCGACATGGAGATATAATGAATCGGGTCCTGACCTGGGCGGTTCTTGGCAGGACCGACCTCATGCAGTTGGTGGTGATTGGAAGATTGGTATTGGCCCGCTTGGTTGGGATAGCACCATTAAAGAAATTCCTGCACGAACTATCATAACTCGTCCTTCCCTTAATCCGGCGGCTCCGGTCATAGCTTATTATTTTGAGGCAGATATCAATCTCACTCAAAATGACATTGATGAGATTGTGGCGCTTAAATTAGTCCATTTAATTGATGATGGTGCAGTTTTCTATATTAACGGGCAAGAGGTTAATAGATTTAAGATGCCTGATGGCATAATTAATTCAGACACGCGTGCATCGAGCGGAGGTGAGGCTGAAATTGAGGGACAATTCAATATTTCTAAGGAAGTTTTATTGGTAGGATTAAACAGAATATCGGCTTCCGTTCATCAGAGCTCTCCTGGAAGTAGTGATATTATTTTTGGAATGCAATTATTAGCTGAAAAGGAAGTTTCGCCTTTTGTGCCCGGCAAGCCTTTCAGATCATCGGATAGGACATGGGTCGAAATCCATAACCGCAATGCCGACAGGACTATTAATCTAACGGGTTGGAGCTTTGATGATGGATTTGAATTTAATTTTTCTGAAGATACGATTCTTAGTCCTGGGGAATTTATTGTATTGTCTGGGGACTCTGATGAGTTGAGAGGTCAGCATCCTGATATTAGAATATTAGGAGGAATGAAGGGTCGTTTATCACGATCAGGTGAACGGATTAGACTTATCGATTCGCATGGGAATCCAGTCGACGAGGTTCATTATTTTGATGGAGGAAGGTGGCCAGGAAAAGCTGACGGTGGAGGTTCGAGCTTAGAATTAAGAAACCCGTACTCTAATAATAAAATTCCTGAATCCTGGTCAGCCAGTAATGAATTTGCGCGTGGGAAATGGAAGAATTTTGTAAGGACAGGGCGCGCAGTAAATGGTAGGTCCGATCCTCAGGGATATCATGAGTTTATTTTTGGATTAATTGATGAGGGAGAGATTTTAATTGATGATATTAGCGTCATTGAGAGTCCTGGAACAGGGTCCTCAAAGGAGCTTATTCAGAACGGGGACTTTAGCTCAGGAACAGCAAGTTCTTGGAGAATGCGTGGAACTCAACGACATTTTAACATTGTTGAGGATCCTGATTTTCTTGGTAATAAAGTGATGAGGTTGAAGGCTTCTGGACCAACAGATCACATGCATAACTGTGCAGAGACTACTCTCAAATCAGGGAACAGTTACGCAAACATTAGTTCCTCAAAGGAATACAAGATAAGTTTCCGAGCTCGTTGGATTTCTGGATCCAATCAGCTTAATTCTAGGCTCTACTTTAACCGTCTTCCTCGCACAGATATCCTCCCTATCGAAGATCCTAACGGTGGAGGAACTCCCGGCAGAGAAAATTCTGTTTTTGAGGAAAATTTAGGACCGACTTTTGATGATCCAATTCACGATCCAGCTGTTCCTGAAGTTAATCAAGTAGTCGAGGTTAGTGCAGTGATAGAGGATCCTGAAGGTGTTGATAGCGTAGTGGTACATTATTCGGTTAATTCTGGATCCTTTCGTCAGGTCCCAATGATTGCTGGGCCAAACGGCATTTATCGAGCTACAATTCCAGGTCAATCGAAGGGCTCCAGAGCTCAATTTTATATAGAGGCTATTGATTCACTTGGTGCCAAATCATTCTTCCCGAAGGAAGCCAAGGAATCAAGGGCCATGATCCCTTGGGATGATGATAAATCTAAATTGCGGTCAGGGTCCGTCTATCCAACGAATTTACGCATTGTTATGCCGATCGCTGACGGGAACTTCATGCATAATGTAACGGAAGTAATGAGTAATGATAGGTTGCCATGTACTGTCATTCATAATGATGAAATTATTTATTATGGTTGCTCTGTTCGGCTAAAGAGCAGTCAACGAGGGCGATCTAACGAGGGACGGGTTGGCTTTAATATAAAATTCCCTGCTAATAATAAATTTCTTGGAGCTCATGGGACTGTTGCTGTTGATCGTTCGAGTCAGCGTGAAATTATGATTAAGCATATAGTTACTCGTGCAGGAAAAATTCCAAGCATGTATGATGACATTGCTTGGGTTATACAGCCAAGATCTAATCGTGCGACTTCAGGAATTTTGATGAAATCACGTTATGATGATGAGTGGTTAGAGAATGCTATTCCAGATGGTAATGATGGAAGAATGTTTGAGTTTGAGCTTATTTATTACCCTAATGGCACAAACGGAGGAAAGGAAGGACTCAAGTTACCTCAACCCGATGGTGTTGTTGGAGTTCAAATGCGTAATCAAGGGGGAGATGATAAGGAGCTTTATCGATGGCACTGGTTAATTAAAAATAATAGGGACGCTGATGATTATTCTGGTCTAATTAATTTGTTAGATACTTTGGGCCTTTCTGGTTCGGCTTACCGAGATTCAATAGAAAATATCGTTGATGTAGACCAGTGGTTGCGATCCTTTGCTGTACAGAATCTTGGCGGGATTGGTGATAATTATTCAACGCATGGGAGTGGGGCTTGGCATAACGCCATATTTTACATTAGGCCAACTGATGGGAAGGCAATGTATTTTCCTTGGGACATGGATTTTACTTTTACTAACAGCGCTACTTCTGGGGTTACTCCTAGCACGGATTTGAACAAGCTGATCAGTATTGGTCCAAGATATGAACGGGCCTATTATGGTCACTTGCTTGACATTATAGAGACTGCATTTAATTCAGATTATATGAGCCCATGGTTGCGGCATTATTCGGATTTTCTTTCCTCAGACAATTTGAATGGAAATTCTGGCTACATTCGTTCTAGGTCTAATCATGTTAGGAACCTAATTAGTAATGCGGTATCGAAAGTTCCATTCAGAGTAACCAGTAATAGCGGAACAAATACTAATAAATCTACGATTTCAGTTCGTGGGGACGCGTGGGTCGACGTTCGAGAGATTCGGTTAGAAGGGACTGATGATGGACTTGGAATTAGGTGGCTTGATGATAATAGCTGGGAGGTTAATTTACCGGTAAGGTCAGGCCTTAATAACTATAGATTAGAAGGTGTTGGATTCGGTGGAGAGATTATTGGGTCAGCCAATTATTCGATCAGCGGGAATGGTGTAGTTGAGCCAGCAGGTCGAGAAAATTTGGCTATTAGTGAAATCCATTATCATCCCAATCCTCCAAGCAAAGAAGAAATCGATGCCGGGTTCACGGACAGTTCAATGTTTGAATGGATTGAATTAGTTAACATAAGTGATTCAGATAAGATTGATTTAAGTAATGTGCATTTTGTTAGTGGTATTAATTATTCCATTCCTTTAGGAACTCTTTTAGACCCTGGCAAACGAATAGTGATTCCTTCTAATTTTTCAGCATTTGTTCATAGGTATGGTGATCTGAAAAATGACATCTTGCTCAGTCATTCCTTTCTGGATGATCAAGGTAATAATAAATTATCGAATGCAGGGGAAAGGATTCTTTTGTATAGTGCTGACAATGTTACGGTTGCGGATTTTTCATATAAGGATGATCGTCCATGGCCTGTGAGTGCTGATGGGGATGGTTACTCATTGACTCTAATGATGCCAGGAACTAATGATCCTTCCTTGGCACAAAATTGGCGTAGTAGCTTGGATTTGGGTGGTACGCCTGGGAGTACTGATGTTATCCCTATTCTATCATGGCTTGATGAGAATGGAGGCGTTGAATTATTGAATGATGTTGATGGTGACGGAAGACCAGCATTGATAGAATATCTTGAGAACACGGACCCCCTCAAGAAGGATAGTACTAGTACTATAGTTGAGTTGGGTGAGGATGGAGAGTTGCGAATCGAATTTTTACAGGCAATTGGTCATGACCAAATTTATTTTTATGCTCAAAGTTCGGCGAATTTTAATGAGTGGCAGGCCGAAGAGGTGGAATATAGGGGTCGTGTTAATAATGGTGATGGAACTGAAACAGTAAGATTTCGAATTGATAATTCAATAAGCTCACTTGGAAGAAACGGTTTTCTTCGGTTAGTGGTATCAGAAGACCCCTAGGGTCTTTTTTATTAAGCGGAGTCTTGTCTTGTAAAATTGAGATGGATTTACCATCATAAAATTACATGCATCTAAAATGCCTTACTCTGATTCTCTTTTTTAGTTTCCTTTCCTTGTCCGCTCATGCGCGGCTTCAACTGCCGAAAGTGATTGGTTCGAATATGGTTTTGCAGAGAGATGCACAGGTTCCTATTTGGGGTTGGGATGATCCTGGGAATGATGTGGTCGTATTAATGGGTGCTCAGAAAAAAACAGCAAAGGTTGCAAAGGATGGAAAGTGGATAGTGAATTTGGATCCTATGGAGGCAGGCGGTCCTCACAAGATTCAGATCGCTTCAGGGCAGGATGAAATTGTTCTTACCAATGTTCTTGTTGGTGAGGTGTGGATTTGTTCGGGTCAGTCCAATATGGAATGGTCAGTGCGTGCTTCTAATGATTCAGATCAGGAGATTGCTAATGCTAAATTTCCTCAGATAAGACTTTTCCATATTCCTAAAAAAGCATCTACCTTTCCTGAAAAAGACTGTAATGCTTTATGGAAAGAGTGTAACCCTGAGAGTGTAATTAATTTTTCCGGTGTTGCTTATTATTTTGGTCGTCATTTGCAAAGCGAGTTGAATGTTCCAATCGGGCTCGTCGGAACAGCTTGGGGTGGAACTAAAATTGAACCATGGACGCCAATTTCAGGATTTGATGCAGTAGACAATCTTAGAAGTATTGCGGACAAGGTTAGGCGTTTCAGTGATCTCGATTTAATTGTTGATAGAGCGCAGAGATGGGCGGATGCAGTCAAGCTAGCAGTTGAGAATGGAAGAAGAATTCCATCTCCTCCGCAAGTTCCGAAGCTCAATCATGGCAATCCTACGGGGCTTTATAATGGAATGATTGCTCCTGTAGTGCCTTATGCAGTTAAGGGAGCAATTTGGTATCAAGGAGAATCAAACGTTGGTGAAGGAATGCTCTATCACGATAAAATGAAGGCGCTCATTGCTGGCTGGCGAGACGTTTTTAACAAGAAAGATCTATCTTTTCATTTTGTGCAACTTGCTCCTTACAGATATAATCGTGATGATGCATTGCCTAACATTTGGGAGGCACAGGTTGCGACACTTAGGGTGCCGGGGACGGGTATGGCAATTATTACTGATATTGGAAACACTCAAGACATTCATCCCCGTAACAAGCAAGATGTGGGAAAACGGTTGGCATTGTGGGCTCTTGCTAAAGATTACGGTAAGGGAAATATTGTTTATTCCGGCCCATTGTATAAATCGATGCAGGTTGAAGGGGATAAGATAAGAATAAAATTTGCGCATACTGGTACCGGCCTCATATCACGAGACGGTAAAGATTTGACGGACTTTATAATTTCTGGTTCTAACGGTGAATTTGTTACTGCAAAGGCAGCTATCGATGGGAGCACCGTTATAGTTAGTGCTGAGGATGTTACCGAACCGAAAAATGTGCGTTTTGGTTGGCGTGAGACCGTAAATCCAAATCTTTCAAATAAGGAGGGCCTTCCAGCAAGCCCCTTTAAGACAGATGATTGGAAGGGAGTCACTGGCCAGCAGCTAAAAAACAAAAAACAATAAAGAATTAATATCTCTTACCCTTTGTGAGTAAAGTTAAGCCAATTTTGCTTGCAAATTGACGCCTAATTGATACGAGTAAATCTAAATAGTTTCGGAAATTATAATTGAGATGTATCGAACTCTTATTTTTAGTTTTTTATTAATAACTTGGATTATTTTATCAGGGATACTTGATGCCTTTCATGTTGGCTTGGGCATACTCTCCTGTATTTTTGTCACTTGGCTTTCTTCAGATCTTTTATTCTCTAATCGATCTTCAAGATTTGGCGATAGATTGAAACAAGCTTGTCGGTTGCCTCTTTATTTGGTGTGGTTGCTATGGCAAATTTTTCTTGCAAATATCCACGTTCTTAGAATTTCGTTTTCTCCAAGAATGCGGGAACAGATCCAGCCTCAGATTGTCCGTTTTCGCTCCGGCCTTAAGAGTGATTTTGAAAAATATGTGTTAGCTCAATCAATAACGCTGACGCCAGGAACTGTTACTCTTCAGATAAATGGTGACGTTTTTCTTGTTCACGCTATAAGCGACGCAGCTGCCAAAGGTTTGATGGGTTCTATGGCAGATCGAATTCGTCATGTTTTTTCTACAGATTAGTAATGAGTGATCAAGTCATGGAGATAGCATTAATGGTAGCGGGCATTTGTCTGTTTCTGATGATGATTCCGATTATGTGTCGGATCATTATTGGGCCGACCGCCATTGATCGAATAGTAGCAGTTAATGTCATTGGTACTAAGACAGCTGTTCTTCTTATTATTATTGGAGCGTTATTCGATAATGTTTCTATGTTTGTTGATTTTGCGATTGCTTACGCGGCACTCAATTTCTTGGGATCACTTGCTGCGTCTAGGTATTTTAATCGAACTAGGCCCGCTTATGGTAAACGTTCATCAATGGAAGTGAAGGGATCCTGAGTGCTATGGATGAAATATTAAACGGGTTAAGCATTATTCTAATCTTCAGTGGCTTAATTTTTTTTATGGGCGCAAGTGTGGGTTTAATGAGGTTTCCGGACTTTTACACTAGAATGCATGCAGCAGGAAAGGGCGATACGCTTTCTACAATTCTTATCACAGCGGGAATGGCTGTCCAGGTTCTGAGCCACTTCGATGTAGTTAGTTTGTTCGTTGCTATTAAGATTATAGCGATTGCTGTTTTGATTATGCTTACGAGCCCAACTAGCACTCACTTATTGATGAAGGCTGGGTACGATGATGGTATCGATCCTGTCACTAGTTCTGATAAAGATGGAATCATTGACCTGGGGGGGCCATTCATAAAGGGCAGTCAATCAGGTGACAGCGAATCTAAAGTAAAAAAGAAAATTCCAAGCAAGAAGAAGAGTGCAGCAAGGAGGAATTCCGTTTAGATAATTTAATAATAGCAAATAGTGTTTTCTATATAACCTAACCGTAACTAGTTGATTCATTGATTTGGCAGTTTGACATAATAATTTTAATATTTTTGGTCGTTGCAGCGATTGTTTCTCTTAGGCTCAAGGACCTTCTCGGGGCTTCTATGGTCTTTGGGATTTATTCTTTTCTTATATGTTTATTATGGGCAGAGATGGGCGCTGTTGATGTAGCTTTTACTGAAGCGGCTGTAGGTGCAGGGGTCTCGACCGTGATTATGATTGCTACGATTTTTTCAACAACAAGGAGATCTAAGGACTGATAAAAATAATGAAAGTATTTGGATTAGTTGCTGTTTTCGTTGTTGGACTTTTGTTACTTTCAGCTACCCAAGATTTTCCTTCTTGGGGAAACCCTCGATCCGCTGCTAGTGATGGAGAGGTTTCAAGTTTTTACATAGAGAAGACTGAAGCTGTGACCAAAGTGCCAAACATGGTTACTGCTGTGTTGGCTGATTTCCGAGGTTATGATACAATGTTTGAGACTGTTGTTATCTTTATTGCAGGGATAGGAATCATTGCAGTTTTGAGGAATTTTGAAGGTTCTGACTCTTCCATTGACTATGACAATGACGATAATGGGGCCGGTCTTCTGGCTCGGTTTACTTGCAGTCTCATATTGCCGTTCATTCAGATATTCGCACTTTATGTCGTTGCTCATGGACATCATAGTCCTGGGGGAGGTTTTCAGGGAGGTGTGATGCTTGGCGCAAGTTATATTCTTTTAGCTCTTGCTTTTGGCCTCTCAAAAGCTAAGCGAATTTTCAGTGAGCGAAGAACAATGATCTTTGCAGTGGTTGGTATTTTTATTTATGTGGGTTGGGGAGTCCTTTGCCTGTTATTGGGAGGGGAGTTTTTAAATTACTCGGTACTGGATTCTATTTTGCCAGGTGACGCTATGATGGCAAGATCCTACAGTATGCTCGTAGTTGAGATTGGAGTTGCGTTCACTGTTACGGCGATCATGTTTTCAATGTACTCAAACCTTTCAACTAGAGGACGCCTTAGCAAAGGGCTTTAAATTATGGATCCTATCATTGCTAACTTCATAGAAGAGAACATCGTTCCAAAGTTCAATTATTGGATCTATGTAATTCTCATGATGATCGGTTTATATGCGATGATCACTAAAAACAATCTGATAAAGAAGCTCATTGGAATGGCTATTTTTCAGACTGCTATTATCCTTTTCTATGTCTCAATTGGGGTCAAAGAGGATGGTGGGATTCCAATCATCTCGCATCATGGACCGGATCATCATCAAGAGACCGAGGCCCATTCGGAGGCGGGATCTGAAAATTTAAAGCATAATATTATTGATAAGGATAAATATGCTAACCCGCTTCCTCATGTTCTGATGCTTACAGCCATTGTTGTTGGAGTTAGCACTTTGGGTCTGGCTCTTGCTATATCACAAAGAATCCACAAATCTTTTGGGACCCTTGAGGAGGATGAAATTTTAAACAAACTGAGACCGGGGGGCCATGACTGAGCATTTCCCTATTCTCATTTTACTGGTTCCTTTGTTCGGAGCCTTGATCGTTGTTCTTCTTGGCAGGGAAAGGCCAGAGCAGTGCTGGGTGACGAGCCTCGTTTCATTGGGCATTTCTTCCATAATTTCTTTATTCACTATTATTGTAGTTTTTAGCGATAAGGTTCAAACGATCCGTTACAGAATGGGAGGATGGGAGCCTGAGGCTAACGGTTACGAGGTCGGGATCGAATTGCGTGTAGATATTCTCGCCGCTCTGGTCGTTTTTGCAGTTACCTTTGTCGGATTTGTTAATACGATTTATTCTAAGACAAGAGCCGAGGCTGAAGTTCAAGGTAAGGTTCCTTTTTTCTATGCATTAATACAACTGCTCATTGTTGGTCTTTGTGGGATCGTGATGACCAATGACGCTTTTAATCTTTATGTGTTAATTGAAATTACCTCTTTGACCAGTTATGCCCTCATTGCCATGGGAAATAGAAGAGCGGTATTGTCCAGTTTTAATTATGTGATCATGGGGACTATCGGGGCCTCCTTTTATTTACTTGGTGTTGGATATCTCTACATAAAGACGGGCACATTGAATATTGATGATATCCGGATGGTCCTAGGAAATGATAATCTATGGGAGCATCAGAGTATTGTTGTGGCCTTCATATTTATAATGCTTGGCGTATGGACAAAGATGGCATTTTTTCCTTTGCATGGCTGGTTGCCTAACGCTTACGCCTATGCTCCTAGCATGACCGGAACCTTCATGGCCCCACTCATGACCAAGGTTATGGTATATGTCATGATTCGAGTCATGCTTTGGCTTTTTGGATATGAATTTGTATATTCCGGTCAGCACGTGTGGAAAGAACTTATCATTTGGATGTCGGTCCTTGCAATCGTGGCTGGTTCTCTTTTGGCTCTGGCGAGGACGGACATTAAAAAGATGCTAACTTATCTGATAGTTGCGGAGGTAGGATACATGGTTGGCGGGGCATGGTTAGGGAACGTGACGGGGCAGGCAGGCGCTTTTTATCATATCCTTTCTGATGCGGCGATGACCTTTTGTCTTTTTATTGCTGCATCGATCATTGTTCTGAGGGTTGGGGATTCTAGGGTCAATGCTTTTGATAATCTGTTCCGCAAAATGCCGTTAACAATGATAGGCTTTACGGTTGGTGCTTTGTCCATGATAGGCTTACCTCCTACCTGTGGTTTTTTCAGTAAGTGGTACCTTATAAGTGGAGGAATAGAGGCAGGGCAGTGGGAATATGTCTGTGCGTTAATTTTTTCTAGTTTAGTTAATGCTATCATCTTTTTTAGGATTTTTGAACGGGCATACTTTGGAAAAATTGCTGGTGTCAAAGAGGATTTATCGCCTTCCGACTCTGATGCGAATCCAGACACAGGTATTAAAGAGGTTCCTTGGTCAATGCTAGTTCCTCTCTTCATTGCTTCAGGGTTTGTACTGTTGCTGGGCATTATGAACAGGACTCTTTTTGAATGGATTCAAACTGCGCTAGAAGTGATGAATACTTAGATGATCGAATTTAGCATCATTCCTCTATTTACATGGCTCGTATCGCTATTGGCGGTGCCTGCGATTCTATTGTTCAGAAAAAGACCAGATGCTCGTGAAGGGATTACTTTTTTGGCTGCATTTTTAAAATTGGGTATGATTTTTATGATGTTGCCTCTCATCAGAGAGGGAAAAATATTACATTTTCAATTTGGTGAAATTCTGCCAGGCATTCCAATCGAGTTTCGAGTCGATGGTCTGGGTATGCTATTTGCCCTCGTGGCTTCATCTTTGTGGATTCTAACAACCCTCTATGCTGTCGGGTACATGCGTGGGCTCAAGGAACATGATCAGACACGTTTTTTCGCATGTTTTGCAATTTCACTTTCAGCAACTATCGGAGTTGCTTTTGCAGGCAACTTGCTGACCCTTTACATCTTTTATGAGATTCTTTCGTTATCGACTTATCCTCTTGTAACTCATCATGGGGACAAGGCAGCGAGGACCGGAGGGAGGACCTATTTGAGTCATCTTCTTGGTACGTCTATTGCATTCGTTCTACCTGCAATGATCTACTGTTATTGGAAGAGTGGTGCGGATATCAATTTTACCGATGGAGCATTTCTTGACGGTAAGATTGGCTCAAGTGATGGTTTGATTGTTCTCTTGGCCTTCACTTTAGGCTTTGCTAAATCAGGGCTCATGCCCTTTCATTCGTGGCTTCCAAATGCGATGGTTGCTCCGACTCCGGTCTCGGCTCTTCTTCATGCAGTTGCGGTCGTTAAGGTCGGGGTTTTCTGTGTTTTACGAGTATTTACAGGTGTCTTCGGTACTGATTTTCTGCAGAAATTGGATGTGGGAACTGTAATTACTTACATAGCGGCTTTTACTATTATTGTTTCCTCGCTCATCGCTTTGACCCAAGACAATCTCAAAAGAAGATTGGCATTCTCCACGATAGGTCAACTCGCATATATTGTCCTTGGAGTTTCATTTTTATCCTCGAACGGGGTCACAGGTTCCATGATGCACATTGCCATGCATGCTTTTGGTAAAATAACACTATTCTTCTGTGCGGGGGCAATTTTTGTTGCGAGTGGAAAGAAATATATCAGTCAGATGGTTGGTCTTGGAAGGCAGATGCCGATTACGATGATAGCATTTTTGATCGGTTCACTTAGCATTATAGGTCTCCCTCCTTTTGGTGGCGCATGGAGCAAATGGTATCTATTTCTTGGTGCTCTTGATGCTGATCAGACGGCGATGGCAATTGTGTTGGTAATTAGTTCGCTCTTGAACATTGCCTACCTTCTTCCGATTCCTGTTAATGCGCTTTTCCGTAGCCCTCCCCAAAAGGGTAAGAAAGGTTCGGATGCAGGGATCAAGGAGGCCCCACTCGCATGTCTCATACCACTTTGCATTACGGCCCTTGCTGGTCTTTTATTTTTCTTGTTTCCGGGCCTTGGTTTTGAACTTGCAGAACTCATAACAAAATAATGGACGATCTTTCTGAATTACCCGAGTCGAATGATCCGGACCGCGAGGGGATTGTTATATTAGAAGATGATGGCAAGGAACGGATCTGGGATAATCCTGCGAACGTCAAGAGGTTGCTGAAAATTTTCTTTATCCTCTGTGGAATATTTTTCATTCTCGATTTTATTTTTTTCATCTCTCATAAGCATAGTGTTTTTCCATTCGATGGGTGGTTCGGGTTCTTCAGTGTGTATGGATTTGTTTCCTGCTCATTAATTGTAATTATCGCAAAGAAGCTGCGTAAATTTCTCATGAGATCGGAGGATTATTATGACAAGTAGTTTGCATCCGGTGATTATTATTTTTGCGGGGGCTCTACTGGTCGGAGTTTTAAAGGGCAAATTGAAGGGAGTGGTTTCCGTCATTACTCCTGTAATTGGTCTCATTAATCTGATCTTGATTGATAGGTCCCATGGCGAAAATTATGTAATGACGCTTTCCTTGATGGACCTGCAACTGGAGTTGGCAAGGTTCGATAAGTTGAGCATGCTTTTCGCTTACCTTTTTCATTTTGCAGCGATCATAATTTCAATTTATTCGCTTCATGTGCGTGATAATATGCAAAGGTTCACAGGCCTCTTGTACGTGGGTAGTGCGATCGGAGCAGTCTTGGCAGGAGATCTAGTCACGCTCTTTGTTTTCTGGGAGTTGTTGGCAGTGACTTCAGTGTTTCAGATATGGGCTCGAAGAACCCCGAACTCTTCGGCCTCTGGAATTCGATATCTTATTCTTCACATTTCGTCTGGCCTCCTTTTACTGATGGGAGCGACCATTATTTATAAGGACACCGGATCATTGCATTTTGATCATTTTGATCTGAATGGGTTTGGTGGGGTGCTTATTTTCTTAGCATTTGGAATAAAATGCGGATTCCCATTACTGCATACTTGGTTAACGGATAGTTATCCAGAATCGACTGCGGCAGGTGCTGTTTATCTTTGCTGCTTTACCACAAAGACTGCTGTTTATGCTATGGCTAGAGGATTTCCTGGAGCAGAGCCCTTACTTTATATTGGAGCGGTCATGGCCATGTTCCCAATCTTTTATGCGGTGATAGAAAATGACCTTCGACGTACTCTTGCTTACAGTATGATTAACCAGATCGGCTTCATGATGGTCGGTATTGGATTGGGTACAGATTTGGGTATTAATGGTGCGGTGGCTCATGCATTTAATGATGTATTTTTTAAAGGTTTATTGTTCATGAGCATGGGGGCTGTCCTTTACCGGACCGGTACCATGAACGCCTCGCAGCTTGGAGGTCTATATAAAACAATGCCATGGACTGCGGGGCTATCGATTGTGGGTGCTGCTGCGATTTCTGGATTCCCACTCATGTGTGCTTTTGTGAGTAAGAGCATGATTATGGTCAGTGCCGCTGAAGAAGGTCATATGGTGATTTGGCTTCTCTTGCTATTTGCTGCTGCGGGTGTGCTTAAGCATGCAGGAATCAAGATTCCGTTTTTCGCATTTTTTGCTCATGACTCTGGGATTCGCACAAAGGAAGCACCTGCTAATATGCTGGTAGCGATGGCCATTTCCGCATTGGCTTGTGTTATTATAGGATGCTTTCCTCAGCAAACATTATACAGTTTATTGCCTCGTGATATTGACTACAACCCTTATGATTTAACGCACGTAGTTACACAATTTCAGCTCCTCTTCTTTTCAGCGGCTGCATTTGCTGTTCTCATGTTAACAAACATATATCCACCGGAGTTGCGTTCTATTAATATCGACTTTGACTGGTTTTGGAGAAAGGGAGGAAAGTTATTCTATAAAGGGGCTGACGTGACACTTAATACGACAAATGAAAGAGTCCACCGTGCATTCATTGTTGAATTTATTGGTTGGTTGAACAGATTTACTAAGGCTGCACCGTCACGACTGTTAGTCATTATTATGACCCCTTTTTGGAAAGCACGTGGATTTGAAGGCGGTTCCTTGATTGCGAAACAAAAAGCATTTTATGAAGATTCAAGATTAGGTGCATTTCCTATAGGGAGGGCGGCCATATTTGCCGTTATTCTTCTTGGGTTACTTTATGTTCTATAGATAATTGATTTATCAGTGAAAGAAGTGAACCTGGTTTCTTGAAGCTGTTTTCTATCCAATGAAGACTTCGATTAATGATTTATCTTTTCTGTCCTCTTCGGTCATTGCGGTGCCCCCCCTTTGCCGTAACAATGATTATTCTATTAATGCTGAAGAGAACCGTAAACTTATAAAGCACCTTGAGAGTGGCGGTGTTCGAACGCTCCTGTATGGAGGAAATGCAAACCTTTATAACATTGCAATTTCTGAATATTCTGAACTCTTAGAAATGCTTCAATCAGAATGTGGAAATCAGACATTAGTTATTCCCTCTGTCGGTCCTTTTTTTGGGAACATTACGGATCAGGCGGCTATACTCAAAGGTTCATCATTTCCCACAGTCATGATTTTGCCGACACTCTTTCCAACCAGGCCTGAAGGTGTTGCCCAAGCAGTTAGGTATTTTGTTGAAAGGTCAGGGATCAAGGTCGTTCTCTACATTAAGGATGAATCTTACATTTCTCCTCAACTCGTTTCTGAGCTTGTACAAGATGGGATCATTTCCTGGATAAAATACGCGGTCGTGCGTGAAGATACTTCAAAAGATGATTATCTTAAGAGTCTACTTAATTTAGTTGATCCCGGAATGGTTGTCAGTGGGATTGGAGAACAGCCCGCAATAACGCATTTACGTGATTTTGGTGTTACCGGATTCACATCAGGATGTGTCTGTATTGCGCCCTCTAAGTCAATGAAGATGCTAGCTGCAATTAAAGCTAATGATTTTGAATCTGCAGAATCGATTAGAGGAAAGTTCGAAACTTTAGAAAATCTTAGGAATTCTCATGGTCCGATCCCGGTCCTTCATCATGCAGTTTCACTTGCGGACATTGCTCAGACCGGAGCACATTTACCTCTCATGTCAGATCTTGATGGTGATCTCATGGATCCGATCAAAGAAGCTTCTTTAGATCTGTTTGAATTTGATTTGGATTGAACGGGACTCCGAGCTTGCTATGTGATCATATTAAAGGTTTAAAATTGGATTTTAATCCCTCCGAACGCACCAATCCCGGCCGCGGTAAATCCTCTTGTAGTTTCATAAAACTTATCAAAAACATTTTCAAGGCGGCCAAAAAATTCAATGTTTGGTTTCCATTTCCACGTTCCATATAAACGAGCCACAGCATAGTCACTGAGCGTTAGTCCCGGTCTGTCTAGGCGATTTGCGGCCCCTCTAATTTCTGCGCCGATTTTCCAATTATCTACCTCATAAAGCAATCCTCCTGCAGCGGTATTTTCCGGGCGGCGAGGCAATCTGTCTCCTGGCTCTCCAGCAAAACCTCCGAAGTAAAGCCCTTCAGAAATAATAGCATCAAGCCAGGTGTAATTGGCATAGGCACTGAGACGTTGTCCTAATTGAATGATTACTTCTAATTCGATTCCCTGTATTTCTGTGTCAACTTCGGCCGGGAATGCCGGAAAGCCGAAGCTATCGACTAGATTATCAATATCAGATTTAAAATAAGTCAGGGACAGGTTACTGTCTGTTGGAGAAAGGAATTGGCGTATTCCAATTTCCCACCCAGTACTTTTTTCAGGTGAGATCAAATCAGGATTAACACTAGGATCAAGAAAAACGAAGTCTTGCCCGCTCGGAGCTTTATAACCGGTGGAAACTTTCCCGAACAGTTGTGTGTTGGTGCCTTCAACTCTTTTGCTTAGCTGTACCGAATAAGTCCTCTCACTTTGAAAGGAATCGTGCTCATCCCATCGGGCACTGACAATTGTATGGAAATTGTGGGGAAGTGAAGTGTCGGTTTGAGCAAAGATTGATCCGTAGTTATATTTTTTATTACTTGGAAGATTAAATGGTCCTGGGCTGATCGGAGTCCTCTCAAATTCGTATTTATAATACCCGGAACCGATAGTCCATGTTGATTTGGTCGTTGGGTGAAAGTTAATGATCGCTTCGAATTCGTTTCCAGTTTGTTTGAGGATGTTGTCTTGAAGAAATACATCCTTTATTGCCTTAAGATTGCTGTTGGTATGGCTGAAGAAGACCTGAGCATCCCAATTGTTACGGAACATTGATATCCTAGGAGAGAATAGATTGCTTTCATTTACGTTGATCTGAGGTTCTGGAAAAAAAGAACTCTGTTCAGAACCGGGTACTTGTAGGTCGCTGCTCTGATAGAAGCTTAGAATGTCAAAGAACACCCCATCTGATAGTTCCAAAGAAAAATTGTTCCGAAGAGTTAAATTATTGAATTGGCTTTCTGGTCGATCATTTTCTGTCTGCAGATGGGATGCATCAAAGACAAAACCAACTTTCCCTTTTTCCGTGATGAATTGCAGGCCATTTCGTGTTGTTTGAAAGGATCCCGCTTCAGAAACCACCGACAAATTATTGCTGTCTGTAATAAAGCGAGCATCAGACATGCGTAGGTTCAGTGCACCTGCAAGGGCATCGCTTCCGTAAAGACTGGACACTGGTCCACGAGCAAGTTCCACTGAATTTAGGAATGCCGTGTCTAAAAGTTCAATATTATAAAGTCCAGCCAAGCCGGGAGCGAGTCGACGTCCATTCAATAGAGTTACTAAGTGATTACTCTCTTGACCTCGAACGAAAAGAGACGAAGTCCCACCCATTTGTCCTGTCTGAACCATAGAGATCCCGGGAAGAAAATTTAACGCATCTTCGAGCTGATAAATTTGCCGCGTTCTAAGTGAAGAACCATCTAATGAATCAATTCCTGGAGAAAGTTGATTGAGACTTTTAGGTGTTTTGGTGGCAATTACAATGGTCCTTTCAATTTCCAGAGGAGATTTTTCATCCTCGGCTAGTATAATGTTAGGGGAAGTAAATTCAATGAAGGCTGAGAGGGAAAAGATAAAACTTATTGAGGGTGGAACATTCAACCCCTTAAATCCAAGCAGATCAGACAAAGATAGGCTAAGGAGCCTAATTGTGTTTAGGATAAAAAATTTCATTGTGGATTCCTCTTTTGTGCGAAGAGAAATATTCTCAACTGACAAAGTCAAGTGTTCGGACTCCTGGATTATAACCTCCTTCTCGCCTTCACCCTGTTTATTGGCAGGATTGGTTTAGTGAGAATTCGTGGCCAGTTACGGCAGCGCCAACTGTCCCGGAATTTCACCGGGTTCCATGAACGTTGTCAGTGTAGTAGTATTAGTAGTTAGAGGGCCTTACTTGGCAAGATGATAATAGGAAGAATTCTCCATAGTCTGGACTATTATCGAATATTCGAAACGGCTGAACGCATTCTTTGAATTAAGTAATATATGGTTTGGCTTCTTAGTCGAACAAGTTTTTCACCGACAATTTGTGAAATGCATTCATCCTCAAGGGCAAGTACTTGTTCGATAGAGGCTCCTTCCAATGCTTCGCAAAGTATTGATGCTAGAGCCCTTGTCAGCGTTTGAACTTTCGGTCCCATTGAAATGTTAAAGAATACATTTTTCTGAATTATTTTTAAATGGATGCCGACAGTGTCCAGACATTGTTCATCCTTCCGGATATCATCTAAGTCATAATCTTGATCAGGAACAGGTTCCCATACTTTTGATTTATTTGCATAGGAAAGAAGATTTTCTCTCTTCTCATCTTCAGTAAGAGATTCGAAAAAATCGATGATCTTCCTGAGCTTTTTGGGATGAGTAGGAATTTTCACTGAGCTTTTACCATAATTTAATATTATTTATTCCTCAAGTTTTAGGACTTATAGGCACGTTTGGCTATTTCATGCTAGGCTTAACCTTATGGGGAAAGAACTACCCGTTTCAGAGGAGCTGCTTTTGCGCATGCGGAAAGCTAAGATCTATGAACGCGATTTGATTGAGCGCTTCATTAGGGGATCAGGACCAGGAGGTCAAAAAGTTAACAAAACGTCCTCTTGCGTTCAGCTTCGGC
>DUBC01000022.1:0-256 GCA_012960505.1 Verrucomicrobiales bacterium
AGAGATGCTGGTCCCGTACAAAGACGGCAGATGGGAGGGCCTCTGGACGATCTGGCACGAGAACGGGCAGAAGAAGACGGAAGGAAGAACCAGGAAAGACGGCAGACAGGAGGGCCTCGAGACGCTGTGGTACAAGAACGGCCAGAAGCGCCGCGAAACAACCTACAAATACGGCAGACAGGAGGGCCTCAGGACGACGTGGCACGAGAACGGACAGAAGTCGGGCGAACTAACCACGAAAGACGATGTACAGGTT
>DUBC01000022.1:277-113192 GCA_012960505.1 Verrucomicrobiales bacterium
AAGCCAGAAAATAACCCATGATTCATGGTTCGTTGTTCGGGGATCGATAGCCATGAGCCAATGTTCCCGTTATAATCTTAGAGGGATTTTGTAATTGGTTTTGTTTTAAAGCAACTCAGTAACTAAATTTCGTATTTGCTGATAGATTGATGCCTTTTGAATCGTTTAGTAAGTTAAGAATAAATGAACAGGCCTCTCATTTTTATAATTACCATCTTTTGCTTAGTTAGCATGATTTCTCTTATTACATCCAGAGAGTCTCTGCGTAAGGATTTAGATGAAATTAGAAAGAGATTAATTCCTAAGATCAAAGAGGAACTCGAAGAGAAAGGCCTAGAACTTGGCTCCAAGATATTTATCCGAATCTTCAAGGAAGAAAAAATATTGGAGTTATGGTTGCAAGAGAACGAAAAAACCCCCTTCAGATTTTTTAAGAGTTTTCCAATTTGTAATTATTCAGGTTATTTAGGTCCCAAATTGCAAGAAGGCGATCTACAAGCACCTGAGGGTTTTTATTCTGTGGATAAATCTAAAATGAATCCGAATAGCAAGTTTCATCTATCATTTAATTTGGGTTTTCCCAACTCCCTTGAGAGTGACCTTGGTCGAACGGGTTCTTTTTTAATGGTTCATGGAGGTTGTGTTTCAACAGGTTGTTTTGCTATGACAAATAAATGGATCGAAGAGATATATTTGATCGCTGAGGCTTCTCTAGAATCAGGGCATCATTCTTTTGATGTTCACTCCTTTCCATTTAGAATGTCAGTGGAAAAAATGGAAAGGACATCTAATCAAAGATGGCAAATTTTCTGGGAAAATTTAAAACAAGGCTATGATTGGTTTGAGTCAAAAAAAAATCCTCCGCGTGTGGATCACAAAAATAAGATGTACACATTTAAAGATGCATTTTAAGTTTCCTTATAGTGTTCATTAACCCATGAACCCCGTACCCTTATTCCTTATCATAGTAACACTGCCCCTGCTTCTTGGGGGATGTGGGGAGAAGGAAGTGCCTCAGAGTAAATTAGTAGAACGGCAAGGTATTACTTATCTCGTAAATTCTAAAAAGCCTTTCACTGGTAAATCTTCCTCCTTTCATAAAAATGGGGAGAAGAGGGAGGAACGAAACTACAAGGACGGCAAGAAAGAAGGGCTAGCAACTAAGTGGCATAAAAACGAACAGAAGTATAATGAAGCAAATTATAAGGACGGCAAGAAAGAAGGGTTATCGGTTTCTTGGCATGAAAATGGGCAGACGATGACTAAAGGAGGCTGGAAGAACGGTAAGCGAGAAGGGCTACATTTGGGTTGGTATGAAAACGGGAAGAAGCAATGGGAAGCAAATAGGAAGGACGGCAAACTTGATGGGCTATGGGTGTATTGGTATGAAAACGGGCAGAAGAAGGCGGAAGTAAACTACAAGGACGGCAAGAGGGATAGGTTGCTTTTGGGTTGGTATGAAAACGGGAAGAAGGAGGAGGAAGGAAACTACAAGGACGGCAAGGAGGATGGGCTACATTTGGGTTGGTATGAAAACGGGAAGAAGCAATGGGAAGCAAACTATAAGGACGGCAAACTTGATGGGCTATGGGTGTATTGGTATGAAAACGGACAGAAGAAGGCAGAAGAAAACTACAAGAATGGTAAAATTGTTTCTGAAAAGTATTGGAACAGCAAAGGTGAACCTGTTGATACTTACGAAGAAATCCTAAAGTAATCCACGATGAACCCTTCACCCTGACCCCTGATTCATGGTCAGTTGTTCGGGGATCACTTCCAGAAGGCAAAAAGTTCTACCGCTTTGCTTTGGATAAATAGTTTTAATCCTTAGAACCCTTCTCCTTATCTGCCACTTTCTTTCGGGTTATAAAGAACTTTAAACAGTTAGAGCACATAACTGTGTATTGGAGGTAAATCAGCCAGTGCAACCTTTTGCATTAAGGAGGATTAGGTATAGTACCCAATGCTCGTAAGGGAAAAAAGTTGCACTGATAGATGAAAACCTGCTGGAAAGAAGAGCGAGAGGCGCACAACGAATGGCTAAAGAATACATTCGAACCACCAGAAACCCCCGAATGGCTTGGGGATAAAGACCCAAAGACAGCACTAGAGGAGCTAAAGAGACTAAAGCTAAGCGAAGATTTTAAATACAAAACCGATCCTCTGATTTCTGGAGAGGAAGCCCTACAGGCATGGTTGGAGAGGAAACTAAACACGAAGAATTATAGGAAGGAAAAGACAGAAGCTAATAGAATTAAGTCCTTTAATAAGAAGGAAGAGGAGATTCACGAGACTCAAGACCTATTACTTACTGAGTGCTATAACGCCTTGCCCCAAGGATGCCCCTTAAAGGTGGCTCATAACCCTTTACAGTTCTTTATGGACTGGCATCAGTTCGACCCACTTGTCGCCTGCATGATGTTTAGTGATCTTCGAAAGAACTCAAAGCAACCCGCTCAATTCCTAATAGCCCACCAAGGTATTTACTCTTGGTATCTGAAAGGATTATTGAAGGGGCAAGTAGGGGATCTCTTCGACATAGATGTGTATAGGAACTCTCACCATCTGAAAGGATTATTGAAGGGGAAAAAATTGAAGGGGAAAAAACCCTACGTGCATTGGCTAGAGGGTTGGAGTGAAGTTGTTCCTAATGCTCCCTTCATCGAGTTTACCCAGAGGTGGAAAGAGCATGAAGATAGAGTGGATAGTTATAAGGAGCTTATTAAAGAACAGCCTCAGTTTGAAAGCCCCGAACTAAATCGCTTAAATCAAAGGCTTAATCTATTTGCAGAGCACTTCGCATGGATTCATAAGGAAGGTACGGAGGACGATAAATGGGCTTGGAAGAAGACTCTAAAGCTATGCCTAGCAGGATTAGAGAATGCTAAGAAAGGATCTAGTGTAGTGACCGAAATTGTATTCGCTCATAAATTCCTGATGTCTACATGGGCAGAAAACAAAATCTACCTATGCCCAACCCAACTCGATATTAAGAAGTTTATGATCAAACATCTTAAGGGATCGAACTGTAGGCAGTGGAAGAATGGAGCCGATGATGATAGTTGGAGCCAACCTATGAATGTGGCTAAGACCTTTATTTACTTACCCCGTGGGATAAAGAGGGCACATAGCGGATGGGCTGGTGCGACACTTGGGGAGATAGGCCTGTAAAGTTGATTAGTGAGAAGCCCTAACCCATGATTCATGGTCAGTTGTCCATTTGCCGCTGACCATTAGTAGGGGTTAGTGATCAAAAGCCACCAGCCACTGTTCCCGTTATAATCTTCGGTGGATTTTGTAATTGGTTGGTTTTCTTTGGAGTGTTAGGGTTTTGGGATGACGAAGCTATTACCACTACTACTGTCCCTTGTTTTGTTCACTGTTGGGTGTGGCGATAAGAAGGTATCCTTAGAAGAACGTGAAGGGCTCGTGTATATCAAAGGTTCTGACACTCTTTATACAGGTGAAGAATTGGATTTTTATGAAAACGGGCAGAAGAAGTTTGAAGGAAACTACAAGGACGGTAAGATGGATGGGCTATTTGTGGGGTGGCATGATAATGGGAAGAAGGGGTGGGAAGTAAACTGGAAGGACGACAAAAGGGATGGGCTAGTAGTGGAGTGGCATGAAAACGGACAGAAGAAAGGCGAAGCAACTTTTAAGGACGATAAGCCTGTAGAAGGTTCTGAAAAGTTTTGGAACAGCAAAGGCGAACCTGTTGATTCAAAAGAAGAAGCTTCCAAAAAATAACCCCACTAGTTCTCAGATTTTTTTTATTTGGTTCGGGCGGGTCTGTGTGTATAAAGAGGTATGTCTTTTCCTGACCCAGTAGATGTAGCTAAGATCGCTGCTATCCTTCGTAATAACGAAGGATAGCACGACTTAATCGATGAGGCCTATGAGCTATTAGTCAAAGCGGATGAATATTGCAGAGCTCAACAGATTAAAAATCCAGATGAGGAGGAATAGGGATCACTTGTCCTGAGCCATGAGCCACTGTTCCCGTTATAATCTTCGGTGGATTTTGTAATTGGTCGGTTAGTTGTGCGGTGTTAGGGTTTTGGGATGAAATTATCCTATGCCCTCATTGTCGGCTTATCCTATAACATCCATTAAATTAATCAGTAACTAGCATTTAATGAAACCCTTCATTTTTTCTTCACTAAGTCTTCTCGGCTTGAGCTTTCTATTTAACTCTCAAAACGCTCATGCGAATGATACAGCCTTCGGTGGCACCGCTTCAGCTCCCTACCCCATCCACACCAAAGAAATCCGCATGGTCTCCGAGGACATCACTATCAAGAGCAACGCGAACGATAACTCATGGATTTACACTTGTGATTTCACATTCAAAAATGTCTCAAATAAACCCGTGAAGCTATTGATGGGAATGCCCTTCTCAAAAAGGACAAAGTCTGATGATGAAATGCTCAGTATACCAACAGGTGCGAAAGCTCCTCCAGATGGACAACCCCTAGTCTGGGAATTTAAAACCTTTGTGAACGGTAGAAAATCACGCTCCACAAAAGTAACCCCCATAGTAAACCCAAAACTCCCAAGCATGGATTATAAAGTCGCTTACACTTGGTCAATTCGCTTCAGACCAGGAGCAACGCACAAAGTTCGTAACACCTACAAGTTAGCCTATACATCAGATTCTGGCGGCCACCTTTATGCAGAGTACATTCTAAAGACTGGAGGATTGTGGCATGATGGCACAATTGGACGATCAAAACTAAAAGTCATTCTTGATGATTCTCGTTATCTCCTCATAAAGAAAACATCAGAACCAACTTTTCCAACGACTCCTAAGGGGCATGAAATGAGTATCGAAAAAGGCAATATCGTAATTGAGTGGGACCTGAAGAATTTCAAACCAACTCAAGATCTTATGGTCGTTTTTAAACATGGTTTAGCCATGTTTTCAATCGACTATAATGAAGATCTTTATAGAGAAGACTTTTCTGGGTATAACAAAGAACAACTTCGACGCCTTAGAAACTTACCTTATGCAGCGAGTGGGTATATTTTTAAAGATCCAGAACTAAAAAAATACTACGATTCAAAATGGATCATTCCAAAGAATAAGAATTTTTCAGATTCAAATTTCCCGGAATATATTCAAAACTTCATTAAACGAGTCAAAATTTTTGAAGCAAAAGCCGAAGGGTGAAGAAAAGCATCCAACAATGCGCTAAAAGATCTTTCGGAAGTGGTCGCAATGACTACTCCAAGGGCTGGGGTGACACTTGGAGCGACCGACCGGTCAAGTTGATTAGTGAGAAGCCATAACCCATAACCCATAACCCATGAACAATGGGTCAGGGTTGGGGGTTAGTTGTAACTTGGAAAACCATCAAGGATGCAGTAAACATGGGGCATGAAAAGTGATTATTTACGGGCAATCGAGAGTTTTGCTCTTAGAGCATTTCTTATTGCTATAGGGTTTCAGTTGTTCGCGTTATTGATCCTTGTTTTTGGGTCCGACAAGGTCGCTGTTATTCAAGGCGCGATAATTGGGATCGAGGAGAGTAGGATGGAACAATTTAAGTATGATGTGAAATTACAATTTTATCTCTTTCTTAATCTGTTCAAAATTGCTGGGATTCTATTGTTTGGAATCCCTTGGGCAGTCCTTCGTTTTTCGAAAATTTTCCGAGATAACGGATTGGAAACTAAAAAGAATGAGGGCTAATTAGATGTGGATTCTATTACTCATCTCTTTCCGTCTTTCCTGTGGTCCCATCAAGACTTACTAGAAAACTGAGAAGGTCCACGAGCTCGTTCCGCCGCAGACTCAAAGTGAGGCCAGGAGGCATGAGAGATACTGGGCTTTTTTCAATCTTTTTCACCTCACCGTTCGGGATCGGTACGATCTTATTTGTGGTTTCACGGATAAGAGTAGCAGTGTCTGAACGGCGTTGGAAAATTCCCGCTACGATGGTGTCATCTTGTTTGGTGACTAGAACAGTTTCATATCCCTGTTTGATGTCACTGTTGGGACTCAGAATCGAGTCGAGGATAGCGGCTGGCTGGGCGTAGGCTCCTATTGATGAAAGTTCTGGTCCGACTAATCCACCTCCTGTGCCAATTTGATGGCAGACTGTGCAGGCCGTTGATTTTCTATGGTAGACTTCCTTTCCACGTTCAGGATTACCGGAACTCGAGACTTCGGTAAGTAGTTCCTTCCGATCTTTCTGGGAGAGATCGAGAGGGACCAGTTTAAGATTTCCCGCTTTAGTCAGAGCCGAAACGAGTTCGGGGAATTCGCGGCCGGAAGACCTAATGAGGCGGATTCCTTCAATCGCGATACTTTCGTGAAGGGATGTATCTTGAAGCGCTTCTTGCAATTGCTTGTCGCCGGACTGCCGGTTCATGAAGGATAAGAAAAGAGGCTCAATTTCTTGAATAGTGGATGCCTTTGTAAATATTTCGATCACGGATTTGCGAGCTTTCTCGGGTTGAGTTTCAGCCCAGATCGCTGTGGCCGCGATACGAATTTCCTGACTCTGAGTCGAGACTGCAAGTTTGGCTAAGCGATCAAAATGCTTCAGGCGGCCCAAAGCTCTTGCCGCGATGAGGCGTTCTTGGATGTTCTTGGCATTACGAACTAGTCTCTCCAGTGATTCACCTGCATCCGTAACTCCCCATCTACCTGCCAGCTCTGCAGCGGCACCACGAACTTCTGAATCTTGATGCACTAAAAGTGGGAGAACCTTTTTAATGCCTGTTGGTGTAGCTTTATTGTGACGCGCGCCAGCGGCTACCGAAGTCAGAAGGCCCGGTTGCTTTCCGGCCAAGGTAAGGACCATGTCAATTTCCTCTACCCCACCTAGTCCAGCAACGGTCTTGACAACGTTCGGTAAATTAGTGGCGTTGACATTACCTTCCCGCAGTAAAGTTACCAAGGATTCCGTGGCCCGAGAATCACCAGTCGCTTCGAGGGCATACCGCAAGTGATCCGTGTCTCCACCAAATACCGTTTCTCCTGCCTGAAGGGCTGGCAGCCAATCATCTCGCAACTCACGAGAGGTAAGCCAGATTGCATATTCTAGCCATCTGTCACGTGATTGACGCAACGCGCCAAGAGCAATATTGGCGGCTTCCAAAGAACCCACTTCACGTAAAACGTTCACAGCTTCTAGGCGCACCCTGGGATGATCGTCGTCGATCGCGGTGCGGAATAAATCGAATGGATTTTTTATGTCATTTCTCCAGTGAAATAGTATTCGCACGGCATTGGCTCTTGCCCGTGCCTCGGTGGAGGTTAAGACCTTACGTAATAATTCTTCGTCAGGTACATTCATGGTTCCACGAAGCCAGAGCGCTTCGAGCAAGTGATGCTCTCTGTTAGGATCATCGGCCGGCAAACTGGCTAACCATGATGTGAGTTTTGGCAGCACTTCATTGTGTGAGCGAGTTGCTAATTCGCGTTTGGCTTGAGTGCGGGTGTAGTCTTCAGGTGCCTTTAGATGATCTAAAAGGGCTTCGATTGGAGCGCCGCTGATGTGTGGGCGTTTGACGAGTGGGCGGTCCTTGGCTCGGAGTCGCCAGATTCTTCCGTGCGCTTTGTCTCGTAACGGATGATGAAAGTCGACTTCTCCATGATCGATGATTGCATTGTACCAGTCGACGATATAAAGAGCGCCGTCAGGACCGACCTTGAGATCAACTGGCCGATAGGTTTGGCGGCTCGAGTGAATGAGCGTTTCAACTTCTTTAGCTGCAAAGCCGCTACCGTTCTCCGTGAGTTTGTAGCGAACGGTCCGGTTAGCACGAAAATCATTTTCCACGATGCTCCCTGCCCATTCTTCCGGAAAATGGCGACCTGAGAGAACTTCGCAGCCAGTCCCATTTGGCTTTCCAGGGACAAGTCCAGGGAGAGTCTTGGGAGCGCCTACTGCACTACGAAAGGCGGCACCCGGAAACGTGTAATGAGGTCCTTGTCCACCAGCGCCATCCGTAATGAAAGACTGTCCCCATCGGTCTATGGCGTGGCCCCAAGGATTAACAGCTCCTCGCGCAAAAATCTCAAGACGCTCGGTCTCGGGTCGAAATCTCCAAACGCCACTTCCATTGAGTCGTCTCTTGCCCCAACGCGTTTCGATGAAGCTGTTAATGTAGATCGATTGATTGAAATAGAGTTCGCCCCAAGGGGCCCAGCGCAGAGCGTGAATCATATGGTGCACATCCGCGTTACCAAATCCTGAGAAAACGACGCGCCTCTGGTCGGCTCGATCATCACCATCAGTATCACTCAAAAATAAAAATTCGGTAGCACTACAGACATAAGCACCGCCTTTGACCGGCATGACTGAGTGCGGGACCAATAATCCATCAGCGAAGACGGTTGACTTATCGGCTATGCCATCTTGGTCCGTATCCTCGAGAATAACGATTCGGTCATTGGGCTCTTTGCCTGGTTTGATGTGAGGATATGTTGAGCTCATCGATACCCATGCACGGCCCCTAGTGTCCCAATTCAAGTTAATGGGATTAGTGAGAATTGGGTCAGAGGCAAAAAGGTTGAGCTCGAATCCCTTGGGAACAGTCATGCTAGCAAGCTCAGCGTTTACGTCCGGTTCAGGGATGTGACGGGGGACCTCATGTTCGGGATCGTTATGAACGGGTTTCCAGGGATCGATGCGTTCGATCGTATAGCGATGAGTTTGCGGGACGCGGAGTCTAGCTATGGTCTCTTCTTCGGCCGCGACTAACCGATCAAAATCCGCCATCTCATAGCGTAAGTGACCCATCTCGTAGGACCTGAACAGAAAGATGTAAGTCTTGTTGAGTGGACGAAGGCGACGTCTGTGCTGAAGATTTTTGCCGATGATGGCGGACCTGAGCCGATTAGTGTCTTTCAGAGCCGGGCCGCGGGATATTAAATAGCCGCTCCGCCAGCCAGCCGCGTTTCCACTAAGAATTTCTACCCCATCAGCTTTGAGTCGATAACTGTTTGAAGCGTCATTAATCAGAATCTTGTGCGTATTGGGAAGGAAGTCGCAGAAAAGCTTATCGGGACGCAGGTCAAAGCGAATGCCGCGCTTCGTTGTTATTGGATTTTCTACGATTGCTCCGTGCTGGGACGAAACAGTGCCTTCAGGGTCAATCGTGACCAAAGAGCCGATCCCGTCTGAAATTCCCAAGCCACTTGCCATTACTGCTGCCAATTTGCGGTGCCCTGTATCGTTCAGGTGCAGCCCATTCTCGGTCAAAGTCTCACCTTTTTGTGTTATAAGTTTCCTGAAAAGATCAATGACTAGGTGGTCATTTTTTTGAGCATATTCGATGATAAAATTGGCCGCTTCGGCAAGGCGGTTGTTACGCTCTGCCAGATCGGGAACGGGCGAGCCGGTGGCTTCCTGAGCAGGAGGCGTCAATAAGATGAGAGAAGCGCCATTTTCTTTGAGATCTTTCATTAACCGTGAATAACCGGCTTTAAATTTATCGAGGGACAGACCCGATTCAGCGAAAGCGACCTCACTCCCGTATCCAACGATAATCGTACGTGCCTTTGAGTCTCTCACCTGCTGCATGAGAATTTGGTATCCGGTTCCATTCGATGGTCCCGGTTCCCAGGCCCTAGTATTTCGACCATCTTTAAACTCTGCACGAGCAGTTCCGAAGACATCATCTCCGGGCCATCCCAGATTACGAAAAGCAATATCATGATGGGGCCAGCGGATCGTTGCTGCCGTCTCAAAGTAGCCAAAATTCTCCATCCTTGAAATCAAAGAATCTCCCAACAAGATAACTCGGTTCCGCGTCGGCTGCTGACTATTAGGTACTTGAATTAATGCTGGTTCACTGAATTCACTTTTTGCCCCGTCATTATTCCATACCTGTACTTTCCACCACGCTTTTTCCCCTTCTTGGAAACTCTTTCCGAGGCACGGAATCTTAGATGAGTCTGGAGAATGTCGGCGTCCGCTGTCCCAGAGATTTCCTGTACCCGCACTGAGTTTTTGGAGGTCACTCGCTACAAGGATTCGGTATGCCGTTTGCCCTTTATCCGTTTTCCATGATAAGGAATATTCGTTCAAGGAAAGACCAAGCGGGTTGACGATGGGGGTGGATTTTAAATCCGAGGGAACTGACGCTGCCAAAGAAACTGCTGCGCTGGCAACCCATACCATACTGGATAAAATAATCTCACGGTTCATAAGAATCAGGTTCAGGGGTCTTTGATTATTTTTTTTGTATTGGAACATCGAAGTAATTTTCCATTTCGTGGCAGGCCATGCCCCATTCACCGAGAACATCCCAAGAATCAAGATGAGTTTGTGTTGCGACAGATTCGAGGCCACGGCTACCGCGAGCAGCAGCATCAGAATCGATCTGACCTCGAGCGATTTTGACGTCGTATATTAGTTGCCACTGATACCAGATGGTATTTCTCGATGGGTACACAGTTTGAAATGCCGCTCCCCATTTGGTGTTAGGGTCACCGTACCAGCGTCCCTTAGAACTGACGAACCCAAAGTCTTTTGCCGTGGATATTCCGGTATAGCCGGGTCTGCCCGTGTAAGGGTAAGCCATCCTGCGATTTCGTATCTTGAGTACACGCTGTGCGGCATGGATTCGTGCCTGTAGATATTGATCGGCAGTATACTTGGTCGGGTGTGAATAATATTTGATCATTCCAGCACGACCGCCTCGCTTATGTTCAAGTAGTGCTCGTCGAATCTCTGACAGCGAATTTCCAATCCCGGAATGACAGTGAACGTACATATTGTATTCGCGTGGGGGAGGCTTGTGAGCGAGGGCGAGCCCGGCAAGATCAGTCACTGGCGGCCAAGCGTGATCGACCAGATTGTCGTACTTCTTCTTCTGTTCGGTGCTAAGCGGATTCCATGCCATCATCTTGAAACTAAGTACACGGCCCCAGTTCGAACCGTCAGGTAACCATGCATCGGGCCAACCTGGTCGGTATTCCATTAGGTAGTTTCCGGTCAGTGTATGATGAGATGGTGACCAGGCCTCGGACATGGCCTTCCATTGTGCCAGTATTTCTGGATTAAGTTCTTTTTGACGGACCAGTTCGTGCCAAGCATAAGCACTGCGCAGGAGATCCATATGAACTTCGCCCTCATCCATAAGGTAAAGCCATATCAGTAATGGTCCGACTCCGCGGGTCAATGCCCGAGGATAAGGCAATTCGATCTCGTACTGTCTTGCTCGGACCGGTCTAGCATCATCGTTGTACTGTTCACACCAACCGACCACATTCCCTTCTCCCATCTGTGCTTTGAGGATGAATTCACCGATCTCGTGAAGACCGTTGATATACTTTTTATCGTTAGTGAGATGATAGGCCATCACCATGATCTGAAAGGGATCGTTAGTGGCTCCGTCATTGAAGGATGTGCCGTGATAGACGCCCGAGTTGCCGGATTTCCCACCACCGAATGCCCACTGATCGCCCCAGCCTCCGCCTGGTCTCTTGATGGAAAGAAGTATATCGGCGCAGCGGATAGCCGATTCGAAATACTTCTTATCGCCACTCAGTTTATAGGCGTAGAGCATGATCCAGAAGGGCTTGGTAGTATAACCGTCCTGTATACGAATGAATTTATCGCTTTTGCCGGGCCAGGGCCAGTGACCTCGGGGCCACTGCGATTTAAGAATCAGGTCAGCGCACTTCAATCCAGCATCAAGATACTTTTTTCCTCCAAAGATCTCATGAGCCCGGAAAAACCCCACGGATGCGTTCCTCAGTCGCTGAACGTCTGCTCCGGTGTAGGATTGAGTCGCAGTCATTGGTTCGATCTGGCTGTCTAGCCAGGTGAGGATCTCCGTTTCGACCCGGTGAAGTAATTTTGGATCGGCCCAGTTCTGATTTTCGCGAACCTTTATTCTTGCTAGAAGTGTTTTTAGTTCATTTTCTTTTGCAGTTCGTTCTTCGATCGTTAGTTCACCGTAATTGACGGTATCGCCGCCGAAGAGTTGTGTTCGATTCTGCCACGATAATCCTTCATCAGTAAGTGCTTCGTACGATAGGTTCTTGTACTGTCCTGTCGCCTTGTCAATCACGAGTGGCTTTTCGGTGCCTGCGGAGTGGGCCTTGGCAGCGATTAGAATGAAAAACAATGCAAAAGCGTTGAGTGATTTCATGTTGCGATCCTAACACCAATATCTTCTACCTTTCAAGTGCTGGCGATAGGGGTGAATTTCTATGCGCCAATTGTCACTTCGAATGACTAAATTTCTTTAATTTGCTTCTACTGACAAAGTAAAACTTTGTCTTTCTACTGAGAGGAACGCTGGATCTTCTTCCGTGAAGCGAACCATTGAATCGAGCGGTATGTCAGTGAATGATTGAGTGTGACCTGATGCTGGCCATGTGATTTTCACTTCTTTGATAGATTCGGCTTGCCCTATCCCGATCCCAGTCCTTGAGAGTGGAGAGCCTCCAAAGCTGCTAACTGATCCGACGGCCCGATGAAAGGAAGACTGGCCGTCCATTGAATTGGTGACCACTTCTATTCTTGCTCCTAAGCCGCTGCGATTGCTCTTAGTTCCCACTAACTGAATAGCAATGTAATGATTTTTATGACCAGGATTTAAATATAACGCATTATGGAAACGATCGCCTGGCAGGAAACCTCCAAGTTGATGGAAAATGTCCTGATCCCCATCATGATCAAAATCAGCAAAGGCGATTCCGTGACCCTTTTGAAGATGACCGAACCCGCCTGACGTAGTGACATTTTGAAATTTTTGACCTTGATCATTTCTGAGCATGACGTTTGGGACAAGATTGCGGTAATCCGGGTCCCCAGTTCCAAGATAAACATCCAAGAATCCATCGTTATCAAGGTCACCAAAATTTGCTCCCATTGGAAGGTACGGGTGATCAAGGCCCGAGGCCTTGGCCACTTCCTCAAAGCGCCCATTATTGTTTACATAAAGGCAAGGTGGCGTGCTCCCGTGTGGTAGTCCGCGATAGTCTAAAAGTACACTAGCGGCACTGGACTCGAAGGCAGTAACAAAAAGGTCAAGCCATCCGTCGTTATTAAAGTCAAAGAACCAGGGAGCGAAGCTGTAACCTTCAGGAGAAGTGAGCCCGAGTTCTTCCGTCACGTCTGTGAATTTCATTGAGCGGTCATTTGAATTTGCGGACAGATCGTTTCTATAGAGTCGATTCTTCCCTACGTTGGAGACATAAAGATCCAAGTCGCCGTCATTATCATAGTCGCCCGCAGTGACGCCCTTAGAAAAACGGTCATTCGTAACACCTGCCTCTGCAGCAATGTCAGTGAAAGTTCCATCACTATTATTTCTAAAGAGTTGTGAAGGAAAATGACTCTCAGTGCTGGTATCGGGTCCCGATTGGGATTCGTTAACAATATAAAGGTCCAGGTCTCCATCATTGTCATAGTCGCCCCAAGAAGCGGCCTGCGTTGGAAAGGCCGGTTCTGCCAGTCCAGCTGTCCGGGTCACGTCAGTGAAAGTGATATTTGAGTTTGGGCCCGATGAACCATTGTTACGGAGGAGTGAATTTCGAATCTTTCCCATGCTATTCATCCAGGCTCCTCGGAGAACAAGGATGTCCGCGTCTCCGTCATTATCATAGTCAGCAGCGATGCAGTTAAGTCCTCCGAGCTGGTCATCGAGACCGGATCCTTTTGTCAGGTCCACAAACTTTCCGTCACCAGTGTTGCGAAACAGTGAGAGCGAGCCACGAGGATCAGATGTGGAGGATACGATGTCAAGAAACCCATCATTATCAAAGTCCTCCACGATTGCGCCTCCGCACAAGTTGAAAGTATCGAGTCCCAGATTTGGAGCAACGTCAATGAACTGACCGATGTCGAATTCTGATTTTAAAGCCGACTCAGGAACCCTGTACTTTTCCGGAACACTTTCCGGATACGTGCCGGTGGCCATCGCTGTAATATTCAGCAACCACTGACTTCGAAGGTCATCAGGTGAATATTGAAGGAGCTTAAGTAAGGCCTTCATTGATCGATTGGCTGGATTCGGGTTCGCATGTATTCCCTGACCCGCTAGAGGAAAAATGCAGCAATCTCGATTGTGCCTTTGGATGCAGTTAGCGTATTCAGCCTGCCTCAGTTCAACTAGCGCTTGCATCGCAAATAATGGTGGGCTGGGGGCAATTTTAGTTGAGTTGATGATGGCAAAAACCTCATTCAGCGACTTAGCCGCTTTACTGTTTTCTCCGAGCCGCAAAGAATCAAAAGAACGAGCGAACCACCTTCCAATGAGTTTCTGAGGATTTGGCGGATTCTCTTTGAGTGCTAACTGTAGGGCATTTTCGATTTCTTGTGTTTGTAGCCGACCGTGAAATTGATCCCGACTCGATTCGATGCGTTCGGCTATTTCTAAGAACTCTTTTTTGATAAGGTCGTCTTTTTGATCCTCTGAAAATTTGACGGATTTTTTATCCCCCGTGCTATGTTCTGGGTCCTTATTTCCACAAGAACATATCCCTAATGTAAGGAGTGAAATAAGGAGAGTTTGAAAAAAATGATGCATTGCAAAATTATAGGAGGACTAGCAAAACCTCTATGAGGTACAGGAGTGTCGCAAACGTTGATTTTCTGAAATTTATCAAGGGAATCATTCATGATTCGGTTGTCACCGCCCTTACTCGTACCACATGCACCTTATTGATTTCATTCTTGCGTTTGCCTAGCCGGAGCAATCCCTCTCCGCAGGTGATCCAACTCTCGTGGTCACTGATGTGGCAAATTCCGGAATTCCCGAGTGTGGCCTCATTAGTAGGTAGTAAAGTTTGTTCTGTTCGGCGAATTACACAAAGACGATCAGGATCAACTTGCCCAATGAAGAGCGGGGCACGGTGCCTGAAGATGTGGTCATTTTCGGCTCCGCGACGGGTATAAATAAGAAAGAGCCCCCCTCCAATCCTAGTCCAGTGCTGCTGAGTATTGTAACTGCCCAAGGGTTTACCGTCATCGAATGTCCACTCGCGGATCTTTTCGAAAGCCAATCCATCGCGGCTCCGCGTTACGAAGCCACTATGATCTGCCCGCAAGGTGAGATAGAACCATTTGTCGTGTTTTATCAGTGAGGGTTCATAGAGCCCGCGTCCCTGTGGAATATCGAGCTCTGATCCATGCTCCAAGTAGGACAATTTCTCGCCATCGAAACTGCACCGTGCCACGACACTCGTGTAATTAAATTTCTTTGCATTTGCCATGTAGCGGACCGGTAACAAAATTTCACCGTTAGGCATATCAACTCGTTGGGTATTTCCTGCATTTGCTGCCATGATAATGTTTCCACGATGATCCTTTTCAGGCATTTCGAGAAAGCGCAGAGGGCCCCAAGACCCATCTTCAGGATTCATTACTGCGTAAGACACTTTTTCTCTTCGACGGTTCTCTTTGGTTCCTTTCTCGAAATTAAACGTTTTTCCTGTAGTAATTATTTTTTCTGACTTGGCATGGTAAGTGGGCCATAAATCTCCTGCAGAAACTTCGTATCCATCATTTTGTTTGGCCCTCTTCAGGCCCGGAATAATTTTCGGGTCGGTCCAGCTCTTTCCGCCATCCCGGCTCACTGACTGGTAAATATCATGAAAATTGTGCGTCCCTTCTCGCCCCGTTTCCGACATGGTGGTAATCCACATGGGTTTGCTGTTCGTCTTTGCTTTTGATGCCGGGACAAATGCTGTCCGTGCCTGCCACCAGTCCCATTGTTTGTCACGACCTGAAATTGTTGTCAGTGATTCGATTTCAAGTTTGACTATCTTTACCTCCTTGCCTCCAACTGTCCCTGTCCCTGAAAGAGTCAATAGGGTGGCGAGAAAAACAGATATATTTTTCATCGTTAAGGTATATTCAGTTCGATAATTTCTATCAATTACAAAAATGTTTTTCTGCTCTGTTTGTCAGAATTTGTTATCCATCCCCAGTGCACCTTAAACACTGTCCTTGGGATTGATGAAATTCTTAAGTGAGTTAGGATCCTTTTTCAGGTCATAGAATTCTTCAACGGTTCTATGTTGTAGATGTTTAACTTTAGCCCTTATTAAAGGATCTATTTCGGTGCCCTCCCCACTGTTCCGCCCTCCACGAACTTCGCCTTGGTGGAGCTCTTGCGGCGGTCGTTCTTGCCGAGGGCTACGTTGTTGACCCATTGCACGATGCGGCGGACCACCGGGCGGTGGTTCCAGTGAATGTGAGCGACGGAGGGGTCACTCCAAATAAAGCTGCGGTCGGGGTCGGTGCAGATCAATGATACGTCATGCGGCACGCGCAGGCCTCGCTCGGCGAGGAAGTGCAGCGCCGCGTTGTAGAGATGTGGTTCGTCGAGGATTAGAGCGGTCGGGGGCGTGTGGTGGAACATCGCGTTGAGCTGCGCCGTGAAACCCTCACTAGTCGGCTTCCAGTCGGGAAGGTTGAATTTATTGGTCTTGATCCCGGCGGCCTTTAACTCGTCGAGAAGTACTTGTTGGTTTTTTGCTGGCCGCGGCAGCCGCAGCGGTCGGTGACACAAGACCGAGATTCGTCGATGGCCGAGCGCGATCAGCCGGCGGGTGGCCGCGGCATAGGCGGGGACCTTGTCCGGCGCCATGGCTGCTATGGGAAAGTCGGCGTGGCGGCCGAAAAGTGAGAAGATGGGAATTTCTTGTCCCGCGAACCAAGCCAGTATCTCGCGCGAGCCGGCGCCCACCACCCAAGCATCTGCGGGGGTCTGTTTCACCATGCGGACGATTCGTTTCACGTCCATCCGCAAAGCGCTCAGGCATTTGGAGGTAAAAATGGGCGTATGGCCAGCTTCGCTCAGAAGATGATAGAGTTCGCTCACGTAGCCCTCCGACTCTTCTGGAGGATCGTGGAACAAGATCGCCACTCGCAGCGCGGGTGTGGTATGATTCGCCTGGAGCACAATTCGGCGCTTGCAGCCAGGCCCCTGTCCCTTTAGCAATCCTTCCTTTTCGAGCAACTTCAGCGCGGCGTCGATGGTGTTGCGGTTGACGCCCAACTCTCTCTCCAGCAACAGGATTCCCGGCATGGTACCACTCCACTTGTCTTGCAAGATCTCAGAACGCAGATGCCTCGCGAGCTGTTGGGCGTGAGAGAGAAAGTGCAGAGCCATGGTGTTGCCAAACCTTCTTTAGAAAAGGATAGTTGTCTAGGCAAGAAATTCTTGTGAAGGCCTAAGTAATAGCAATAATAGAAGTACAAGCGACCAATTAAGAAGCCGCCTTCCTAATAACTGACAAGGGAGAACCCATTTAGCACCAATTCCGAAAACATGAACAAAGAATCCGAAGAAATAGAAGCCGTAGAGCGACTCGGCGAAGCGAGGGACAAGATCGTAACCGAATTGCGCAAGACGATAGTCGGCATGGAAGACGTCATCGACGAAATGATGATAGCCATCTTTGCCCGCGGTCACTGCCTGTTGGTGGGAGTGCCCGGTTTGGCCAAGACTCTGCTGGTAAGTTCGCTGGCGGAGACGATGTCCTTGGGTTTCAAACGTATCCAGTTCACGCCGGACTTGATGCCGTCCGACATCACCGGGACAGAGCTACTTCAAGAGGATCCGGAGACGCACGAGAGACGATTCAAGTTCCAGAAAGGACCAGTGTTCACTAATTTGCTCCTTGCTGACGAGATCAACCGGACGCCACCAAAGACGCAAGCGGCGTTACTGGAAGCGATGCAGGAGAAGCGCGTCTCTTCAGGAGGTGAAGATTTTAAGCTCGATGAACCGTTCTTTGTTCTCGCTACCCAGAATCCGATCGAGCAGGAAGGCACTTACCCGCTACCCGAAGCGCAACTCGACCGATTTCTCTTTAATATTATGGTGAAGTATCCGAGCCACACGGAAGAACTCGACATCGTACGCAAAGTGACCGGTGACGATGAGCCCGATTTAAAAGAGGTAGTGGACACTGCCTCTATCCTCGAGTTTCAGCACTTGGTCAGACGTATTCCAGTTTCCGATCATGTCAATAACTATGCGGTGACGCTGGTCCGGGCGACCCGTCCGGACGCACCGGACGCGCCGGACTTTGTGAAGAATCTCATGGCTTGGGGTGCGGGCCCGCGAGCCTCGTTGAACCTCGTCCTCGCCGGCAAAGCGCGGGCGGCCCTGCGCGGGCGGTGTCACGTTTCGATTGACGATATCAAGGCTCTCTGCCTGCCGGTGCTCCGTCATCGGATCATTCCCAATTTCGCGGCACGATCGGAGGGGGAGACTTCCGATACACTCATCGCCAAGCTTCTCGATGAGGTTCCATCGGATGAGAAGCTACTTGGGAAAAAAGCCAGTTAGCGGCAACTCATGTCAGAGAATTTGCCCGATACCAACTACCTTGACCCCGAGCTGTTGCAGCGCATGGGTGATCTTGAGCTCATCGCTCGCGAAGTGGTTGAGGGCTTGCGGGTAGGGAGTCACCGCAGTCCACTTCGAGGCTTCAGCACGGAGTTTGCTCATCACCGGCAATACTCGCCGGGCGACGAGATCCGCGACATCGACTGGCGGGTGTATGGACGCACTGACCGTTATTATACTAAGCTTTATGAGGCTGAGACGAACTTCGACTGCACTATCCTGATCGATGCCAGCGCTTCGATGAACTACGGTTCGGGGAAGGTCAACAAGTTGGAGTATGCCAAATTTCTTGCCGCCTCGCTGGCGTATGTCGTGCTCAAGCAGCGGGACTCGGTTGGTCTGTCGGTGTTCGATTCGGAGATGCGTGAGTACTTGCCGCCACGTTCGGCGATGGGAGTGATACTGCAGATTGACCAGCTTTTACGCGATATCAAACCGACCCCGAAGACGAGCATCGCTAAGCAACTGCACGACATTGCATTGATGATGAAGCGCCGCTCGTTCGTGATCCTAATTTCAGATCTGTTTTCGGACGTGGACGACATCCTCGCCGGGCTCGATCACCTCAGGCATGACGGGCACAACGTGGTCGTGTTGCACACGCTCGACCCGTACGAGATCGAGTTCCCGTTCAAGGGCACGTGGCAATTCGAGGGGCTGGAAGGGGAGGAACCGCTGACGACGCAACCCGAACGAATACGCGACGACTACCTAGCCGGATTCGGCGAATACATGGAGGCGCTGAAGGCGGGTTGTGTGGCGAGCCACGTTGACTACACCACGGTCGACACTTCGCAGCCGCTCGACCTGGTCTTGAGCGAATTTTTCAACGAACGCCAATCGACGCTCAGCGGCGGATCCGCTGCCGCCCGCCTATGAGTTTTCTCAATCCACTACTGCTGTTCGCGGCTCTCGGGGTGGCACTGCCGATCCTCGCGCACTTGCTCAACCGGCAGAAGGTCAAGCGCACCGATTGGGCGGCGATGCAGTTCTTGAACCGCAACGTGCGCGTGCGCTCCCGGCAGCTCCGACTGAAGGACATCATTCTGCTCTGCCTGCGCTGCCTGGCGATCCTGCTGTTGGTGGCGGCTCTCGCGAAGCCGTCGTGGCGTGACGGGGCGAGCTGGATCCCCGGTGAGACTCGGGCCGGGGTCGTCATCGGGATTGACGCCTCGTTCAGCATGGAGCACGGCGGAGAAAACACGACCCGCTTCGATCGGGCTTTGAATCAGGTGGAGGTCATCAGCGAGCACATTCACCCCGGAGATCCAGTCTCCGTCATCCTGCTCGGCGGCGAAGACGAAGTTCTGATCCACAACATGGCCTTCGACCGGGAGCGCTTCAACGACCTCCTGCAGGAGGCGAAGGCGACGCCGGCGGGGCTGGATCTAGATGGCGTTCCCAAGCGGCTCAAGGTGCTGGTCGAGGACATGGAGGCGCTTCAAAAAGAGGTCTACTTCATCACCGACGTGCAGGCTCGGGACTGGAGACGCTCCTCGGCGCGCTTCCAAGAGGCGCTCGCCGACCTGCGTAACGACGCGGAAGTTTTTCTCGTTCCGTTGCCAGGCTCGCCCGCGAACCTCGCCGTCACCGACCTCGACCTCGTCTCTGGAGTGCTTCGTAAAGGCACAACCGCCCGCTACCATGCAACGGTGCGCAACTGTGGCACCGAGCCTGTTTCCAATATTGAGGTTCAGTGCCGGGTCGAGGGCGTGCAAATCGACACCAAGACGATCCCCCTTATCACAGCGGGAAGTTCTGAAACGGTGTCGCTCTTTGTCCCTTTTCACAACGCTGGCCCCACGCGTATCACCGCCGAGATCTCCGGAGATCTCCTCCCGACCGACAATGTGCGGCGAGTTGTGGCGGTGGTCCGAGACCGCGTCTCGGTCCTCTGCGTGGACGGATCGGATGGCGATGCGGGCCGCCTGATCGTGGCCTCCCTGTTGGCGCGCGGTGACGGGGCGCAAGACGAGGACTACGTGGTCCGTTCAGTGCCGTGGCTTTCCCTTCCATCCCAACCGTTGGACGACGTCGACGTCATCGTTCTCGCCGATGTCCCGGAGATCACCCCGGAGCAGGTCACCCAGTTCTCCCGTCATGTTAGGGAAGGCGGCGGGCTGGTCTGGTTTGCCGGGGAAAATGTAAAATCCGCCGTTTGGAATGAACGCTCTGCAAGCGGCCCCAACCCGCTCCTCCCAGCCAAGCTCGGCCCGCCAGTGGATGCGAGCACGTCCCATGGAGCCGGTCGGCCGCTGGATCCAGCCATGCCGGATCACAGCGTCTGCCTTCCCTTGCGTTCGCTTCCGGAGGACCTCTTTAGCGAAACACGCTTCCTGACACGGCTGGACGTCGAGCCGGCTCCCTCCAGCTTCCCGGTCTTAAGCCTTGCCGGAAGCGGCGCCCCGATCCTGCTGGAGCATTCGCTCGGCCGCGGGCAGGTGTTCATGTTTACCACCTCGGCGGAAACCAGCTGGAACAACATGGCGCAGACGCCGGTCTTTCCGATGCTCATGCAGCAGATCGTGACCTACCTTGCGGGACGGGAGTTTGAGCCGCCGCGCGTGGTTGGCGATTCCCTCTCGCTGTCCTACGTCGAACAACCGGATGCCAGCGACGCGGTCTTCGACACGCCCTCGAAGGAGTCGATCACCGTCCCGGTGCGAGAACATCGCAATCAGTTCGTGGCTCTGCTGGAGAATGCAAAGGAAGCAGGATTCTACGAGGCCCGGGTCAGTGTGCAGGCCCCCGGGATGCCGGTGGCAGTCAACGTCGACCCCCGCGAGTCGGACGTCACGTCTCTCACCGCCTCCGAGTTGAACAAGAATCTCAAAGGGACCAATGTCACGGTGGCCACTTCGGAAGCGGAGCTCGCGGCGGCGATCGAAACATCCCGCACCGGCCGCTCGTCGTGGCGACAGTTCATGATCGCGGGGCTCATCTTCCTGCTGGTCGAGAGTCTCCTCGCCGACCGCCTCCGCAAAGGAAAGCGATCGCGTAGCAAACAACCGGATCCCGTGCCGGCAACCCTCACCGGAGCCCAAGATGCCTGACGCGATCCCAATCATTGGCCAGATCGAGCAGGTCTTCTGGGCCCGCCCATTGCCTACCGGCACCCTCGTGGCGATCTTCGCCGCGATCGTGTTGTTGAGCATCTACCTCTACCGCCGCCCGTGGGGATTGCCATTGTGGCTGCGGGCCTCCCTCGCGGTTGCCCGGGTGCTGGTCCTCGCCCTGGTCGTGGCCACCCTGCTCGAACCGACCGCTGTCGTGTCGGAGCCGCACACGCGGGTGCGCAGTCTACCGGTTCTGCTCGATGTTTCGGAAAGCATGTCGATGAAGGACCAGCGCAAACGCCCCGAGGATCTCGTCGACGCCGCCGCGGCCCTGGGCATGGTTCCTCTCGGGGAAGGAGCCGAGGATGAGGCCGACCGCACGACGATGGGGCTCGACGTGAAACAACGCCAGACGATCGCCTCAGCCTCGCGCCTTGATCTCGGCGCGTCCGTCCTCACCCAATCGGCCCGCCCGATCTTCGAATCGCTCGGCGAGTCTCTCGATCTCAGCTACCACGCCTTCGGCCAGTCCACGCGCCTGATTAGCGACGGCGAGGTGGTGAGCGCCGGGGACCTGGCAGGGCTGGCAGCCACGCAACCGGGAACCTCGATCGCCGCGTCACTGGAGGCGGTGGCCAACTCCGGCGGGATCCCCCCGGCGGGCATCATCTTGCTGTCCGACGGCATCGACAATACGACATCGCAGCGGTCCGAGGCAGTCCTTCAGGATCTTGGGGCGCGCGGCATTCCGGTCTACACCGTGCCGCTCGGTCTGCCCGATCCGGATGACGTCTCAATCCGCAACATCGTCATGCAGGAGGTAGCCTTCTCCGGCGACCGCGTGCCGGTCCTGGTCCACCTCCAATCAGAGGGTTACGAGCGACGGACAGCGCGGCTGTCGGTGCTTCTAAATGATCGACGCGTCTCCTCTCGCATTGTTCGCTTTGAGGGTGGGCTGCAATTCGAAGAGATCGATTTTCGCGTTGATGTTTATGAGAAAGGCGCAGCACAGATCGACGTGATCATCGAGCCGTTTGACGACGAAGTCTCGACCGTAAACAACCGTGTTGCGCGAAGTATCCGGGTCGTGAATGAAAAGGTCAACGTGCTCTACATCGAGGGTAATGCCCGATGGGAGTTTCGCTACCTGCGTGCGATCATCAAACGCGACCCGCGGATCAACGCCACCTTTATCGCGTCCAACGTCGGGCCCGAGGTCGCACGAAACTCTCCGGAACACATCGAGCGGTTTCCCGACAGCCGAGATGACGCTTTCCAATACGACTTGGTGATTCTCGGTGACGTCGATGCATCCTTTTTCACCGATGAAGAGCTTGGGCTGCTGGAAGAACTCATCCGGGACCGGGGCGCATCGCTGCTGATGCTTTGTGGCCCGATGCACTCGCCCGGCTCATATACGGGTACGCTGGTGGAGACCATGCTCCCGGTTCGGTTTGATGCCGAAGCGGGGTGGGGAAAAATCGCAGAATCGGTTTACCCGGTGCTGACCCCCGAAGGTCGAAGCAGCCTGGTGATGACACTGGAGAACGAGGTGGAGTTCAACGATCGCATCTGGAGCCGTATGGCACCGATGGATCAGTTGCCGCCGCTGCTGTCTGCCAAGCCTGGCGCGACCGTGCTCGCAGTGCTCTCCGACAGCACTGCGCGGGACCAGAGCTACCCGTTGGTTGCTTGGCAGCGCTACGGGACGGGCAAGTGCATGTCGATCGCTTCGGACCGGCTGTGGCGGCTGCGTTACAAGACCGGCGACAAATACCACTGGCGCGTCTGGTCGCAGTGCATTCAGTTCATGACGCTCTCGCGGCTGATGGGTGAGCACAAACGCATCCGGTTGGAAACCGACCGCTCGGTGTACCCCGTCGACGGTCAGTGCCGCTTGTATGCTCATGTTCTGGACGACAACTTTGAGCCGATCATCCAGCCGGTGTTTGAGGTTTACGTGACGAGCATTGATAGCGGGCAAGCAAAGAAACTCGTCAACCTTCGGCCAGACAGGTCGCAACCCGGTCTCTACGAGGGCTACTTCACCCCGCCGGAACGGGGCCGATACAGACTTGAGGCCAACGAAGACGACCGCAAGGTGTCAAGCACCACGGAGTTCCAGGTCAGCGACGTCCGGCAGGAGTTGCTGGACACCGACATGCGTCCCGAACACTTGCAACGCATTGCCGACCTGACCGGTGGGGCCAAACTCGGGGTCCGCGAACTCCCCGAACTCACCTCCCTCGTGAAAGGCGGGCTAGTCATCACCACGGTCCGCTCCGAGCGCCCGCTGTGGGACAACGGCATTGTCGCCCTGTTGCTTGTCGGCCTGTTAGGGGCCGAATGGATTCTACGGAGGAGACACGATCTGCCATGAGTGACGGAACCCAAGAGTTCACCCTCAAATCGCGTCTGCGCGCGGTGTGGCGCCGCACGCAGCGCAAGCACTACAGCGCCGGCTTGCTGGCGATGTGCCGTTGGGGCATTCCGCTCTTCCTGCTCGGGATGGCGGTCGACCGGCTGGCCTACTTGCCGACAGCGGGCCGGGCGGTGATCTTGGGGATCCTCGTGTGCGTTTCCTTCTACAAGGCATGGCGTCATGGCTGGCGGCACCTGCGGCGCTTCGACGCCGCGCGAACCGCGCTGGCGATCGAGGATCAGCACGGCGGACTCGAGAGCTTACTCGTCACCGCCGTACAGTTCGGGAATTCCGAGTCTCCCTCCGGGACCTCGGCAGCACTCTGGGATGTGACGCGTAGCAAGGCCGAGGGCGCCGCTGGGGATTTGGAACCCCGCAAGATCGTGACCTTTCGGGCCCTTTGGGGGCCGGTCTGGGTGACCCTGATCCTGGCCGGGGTGATGTTGGCGATCGGCGTGCTCAACGGCCCTTTTCTCGCCGCAGGATTAGCGCGCATCTTTAATCCCTGGCTGGCAATTTCCTACCCGACCTACACCATCCTGGATCTCGGGGTGGGGGACATGGTGGTGAAGGAAGGGGAGACCGCGCAGATCGTGATCGGGGTGTCCGGCGTGGTGCCCGACAAGGCGAAGCTCTTCCTGCGAACCGGTGAGGGGCGTCCGCGCGAGATGGAACTCGAGATCAACGATGACAGTTGCGAATACACCATCGCTTCCGCCTCCCGAGACTTCAGCTACCGGATGAAGGCCGGGGATGCGCGCAGCGATTGGCATCAGGTCCGCGTGATCAACGCACCGCGGATCGTGCAAGTGCAGGTTGGCCTTGAGTTTCCCGCCTACCTCGAACGTTCCGCCGAATCGGTGGAGGCATTGACCCTGACCGTGCCACAAGACACTCGACTCCATTGGGATCTCACTCTCGACCGCCCCATCCGCGAGGCGGTGCTCAACCGTGACGGCAAAGAACCGCTGCCGCTGCAGGTGACCAACGACGGCCGTCAGGTTGTTGTTGAGGAAGAGGTGGAAGCCTCGCGGGGCTACAGTTTCTCGTGGGTGGAAAAAGAATACGGGTTCGATTTCACCAGCCCGCGCTACTACCTGCAGGTCGCCTCGGACCAGGCGCCGCGGGTTGAATTAACTTCGCCCGAATCGAATCTCGTCGCGATGATCGGTCGCCAGCTCAGCCTCGCTGTCCGCGTCCAGGACGATCACGGCATTGGCTCAACCGCCGTCGCCTATCGTGTGAATCAACGTGATGAAACAGCCGTTGAACTGAACCTCTCCCCTCAGAGTGGGCAGGGCGAGCAGCCAATCGACTGGGACTACCGAGAGACGCTACCCGACCTGAAAATCGGCGACACCGTATCCTTCACCTTGGAAGTCAGCGACCGTTACCCGGGGCAGAACGGCCCGCACGTCGTTCGCTCGGAGACACGGCGAATGACGTTCCTCTCCAAAGAGGATTATCTCGAACAGATCCAGAAGAAGAAAGACCGCCTGCTCTCGCGCGTTCAGACGTCCTACCGCCAACAGCGCGCGGCGTTTGATAGTGTGCGCAACCTTGAACCGAACGCCGACGATTATATGCAGGCCTGTCAGGTCGAAGCGATCCGGCAAGAACTGGTGCGGGACCAGCTCAAGGGGATCGCGGAACGGTTGAAGGACTTGCTCGATGACCTGGCCGCGAACAACGTCTCGGATGCGACTGAGGGCGAGTCCCTCGACCACGTTCGTACCGCGTTGCGCGACATCGCGGACACACACTTGGCTGACGCGGCATCCCGCCTGCGACACCAGTCCGGCGTCGCAGGGGGCGATACGCAGGAATCACCCGACCCTTCATCCGCAGCGCGTGCAGTCAACACGGCCGCCCGCGAGTTGGGCAGCCTGGTCTTGCTCCGATCCATTGATACGGCCCAGGAAGTCTACGCACGGGAAGCCCGCATGCTGGCGCAGGTCCAAGCGTCCTTGCGATGGCGTACCGTCCAAGCCGAGCCGGGAGTATCTCTCTCCAAGGAACAAGATGAGCTGGCGCAGTGGACCCATCGCCTGATCACAGATCTTCAAAATGGGATGCGCTACGAGAAGCGACCGTTGGCCGTTCTCCGGCTGATCCAAAGTGTCAAGGGGGTGCAGGCTGCCCAGACTGAAGAACGGATGCGTCAAGCTGCGGTGTTGATCACGCAAGGCCAAGTCGATCAGGCAGAGCGTCTTCAGGCCGAGTTGGTCACGACCTTGCTCGATGCGGAGTTCAGTGTGCGCCTCAGTGGGGCGTACTCGACGCTGATCAAAACCCGAGATCAAATGCGTTCGATCGTCAGTGCCCAGGAGATGCTCCGCGAACAGTGTGCCGGCATGTCAGCTCAAACCTTTGAGACACGCGCTGCCCAAGTCGCACAAGCCCAAACAATGCTTCGCAAGCGCCTGCTGACCCTGCTCCTGCAAACCGTACCTGCGCCGCGGACCCAGCTCTTTGATGAAAGTTGGCCGGAGGCGCCCCCGGTTCAATCCCTGTTGAAGGGAGCGGACCGCGCGATGGCGGACGCGCTTGAGCGATTCGCTGCTGGTCAACAGGAGGCGGCCATCTCACAGCAGCGCGAAGCAGAGCAGGCCCTGACTCATCTGACTGGGCTCGTGGATCATTGGTCCGCGGAATTGGGTCTTAAGACCTTGGGTCTGAGTGCGCTGGTCGCCGTGACAGGCGAGCGCCTCGCGATCATCGAGGAGGCCGAGGCACAGGTAATCGCTCTGCTGGAGAAAACCGATATCGCTGCGGCAGACGAGCAGAAAGTCGATGGCCTGGCTGAGCCTCAGCTTCTCCTGACCGAGGAACTGGCCGCCTTTAACTCCGACCTCGTGGTGCAAAGCCAGTCGAAGTCGGATCGTGACATCCCGCCACTGCTAAGCCGGATGGAGCGGGCGGAACGTGCGATGCGTAGTGCGGTTGCGTCACTGGAGGCGAACGATGCCGACGAGGCGATCGGCCACCAGGAGCAGGCGGCTGATATCCTGGCCGAGGCGTATGCGATCGTTACCAGGCAAAACGAACAGCTCGGCTTGCTGCAGAGTCTCCTGATGTTTCAGCGATCAGTCGGGTTTGCCAATGGCTATATGGGCGACATTGTCGCCGAGCAGCGGGACATGATCGCGGCGACCAAGGCGTTGAAATCAGACGACGCCTCACACCTGTTGCCGATGCTCAAGAACCTGAGACGCTGTATGGATGACGTTGCGCCACTGCTGGACATGGTGGCCGCGCGAGTCGATGCCGGCTCGCCGTTGGCCTTCGCGGTCGCGGACCTTGAGGATGCAGTGGCTTCTCTGCAAAGCGGCGACAAGCTCGACGCTCTTGATGCGCAAGAAGTCGCGGCTGAATCGATTGAAGAAGTAAACACGCTGGTTGTGGCGGTGAAATCAGAGGCAAATTATGTCGCCGAGATCGTTGAGTTCCTGCATATCGCCGTCGCGGATACCGCCACGCTGGAATATCAGCAAGATGAGTTGGCACGCAAGACGCAGTCGGCCACGCCGGATCAACTGAAAGCCTTGGTAGCGCAGCAGCGCGAGTCGCTTGCCAAGGCAGAGAAAGAGGGACAACTCCTCGCGTCGGTTACGGGGATGTCAGAGTATGCCGAGCCCGCCAAGCTGATGCGTACTGCACTTGCTCAGTTGGAATCCGACGACGCGGCTGTCGCTGCCGAGCAGATGGAGCTCGCGGGGGTGGCGCTCAAAGAGAACGCCGAATCCTTGTTTGCGGTAATCAGCATGCTCCACGGCCTGCCGAGTATCGAGATCATGGCCTATACCGATCCGGACATTGAGCGATTGGTTGATGTGCTGACTGTCGCTACTGCGCACAAGATACTCTTCCGCGATACGCACAACGCCGAGGCCCAGGCGATGAAAGCCCTTGCTGAGCAGCAAGGCGAACTCGCGACCCGTTGCCAGGAACTCTCCAAGGTGGGTGAGCCACACGCGATGCTCGAGACCGCGTCCACACAGCTTTTGGCGGCCGCCACAGCCATGCAGTCATCCGATCAGAACGCGATCAAGCGCCATCAGAAAGCAGCGATGCAAACGCTTCGGCAGTTCATCATTGAACAGGCCCTGATTCTGGAGACCGCGGTGCCGCTGGCGGCGGCCCAGGACGCGGCCCCGGATGCGGGTGGCGAGGGCAGTGACAGCGAGTCGGCGTTTGCCGCCGGGTTTATCTCCGACTTTGTGAGCGGCGAAGCGCCAAAAGACCAGCGAACGGGGTGGAAGGTGCGGGGCGACCGTAACCGAGCCGCGCTGAATCAGAACTTCGCGCGCGAGCTGCCTTTGGAATACCGCGGCTTGCTGAAAAACTATTACGAGAGGGTTGCCAAATGAAAGTCATCAACAACAGCAAACAGCGTTGTCTCACCACGGTCCTGTGCTTTGTCACGGCCAGTTTCCTCGCGGAGCTACTTGCCGCGCAGGACAAGCCTGCGGATGCACCACTAGCCATCGAAGCGCCCGCCGCCGCGGAAGCCGAGGCACCCGAATTGACCGAGGAGGCTGAGAAGGCCATCGAGCGCGGCCTGAAATTCCTTATCGCGAATCAGAATAAGGACGGCTCATGGTCTTCGGCGGATCCTGAAAAAGGTGGGGGTGGAGGACATGCAATCGCGGGAACCAGTCTCGGGCTCATGGCATTTATGGTCGAGGGCCATTTCCCCGGATTTGGTCCTTATGGCAAGGCCTTGGATCGCGCGAAGGACTACCTGCTCAAAAGATCCAAGGATTCCCCATCAGGTGCGATGGGAGTGAAGATGTATGAAATTGGTCTCTTCACCATTGCGATGTCCGAGCTTTGGGGGATGACCAGTGACCCGGAAGACAACAAGGAGATTCAGGTGGCCTTGGAACGAATTGTCGAAGTCATCTTAAGATCGCAGAGCCCGCTGGGTGGCTGGCGCTACGCACCCCGCCCGGACGCCGGACAGGACACTTCGGTGACTGCGATGGTTTTTGTCTCGCTTGCATCGGCGCGTGAGGCGGGCGTTCTGGTTCCGGCGGAAACGATTGAGCGGCTGACCGGCTACCTTCGCGATCAGGCCTTCGACGAGCAAAGAGGCGGCTTTGGCTATCAGGGCAAAGGCTACACCATCGCCTGCACAGCCGGGGGTGTTTATGCGGCCCAACTTGCGGGCAACCGGGACACGGAATGGGTCTCGGCAGCGATCAACTCGCTGGAGAATGATCCCAAGATGTTTTCCAGAAAAGACAACGGCCACTTCTATTACTCGCACTATTACGCGATGCAGGCGATGGTCCAGGCGGGTGAAGAGCACTACGCCAAGTGGTATCCCAAGATCCGCGACACGCTGATCTCCCTGCAGCAGCCTAATGGGTCATGGCAGGAAAAGGAGCTGGATTATCCGCACAAGACGCCGATGTCGATTATCATCCTCGGGACCCCGAACCGGTATATTCCGGTCTATCAACGCTAAAGAAAAAGTCCGATGTTCAATAGGCGAAGGAAGAACGATCAGCTTGCGCGCCTGCTGCAGCTTGGCTTCGCCTTGGCCTTGGTCTTCATCGCTCCGGTATGTGCGGGCGAAGAAAAGACGGGCAAACATTTATTCATCCTTTCAGGCCAATCGAATATGACCGGGGCTGTGAAAGTAGCGTTCACTGCTCATGTTGAGGAGCGGTATGGGAAGGAGAACACCGTCGTGGTGATGCGGATGAAAAGTGGACGCGGCATTCGCTTCTGGGTTGCCGACTACGATCAACCTGCCGATCGCGGACTGACGGAAAAGAAGATGACTTCCAATGGGATGGAATATAAACCCCTGATTGAGGCCGCATTGGCCGCAGTTAAAGCTCAATCTTTCGATACGGTGGGATTCATCTGGATGCAGGGTGAGTCGGACGCCAACAACCAACTCTCCGAAGTCTACAAAGAAAGCTTTCTCAAACTCGTCGGGCAGCTCCGGAAGGATCTCAAGCGTGAAGATCTCTACTATGTGATCGGCCGTATCAACGATTACGCCAAAAGCAGACCCGATAACGTGCACTGGAAACGGGTCAGGGAGACCCAGGTTAAGCTGGGCAAGACTCCGGGCAACGCCTGGATTGATACCGATGACCTCAATGGTGGCGACGCCGATAATCCAGATGGGGATATTCATTTTCCGAGTGAGGGGGCGGGCTCGCTTGGCCAGCGCTTCGCGAAAAAAGCCATCGAATTGATCAGTAAGAGACCAACAAGAACTGCGAACGAACTAAAAACAAAAAAAGAGGAATGACCATGAAAACACCCCGTAAATCTATCAAGTTGTTGTTTGGACTGATTGTAGTTCTCACGAATTTTTTAGCCGTTTCTTTAGCTTCTGGAAAGGAGCCGGTGCCAGTGCTTTCGAAGCAAGGGAAGGTTCTTGAAAAAGAGTATGCCGGAGAGCTTGATGCGATTCAGAAAGAGATTATAGCAGCCCTGCCTGCGATCGATGCGGACAAGAAGTCGGCATTTGAAACCGCCCGTACGGAGTTGGGCGCGCTTAAGGCTCCGGCTGAAGATGCCGGGCAAGCGACACACAAAGCCTACCAAACGGCCAAACCGCTGGCGGAGGCGAAGGCGCTCGATAGTGCCCGGCCGCTGCTCGCCGACCTTGAGGCTTTGCTGACCAGCGACGCTTTGGATGGCAAGCTGATGAAGGCTGCGATTCTGCAGCACGGAACACCGGCAGGATTGGCCGAGTTCGCGCAACAAAGCGAGGCCCACAAGGCCTTACTCGATCAACTTTTTGCCGATGAGAAGTTGATGAATCAGATTCTTAAGTCGGGCGGCGCGAATGGAGGCGAATATGGCGAGGCTATGGAAGTCTACACCGCGATCCTTGAGGCGAGCGAGTTGGCGCGCAAGCCGGGCATCCTGCAACGTCTCGCTCTCGGCACTGCTCTTCATCAGCCGTGGCTGAACGGGAAGGAAAAAGGAGGAAGCGTGAACGGGATTGTCTTTGCCGACAACAAAACCCCGGATGGCCAGGTCGCACGCTACCTGCATTATGAAAAAGCTTACCTCGCCAAAGAACTGGATCCGCAGTTCAAAGATTTCAACACCTGGGAATGCCGCTTCATCACGAACGACCCTTACACCAATGAAGAGGCCACCTGGGGGCGTGAGATGCTTCGCCAGTTCCGGCCGGACCACATTACCAACCCCGATCAGAAATGGCGCTACACGCGTATTGTGAAAAGTGATGTGCCGTATTGCAGCACGCGGAGTGACGACTCGTTGGGCTTGCCTCAGCAGCAGGCAATCGCGTTGGGCGGGGTCTGCGGTCGCCGCGCCTTCTTCGGTCGGTTCATTGCCCGCGCATTCGGGATCCCCTCTAGGCGTTCGGCCTCAAGTGGGCACGCCGCCATGAATCGCTGGACGCCCGATGGTTGGGTAAACAATTTCGGCGCCTGGTGGTCGCACAACTGGTGCGGTCCCCAGGGGGGCCTCGATTTCTATCTCGATTCCCAGGCGCGCGAGCACGAAGCGGATTACCAACAGGTGCTTCGGGCCCAATGGATCGGCGATGCGCTGGGGCAGGAAGATGTCAGCCTTCGCCAATACGGTCAGGGCGGTGATTTTTGGGACGGACTCGCATTTTATAAAAAGCGGGCAGTCGTTGAGGCCGCCAATCAGGAGCAAGCCGCAGCCGACGCAGAACTGGCGGCGCTGAGTGCGGAAGAAGCTCGTCTGCTCGGTGAGTCGGATAAGGTTCTCGGCGATGGCGAGGTTCAGGAAATCGTCATTCCCGAGGAAGACAAGAAGATCGTCGTCGCCGAAGACGGAACGATCACCGTTCCTGCGGTGGCTTGCACCAGCCCGAAGAATAACACCGAAAAAGTTGGGTTCCTAAATAGCTGGGGCGGCGGTATGCAGATTCACTACCAGCGTTTGGGAGCTCGTCCCGAGATTCTGCGATACACGATCGAAGTTCCTGCGGCCGGGAAATACGAATTGAGCTTTAATGCCAGCACCGTCTCGGAAAAGTATGAAGTCATTGCCCGGATCAACAGACGCACGATCGTCAACGCGATGCTCCCCTATACCAAGGGAAATTGGCAGCGGACTGAACCCGAAGTCATCGACCTGAAGGAGGGAAGAAATACCATCATGCTGACCTTCCGCGCACCCAATCGAGGCGTGAGCATCAAAGAGTTCCAGCTCAAGCCGGTGAAATAAACAACCACTTGACGTGACGTTGAAAGAGCTTGCTCCCATGAACAGAATTTCTCGGATTGTTGTCACCCTGTTTGTCCTGGCCAGCGCAGCCGTGTGGTCGTTGCCCGCGATGGGACAGGATCAGGCGGGCTTAATATCAGGCGACGAGATCACCGCGCTTAACGCCAAGCGGGCCGAGGCCGGTGAGGCGGTGTCCACAGCCAGGAAGAAACTCGCGATCCGGCGCGTGATCCGTGAAGCCGAGGCGCTGATCAAAAAGCATCCGTCCGCTCCCAACCGCTACGAAGTCCTGAGTATCCAGTTTCGAAGCCAGCAGATGTTGCTCAGCTTAGATAAATCGGTGACAAATCGGAAAGCCTTTTTGGCGACCTGCGAAAAACTCGCCGCCGCGCCTAACGAGTATGCGGCGCTGCGTCTCGATGCTGATCTGCTGCTTACGCAGGCCGAGTCGGCGCGGAAAGGGGCGGACTCCCACGCCCGTTCCGATGCTCTTCGTCCCCTGGTCGAGCGCTACCGGGACACCGATGTTGAGCCCAAAGTGATCCGGATCGCGATGATCATGGCGCTGGAATTAGGGAATACCAAGCTGGTCAACGACCTCCGCAAGGTCGTGGCGGAGCGTTTCCCCGGGAACATGGATTTGATCAACTTCCAGCGCGAGAAGCTGGCTGGCCAGGTCTTTGGCGCGCCCTTCATTGGTGCCTTTGAGCGGAGCGATGGCACGATGGCACGCTTTCCGATGGACTTTCTGGGTATAACCACTGCGATCTATTGCTGGTCGAGGGAAGGCGATGGTCTCGAGGATCTTAAGGCTCTGGCTGCCGACTGGAAGAAGGCCAAGGTGGAGCATAACGCCGCAGGACGGTTCCAGTTCGTGAGCATGAACATGGACGACCTGCCCGATGCCGGCGAGGGGATCCTGCGTGAACATGGGCTTGATTGGCAGGCCCTCAAGATGCCCAAAGGTCAGGAGAATCCGATCTATCAAACCTATGTCAAAAGAGACACCCCGACGATCGTGATCGTGAGCCCGAACGGCTATGTCGCGCTGTATCAATCCGGGGGGCGCAGCAACAGAACCTATGAACGGCGGTTGCAGTCGATGTTGGCCAGCCAGTGGGCGCAGTCGCACAACACCAGTCTACTTCAATCGGTTTACTCGGGTGAGTTTTTGGTGATGCAGCCCGACGGAGATTTTGATCCAGCTGCACCGCCTGAGTTGAAGGCGATCAAACAGGGCCCGATTTCCGGATCCATTCCCGCGGATGAACTCCGCGCCATCCAGTCCTGCTTCATCGAACCGCCGCTTCGTTACAGCACTCCGCAGAATCAGGTCGTTGCGAATTACGAGAAAGCCAACTCGCTCTGCCTTGCTGCGATCGCAGCACATTCGAAAGCCCCCGACCTGTGGATCGTGCGCAACCGACGCATCACGGCTTTGATGGGTTTGTGGAAGACACGCGGTGATCAAAAGGCCTTTGCTTCCGCTGTGACCGAGGCAAAGGCTGCCATCGGAAGTGGCTATCCCAAGGGGACCGATGTGGTGGCCCAACTTTGTTTGGCAAGGCAAGCGCTCCGGGCTCCCGACGCGAAACCGAAAGAGATCATCGAGAGTTTTGTGAAATCGGCAGGAGGAAAGGAAGCGTCCGCTCCGGCTCTCCTCGCGGCCTCACTTCTCGCGCTGGATACCGGCGCCCGGCGACTGCACGATCAATATCGCCAGACATTTCTGGGCAAGTATGCTACGGACCCGACGATGTGGACCGCGACCTCCTTCCTGCTGGATCGCTATCTCCGATACTGGTTGTACCACCCGCCCTATGTGGCGGGTTGGACTTACGGCCGCCGCCAGGGACACTTCCTCGCGATCGGCACACCCGAAGAAGCGCGGCGCACTTTTCAAACCGAGTTGAAAACACTTGATGGCGAGACGGTCAAAATCCCCGAGTCGTCCGACGGGAAGTGGACCGTGATTTCGTTCGTCCCGACCGCTGCGGGTAATGGGTATCTGAGGCGATACGCCTCCTTTGTTTCGGCCCGACCTTTTCAAGACACCAACCTGATCGTTGCCGTCATCGATGACGATGTCGAGACGGCGGGCAAGTTACTCAAAGAGAAAGCTGCAGAACTTGAGAAAAGGAGACAACAACCTGACACCTTCCCAACCCTGCTTGTGCCCGGTGGGTTGCAAAACCCGATCGTGCGCAAGCTCGGAATGATCACAGATGAGGAGAAGCCCAAGAACAATATCCTGATGCTCCGGCCGGATGGTAGCATTGCGGTCGCGCTCTCGGGACTGACGATGGGCGCGCAAAAGGGTTCGGTGATCCAGAACGTCATTGAGTTTCACGACGAGGAAATGATCGATAAAGCGCTGGCCAAGGGCGACCTCGATGAAGCCAAGCGACTGGCTTTCGCGCATGCGCCGGTCGAGCAGGTGCGCCCGGAGGATGCCCCCCGGAATTGGAAGCCAAAGAAGCTCACCGTCCCTCACCTGCGGAGTCGGGCTAAGGTCTATTTGGCGATGGGGGATCTGGAGGCCGCCTCTGCCGACGCGGAAGAAGTCTACCTGACGGTGAACAGCAAAGCCGGTTATCTCAGCATGCGAACGGACGAGCTGGAAGAGACCGCAGCGCTTCGAGAAACCATTCGAAAGACGCGCGACGAAGCAAAGCAGTAGCTGGTTCACTTTGAATGGCTTAATATTCTGGCAAATATAATCTTATAGATGCGAGTAATTGTTATTTTAACTAGCTTAGAAAAGAAAATTTCTTAGTGGGTTCTATTTTGTTAAATCTGGTAGTTAATTCAGTGGTGACGAATAATCTATTGGTAATTGTGGTATTGGAATCAGGTTGCAGGATTCAGGAGTCATCTGATAGAATTGCTTCGATGAAACGAATGTTGTCGTTACTAGTGCCTCTTGTTCTGTTTCTTGGGTGTGAAACTGTAAAAAATGTGCACAGGGACCAGTCAGTACTATCCAAGAACCTTGCAGATAACACGGTCACTTCGATTCCTGACAGGGTGGTGGTTCTCACGTTTGATGATGGAAACATTAGCGATTTGACTACCGCTGCACCGATCCTTAAGGGGCACGGTTTTGGCGCGACCTTCTACATTACTTCGGGGTGGGTAGGTAAACCGGGAAGGCTCAATTGGGAACAGGTCAAGGAACTAAACGATCAGGGTTTCGAAATAGGGAACCATTCTGCATCACATCCGAACATGCTTCATATATCTGAGGATGATATACGTGAGCAGATAATTTCCTTTGATGAGGCATGTGCAGAACATGGAATCCCTAAGGCGACGTCCTTTGCTTATCCTGGTGGGCACCATGACAGACGAATGGTAAAGGCGCTCGCTGCAGAAGGTTATTTGACAGCGCGGCGGGCCGTTTCACCGGAGTACCCTCTCTATGACCGTGGAGGTCCAGGTCCTCTCTATAATCCTAGTGAGGATGATCCGTTTCTAATTCCAGGTGCTTACGTTCGTGGTAACCTGTCACCCAGTGATCAAGAATTCGAGGAGGTTCTTAGTGGGGCTAGGGACGGATCCATTTGTGTATTGATTTATCATGGTGTTCCTGATGTGCATCACCATTGCAGTACAAGCGTTGATTTATTCACTAAGGACATGCAGCACCTTAAAGATAATGATTTCACGGTAATTTCGGTCCAAGACCTTTCTAAGTACATTGATGTAACTAAACGCCTCAAGGATATTTATGAGCCACTCTTGGCTCGTCTCGGTATCAGTCCCAATGCTCTCAAATGCGACGCGTTAGGTGATAGTCCAGTCTTTAGTTGGGAAATTAAAACGACACGGCCACAGGGACAATCGGCTTATCAAATTCTCGTTGCTAGTAGTGAAAAAAATCTCGATTCTAATGAAGGGGATCTTTGGAACAGTGGAAAAGTAGTATCGAATCAATCATCAGAAATCCCTTATGCTGGAAAATCTCTGACTCAAGTAGAGAGATTGCATTGGAAAGTCCGGTGCTGGAATGATCCGGACGAAGCAGAAATTAAGCGGGTCAGTCGTTGGAGTGCCAAGGAAATACTGGAAGAGATGGGAAAGATACGCGTGAGTGACTATAGCTCCGTAGCTAGTTTTATCGGTAAATAAAGATACATAAGGGGTTATATGATTCGTGAGAATGAAAAAAAGAAGACGTACAAGTCTCTTTGTTTCAATTAGTTATTATGGTATAAAATGATACAGGGCCATTTATGATGAAACACTTATTAATCTTAGTTCTTTGGGCATTTTCTTTACTGATTTCATATGGTCAGGGACCAATTCTCAACGCTCAAACATTTGAAGTTTCTGAATTGAGTGAAGTGGGCACTGAGGTGGGCGTTCTGGTCGCGACTGACCCTGAAGGTGATAGTCTAACTTTTTCAATTGTTATAAATGCCGACCCTGACGATGATCAAGTTTCGGCATTTTCAATTGATGGTGATCGGCTCCTGGTCGCTGACTCTGGAGACATGGATCCTCAAGAAGGAGAGAGTCTAAGTATTATAGTTAAGGTCAGTGATGGTGCACTTTCGGCTAACGCGTTAATCACTGTGAATCTTACCGACCCTGAAAATATAGTTACCTTATCTTCATCCGTACTACCCCAGAATGCGATACCATTCACTTTGGTTGGAATGTTGAGTACAACTGGTTCAGATTCTGAAAGTCATAGTTACCGTTTGTTGGCCGAAACTGATCCAGTCCCATCCGAGCTGATTGTTTTTTCAGACGAATGGATATACCTCGATGATGGATCTGACCAGGGCATTGCTTGGCGTGAAATTGAATTTGATGATGGAGATTGGTTAAGTGGGGATTCTCCTCTTGGTTATGGAACATTCGGAAGTGATACTCCAGCCACAATTGTAAGCTTCGGAGATGATTCTAATAATAAGATTCCTACGACTTACTTCCGTCAATTTTTCGAAATTGATGACCCCTTACTGGTGGATTCTTTGTCCATTGATTTAGAGGTTGATGATGGGGCTATTCTCTATATTAACGGCATTGAATTGCTCAGGTTCAGAGCCGACGGGGCGGACTCGTTCGATGATCACTCCAGTGAAATTGCCACGGAGACAATTTCGAGTTTTGTTCTTACTGATGGACTGGCTGCGGTGCTGCGCGAGGGAACAAATGTTCTTGCGGTTGAAGTTCACCAATGGAATGACACTAGCAGTGACTTATGGCTTAATCTTGGACTCGAGGCGAATCTGCGCCGGTCAGGGATCTCTGATGCGGAGCATTTCTACCTTATCGGAGATCAACTCTATATTAATAAATCAATTATTGAAACGAATCGATCTGATGGAGATTCATTTTCTATTTCAATTCAATCAACTGACGATCAAGGCAATGAAGTCATTGGAGAAGTTATTGTTAATGTTGGGGCAAGATCACTGAATCCGCCTGATGAAATTAGCCTTGATGGGAAAAATCTGATTGAGCAACAGGCATCAGGTACAGTAGTGGGTGAACTCTCCGCCTCGGACCCTGATGGAAATTCTTTCACCTTTAGCGTTCTTCCGGATCTTGATTATCCAGCAAATGATTTTTTTACAGCTAAAGGAAATTCTCTCGTGACAACAGCTCCACTTGATTTTGATGAGAGATCTCAACTGCCAATTCTTGTGACAGTCACTGACAGTACGGGGCTCAGTTATTCTGAGGAATTTTCTATTAATGTCCTTCGTCTAGAAGAGCCTCCAACGGAAATTATTTTAGATCCGAATGTACTTGAACCGAACGCAGAGGCCGGGGACCTGATAGGTACTCTTAAAGCAATCGATCCAAACGCGGATCAGGAACATATTTTTGAATTGGGAACGTGGCCAACAGTGATCGGAGAAGCCATCGTTCCGTTCGGTTCTTCGTGGGCCTTCCTTGACGATGGAACTGATCAGGGTTCGGCATGGATTGGTATTGATTTTGATGATGCTTCATGGGAAGTGGGACCAGCCCAGTTAGGATATGGAGATAACGATGAAGTGACTGTTGTTGGATTTGTTGACACTGACCCGGTAACAGGAGGGGTGCAAAAAAATGCCACGACTTATTTCCGCCACTTGTTTGAGGTCGATGAGCCTGCGAGCGGTGGATATCTTTTCAGGGTCCTCTATGATGATGCGGTTATTATTTACGTGAATGGAATAAGTATTGCGGCTAGCACAAGCCTTCCTGTGGACACTCAGTTTGATACCTTTTCCACGGCAAGTTCAAATGATAATACACTCAGTGACTATTTTTCTATACCGCCGGGAGTGATCGGCGCCGGAGACAATGTAATTGCAGTTGAAATCCATCAGGTAGGCAATAACAGTTCGGATATCAGTTTTGACTTTGAGTTGGTGCCTCTCGTGAGTATCCCGTACCTTGATTATTTTATAATAGAAGGAAATGAACTCAAAGCTGCTAAGGATTTCAGTGAACTGGGCATAGTGCCACCGTTCACTTTCCAAGTCCCCATCGTTGCGATTGATCCATTCACAGGAAGCGTTGAAAATTTGATTTATATCTTCCTTATTTTCGCAGATTCGGACAATGATGGTCTTTACGATTCAGTCGAAACCGACACTGGAGTGTTTGTGTCTGAAGAAGATACCGGGACTGACCCGGACAATCCGGATACTGATGAGGATGGGTGGAAGGACGGAGCAGAGGTGAAGCTTAATACTTCACCCTTTGATGATCGGAGTAGACCAAAATTCCAAGTCCAAGGCGAAATAAATAATTTGAATCAATTTAATTTATTATTCCCCGTTGTTTCTGGAAATTCTTATTCTATTGAAGGATCTGAAAATCTCAGGGACTGGCAAGTTCTAGAATCTGGTATTGAGGGTGACGGTGAAGCTATTGAAAGGACTTATCCTGCGAGTGAGGTCTTCCGTTTCTATAGAGCGAGGAGACAGTGAGAGCTCTTTGATCTACTTGGTTTCTTGGATCCTGTAGAAGCGTTTTTTTGTTTGTGAAAAGTTAATTTCAGTGTCTATGAATGCTCCAGTCATTTCTTTTAGTGCGTAGCGCTTGCCAAGCTCTTCCCAATCATTTCCATTCAGTGAATTGCTAGCGCTTATCGTATACAATTTCCCTGGTTGAGCATCCCACTTGATTGTTAATGTGCTGGCATCTAGGTCCGCTTCAATATTTGTAATTGGAGTTTGAGAGGTTTTGAAAAAGATCCCTTCCGAGTTTGCTTTGCCTAGTGCCGCTGCCGTTTTTTCATCAATTATTGTATCAACAAAAGCCAATGCTCCGACCATGATTTCATGGGATTCGCCGTCATTATCGTTGAAAAGGATTACATGTGGGGCAGTTCGCCAGGGAGGGGTAGGTAAAGCAAAGCGAGAGCCTTGGAGGGTGCCAAAACCCTGAAACTCATGGACTATCTTACCATCGATGTAGTAGTTGACCCGTGAGGATTGAAGGTCGGCAGTGAAAATTACCCTATGCCATGTATCGGCCTGAAATGTTCCGGCATCAGAATAACCTAGCCGGCCAATCCCTACCGATGAATTATCTTTAACAAAGAATTCAGCATCGTCTGTATTGTTAGGTGTAGCGTTAAAGAAAGGAGTCCAACCGAGTGGTGAAGGAACTAGAACATCAAAGACGAATGTGTATTGATTGATGTCTTCACCGCCTCCGTTCGGCTGGGTAGAGTTAAAACTCAGCCAAATTCCCTGCATGGGATTGTTAAAGGTGGGTAAGTTGAGATAATTCGTCGGTCCATTTTCCATGTGAGGAACAGAGTCGCCGTCACTGGTTTGCCATTCAATTATCGATGCAGTGGAGGCATTAAAGTTTAAAACTGCATCACCTGCGACAGCGCCGAGTGTGCCGTTAAGGTGCCATTCTGTAAGATTTCCATCTACGGCTGATTTGGCGGTAGTGAATTGCCAGACCTTTCCCTCTACGGTTTCGTTCTTGGTGACAGTGTCTACTCTCCAGTAATAGGTTGTTCCCGCTTTGAGTAGATCGGTTCGATACATATCAGCAGTTGTTTCTACAAAGAACGGAGGTGGGTTTGTGATTCCTAAGTGAATTTTGTGAGATTGAATGTCTCCCATCGCTAGAGTCCAGGACAATAAAGGGTTCCCAAAAACATCTGTCGTTTCATTCATTGGTTCAGGATTACTGGCTTGCGCTTCCCGAGGTGGTTGTAACATTTCCATTACTATGGGTATGTCAGTTTCAATGTAATCAACACCTGACTCAGCTACTGCAATCATGGTATCAGGATCAAGTACAGTGAAGACTTCAACTATCATTCCTTCAGCTTTAGCTGCCGCAGTGAAATTTAGATCGACTCCTCCGTGACCAATTGAAAAACCAATGACCCCAATTTCACGGAGATTACTAAAGTAATTAGGGTCAGTTCGCCAGCTAGGATCAGGTGTTCCCCACACGATTTTTGCTCCGGGCAACAAGGAACGAATTTCGGCAGCGTATGGTCTGTTGCCTGGAGTCCAGAACCAAAGATCCTCAAGTGAAAATCCACTCGCATTCACGGCATTTGCCAGACCCTGTGCTTGATCCTTGGTTTTAATGTCTAGGTAGATGATTCCCTTGCCCTTATTCTCAGTTAGTACTTCTTCGAGTGTTGGCACACGTGTACCAGCAAAGGCAGGAGAGAACCAGGACCCAGCATCCAGTGATTTGACCTCTTCTAATGTCATGAGAGCAATTTCTCCGACCCCATTAGTTGTGCGGTCAACCGTGTCATCGTGAAAAGCAACTACGACTCCATCACTGGTCATTCTAGTATCAATTTCTGTTCCAGCGGCACCGTCTAGGAAAGCTTGCCTGATAGAGAACAGTGTATTTTCTGGTACGCAGGCAGATGATCCTCGGTGCCCGAGGGTATTTACGACGCGAGACATAAATTTATTATAGGGAGGTGCTGCGGGGCCGGGAACGTCTGCGCCTTGAGGATTCACACCTCCCAAAGCTACTGCCTCATCATGAGTCAATTTACGATCTATGATTGAAATGCTTGAAACGTAACCAGAAGCAGTTTCTCCATTTTCATCAGTAAAGAGTAATAAGTCGGACACAAGTGACCAGCGGGCATCGAGCCCTGACCCGGTAGTGCCAATGGCTCCGATAGCTTGGCCATCAATGTATCGTTGTGCTTGCCCTTCTTTGGGTACGGCACGAACGGACCAGATGATCCGGTGCCAAGTATTGGGTTGGATTATGCCTCTGTAATTACTGTTAATGCCAATCCCATTGCGCTGGTTAATAAATAATTCACTGTCCGATCGGTTAGTAACGTCAGTCTGCACGAGGGCGTGCCATTTGTTCATTGAGTTGGTCGGGAAGAGTACATCCATGACCAATGTGTAATTCGAGACAGAACCATCACTCTCTCCGTAAGGACCGTTCGGGTCAAAGTTTGGTTTCAGTTGGTACCCCTGATCATTAGTGCAGGCCGGGAAGGACATGACTTGCATGTCCTTTTCCATTGAGAGTGGAAGATTAAAGGAGGCCGCATTGCCGAACGTAGTGTTGTCAGACCCCCATTCAGTGGACCAAGGGTCATAGTAATCCATCTTTGCATTGCCTGATTTCGCTTCAAATCTGTTATCTGGATTATCGAATGTCCAAGTCGTCTTATCCCCATATGAGGAGGTGCTGTATGAGGCAAGTGTCAGGGATATAAATATAAAATGCTTCATGTGGCTATGTATGGGATAAGATTTTTTTTGCTGAAATGGTACTTTTACTTATCCAAAGCGAATCGGTAAAACTTCTTCCCGTCCGGGATAGGGATAGTGCGTGTCATTTCACCGTCGAGGGAGGTCCATTCAATAAGATTATCACTCTGCTCAATGGTAAGTCCTAAAGTGATATTTTGACCGTCAGGTTCAACGCTGAGGACTACAGAGCCGGCCCGACCTTCTCGCACCTGTTCTAGGGTTGGACGTTTTTCTAGCTCGGCGATTTTGGCGTTCTTTTCGGTAACTGAGGCAACGAGCGTTTGTAATTTTACATTCATATCCTCAACTTGTGCTTTGAGAGTATTAATCATAAGTGCATTACTTGAAGATTTTTCATCATTATTTTCTGCCTTCGAACGTAATTCATTTATTCCGGTTGTGTTGGCGATGACTGCTGCGGGCAGTTCATTGGTGTTAGATTCCAAGGTGCTAATTTTTTCAAACGCTTTCTGTGTCAATGCAGTTAAGACGGAACCAAGGTAACGGGTATTAGTAAGCTCAGCGGCCCGGAGATCCGCACCAAAACCCACAAAAAAACTACCATCTATAGACAATATCCAGCCTTCCGGAAGAGCTGACGGTCTGCCTACAATGTAACCGGAAAGGATTTTATAGAAATTGGAACCAGTAAAATCTGAGCCACTGAGATTACTGTTAAAGATAAAGGCACTGGTAAGATTTGTGTTTTTAAGGGTCGCATTGACCAGCAAGCTCTGCTCCATCCTGACATTAGTGAGATCAGAATTACTAAGATCAGCTCCACTGAGGTTGGCTCTTCCAAAATTAGCGTCCTGAAAGTTACAACTCCGAAGATCTGCGCCTTCAAATTCTGTGCCCATGAGAATTGAGTCACTCAGGTCGGCCCCTTCCAATATAGCGTTGGTAAGATCCGCTCGGGTTAAGTTTGCCCCTTTAAGATCAGCTCCTTTTAAATTAGCTCCAATGAGGATTGCATTGGGTCCAATATTGTACCCATTAACTACCCCTGTCCCGTCATCTCCTATTTGTGCGAACGTTGAGATCTGGGAAGTTACAAAAAGCAGTACAGCAAGAAGTATTGTTTTCATGCTGATACTATCAGGCTATGATAGTAAAAAACAAGCTGTCCATGCGAGTTCAATAGGCTTAAATACTAAAAGAATAGTTATTGAGTGTTGTTATTTTACGGCATCCGATAAAAGATATTCTGTATATGGTCCTTAATTTGTTCACTTCCATATCGGTGCTTATTCTTTTGCTTTGGAATACGGTTTCCGCTGAAGAAAAATCTGTCAAAGATCAGAGTAACGGATCAACAAAGGATAATTTATTGAATGTTCTTGAGGTCGAAGACTATGCATTTACGCCTTCACTTCGCAAAGCATTTTTAGATCATGCCAGAGAAGAGGCTTTATTAAGACTCAAGGAAAAAGATTTGAAGATTCCTCAGGAATTTATTGATTGGATTGATTCTGATTTGGATATTGCGAGTGGTGTTTATGCGACGCACCACAAGCCGGAGGACGTTCTCCTGTGGTTATATTCGTTACGTTTCGATCTTGGTAAGGATAAGTTTGAGCAGTACCGGCAGTTGGCTTTGGCTGTGGCTTTGGTAAGTGCAAAGGAGGGAATGAAGGCAGATATATCACCTCGTAAGCCTCTAAATCTTATCATTCCCGATGATCCTCGAACATTGATTAATACTAAGGACTTAGGAAAAAATATGGACGTGAATGATCATATAATAAATTTCCTCAATGATCATACCATTGAAGAAAATATTCTCTTAGATCCCAATAAAAGATCGAAGCTGAAGTATGATAGTCGAGGCATTGCTATTCCATCTTCAGATGACAAGAAAAGAGAGAGTGAATTGCGTGCTGAAAAGCGGACCCGCAGTCTGTACGCGTCTGATGTATTGGCTAGTCAGGAATTACAATCAAAGTTCAATTCGTATATGAAATCTAAGGGCCTTGATATAAGTATCGATTGTGGAGAGAAGATCGTTCACTGGGACAGTAAGGCGATGGTTCGAGGTGAGTCCTATAAGAAGATTAACGAGGCTTATATTCTGTTCCGCCAAGCATATGAAGCTAAGGGTTTGCTGCCATCGAAGCGTGACGAGTTTGCTTCACCAGCTGAGCGGTGTGTTTATATGATAAGAAATTACGAATACAAATTTCCGCCTAAGGATCAGGAAAAACGGAATTGGCCGCGGTTTCCTTTGACTGCTCCCTGGCCTTTGTTGACTATGCTTGCTGCGGACCGCCAACCTCTCCGCGAACGTGAAGAGCGGTGGATTGCCTTTCGGGATCATGGAGAATTCTATAAATATGGTGAATACATTGGAGGCATTGCACAACAGCATGCCATGCAATCGGCGAGGAGGCTCAAGCCGTATCCGTTCACCTATGCTACTATTCAAATGATGTTAAAGGATGGCGGAGTCTGTGGAACAATGGGCTCTATATCTGCGCGTGGACACAATATCCTCGGTGTTCCTTCCTCTCAGGCAGTGCAGCCTGGGCATTGTGCAGTTGTTTATTTTCAGTACGACTCTAAGGAGAACTCTTATAGTTGTAAGGGTGGACAGTACGCGACTGGTGGAGACGAGAAGACTGGGCCGTTCACTCCGTGGCCATTCGATGCCTCATTTAAGAGGACAGGACGAAAGAACGGTTATGAGATAGCATTTCATAGCCGTAAGCCGATGGTCTATCATCAGAGTTTAGCGTGGGGTGTTAATTATGGAGTCCGCTCTTATCTGGATGCGACTATTGCTTATGTGGTGTTTAATATGATTCCTCCTCAATTGCAAAAAGATAAAGGGCTTCAGTTTCTTAAAAGTAGTATTTCTATGAACCCTTATCACTTCCTTATAGTTAATGCTGCACAGGATGCGGCGCCATCAGTTCAGGAGCAGATCCAATTTTGGAACGAGTTCGCATCAACGCTTTCGTCCGCTGCCAAAAAGCCGGGTTGCCCGACTGAAGGTCTCTATAAGAAGAGTGTAATGAGTAGGATGTTTGCTCGGATTGCCAGTTTTCCAGTGCCGAAGGAAAAACAATCGGCGAGCAAGATTCTTTCGTTTTTAGAGGGCCTGAAATGTGATAATAAGCAGATCATGGATGCTTATAGAAAGGCCTTAAACTAGGGTTAGTGGGGATTGAGGAAATTCATCGCTAATTAGCGGATATATTTTGTGATTGGTTTGATGGTTATTTTATTGTTAGATTTCCCCTATGGAAATCATGCGCTACTCTAAGGTCGCTGTTTTTTCTTTGCTGATCATTCAGTGTGGAGTGGCTCAGCAGTTAGAGTTAGAGTCAGAGTTAGAGTTAGAGTATAGGGAATGGACTTCTGTGCTAGGAACTAAAATTGATGCGGAGGTAATTTCTGCAGATCATACGGAAGTAATTCTTAAGACAAGGAATAAAAAGATTCTCAAACTGCATCCGGGTAAACTTTCCCAAGAAGACCAGAATTTTCTTAAGGAGAAGTTTCCTCCCAGTCCTTTGGCAGAGAAAATAATTGGGAAGAGGCTATCTGTTCAGGCTGCGGATTGGCCCGTCACTGCACTGTTTCAGTTTGAGCTCGATGGAAAAGTAAAATTAGGTTCTTTGAAGAGAGATAAGGTAATACAAGAGAAGGATGGCTTAACTTATAAGATTGATGGGCTCATCGCCAAAGTCTTCGATAATGATAAGATTCATAGCCTTCTTAAATTCGCTTCCGTTGATCCAGAATCAGGAACTAGGATGACTTTTGGCCCGGAAAAGAGCCCATTGTCGGGTACGATCCTGAGCATTGTGCCTGCGTTTTCATTTAATGAGGTATACGATAAAAAAGACGAGGAACCGGTACTGATCGAAAAGGGTTCTGTTAATATTAATACTTTGGAAAAGCGAGATGGAATTTACTATGAACCGGGAGCGTTCACGTCCTTTTCTGGTAAGGTTTACAGGCTGTCTACCAATGGTAAAAAAGCAGAAGAGGTAACCCTCAAATACGGTCAACGGGAAGGGTTGCAACGAAATTGGTACTTCAATGGTCAGCAGCAATCAAAAGGCCTTTGGAAGAATGGGAAAAAGGATGGAGCCATGTGGGAATGGCATGAAAATGACCAGAAAAAGTCGGAGATGATCTTCAAGAGAGATCAGCTAATCTCTAAAAAGGAATGGGATGATGAAGGGGTCTTGATCGAGGAGTAGAGTTTCTCTACTGGCTTACGTATTCTACTTAAGATAATCAAAAAGAATTATTTAATTGGAGAGTGGTCCGTCGAATTCATGAAGACTTTATGGGGCGCCTTGGCAAGAATCTTTCCGTCCTTGACTGATTCTGCACGGGCTTTTTTCCATGCTGGATCACCAATGAAAGCTCCCCAGTTCTTTTTGGATTGGCCAGTGCTTTGGTGAGAAATAATGTAGATTAGCGTATTGTCCTTGCCTTTGTTTGCATCCATAGGGGTCCAATATGCAACGTTTGTCATTTTATGTTTTTCGAAAATTGCGCAAGTATGGTCCCGGAACCTCGCGTGCAGGTTCTTGAGGCGGTCCTTAGCTGTCACGTAGGTTCTCAGTTCAAAGACGCGAGGGTGTTTAAAAATAACGGATTTTATTTCTGGTGAGTAATCAGTAGCGCTCAAGAAAGTGCTGTCGATCTTGGCTACGAGAGCGCCGTCTTTGACTGAGGCCTTATATGCTTTTTTCCAATCAGGATCATTCAAGAATGCTTTCCATGATTTGTTGTGTGTTTCTCGGTTTGGTGAACTAATGACATAAATCAAGCGATTGTCTGATTTGTCAGTGGGTACCCAGTATCCAATGTTAGTGAGTCCGTGTTTTTCAAAGAGTTTGCAGGTGTGATTTTCAAATCTTGCATTCAGTTCATTAAGCTTACTTTCATTAGCCGTATAAATTCGCATCTCATAGCATCGGGTATCCTCAGCCTGAGTTGGCATGCTTATTAATAATAAGAAGAATAAAGGTAATAAAGATTTCATGATTCCAGTGAATTTTGAGCTAAAATGTTTTTTTGTAAAGAGTGAAGAGATTTTGCGGATTTATTTATTTTTTCTTAGTTTGAGGAAGATATAATTTCTTTGTTAATTGTTTGTTAGCGACGTTAAAGTGTTTTTGTTTTATTTTAATTGTAAGGAATGAGGAATTTGAAAAGAAACAGAATTTATAAGGTAACGATAACGTTGCTCTTATTTCTTTGTGCTGGTTCCTTTTGCTATTCTTTAGAAATAAATGGACCAGGGAAGCCAATGTATATGAAGCAGTGCTCTTCCTGTCATGGTGACAAAGGTGAGGGGGTTAATGGAGAGTATGAGGAAGCGCTGTTTGGTGATTGGTCCTTAAGTAAATTGACAAGGTATGTCATTAAGAGCATGCCCGATGATGACCCTGATTTGTGTGTTGGTGATGATGCTGCCCAAGTTGCTAAGTATATATTTAATGCATTTTATTCTCCACAGGCGCGTTTGCGTAATTCGCCTCCCCGAATTGAGTTGAGCCATTTAACGAACCGTCAGTTTCGTGAATCAGTAAGTGATCTTTTTCGTCAGCCGGCATCAGATGAGCCGGCTCCTGAGTCAGGGCTAAGTGCCTCTTATTATAATTCCAAAGGTATGAACAAAAAAGATTCTCTAAAAAAGAGGAGAATTGATCATAAGATTGATTTTGATTTTGGTTCAGGATCGCCGTTAGAAGGAGTCAAGGCTGAGCAATTTTCTATTGCCTGGGAAGGTTCACTCAGAGCTGAGAGTACGGGATTTTATGGTTTACGATTGACTACTCCAAATGGTGCCAGGCTGTACCTCAATGTGAATATTAAAGAAGGAGATAAAAATTATAGGGACGATGCGAGTAAGGAAAGTAACCCTCCACTGATTGATGCGTGGGTGAGTTCTGGTAATAAGAGTAGGACCGAGAATGCTCGTGTGTTTCTGCAGGGAGGGCGAGAATACCCTATAAGGATTGATTATTTTAAATATAAGGAAAGTACTGGTTCTATCCGGTTCGAATGGTTGCCCCCGAACGGAGTATGGTCAGTGCCTACAGGAGATCAATTATCAACGAGGAAAGGGGAGCAGCTGATCCTAGCGAAGACAAGTTTCCCTCCTGATGATAGGAGCCTTGGGTATGAAAGAGGATCAGATATATCCAAGGAATGGCTCTCGGCAGTTACCAGAGCGTCATTAGATGTTGCGGAGCAAGTCGATTCAATATTGGGGTACATTAGTGGAGTCAAATCGAAGGAGGATCCTCAAAAATCTGAGAAGCTAATCTCAGTAGCAATGAGAGTTTTGGAAAGAGCTTATAGGCGTCCATTAACTGAGCAGGAGAAGGAGCAAAGTATTGGTCTTATTTTTGCAGATTCTGAGTCTCCAGAGGTTGCAGTTAAGCGCGTCGTTTTATTGGCCATAAAATCTCCTCACTTCTTGTACCCTCAGTTGCCTGGCGGCAAGACGCCGTCATATCAGGTCGCGTCTAGAATGGCTCTTGGCCTATGGGATTCAATTCCGGATGATGCATTAATTGGGGCTGCCAGTGATGGAAAGCTATCTAATCAGGATTATATTAGATCTGAGGCGGAGAGAATGCTTGAGGATACGAGGGCAAGATCAAAGGTCATTGATTTTTTCTATCACTGGCTTGATTTGGATTTGGAACGTGACCTAATGAAAAATGACAAGGTCTATCCTGATTTTGATGAATATAAGATATCTGATCTTCGCCGTTCGATGAACATGTTCATCGAAGATGTTGTATGGAGCAAAAAATCGGACTACCGAGACCTGTTACTTTCGAGCCACATTTACCTGAACCAGGGACTTGCTGGAGTCTATGGAAAATCAGTTGAAGGTGATGGTATGAAGCGAATTGATTTTGAAAAAACAGAACGATCAGGCCTATTAACGCATCCCTATTTGCTTAGTCATTTCTCATATTCTTACAATAGTTCGCCGGTGCATCGTGGAGTGTTTCTGACTAGGCATATTCTAGGAAGGACACTAAAACCACCGCCGCAAGCGGTTTCTTTTGAAAATCAGAACCTGGATCCTAGTCTGAGTATGCGTGAAAAAATTACTCATGTGACAAAAGATTCCAATTGCATGGCGTGTCATGAAATTATTAATAGTCTTGGATTTAGCCTTGAGAATTATGATGGCATTGGGCGTTGGAGAGACACGGAAAATAACAAGCGAGTGGATTCATTTACTCAGTTTGAGACGAGGGCAGGGGATCTAGTTAATTTGCGAGGTTCTCGTAGTTTGGCTCAATTCATCGCGAATGATTCAAATGCACAGAAAAATTTCGTTCAGAACCTCTTTGAGTATATGATGAAGCAGCCTATCCAAGCCTACGGTGAAAATACAGTGGATGATTTGCACACCCATTTCGTGAAATCGAATTTTAGTTGTAAAGAGTTGATCGTTGAGATTTTATGTTTAGCTTCTACTAAAGGAATCAAACAAGAAGAATCATGAATGAGTTATCACGCAGGGCTTTCCTTAAGGATCTTGGGTTTTCGGCTTCAGCGCTTTCATTTCTTTATGGATTGCCTAGTCTTCAGGCACAGGGCGATTCTTCTCCGAAAAAGAGACTCATTATCATGTTCTCTCCTAACGGCACTTTGCCAGATCAGTTCTGGCCTGATGCGAGTGGGGAAGATTTTATCCTTAAGTCGATCATGGAGCCGTTGGCTCCTCATAAAGATTCCTTACTGACTCTTAAAGGTGTGCATAATAAGATCGGCGGAAATGGAGACGATCACATGAAAGGTATCAGCTGTCTGTTGACGGCCAGAAAACTTCATCGTGGTAACATTCAGGGAGGAGGACACACTCCTGCCGGTTGGGCTAGTGGTATTTCCATTGATCAGGAAATCGCCAATTTTTTACAATCACGTAAGGAAACAAAAACAAGGTTCGGTTCTCTTGAATTTGGAGTAGCTGTTCCAAACAGGGCAGATCCATGGACTCGGATGTCATATGCAGGATCCAATAAGCCCATTGCTCCGATAGATGATCCTCACCAGATGCTACAAAAAATGTATGGGCAGATGAAGGACAGAGAAAGTCTTGTCAGTATATTGGATGATGTTGCTGCTGATCTTAAATCAGTTTCGCTTAAGCTTACTAAAGAGGATAAGAACATGCTGGAGGAACACATGAGTCTGGTTCGCCAGATTGAAAAGGGTCTTGTCGAAGCTGAGAAAGAATCTAGTACAGTTCATCCTCAACCTGAGCTTGATCCCAACATCGAACTCGTGAATGACAATACTCCAAAGATTAGCCGGATGCAGATTGACCTATTGGTTAATGGGTTAGCCAATGATATGATGCGTGTTGCAACACTCCAGTTCATGCGATCAGTGGGGCAGGCTCGTATGAGATGGTTGGGAGTTAATGACGGACATCACTCGCTTTCACACAAGCCTGACAAGGATAAATCAGCTCAAGATAAATTACTTAAAATAAACAAATGGTTTGCGGGTGAGTTGGGATATCTATGTAAGCGCCTTAAAGAAACTCCCGAGCCTGGCGGTGAGGGTAATATGTTTGATAATACTACCATCATGTGGGTCAATGAGCTTGGTAAAGGTAATAACCATACCCTTGAAAATATTCCTTTCACCCTTCTCGGTGGCGGGCTTGGATTTAAGATGGGTCGCTCGCTCCATTTGCCCGGAGTTAATCATAACAGGCTCTTAATGGCTTTAGCTCACGGGTTCGGGCATCATATAAAAGAATTTGGAGAGCATAAATTGAGCGAAGGCGGTCCTTTGGATCTTGCTTAATTAGTTTTCTTTTTCCTCGGATAATTTTTGTGGAATTAATTTGATTACTTCTTTCAAGGGCTTCCACGGAGCTCCGCTCCCATTGAAAGCAGTGCCGACTTCAAGTGATCCGTCTTTGGTTTTCCGGATAGGAAACTGATTATTGTAAGTCGAGTAGAGTAGGTCCCCATCGAGAAAAAAGAGGAACCTTCCGGGCTTTCCATTAATAACTAATTTGAGAGGTGCAACTTTATTGCTTCCCTCTAGACCGTAGCCGCGTATCCATTTCGCGAGACTGGCTTTAGTTTCTTTTTTCTTTTGTTTGGTTTTTAGTTTCGACTTGTAAATTGCGTGAACTTCGATTTCGCCATGACCCTTCTCATTAAAATTTATAACGCTCACATCAGCGATGGTGGGGATGTTTTTATTTCTAATTGCCGCGATTACCCCTTCGGGCAAAGGATCGTCTGCGCGAATTTCTTGTGCTAGGCCTTGAAGGAGGAATGGTAGTAATGCTGCAAATTTATAATATTTCATTTTGATACATACAATAACGCATGAACTGCAGGGTATCTTAGTAAAAAATGGGAGTAATTGCTTCCTAAATCGATTTAGAACCATAGGGTCTTGGTTTCCCTCTTTTCTGATAGATAAAGTACAATTCTAGATTCCGTTCCGATAGATAAATAAGTTTCGTGACTCTATTGAAAAGTATTATCAACGATTGTTGTTAGTTGTAGGTTTGGGTATAAATTAAATGATCTGGCCCATCCAGGTCTTTTAATTATGCGTAAGATCACCTTCAGATTGATTGTGCCGCTACTTTTGGTTGTGGTTTTATCTTTTGTCTTTCTAGGCATTTTTGTTTCCAGAAAAATCACAGAAGATTCAATTGTTAATCTTCTCGAGTCAGAAAGAAATTTGAGGATGGATATTGGGGAGCTGAGAGCGGGGATCTTTGGCGGCAAAGTTGTTTTATCTGATATTCTTTTGAGTTCTAGGGATAAGTATGCTGATAATGCGACATCTACTGCTGAGCGGTCCGATCCAGTTGAGAGTCAGACCCGGATAAGAATTAGTGATGCTACAATCAAAGTGAGGTTGATCGATTTTCTATTTGGCAGGCTCTCCATTGATGCCTTGATAGTTGATGGGCTTGACATTGCTTACGCGATTGATGAGGAAGGGAATCATACACTGGATCCTATGCTTGATCCTCCCAAGTATGTCAAAGGAGCTCTTAATCCTGAGTATGAGGAGAAAAGAAAGCGTAGAGAGTTGGCCAAGGCCAGACGCAAAATGAAGTCGGCAGAAGAGAACGTTGTTGATGATTCCTTTAATGTTTCTGATATGCCGATGGCAACGAAGCTCAAATCATTAGTTTTACGTGACAGCATTGTTTCCATTAAGCTCATCAAAAGTAATAACCGGATTGCCTTTACTGATATTAAGGGATCAGTTTCAAATCTTGATGTCGATCCTTTGGATTTGATACGTCATAATTCTGCAAATTTGGAACTTTCCGGCAATCTAAGTGTGACTGGTCCTCAGGGAGAAATTGAATATGCGAGCCTGAACCTTCAGGCAGATGGAAAGATCCAGCCATTCGATTCGCAGACAGGTTTCCTTAACCCTGATTTGATCACTGATATCACTGTCAAAAAAGGATCAAGAATTATGTCTTTGCCTATAGCCAGTAAACTTGCTTCAATGCTTGATCAGCTAGAAGAAGCGGGCCTAGACATTAGTGTTATTGAAGAAATTTTAGTTGTTAATGAGGATTCGAAATTTCGCCTTGGGTTAAGGAACTATATTTTGCGGGCAGTCGAACCGTTACCCGTAATTATTAACGGGAACCGTCTAGTAATTGATGAAGGGGCATGGCTAAATACAGCAAGCGATGCACATTTAATTAATGCGAGTTTTACTTTTTCAGAAAAGATTTCCAATAGTGCTTTTACACGAGCCAATAAGATGCTTTCTGAGATTGTTGGCAAGAGCGTTGCCGGGCCCGTTGCAGAGTTATTATTTACGCCTGTCACAAAGGAAGGAAGAATACACATTCCTTTCGTTTCTAATGGTGATTTTAATAGGCCCAAGGTTAGGGTCTCGGTAGCCCTTCGTGATTTGGCTGATGCTGTGAAAGAGAGTTTGAAAAAGGATCCTCTTAGCTTGCTTAAGGGCTTGCTGGATCGCTAGTTTTCTCCTTGTCCGTAATATGAATCTGGGCCGTGCTTCCTTAGAAAATGTTTATCAAGAATGTGTTGAGGTATTGGTTTTATTGAAGAGTCAACGGCCCAGCATTTAAGGGCCATTGTAGCGCACATTTCAAGAGCGATACTGTTTTCGAGAGAGTTGGCTGCATTTTTACCCCAAGTAAAAGGTGCATGGTGGAGTTGCAAGACTCCGGGAATTTGAGTCGGATCGATGCCCTCTGTTGAGAAGTGTTCGACAATGATCAATCCTGTGTTTTTCTCGTAATCTTCTTCAACTTCTTCAGCGGTAAGAGCTCTACAAATAGGAACTGTACCATAAAAATGATCAGAGTGTGTTGTTCCATAGCAGGGCAACTCCTTCCCTAGCTGGGCGAGGGAAGCCGCTGAAGGACTGTGAGTATGTGTGATTCCTCCTATTTCTGGCCAGGCCTTATATAATTCTAAGTGGGTTTTAGTGTCGGACGAGGGATTCAGGTTTCCGTCGACCACTTTTCCATCAAGATCGACTAACACAATGTCTGTCGGCTTCAGAGCATTATAATCTATGCCGCTTGGTTTGATTCCAAAGATTGCTTTGTCTCGATCGATGCCACTGACATTTCCCCAGGTGAGTTTAACCAGTCCTGAATCAGGCAGGCTACGGTTCGCCTCACAAATTTCCTCTCTCAATTCGTCGAGCATATTTTTGATCTACAAATTAGTAAACTTGTTCAGGATCATATGTTTGTTCTTCACATTGATCGAGTTGGATGATGCCGTCCTGGAGCATTGTTGTTATTTTATCTCCGATCGGAACTTTTCTATAGAAGCAGGAACCGTATCCGGCATGACAGCATCCAGGTCCGATCTGTTTGACTTTAAGTAACACGACATCCTGATCGCAGTCGGTGCGAATCTCAATGACTTCCTGTACGTGACCACTGGTTGCTCCTTTATGCCATAATGTGTTACGGCTCCGACTGTAGTAAACGGCCTCTTTCTTTTGCATTGTTTGTCGGAGAGCTTCTTCATTCATGTAGGCGACCATAAGTATGTCTCCCGTCGAAGCGTCCTGAGTCACTGCGGGGATGAGGCCGTCTTCCCCGAATTTTGGTGCAAAGTTTGAGCCTTTTTCTATGTCTTCTTTGTCTTCTCTATTTCCAAATACAAATTGCATACTCATTTTATTGGATTTGTAATGTGCTTTTCTTCATGAGATAAATAACCGCATCAGACCGTTTTCCAATTAAAAAGAGTCTAAGTTTAGCAAACTATTATTGATTATAATAGATGAGCAGCCACTGAGTCTGCTACCATTTTCCCCTTATCTGTCAGTTTAATTCTATTCTCATATCTACTTATTAGACCTTCTGTTTCTAGATCTTCGACTCGATTTTTTGTTTTCCCCAATGTATCAAAGGAAATTCCTCTGGACGTCCTTAGCTCCAAAGCGATCCGTTCAGTCCTGAAAGATGAAGCATTAATAATTTCACGCTCTGTTTCGATTTTATCGAGTTCGTTAAGTTTCAATGATTCAATATATTTGTTTGTGTCCGCTACGTTTCTCCACCGTTTTCCATGAACAGTTGAGAATGCTCCGGGGCCGATCCCTAGATAATCAGCTCCTGACCAATAAGCTTTATTGTGTTCTGACTGATGTCCAGGTAGTGCATAATTTGAAATTTCGTAGTGTTCATATCCAGACCCTCTAAGGGCTTCCATTGCGGACTTAAATAATTTTCCATCTTTTTCTGGGTTCTCATTAAATTCACCATTCTTAAGTTTTTCGAAGTATTCAGTATCTTCTTCGTAATTGAGGTTATATGCAGAGATATGATCCGGTTTCATTTTGATTGTTCTATGAAGGTCATTGATCCAAGTTTCGAGGGATTGACCGGGAACAGAAAACATTAGATCGATGTTTAAGCTTTTGAAGTTGCAGGAGCGGAGTATCTCGAAACTCTCTTCTGCTTCGTCCGGCGCATGATCTCGGCCAAGAGTCTTTAGTGTAGAAAGGTTCCACGATTGGATTCCAAGGCTTACCCTAGTGACACTGTTATTTTTTATTATTTTGGCCTTGTCTAAATCAAAAGTGCTGGGATTTGCTTCAATTACCCACTCGATCAGATTTGATGGGTTTATTTTTTTATTGATACCGGTAAGAAGTGTTTCCAGATTTTTTGGCGATAGAGCGGTTGGTGTGCCTCCACCTAAATAAATAGTTTCTATATGAAGCTCGAGATTTTGTGCTCTTATGGATATCTCATTGAGAACTGAATCTACTAATTCAGATTGATTAATATTGCCAAATGTATGCTTATAGAAACTACAGTATGGACAAATCCGGTGACAGAATGGGACGTGGATGTATAGGTGTTTTACCATGGCCTCACTAATAAGTTAGTGCGATGCTGTAAATTTCCAATGAAGGACTTTCAAAAAGAATTTGGTGAAAAAATGATTGCTTCGGTTTCGAGGAGTTTTTATCTATCATTGCGATTTTTGCCCTCTGAAATGCGCGGCACAGCCTCTTTGGCTTACTTGTTAGCAAGAGCAACAGATACAGTGGCTGACACAAGTGCTTTGCCTGAAGGTGACCGATTAGAATTCTTGGAAGCGATGGGTTTGGCAATTAATGGAGGAGGCGAAGCTCTTCAGTTAGATTCTTTGTTTCTGGAAGGAGGAATATCAGAAAGTGAAAAGATTCTACTCGAGAAGTGGCAGCACTGTTTGGAATGGCTGCAATCGCTGAAGGAACCAAGGCAACTAGCGATACGTAAAGTGATGAGATCCATCATTAAGGGGCAATCCGACGATCTCCGTAATTTTTCAGGCAATGAATTTGCGGTCCTAAGGACAGAGGAGGAGCTCGATCAATACACTTATGATGTTGCTGGTTCGGTAGGAGTTTTTTGGACTGAGATTGGGTTCGATGCCTTTGGGTCTGATTTTGCTGAATTAGAATATGAGGAGATGGCTTCGCTTGGTGAAAATTACGGCAAGGGCCTTCAGCTTTTGAATATCCTTCGTGACTTTCCTGAAGACATTGCTTCTGGTCGTTGTTATTTCCCTGGTTCTTTTTCTGATCAGGACGGTGAAATGATATGGAATCAGGTCATGGACTATTGGCAGAAAAGATGTGGTTCTTTGCTTCAATCGTCTGCTGATTATATTGAATCATTGAATGGATCAAGGGTGCGTTTTGCAACTAGCTTGCCTGCATTGATTGGGGCAAGAACACTCAAGCTGATTGAGAATGCTGATTGGGCTAATCTTTGCGGCAGGATCAAAGTGAGCCGGGGAGAGGTTAAGCGTATTATGCTTAAAGCGGGCTTGGCCGGACGCAAAAGGTTAAGTAAAATGATAGCAACGCAGTTTTCCTAATCCATCCACTGATTGAATTCGGTGGGGTGTTCGCTATGGAAATGCATTTCTTCTCTTGTTTCAGGATGGATAAAGCTGAGTTTCCAAGCGTGCAGCATTAGCCTCGCCACTTGGATATTTTGTTTTGCAGTCCGTGAATAGATGGGATCTCCAAGAATTGGATTGCCTAAGGATTTCATGTGAACTCTGATTTGATGAGTGCGGCCAGTGAGTAGATGGCATTCGATAAGGGATGCGCCGTCTGATTTTTTTTTAACCGAATAATTAGTTATGGCTAATTTACCTCTAGGAGGTGTTACCACAGTCATTTTCTGACGGTCTTTAGGGTTCCTGGCAATATGGTTCTCTATTTTTCCTGATTCAATGCTTGGACAGCCGTTGACCACAGCCAGATAGAGTTTCTTGATCTGACGGTTTGCGAAGGATTCCACTAAGTGCCTGTGTGTCGTGTCGGACTTTGCTGCTACGAGGCAACCGCTAGTGTCCTTATCAAGTCGGTGCACGATCCCCGGCCTTTCAACGCCGCCGATTCCTGACAGGTGATTGCAATGATGAAGCAGTGCATTGACAAGCGTTCCGTCAAGATTGCCTGCGGCGGGATGGACGACTAAGCCGTGGGGCTTGTTAATCACGATCAGGTGTTCATCCTCATATAAGATGTTAAGTTTGATATTTTCAGGTTTTGCTTTTGGCTGGGTGAGCGGAGGGATGGTGATTTTTATGATGTCGCCTTCACAGATTGGCTGCTTTGATTTGGTTGAATTTCCGTTCAAAGTAATATGGCCGCCCTTGATGAGGGATTGGAGCCTTGATCTTGATAAGTCAGGAAGTTTTTCTGCAAGGAAACGATCAATTCTTAGATTGCTTTCTTCTACTCTTTCAACAGTAAATTGCATATACTTTCTCAGTGATAAGATTGCTCTGATGTATAGTTTGTGCAATGAAGGTATTACAAGCTTTTGCGGTATCCTGAAGGAGTGATACGTTGTCGACGATGGAGAATGACTCTAAATCCAAGCATTTAATGAATGCGTGCCCAAACTGTGGCGTAATTATGGATGTTTCCTCTTGTGACCCCTATTCCAAAGTCATTTGTCCCGAATGTTCAGCTGCGATCCGAGTGAGGGCAGATTTTTTACACTTCAGAATTGAAAAGAAAATTGGAGAGGGAGGTCTGAGTCGTGTGTTTCGTGCAGTTGATCAGACTTTGGATCGTTTCGTAGCACTTAAAATTTTAAATCCAGATTTCAGCAAGGACGCTGGGAGAGCAGTGGAATTTGAGAAGGAAGCGAAGATAACGGCTTCAATTAGTCATCCCAATGTAGTGAAGGTGTTTTCTGCTGGCCGTGACCAGGACCATTACTTTATGGCAATGGAGTTGGTTGGCGGTGGGTCACTAGATGAAATGATTCACTTGGAAGGCAAGTTGAGCGAAAAGAAGGTGTTGGATGTAGGATCTGAATTGGTTCAAGGAATGAATGCCGCTCATGTAGCTGGTCTAATACACCGGGACATTAAGCCGGGGAATATATTATTTTCAGAAGATGGGATTTCTAAAATAGTTGATTTTGGATTGGCTCGGCCAGAAATTTCCAAAGGATCGGAGTCAGGAGAAATGTGGGCTACTCCGTATTACGTTCCTCCTGAAAAGCTCTATGGAGCAAAAGAAGATTTCCGGAGCGATGTCTATAGCCTTGGGGCTACTCTTTTTCATGCATTAGCTGGTGAGCCGCCATGCTCTTCTGACACACCCTCTATTGAGGAACTTAAATTATTAAAGCAGAGAAAAGTTAGCCTAGAGATGAGAGCTTCGCATGTTTCTGTTTCAACTTGTGAATTGGTTGATCGGATGATGGCAAAGGATCCACAGGATAGGTATGATTCGTATCAAGATCTTGCTAGTCATTTTAGTAGAGCACGCAACAAATTAAGTCAGTCATCTATACTCCTTGTCAACTCAGGGTCATTGAGGATTGATCAGGCCGGTGGAAAAGAGAAATTAGTTACTAGAAGAGTAGTGATGGCGATGGGGGCCTTTGTTATTCTTTTGGGGATGATGTTTTTTTGGAATGGATTTCAAAATGATCCTTCTAATGATATTGAGATTAATAAAGGAATAGAGGGTGTTCAGATAGTTAAGGGTGGCAATCAATCAACTACCGAAAAGTTTCAAGGTGCCATTAAGATGATGGAGATGAGGGCCTTTGGATCCGCTGAGCGTGTGTTTGGTGAAATTGCTTCTTCAGGGGAAACTCTTCAACCCACATCTAATTGGGCTCTATTCAATCAGGGATTGAGTTTGCTTTTTCAGGGAGAATTAAAAAGAGCAGGAATTGTTTATGAACGGCTGAAGAATAAGAGTAATTATTCGGACAGAAATGAGGATAAAAAACTTTGTTTTTTTTATGATAATGCCAGTAAATTACTATGTTTTGAGAAGCCTGTCAGGCTAGATAGTAGAGTTAGGTTTGGAGATAATAGCTTTGAATCTTTGGCTCTACTTGCGATAGGAGTTCACAATTGGGAACTTGGAGCCTTTGATGAAGCGGAAGGATACTTTCTTGGTTTTTCAAAGCAGAAAATCCCAAAAAAATATACTTGGATTAATGGATTCAAGGAGCTCATGGAGCCGTACCTGATTGATCTTGGTCTGTTACGTAAATTTCCAGTAGTTGATTTTCAGTCTAATTTTAAGGAGATGAATTCTGCTCTTCAGGTTTCTGAGGAAATTTTATTAATGACAGAGACCAATAGGGTCAAAGAGCATATGAGGGGTCGTGTTGAAATTCTGCGAGAAGTTTCTTTAAAACTTAAAGAGGAGGAACGGAAAGAAGATGAATCAAGATTGTCAAAATTGCGATTAGAAGAGCTTGAAAAAATGTTCAAGATGAAGGTTGATGTTAAGGAGTACTCTATTGATTACAGTTTCATGAAAGGTATCAAGGTGATTGGGATCAATAAATTCAGGCATCCTGAATTTATTGGGATCAAGGCAGATTATGTTGAGGCTTGGAAATCTGCTGAGTCATTCATTAAAAATGTGATCGATGGCATTAATCGGCACGGTTATTATGGGCCAGTTAAGATGAAGGATGGTTCAATTAGGAATCTGAACATCGTTTCTGCAGACCGGGACCAGTTCATTCATATGTTTGGTGCGGCTCAAGGGAAGGCAAGCGTCCAGATAGATCAAGTGACTGGACCTTCTTTGAGGGTTATTTCAAAAAGTTTTTTTAATAAAATAAAAGATAAAAATATTATTGAGGAAAGGTTAAAAGAGAGGGTCTTCTTTTCTTATCTGATCGGAGAATTGGCTGTTGCAGCAACTCTTAGTGCTGAGATAACTAACGATTCATTTCGTGAGCTTTGGTCCAGAATTCTTAAGGCTGAGAGGCGTTCTTGAATTTTCAGGAGCAGACGGACTTGAGAGGTTAGCTGAATTGCACCATAATGATAAGCAATGAGTGAAAAAGAAAACGAATCCCCAGTCCCCTCGCCTGAGGAAATATCAAAAAAATTAACTGATTTCCTTCAGGAGAACTTCGGACAATCCGCCGGGTTTAATTCTTTTCCAGACATGAGTAGTCCGGAGAAAGAAGAAGAGCCGCCCGCTAAACCTGAAATTAAGGAGAGAGTAGATGTATTTGATTTTAATTATCTTCCAAAAGATATCTGCGCACACCTTGATCGTTTCGTGATACGACAGGAGGAGGCTAAAAAAGCTTTATCGATTGCAGTTTGTGACCATTATCATCATGCAAAATATCTACGTCGTCTGCAGGAGGACGAATCTCAGGACCTTTCATCAGTGGAGTTCGCTAAGCAGAATGTCGTAATTGTTGGTCCTACTGGAGTAGGCAAGACTTATTTAGTGAAACATATTGCTGAGATGATAGGTGTTCCTTTTGTTAAAGCGGATGCTACAAAGTTTAGTGAAACGGGATATGTTGGAGGAGACGTTGATGATCTTGTTAGGGAACTGGTCCAGAAAGCTGGCGGTGACGTGGACTTGGCTGAGCATGGAATAATCTATATTGATGAAATTGACAAATTGGCGTCGAACGGAAATTCAATGGGCCGTGATGTGAGCGGAAGGGGAGTCCAGACAGCATTGCTGAAATTGATGGAAGAGACTGAAGTTCAGTTGAGAAATCCTATGGATATCCAATCCCAAATGCAGGCTGTTTTTGATCTTAAAAATGGGCAGTCCGGACCTAAGGCTATTAATACCCGTGATATTCTCTTCATTGTGAGTGGTGCTTTCTCAGGCCTAGAAGAGTTGGTAAGGAAGAGGCTCAGTCAGGGCCAGATTGGTTTTGGAACGAGTAGCGAGGAAATTCTCATGGACAATGAATTGTTCGGTCATGTTGGCACTCAGGATTTTATTGATTTTGGATTTGAGGCGGAGTTCATCGGGAGGCTTCCTATTCGTGTCGTTTGTGAGCATTTGGATGCTAAGGATCTTCTTGAGATTATGAAGTCATCAGAGGGCAGTCTTCTTCGCCAATATGAGCAGGAATTTGCGGCTTACGGTATCCAAGCCAAGTTTGAGAAGGGGGCCATGGAAATTATTGCAGAGAGAGCAGCGCAAGAAAAAACCGGAGCCAGAGGGCTTATGACTGTTTGTGAGCGGATCCTTAGGAATTTTAAATTTGAGCTTCCGGGAACTTCTGTTAGCGAACTTAAGATTAATGCTGATTTAGTGAATAATAACTCGAAGGTTCTTGAGAAATATAAGAAGAAGGGACGAAAAGTTAGTGTGGGTAGAGTTAGCCAGGAACTGGAACTTTTCTCATCAGCATTTCTAAAGAATCATGGGGTCCGCATTGAATTTAGCGAGGATGCCGTTGAGGCAATTGGCGAACGAGCAGTCAAAGAAGGAACCCGTCCTTTGCAATTGTGTGAATTTTTATTCAAGGATTATCAGTTCGGCCTCAAACTGATCCAGAAGAATACGGGGAAAGATGAATTTACTGTTAATTCAGAAGCGGTAACGGATCCGGATTCATATCTGAGTTCCATGGTGGTGAGTTCATATCGTGATGCGAAAACAAAATGAGTGATTGTCTTTTTTGCCACTATCATGGAAGGAGAAATCACGTGATATATATTATATATTATACATTCTGTAAATAATACGATTATGGCTCGTTTGAATTTTCCGGAAGAGATTAAAAGTCTCATAGACACATTAAAAAAACTTCCGGGGATTGGGCCCAGGGGAGCCGAGAGGATTGCTGTTTGGTTGATCAATCAGGATAGAGAATTTGCATCCCTTCTATCGAAGGTAGTCGAGGATTCAGTTCAGTTGATAGGGGCATGTGAAATTTGTGGTTTTTTTAAAAGCCATGAAAAGGGTTGTTTTTCGTGTGATGATTCTGAACGAGACGGTTCAGTTATTTGTGTGGTTGAACAGCCCACCGATGTTATTGCCCTTGAAAAGACTGGTGCCTTTAAAGGGACTTACCATTGCTTAGGGGGGAAAATTGCACCCCTCGATAATATAGGCCCAGAAGATCTGAGGGTGAGCTCTTTGATTTCGAGGATAGAAGATTCTGATTTTGGTGAAGTTATTTTGGGGGTGGGCTCAGATGTTGAGGGTGAGGCGACGGCAAATTATCTTGCTGATTTAATTGTCGGAAAAGGCTTAAAGGTAGATATAACCAGACTAGCTCAGGGCCTCCCTGCGGGTGGAGGGCTTGAGAATGCGGATGAGTTGACCCTGTACAGGGCTCTGGATGGGCGAAGAAAAGTTTAGAAACAGTAGTTTGCTAAAGTTCTTCAATTCTATAGGTTTGAAATAAGAAATGTCTTGTAAGATCAATCCAACCTTGCATAGGGAGAATAAACCTGAATGGATAAAGGTGCGCTTGCCGAGTGATCCAGTTTTCTGGTCCACTAAGGGACTCATTGATGATTTACGTCTGACTACGGTTTGTGAGGAGGCTCAGTGCCCTAACCGTTGGGAATGCTGGAGTGGGGGAACTGCAACATTCATGATTGCTGGTGACCGTTGCACTAGAGCCTGTGGATTCTGTGCCGTCAAGACCGCTAAACCTCTTTCGCTTGAATCTGATGAACCGAGCCGGGTTGCACAAGCAACGAAGCGGTTAGGATTGAATCATGTTGTTATTACCGCAGTGGCACGTGATGATTTGGCTGATGGGGGAGCTGAGCATTTTTCCAGAACGGTAACTTCGACTAAGGAGTCTAATCCGGGGGTAGTTATTGAAATTTTGGTTCCAGATTTTAATGGTAAAAATGAGGCATTGCGAGTTTGCATGGAATCCGAGCCTCATATCTTTAATCACAATCTAGAAACTGTGGAGCGGCTTACGAAACTGGTCAGGTCCAGGGCTCAATACAAGAGGTCGCTTGAAGTGCTTAAAAGGGCCAAGGAATTTGCAAATGAGCTAGGTTATAAGGTGGCTACTAAGAGTGGTATTATGCTTGGTCTTGGTGAGACTGAGGATGAGGTCATGGAGTCAATGGATCATTTGCTGGAACATAATGTCACAGTTCTCACACTTGGTCAGTACTTAAGACCTTCGGAAAAGCATCTTCCTGTCGTTGAGTATATTCATCCGGATCAATTTCATCGGCTCAAGGAAGTGGCCGAGGAAAAAGGTTTTAAACATGTTGCGTCCGGACCCTTAGTCCGCAGTTCCTATCATGCTGCTGATTTTAAGCCTGAATTGGACCCTTGAGAGATCTTCGTCTTGAGCTTAAAGGTTAATATTGGAAGCCGTTTCTTCTGATTCTCACCATGGGCGACCTGTCCGGATCATTAAGAATTCCGTCCATGACTTCTGCCGCGTAAATTGTGTGATCTCCAGATTCGATTTTGCCAGTTACCTTGCAGGCAAGAAATGCTAACGCTTCGGTGAGTTGGGGAATATTATACTCATTATCTTCTAACTCGAGAGAATCAAAAGGAGATCTATTTTCCTGCTGATTGAAGGGTTTCATTAAGCGGCCATCTTCTTCGCCAAGTACATTAATTCCAATGAGGCCCGATTCTTGGATGGCTTCGTTCAGGCGACGGTCCACGCTGATGGCTGCTGTAATTATTGGTGGCTCAAATCCTGCCTGCTCTACAAAACTTGCCAGCATTCCTACCTCCTCTCCATCGAGTATGCTAGTGGCGATATATACGCCGCTTGGAAGTTTTCCAAGGGCAGGTCCGATTCTTTCTTCGTTCATGTTAATTACACTTTTTGTTATAATTGATCCGATTCCAATGATCTAGGTATTAGGCTGGGTCGTGTCGATTTCATTTCTCCATGCATCAATGCCGCCAGATACATTAATTGCATTATTTAAACCTTTAGAATGAAGTATTGATACAGCTTTGGAGCTTCTTATGCCTGATTTGCAAATTACGTATAGAGGTTCAGATGGGGAGAGTTCAGATGTTCTTTCATCAAGTTCGTCAAGCGGGATCCACTTTGATGGGCTGATCCTGTATTCATTGACTTCATCATCTGTCCTAACATCGAGAAGACTATAAGCTTTTGATTCGTTAATTATTTTCTCTAATTCCTTTATTTGAATCTGAGGCAACGGGTTTTCATTGTTACAATAATTCTTAATTTCCACCGGTTCATTGATGGTGGGGTTTTCTCCGCATAGAGGGCATTCGGGATCTTGCCTGATGTTGAAGGATTTAAATCGTGATGATAATGCATCGTAATGCAATAATTTACCGATCATGGGTTCACCGACTCCAGTCAGAAGCTTAATCGCCTCGGTCGCTTGGAAAGTTCCTATTATACCGGGAAGCACGCCCAGAACACCACCTTCAATTCAGTCAGGCACTGCGCCCGGTTCTGGAGGATCGGGGAATAGGCAACGGTAGCACGGACCGTCAAGGTGCGGAGCGAAAACAGAGACTTGCCCTTCGAAGCGGAAAACGGATCCGTAAACGTTAGGAATTTCAAGAATCTTGGCGACATCATTGATAAGATAACGGGCAGGAAAATTATCAGTACCATCAATGATGAGGTCATAATTCTCTGCAATTGTGATTGAGTTGTCAGGTTTGAATGCCTCACCAAATGTGTCAATCTGAACGTTTGGATTGATATTGTGAATTGTGTCTTTCGCGGACTCTATTTTTTTTCTACCAATATCATTCGTCCCATGCAGTAGCTGCCTTTGTATATTTGATGCGTCGACTTCATCCATGTCCATGAGCCCTATGCGCCCTACCCCTGCCGCAGCAAGATACATAGTTGATGGGGAGCCTAAGCCTCCGGCACCAATACAGAGGACGCTAGATTCTTTGAGGCGAGTTTGTCCTTCCATTCCAAATGAAGGTAAGGAGATATGCCGGGCATAACGGCGAAGCTCTTCGTCGGTTAAAGTTGTTTGTTCAGGCATTGGCTAGAGATAAAAAATACAGCTGAAATTCTCAATGTAATATTTTTACACGATTTTCATTTAAAAATTAAACAAAAATGAATTTTTCCGTCGTTATTTATATAAAAGCATTGAAAGAAGTCTTTGGGTAATTCCGTATTATTCTTTCTTGAACTATTAAACTAAATATCGGGGGGAAGTCCGATGAAAAGTAAATATATAAAAAAATCTCACAAAGCGGAAATTCTGAACGATTTCTTTCGGAATGCGCTCACAATTGCAATTCTTAAGCAATCATTGATTTCCGGTGTTTCTACACTCAAATCAGGCCCTTCCGGGACAAAAAATTCAGTGCCGACGTATTTGCAGGGCTAGTTTTAAGAGGGAGTTAGAAAAGACTAGTTTGACCGTCGTGTCAGGGATGGTAAAATTCATTTTTACCTTTGATATGGATAGTTATGCTATTTCGCGCATCGATTTGCCAGTGATGCGGAGTCATGGATGGCAGGTCAGACTGAGGCGACAAGGTAGACAGTTCTCGAAATTTTTTTCTGATGGTAAATATGATGGAACTGAAAGTGCATTGAGGATTGCAAGAGCATACAGGGATGAATTATTGGCGAAACTTCCTGAGCCGGAGCGCGCTGGGGCCGAAGGCAAGTTAACTCGACGTAACGTTTCGGGGGTAGTTGGAGTCTCTCGAATAGTTATAAAGTCAAGGACCAGCCGTTATGAATTCTGGCAAGCCACATGGTCTTCTGGTCCTGGTGTTCGGAGGAGAATGAAATTTTCTGTTAGACGTTATGGTGAGGGGCGTGCCTTTGAGCTTGCCTGCGTTGCTCGTAAGAGAGGTGAAAGGAAGTAATTAATTGCAAAAAAAAGAAAATACAGGAACCGAGTCAGTTCGAATCGATCGATGGTTGTGGAGCGTGAGGGTATTTAAGACTCGTAGTCTGGCAGCGACAGCTTGTCGTAACAGTCGGGTCAGAATGGCAGGAGTCCCAGTAAAGGCATCCAAACTCTTGCGCGTGGGCGACGAGTTAAAAGTGAAGAAAGGGAAAGCGCTTATTAGGGTGACCGTGTCAGCTTTGCTTGAAAAACGGATTGGACCCAAGGAAGTTAGTAAATTCAAAGAAGAACATATTCTGGAAGCGGAGCCGATAGTGAAGACTGCGGTTGTAAAGTCATCTGGTCAGGGGCGTCCGACAAAGAAGCAACGCAGGGTCATGGAGTCGTTTCTTAATGAGGTGGAACGGAATGCTCAGTTATGAGGAGCCATGAACGATGAATCTGGAGATTAATTTTCCTCTAGTTTTAGTCGTTTTTTATTATTGTCTCGTGCCATGTTCCTCATTTCGTGAATTGCTTGTCGGTGTGCATTTTTACTTTCATTCCCTTCCGCATCAAAGGGAGCTTCTGGCCAGTCCCAATCATCGGTTCTGAATGATGGTATCGGAATCGTACGTTCATGATGAGCCGAATTCACAGCATTTCCTAAAGGATTTCTGGCCCAAGCATATCTGACTGCGACTGGATCATCAATTAGAGGGCTCCAAACCTTTAGTCTTTTTTCATCTCGGATAGGTCTCTTGTTTTTGTCTTTTCCCGTGATGACAAATTCGGCTTTGCTTGGTACGAAATGTTTGTCTTTTCCTGCTAATGAAAAACCAGAAAAGGGCCTGCCATCATGGACCCTGACGGGCTTGTTAAAGATAAGCTCGAAATGGCCTTCTTGCTTCTTTGCTTCGATAATTTCTACAGGTTTCCATCCAATATTATTGTGGCCTAGGCAAGTGTTCAGGGCCCATCTTGCGGCGCGTTCTCCGAGTTCGAATTTTTTATGAGGATGATACCAGGGCACCTGCTGATCATAAGCGGGGAGGAAAGCTGCTCCTTCCAGAGACTTTACCGCAGAGTTTTGGGCCTCCCGAATGAAAGGTCCAGCATCAATCATACGAAGTTCAAAATTCTCTAGTGTTTGAGGTTCGCCGCCTGGCGTGAGGCCGATGACGCAGAAAGGCATGGATTCGTTCCTGAAGGCTGACCGCCACCCCTCGATCATGGCTTTGAAAGTCTTTTGATAAAGCTTAGGGCGTGCATTTCCAAGCGCGTTATTATATCCCTGGTTGAAGATCGCTCCGGTGACATTGAGGCCGCTTATTGGGGCTATCATTGCGTTAAAAGAAGCCCCTGGGTTGTTTCTGTCCTTGGCAGGATCCTGTTCAGGTTTTGTTGGTTTTGGATTGGGTTTTTCGCCCCGGGTTTTACGATTTCCAGTGTCTTTCTCCCATCTCTTAATTCTTGCTGCAAGGCTGGCCGCAGCATCATACTGATCAATTTTTGAATCCCACTCTTCTATGAGAGGCTTAGTGCCATTAATTAAGTTAAGATCTTTACGGGAAGTCCATGCTTCTGCCGTTGTTCCGCCAACGGAGGCATCGATTAATCCAATAGGTATGCCTGACACCATGTGCAGACGTCTTCCAAAAATATATCCTATGGCTGAAAATCTTGCGACTGACTTTGGAGTGCAAACTTGCCACTGCCCCTTCATCTCATAACGATTTTCCCATGCGTTAAATTCATTGATTCGTTCAATGTCATCTTGAGGCTCGTTAGTCGCTTTCTGAGGGATTGTCATTAGCCGTATCGTTGGAAAGTTGGCGGAAAGTACTTCGGTGTCGCCGTGATAAATGCTTTCGAGAACGTCTTCCATATTACTTTGTCCTCCAAGTACCCACACATCACCAATTAGTATGTTATCATATCCAATGGTTTCATTCTCTGATTTTACACTCAGTGACTTTGCCTGTGCTGATCCTTGTAATGGATCAAGCTCAAGTGACCATTTACCTTGCCCGTTTGCTTTCGTGGTGAGGTCACGATTACCTAGAATGACCCTCACATTTTCCCCCGGAGTGGCACTTCCCCAAACATGAATTGGTTTGTCCCTTTGAATTACCATATTATCTCCAAAGATCTTCGGTAGATCTAATTTGGCTGAGGCCATGGATGGGATGCAAATTACAAGTAAAAGAAATCTCATTGTCATTAGTTTTGTGTATAACAAACTCATGCCCGTATAACGGGGCAGGCTATTTATTTTGGTTGATGAGATGGAATATAGGGTTGGACCTTAATCCTCCGAATTTTCAGCAAATTGTGCATCAAAGACGATGTCGCTCGGTGGGAAATCGATGTCCTTCACATATCGGCAGCTTTCGGTTGCTCCGAATTCTCTGTCCATGGCGCCGTCTTCCCACTCAACGCTGAGGGGTCCCATGTACTTAATGTCATTTAACGCTCTGATAATTTTTTCGAAGTCGATGTTGCCTCGGCCGACAGACTTGAAATCCCAGAATCTTGAAGGATTGTGGAAGTCCACGTGTCCGCCGAAAACTCCGGCGTCTTTTGGAGTGCTGGACCAACTAACGTCTTTCATGTGAACGTGATTGATACGGTCAGAAAATCGGTAGATAAATTCAACATAATCGACGCCTTGATATCCAAAGTGTGAAGGATCGTAGTTGAATCCAAATGCGGGATGCCCGTCCAGCGCATCAATTGCGCGTTGTGCTGAGGCTATATCAAAAGCGATCTCAGTAGGATGAACTTCCAGTCCAAACTTAACATCGCACTTAACGAATTCATCCAATATAGGCTTCCACCTCTTAGCAAAATCTTCATATCCGGCATCGATTTGTCCGGGAAGTATAGGAGGGAATGAATATACTAGGTGCCATATTGAAGAACCAGTGAACCCATTAATGACCTTTACTCCGAACTCCTTAGCCGCGTGAGCTGTTTTGATCAGCTCTTCAGCAGCACGTTGACGAACTCCTTCAGGCTCACCGTCACCATAAATATAGTCTGGTAAAATTTGCTGATGTCGTTCGTCAATGTTGTCGCACACAGCTTGTCCAACGAGGTGAGTTGAAATTGAATAACATGCTAATCCATGACTGGCTAGAGTTTCACGCTTGGCTTTGCAGTAGTCTGCGTCTGCTTTGTCGACTTCAAAGTGATCTCCCCAGCAGCCGAGTTCGACTCCGTCATAACCGAAGGACTTGGCTTTGCTGCAGATTGTATCGGTGTCTAGATCGGCCCACTGGCCGGTGAATAGTGTAACTGGGCGTGCCATTTTTTTATTGGTGTGAAGAGTTATTGTTAATATATTTGGGGAAGCTAGATTGCTGGAAAGGAGCCAACCTTTCAAGGTTTTTTGGCTGAATTTCGAAGCTTTTGAATGAAAGAACTTAAGAGTGGCTAATTATCTAGATAACTTTTTCGATTTAAGCGATGAGGCATATAAGGTCAGGACGAAAGTTCCTGCTCGTGAAGGGGCATTGCCATTCACCGAGGAAATGCTGAAGAATCTGCCGAGTGGGGATCTTTTTGGGTGGTCCCACAATGTAGGTATGGGATGGCGCTCTGACCTGATAACCTCCGATCAAGTTCTTATTTTAACAACGGCCGGAGGCATTCGTGCAGAGGATGGTCAGCCCATTGCGCTGGGATACCATACGGGTCATTGGGAAGTGAGTCTTATTGCTAGAGAAGCTGCTGAAGAATTTAAGAGTAATGGTTGGGTGCCCTTTGCGGGGCATTGTTCAGATCCTTGTGATGGAAGGACACAAGGAACAAAAGGAATGATGGATAGTCTAGCTTATAGGAACAGTGCGGCTGAAGTCTTAGGTCGGTTAACTAGATCGTTACCGACTGCTAAGGGGGTAATGGGCATTGCTACTTGTGACAAGGGTTTGCCGGCAATGATGATGGCTCTATCGGAGTCAAAGAAGATTCCTGGAATATTGGTTCCTGGAGGAGTAACATTACCGCCTGACCGGGGAGAGGACACGGGAACTGTGCAGTCGATAGGTTCTCGATTCTCTCACGGTGAGATTTCACTGAAGGAGGCGGCCGAGGCTGGTTGTGCTGCGTGCGCTAGTGCGGGGGGAGGCTGTCAATTTTTTGGAACTGCGGCAACTTCTCAGGCCGTTGCGGAAGGTCTGGGGATTGCTCTACCTCATTCTGCATTGGCTCCTTCGGGTGAAAAGGTGTGGCTTGAGATAGGAAGAGCGTCATCCCAAGCCCTTATGAAAATGATTAAGGAGAATGTTGCGTTGGATCAGATAATAACTGATGGAGCAGTTCGCAATGCGATGGCAGTTCATGCTGCTATGGGAGGGTCCACGAATCTTCTTATTCATCTGCCCGCGATTGCGTATGCAGCAGGACTCAAGATCCCAGAGGTTGATGATTGGGCACAAATGAATCGTTCTGTTCCGCGGATCGTTGATGTTCTTCCGAACGGGCCCAATAATTACATGACAGTTCAGGTGTTTCTTGCTGGTGGAGTGACAGAGGTCATGTTGCATCTTCGTGAACTGGAGCTAATTGATCTGAATTGCCTGACAGTTTCTGGTAATTCAGTAGGAAAGAATCTTGAGATTTGGGAAGGCTCAGAACGACGGAACAGGTTCCGCGATATTTTATATCAAAAGGATGGAGTCGATCCTGATGACGTTATCATGTCACCGGAAAGAGCATCGGAGAAAGGGTTGGCTCGAACTCTGGCTTTTTTGACAGGGAACCTAGCTCCGGATGGTGCGGTAGTTAAGAGCACTTCAATTTCACCTGATCTATTTTCAGATAATGGCATTTATTTTCATGAGGGGAAAGCGCGGGTCTTTGTGGATGAGGGGTCTGCGATTGCTGCAGTTAAGTCCATTGGAAATGACAGGGTGCTTCCGGGTGAGGTCATTGCGCTGCTTGGTCGCGGACCGATCGGTGCAGGCATGCCGGAGACCACTCAAATTACTAGCGCTTTGAAATACACTTCCGCGCTCAGCCGTAATGTTTTAATCACAGATGGGAGATTTTCGGGATTCTCTTCAGGTCCATGCATTGGGCATGTTGGGCCGGAAGCTTTGGCAGGAGGCCCATTGGCAAAGCTGCGTGATGGTGACTCTGTGAGAATTGAGATACACAAAGACAAATGCAAAGGAACCGTTGATTATGTGGGGCCTGAGGATGATTTCCATACTCGCCCAATTCATCCTGACCTCAGAGAAGATCCTGACATGCCAGCTTCTGTGAAGTTATGGGCAGCATTGCAGAACACTGGAGGCGGAATATGGGGAGGCTGTGTTCCGGACACTGAGGAAGTGATCAATCGACTCGCTCCCCAGATTCTACAGAAGGGCTCGTCCACCGATGAATGATGTTCCCAAAGTAAATGGATCAGATGCCTTCTGATTCTCTTTTTTGGGTTTCTACAAATTGTGCGACGACGAGGCTAAGTAGCACGGATACGCCGAAAGCATAGAAGCCTGATTCTAGTGTGATACGACTGCCGCCGGGCATTTGTTTTAAAAGTAAAACTGTCATGGCGACGAGGAAAACTTCGAGCATCGCATATTTGGAGATCGCTCGCAGGAAGCTCATCCATTTTTTTGAAAGGGTTCCTGAAAACAACGCCTCAGCCCAAAGGACAGACAGCTTAATCACAGGTAGGAGTAATGAGAATAAGCCGATGATGAACGCCAGTATCTTTTCATTTTCTTGCCAGAGTAATCTGACCCCTTCTAGAAGGCTAAAGGATTTGGGTTGCATTTCTGCAGGCGAAAGTATTTCTGCCAATGCGGTCCACTCTCCGACTGCCGGTTCGATCGAGAAAATAGGAAGTATAGAGGCACTTCCAAAAAGAAAGCACGAAATTATTATAAGGAATAAAATTATGCGGCGCATTACTTATTGCGTAAAGCATCCAGCATTTCTCTTATTTTATCTTCTGTCTTCTTGCTTGTTTCCTTTATTGCTTCCTCTAATCGACTCCTTTGTTGTTCCACTTGTTCTCCAATTCTTTCGATTTTTTCCCCCACGTTATTTCCAAGTTCTTTCACGCTTTCCTTAGCTTCTTTTGCCCAGCGTTTGACTGTTTTAAGCATGATGTCGTTCGGTTCTTCAAGGTAAGTGGCGCCCTTGATCTTAAATTCTCTATCAGGCACTGTAAGATTGTCATCTTGAGTAACCGAGATGATTAATCTGTTAAGGGTTCCTTTTGAAGTCAGTTCACAAGTCCCCGTACGCAGTTCGCCAGTATCGATTTCCCATCCTCCCACATAGTCGCGGCTCACAATGTCTTCATCAAATAGGCCGATACTAAATTTCTCACCTTTTATTGAGCGGATTCTAGCAATTCTTTTTACTGTTGATGTGCTAACCTCTCCCTGAAAAACATCTCCTACGGAAATCGCAATAGGGTCCCAGCGGGCGATGAGTGAGTCGTTACTTGTTACTGTATTGAGTATTATTTGATCTTTCCACACCACCATAGCACTTAGATCTGGCGCGGTTCCATCAACGTCCCATTGGCTCTGGTCTTTTTTGGTTGGGGCTACTTCTGCTTCAGTTAACCAAATACTGTAGATTGAGCTTGCCCCCTTTCGAGATTTACCATGGCTCTGTCCTGGATCTTTACTGAAGAGGTATCCCAAAAAAATAATAGCAATTGGGATGAGGACCATTAATAAGACCCCGTATTTCTTATCTTCTTTATTTGTCATTCTTTTGTGCTGTTTGAGTTGATGTTTCTGGTGACTAATGCGGGATTAGACATGAGGCCCGTTATCTTACGTTGGGTAAGTGAAAGAAAGGACCTCTCAATTTTGGAGGTTCTTTTTTGCTGTCAAAGAGAACGCAAGAATTTAGAATCATTGCTGCTGCCAAACAAATGAGAGCCAGAATGATTTTTTTCATAACCCTACATTACACCAAAGAGACGGAATATCCATAGAGCTCTTTGCCTGTGCACTTATCTATTTATTGCAAATTTTTAAGGCCCGTTAGGCTGGCCCGGGGAAGGTACCATTTTTTCGAAGTTGGATTCGATCGACGATGTTCTACCGAATGAAATGTCCTGCTCTTGTGGTCCGAACTGGATATAATCCATGATGTAGTTGTCGTCTTGATCTGAAGAGGTCAAATACAGTGATTCGCCATCTGATGATAATTTAAAGCTGGCGTGAATTCCTTCCGGAGCTCCGCCGTCCTCATCGGCCCATACAATCATATATCCATTCGCTGGTATTGATGACCCTTCCGGGAACTCCCATTTCCTTGGATTGTTAGGATTATCACTCAGGTACCAACCGGATAAATCGAAGTTCTGCTCAGTGATGTTATGTAATTCAATCCAGTCATCAAATTCTTGTTGAGGATCCTGTAGAGTCGTTTCATTTAGCGTCATGATTTCATTAATAATGACGGGAGATTCTTCTTCAGAATTAAGTGATTGGACCCGATAGGATAATGGTTCGACTTCGGTCATTGCTGGGTAGAAAGTGGCTGTATTGGAAGAGTTTCCTGATCTAGCCTCTATGTAATACCATACCTTTTCTCCTGAGGAGAAACCCGGTACTGAGGCCCCGTAAATTCCATCATTGGGTTCAAGATCATTGTGGTTCCCATCATCAAACATTTCCGCGGATGCGTAAGGGTCAATATGGCCTTTTGGAGTATAATAAATAAAAACCGAATCAACCCCATCGGTCTTGGATTGGGTGACTTTTGTCGTGATCGTTATGGGCTGGTTTGCTGTTGCATTAGTTGGTCTGGAGACTGAACTGATGGATGGAGGAGCCTTTGATATCTCTGGATGAGTGCTGAGATATTGGTGTCTAGTATTTATTAGATCTTTCAGTTGAGAAATGCTGGATCTGAAGGAGGTCATGCTGAAATCCTTCTTTGGATCATTCTCGATAAACGATTCGATTGTCTTAACGTAACGATCAATGGTTGAGGTTAAATTTTCCGGATTGAAATCATTTTCTAGTACGGTTCTCATATGAGCGATGTATCGCTGACGGAATTCAGGGACAGATAACAGTTTGTTTATCACGGGTCGATTCACGTTGGTTTCCTGCTCGAAAGGGTTCAACCGCACGTCTCTGGATGTGAATGCTTCGTTCCCGTCATGTTCGATCGGAAAAATACGGCCCGATTCAGGCTCGTAATAAATCATGTAATCGCAACCCTTGTGCCAGTAGCTGTCATCGTCAGTGAAGACATTTTCAAGGACCAGAAACCATAGCCAGCTGTCAACGGCCAGGACTTCTCCGACCTTGTCCTTGAACTCTCCTGCCGGTGTGTTGTTGAGAACATCAGTGGCATGGATCAGGTTTGACCAAGGATCATCTGTGTTCTGTTTTTTTAACTCGTATAAGTTCTCGTAAGTTGATGGATTGTCTCCGAGATAAAGCAGTGCCTTGTCTCCACTTGACCATCCACCACCACCTCCGGGAGGTCTTCCGCCGCCTGGTCCTCCACCTCCAGGAGGTCTTCCACCACCAGGTCTTCCGCCGCCTGGTCCTCCACCAGCGCCAGCACCGCTACCGCTACCGCTTGGTGCCTTCCAACGATCTCCATTATTGTTGCCAAAATATTGACGAATGAGGGGACCGTCTTGTTGTTGAGCGTTAGAATAGACGCCCCAGTTTTCCCCGTTGATATTCAACTGAACAAGTCCAGCTCCGGGGCAGGCTGCATATTTCTTCATTGCGTTGAAATAAAGAGCCTCCTTTAATAGGGTTTGATCCCCGGCAGCGTTGTTAAGGTTGAGTGTATCATAACCCTCTAGATCAGCATCTTCGAGAGTCGCGTCGATACTTATATTGATTGATTTTTTTTCTCCGGTCACTCTCTGATAGGAGGTATTGCCTTTGTATCGGACTCCTACTCCTTCAACGGTTTCTTCTCTAAATTTCAGGGTTCCTTGGATTTCCTCACCGGTCGAATAGTTCGAAACAAGTTGGCTTAGCCAGTTTGTATTTTTAAAGGTGAGGTTAATTGTTCGAACACACATGGGATCGTAGAACCCCTCAGTCTGAATGGCACGAACAAAGCCGAACGATTCTTGATTTGATAAATTTAAGTTCGCTGAGGAATTTCCGTCAGAGAATATTGGAGGAACATTATAAAGAGGCTCCCAAGTCTTAAGATCTTCGGAAAATTGGAATAGCCATTCCTGTTTTTTCTTGCCGGTTGGGCTCAGGGAGATTAGACCATCATCGAAAGTGAATTGAATCTGATTTTCATCGGCGAGACTGATTAGAGGAAATGATAAAAGGCACAGGATTATGTATTTCACTACTATATAATATACTTTCTACATGAATATAACATGAGCTTAACATTGATAATTTATTACGCGTAATAATAACCATGCAGAACCCGATTCCCTTAACCTGTCTTAGATTATTGTTTTTTGCTCTTGGTAACATTACAAGATCTGAAATTATAGGGAAGGAAACTTCACCCACTTTTCTTCACCGGCGCTGCTTTTTACTGCAGTTTCAATGAAAGCTAAACCAGCGACACCGTCAGTGGCGTCAGGAAAATCATACCCGCCTTCGGGTGCATCGTTGCCATCAATCTTATCCGCGATTGCCTGAGCTGCTCCCAGATAAACGTTGGCGAAAGCTTCAATGAAACCTTCCGGATGAGCGAAAGGAGTTCTACTATTATTGGCAGCGGATTCGCCTAGGTAGTCATTACCTCGCCGGTATATTTTTCTCGGTGCATTTGCATATTTAACGATCAGTTCATTAGGGTCCTCTTGATGCCACTCCAGCGAAGCTTTGGTTCCGTACACGCGTATGTTCAAAGCATTTTCGTCTCCGTTTGAAATCTGTGATGCGTAGATGATTCCTTTTGCGCCTCCTTCGAAGCGGATGAGGTTATTTCCGTCATCGTCCAGTTCTCGTCCTGGAATAAACGCGGTCAGTTCAGAACAGATTTCCTCTACTTCGAGTCCTGTGATATAGCGGACAAGATTATGGGCATGCGTTCCGATATCACCCATGCAGTTTGATGATCCGGCAATTGCAGGATCCGATCTCCAATTAGATATTTGTCCTTGTCCCTCTCCTTCAACGTCTCCGACCGCGTACCCTTGTGGATATTCAGCGACAATTTTCAGGATCCTGCCCAATTCTCCATCATTTACAACGCGGCGTGCCTCTTTCACCATTGGGTATCCGGTATAATTATGGGTCAGGCAGAACACCTGCCCAGTCTCATTGACAATGTCTCGCAAAGCGCGTGCCTCGTCCAGTGTCCTAGTCATAGGTTTATCGCAGATGACATTAAAACCTGCTTCAAGAAATGTTTTTGCTACATCAAAATGAAGATGGTTTTGAACAACGATTGAAACGAAATCGATCTTATCTTCTCTGGCAGATTCTTTTTCTGCCATTTCCTGATAGCTTCCATAGACTCGGTCAGGATCCAAGAAGAAATCTTCTCCTGAAAGTTTAGACTTTTCTGGTGAAGAAGAGAATGCTCCTGCGACCAGTTCAATTTTCCCATCAAGATTGGCGGCCATTCTGTGAACGGCCCCAATAAATGCGCCTCGGCCTCCACCGACCATTCCCATGCGTAATTTACGGTTCATATTTATTCTTTTCTACTAAATGATAATGATAAGGGTTATTAAATTGTGTATTTATTATTAACATGAGACAGGTGCTCCAGTCTCTGCTGACTGATAGGCGGCATCAATGATTTGCATTAAAATAAGAGCCTGTTCTGGAGTATTCAGTGGTTCCTCTTTGCCCTCAATGGTAAGAATAAAATTGGACGCTGACCTGATCCGCCCCATGTCTTCGCACTCCTCAACCTCTATGCTGGAATCGACCCTCTCGGCACCGTTCTGAGAATATATCTCACATGAATCAATGGCTGTTTCATCGAGCCCGTCCTCACCGAATAGACGTTCAACTTTACCACCGGACTTCGTTCCTTGGAAGACAACGGAAACTTCTTCCCTTTTTATCATTTCTGCCCAGCTGATCTGGAAGTTGCATACTTGTCCGGTTTTAAATCTTACAAACCCGTGCGAGGCAGCCTCTACGTCTGTAGTTCCTTCATCATTGTCAGGAAGTCCCCACGGTCCCTTGAAGTTTTTGTCGGTAATAAAATTATCAAAGGTCTGAGCCATGACGTGAGAAGGTTTTGGATAACCCATGAAATATATTGCCAGATCAAGCATATGAAGCAGATCGATGAGTGGGCCTCCTCCGGACAGTGCCTTTGTAGTGAACCACCCGCCGAATCCTGGTATTCCTGTCCTCCTGCACCACTTGGCCTGGGCCGAGTTGATAGTTCCAATTTCGCCGGCATTAATTTTTTCCATGATCGCGTAGGATTCCGGTCTGGCTCGGTTATTGAAATTGAACATCAGTTTCTTACCGGCTTTATTTGCGGCATCGATCATTTCATTAACCTCCGCAGCGTTCAGCGCGGGAGGCTTCTCACAAAAAACGTGTTTTCCTGCTTTTAATGACTGAATAGCTAGTGACGCATGAAATTTGTTTGGAACGATGATGCTGACTGCGTCGAGTTCTTCAATTGCCAACATTTCTGCCACATCACTAAATACATTGGGGATTTCGTTTTCCTCTGCCGTTTGTTTGGCAGCATCTTCGTTGAGGTCAGCAATGGCTGTTATTTCAGCTCCGGCCTGCTTGAATCCCTGAATATGATAGCTGACCATTCCGCCAGCTCCTATGATACCTACTTTAGTTGCCATATTGAATTGATTATTTGTGTTTGGGATTGGGATTTTATACGGCCTTACGCCGGATGGAAGAGATTTTTTTCTTATAGTGAGATTCCGAACTGGCGAGCCAATGAATGAATGAAAATGTGGTGCTTTTTGGGTGCTTGATTCAGCCAGTTTTTAAGGTATTCTGAGAACGAGATGTCTTCTTTCGCTTTTCCTTTGTTTATATATAGGATGGAAGGCCAATGCTCTGGGTTCGTTTCAAATGCGATCAGAAGAGCTCCTGCAATTTTGCCGTTCATGGATCGATTAACTGGATCCTTTTCAAACTTTTCTGAATGCATGGAGTAATAGTCTGCCAGAGAAAGTTTTTCAGGGAGCGCATGTTTATTTTCAAGATCCTTTACGTAATCTCGAATTAAAGCGGAATAGGATTTCCAGTTTGGATAAGGAGGAGCTGTTTTCCATGTTTCTTCCATTGATCGGAGGGCGAACATTGAAGCCATCTCGCATAGTGATTCTTCAAACCATAGATTTCGTCTACTTCCATTACGGAAACGACAAAGAATGTGGCAGAACTCATGAGCTATTTGATAAGAATATTGGCACCAGTAACGGTCCCCGGTATTAATTTTAACAATGATCTCTCCTCGGAGATTTCTTTGAAATAGTGTTATGGGGCCACTCTTGTCACGGATGACGCGGATAGGTTCATTTTCTTTGAGTGGGGCAAAGTGTTCATGAATTGAGTCGCAGGCAGAATATAGTACAGCTTCAATGTCATTAGGTGAACCGTTTCCCCAACCTTCCTTGTCCAATCGGATCTGGTAGGCTTTTCCGTTTTCGTTGCAATGAGCTGGTTCTGAAATTATTAGAAATAGAGCTAAAAGGATGAGATGTCGTATTTTCATGGTCCGTTTGATTGAGTCTTTTGTTTGTAATCTTTTCCTTTATCGCTTTGGGAGCAGGATCTGATCCAGTCCCTAAGCCTGATGCTCAATTCCTTGACGGTGTCCTTATTTTTGGGAGCTATATTATTTTTTTCATGGGGATCTTTTAGTAGATCGTATAATTCCAAACGGTATCCGCTTTCATCGATTTTCTTTTCTTTTTTGGATATGAGTTTGTACCGGTGCGTGACAAAAGATGCCATTGAACCGCTTTGGAATCCTAGGGCATTTTGGCGTATTTTTGTTTTCCCTTCGATTGCTGAACTAAGATCGATTCCATCAGTGGGTCTATTGTCAGGCATTTTAATGTTAAGGGTAGCCAGTATTGTGGGTAGATAATCTACCGTGCTCGCAGGAAAGTTAGTCGATGTTTTCGGTTTTACTTTTGAAGGCCATTCTAAGAGACCCGGTACCCGGACTCCGCCCTCATAGAGGCTACGTTTTCTTCCTCTGAAGCCTCCTGTTTTCCCTGGGGAAGATTCGTTCCCCTCAGGTCCATTATCTGAACAGAACCAGAGCATTGTATTTTCGGCGGCTCCTGATTTTTTCAGGGCTTTGCGTAATCTTCCTATCTGTTCATCCATTGCGGTGATGCAACCGTAATAATGCTGTTTGTATTTAGATTCTCCTTTATAGAGTGCAGTGTATTGAGGCCCGGCGACGACTGGCAGGTGTGGCGTGTGAAACCATATCACTGAGAAGAATGGTTTATCTGACTTTACGGAAGATTGTATGAAGGGGATCGCCCGGTCCATGATGACTCTGGAATTATCTCCCCTCAGGTTCTCCGTGACTTCCTTGCCTTTCTGGTCCCAGTAACGAGTTCCGTAATGCTTCAATTTTTCAGTTCTATTCTCCGGATCCCACCAGAGTCTTCGGCTTCCACCATTAGTGAAATCTTTTGGAACCCACATAGGATCCCAGGTTGGAACTTTTGATTCTGTCGAGAAGCAAACTTCGAATCCATTTTCCTGTGGAGGAGAAAAGTGTTTTATCCCTTTAGGGCCGCCCCTGTTCGCATCAGTTAATGTTTTAGTTAATGTTCCTAGATGCCATTTCCCAAAGTGGCCTGTCCTGTATCCTTTTCTAAGGAGTAGTTCAGCTAGCGTTAATTCTTCAGGTTTTATGTGACCCGTATTAGCAAAATAGATCCCATACCGAAATGGGTGCCGTCCTGTAATGACGCTGCCTCTGGTAGGAGAGCAAACAGGTGCCGCAGCATAGAAGCGATTAAATTTCATTCCTGAATCTGCCATTTTGTCTAGGTTCGGAGTCTTGATGGTTTGATTGCCGTTGAATCCGACATCTCCCCAGCCAAGATCATCACACATTATTAATATGATGTTTGGGGTCTGAATCTTTTCTGCAGAAACAGCCACTAAACTGTAAGTCATGAGACAGATAAATAGGATTCTCATAAGGATCTGATTGTTTTTAAGGGCCTCCATAGCTTCTTTTTTTGTTAGTGAGCCCGATCCCAGGATTAAAGGTGTTGGTGGGATCTAGATCTTCATAGAATTTCCTCAAGGTATCATCAGCCTTGTACATGTGACCGACGTTGTGCTCGGCTGGGTACTTGGCGCCCTTAGCGTCGAGGAGTTTCAGTAGTTTGGCTTTAACCTCTTTAAGATTAGTGCCCTTTTTGAATATGTAATCATGGTGAAAAACGTGACACATAAAATGTCCATAATATAGTGACAGATCGAGATCGCTCTTAATCTCCGGAGGTATATTTTCGACCCAGTCGGAATCATTTCCAAGTAATGCAATGTCAAGCGCCAGCACTTCTTCTGTTTTTCGTTGATGCAGGTTTTGGTATCTAATTGCGGCACCTGCTGCAGCAAAACGATGCAATAAAGCCGCTTCTTGTTCCTGTTCGTTACATTCAAAAAAGCTTACCTCCTCTGACTGACTCCATTCTTCCTTAAGGTATTTACGCGTTTCTTCGATGCCGGCGTCACTCATGCATAGGATTAGATAGTGCTCATATCGGTTCCTATAATCGAGCAATCTTTTCGGTAAGTGCTGAGGAAAAATTCGGCTCAGATAGTAGAGGAATTGATCAGGCAGATACTTTGGCAAGAAAGGAATCTTATTAAAAAAATATTCTAGAGTGGATTTGATAGCGTAGAGTTTGGGAAGGCGTTTTGTTCCAATGTGTTTAATGGATAGAAAAACATCTTTTCCGTATTTATTGGCTATGTCGAAAATTCCCCTGTTCATGTACTCGCACATTTCTGGGAGTTCTTTGAAATTATTGAGAATGTGCTTGCGCAGAATGCTAAAGTCATTCGGGTCATTGGTTCCCAGATAGAATACCTGTTTCTTTGCAGGTAATGGATAAGTGTCAACCCGCACAGCGAAGGCGGCGACCTTTCCGGCGCTACCGCTAACGTCATAAAGTCTGCTGGGATCGGCATTATAACGGTTAGGAACTTCGGCATTAGTATTGCGGATACGGTTCTGATATTCATGGTCAGAAGCCGCTTTGTCCATTCCCTCAAGGTCAGCGAGAGAAATGTCTCCTCTTTCCAAGCGACTGAATATTTCTTCGGGCGTTTTTCCAAGGTTTTTAATTCCGAGGTGATTTACCAATTTCAATTTCCTGTCCTCGTCTACTTGTGCAAAGAGCGAGAGTTGTGTGTAAGAAGAGCCGCGCTTGCATAGGGCGCCACCTGCACTATTGGCGATCCCTCCCACAATGGTTGCTCCAATTGTTGTTGAACCGATGACGGAGTGTGGGGCACGATTGATTTCTTTTAGTTCTTGCTCAAGTTCATGTAATGTTGACCCGGGAAGAGCGATGACTTGTTTGCCTCCGTCCAGCAGGATAATCTTCTTTATTCGAGTGATATTAATAATCACAACTTCTCGATCGTAATCGAATCCGCTCGGGCTTGACCCTTCTGTTAGGCCAGTCTTTGTGGCCTGCATGATGATGGCGCAGTCAGTTTCAACGCATATCTGAAGAACTTGCCAGAGTTCGAGTAAAGAATTAGGGAAGACAACTGCAATGGCTCCGCCGAATCCAGAGCGGAATCCACTGCGGTAATACGCAGTCCGAGACGTTGCGGTCATTAATCCCTTTTTGCCGACAATGTTTTTAAGTTTACCTGTAAGTTCTTTTACTGCCATTTTCTATCTCAACTTAAAGTCAGCATATGATCTCCGAAGACCCCTTTTCTGATAAGAGTGGGGATTCTTGGAGTCTTAGGGTGTCCTTGCTGTCGTTCAAAAGGATAATAATCTTAGGCCAAGACGAACCAAAGTGGAAGCTTACATTTAGTTTTAGCTTAGTCCCATGATCCAGAGTCCGAATACAATTACTGGAGGTATGGAGATGATGGAGATGAGGGTTGTTATAATAACAATCCGTACGGCCGTTTCAGTGTCTCCTCCATACTGCTTGGTAAGAATTATTGGGAATACCGCTGCTGGCATTGCAGCCTGGATCACGAGTACTTTTTTTAGTTCAGGTGAGATCGGAGAGTACTTGGCATATAACAATATGAGTGATGGTAAAATGATCATCCTTAGCCCTACCGAAAGGATCGCTTCCGGAGCCTTGCTTTGCTTCGCTTTTTTCCCACCTGAGTCATGAAGAAGGTCATAGATTGTGGCTCCTATCAGAAGAAGACTGAGAGGAATGGCACAATCGCCAAGCATCTTTGAGGTACCTTCAAATTTTCCGTGAAGCCAGTTACCTGCTCCTACTGAATTAGCAATTAAGCAGGCCAGAGTCGTTATGAGTGGTGTGTTAAGGAGTCTTTTCCAGCCTCCTTTTTTATTGCCGCTGAGCATCATGACTCCTGCTGTCCATAGGGCAATTTCAACACCTATTGAATGCATTAGTAGAACGCCAATGGTGCCGACACTGCTTTCAGGGAAGAGTGCATATATTATTGGGATTGGAATGAATCCGTAATTCTGTAATCCGGTCGTGACTGCGAACACGCGTCGCTGTTCGCTTGTTGATTTAAGGAATGTCGATAAGTAGAAACAGATTCCAATGCTCAAGATTAGGAAAAAGAAACCGGTCCCTGTTGCTGTTGCGATCGTTGAAGTGTCCGTCAGCTTGGGGTTTCCAAGGATATGGTTGATGATGAAGGCGGGGAAGAGGAGATTGAGCGTGAGCTTGACTAATGAATTATCAGATTCTTTGGATAAGATCCTTAGGCGCCTGCATCCGTAGCCGCTTGCTATGATAATAAATACAGGAGCGCAGGCCGTGAAAATCGTAAAATAACTGAGCAATATGCTTGGATTCTGTTAGTTCTTTTACTGCATCTAAAACTTATTCATCATCGGGCACATTCCATTCCAGGAATCCAGTGGACTCGAGTCGGTTGCGCAGTTCATCCGCAATTCCAGGAGAGGGTGTCTTCAGTGGTAGCCTGTGAGGGCCACAGTCAAAACCGGCAATGGCCATAGCGACTTTCAAGCCAGGCATTCCTGCAGTGCTTATGATTGCACGAATTAACTCGGCTGACTTTGCTTGATAGGTTTGCGCTGATTCTTTGTTCCCTGACTCGAATTCAGAAATAATTCTATTGTATAGCGGTGCAAGGAAATTATAAGTTGAGCCGACTGCGCCGTCCGCTCCCATGGCCAGTCCAGCAAGTAACATTTCATCTGCTCCGTAAAGCATATTGTATTTTCCATCCTTATATTTTTTGCATTCCACAAAGGTTGATAATTCAGTGTCTGAATATTTAATCCCTACCAGGCTCGGCAGATCTTTTTCGGCTGCTTTGAGAAGGTCAAGCATGTCGAACTGGACGCTGTTCATTCGTGGTATGTGATAGTAGTAAAACGGAACTTCCGGGGCATGCGAAGTGATTGCCGCGAGATGATCAATAAGACCGTTAAGGCTAGAAGGTTTGAAATAAGAAGTGGGCACTGCTGAGATACAGTCGACTCCAATTTTTGCGGCATGAGTGGCGAGTGAGCCGGCCGTTTGTAATGATTCGTGTCCAACATGGATAATACTTTTAATGCCGTGAATTTTAGCCTCCTTAGTATAGGAATCTGCAATAATGATTCGCTCCTCCTCAGTGAGTGAAGGGCCTTCGCCGGTAGTGCCGTTGATGAATAGTGCATTTATAGAGCATTTTGCAAGGTGCTCAACGATCCTTGGAATCGGATCAAGATAGAGTTTCCCGTCCTGATCAAATGGTGTGAACGTTGCTGCTATCAGGCCCTTCAGTGGTTCGAAATCTTTATTTTTTCCCATCATTAGAATACCATTTAAGGTACTTTGTCTATTATTGCTAGGGAGCTTACAAAATATAGCATTTTCGTTGAATTAGATAACAATTATTGAAGTTCGGCCATGGTCTGATTTAATTTCGAGTGATTTCATGAAGTTTTTAATTATCCATTTCCTGACCACTTTACTGTTTTTAACCTTATGCCCTGCCAATGATTGGCCAAGGTTCCGAGGTCCGACCGAGGACGGGCATGCTAAGGTAAAGTCCCTCCCACTGAAGTGGAGCGCGACCGAGAACGTGAAATGGAAAATTCCAGTGCCGGGTAAGGGCTGGTCCTCACCTGTCCTTTCAGATGGAAATATTTATCTGACCACTGCATATGCCCAAGGTGATAATCAGGACGCTGCGGCAGTGAAGAGAGAATTGAGGGTCCTTTGCTTTAATGCTGAGAATGGTAAAACGGTTTGGGATACCAAAGTCTTTGATCAGGAGGCATCTTCCAGGCCGATTCACAAAAAGAATTCACATGCGAGCCCGACTCCGATCATTGAGAATGGTAAGGTGTATGTGCATTTCGGTCACATGGGAACTGCTTGCCTTGATTTGAAGGGAAAAATAATCTGGGCGAATAATGAGCTAGGTTATAATCCATTGCATGGTAACGGGGGGACCCCGATCATTGTTGATGATCTTTTAATCTATAGTGCTGATGCTCTGACAAATCCTTTCATTGTTGCTTTGAACAAGAAAAACGGAAAAGTGGCCTGGAAAAAATCACGATCAGACACACCGCAAGACAAGAAGTTCTCATTCAGTACACCGACACTAATTAATGTTGCAGGTAAGAGGCAATTAATTAGCCCTACCAGTGGTGCTGTCTTTTCCTATGATCCTCTGAGCGGAGCGGAGCTCTGGAACGTGACCTATCGGGGATGGTCAGTTATCCCGAAGCCGGTCCTTTATAAGGGACTAGTCTTTGTTGCAACAGGTTATGAGAGGTCGACCCTTCTCGGGATCCGAGTCGATAAGGATTCGAAGGGTGATGTGACGGACTCGCACGTTGAGTGGGAAATTACCAAGAGGGCTCCTCACACTCCTTCTGTATTGATTGTGGATGATCTTTTGTACTTCATCTCCGATGGAGGTATTGCCACTTGTGTTGAGCCCATGACTGGAGAAGTGATATGGCAGGAGCGTACTGCAGGGCCAATGTCCGCTTCGCCTATTCATTCGAATGGAAGGATTTATTTTCTGGACGAGCAGGGCCAGAGCACTGTCATAAAGGCAGGAAGAAAATTTGAGGTACTGGCAAGGAACTCTATCAATGAAAGGACCCTGGCCTCATACGCAATCGGAGAAGGAGCCATCTATATCCGTTCGCTGGAAAATCTATATAGAATAGGGAAATAAAGAAAGAACCTGATCCTGTGGTATAGAATCAAGATATTGTAAAATGGACATTGTTGAGGACGCACATAAGAACTTATCGACGCGGCGTCAGCTCTTAGCGGCGGGATCGACAGGCATCGGCTCGATTGCGTTGCATTCAATGTTGGCTCCTGAGGCCATGGCCTCTCAGATTTCGGAACAGGCTTCACACTTTGCTCCAAAGGCTAAGCGTATTATTTTTCTTTTCATGAACGGAGCTCCTTCCCAGCAGGACCTTTTCGACTACAAGCCCAGGCTGGACGAATTTCATGGGAAGGAACTGTTCAAGAAATATGATGAAAAGGCAAAGTCCTGGAGCAAGGAAGGGTTTGTTAAGAAGAACCAAAGGCTCACAGGGATGACTGCCGGACAGTCATCTTTCCAGGTAGCGCGATCGAATTGGAAATTTAAGCAGTATGGAAGGAGCGGAGCATGGCTGAGTGAACTTTTGCCTCACACTGCATCTGTTGCCGATGAACTCTGTTTTGTTAAGTCAATGCATACTGAGGCGATCAACCATGATCCCGGAGTGACATTTTTTCAGACCGGTCACCAGCAACCAGGACGTCCGAGTTTCGGGGCATGGATGAGTTATGGCTTAGGTACAGAAAATAAAGACCTGCCCGCTTTCTGTGTTCTCATATCTAACGGGACTGGACGGCCCGGGAGTCAGCCCGTGTACAGTAAGTTGTGGAGTAGTGGTTTCTTGCCGAGCCTTCATCAGGGAGTTCAATTCCGTGGAGGGGAAACCCCTGTCCTTTATCTGAACAGTCAACCCGGTGAGAGTGTGGATGCGCGGAGAAGAATGATTGACCGAATGGAGTCTCTCAATAAGATGCAACTTGAAGCTTTCGGGGATCAGGAAATAGCAACGCGCATTGCTCAGTATGAAATGGCCTTTCGCATGCAGATGTCTGTTCCTGAAGCGACCAGTATTAGTGATGAGCCTAAGTCAATACTGGACCTGTATGGGCCAGAATGTCAGATCCCTGGAAAATTTGCGGCGAATGCATTGTTGGCACGGCGTCTAGCTGAGCGTGGAGTAAGATTTATTCAATTATATCACCGTGGTTGGGACCAGCATGGAGGCCTCATAGGTGCTTTGCCTAAGCAGTGCAAGGACACGGACCAGGCCTGTGCCGCTCTAGTCACTGACCTGAAGCAGCGGGGAATGCTCGATGAGACCCTAGTCATATGGGGAGGTGAATTTGGTCGGACCACTTATAGCCAAGGGGGTGCAGGTAAGGCAGCTAATGGCAGGGACCATCACCCGAGATGCTTCACTTACTGGATGGCTGGTGGCGGCATCAGGGCCGGAATGACATACGGTGAAACTGATCAAGTCGGGTATAATATAGCAAAGGATCCAGTCCACGTTCATGACTTTCAGGCAACGATCATGCATTTGATGGGCATTGATCATGAGCGGCTCGTATTTAAATATCAAGGGCGCCGTTTCAGGCTCACGGATGTCCATGGTGAAGTTGTTCAACCTATCGTTTCATGATGAAAGGGCTCGCTGTATTTGTCTTAATGGTTTCTTTGATGAGGCTGGGGTTTGCCGTCTCATTCAATGATCAAATCCGACCAATTTTGGCGGATCGATGCTTTGCGTGTCATGGTCCGGACTCTGCAGCTCGAAAGGCGGGACTTCGTCTCGATCAGGAAGAGTTCGCTAAGGCTGCCCTTGCTGAGAGTGGTAATGTTCCTATCGTTTCTGGTCATGTGAATAAGAGTGAAATTATCAAGCGGATCACGTCCAATGATCCTGATGAGGTGATGCCTCCTCAGGATGCAAAATCCGAACTGACGAAAAAAGAAATTAAACTGCTTAAGGAATGGATCACGGAAGGAGCAAAATGGGAGCGACACTGGGCATTCACATCACCGAAAAAATCACCTTTCCCGGACGTTAATGACAAGGCTTGGACAATAAATGAAATTGATTATTTTATTTTGTCTAAACTAGAAAGTTTGGGATTGAAGCCTTCTGGTCGTGCAGGAAAAGAGCAGCTCTTGCGCAGGGTCAGTTTTGACCTTACTGGACTCCCGCCTCGCATTGCTGACCTTGATGATTTCATTAAAGATAAGTCAGATGAAGCTTTCGAGAATGCGGTTGACCGACTCTTAGCTTCTCCCGGGTTCGGAGAGAGGATGACTCTCGAGTGGTTGGACGTTGCCCGGTACGGAGACACTGACGGCTTATTTGAGGATCATCCCCGTAGCATATATCCTTGGCGGGACTGGGTCATTTCCGCATTTAATGCAAATCTTCCATACAATGACTTTATTACTTGGCAGGTTTCAGGGGATTTGATTCCTGATGCCACTAATGAGCAAAAATTGGCGACCGGATTCCTTCGCAATAACCCAACATCCAATGAAGGCGGTATCATAGATGAGGATTATCGAATCAAATATCTTGTAGATCGTGTCAATACTACCGCGACGGCCTTCCTTGGACTAACCATGGAATGTGCTCAGTGTCATGATCACAAATTTGATCCGATATTGCAGCGCGAATATTATCAATTCTCGGGTTTCTTTAATAGTCTGGTCGGTCGTGGAAACACGAAAGGAGCGACTGCCCCGACCCTCAAAATACTTTCCCCGGTTCATAGGGAACAAATAGCGAAATTAGCTGATCAAATTAAAGGAATTGAATCAACTTTGAATGGGACCCCTACCGAGTTGACGCATGACTTTGAAAAATGGCTCATTGAACTGGAAAAGCCTATCCCCTGGAAAGATCCTAAGAAAGTGAGTGATACGCGCCAGAATTCCAAAACTAAAAAGAATCAGGACAAAGTGCAGGCATCGAAGATTAGGGGACGCTATTTGAGGATAGCGCTTCCCAAAAAACAGAAAGGTTTTATTACTATTTCAGAAGTTGAAATTTATTCTGCAGGTAACAATGTGGGGCGATTAGGAAAAGCTTCCCAGTCCAGTGATTATTCGGTTGCAGCACTTGCATCCAAGGCCATTGATGGGAATGCGAATGGCTCCTTCGGTTCGTGTTCATGCACTAAGGAACAAGAAGATGCCTGGTGGGAAATTGATCTTGGATCTGAGATGCCGATTGATCATGTGGTGATCTTTAATCGTAAGGATTGTTGTTCCGAGAGATTAGACAATGTGTCAGTCTCTTTGCTTGATTCATCACGCAAGCAGGTCGCTCAACGTAAGATAGGGGACGCGCCTTTCCGTTCTGTCTTAAATTTTAATCCTGGTTCGGTCCTTCCTGATTCGAACAAAAAGAACTATGAATTAGTTCTTGCGCCTGATCCGGGTCCGTTAACTGCTATTTCATTGTCAGGTTCTCGGCCCGGTATCATTGAATCTGTAAGGATCGAACGCGTATCATCAGCGGGGGAGGCCCATGAATTAAAGATCAGCGGTGAAGCCAAAGGTAAATTTAGCAAGGAAAATCCTCTGATAATAGGTTTGGAAAAATCTGAAAATTTAACTGACAAGGACAGGCTCAAATTCTCACTGGTCGGAGATGATGTTCAGGTCCGTGTGACTGGGAGCGCGAGTGCCGTGGAGCTGAAGAAGATCCCTAAGGATCGAGACAAGAGACTCGCTCACTTCCGTGGAACTTGGTCCGGTTTTACTGAGCAGAGGTCAGTACTTGCTGCGGCCAAGAAGAATAAGGCCGATCTTGAAGGGAAGGCAAAAGTTAGCATGATCGCAGCCGATGAGGCTAAGCTCCGAGCCACTCATGTCCTGATGCGCGGAGAATATGATAAGCCGGGTGAAAAGGTGGAGCCTGCTGCTCCGTCCTCAATAATGACTTTTTCACCGGACTTGCCAAAGAATCGGCGAGGGCTTGCACGTTGGATCACTGATCCAGAGAATCCTCTCGCTGCCAGAGTAGCGGTGAACCGTTACTGGCAAATGATTTTCGATAACGGTATCGTTAAGACATCAGAGGACCTTGGAACACAGGGGAGGCGTCCCTCTCACGAGTCATTATTGGATTATCTTGCCGTTGATTTCATTGAATCAGGTTGGGACGTTAAGCAGCTCATCCGTAAGATAGTCACTTCTGCCACCTACAGGCAATCCAGTAAGGTCAATCAGCATGTTGTAGAAATGGATCCCGAAAATGAGTTACTATCACATGCTCCTCGGCGGAGGCTAGGTGCAGAGTTCATTCGTGACCATGCCCTTTCAGTGAGTGGCCTTCTAGTAGACAAGATAGGAGGGCCAGGGGTCAATCCTTACCAGCCTGCAGTACTTTTTGGTCGTAACGCGATTGGTGCGTCGAACGTTTCATTTACCCAGAGTAAGGGAGAGTCACTGTATCGTCGTAGCTTATACACTTACTGGAAACGACAGATTCCTGCAGCGAACATGCGAATACTTGGTGCTGATGGGCGTAATTCTTGCCGCACCCGCAGAGAAAAAACGAACACGCCACTGCAGGCGCTAGTTCTTCTCAATGGTCCTCAGTTCGTGGAAGCGGCACGGGCCCTCGCTGAACGTACGATTCGTGAAGGGGGGAAGAATGTTGAAGATCGCATTGCTTTTGCATTCAGGTTAGCCACTTCACGCAAAGTAAAAGAGAAAGAGCTTAGGATTCTTCTGGCCGAGCACAGGGACAGATTAGCCGAGTTCCAATCAAATCAGGGATCGGCCAAAGCGTACTTGGCCGGTGGAGGTGAAAGGCCAGCTCCCGCAGACATTGAGTCTGCCGAACTTGCTGCTACTGCGGCTGTGATTTCGCTGATCCTTAATCTCGATGAATCAATGTCAAAGAGCTAGGGATTAGACCTTGTAGTATTCTTCCCAGCCCTTCCTAGGAGGTGGTCCTTCGATCAGAGCATTAGCTATCTTGTTGTTGGTGATGCGTTTAGTCTTGAGGTCGAACTTAAGTTCGCCTCCGAGCCTCTGTACAATCACTCCGAGACAGAAGACTTGACTCAGTACCCCTGAAATATGGAAAGGGGACCTCGTCTTTTCTTCGCCCTTGGCTCCAAGTACAAAGTTCATGAAATGGTTGGACCCTCCTCCGAATTTGGGCAGGCTGCTGGCTAGGTCCTTCATCTTTGATTCGGGAATAATTCTTAAAGGACTTCCATGAGAAGTTCCTTTGAAGGTGAGATCCTTGCCGTAGATAATTTTACCGTTATTTTCCAGTCTGCGTCCTTCTTCAAGTTCCTCCGGAGCTTTTGGCTTGTTCTTTGTCCCGTCATACCAACGAACCTCACATGGTGGCTCTCCTTCCCTGGCCGGAAAATCGAACTGCACAGTTGAACCCATCGGGAAGATGAGGTCCCGGACACCTTCTCGATGAACTGCAGTGATTTTTTCTGGGAGACCCAGCTTAAGGAAACGGTGAGCCGTATCAAGAATGTGTGGTCCCCAGTCCCCGAAAGCACCGTTACCATAATCATACCAACTCCGCCAGTTTCCGGGGTGCAGATATTTACTGAAAGGATGTTCGGGCGCTGTAGCGAGCCAAGTGTCCCAGTCCATACCTTCCGGCATCTTCTCACCGGTCTGCCAATCATCAAATTTCCAGGGGTGCCAGCGGCGACCCGAGTTCATGTATGAAGTGATCTTTTTCACGTCCTTAATTATACCGGCCTCTTTCCATGCCTTGAACTGGTGGTAATTTGCACCGGAATGTCCCTGGTTTCCCATCTGGCAGGAGACTTTGTATTTTTTCTCGGCAGCGATCATCAGTTCAATTTCTTGGAAAGTGTGAGCGAGTGGCTTTTCAACGTAGCAGTGAATACCTTCAGCCATGGCCCGCATTGAGATCGGAAAGTGTGCGTGATCAGGAACTCCGATCGTGACCGCGTCGATTTCATTGCTCATCTTGTCGAACATTTTCCGGAAATCTTTGAACTTGGGAATTCCTTTGAACTTATTCTCGGTCCCTGCAGTGTGCCTGGTTCCCATTGCCACATCACAGAGGGCTACAGGATTAACGAGCTTTGTTGCGTTAACGTTGTGAGCGTCACCTGCTCCCTGTGCTCCGCAGCCGATAAAAGCAACGTTCACTTTTTCATTGGCTCCAATGACTTTGCCGGGGATGAGGCTGAATACCGAGCTCGCTGCAGCGGCCTTGGTGAATTTTCTACGGGTGATGTTTTTGGTCATAATAGTGAAAGTAATTACGCGTTAATTGGTCCTTGAGACTAAATGAGCTCTTTAACTCCATTTTAATGAGGTTAATTGGGACGGTCAATTATTTTCAATCTTAGGTGCCACTCCAAGCCATTGAGTGCAATTCCTATCATCCCTAACGATTCACTCCTTCACTTCTCTTTCTTTTTCGTTGTCTTTAGGATTACCGACTCCTTTAGCGAGAATCATAGTGGTTACTGCTAGGAGAACTTGAATTCGTGGGTTCTTCAAGTTTGATGAGTTCATTGTATTTATAAGGGATTGTGTGATTGTGCATAAAAATCGATCCCTTAGCAATGCATTCACGCTCTATCATAGGTTAACAGATTTTTATGCGAATTAAGCGATCCTATTGAAGGCTTTTGTACAGATTCAGTAAGGAATTTGCCTCGGACTCAATGGTGAATCCTTCAACGATGCGGGCCCTACCTTTTAGCCCCATACTTTCAAGATTCGATGAGTCTGAAGTGAGTTTCTTTAGCGCTTCATGAGTCACTTTAACGTCATCGCATGGGACAAGTAGTCCGTGCTCGCCGGATACAATGATGTCCTCCCATGCCCCGGTCTTTGATGCGACCACGGCGCACCCGCTGGCCATGGCTTCAAGGACCGGTAGGCCGAAGCCTTCGATTGTGCTTAAGGCCGTTACTATTGAGAGTCCACGCATGAGTTTGGGTACTTCTTCCGCATAGTGAACCTTGCCAAGGAACAGAATTCTTTTTTCGAGCCCCTCTGACTTAATTTTCTCTTTTAAGTCGGCAACAAATTGTTCATGGGACTTGGTAGTTTCGCCGGCAATTAGAACAGTCGGGGATGGATCCTTCTTCATGATGGGTATCATTGCATCGACTAGAATTCCGATGCCTTTCTGCTGGCGTACTCGGGCGAAGATTCCTATTCCGTATTTGCCTGGATATCCTAACGAGCCCCAGGCTGCTTTTTTTCCCTGATCAGGAAGCCTATAAGTTTTAAGGTCAACGCCATGCGGGATCATTGCGTCCGGCTCGCGTTTGAGGACAGCGGCTGCTCCTGAGCAGGTGGCTACTAGGCAGTCAACCCGTTTGATGAGCCATCGTGTTATCCAAGTATGCTCCCGCTGTGCCGTTGAGGTGAAGATGATTTTAATCTTTGCTTTGAATATTCTTTTGAGGATGAGTGCCTGTATGACTTCATTGTTTCGTCGCGCGTGAAATACCCTGAACTTCCCGTCAGGCAGAGTTGATCTGCATAATTTCGCGCATCTCCAAAAACTGATCGATGGAACATCTGCGGAAAGATGAGGCTTTCCCATGACGGTAATTCCTATCTTGTCCTTATGATGTTCCAATACTCGGAGCATGGTCGAGGTGACACCCGAGAACCGGCGATTCGAATTTCCTAGAATCACTTCGATGCTTTTATTTTCCATGCAATGATTCTGAGTATTTGCTACTTGCCTTGGCTGTAAAGTTGCCATCTCAAGTTTGCGATAAGATGAATCGCTAAACCGCCGATGAAAAGCGAAATTACCCAGATAATGTAACCATATGTTGGGATAAATTCTAAGTTTTGGAGTTGATTCTCTGCGTTCAGAATATGGAATCCTTTTCTGGGAAGGAGTGCGGCTGGGGCCGTTAGGGCCAGTAATAGTGAGCCAATAAATATTCCGGTTCCAGTCTCACGTTTTTTACTTTTACAGATGAACGTTGCAAAAAAATAACTCATTATTCCCAAGACACCGCAGAGCTCAATCATGCCAAAGAGAGGTGCATTACCAATAATGTGACTCATACTGAGCGGTTCACCGGGTCCGGTAACGATGGCCTCTCCTTTCGTCCCCCTCAGGGTTAGGCCTTTTTTGGAATGCACGAAAGGAAGAAAAAAGACCAGAGCATGAGAGATGATTGCCGCTGCCGTGGTAAAATTAGTCAGGATCCGCTTGGTTTGCACGGTCATGCCTTATCTGATTAGGTCTCAGTCATATTAAACTGAGGAAATGGTTGGTTATTTTTTTGAAGCTTTTTCTTCAGCGTGCTTAGCGACACCGATTCTTCTCGCAAGGGCCGCGGCAACGAATCCCTTGAATAGTGGATGCGAATAGTTCGGTTTGGAGAGGAACTCCGGATGAAATTGGCAAGCTACGTAGAAAGGGTGATTCGCTAATTCTATAATTTCCACTAGGCTCCCGTCTGGGGAAGTTCCTGCAATAATCAGGCCTACTTTTTCCAGTTGTTCCCGGTAATCACTATTGAATTCAAAGCGGTGACGATGCCTTTCGTTTATGGTTGAGCTTTTATATAAGTTAAAGGATTTGGTCTCTGGTTTAAGATCGCAGACCCAAGTTCCAAGTCTCATTGAAGCACCTTTATGCGTTACACTTTTTTGTTCGTCCAGTAGACAAATCACTGGGTGAGGAGTGCCTTGATTGAATTCAGTACTGTTTGCACCTTCAAGGTTTGCAATGTTACGCGCAAATTCAATTGTAGCTACTTGCATTCCGAGGCAGATACCAAAATAAGGAATTCCTCTGGTACGCGCAAACTTTGCTGCATTAATTTTCCCTTCAGTTCCCCGATCTCCAAATCCTCCAGGAATGAGTAATCCGTCAATGCCATCAAGCACCTCTTCGATGTCGTCACAGTTCTCAAGATCTTCAGCATCTATCCGATCCACGATGACTCGGCAGTCATTCGCGGCTCCGGCATGAGTCAGGGCTTCATAAATGCTTTTGTAGGCGTCCTGAAGCTCAATGTATTTTCCTACCACAGCGATCCTTGTCTCGTGAGACGGATCAATGACGTGCCAGACAAATTCCTGCCAAGCCTTCAGGTTGGGCTTTTTCTGTGGTAAATTTAATCGCTTGCAGACGATGTCATCGAGTTTTTCTTCGTGCAGATAGAGAGGCAGTTCGTAAATAGAATGAGGGACGTCCCTGCATTCTATGACCGCGTCAGAGGGGACATTGCAAAACATTGAAATTTTTTCCCTCACTTCGGCCTCTATCGGGTATTCGCTCCTGCATAGGACGACTTGAGGCTGGATACCGATTTCTCTGAGTTTTGCGATGCTTTGTTGGGTAGGTTTGGTCTTTAGTTCACCGGCTGCGCCGATGTATGGGACTAGGGTAACGTGGATGAATAGCGCGTTGTCTGGACCGACCTCCTGAACGAACTGTCGAAGAGCTTCAAGGAATGGGAGGCCCTCAATGTCACCGACCGTTCCGCCGATCTCGGTGATAATGATATCCGCATCCATTTTACTTGCCACTTCGTAGATCCGTCCTTTAATTTCGTTTGTGACATGAGGGATGACCTGAACCGTTTTTCCTAAATAGTCTCCTTTGCGCTCTTTCTTAATGACGGTTTCATAAACCTGACCGGAGGTCAGGTTGTTAAGCTTTGAAAGTATTCCGCTAGTGAACCGTTCATAATGGCCCAGATCAAGATCAGTTTCTGCGCCATCATCGAGCACGTAGACTTCTCCGTGCTGAAAGGGGCTCATCGTTCCAGGATCGACATTAAGGTACGGATCAAACTTTTGTAACAAAACCTTATGACCTCTTTTTTCCAGAAGCGTGCCAAGCGAAGCTGCTGCTAGACCCTTCCCGAGAGAGCTTACGACTCCTCCTGTAAAGAAAATAAATTTGGTGTTATTCATGGTCAGTAGCGGGATGGTATAAAGAGACTATATTAAGTGTTAGCTAGGATTTGTTGTTCGACCATAATTGCTTGTTCTGGTGTGTCTACACCAATCGAATTATCATCTGTTATAATGACATGGATGCTCTCACCGTTCTCGATGGCCCGTAATTGTTCGAGTCTTTCGGCAAGTTCTAGGGGAGAAGGTTCCCACCGGACAAACTTTAGAAGAAAGTCTTTAGTGTATCCGTATATTCCTTTGTGCCGGTAGCAAGGAGCTGCCGGACTTTCGCTGTTCTGGTGAGGTATCACGCTTCGCGAAAAGTAAATGGCATTATTTTCCTTATCTATAACTGTCTTCACTACGTTTGAATTTGCAAGATCCAAATTATTTATACCAGACACTGCTGCCGTAATCATGCAAATAGTAGGATCATTTGATATTTTTTCAGCTAGTTGATCAATTAGGCCCGGATCGATCAGGGGTTCATCTCCCTGAATATTGATGATATGAGTACAATCCTGATCAGTTTTAGCCGCTTCCGCTATTCTGTCAGTGCCGGAAACGTGATCATCTGAAGTCATTACGACCTTTGCACCGAAAGATTCTGCGCTTTCCGCTATTCTCGTATCATCCGTGGCGATGAGGATTTCATCTAAATTATGAGTTTTTTCACATTGATTCCAGACGTGTTGAATCAGCGGTTTACCTGCGATCGGATGAAGTGGTTTCCCGGGAAATCGCGTTGAGGCCCAACGAGCGGGTATGATTCCAAGGACACGATTTTTCTGCATTTTTTCTAATTTGGCTCTTCAATATAAAACATCATTTAATGTTTTCACGAAGACGTCACAGAGAATAGAGTTTTTTTTTGGTATTTAACAAGATATTTAAGATCTGAAAGGTTTGGTTTGGCGATCGTCTGCTCCTAGTGATTACTGATTTTTTGGCGAATAAGAGAAAAAATATTTATGGTTGAACAAACTCTTGAGTTTGAAAATGCTCATTTTCTTCTGTCATTGTTTGCAGGAGATGTTGGTCTTTCAAAAGAGATCGAATCTAATTTTGGCGTAAAAGTAACTACTCGTGACGCTTGGATCAAGTTCACTGGGGACGAGGATGCAGTCTCAAAGGCTTCTGCTGCCATAAAGGATCTTGAATCTGCAAGGCGTGACGGAGCAGAAATAAAATTAAAATCATTCCAGTTTGCTATTGATGCAGCGAAATCAGGTGGGCAATGTTCGGTCTCTGATCTTCTGGGTTATAAAATACTTGGAGGGAGGGGCCGTCCCGAGGTCGTGCCAAGGACAAGGACGCAACTCTCGTACCTCAGGTCCATGGATAAGAATGATGTGGTTTTTGGTATTGGTCCGGCCGGTACTGGAAAGACTTACTTGGCGGTGGCATCAGCGATTAATGCTTTTAAGGAAAAAAAAGTAGGGAGATTAGTTCTTACCCGACCAGCCGTTGAGGCTGGTGAGGCGCTGGGTTTTTTGCCTGGTGATCTTACTGAAAAAATACTCCCTTACCTTCGTCCTCTTTATGATGCCTTATATGACATGATTGAACCGGATGAAGTTAATCGAATGATTGAAAGGGGGCAGATCGAAATTGCTCCACTTGCTTATATGAGGGGACGCACTATTAATAATTCGGCAATTATATTGGATGAGGCTCAGAACACTACCTCTGAACAGATGCTCATGTTTCTTACTCGTTTGGGAGAAGGTTCCAGATGCGTGGTTACCGGAGACCCTTCCCAGAGCGATTTAAAGAGAGGCATTCGTTCTGGTCTCAATGAAGCTATCGAAGTGCTGTCATCAGAAGTTGAAGGTGTGGATTTTGTTGAGTTTGAACGGTGCGATGTGGTTCGCCATAGAGTCGTCTCTTCGATTATAGGAGCTTATGCAGAGGCGAGGGGAAGCTCGTCTAAGGTCGATTAAAATTCGTTAATGCGCCTTTTTTATAGGGTTTTAGAGGCATTGATTTTATCTCTTCCTGATGATAGCTTTACGGTTAACACCTCATAAATTATACATTCTCAGAGTTTACCTGTGCAGGGCTCTGAAATGTGCAAAGAACACTAAATTCTTCCAAGTTAACAAATTTAAGTCATTTGTTTCAATTCTCTGAACCGCACCATTCCGGTTCTTTCTACCTCTTCCCTGGGAAAGTTTTAATTCATGATCAAGGCACTCAACAGACTCCAACTCAAGCGCCGCGGGTTGATGTCAGAAAAGACACGTCGCAAGCACAGTGAGCATGAGTGGATAGATAAGCTCAGTGATAGCTTAATTGTTGCAGCCGTCTCTTATTTATTGTTTGCATTAGTTCTTGGAATTTTAATTTTAGGAGCTCCGGTCGAGCGTGGAGAATTATTGAGTTCTTGGGGTGCTGTATTTCTTGCCGAGGTAACGCTCATAGCGGGTGTCTTACATTTTTATATAAATCATCCAAGGAGCTTTAATCGTAATGGGCGTATCGTCTTAATATTTTCACTGATGTTCATTCACTTGTCTCTGATCAGAACGGTTTTTGGATTGCCTGTCGGAGAAGGTGTTTTTGGCCTGAGTGGTGAAAAGTTCGGCTTCCTTTTAGCCCCGTTGGCTTTTGCTCCTTTCTCTATTTCAATTTTACTGGGAAGATCGCAAGCACTCTTTGTTACTATATTATGTTCGATCTGGGGAGCTCTTCTGGTCGACATTAATCTTTCTCTTCTTATCCTTGTGGCAAACCTCATGGTCGGTTTTGTATGTGTCTTATTAACTGATAGTGTTCGTAAGCGGAGCGGCCTGATCAGGGCCGGTTTTATCATAGGGGTGATGATGCTTATATTTGGATACCTTTTCGGCTTCATCGGAGGCAGCATTGATGGGGATATGAATTGGAAGGCTTTCGGATTCGGTTGTGCTGTGGCGATTCTTGGAGGTGTTGTCACTGTGTCCGTCGTGGGTGCCATATTGCCTGTCATAGAGACCCTGTTCCGAATCACGACAGATATTTCATGGATCGAACTCGCTGATCTTAATCATCCGCTCTTAAGAAAGATGACTATTGAGGCGCCCGGCACTTATCATCATAGTTTAATCGTAGCTAACTTGTCTGAAGCTGCAGCTGAATCGATTGGAGCAAATTCCATGAAGTGCAGGGTATGTTCCTATTTTCATGACATTGGGAAATTGCATAAGCCTGAATATTTCATAGAAAACATAAGTGATGGGAACAACCCTCATGACGAACTAACTCCAACAATGTCAGCTCTCGTTATCACAGCTCATGTGAAAGAAGGGGTAGATATGGCTTTAAAGAAGCGACTTAACACGCAGATCGTTGATGTTATAGAACAGCATCATGGCACGTCTATGGTTTCTTTCTTTTATCACCGTGCCCTTGATCAACAGCAGGAGGTCAGAGACAGAGTGGAGAGTGGTGAAGCTAATGAGGATGATATACCTGAGGTCTCGGAAAAGAATTTCAGGTATCCTGGTCCATTGCCGCAGTTCAAAGAAAGTGGGATCATTAGTTTGGCTGATGCTATCGAAAGTGCATCAAGAACCCTACAGAAACCGACGCCAGGGAAGATTACTCAGTTAGTTGACGAGATAATAAATAATCGAATTCTTGAAGGTCAGCTCAAGGATTGTGATCTGACTTTGAGAGAGATAACTGTAATGAGTGAGAGTTTTAAATCCACTCTGAGGAGTATGTTTCATAACCGTATTACTTATCCGAAGGACGGATCTGAAATTGAAGGTAATGGCTCTCGAAAGGGCAAAGAAAAAAGTAAGGGCAAGGGCGCTCATAACGGGAACGGAAATAAAAAGAAAAACCCCCAGATTTCAGGTTCCGATAAAAGTGATTCTACGGTCTGATGAAAGGCGCCGAAGAGGGTATCCGAATTGAAATTCATGATGCACAGGAATTAGTGCCTTTTGATCTGGAAGTAGTCCGTAATTGTGCAGAGTCAGCTTTTCCTTTATGTCTCAATAAAGCTATAAAGGGTTCGCCTTTGACTGCAATTGATTCGCTGGAGGTGAGTATTGTTTCAGATGCTGACATTGCGAAAGTTCATGAAAAGTTCATGGACGACCCGAGCCCAACTGATGTGATCACTTTCGATTATGGGGAAATTATATCTAGTGCCGAAACTGCGCTCAGAGCATCTAATGATATGGAAATGTCAGTTGAGCAGGAGTTGGCCCTTTATATCATTCATGGGATGCTTCATCTGGCCGGTTATCGTGACGGGACCAGTGAGGAATTTAATAAAATTACTGAATTGCAGGAAAAGATTTGCGCTGAGCTTTGGGGATAATGATTGCGAGTTTTAAAGCTTGGGATTTGTTTAATTCTTAGGTAATTATTTCTATTAACCCGTTTAAATTTCAGTGGAGACAAGTAGAATTTATAATGATGAGTCAGGAGAGGGGCAAGAGATCCTGAGGGCCATTAGGTACTCCCGAGTCGGGATTTGCCTCGAATCGCCTCTGGTATTTAATGAAGAAGAGACCAGCTGGAGTAATTTTTTCAATGGTCTCTTTGCGGATACTTTAATTCCTCATTTTATTCATATAAACCAACTGGTTTCTCAAGAATCTCTTAAAAGCGTTATGACGGAGGATGAAAAATTTTTGGATCATCTGCCTGAAGAATTATCGGACCGTCTGAGAGCGGGTTCTGAGAGCGTCTTTGCTGCCAGAGAAGGAGCAAGGGGCATGCGGTTCTTGAGAAAGTTACAGGGAAAATCCTCAAATTGCAGTTTTACGGCAGCTTTTGTGGTCAACTTAGCGGATTTTAATATACCTCTCGCGAATGGGATTATTTCCTATGCTTTTATGGAATGGATGGCTGGTAAAAATCGGCGAAGATTTTCGCTTGAGAATATTTCTGAATGCGAGAAGCTCTTCATCACTGAGTCGCAGCAATGCTCGGAGAAGATAAGAAAAGTTCTTGCCAAGTATCTTAGCAACTCTCAAATAGTAGCATAAAATTTATAAGTGTGTTGATTGAAGAATCCAACGTTGAAATTGAAACTTCCCCTGTAGCAGAGGTCGAAGTGTTGGATCAGGTCACTCAGCCATGGCAAGTGATGATCCTCAATGATCCGGTCAATCTTATGAGTTTCGTGACTCTGATTCTTAGAAGAATCTTTGGCTATTCAGAGGAGAAGGCTACGGATTTGATGTTGAAAGTTCATTCTGAAGGTAGCGCCATTGTTTGGACGGGGGAAAGGGAAAAGGCTGAGCTCTATGTTCAGCAGTTACAGACTCATCAGCTGTACGCAGTCATGGAACCCATTGATTAGTTTCTCATGCGATGGAACTGATCAATAATGATGACGGTACATGGACTTTATCCAAGGTCTCTGAACTTGAACATTTAATGCTTTCCAGATTACCAGAGTCTGCTGATTCTACTGGCTGTGAGGAAGCGGGCAATAGGCTCTTTCCTTCGCCGATTTCTCCGGAAGCAGATTTTGATAATGAAAAAAAATCTTCTGCGGATTCAGACTGGAAAGAGTACATAGAGCCTGAGCTTCGCGTAGAGTTCAGAGATTCACTGAAAATTGTTGCTGATGATCTCGGTAAGGCGCAGATGGCGAAGGATGAAGAAGTGAATTGTTATGAATTTAATATTCCAACTGCGCACGCGGATTACTGGTGCAGTGCACTGAATCAGGCTCGGATCGTTATCCATTATAGATACAATTTGCCTGATGAGGATGGTGTACTGGACATGGATCCTAATCCTGAAAAATGGATGGCTACACTCCAGTCTGAAATTTACGGAATGTTAATGGAATTTCTTATCAAGAAAGTTCTCTGGGTGGCCTGAGTTTTTTCGTTTCTCTTAAATCGACAAAGTAGCGGTTTGCACTAGCATTAATTTGTGAAATTTACATTATTGTTTCTGTTTATTTGTATTATTCGCCTTTCAATTTCAATTGCTGCTGAAAGACCTAATATTCTTTGGATTACTAGTGAGGACAATGGGCCGGACCTAGGTTCGTACGGATTCAAGTATGCTCATACCCCCGCACTGGATGCTTTGGCGAAGCGGAGTTCAATTTACACTCGTGCCTTTGCGACTGCAGGCGTGTGTGCTCCGGCGCGGTCAACAATTATTACCGGTATGTATCCTCCTGCTCTAGGTAGTCAGCACATGAGGAGCCGGGCAACTTTGCCTGAAGGCATAAAGTTTTACTCACATTATCTTCGTGGAGCAGGTTATTACTGCACGAACAATTCCAAGAAAGATTATAACCTCGTTGAGCCTCCAGGGGCATGGGATGAATCTGGTAGAAAAGCTCACTGGGAAAATGCACCAAAGGGGAAGCCGTTCTTTGCTATTTTCAATCATACGATTTCACATGAGAGTAAGATCAGGTTGAGAGAAAAGTCATTCCCTCATCATGTTATAAAGGATGCTCCGATCCCGCCATATCATCCAGACATTCCGGAGACGAAACGTGACTGGGCGCAGTATCATGCAAATATTACGAAACTTGATACTATTGTTGGAAGGAATTTAAAAGAGTTAGAGAGGGCTGGGCTCGCAGATGATACTATTGTTTTTTATTACGGAGATCATGGATCGGGAATGCCGAGACACAAGCGGTGGTTGTGGGATTCTGGAATTCATATCCCGTTACTAGTTAGGATTCCTGACAAGTGGAAGAGTTTCAGGGAAGTGAGTCCAGGGAAGATGACTGACAGGTTAGTTAGCTTTGTGGATCTTGGGCCCACGGCATTGAGTCTCGCCGGGATTGACCCTCCAAAGCACATGCATGGAAAAGCGTTTCTAGGTAAATTTTCTGATGACCCGAGACAATACATTCATGCTTTCAGGGGAAGAATGGATGAGCGCTACGATATGGTTCGAGCGGTTAGAGATGAGCGTTACAAATACATAAGAAATTATAATCCTCATCAAATATACGGTCAGTTCATCGCTTATATGTTTCAGACTGACACTACTCGGATCTGGAAGAACATGTTCGATGCCGGAAAACTTAACGAGGTGCAGAGCGCTTTCTGGAAGACAAAACCCGCTATTGAATTTTATGATACAAAGAATGATCCGCACGAGGTGAATAATTTGGCTCAGAGTGAAGCTCATGCAGATCAGAGGGACCGCCTTGCTGACGAACTTAATAGATGGCAATTAGAGATTGGGGACTTGGGGTTTTTGCCTGAAGGAGAAATGCATGATCGGTGCGGCGATCTGACACCTTATGAATTAGGTAGAGATAAGAAAAAATACCCTCTGGCGAAAATAAAGGCAGCGGCAGAGAAGGCGACCACTGCTACCAGTTCATCTTTGGGTGAGCTTCAATCAATGATGAAAGATAAGGATGCGGCGATTCGTTATTGGGGAGCTACTGGATGTATCATATTAGGGAAGAGTGCGGCTGCAGCGAAATCTGATCTTGTTAATTTATGTAAGGATCCGTGTGCTGATGTGAGGAGCGCCGCATCTCAAGCTCTTTTTATGATAGGAGAAGTTAAGACTGCAGAGTCTACGCTTGAGGCGATTTTATCTGAAAAGAATCCATTTTCACGGCTCAGAGCAATGAACGTGCTTGATCATATGGATGAGAGTGCCCGTGAGGCCGTTACCCGAATAGCTAAAGTCGGGGACCCGGTAAGTATTGGCGCTTACGGAGAAAATTATATTGGCAATGTTATAAGTAAGGCCGCGGCCGACCTAGGAGTTGCCCAGAAGAAAAAGGGACGCAAAAAATAAAAATAACACGAATGAACTTATGATTTGTGGAGCCTTGCATCTGCAGGCAAAGGAGCCAAACTAGTATCAATGTTTTCTCAACTATCAGATGGATTAGATAATGTCTTCAAGAAGCTCAAGGGGCAGGGGAAGATTTCTGAGAAGAATATATCAGATGCCATGCGTGAAATTCGCATGGCTTTGCTTGAGGCGGACGTTGATTTTGGTGTCACTAAAAAATTCATAGAAACGGTCAAAGAGGACTCCCTTGGTGAGAAAGTTATAAAGAGCATCACTCCGGGTCAGCAGATCGTTAAAGTTTTTCAGGATGCTCTTATTGATCTTTTAGGCGGTGATGCGGTCCCGCTTGATCTTAATCCACCTGCCCGCATTGTGATGTGTGGTCTTAACGGTGCTGGTAAGACAACGACTTCGGGTAAACTGGCATTGAGATTAAAGAAAGAGGGAAGGAAACCTATCCTCGTTGCATGTGATTTGTATCGACCAGCAGCTGTTGAGCAGTTAGCGACGTTGGCAAAAGAAATTGATGTTCCTGTTTATAGGGCCGACCCGGGCGACAAGGATGTGGTCAAAGTGGCTAAAAAGGCCATTTCTTGGGCTGAGTCACAGTCAGGGAATGTGTTGATATTTGATACGGCAGGAAGGCAAGAAATTGATCAGGAGCTTGTTCAGGAACTAAAGAACCTATGCGATTATTTGAAACCTAAGGAGACTCTTCTCGTTGCTGATGCTGCGACGGGTCAGCAATCAGTTAGTGTCGCCACTCATTTTGATGAGGCGGTTGGTTTGAGTGGGATCGTTCTTACTAAACTGGATGGTGATGCGAGAGGCGGAGCCGCTCTGTCGATGCGTTCAGTGACTGGAAAGCCGATCAAGTATATAGGTGAGGGAGAGAAACTTGAGGACTTTGATGTTTTTGTTCCTTCAAGGATGGCAGAACGCATCCTTGGGATGGGTGATGTTGTTGGGCTAGTTGAGAAAGCGGCAGAAGTTATCGATGAGGAAGAGGCCATGCGAATTGCCGATCGCATGAAAAAGGCCACCTTTGATTTTAATGATTTTCTTGCTCAAATGAAAATGATGCAGAAGATGGGTCCGCTAGAGGGAATCTTGGGAATGATGCCCGGTGCAGGGAAATTGAAAGGATTGGCCGGAGCAATGGACGAAGGGAAACTGAAAAGGGTAGAAGCTATTGTTTTGTCAATGACCCCCATAGAGAGGGAAAGACCTGAGATCCTGAATGGTAAGCGAAGGCTCAGGCTTGCTAAGGGAAGTGGTAACAGTATTACCCAGGTAAATCAGTTCTTAAGACAATTCGGGCAAATGCGTAAAATGATGAGAAGTAAGGGAAAAATGAAAAAAATGCTTTCACAGTTTGGTGCTGGAGGCATGGATATGGGGGGTCTCGGCGGGAATTTCCCAAAAGGTATGAAGTTTTAATCCCTAAAAGTAGTTGAAAAAATCCTTGGCAATTAGGAAAAAAGGGTCAAATGTAGCGCCCTCCCAAAAAAGGTGACAAATGTCATTTCTGGGACAAATTAATTAATCATGGCTGTTGTCATACGTTTGAGAAGAGAAGGTGCTAAGGGCCGCCCATATTATAAGGTGGTTGTTGCTGATTCGCGTGCTCCACGCGATGGCCGTTTTATTGAAATGGTTGGAAACTATAATCCTATGCAGGATGGGGAGAACAAGATAAATCTTGAAAAGGTCGATAAGTGGATAGGTGATGGAGCCAAGCCAAGCCCGACAGTTAAAAGTCTGATTAGTAAGGCAAGGAAAGCTGATTCTGCTGCTGAATAGCAGTTTTGGATTGAGCTCAGCTTCTTGGATTTTCAGTCCAAGTAATATATCATTAGGGCCAAGTGCTCGGCAATGCTTGCGGCGTTCAGCGTAATGTATTAGCCTCGTGCTTTAAGTTAAAGCGATGCGAATTCTGAGATGCCAGTCCCTTATACTGCTATTAATGGTATCATTAGGGGCATGGGCCGTTCCGCCTCCGGACTCAGCAGGTGTCGAAGTGGTTGGTGGAGTCGAGGCCGCAGTTGAGCCGGAACAAGCCAGTTTCGATGAAGAAGCTAAAGAAGATCTTCCATTGGGTTCTGGTGATTCTATTTTAAGAGATATCGGTTTCGATCCTCTGTCGAAAGATTATAAGGATAGGGTCAAGGGATTGTTTCTTGATTCAGATCAGTTAGAGAACGCGTTGAGTTTAATTGCTGATCTGGACAATGATGATTTTCGCAAGAGGAATGAGGCTTCCAAGAAACTTGCCATGATTGAAGCGCCCATTGAGCATATGCTCAGCGAATCCAGAAAGGATAGTACTATTGAAATGGCGCGTCGTGTTCAGGGAATTTTGAATGTCAGGATTAAAAAGAGACTCATTGATGTGCTTTACCATGCTTCGGTAAGATCCGGTGAAAATTCTGCTCCTAGTTCTTTAGAATCACTGATGATTCTGGCCTCGACTTTTGATTCTGTAACATACTGGGAATTAATGAGAGCCTTGGAAATGGCAGCTGTAAAAGTGTCGGTAAAGCAGGACCGAGATTTACTGGAGAAGGGCTTATCTAATGGCTCTCAATCTGTCAGGGAAATTTGTTCTTTTGTCCTCGGTTACCTTGGCATGGGGAGGGGTTCAGAAACTGAGGCTTCAGATCCAGACGATATTTTAATTTTGGCAAATGCGAGAGGACGATCAGCTGCTGGAAGGGAAGGAGTTGCAAAAATTCTTCTTGGTTTACTCTCTTCAGATAACATTCGTGTGAGGCAAGAATCAGGGGCTCTATTGAGGATTATATTTCAAACGGATCTAGGTTTTGCTGCTTATGATTCTCCAGACGTAAGGGAACAGGCTAAGGATCGGTGGAGTAATTATATTAATGGTAAGCAGGATGAACCTCATTGGCCTGTCTTTCTGGGTATGTCTTCACGTGGTCAATTTCAGGTCATTGTTGGCAAGGCAGATACTAAGGGTGGGGCGGCGCTTTCGTATACTACGAGTGGTAAAAAGATAGATAATGTTGGATTGGCTGCGTCGATAAGTAGTGCAGTTTCTGATAGGATGGCCTTTGACTATGCTGCGGGAAATGTTGTCGTTTCCGGGGGATCTGAACTCGAAAGTAAGGTCGCTGTTTTTTCATTGAATGGCACCGAACTCTGGGCTGTGTCTGGTGTGCCTGCCGGTGCCGGAGCTGCGCTTTTCCCTGGGGGGAAGATTGCAATTGCATCAGGATTTAATGTGAGAGTCATAGATCTTTTTGGTAATCCTGTCAGGTCTTGGAAAATGCCTTCGAAGATGGATTCTTTTTCTCGATTGAGGCCGGGGAGGTTTCTGTGCTCTCATGCTGATGAAGGGACCATTGCCGAATATGATTCTGATGGGAAGCAGATCTGGAAAGTGTCGGGAATGAATAGGCCAAGGAATGTCTTTCGATTAGAGAACGGTAATATCCTAATTGTGGTGGATGCTGAGTCTAAGGGAGAAGAAGAAAAGGCAACAAGCTCACAAGTAGAATTACTTGAACTCTCACCCGATGGTCAACAAACCCTTTTAAGGATTCAACCAAAGGGAGTCAAAACGATCAGCAGTTCGGCAAGGCTACCTAATGGGAATACGCTTGTAGGAACCGAGAAGGGTCTCGCTGAATATACTCCGGACGGATATGCTATTAAGGTATGGCTAAAGTCCCCAATTTTATCGCTCCATGTTCATTAATTATTTTATTACTATGAGCAAAAGAAATGAGCTAATGGGTCTGAGGATCTTTCTATTGTTATTTTTTGCTATTGGGATCGCGATCTCGTCAGAAGATGACAATGGTCCGTGGCGTCTTGAGATGACCATTGAGCAGGAACCTAGCCCTGAGCTAATTGAGTTAAGGAAAGAAATATCTGATAAAGAGAAACAGAATCAGAGCTCGCCGGATTCCTCGAAAACTATGAAAGAGAAGATCCTCTCTTTCCTGAAAGAGTTTACAGAAAAAATTGCACCTTTAGTAAAAAACAATAGTGAGTCCAAGGGAAAATCCGTTGAGGAAGATTCGATTGATAGCTCTGTCAGTGTCGAGCTCTCGATGTCCGGAAAAGTGCATTCCATTGATAAGGAGTATCTAATATTTGGGCCCGCATTGAGTCCAGAAAAGAAGATAAAAGTTCCTATAAAGAAAATTACATCACTTAGTCGTCAATCAGCGAAAATCAAAGATGACCAAGAGAATTCTGAAAGTGATGATTTTAGAGTCATGCTACGTGACGGATCTGAGATCCTGGGTGATCCTGTTCAGTTCACCGGAGAATCTTTCATTATCGCCCTCTCGGGAACGCAGACAAGGATACCTTTACCAATTAATGAAATCATTAGGATAGAGCGGGACCAGCCTGTCGGGAACGTGGATAAATTATTATTACCAGATTCTCCCAGAAGACACATTGCAGCTTTGGCCACGGGAGAGATCTTAGCTGGGCAATTACTGCCTTCTGTTGATTCGGAAAAATGGTTGAGAATTTCGAGCCCTATCCTTTCAGCTGAAGTGCCGTTGTCAGTTCTGGATGTGCTGCTCTTCCCTGACCCGGATTCGGTGATTGCTGATGTTGAATTAGAATTGGCTGATGAAATTAAAGTGGTCGAAGACGGAAATAATGGTGCCCCCGACAGGGGAAATAATGAGCCGCAAAAGGAAGAGGACATTGAGGTCGAGGAGAGTCCTGTCATTCGTAACCTAGTTACCCTATCGCCATCAGGAATGATTTGGGCCGATAAGCTCGAATTGAGAGGATCGGATCTAATCCTTTCGGCATTAGGTATGGATGAATTGTTAGTGCCGATGTCGAGAGTCGAATCGCTGAGTTTTGGACATGAGGGATTGCCAGCGTCTGCACCTGTATTGGTGTGGGGAGGTTACACTGACGAGGACGACGAGTATGTTAAAACTATTGATGCGCTTTCGGGTCGTATCCCGTCCCGAAAGATTGTACAGAGTAAATCTAAAGTTCCTGACCCGCAATTCATGCGTAATCTTCGAAGGTCCCGCGTCTTACTGATTCCGGAGATGGAAGGCTTCAAGAGGGCATTGATGAAGGTTGCTATGGAGCAGAAAGGGAAAGGATGCCCCACTTGGAGTTTGGCTTTGCGCGGGTTTCTCAAAAGAGGTGGAAATATTATTTTCCTGAGTCCGACCAGTGAAGGTTTGTCTTTTATAAATGAATGTGGTCTTGGACCAATACGTTCTGGTCCTGCTGGCCGAGGATGGGAAATTACTGATGAGGGCAGAAAGTTAGGAATAAATATTGAAGGGATGATTAAGAATGTTAATGCGAGTCATTATTACAGAAAATCGGCTCCTTGGGAGGTATGGGGTGCTGCTCAGGGAGGAGCTGACGGTGCGATATTACTTGGTCGCCGAATTGATCGTGGCTGGGTGATGGTCTTCGGATCGGACTTTTACCAGTCCAATGATACAATTAAAGAGATACTTTTTCATCTTATCCAGTTCAATGGACGGGGTTAAGTAGCTACTACTTGTCCAATCTTAACCTGTAAAGGGCGTAGCTTTGTTTCTTTTGTCCTTTTGGTGACTGGGCGGTGACGTAAAGAGTTAACGAATTCTTTCCGTACCCGAAAGTGCAATTTGTAGGATCACCGGGGAGGTTGATGACTTGCAGAAGATTCCCACTAGGATCAAAGACATAAATCCCTGCTTCCTTGCTGCTTCCGGCAGTTGCAAAGATGTTACCTCTTGGTCCGAGTGCCATTCCGTCAATTCCTCGTGATGATCCGAAATCATGAAGGATCTGTTTATTTTCGAGTTTACCTTCTGCTGTTACACTGAAGGACAGGAGTTGTCTTGTCCCGTCATTTGTTGCCTCGTGATCGGCGACGAATACTTTCTTTCCGTCTTTTGAAAAGATTATGCCGTTAGGCTTTTTGACCTCCTTAGTTGCTAATTCTGTACTCCCGTCGGGACGGACCATGAATATGCCCTCAAATTCAAGTTCTCTCTTTTCTTCACCAACGTAGCGAGGGTCCGTGAAATAGATATTCTTTCCCGCGCTGTCGATGGCCAGATCATTGGGGCTGTTGAAACGTTTGCCTTGCCATTCTTTTGTGAGAGTTCGGACCTTTCCGTTCTTCGAGGTCACAGATATTCTTCTTCCTCCACCTGTATTGGCTCCTTCACAAGCGATGAGGTTTCCTTCTGGGTCAAATATGAGTCCGTTTGCCCGGCCGCTGCGCTCACGGAACGTGGTGACTTTTCCATTTTTGGGAGAGAATTTATAGATTAAATCAGCCTCAACATCAGAGAACAGGACCGAACCGTCAGGTCCTACTGCGGGACCTTCAGTAAATTCTCCGCCTTCCCATATCAGTTCTGGTTCAAGGGAGAGGGAATTCCCCCCCTTTGCGTGGGTGATGACGAAGTCTACGAGTTCCTGACAATAGAAAAACCCCTTCCACATATTGTGGCCTTGGCCATTAGGCACCACGAGTTGCATTTTTCCTCCTAGCTTTTGGTATCTCTTGGCTACGTCACCTGAATTAGATTTAAGTGGAACGACTTTATCAACGTTCCCGTGAATATGAAATATGGGAACCTTGACATCTGCTAGGGGCTTTAGTTTTTCAACGGGGTTGTTGATCTTCAAGCTTTCCGCAAGTTCATCAGCTTTCATTCCATAAGCAGGTGCTGCCCTATTTAGACCTGGGTAACTTCTTAAGTCACATACCGGGTAAATGCCGGCAATACATTTGACCTTGGTTGGGTTAGCTGCTGCCCAGTTGTAGAGCATGAGACCGCCTCGGCTCCTTGCTAACAGGCAGGCCTTCTGATTAAGGCCTCTTTCAGTGGTAAGAAATTTATGAAATTTCGAGTAAACTTTACACCCCTCAGGGCTTCCGTAAGATTCGCCAATGTTAATACCCGCAACGGCAATTCCTGCTTCAAGGAAATGTTCGATCATCCATCCTTCGTCCCTTTCATTGGGTAATCCCCTGAGTGTAGGCGCATACATGACCCATGGAATTTGATCCTTGATATGCTTATCAGGCATAATGATAAAGGCATCACGGCTCTCAAATTTCAGTCGGTCCCATTGAAATTTTTCATTATTTGCGGCGTATGAAAAAATATTTAGAGCGATTAATGATATTATAATTCTTATTGAAAAAACCAGCATTTCTATGTTTTAGCTTAATGGGGCAATAATAAAAACTCTTTTAGGTGTGGCTATGATACTTTTTTATAGTCATTATATTTACTGACTGGTCTTTAGTGGAGGCTCATATTTAAGAATACGCTAACATAACAACAATGAAACAACTCTTATATTCGTCATTAATATTTTCAATTTTATTAGCTTTGCCGATCCTTATTACCGGATGCAATAAGGGGAAAGAAACACCGCCACAGGAAAAAGTATCTCAGCCAGAGCCAGAGCCAAAGCCAGAGCCAAAGCCAGAGCCAGAGCCAGAGCCAGAGCCAGAGCCAGAGCCAGAGCCAGAGCCAGAGCCAGAGCCAGAGCCAAAGCCTGAACCAAAGCCTGAACCAAAGCCTGAACCAAAGCCTGAACCAAAGCCTGAACCAAAGCCTGAACCAAAGCCTGAGTTTGAAAAGGGTGCCAAGATTGGAGAAGGAGAAGAACAATATCAGGTCATTCGTAATTGGCCGGTTTATCCCGAGGGTAAGGGACTGGGTAGTCTTCACGGTGACATGACCGCGGACAGTAAGGGAAAAGTTTACATCGCTACAGGAGAACAGATTCAGATCATCGATGCGGATGGCAATTACGAAGGAGATCTAAAGACTAATGATGGCAAGGTCTTCCAAGGGGTTCACGGAATGAAAGTTCGTAGCATAGGTGGAGAAGATGTTCTTTTGGGTGCGATGCCTGGGAAGAAAAGGGTCTTTGCGATCAAGTTGGATGGGACGGTCCTTTGGCAAATTGTTGGGCCTCCGGAAGTGGAGGGAATGTATGCGCACATTAAAGAGTATAACCCCACGGACCTAGATGTGGCTTCTGACGGGACAATTTATATTGTCGACGGGTATGGAAAGTCGTTCGTTCACGTTTACGATAAGAATCAGAAGCACCTCAAAACCTTTGGAGGTAAAGGGAAAGAGGATGGAAAATTCAATACATGTCATAACATTATAGTCGATAATCGTTCAGAGGATCCGACTCTCCTAATCAGTGACCGGGAAAATAATCGGCTGCAATTGCATGCGATGGACGGTTCCTTTATCAAGACTATAGACGCTGAGTTGCGTCAGCCCTGTGCTGCTGATATTTATGGTGACCTGCTCGCGGTAGGTGAACTGGGAGGACGTCTTTCTCTCTATGACAAGGATAATAAACTTATTTCAAGGCTCGGAGATGAGCCTGTTGACCGGGCAAAGGGCAACGGGGCAAAGCCAGAAGACTGGGTCGAAGGGGCCCTCGTTGCGGTGCACGGTTGTACCTTCGATTCAAAAGGTGATCTCTATGCGCAGGAATGGAATAGGTTCGGAAGACTGACCAAATATACCAAAGTTAAGTAAGTCGAAACTGGCTTAACATCATTCTCCCCACACCCCCCAAGAAGCAGGGGCAGTGACACGAGAACAGCTAACTGAGCGAAGGCATAGAGCGTCTTCATCCCGCCCCTAACACCACATTCCCCACAGCGCACAAGCATCCCTGACTCAGGGTTCAGGATCCATGAACACAAGAACCATGAATAAGGGTACGGGATTACGGGTCGTTGCTAAAATGTTGTTTTCGATCTTAAAATGTTGCACATTGAATGATCGCAAAATTCCAGAAAAACACGACTTATGAAATTCAAGAACATGCTTTTAATCCTCGGGTTCATGATGATCAAGTCAATTTCGCAAGGAGGAGAACTGCCCAATATCGTTGTCATCCTGACCGATGATCAGGGCTATGCGGATATCAGCTTCAATCCCGATCATCCTGAGGAAGTCTCAACTCCTCATATGGATGAACTGGCAAGGGGAGGGTTATTTTTCTCGCAAGCCTACACTAGTGGGCACGTGTGCTCACCAACCCGTGCCGGCCTGATGCTGGGTCGCTACCAGCAGCGAGTAGGAGTTTATACTGCCGGTGATGGCGGCCGCGGATTTGATCCGAAACTGCCGATCTTTCCAACCTTCTTGCCTAATGAATATACCAGTACGGCAATCGGCAAGTGGCATCTGGGACTCGACGAGGATTTCCCGGAACTCAAGTGGCATGCCTTGAACAGGGGATTCAGCGAGTGTTACAAGTTTATGGGCAGAGGTGGTCACGACTACTTTAAGCTGCAGGGGGTAAAGGGCAGTGATTACGCCCCAGTCTACCGCAACAAAAAACGACTCACAGACAATGAATATAAAGGCTACATGACCACGCGCCTTACCGAGGAGGCAGTGGATTTTATTGACAGGGAAAAAGCGGACCCGTTCTTCCTATATCTTGCTTATAACGCAGTGCACGCTCCGGCGCAGGCACCGAAGGAGGACATCGAGCGATACCAGAAAAAATTTCCTCAGATATCCGAGAAACGCGCAACGCTCATGGCCATGCTTTACCATCTTGATCTTGGAGTCGGCGCTGTGGTCAAAAAGCTCAAAGACGAAAATTTGTGGCAAAACACGCTGCTGTTTTTCCTGACAGATAATGGTGGTTCCAAGGCAATGGAAGCAAGCAACGGCAGTCTGCGCGGTTTCAAGGGGAGCCTCCATGAGGGAGGCATAAGGACACCGTGGATAATCAGCTGGCCTGAGAAATTCAAGGGCGGACGTACCATTAACACACCGGTCAGTTCTATTGATATCCTGCCAACGGTAATTGATGCTACCGGCATCAAGGTTCCAGAAGGAACCCAATTTGACGGCAAGAGCATTTTGCCACTGATCACCGGTCAATCAGGCTCCCATCACACGAACATGTTCTGGAACAGCGGACCCCCGAAGGAGGAATGGGCAGTACGTCAGGGCAACTGGAAAGTCCACGGGTTCAGGGAAAAATATAGCCTATTTAACCTTGTTGCGGATCTCTCCGAAACTCAAGACCTCGCCGCAGAGAATCCTGTCAAGGCACGCGAACTCTTCGATCTTCATAAAAAGTGGCTCAAGACGATGGTTCAATCTGCCGGTACCGGAGAACTCTTGCTATTATCTACTGATGACGCGAAAGACAAACAGGATCTGCGGGAGCTTAAAAGAGAACAAAAACGTGAAGAGCGCAGGAAAATACGTAAACAAAAAAAAACCAAGCTTCCCGCAAAGACGCCACATGTCCTGTTCATCGTGTGCGATGACCTGAATACGCATGTCGCACCATCGGGGTACAGGTTGATTCAAACTCCCGCTTTGGATGATTTAGCCGCAAATTCCATGACGTTCCGCCGTGCCTATTGTCAGTATCCGGTTTGCGGACCTTCCCGTGCCTCATTTCTCAGTGGATTGTATCCCGAAACGACAGGAGTCCTTAACAACACTGCGGACATTCGGAAATCCCGTCCGGACAGTGTTTCCATGCCGGAACAATTCAAAGCCAACGGTTACTGGACCGCTAGCGTAGGGAAGATTTTCCATTCAACACGTCATCAGCAAGGTGAAGTTGCTTGGCATGAACAAATCATGTTTCAGAATGACGAATTGCCTCTGGTGACGAGAGTAAGGCAAACTTATGAAGCTAGGAATGGTTCAGTCGATCTGCGTGCCAACCGGAAAAACTGGAAAGCCCACCTGCAGAAACTCTCAACTCAGACCAGGGGACAAACGCCCCCAGGATATGGCCCAAC
>DUBC01000023.1:0-3893 GCA_012960505.1 Verrucomicrobiales bacterium
GAGAGGAGGGCCTCAGGACGACGTGGCACGAGAACGGACAGAAGTCGGGCGAACTAACCACGAAAGACGATGTACAGTTTGCTCAAAAGTATTGGAACAGCAAAGGCGAACCTGTTGATTCATTAGAAGAATCCAGAAAATAACCCATGAACTCCGATTTAAAGTATGAGATTAAAGGTGATGCGGTCACTATCACTAGCTGTGAAGAAGGCGCGTCGGGCAAGTTGGTAATTCCTGCGACAATTGAAGGTAAGACTGTCACCAGCATCGGGTATGCCGCCTTCCGTTACTGCCGCAACCTGACCAGCATCACGATTCCTGACAGCGTCACCAGCATCGAGGTTTATGCCTTCGCGGGGTGCAGCAGCCTGACCAGCATCACGATTGGCAATGGTGTCACCAGCATCGGGAGTCATGCCTTTATTCACTGCGGCAGCCTGACCAGCATCACGATTCCTAAAAGTGTCACCAGCATCGGGGAGAGTGCCTTCACTGGGTGCCGCGCCCTGACAAGCATCACGATTCCTAAAAGTGTCACCAGCATCGGGAGTAGTGCCTTCACTCTATGCAGCAGCCTGACGACGATTGAGGTTGGCGCGGGGAACGTGAATTACACGGAGGTCAATGGGGTTCTGTTCAATACGAAGATGACGGTGCTGCTTACTTATCCTGCCAGCAAGACAGGTACCAATTACACGATTTCTGACAGCGTCACCAGCATCGGGGATTACGCCTTCACTAGCTGCAGAAGCCTGACGAGCATCACTATTCCTGACAGTGTCACCAGCATCGGGGATGGTGCCTTCCAATCCTGCAGCAGCTTGACCTCTGTAACTTTCCTTGGTGATGCTCCTAAAGAAGGGAACGAAGTTTTCATAAAATCCAACCCAACTATCTACCGCAAACCCGAAGCCAAGGACTGGGGTGAGACTTTTGCAGGTAGGCCAGTAAAGCTAATCAGCGAGAAGCCATAACCCCTGATTCATGGTCAGTTGTTCGGGGATCGAAAGCCATGAGCCCCTGTTCCCGTTATAACCTGCGATGGATTTTGTAATTGGTTATAATTTAGGAACATGTTAGATTCCCTGCTGATGTCAGGAAACAATATCCAAATTGTCCTTGAAAGAAGGGTCGGCCGGAAGGTGATGGGATGTCTGACTATAGGAATTATTATCGGATTTCTCGTTTGCCTTAAAGTAGCTCCTGAAATGTCCATGGGTGGGTTAATTTTCTTCGGAATCCTTTTTGCAATGGTTTTATTAAGCAAGCGCCATGATTATGGGGGAAAACGTAACATCATCCTTTCAACGCAAGGCATCCGATTCAGTGAGGGTGTAACGTTTTACAAACCGGCAACAATCCCATGGAATGAACTCGGTGAAGTCAAGCACCTGAAAAAAGTCTCGATAGACCGGACCAATCACGGAACCATCGAGAGTGTATACAATATTTTGGAACTGAAGAAAACCGGCATACTGGAACACGCCAAGCCCTCCGTCATCCACTATTGCAATGACTTTGGCAGGCAGGTGCTCAATTCCACCACCACCTTCACTGCAGAGCGTGCCGTTGAGTTAATTGAAAAACTGCGCGATGCAGGTTCCGAGAAGGCACGGATTCAAATTCTTAAGGATAACAACAAGGGAAAAAACCCAGAAGAGGTTAAGAAGCGATTAAAAAATGTCCCATGGAAACACCGGCTCGTCCGTTACTGCCCTACCTGCAAGGTGATCTTTGTCGTGGACGGCCGGAAAGAGCAATCTGAGCAAAGGTGCCACTCCTGCGGCAGCAACGAGATCTATGAGGACGAGGATGAGTATTTAAAGACGCTCGACAAAGGGGCATGAACCCCGTACCCATGATTCACAGTCAGTTGTTCGGGGGTTGTGAGGGGTGATCCATGAGCCATGAGCCCCTGTTCCCGTTATAATCTTCGGTGGATTTTGTAATTGGTCGGTTCGTTGTGCGGTGTTAGGGTTTTTGAAATGGAAGAAGATAGTGAGAAGCACCTTTCGGATTATACGTATGAAGAGTATCGGGAATTAACCGTAGAAGAGCAGGACCATTTAGGGGACGTCGCGACTGAAGAAGAAGTCGATCGATGGCATGACAAGTACGAAAAAGAATTATTAGACGATTATCCTGCTTTTTGCAGAGTGTTGGCAAAGTTCCGGTTATGTTCTTGGACCAATAAAAGGCAAGAGATTCGTAGTGGTGGCAAGCAAGGCATTATAATAAGAAATGCTCTGGCTCTATTTTTTATTGCTCTTTTTATTTGGTGTATTCCTGACTTAATAGCCTTCTTATCCAAATAATAACCCATGAACCCCTTACGCCTGTTAGTCTTGTTAGTATCACTGCCCCTGCTTCTTGGGGGTTGTGGGGAGAAGGCTACAGTTGAACCTGTTGCTTTGCCTAATCCTACAGAAGGAGCACCCGTTAAACCCAATTTAAAATATGAGATTAAAGGTGATGCGGTCACTATCACTGGCTGTAACGAAGGCGCGTCGGGCAAGTTGGTGATTCCTGCGACATTTGAAGGTAAAACTGTCACCAGTATCGGGGAAGACGCCTTCTGGGGATGCTCAAGACTGACCAGCATCACGATTCCTGATAGCGTTACCAGCATCGGGAAATATGCCTTCTCTCGCTGCACTAGCCTGACGAGCATTACGATCCCTGATGGCGTCACCAGCGTCGGGTATGGAGCCTTCTCTACTTGCCTCCGTCTGACCAGCATTACGATTCCTGATAGCGTCACCAGCATTGAGGATGCCGCCTTCTCTACTTGCCTCCGTCTGACCAGCATTACGATTCCTGATAGCGTCACCAGCATCGGCAATGTGGCCTTCTTTTACTGCACCAGCCTGACGAGCATCACGATCCCCGACAGTGTCACTAGCATCGGGACTTCCGCCTTCAGTGAGTGCACCAGCCTGACCGCAGTGACATTTCTTGGGGATGCTCCTAAAGCGGGTGAAGAGGTTTTCAAAAGCGCAACCCCCACCATCTACCGCAAACCTGATGCAAAGGGCTGGGGCGATACTTTTGGGGGCAGGCCTGTAAAATTGATTAGTGAGAACCCATGAACCCCTTACGCCTGTTAGTCTTGTTAGTATCACTGCCCCTGCTTCTTGGGTCAGTGTGTCATGCAGAGCTGAGAACTTGGACTGCTGTTAATGGCAAAGAGGTAGAGGCTGAGTTTGTATCGAACGAAAAAGGAATCGTTAAACTTAAACTGAAGTCGGGCAAAGTCTTTGAGGTTCCTGCTAACAAATTATCCAAGGAAGACAACGAGTTCATTAGTTCTTTAGCTAAACCAGAGGGTGTTAATTATTATGATGAATTAGAAGAACGTGAAGGTATCATGTATCTGAAAGGTTCAGATACTCCTTACACGGGTAAATATTTCAGTCTCTATACAACTGGGCAGAAGGCGGAGGAAGGAAACTATAAGGACGGCAAGCTGGATGGCCTACTTGTTCAGTGGTATTATAACGGGCAGAAGAAGGACGAATCCAATTTCAAGGACGGCAAGGAGGAAGGGTTAGTGCTGTATTGGCACGAAAACGGGCAGAAGAAGGGCGAAGTAACCTACAAGGACGGCAAGCAGGATGGGCCATGGTTGTATTGGTATGAAAACGGGCAGAAGAAGGACGAATCCAATTTCAAGGACGGCAAGCAGGAAGGGCCATGGTTGTATTGGTATGAAAACGGGCAGAAGATGCAGGAAGGAAACTGGAAGGACGACAAGCAGGATGGGCCATGGTTGTATTGGTATGAAAACGGGCAGAAGATGCAGGAAGGAAACTGGAAGGACGGCAAGGAGGAAGGGTTAGTGCTGTATTGGCACGAAAACGGGCAGAAGAAGGGCGAAGTAACCTACAAGGACG
>DUBC01000023.1:4009-24838 GCA_012960505.1 Verrucomicrobiales bacterium
CACACCTCGCACAAAAAAATGGCCTACCCCCCGTGGCCCCTCCTCGAAGGTTTGGGAGTTGCGTCCTAATAATTCATCAAAGGATTCAATGAATCATTAGAACCCTATCTGAAGAAACGATATTGAACCCTAGGATGCAGGAAAGGGAAAAAAGTGTATCAAGTTAGTGTATCAACTTGCCTATTTTAAAGCTTTCATATAAGATAACGGAAGCTACTCGATACGATTGGTGCTACGATAGCAGACTCAAGATACAGTGGGCCCGGCAGGACTCGAACCTGCGACCAAGGGATTATGAGTCCCCTGCTCTAACCACTGAGCTACAGGCCCCAAAATCAACTCAGCAATAACTAGCTGGCTCCGGAGGGTTTGAATGCTATACCCAACCTATAATTCTCGCAAGTCTTTACCTCAAAGAACCAGTAAATGGAACTGAAGAGAAAAGACCAAGAGGCACCTGTAGCAATGAAGACTTATTTTTCCAATCCTAACTGCCGCAGATAACGCATGGCCGTGCCATTATCGGAATCCATTTTGAGAAAATTCCGCAAAATTGGAACTCCCTCAAGAATCCTGGTTGAGCTTCAGTTGATAACTCCTCAAAATCCTTTAGGCGATCTTCTTCTTGATCTTTATTTTCGAGGATTTCAGACATTATATTAAGGAAGGATAATAGAATAGTTAGTTGATTAAAATCCTTAATCAACAAACATCATAAATGGTAAGGGTTATTTGGAACTCACAATTTGCCGCCAGGACTCTGACGGCAATCCACTCGCAACGAACCACTCCTCCGTTGCCTGTCTGTCCTGTTTATAATACTGCTTAGCTGCCCGGACCATTGCCGCTTCCCTCATCCCCGGCATATCAATCTCTGCTGCCCACGCCACGGCCGCTTCTCCATCTTGGTGAGCCAGACCGCTAATAAATCCGTTCAAAGCAAAATCCTTGTCGGCGGACTGCGGCATTGCCTGAATTTCCTTCAATGCCTGCTCCGGACTGGTCGCTCCACGATGCCCGTAAACGGCACTCAGAGCGTCACGCTGCCCCTGACTGGGCTCCAATGACTCGACCCAGGCGGAAGCTGCTTCCTCATTCCCCCACTCACGAACAATTTCTCCAAAGAGTCTGGAATTCTGTTCAGTACCAACGAACTGTTCTGCCCACTGCGCGGCTGCCTGAGGATCATTGTTCGCGTACTCATTAGCTACACTCCTTAGGGCAGCTGCCTGCAATGCTCCTTCCTGTAAACTCTCGGCCCACTCTATACCCCCCTCAAATCCCGCAGTCTCCATCACTTCTCTGGCCAATCTTCTCATGTATTGAGAGGCGTTAGGATCTCCACTCTCTGCCATATCAAAAACGTAATCGGTCGCAAATCCCACATCATAATCAGCCAATCCTTCGAGCAAACGGCCAGTCATTTGCTGACGCATTTCTCCTTCCATCGACTCAACGATACCAATAGCTGTCCGCGGCTCAACGCTAGCGAGTCCCGGAAGCATATTACTAGTAAACCCTCGCCGATACTGCTCTGGGATCTTGTCAATTTCCGCAACTGCTGAGGCCGGATCATTAGCACCCCAAGCATAATCAAATGTCCTCCACTGCTCACCATCAGCCCCTCCATGATGCATGGCATGACGAATCGTCATGGCCTGCTCATAAGTGAAAGTGTCAGAGCGCATCTCTTCTAGGAGCCGGTCAAATGCCTTCCTCCGCTCAATCGGATTTGTGGATTTTACGGCTAGCTGAACAAGATCCTGGAGCTGTTTTTTATTGAGTGGCCCCTTCTGATTCATAAAATCACTCGCGTCACCACTCTTCGCTGAACTGGGATTCGATCTACTCCTTCCCGCTAAACCCTTCGGGCGAAAGTCCTCTGCACTGCCCTGAGCCAATGCAGTCCCTGAAGATTTCATTTTAGATGATCGAGGCGCGTTGAGGAGCTGATAATTTTTTACCCTCACAGCATTAACGCCAGTGCCCTGGCCCATCAAACTCTGATCGCTCTTCTTGGAAGAAGGTGCCAACTGCGATCCAACAAAGAAGGTGATCATCGTGATCAACGTCCATGGGGAATGAGTTAGAATTGAGTCCTTCATTTGGTTGAAAAATATCAGGTTTTTATATCCCTCAATTTTTACGTTTACTTCTGTTCACATTTTCAATTTCCGACTGGATCGTTGAAGGAATTCCGGGTGTGCTGTCAGCCCAGTCCGATGCTGCCTTAGGATCCTTTCTGGCCCAGGACCTTCCGACCCGGGTAAGGGCATCGTTTCGCATTTCATCTGAAGTGATCGAATTTGCCCACGTCATTGCCGCTTGAGGGTTCTCCCATACCAAACGATCACTGAATCCAGAAATGGCAACGTTCCTCATTTCAGAATCCGGCATATTTGCCAGATAATCACTCGCGGCTGCAGGATCTTTCCCGGCCCACCCATTAAGGGCAGCCCACGTTCCTGAATGCTGGGCCTTACCTTCGGGTAAACTGGACACCCAATCCATTGCAGCTTCAGGGTCTCTGGACGCCCAGTTCTTGGTCACAGGGCCAATGACTCTCTCTGCTCCATCATTAGAACTTACCGATTCGGCCCACTCTTTAGCAGCCTCAAAATCTTTCCTGGCGAAGTGATCCGCGGTACGGCTCATGGCCTGATCCCGGACAAAGCCCTCTTCGAGTTGACTCGCCCACTGAGCCGCCTCGAGTGGGGAACTTGTTCTAATCATTGCAGAGATCGGAGCATGCATCATCCCATGAGCAGCCTTATTACCTGAGTCCAATACTTCCTGAACGAATCTCATTGCAAGATCAGGATCTGTATCGGCAAGGCCCTGAACTAATCCCCCCATCAGATGATTACGAAGATCCTCCGCCTTCATTTTTCGATCCTTGAGCAAAGGATCAAAACTGGAATCATTTTCCATGTCCAGTGACTCGAACCAGGCAATCGCTTTCTGAGGATCTGAGCTGGCCCAGCCGGAAAGTGCCGGTGACATGTCAGGCTCTACCGTATCCACTCCGAACATGATCGCGTCAGTTCCTCCGATCGACCCCCACGCATAATGAAATTCCTTAAACTCCGGACTACCGGCATCAAAGTTCTTGATCTGGTCCCTGATCAGTAAGGCATTTTCCGCAGTGAGCCCCTGAAGTAACTGAGAGAAAGCGAGCCTCTTATCGATAGGGTTAGTCGACTCTTTGAGCTTTTGTCCTAGCGATTCAATTTCAAGATCGGAAAGGGTTTTCTTTTCTGATAAGGCATCACGGCCAATCTCAGAACCGGCTCCTTTACCCTGCTGACTCGACACCCCCTTACCCTCACGCTTGAGAGACTTGCCGTCGGCTAAAGACAAATCCCCTTGCTCCAAACCTACAGGTTTCGCCGAACGACCATCACCCGCAGGAAAGAACTTGTAACCCAAAATAAATGAAATTGAAGCGACAAGGATCCAGATAATATGAGGGAATAAATTCCTATTCATCATTTACTATAATTTCGACATCGAATATCTCCAGTCCAATGTTCTGGTATGTCACGAACCAAAGATCCAAAATCTCAAGACCTGCAGAGGAATCACGGACCAGAGAATCTTTGTACTCACCCTTCTCAACTTTTAAAAATTCCCTGATCGGAATCTCAATTTCGAACTGGTCATTCTTTTCTGAAGGATTCAGATCGACTTTCTCCCCACTAATATATTTGCCGGAAAAACCGCCCTGAGTATGGGTCGAAGTGAACCCGACAATGATAAAATTAGAGTCATCCACACCAAACATATTCGTATCAATTCTTCCCCGGATTTTAAACTTGGCATCCTCATTAACACGAACAGGTAAAGGACTTGTCGCAGAGACTCCAATGTTCACTGAAAAGTGAAGCTCGGGTTTCCTGCCCTTCTCAAACCACAGGCACGGCTTAGTCCGTAACCGGTAAGGAGCAAGAATACGCTGCGCCGAAGAACTGAACTTAGTCAAAAGTTTAACAGCTGGATTGATGGCGGGATTAATAGCCGTAAATTTCTCTGACTGATACAAATAACCTCTTCTCACATCACGCGGAAACTCGCTCTTCCATTCTTCCGAATAATTCTGAAGAAGAACCGATTTGAATTCATCCTCACTATCCAGTCCAGCCACTACATAATGATTAGCAGACACTTCCTGAACGCTCCCATCATTGATCCTTTTCACGCGAACCAGACCCTCATTGACCGTGTAACGGGTCGATTCGAGGCTGGCCAAAACATTGAACTGGGTTCCCAAAACCTCGGCCCTGGCTCCTGGGGAAAATACCAGCATCGGCTTGGCTTCGGGTTGAGGTGCTGCCTTAACGGACAAATAACCCTGACTGAGACGAAGAACCTTTGATCCCCGATTCTGAGAAAATTTCAATTTTGAAATACCTGAGATGATCGCCTTCGAACCATCATTCAACTCGATCTCAACCCATGAATTTGAAGTCAGCCCCTCAATGGTTCCCTCACTTAGAGGATCCCCAACACTCAGGTCATTAATGATTGAACCTTCCTCCTCACTCCACTCGATCAAACCATCCATCCCAATGATGTGGGCAAAGGTAGCAGGTCCGGACTCTGAATCCTCATTCACAGCAAAGTAGCTAAAACCAATCCATAGGCAAAACATAGCGGCAATGCCTGCAACTTTCCATTTGGATAAACCGAATCGGGCCCTGGAATGAATCTTGGAACGTGTGGCCCTTTCCTGAAGATCCATATGAAGATCAAGATAATGAAAGTATCGACGTTGCGCTGACGCGTCCCCATCAAGAATTCTCTCGAGACCAGTCAACTCTTCATCCGTAATGGAATCATCCACTAGCTTGGCAAGGAGATTATCCAGATCCGTATTCTTTAAACTATGCATCGGTCATCCCTCTCCTATTCATGTTAAGCTCAATGCAATTCAACAACTGAACGCGTATCCTTTCAAGAGCATAATAAAGTACATGCATCTTCTTTCCAGTAAGCTCAGCCTCTTCCTTGATGGCTCCGTGCCGACCATAACGCAAACGAACTAATTTACGGTCCTCTTCATTGAGCTTCTCAAGGCACTTTCCTAAAATTTTTCGCCTCATCTCCATCACCGGATCCAATTCTTCATGAGTTGAATGCATCTGCTGTAATAACTCATCTGAAAAAACAAGCTTCTCTCTGGCAAGCCGTTGCCTCCATTTCAAAATCTCCAACCACGCAAAGCGCATGGCCCAGGGTATGAACGGTCTCTCGTGGTCATATTTGTCCCATTTCTCCCAGAGCTTAACTGAAACTACCTGCACAACTTCTGCCGCGTCCGCTGAGCGCGGGATCATCGAGTAAACATAACGCTCAACGTCCCTGTGGTATTGGGTCCATAAACGTACAAATTCAGCGGTTTGATCCATATTAAATAAGGGCTAGTATCATTTATAAACTATATCCTCCAATCCAAATAATATTAAGAATTTTTTATAAAAAAATATAAGGGGATGAAATGGATAAACCTATTTGGTCATACAAATGACAACTAATCAAATTTATGCACTCTTATTGTTGCAGTATGATTATATTTTTTATTAATATGTTTCATATGAATTTATCATATTCATGTAAATTTATCATAACAAGTGATGGATAAAAAAAAGATTACCGAACAAGCTGAGAAACTGATCAGGATCGCACAGAGAGAAGGAAAGACTGTAGCAAAAGCATCCAAGCCCATCGCTAAGAAATGGCTCGGGAAAATCAGTTCCGGCATCGTCGCTTTAGGAGAAAAAGGACAACAAGCCGCCTCCGAAATAAAAACCGACGAACAAAGAGAAGACTCCGAAAGTAGCTAACTACTGCGAATCAAATGACGGGCACACCGATCCCTGATTTTTCTACTGGTTCTCGTTAAAAGCTTTAAACCATCGGGCCGCTTCAACTGGATCCTTTTCAATGCCATGGCCACTCTCATACATCATCCCCAAGTTGTACTGAGCGTCGGCTCTTCCCTGCTCGGCTGCCTTGCGATAGAATGCCGCAGCCTTGGGTAAATTCTTAGGAACGCCATCGCGGCCACTCTCATAAAGGGAAGCCAGTTTAAACTGAGCGAGAGCTTCACCCTGATCAGCTCTTTCCTTCAAACCTTGAACCGCATCAGGTAATGGTTCTTCATCCTCAACAATAGTCTCATCGGTCGACTCTTCATTATCCTCTTTAGAAGACGCTTCTGGCTGAGGTGAAACTTCCTCCTCTGGATCCTTAACCGGCTCCTCTGAAACTTCAGTCGGAACCTCTTCCGGCGAACCTTCCTTGGAATCTACAGAAGCAGGAGTCTCTGTCTGCTTATCCTCAGTGCCGCTCGGAGCAGGTTCTTGCTTAACATTTTTATCACCGCACCCCGAAAGGAACATCATTGACAAAGCACAAACGAATAGGTGGTTCTTGACTATCAAATCCATAGGCAAACTATCAGATAAAAATTACAGCAAAGCAAGGAAACCGTAATTCCCTAGGAAAAATCACTTATAAACAACCATGACACCCTTCATTACCCTCCAGTGACCTGGAAAACTACATATGAACGGATACCTTCCTGGAACTTCAGGAACATTAAATTCGCCCTGAAATGTTCCTTTTCCGTTCACAAGTGATGTGGACCAGATTACATCATTGGAATCAGGAACGAATTGTCTTTCCAAGGCATCAGAGTCCTGAGCCATTTGGTCAGCTAGCTGACCTACCCTTTCCCCAGATCCGGGCCTAACAATGACAAGGTTATGAATCTGCAGATCCGGATTATCAAAGGTAAGAATGATTTTCTTTCCTGCTCTCAAGCGAATCTCCGCAGGCGAAAAAGCTAACTGGTTCGGAACAGCACTGACTCGTATTGCATTATCATTCTGTCCATTATCTTTCTTATAGGTAGTGGCCATCATTTTGATCTCTTCCTCAGTGACGGGAACCTCAAGATCCGTAAATTTTCTGCCTAAAGGATCAAACAAATAAACAGGAGTATGACCCTGTGCTCCTCTGCCGCTCACGTACAGAACCTCGATCTGATTCAGACCCTCCTCGAGATCAACCTGAACGTTCCAGTCTGAACTCCACCAGTTCGCAGAAGCAATCACAGGGACACCATTAAGGAAAACTTTAACGTAACTATGTTTGATGGATAATGTGGCACGCCTCGCACTCGGAGATTTTACAAAAGTGCGCATGGATCCACCCTTACCGACACTGCCGCCAAAAACAAAATAACGCTCCTCATCTTTAACTGCACTCAAGAGCCAACTCTTGAGCTTACTGTCCTCGGGCCTGCTCAGTACCGGAACTTCAGGCCCCTGCCCCGAGGCCGTTCCATACCCGGCATCCTCCAGCACTGTCCTCAAACCCTGATCATCGGACACGTTAACCTGCCCAAGAATCGATGCATAACCCTGATCCTTTTTCTGAAGATAAGACACGGTATGAATGACCTCAGTTCGTACCCTCGGATGCTGATCTGATGCCATTTTTTTTAGTAATGACATCGGATCCTTTAAATTACTCTCCTGAAAACGAATCAGTGATGTGGCTGCGGCCCTGATCCTCTGGTCAGGTGAACCAAGGAGCCTCTTTAGATGAGTCTCCCGAACCTGACCCTGGTCATGAAGCACCCACAGCCCTTCAAGAATATTTGAGTCGGACAATTCACCAGCCAACCATCGATCCAGCTCAGGAACGATCCCGTCAACGCTTCGCAACTTTCTCCTAGCATGATCCCGGACAAGGTTCTGCGGATGCTTGAGCAGATCAAGTAACTGCACAACGCTGGCCCCCTCAATCTTTGGCCAATCCTTTACCGCGGGCTTCCCCTTATTCACGATTCTCCACACGCGCCCCGTATAAGGATCCCAACGAGGATCCCTCATCGAATTCTGCGCATGGCCTATGATCCGGGTACAGAAGTCCGACACGTACATGGCTCCATCAAAACCAAAAGCAATATCAACTGGTCTGAAGATAGGATCCGGCGATGACAAAATATCTAGCCTGTCACTAGCCTTATAATAAGCTCCTCCGGCAGTATGCTTTGAGATTGAAACGAAGCACTTACGGAGGAGGACCGCCGAAGCCATCCCTTGCTGATACTCTTCTGGAAAATTTGGACTCGATATGACACAGGCAGCCGAACCTTTCCCATAAGCAATGCTGATGGCCCGTTTGAAAGGATGATAGACTCCGAAAGGAGTCCAAGGAATAGCATTAGAGTCCTGAACGAAACCGTCTCCATACATTTGAAATAGATTTCCCCAACGGTCCCAGGTGATTTTCCATGGGTTAGGAGTTAGGGTCTGATACTCACGCTCTACGGTTCCTTTCCTCAAATCGAACCGGTACGTCGTCGCATCAACGCCACGAGTAATTCCGTACGGCGTTTCCAGTTGTGATCGGTGGAAGACTCCATCACAAAACATTACGTGCCCCAAAGGACCCATAGCAATCATCCCACCATGATGAGCATCCGTAACATCAATTCCCCTCAATATTTCTTTCTGATAGTCGGCCCGACCGTCCCCGTCAGAATCTTTCATAAATACTAACCTAGGCTGATGAGAAATAATGACTCCGTCTTCATGAAAAGCCAGACCGTCCGGCACTGTCAGGTGATCTGCAAAGATCGTTGATTTGTCAGCTCGCCCGTCACGGTTCGTGTCCTCAAGGATGATAATCTTATCTTGTGGCACGTCCCCAGGAATGGTCCCTGGAAAGGACGGCATCGTAACGACCCAGAGCCTACCCAGAGAATCAAAGGCTATCTGCTCCGGATTACGGAGTTCGGGGAATTCCTTCTCAGAGGCAAAGAGGTTCACTTCATATCCCTCAGCCACCTTAAAGGATTCCAGCATCTGTTCAGGCGAAGGTAATTTGGCCGGCTCTCTCTTGAAGAGAGGATCAAGGGTCAGGGGCGAGGAATTAAAATTAAGCGTTTTGCTCCTAATCATAGCATGGATGCGTTCATCGGACCTCTTGATCAGTTCATGGTAACGCGGGATCTCGGTATTATACTCATTGGCCCGTCCGCGGACTCCGAAGTAAAGGACCGTATTGATTGGCCGAACGATCGTAGAGACGTACTGAGCCTTACGTGAAACGGCTCTGGCAACGGAACTGATTCTTTCCTTATTCATTCCATCATATATCCGATCACCTAGAATGTTTTTGGAGAGCTGGCTCGCGATTAACTCATGGCCATAAGGATTAAGATGAACGCCATTATCAGTTAGTGGTTTTTCATTGCTCGCGTACTGGGCCTTACTGAAATTAAATAAATCAATGAATTGAATTTTCCTGCTCTCTGCAATTAAAGACATCGCATCGACATAGGACTTAATTTCCCCATTCCTTCGTCCCGTGTCAGGATAATGAGGATGATTCAGATCCTCATTGGCAATGGGTGAAAGAAGAATTATTCCGGCCTCTGGGTGCCTCCTCTTTATTTCATCCAAATAACCATTCAGATCAGCCTTGAACCTTTCAATTCCAGAGGACCCGGCAAAGGATTCATATAATCCAAACCCTAAAATGACATGGTTCGCGGGCCACCGGTCCAGAAGCTTTTTAAGATGATTCACATAACGTTCGGGACGAAGGCGGTAACCCAACTCATCACCAGTCCATGCCAGACTGCGCAATTCGATTCTCTTTTCTGGATTCGCCAGTTGCAACGCCGCCTCAAAGAAACCGTTCTGCTGCATCCGTTCAATGAATGAGTTCCCATAGAGGAGGACCCTGTCTCCTTCATTGAATTTAATTTCAGCTCTTGCCTGGATACAAAAGTAGAATAAAAATAATAAAGCGGTCCAATTTTTCCTCATATTCTTTTGTAACTTAACAGCTAAGGGAAAAGCACAGCAACAAGATTGATTAAAGTTAGCTGTTTGGTTTTCATCCAGCCAAGAAGCTGTTATAGATTGGGCATAAAAATCAAAATAAATAATGAAACACTTATTAATTATACACCTTTTATTCTGGGCCGGATTAGCTCATGGAGACGAAAAGAAAAACCAATTCAAAGTGGCAGGGAAAACCTTTGAAGCACCCATAACCTGGAAAGTGGAGAAACCGAGCTCCAGAATGCGTAAAGCTCAATACAAAAGTGGCAAGACCGAGATCGTTGTCTTTTATTTCGGAGCGGGTCAGGGAGGAGGCGTCGAAGCGAACGCGTCAAGATGGTTCTCTCAGTTCAAAGAACCAAAAGATAAATTGTCCGCAAAAGTGGAAAAGGTGGAAATTAAAAAGAGTAAGATCACGACTGTTTCGGCAAGAGGCACATACATGAGCGGTCCACCTTTTGGTCAAAAGATTCCGACACCAGACCATGCATTGCGCGGAGCAATCATCGAATGCGAAGGGGGCCCCATATTTATTAAGATGACCGGGCCAATAGATGAAGTCTTATCCTTTGCAAAGGACTTCGATAAAACGGTACGTTCAGGACTCTAAAGATTCCTCATCCAATTCCTGAGAGTCAGAATTCTCAGAATTCTCATCTCCAGAGAGGGACTTGAGCATCTTGCGTATGTCAGCGACTCCTCCAAGAGAAACATACAGTACGAGTACCGTGTATATGATCAGAGTCACTAGCAGTAAGGCTCCCCAAAAAATAATCCATCCTTCCATAATCAATCTTAGTTAAAATTTTCAGTTCTTTCTTTCTGATCAGGAACGACCACGGACATGACAACCATACCAATAATTGCGATAAAAGAAACTGTCAGCCCAATATGATGACTCTCAATTCCCTTCTCCTTAAAATAATCCACAAGATCTAATTTTGCCTGGACTGGCTTTAGCCCAATCACAGCTAACGTGCCAATGAAGAGAGCCGAGAAGGCTCCGGTAGTGCTAGCCCTTTTCCAATAAAGACCCAGCAAGAGTATTGCGAAGGCTCCGGTAAAATAAATTGCTCCGGACACTGCCATATAGTCCCAGAGGTCCTGCCCCAGATCGTACCAGAGACCCCAAATCACCAGAAAGATCGCAATTATGACAAGAAATACTCTAGTCAGAACGATCCTTGCCCTCTGTGACATCCTCTCAGAGGCTAATGGGTTAACAACGTCCTCCGTTAGCACTGACGACCAGCACAATAGGTAAGTGTCATGCGTTGACATGAAAGCGGCGATCATCCCGGCAGCAACAATTCCCAAGAGCCCAACGGGGAGAAGCCTCCCAAGAAAGATCGGCATCGCCTTCATTGTCACCTCAGGATCATTACTGACCTGCCCGTCACTATCAAAGAAAGGTTCGACGGCACCCATGTCATAAAAATAAACCAAAGCACAAATTCCAATGAACTGAGGAATCAGGAACCTGATCATGAAACCAAGAGAAGACCACAAATACATTTTCTTTACCACGGCAACACTTTCAGCCGCGCAGGCCCTCATCACTGCTGTCTGCCAGACAGCACACGAAATGACCCCAAGGAAAAACATCCAACTCACGTAAGAACCACCTACTCCTTCCGCTACCAAGGGATTGAACCCTTCCTCTGAATAGATCTTCTCAACGCCCTTCACCAATGTTGACCAGCCAATCTTCTGTACCGCAATAACACAAGTGAGGAGCAGCCCGAAAGAAAGCACCACAAACTGAACGTAATCTGTAATGATAACAGAAACCATTCCTCCGAGGCAGGTATAAAAGAGAACCAACACGATCATTACAGTCATCACCCATTTCACTGCATCATCATCGATCCCGGTAATTCCGGACACGAACACGGCTCCCGCCTTAAGAAACAGGCCCATGTTTAAGATTCCCGCCGCAGCCAAAATAAAACCGCCCACGATTCGAAGAGAACGGCTACGGAAACGCTTCTCGTAAAATTCAGGGATAGTCATGACCTCCATCCGTCTCAATGGAACAACAATGAATCCCGTCACGCCAACGATGAGTGTGGCTATTCCTGCCATGAGTCCAATATGAAAAGCTGAAAAGCCTGTCGTGAATCCCTTCTGTGCCGCAAACATTGCGGTGACTAGGCCAAGCTCTGAGCCGATCATAGTTGCTATTCCTAATCGCGTGCGGAGCGACCTCCCGGCGACAAGAAAATCCCCCATCCCTTTAATGTATCGGTTCACCCACAGTCCAATGACTACGGTGCCCGCCAAATAAGCAGCCACAATGAACCAGTCAATGTTGGAGAAATTCGTCTCTAGCATCTTTCTTTAATACATTCGCTTAAAATTCAATGAAGCACCTTACAACATAAATCAATTAACAGTGAACTGCAGGATCCGGGCCGCAGTTCCCTTACTGGACGGGTTCGATTTACCGCTTAGGCGCATTCGGACCGTGTGTTCTTTTTTCTCAAGGTCAGTCACAAGCATCACGGTACGGGGATAGTGAAGGCCCCGACTATAACGATGATAAAGGTCACGAGTCTTCCACGGACCATTGTTCAGGCTAAACTCAAGGGTTCCCGCATCAGGACCAGCTAAGACATAGGCCCCGAGTGCAGTCCCGGTGAAATGGATGGCCGTCCCTTTGCCCGACTCATCACAACAGAGGAACTTCATTCCGGCGAAAGTGTTACGAAAACTACCAGGGATCTTTTTCCATTGAGGAATACTCCATGACCAGGAATCATTTGATGATTGTTCGGGAGAAAGAAAAATTCCCTGATAATAGCTTCCCGAATCAATCAACTTTTCAGGGACCGGGTGAGGTTCTTTATCCTTGGTCTTGTTCTTATCCCAGGCATTGCTAAGAAGCTGTCCGATCATTTCTGCAGCTATTGCATTGCCGGCAGGCTTGGGATGAGTTCCACCGAACTGGGCCCATGTCAGTTCCTCGGCACTGATGCGGTCAGCCACTTCACGTGCTAGAAATATCGCGGAAACCCCATAATGTTTAAGGACCTCCTCATGCGCTGCTATCGGCATGGGAACCTTCCCCGCCTTCAACTGACCCAGCATCCCGGGATTCACAAAATACGTTACGACAATGTCCATTTCAGGTTGTGCTGTCCTAGCGTGCCGAATGATCCCCTCCATTCCCCTCACACATTCCCTCTTCTCATGCCCAGCGTCCTGATCATCATTCACCGCAAACTCAATAAAGAAAAGATCAACACGTCCCTTATCCAAAACATGCTTCTGCAAACGAAAGGCCCCGGTCATGGAACAGGTAGAAGAAATTCCAGCATTTATAAATTCAAATTTAGTTTGAGGGAACCGCACCTTAAGCCAGTCGGCAACCATTGGCCGGTAACCGTTCATCTGAGTAATTGACCCACCCATGAACGCCACTCGTCCACTTTTGCCTGGATTGTCTTTCTTCCCTAGAAATTGGATCAACGAATTATTATAATGACCGCGAAAAATGACATTACGTTCTCCCGCAAAAGAGAAAGAAATCAGAAAACAAAACGCGCCCAAACAAAGAAATAATCTCATGAGAAAACTGATAACACATGATTACATGGAATTACCAGTAACTCTTCAATTACTATTAAACTTTACCAATGGGTAGAATTTACTTTCCATCAGAACTGAAAAATTTTTCCTGCAATGCAGCGATCTGAGCACATAATTTCTGACGCGTCAGCTTCGCGTTGATCTTCTCACTTAGTGAACTTGATAACATCAGAAAACATTCTACCCCAGCATCATCACGAAATTCATTAGCACTAAATGAAATGAGAGCCTCCCTTCGTAATCCCGTAACTTCATCAAGAAGCGTTTCAAGTTTCAGAGTTTCATTTCCATCTACCCCCCCCTCATCAAGGTCTACCTGCTCTTGTTCAATTTCCAACAATCTTCGAACATACTTATCAAGATGATGTTCCTCACGCATTCGATTCTTATTTCTGAGCCATCTAAAGACAAGATAAAGAGCAATTAAGATAGAAACAAAAAAGGATCTTAAACTTTCAGTGGAATCAACAAAATCAGGGTTCAGGAAAGGCTTAATCTCTGGATCGTAAAAGTGATTTGCTCCTGAATGAAATGGGATTGACGGATTCGATCTCGCGTAATCCTTACCCCCGCTCCTCAAATCATTGAGTCTATTGCTTGAAAGGAATTCCGGATCCATCAGAGCCTCAGTTGCGGCCGTAACCATCGAAGCACTGACAGACGAATTCGTGATCAATTGTGCGTTCACGGCGATCGTTGTTGTTTTTTGAACAGGATAAGGCTCAGGAAAGACTCCATAAAATCCACTCGGTATCTCATGAAGATGAAACTCAGGATTCTTAGCAATGAAAGATTCAGCGAAAGGCAATTCCATTAGCTTAGTTTTGGTCGTTGCCACGATCCTCTTTTGTATCAAAGCGTTCTCTTCTGTTGTAACAATGGCCATGTCAATACTTCCTGACTCAAAGCCTGTTATCACTTCGTCAAAATTCCTTGTGACTCGAGTCCCGATCAAAGAACTATTGTCAAAATGATTAAGGATCGCCTCACTGTTGACAACGGATCCGGACCCCTCCTCTCCAACAGCAATTATCGTATTTTCTCTTTCCTTTAATTCTCCGATAAAAGGATCATATCCAAGGTCCTTTTTGACATGGATCAAAACAACCTCTGGAAAAACATTCGCAATCATTCTGACATCAGGGAAATCCGAAGTGTCTTTGATTACATTGGGCTGAAAAAAAGCAAAATCAGCTTCACCGTTCTGAATGGAATTTATATTTTTTTGAGAACCGGGAGAATCAATATACTCAACCTTGATACCATGTTCCGCCTCTATCTTGCGCCCAAGCGCGTCTGCAATGTCCTTGTATCGGCCCCCCTCTTTGCCGGTAACTATGGTAATACTTTTTGGTAATTGCCGGTACTGTATGAGTTGCTGAATAGCAAAAGGAATAAGCAAAATCGAAGCCGAAAATAGCAATAAACACAGTAGCCTTTTCATTATCTTGATGATTTAAATTTCGGTCTAAATTTCTTCAATTTTCTTTGTTTTAAACTTTATTATCCCAACGCGAATTACTTAAAAAATGTAATCATTGAAATGATTAATACATTACTAACACTAGGAACATCTTCTAGCCGATTACAAAATTTAGATTAATTTGTAACGGTCAAGATTTTGACATCAAAAAATATACTGATAATACTATAGACAGTTGACCACTGAATGATTTTTTTGATACTTTAAAACTCTTATTAATGATTTTTTTATATAACATTCCGCGAATTTTAAAACCATTGCTCTTTAATTGTTTTATTTTTTCATTCGCTCTAATTCCTGATCAAAGTCTACAAGCTAAGGAAATTGATTTTTCAAAAAATATCCTGCCAGTTCTATCAAACAATTGTTTCGGTTGTCATGGGCCCGACAAAGCAAAACGAAAGGCCGGCCTAAGGTTAGACAAGGCTGAAGGAGCCAAGGCCACATTAAAGTCCGGATCCATTGCCTTGGTCCCCGGAAATATTTCTGAGAGTGCAATCTACCAGCGAATAACATCCACCGACCCGGAAGAAGTAATGCCGCCGGCCGATTCAGGGAAAAAACTCACCAAAGAAGAAACTGATAGGATCAAGGACTGGATCAAATCAGGAGGCGAGTGGGGTAAGCATTGGTCCTTCGAAAAACCAGTAAAATCAAAAGTCCCCGGAATTACAAATAATGAATGGAAAGTGGAAAACCCCATTGACCAATTCATTCATTCAAGGATCGGACAAGAAGGAATGGCACCGGAAAAAGAAGCGACTAAAGAAACACTCATAAGGCGAGCCACTTTCGATCTGACTGGACTTCCACCAACCGTGAATGAGATTGATCAGTTCCTTTCAGATCGTTCTGGTAATGCATACGAAAAGCTTGTGGACCGTCTCCTGAAATCCCCCAGATACGGAGAACAAATGGCACGGATTTGGTTGGACGCTGCACGTTACGCGGACACTCACGGATTGCATCTGGACAATGAACGATCAATCTGGCCTTATCGTAACTGGGTCATTGACTCGTTCAATAATAACCAGCCATTCGATCAATTCACCATCGAGCAACTGGCAGGTGATCTTCTTCCAGAACCAAGCATAGAACAGAAAGTAGCGACCGGATTCAACCGCTGCAACATAACTACTGGCGAGGGAGGATCTATCGACGCGGAATATTATGTAAGATACGCAGTCGAACGGGTCGAAACAACTTCGACCGTCTGGTTAGGCCTCACGGCAGGGTGCGCAAACTGTCATGATCACAAGTTCGATCCCCTCTCTCAGAAGGAATTCTACCAGCTATTCTCCTACTTCTACAGCCTGACCGAAAAAGCAATGGACGGAAATAAATTACTTCCTCCTCCATCAATGAAGGCTCCAACAAAAATTCAAAGAGCCGAAATGACTTTTCTAAAGGATAAAATAACTTCCGCGCAAAAACAGATCCCGGAAATCACAAAGAACATCGAATATAAGGACCCTCATGCAGGCAAAGAACTCAAGGTACTAGACTCAACTTCAGAGCTGGTCTGGATAGAGGATTCAATACCTGCAAAGGCCAAGCCTCTAGGGAATGAAGCAGACAAATCATGGAAATTTGTTAAAAAATCAGAAGGGCATCCGGTCCTCAGCGGAGAAACCTCAACCACAAGGACAGCAACCGGGTTAAGCCAGCACTTTTTTGAAGGAGCTAATCCTCCTCTAATCATAGCCGAAGGGGATGTTCTATTCGCACACGTTTATCTAGACTCGAAGAATCCTCCAGAAACTATCCAACTACAATTTAGAACCAATGACTGGAATCATCGTGCATTTTGGGGCGCCAACAAAGGCTATAGCATTGAAGGTAAAACCGATCACACAAATTTCCCTATGGGTGAACTTCCAGAGAAAGGAAAATGGGTCAGGCTCGAAGTTCCCGCCAAAACGGTTGGACTCAGCCCTGGCTCAAAAGTTGATGGTTGGGCCTTCACTCAATTCGGCGGAACCGTGTACTGGGACAAGTCAGGTATAGTCACAAGAAAACTTTCAGATGAACAGTTAGTTTCCTTTTCGCTCTGGGAACAGTACCAACTGAAGGGTCACTCATCCTCATTGCCAAAAGAGGTTCATGAAGCCCTTAAAGTACAATCGGACCAGAGGACCGAAGAACAAAAGAACCGGCTCATGACTCATTATTTCCTCAAAGTGAATCCGGAAACAAAGGCAAGTTTCGCACCAACTCTCAGAAGAGAGACAGAGGCCAAGGGTCGGTTAACTGCAATCGAAAAAGCAATTCCATCCACTCTCATCATGGAGGACCGGAAAGAACCGCGACAAGCTTATATACTTGAGCGAGGCGAATACACACAGCAACGGGAAAAGGTCAGCCCAAATCTTCCAGGATGGATTGCTCCACCAAATAAGGACGCTCCTCCTAACCGTCTCGGTCTGGCTAAATGGCTGGTCTCACCGGAACAACCGCTCACCTCTAGAGTAACGGTGAACAGGTTCTGGCAGCAAATCTTTGGTACAGGTTTAGTCAAGACCTCAGAGGACTTTGGAGTGCAGGGAGAACAACCCTCTCACCCGGAACTCCTTGACTGGATGGCCGTCGATTTCATGGAATCGGGATGGGATGTCAAACGTATGATCAAAATGATGCTTATGTCATCTACTTACAGACAATCATCAAAAGCAAATCCAGAGAAATTTAGGCAAGATCCAGAGAACCGAATTCTGGCCCGTGGACCAAGGTTCCGCCTCGATGCGGAATCCATCAGAGATCAGGCATTGGTAATGAGCGGCCTCCTAGGAAATAAAATCGGGGGAAGGAGCGTCAAACCATACCAGCCAGCGGGCCTGTGGAAGCCCGTCGGTTTTGGAGGAAGTAACACGTCCGTTTTCAAGCAAGACAAAGGCGAAGCTCTTTACAGGAGAAGCATGTACACTTTCTGGAAAAGAACTTCTCATCCGCCTTCCATGGCAATCTTTGATGCCCCTAACAGGGAAACTTGTACAGTTCGCAGAGAAAGAACCAACACGCCGCTGCAGGCACTGGTACTGATGAATGATGTTCAGTTCTTTGAAGCTGCACGAAAGTTCGGAGAAAGGGTCATGAAAGAAGGAGGGAACGGGACCGAGGAACGCATCATATTTATTTTCCGTACGGCCCTTGGGAGACTACCGAGTGAATCAGAAAAAAAATCAATCCTTAATCTCTATAATGAACACCTTAAGGATTTCTCTAATAATAATGGCACCGTCACTGAGATCCTGTCCACTGGGGAATCAGCCGTGGATAAATCACTGAATGCTCCTGAACTTGCTTCCTGGACAATGATCACTCACCTGATACTGAACCTGAGCGAAACCGTTACCAAAGGCTAAAAAATGAATCCTATCCGCGAATCAGAACTCATCGAAACGAGACGGCATTTCTTCGGAAAAGCCTCAGCAGGAATCGGCACCGCGGCTCTTGGGTCATTAATGAATCCGAACCTGTTCGGGGCAACCTCAAATAATCCAATCGATCAACTCTCTCACATTGCACCCAAGGCAAAAAGAGTCATCTACCTTTTCATGTCCGGAGCACCGTCCCAGCTAGACATGTGGGATTATAAGCCCGGTCTGGGAGAATGGTTCGACAAGGAACTCCCAGACTCTGTAAGGAACGGGCAACGCATCACGACAATGACTTCCGGTCAAAAACGTTTTCCGATCGCTCCCTCAAAATTCAAATTCAATCAACATGGAAAGGCCGGAACCTGGGTCAGTGAACTCCTGCCTCACACTGCCGGAATGGTTGATGATATTGCGGTACTGAAGGCCGTGAACACTGAAGCCATTAATCACGACCCCGCGATCACCTACATTCAGACAGGGAGTCAGTTACCGGGACGCCCGAGCGCTGGGGCATGGGTGTCGTATGGATTAGGCAATGAGAACCAGAACCTCCCTGCCTTTGTCGTCCTTCAATCGACAGTGAATGGGGGCTTCGGAGGGCAGGCACTTTATGAAAGATTATGGGGAGCAGGTTTCCTGTCCACCCGCCATCAGGGTGTTTCTTTAAGATCTAGCGGGGATCCTGTCCTCTATCTTTCCAATCCAAAGGGAGTGAGCCCAAAGTTGCGCCGCCGCATGTTAAACGAATTGGAAAAACTCAATAACGAACGGTACGAGGCAGTAGGCGATCCCCAAATAAGGGAAAGGATCGCGCAGTATGAAATGGCCTATAGAATGCAAAGCTCAGTACCTGAACTGACTGATATATCCGGTGAACCCAAATCAATACTCGATATGTATGGCCCGGAAGCCACTAAGCCCGGAACCTTCGCCGCAAATTGTCTCCTCGCTCGCCGCTTGGCCGAGAGAGGAGTCCGGTTCACTCAAATCTTTATCCGGCAGTGGGACCAGCACGGGAACCTGCCAAAAGACATAAGCAGGCAGTGCGGCATCATTGACCAACCGAGCGCCGCGCTGCTCCGCGACCTGAAGCAACGGGGCATGCTCGATGATACCTTGGTCATCTGGGGCGGAGAATTTGGTCGGACCGTTTACTGCCAAGGTAAATTAACAAAAGAGAATTATGGACGTGATCATCATCCCCGCTGCTTCACTAAATGGATGGCGGGGGGCGGTATAAAACCTGGAATCGTTTATGGTGAAACGGACGACTTCAGTTATAACGTGACTAAGGATCCAGTACACATTCATGATCTCAATGCGACCGTAATGCATTGCCTTGGGTTCGATCATGAAAAATTGACCTATCGTTATCAGGGAAGGGACTTCCGCCTCACTGATGTGCATGGAAAGGTCGTTCGCGACATCCTTTTATAAGAAGTCTTAACAGATCTTTTTTCTTCTAATGATAACCTTTTACATGGTTATTCATTGCTTTTAGGCAGCCCTAAGTACAAAATCTCAACCTCCCCACAGACAGTCAATCCACTCTCAAAACCGTGCACCCAAAAAAAACCACGCAACAACCCCTACTACGCTCATTAGGAATTGCCATTTTCTCATTGATTATTCTCTCATCGATAGAATCAAAAGCGATCGACTCAATCGTTGTATTTAACGAAATCAATTATCATCCGGCAGGAAATAATCATGCCCTCGAATTTATCGAACTTTACAATCAGAACAGTGTCAATGTGGACCTCACCGGGTGGAAATTGACTGGCGGCATCGATTATTCTTTTCCTGAAAACACAATCATTGAAGGTAGATCATTCTTGGTCATCGCTCTTGACCCGGAAACAATCAAGGAAACCTCGGGACTGGGAAATGTACTCGGCCCTTATCAAGGCCGATTGGATAATGCCGGGGAAACGGTTCGTCTGCGAAACAACAATGAACGCATAATGGACGAAATAACATACAATGACAAGGACCCTTGGCCTGTCAGCGCGGACGGTTCTGGAGCGACTCTTTCAAAATCATTACCAATGACCGCAAGTGCCCCTCCTCAGAACTGGACATCGAGCCCTCAAGTATTAGGCACGCCAGGAAAAATCAATTTTCAGGATAGTAACTTACCTCCCCCGACCATTAAGGTACCCATACTCAGTTTCGATCATGAATGGCGTTACAATGAAAGTGGAGTGGATCTAGGAACTGAGTGGGCAAGTGAAGAGCACCCGGTAACAGAGGACTGGAAGTCCGGTCCAGGAGTGCACGCTAAGGAGAACCGTCTTGAAGTTGACCTCGGCACTGAGCTAATAAGACCCGCACTCAATAGGCCCTACGTCATCACGTATTACTTCGAAACTGAATTTGATCTGAGTGAAACACAATTCAACAATGCATACGAACTGCAAATAACTTACCTGATAGATGATGGAGCAATTTTTTATCTTAACGGGAACGAAGTGTACCGCTATAACATGCCGTTAGGTGAAGTCAGCTCGGG
>DUBC01000024.1 GCA_012960505.1 Verrucomicrobiales bacterium
ATTGAAACAGATGAAAATAAAATAGCAGTGCTTCATTGGGCCTACAAAAATCGCCAAATGCTCCCCAGCTCAAATTATAAGGTAGGGGAAGAAAGGCTCCTAAATCTAATTCCTTTTGATCAAATAAAAGAATTGAGAACACTCGAACAGCATTATGATGGTGATCTTTTCGATTTTTACTGGGATTTACCTGAGGCTAACAATGAAATAACTGAAAAATCCATAATACATCAAAAAAATGCATCAAATAGTCACCTCATCGCTTCTGCCAGCTGTAGCTTATTTGCTCTAATTCTAGTCTTTTTAATAAAATTAATCGTAAAACATAATAAGTAATGAAGTGTTTTAGATTTGACCAATGCACCTAAACAATGCACAATTCTCGCCCGCTCTGAAGCGGCAGATTTAAATAAAACCAGAACAAATTCCAATGAACGCACGCATCTATAAAGAAAAAAACGCTGACATGAAAACCTTGAAAGGGAAAACCTTTGCCGTAATCGGTTTCGGTTCTCAGGGACATGCCCACGCTCTAAATCTCAAAGAAAGTAAGGTCAATGTTATCATCGGCCTCTATAAAGGTTCAAAGTCTCGTGCAATAGCAAAAAAACTTGGATTCAAAGTCTATGATACTGCTGAAGCTGTGAAGCGAGCGGATATTATTTTCATTGCTGCGCCCGACACAAAAATTGGAGAAATTTACAAGAAAGACATAAAGAAAAATCTCACCAAAGGAAAAACACTCGGCTTCAGTCATGGTTTTGCAATCCATTACGGCACCGTGGTACCGCCTGAAGACGTAAACGTGATCATGGTCGCTCCAAAGGGTCCAGGGCACATTGTCCGTCGTCAGTTCACTGAAGGTAAAGGAGTTCCCGCTCTCATAGCAATACACCAGAACCCAGGAAAGGATGCTAAAAAAATTGCTCTTGCATGGGCTCATGGTATTGGAGGAACCCGAGGAGGAGTCATAGAAACAACTTTCAAAGAAGAAACTGAAACAGATCTCTTCGGAGAACAGACCGTTCTTTGCGGCGGCGTCAGTGCTCTAGTTACTACGGGATTTGAAGTTCTTGTCGAAGCCGGCTATCAACCTGAAATGGCATACTTTGAATGCCTTCATGAATTGAAACTTATTGTGGATCTAATGAATGAGTCTGGCATCGCAGGAATGAGATTTTCGATATCGGAAACAGCAGAATGGGGTGACGTTAGCGTCGGACCAACTATCATCGATAATGCTACCAAGAATAAAATGAAGAAAGCATTGAAAAGGATTCAGAATGGACAATTCGCTGAAGAGTGGATCAAGGAAAATAAGAAAGGGCAGAGAAAATTCAATAAGCTTCGCAAGGCTGGAGCAGAACATGAAATTGAAAAAGTGGGTAAACGTCTGCGCGGACTCATGCCATGGATCAAAAAGCGTTCTACAAAAGGAGCTCAAGCATCTTATTCATAGGCCAGTAAAACCTTCAGCTATTAATCATAAAAAAGTCGAGGCACTCCTCGGCTTTTTTTGTGTTATATTATAATGTACTATCCATTAGATACCTCACAAGTCATCCAAATATGAGCCTAAATAGAAAAGTTATTATCATACTCTTTTCTACTATCATTAGTGCAAATATGTTATTGGGAATTGCTCCTTTGAGCACAAATATCGGAAGATCAATCAGTAAGAGGTTAGATCCGATTCGGTGGACAATTGGTTTGGGTCAAAAGTGGGACATGTTTCACAGTATTCCAACTCATCATAGCCTACGAGTCTATCTGACAGCTAATGACGCCTCAGGAAAAGAATATCGATACGGGGCCGGGCTACCTTCTTTAAGAGAAATATCGCCAAGAAAACTGATCCGATACCACTACACTTTTTTAAGACTCTTTAATGATCCTCTCAATAAATCTTTTAAGGAATCGTATATCGAATCAATAAGCCAGACCTTACTGAAAACTGATCCAAGACTGCGGCAATTTACCATTCATTTTGATCATGGCCGAATAAATACTCTGGAAAGCATTCGTAAGGGTGCCAACATTGCCACAACAAGAGTTGAAAAGTTTGGACCCTATAAAGTTCAAGGGAAAATGAAAAGATAATGAATGCATTTTCCCTACTATGGTTAAAAAATATCGACCCGAGGCGCTACGCCATAGCTCGTATAGGGTTTGCATTATTATTATTATCTCACTTTGTTCACTTATTTCCATACAGAGACACCATTCTTAGTAACGCGGGAATGACCCATTCATCAGCCGCTAAAATTGGTTTCCACCAATTAACTGGCGGCACTTCGATTTCGCTCTTTAACTATTTTCAATCTTCCTTCGAAGTCACAATTATCTTTATTTTTGCAATCATTGCGTCTCTAATCTTAGCATGGGGAAAATGGGCAAGAACTACTCTATTTGTCTGTTTCTTTATACAGCTATCTTTCATTCATAGAGCTCCAGCCTCAACCACAGGATGGGATTCCATTTTAACAAACCTTGGATTCATCCTTCTCTTCAGCCCACTGGGTAAAGATTGGAACCCTTGGAATCTTTTTAGACAATGGAATAAAAAACAAATTAATCTTAAGGCACCTCAGTACGGATTAGTTTTGATTCAATTGCAGGTATTTATTATTTATTGGCAGACAGTTATACAAAAGTTGGGTGACCAATACTGGGCAAAGGGAGAATCTATTACCTATTTTCTACTATCACATCATGGAAGATTCCTAGGTTCTTGGCCAGTCGCTTGGCATGACTTACTCGATAAAATTAATTACCTAACTCTGATTATTGAATTAGCAATACCCATCTTATTATGGATACGAAATACAAGAAGATTAGGCTTGTGGATTGGAATAGGATTGCATCTAAGCATTGCCATTTTAGGAGTTAATCTAGCGCTTTTCAGCCTCACAATGATCGTATCTTATTTGGCTTTCATCGATCCATGGCCGACATCTTATAAGTTAAGGAGTTCTACTAAATGAGCATCTATTAGCCTAAGCATATCCTTCTATATGCATCTTCGTAATCGGTGAAATCTTTAAAAAGAACGTCCGGATCATAATTAGCAAGCTCCTGATGCGAAATTGATCCGCTAGAAACAGCAACGGCTTGAGCAGCCATTGCACGTGCACAATAAATATCTTTAGGCGTATCACCGATTACAGTTACTGGAGCTCTGGCCAGTTCAAGTTCATGGTAAGAACCTCCTCTTTTTAAAGCAATCGGACCAAGCTCATTACGGTCATGATGGTCATCTCCATAAGCACCAAAACAAAAATATTTATCCACTCGATGTTTTTTTAGCTTCAATGCTGCACCAGCAGCGATGTTACCCGTTAAGAGACCAAGTATCAGCTTACCGTTATTCGCTTCATAAGAAAGCCTCCCCAACAACTCTGTGATGCCGGGCATAAGAGAACCTATGTAACTTGGATCAGATAAGTTGTGTTCGAGGCAATGAAGATATTGTGCAAAAAAAGATTCACGTTCAGTGGCTGAATCTTCAATTCCAAGTGCTTCAAAAATCTCAATTACAAGTCCATAATCTGTGCTGCCAGCCATGTCCAAAGTTAAGGAACCGCCACATTTCTTTAATTGAGAAGGGTAATTATTCTCAATGGCACTGTAAAACGCCTTCATTCCTGCACCTCCTGTACTTAACAAGGTACCGTCAATATCAAAAAGAATGACCTGCGGAAGATCCGGCATTATGGACTCTTAATAGAATAAGTGCCTAGCCTCGCTTAAGTTTTGGTCGACCATCATCCCCTTCCAACATCGCAATTTCATCAACAACATCTAAGTGCTGATGATCTTCGTTTGGTCTTTCAAATTCTTCAATTTCTTCATTACTATCACCATCAACTTCAACTTCATCGTCATCGTCATCGTCATCGTCATCGTCATCAACTTCATCGGGCAAATCACCATGATTTTTGAATTTGGG
>DUBC01000025.1:0-61738 GCA_012960505.1 Verrucomicrobiales bacterium
AATCTGCGGTGGATTTTGTAATTGGTCGGTTAGTTGTGGGGTGTTAGGGTTTAAGGGTCGGTTATTGGGTGTGTTTTGTGCGAGTGCGATCTGCGTATTTGACCTTTCATCCCGTTAACTTTAATAGATTATTGATGTACATATATGAACATACGCAGCCTGGAACATTCATTCGGGTTATGATGGGTTCGTGGGTGGTCGCCTTTGGTGTTCTAGCTTTATTGATGCTGGCGTTAGGTGAGGAAGAGGGTGCTTTAGTTCTTGGTGGTATTATGGTGATGCTTGGTATGATTTTTGGAATCATTTTTGTTCTATTTCATTCGTTGTCCGTTAGGGTATCGCCAAGTGACATTGCCCTTTCATTCGGCGTTGGACTGCTTCGGAAGAAATTTTCTATTGCTGACATCTGCAGTGTGAAAGTAGTTCGGAATCGGTGGTACAATGGTTTTGGTATCAAAAAGATTCGTGGCGGGTGGCTTTATAATGTGTCGGGTTTAGATGCTATTGAAATTCAACTTGAGAATAAGCGCAAATATAGAATTGGGACTGATCAGCCCAAGGAATTGCTTTTGGCCGTTGAGTCAGCCCTTGCCCCTAATCACATCGTCCCTGAACCTTGATCCCCCCAACCACGCGACCCGCACCCGTGGGGAGTGAGTAGTCGCTATGAACCCCCGTACCCTGACCTATGATTCGTGGTCAGTTGTTTGGAGATCCTGAAGAGGGTGCTTAATGTAAGATTTATGTAATTCTGTACTCTAAGCTTGTACACTCACTCATGAGTACAAATTAATGTAAATTTTTATCTTAATTTTGTAATCAACTGAGGAATACTAATGAACAAACTAGTATGGAATCATGAGAATTAAATTATTAACAACTGCGGCATCAATTATCCTACTTTCTATATTTACAAGCTCTTGCGCTTTAGTTGGCGCCACAACAGGAGCCATCATTGGACATCAATCAGGCAAGGGACTTGAAGGGGCCGCCATCGGAGCGGTACTGGGCACTGTTACAGGAGCACTTTTAGAGGACGGGAAAGAAAAATCTCGTTATAAAGCAAAAAAATATGAGCGACGATAAGGGGTTTTATAGTTGCTCCATATTTAGCTCAGGTGGCGGATGTGGTGGGGGTGAATAATTAGCGTTACTTTTACCCAACCCCTGAACCCCGTACCCTGACCCATGACTCATGGTTTTTGTGTTCATGGATCCTGAGGCGTGAGCCATTGGTTTCCGTTATAATCTTAGGTGGATTTTGTAATTGGTCGGTTAACGGTGAGGTGTTAGGGTTTTTGCGATGAAGAAGCTTTTACCACTAATGCTGCCCCTTGTTCTGTTTGTTGGGTATGGCGGGAAGAAGGAATTAGTTACTAAAAATGCAGAACCTGTTACTGAAACAAATACTACAGAAGAGGCAATTGTTTCTAAATCCGAATCAGATGAAGTTAAATTGAAGTGTAACGCATATGATGCGGGTAAGGAATCATGAAAAAATTCGTTTTAGTGATGGTTTTTCTTTCATCCGCATCGTTGGCGCGAGGTGAGCAAGAGATCAGCTTTGCACATCAAATCCGACCCCTCTTGTCGAGGAATTGTCTCGCGTGTCACGGGCCGGACCAGAAAAAGCGCAAGGCCAAGTTGCGGCTCGACATACGTGATGAGGCAATTGCCGCGAGAGAAGGTGACCCTGCAATTCTCCCCGGAAACAGCTTCAAGAGCGCTATGTATGCGCGCATTACTTCCAGCGATCCCGACGAGCGGATGCCACCCGTTGATTCGGGGCACAAGTTGAACACAGATGAGATTGATCTCCTGCGGCAATGGATTGACGGGGGAGCGCAGTATGAGGGGCACTGGGCCTTTACCAAGCCTGAGCGGACTGAGTCGCTGTTAGTTCGTGACAAGGCTTGGCCTCAGAACGGACTCGACACTTTCGTGCTCAGCCGGCTCGAGGCAGAGAACCTTCGCCCTGCTCAGGAAGCGGATCGCTACACCCTGATCAGACGCTTGAGTTTCGACCTGACAGGCTTACCGCCGAGTGAGGAGCTTATCGCAAAATTTGTTAATGACAAGTCACCGGAGGCTTATGGAAAACTGGTCGACGAGCTACTTGCCTCTCCCCATTACGGTGAGCGCTGGGCCCGCGTGTGGATGGATCTCGCGCGTTATGCAGACACGCAAGGTTACGAGAAAGACCGGACACGGACCGTCTGGCCCTGGCGCGACTGGCTCATCAAGGCCTTTAACGATGACATGCCATACGACCAATTCACGATCGAGCAACTTGCCGGCGATCTGCTGCCGAACGCGAATTCCCAGCAAATACTTGCCACTGTTTTCCACCGCAACACGATGACCAACACCGAGGGAGGCACAGACGATGAGGAGTTTCGTGTCGCAGCCGTGAAAGACCGGGTCGACACGACTGGAGTCATTTGGCTGGGACTTTCCCTGGGATGCGCCAAGTGCCACTCGCACAAATACGATCCGATTTCACAGATGGAATATTATCGCCTATTTGCCTTCTTTAATCAGAGCGCTGATGCCGATCGTTTTGGTGATGAGCCCGTGCAAGCGTTGCCCTCGCCGTTCCACTACCGGCAGCACGCAGATATCCTCGAGAAAATTTCCATTGCACAGGAAAAACTTAAGTTGTCTGGCCCGGGTGCGGGGCACGAAGCGATCACGAAGGAGATAGCCGGTTTGAAAAGTCAGCTAAATGAGAAAGTGCATAAGATGAAGCTGGCAGCGGTGCCGGTCATGCAGGAGCTGCCGGAGAAAAGCCACCGCCGCACGCGTATCCTGAACAAGGGAGATTACCTCAATCCCGGTGATGAGGTCGAGGCTGGTGTTCCCGAATCTTTGCATCCCATGGACGGTAGCTTCGCGGTGAACCGACTGGGGATGGCGCGCTGGCTCATGGACAGGGAAAACCCGCTGACAGCGCGCGTGATGGTGAACCGGATCTGGTCGCGGATGTTTGGAGCCGGACTAGTCGAGACCGAGGAGGATTTCGGAACCCAGGGTGCGTTGCCGAGTCATCCGCAGTTGCTGGACTGGCTGGCAATTGAGTTTGCGATTACGCATCGTTGGTCGATGAAGAAGCTTTGCAGGACAATCGTAATGTCGGCCACTTACCGGCAATCCTCACAATTGAGTACGGAGCTTCTCAAACGCGACCCTCTCAACCGCCTTCTGGCGCGCGGGGCACGTTTCCGGCTTGAGGCGGAAATGATCCGCGACCAGGCGCTAGCAGTCAGTGGACTCCTGAGCCGCAAAGTGTATGGCCCACCAGTAATGCCACCACAACCCGAGGGAATATGGAAGACGGTCTACAACAGCGGTAAGTGGGTTACCAGCAAGGGTGAGGACCGCTATCGTCGGGGACTGTATACATTTGCCAAGCGAACATCGGCGTATCCTTCTTTCCTGCTCCTTGACGCCGGTAGCGGCGAGGTTTGTTTACCTCGGCGGATCCGAACCAATACCGCAACTGCTGCCCTGGCTGCACTCAATGATCCAGTTCATGTTGAGGCGGCGCAGGCACTTGCTCGTCGCGTCCTTCTCGAGACGAATGGCGATGCCTATGTGCGAGCCGCCTTCGCCATGCGAATCGTTACGGGTCGGCCGCAGAAGCCGGCGGAAACAGAACACCTTGTGCAACTATTTAAAGCGCAGCTTGCGCACTACCTTGGGCATAAGGAGGAGGCAGTGGCGATGGCTACGGTGCCGCTGGGGGCCGTGCCTGAGAATATGGATACTGCGCAGCTGGCCGCGTGGACTGTTGTTGCTAGTGTGCTATTGAATCTTGATGAGATTCTTACGAAGGGATAATTGAATGAATAATGCTCAAAAACAATACCTGCAAGCAGTGACGCGGCGCCATTTCCTTGCCCGCTGTGGCACGGGCGTGGGCGGGATGGCACTGTCTACGATGCTGAGTGGGCAGCAGTTGCAGGCAGCAGGTGACCACGCATCCTTGAACCCGCTTGCACCGCGCAGGCCTCACATTGCGCCCCGGGCGAAGAACATCATCTACCTGCACATGGCAGGATCCCCGACACAGCTTGAGCTTTTTGATTTCAAGCCTGCGCTCAAGAAGCATGACGGCAAGCCCTGCTCGAAGGAATACCTCGATGGCAAGCGCTTCGCGTTTATTCATCCCCAGGCTAACCCGGTGATGATGGGTCCGTTGTTTGACTTCAAGCAGCACGGTCAGGCGGGCACGTGGATCAGCGAGTTGCTGCCAAACATTGCCACGGTAACCGATGAGCTGTGCGTGATTCGCTCGATGTTCACCACACAGTTCAACCACTCGCCGGCACAGTTGCTGCTGCATACTGGTGATCCGCGCTTCGGCAGCCCGTCCATGGGTTCGTGGATCACTTATGGACTGGGTTCCGAGAATGAGAACCTGCCCGGGTTCATGGTCCTGGCTTCCGGTGGTAGGACGCCCAGCGCCGGCAAGAGCATATGGGGCAGCGGCTACCTGCCGAGCGTCTACCAGGGGACACAGTGCCGCAACACGGGTGAGCCGATCCTCTACCTGTCCAATCCTAAAGGACTCGATAGCATTTCACGGAGGAGGCAGCTTGACGCGTTGCGTGATCTCAATGAGATCCAACATCGCGCCGTCGGTGACCCGGAAACCATCTCGCGCATCGCACAGTACGAACTTACTTTTCGTATGCAGACCGAAGCTGCCGAAGTGATGGATATCTCGCGCGAATCGAAGGGAATCCTTGAGATGTATGGCGCCATGCCGGGTGTGAAATCGACTGCAGACACAAAATCTGTTGGAGATAAACCGCTGGCGGCGGCCGATGACCCTGGCTTTGCCAACAATTGCCTGCTAGCTCGTCGGCTAGTTGAGTCGGGAGTGCGTTTCGTGCAACTTTACGACTGGGGTTGGGATCACCATGGATCCTCACAGCCCGAGGACATGAAGTCTCACCTGCCGGTTAAGGCGAGGCAGATTGACCGTCCCATAGCAGCTCTGATCCGCGACCTGAAGCAGCGCGGACTTCTTGATGAAACACTGATAGTCTGGGGCGGCGAATTCGGACGCACTCCGATGCGCGAGAATCGTGGCGGCAGGTATGGCAAGTTCGTCGGCCGCGACCATCACCCGTTTGCCTTTACCATGTGGATGGCCGGAGGAGGAATCCGTGGCGGGCAGAATTTTGGCACAACGGATGAGATTGGTTATTACCCTGCAGAGAACCCGGTCAGCGTGCGCGACCTTCAGGCCACGATCCTGCACTCGCTCGGGCTTGATCCCTACAGGTTGGGGGTTATGCGCAGCGGCCTTAATTCCCGCCTCATCGGGCCAACAAATGAAGGCAAAGTGCGCAGTGAAATACTGGCTTGAGGTTACAAATTCACAAGCCTTATCAGTAATCACCTTCCCATAACACTCGCACCCTGATTCTTGGTTGATTGTTGCTTTTGTTAGTCTGATTAGTCATTGTTTTGGAATGAGAGAAGCTTTAAAAGAATAACCCATGAACCCCGTACCCTTATTCCTGCTCGCTATATCACTGCCCCTGCTTCTTGGGGGGTGTGGGGACAAGAATGGTTTGACCTCTTTAATTCGTCTGATAAAACAGTAAAAACCTTATGAGATCAAAATATCTGTTTCAACTAACCTTGGCCGTATCTCTATCTTCCACCGTTCTGGCAGTGGATCCTCCGAAAGTGCAAATCAAACCCGCACCCCGGCTTGCAATACAACCGGTTCCGCGCCCAGTGCCCGGTGCGCGACCTTTGCCAGGACGTTTTCCTGGTCAACCTGCCAAGCCTCAACCGGTTCAGTGGGGGGAGAAACAGATAGTTGTAATCGCGACCATTATCGACATCAAACAGGGTCCTACAGCTAAGTCTTTTCCTCCCATATACAACCATACCTTAACAATGAAGATTGAAGGTGTCTTACGGGGAGATCACAAGGCTGGTAGTGATCTCACGGCAAATCATTCAGCACGCCAGCAGCAAAAACCGGTTTATCCAAAAGGTAAAGTTATTGTTGCTCTATCTAATGTGCGGGGAGGCCTTCGTGTTGAAGCCTTCGAAGAGGCTAACGAAAAGAAGCTGGATTCGATTCGGCTCGCCTGTGAGTTGCCGCTCGGCTGGAAAAGTATGAACGGAAAACTGATTTCTCCTTGGGCGGCACAAAAGGAGCGGGCCTGGCCTAAGGCGCAAAAAATTGATGCCAAGCATTTCTGTAGTGCGACAGGGCGGCCGGCTTTGCTAGTGGGTGGTGGTCTATCATACACCGTGGAAAAAGTACCGCCTTCAAAGGACATCAAATGGACCAATCCTGATGGGGATGGGGAATATAAAATTATTGTAACCAATTCAACAGCCAAGCCCATTGGAATTGACGCCTTGCGGCAACAAGGTAAGCGCATTCTTTGGAAGGAAAGCCTCGTGATTTTGTGCCAGGGTAAATCCTATGCCATTCCTGGGTCAGTGGGTCTTTTGCGTCCGACACAGCCGGTACTACTCAAACCCGGCCAAAGCGTTAGTACTGTGGTTAATGCACTTAGCTTAGAGGGTCCAAGTTGGCCGAAAGGCGGTTACCGCATTGAATTTCAGTTTTGTCTGGGTGAGCGCAGTAGTAAACAAAGCTTTTACTACATGTCCCGCCATCATGATGTAATTCGATCGGGACTTAAAAAGCAGGTGAATTAACTCGCTACTCTTCGGACGATTTATAGATCGAGTCGATTGTATTCAGTGCCGTTATGGTCCTCTCTGGGGTGTTACGACAATCATCACCTCGCGGATACCTCGAATCCAGTCGCGCAATAGAGACACCATGGCTTTGCCACCGTATCCTGTGGTATCGTCGGGTGGGAGTTCGAAGCTCTGCTTCATGGCCATGAACTGCGGTTGGGGTCGATGGATTCTGAAGAGGCTGCAGGCATCTTGATTCACCAACCCATAACTCACTAGTTCATGGATCGTGAGGGGTGAGCTATTGGTTTCCGTTATAATCTTCGGTGGATTTTGTAATTGGTCGGTTCGTGGTGGGGTGTTAGGGTTTTAAACTATGAAGAACTTCCTACTGAGCGCTATCACCATTCTCGTAGTGGGGTGTGGTGTAGAAAAAGAAATTAGGTCTTTCCGATCGCTAGAAGATCCTTTATCAAAGGTTTTAACACCCTCAGACAAACCTACTACTGAGACTAAGTCTAAATTAGATGGCGTTAATCGTGATAAAATAGAATATCGGTTAGACGATCTTTATTATCTGAAAAGTTCAGACGCTCCTTATACAGGTAAGGTTTTCGAAGAGTGGTCGGGACAGCAGAGGGTAGAAACAAACTACATTGACGGCAAGTTGGATGGGCTATCGGAGTCTTGGCATGAAAATGGGAAGAAGGCGAGTGAAGCAAACTACAAGGACGGTAAGCAGAATGGGCTATCGGTTGGATTCCATGAAAATGGACAGAAGTGGAGGGAAGTAAACTGGGAGAATGGTGAACTTGTCGAAGGTTCTGAGAAATTCTGGAACACCAAAGGCGACCCTGTTGATTCGATGAAAGAATCTTTTAAAAAATAACCCATGAACCCCTTCGCCTGTTAGTGTCACTGCCCCTGCTTCTTGGAGGTAATGCTTACCCAAAATTACGAGGGAGCATAAATGGTAGTTTTGAATCGAAGGAAATTAAACTTCAAGCCCGCTCCAATTCAAAGACCGATTAATCGGTCGCTGTGGGCTTCAATGCTTTTTTAAGAAGGATAATGATTTTCTCCATCGTTCCCGGGTTTTCCATGCGGGCGATTTCCTGGCCGTCGGACTTGAGCACCAGTGCATAGGTCTGGTTGCGCTTCACCTTGAGTCTTGTCACAAACGCGGCCCGTCCATTTTTCGTGTCCAAGTAAGCGATAATGAACTTATTGGCCAGTTTTGCGAACTCCCGGTCCGCGTTCGGGTTCTCCTCGAGGACCCGGCAATGCATGCCTCAGAACGAGTCGTATAAGTAGATGAAGATCGGTTTTCCTTGATCCTTGGCAGTCGCCAACGCCTTCGGTAAATCCGTGACGGGCTTAGCGGTCGCGGCCTCACTGGTGAACAGCACTAGTCCACAAATAACCAACATTTGAATTTGAGTCATGTTGAATTTCATCATGTCATTTTCTTTTATAACCGATGAAGGAACAGTTCACAACATCCGTTGGCCATACTTAACAGCTAGATTACGCATCGTAATCTTGAATAGTGTCACCAAGCTAAATGATCCAACGGTTCCGAACCTATACCGAAAATACTACAAAAAATGTTAACATATTATGAATGACCATCCAATCAATGAATCCATAGAACGCAAGAGAAACACATGAAAACAAGCCTACCGATGGGCATGATGATTTTAATTGTTGGATTCCTCATGTCGGTAATGCAGAATGGGCGACCCATTTATCGATGAACCTATAGAACACAAAAAAACCATGAAAAAAAACCTACTGGTGACTATGATGATTTTAATTGTTGGATCCTTCATTCCTGCTCAGGCCGGAATCAAAGAAGACGTGAAGAGTGCCATCAAAAAACTGGCAGAGAAGGGCAACTACAGTTGGACTTCGACTTCCAAACGCCCTGAACGTCCTGAGAACGCCGGGGGGGACAATAACCGGGTCCGTTCCGGACCGACCGAAGGAAAGACAGTCGGAGACATGATTTCCGTGAAGAGCAACCGTGGCGAACGCAGCTTCGAGTTCCTCATCAAGGGCGAGAAGGTAGCCATCAAGGGTGAGGACGGCTGGTCACTCATCGAGCCGAGACGAAGTAATGATGCCACGGGAACTGATGACCAAGATCGTGAACGCCGCCGCCGCGGACTCAGTTCATATCTTCGCAACTACAAAACTCCTTCCATGCGTGCAGAGGAATTCTTGGCGAAAGTCGGCAGCCTCAAGAAAGACGGTGATGCTTACTCGGGTGAGTTGACAGAAGAAGGCGCCAAGTCTCTGGTCAGTTTCTGGAGAGGTCGACCTCGAGGAGATGACGGAGGTGATGCGACCGAAAGACCCCAGCCAACAGGTGTCAAGGCGAGTGCGAAATTCTGGGTAAAGGACGGCTTCCTCACCAAATACGAATCCGTCGTTGCTGGCAAGATTACCATTAACGACACCGAGCGTGATCTCGGTCGAACCACGACAGTCGAAATAAAGGATGGAGGATCCACTAAGATCGACGTCCCCGACGATTTTAAAAATAAGCTATCGACAGATGAGAAGCCGGAATTCGAAGGGAAGAAACCGGCTGAAGAAGGGAAGCCCACAGAAAAGTAAGCAGTCCACCCTTATTAGTTGTTCTTGTGTCACTGCCCCTGCTTCTTGGGGGGGTGTGGGGAGAAGCCTGTTGCTGAGGTTAAGCCTATAGATGAACTGAAAAGAAAGCTTGAGAAAGTTAAGCTTGAGCAAGAACTCATCAAGGAACAAAAAAAGCTTGATGGGCTAAAGACAAAAGATAAGGGCGACGAGGCAGTTGCTACTTTAGGAGAATTCGAAGAAGAGGTTGAAGAAGTTGAGCAGGAATCAGTTAAATCTGTTTCCTACGAAAAAGGCGGTTAGTCAGGGTGGTAACTTTTGTTAGGAAAAGAATTGAACGGCCCTTTATATCCTATAAAATATAGGGAACGACCTGTTTGGTTATCACATCTGACGGATAAAAGCTTAATTTCCTTATATGATAGGTTTTACTTGCACAAATTAAGTACTAAATCTAACTTATTTGCCGCTCGAGCCCGTCCCTTTTGGGCTCAGCTCTTTTTTATACTAGGTAAAATGAAAGAAGAACTGCATCCTGAATATCAGCTCACTACAATTTCCTGCACATGTGGAGCAGTTTATGAAACACGCTCGACTGCGGCTGATCTGAAGGTTGGTATTTGCATGTCATGTCATCCTTTCTTTACTGGGGAACAGAGATTTGTGGATACTGCTGGTAGAGTTGAAAAATTCACCAAACGGTATGGTGGGACTCAGGCCCGGCGCCGCGGTGGCAATGCAGCAGCTGCAGAAGAAACAGAGCCCGCAGCAGAGGCTTCTGCTTAGTTATTCTTGTCAGTTCGATTGTTCTTAGGATTTTTAATCCTTAGCCGATACACTTTTGATTGAATTTGTTCTGTCGACAAGTGGCCAGTACTCGATAATTTAAACTATCTTTATGGACTTTGAACCGCTCATAGATAAGAAGAAAGAGAGGCTTGAAGAGCTTGAGGCGATCATGTCGGCTGAGGACTTCTACTCCGATCCGAAGCAGGCCGCAGAAATATCCAAAGAATACAATTACATAAAGAAGCTCTTAGAGGATTGGGATCTTTTCGCTAATTCTCGCCGACAGCTCAAAGATAACTATGAATTAGTAAAAGGGGATGATGAGGAGATGGCGGCCCTTGCTCAGGAGGAGATAGCTGAATTGGAAAGTGCTTGTGAAAAGCTCGAGTTAAATATTCAATATTTGTTGCTTCCGCAGGACAAGACTGAGGACAGGGATGCTATCGTGGAAATCCGAGCGGGGACAGGAGGAGATGAGGCGTCTCTATTTGCTGGAGATCTTTACAGAATGTATCAACGGTTCAGTGAATTGAGCGGTTGGAAATTAGAGCCGCTTGAATCTAGTCCGTCCGAGGTGGGCGGCTTCAAAGAGATTACTGTAAAGGTGTCCGGAGAAGAGGTCTTTAATCAGTTAAAATATGAGAGTGGTGTACATCGTGTCCAAAGAGTTCCTGAAACAGAAACTCAGGGACGCATTCATACTTCCACTGCTACGGTAGCAGTCATGCCTGAAGCTGAAGCCGTGGACATTGATTTGAGGCCGGACGAATTGAATATCCAAGCGACTCGTTCAGGTGGTCCTGGAGGTCAGCATGTCAACACAACGGATTCATGTATTCAGGTGACGCATTTGCCGACTGGGATAATGGTTCGTTGTCAGGACGGTAGGAGTCAAACAAAGAACAAGGAGAAAGCTTTGACTATTCTTCGTTCAAAATTGCTTGAGGCTAAGCAGAGAGAAGAAGGGGAAAAGTACTCTGAACAGCGTCGTAATCTTATAGGAAGTGGTGGGCGAGAAGAAAAAATTCGCACTTATAATTTTCCTCAGAACAGAGTCACTGATCATAGGATAGGATTGACATTGCATAATTTAGAAGGAGTCCTCGATGGGCAAGTCGAGGAGTTAGTGGAGGCGCTACAATCCTCCGAGTTGGCGGAAAGGTTGCAAGAAGCTGGCCTGAAGTAGGGTGGAATAAGAATGAAGTCCCTGCTCGAAACATTGCAGAGCGGTTCTGATTATCTGGAAGATCGAGGAATTGATGATGCTCGTCTCAATATGGAGCATATCATAGCGAAGGTACTAGGCTGTGAGCGGATTGAACTTTATCTGTCCTTTGACCGTCCAATGCAGGAGAAAGAACTAGTAGAGTTGCGTGCACTTTTGAAGAGGAGGGTCAAGGGAGAGCCTCTTCAACACATTCTTGGAACTGTAGAGTTTATGGGCCAAGATTTCATTTGTGATTCGAGGGCTTTGATTCCAAGGCCGGAGACAGAAGAATTAGTGGGTATACTCTTGAATAGGTTTTCGTCTTCATCTGAACCGGACCGAATACTTGATGTAGGATGCGGTTCTGGAGTTATTGGTATTTCTCTTGCCATAAAGTGGAAAGATTCTCATTTAACAATGATTGATTGTTCGGAGGATGCTCTATCTCTAAGTAAAGAAAACGCTATAAATTTAGAGCTGAGCGATTCAAGGATGAGTTATGTCTGTTCTGATCTTCTCAATGGTGTGACGGGCCCCTTTGATATTATTATTGCTAATCTTCCTTATGTGGATCCAGATGAAATTGACGGGCTTGAGACCGAGCTAAGTTTTGAGCCGCGGAGTGCCCTGGACGGAGGTGAGGGAGGGACTGAGCACATTTCTCGGTTCATTTCCCAGATCTCTAATAAATTGTCTGAGCAAGGTCTTCTGGCTCTGGAGGTTGGAGAGGGGCAGACTGACTTTTTTGAGGAAGCTATTAGTAAAATAGGTTTCGGTCAGATCGAAACGTTGAAAGATCTTTCAGGAATAGAGCGTTTTATACTGGCGATGAGGTGAGAGAAGCTTCAATTTTAAATTAATGGAAAAACTTTTAGTCAGTGGCGGTTCTCGTCTTTCGGGGTCCGTGAGGATCAGCGGATCGAAGAACAGTTCATTGCCGATATTGGCAGCGACCTTGCTCAGTGAAGAACCATGTATTATCCACAATGTTCCTGATTTAAGCGATACTAATTATATGGTTCAGATACTTATTACACTCGGCGCCGAAGCTGAAATGGAGAACGGCACCGTGAAGGTTCAAGCTCGAGAAATTTCTTCTCAAGCGCCATATGATCTTGTCAGAAAGATGCGAGCTTCAGTGTGTGTTTTGGGTCCTATGCTTGCGAGGAAAGGTGAGGCCTTCGTTTCCCTTCCTGGAGGATGTGTTATAGGTGACCGTCCTATTGATTTGCATTTGAGAGGGCTTGAGGCTTTGGGCGCTGATGTAGAGGTTAAGGGAGGTGATATTAGGGTCAGTGCGCCTGAGGGTCTTAAGGGTGCGAAGATTAACATGAGAGGTCAGTATGGGTCAACTGTTCTTGGAACGGATAACGTGATGATGGCGGCAGTCTTTGCAGAAGGGACGACAATCATTGAAAGTGCTGCTGCTGAGCCTGAAGTCGAGGATTTGGCAACATTTCTTAATGCGCTAGGGGCAAGAATAGAGGGGGCCGGAACTCCGAAAATTGTAATACATGGAGTCGAATCTCTTTCCGGAGCTGAGCATGCGGTGATTCCTGACAGAATAGAAGCTGGCACTTTTATGATTGCTGGGATTATAGCCGGTGATGGAGTAGAGTTGGAGAATGTAAGGTCAGATCATTTGACCTCTCTGATTGATTCATTAAGAGGTTCAGGTCATACAGTTAATTTGCAGGATGGCGGTACAATTAATGTCTCTGCTTCTACTGATCCTAAGGCGAATGAAGTTACTACTGAACCTTATCCAGGATTTCCTACCGACATGCAGGCGCAAATGTGTGCCCTATATACTACTACTTCTGGCATATCAGTAATTACCGAGACTGTGTTTCCAAATCGGTTCATGCATGTTCCCGAATTGAAGCGCATGGGTGCTAATATAAATCTGAAGGATTCAATGGCAGTGATTCGAGGAGTTGATCAGTTAAGTGCTGCGCCCGTGATGGCCAGTGACTTGAGGGCCTCTGCGGCGTTGGTTCTTGCGGCGCTCGGAGCTGATGGTACTACGGAGATTAATAGGCTTTACCACATTGATCGAGGATATGAAAATATTGATCAGAAGCTCCGCTCGCTCGGGGCAGAACTTCATAGAGTAAATGGATGAGGGGGTTAATGAGCTTTAATCGCTTTCAGGTTCATCTGTAATTGTTGCGCTTTCCTTTAATTTCTCAATGTATGTCTTGAGTTTGGATTCCCGATGCTCGGCCTTGATGAGATCGGAAATCTCATCCCTGACCTCATCCAGAGGAATGGGTTCAGGGCAGCGACGATCCGTTAGTTTGGCAAGATGCATTCCCCACTGAGTTGAGAATACTGGACTAATTTCTCCAATCACCATTGAGAAGGTGATTAGCTCGAACTCATCCATGAGTTCTCCTCTCTTGTACCAACCTAGGTCAGCTTCCTCTTCGGGCTTGTCGCTGTGCTTGCGTACAAGCTCCATGAAGTCATCTCCTGCGCAGGCAAAGCCGCGTACCTTTCTCATCTCAATAAAAAGAATCTCTTTGTTCTCGGCCTGTTGAAGAGATTTGAAAATGTGCATTGATCGTACTTCCTCAGGAGTCATGAATGAGTCTTTCTCGTTCTTGTGGTAATCTTCAATGTCTGCATCGCTGGGTTCGGGGCAATCACCGCTGGCCTGATCGATTAGTGAATCAACACGCATACTTTCAATAATATCTTTGCGCACCTGCTCTTCGTTGCCGGGAGCGATCCCGAGCTTGAAATAAAAGGACTCTTCTCCCCCGTACTCCTCCTTCATTTTTTCGAGGTGCTGATCAACACTTTCAGGGGCAGGGACTTCGATTGTCTGTTTTGCATTTTGCGATAGGAGAACCCTTGCAATGATGTTGTCCTTTGCGTAACCCATGAATTCATCATCGCGTTCGCAGCATGAAACATTGGCCTGCTGTTCAAAATGAGACTTAATTTGGCTGAATTCAGCATCTAAGAGGCCCTCATCTACTAGTTCACCGTTGATTGTTAATGGCATTGTTTCTTGGAGAGTGATGATTTGTGGATATCTTAGTTAAATTATGCGTATAGCATTACTTACCCTAATATTGCCTTTCGTTGCAACGTGTTTGCTTAACGGACAGGAGGAATTGCCATTAAGGCTTCATGATAAGGGTCAGTCGGGGCGTGTCCAGATTGACAAAGTTCCTCTCGGTGTCAAGGAGGCCAAACCAAAGGTCCCGACAGTTGAGGAGTTGTTGGAAAAGAGCAAGAAGGGTGAAGTGGATGCTGATTCGATGTGGGTTATTATTGAGCACGCCAAAGGCAGAGGAGTAACAGCAGTCGATATCCGTAGCGATGGGAGTTGCTGGATCATGGAAAAGAAGTTACTTGGTCCTGGAAAATCTAGCCCTTACATAATTCGTTCCAGTAATGAGATACCAAGTGGGCTGAGTGAGAAAATCCTTGGTATTGCAAAACAGAAGAGCATTCTTTTTGCGGAGAGTATAGGTAGAGCCGTAGCTCCTGCAGGCGCAGAACGTGTAAAAATAGGGGTCTCTGCAAATAATGGAAGATCTGTCCATTCTTCTTCGTCAGTGCCTTTTGCTCAGTACCCTGAGGAATTCAGGGAATCCGTGGCGATGTTGATGGAGGTTACTAGGAGTTTCCCTCTCAATCGTAATGGATTGGGAGTTATTTCATCAGAGTTTGTTAATCCTAGACAAGCCAGGAGATTAACGGTGATCTCGGGACAAAAGCTCATAGCAGTTAAAGATTCCGGCAGGGATGCTAAAGAGCTTTCAGCTATCGTTGCCGCTTCCCGGATGCCTGGCCGAAGAATTGTTGTTACTGATCCTACGGAATGGCTTAGGATTATCACCTATTTAAACTACGACAGGCCAGGTTCAGAGGCTCAGGAGGGGCAATGTTTAATTTCTGTAGGAGCTCAAACCTACAGGATCTTAGTCGAACGGGCCTCTAGGTAACCTTTCCCGCCTTTGGGATTGTTCTTTCCATAAATTCGTATATTTTTAAAAAATTTTATGATTTTAATAAAATTCAAAAATTTTACAGGTATTCATGATATTAATATGAAATTGTTTTTAATTTTTTCGGCTTTTTCCCTCTCATTTGCTCTCCGTGTCATAGCCGTTGATGTGCCTAAAGGAGCTGAAAGTATAGCTCTAGCGAGCCAACCTGGTCTTTCTCCTGACGGTAAAAGCTTTGTTTTTGTTTGGGCTGGAGACATTTGGATAGCAAGTACTGAGGGAGGCAAGGCCAAAAGGTTGACCACTCACCGGGCAGAGGAAAGTTCTCCAATTATTTCTCCTGACGGAAAATCAGTCGCCTTCATCAGCCAGAGGACTGGCACTTGGCAAGTCTTTATCATGTCTGTTAATGGTGCGCAAATGAAGCAGATTACACATCATACTGAGGGCCACTTCCTCATGGATTGGTACCCTGGCGGGAAGCATCTTTTGGTCCGCTGTCGCCGCGACCATGTGGGTCCTAGTAGTGAGCGTTTTTATAAGATTAGCAGTAAGGGCCGTGGCCCAGAAGAATTGATCTTTGACGCTGCGGGGAATGAGGGAAGATTGTCTCCTGACGGAACAAAGATACTCTTTCACCGTGGAGGAACCGGGCTTTACAGGAAAGGTTATGTAGGGAGTCAGTCATCTCAGGTATGGCAATGGGATGGGAACGAGTTTACTAAACTGGTATCGGATCCTCAAGGGAGTCGTTCTCCTAGGTGGTCCGGAGACGGTAAGTCATTTTATTATATTTCCGGTAAGTCAGGGGCCTTTAACTTTCACCATAAACAATTTGAAGGAGGGCAAGAAAAGCAGCTCACGCACTTCAAGGATGATTCAGTTATGTTGCCTACTGTTTCTCGTGACGGGAAGGTATTAGTTTTTCGTTATCTGGCAGATTTTTATCGACTCGATTTAACTCAGGAAGCTGCAGAGCCAGTTAAAATTAACGTATGGAACAGGGGTCAGAGAGCAGGCCGTCAGAGCGTAGAAAAGCAAGACTTGAGGACAGTTGGTCAGGCCGTTTTCTCAAAGGATGGTCTTGAAATTGCTTTTGTTTCTGGAGGCGATTTGTGGGTCATGGATACTGTTCTTAAGGAGCCTAAGAGGGTCACAAAGACTGCAGCAGAAGAACGTGAGCCTGTTTTTTCGCCTGACGGGAAGAGTATCATTTATATTTCAGATGACGGTCGTTCGGCTAGTCTGTGCCGAGCGAAGCGTTCTGATCCAGAAAAATATTGGTGGCAGAATCAGATCTTTAATACGGAGCAACTCAGTGAAGAGAGTGAAGTTATTGAGGATATTATTTATAGCCCTGACGGCAAAAAAATATCGATGATTAAAGGCTCAGGTGATCTTTGGATATCTGATGCCGATGGGAAGAACTCTAACAAGTTAATAATTTCATGGAATGCTCCACGCTATGATTGGTCTCCTGATGGTAAATGGATAGCCTATTCCGGTTATGATAATAATTTCAATCGCGACATATGGATAGTTCCTGTCGATGGATCGAGGAAACCGTTCAACCTCTCGCGTCACCCGGACTCTGATGGTGGCGTTCGATGGTCCCCTAATGGCAAGTTATTGGCCTTTACCGGTAAGCGCTATGATACGGAGACAGATATTTATTATGTCTGGCTAAAGAAGGAGGACGAAGAGACAGGTTCGCGTGAGAGAAATCTTAATAAGGCACTGGAGACGATGAAAAAGGGCCGACCCAAACCAAAGCCGGCACCAAAAGTTTCTGACAAGGAAAATGATAAACCAAAGGCTCCCGAAGAGAACCGCTTCATTAAGGCGTTGAGGATAATGTTTGACCTGCCTGCATCTGCAGAAAAGAAACCAGAGCCAGTTGCTCCGAAGCCAGAGCCTAAAGAGGAAAAGCAAGAAGAGGAAACGGGAATTGATTTTGACGGCATCACGGAGCGGATTCATCGCATATCAATTCCCGATGTTTCAGAGAGGGGGCTCTTTTGGTCTCCTGATTCCAAGAAGCTTGCCTTTTCAGCAAAGATCAAAGGTGTTGAGGGTGTTTTCTCAGTAGAATTTCCGGACAAACTCAGTTCTCCAACGCTGGTCTTATCCAAGAGCATTTCTATGCCTAGATGGTTATCTAAAGATAGTCGCATTGTTTATACGGCGGGGGGAGTGCCTGGGTCTCTTGCTAAAGGAAAGGCAGAGACTTATTCATTTAAGGTATTAACGGAAAGGGTCCCCGAAGAGCATCAACGAGTTGGGTTTCGACAGGCTTGGAGAGCAATGCGTGATGGGTTCTATGATGAATCATTAAATAACAGGGACTGGAATCTTATTCGTGAAAAATATGAAGGCATGGCTTCAACTGCAGTTGACCGATATTCTTTTAGTCGAGCCATATCAATGATGCTCGGTGAATTGAATGCTTCACATCTTGGCTTCAAGGCCATTTCAAGTAATTCATACAGGGCGCCAGGATGGCAAGATCAGACTGCGCACCTAGGGGTTATCTTTGATGCGAGTCATGAGGGGCCCGGGCTTAAGATTAAAAAAGTTCTTACCGATGGGCCGGCGTCAGAGGAAAAAGCTCAGATGAGTGAAGGTGAAATAATCATGGAAATTAATGGAGTAGAAGTCTCCTTGAGGATGGATTTGGCTGAGGTCTTGAATGGTAGATTGGATCGGGACCTGACTCTTAAGGTTCAGGGATTAGGAGATGAGCAGAAGCAAAGAGAAGTCATCATGAGGCCTTCCAGTTATTCGAAGGCCAGATCCCTTGTCGAGTCAGATAAAATCAATGATACGAGGAAGAGGGTAGAGGAACTCTCAGGTGGGCGTTTGGGGTATCTTTATGTGGCCCGTATGATGTGGAACGAGTTTCAGAAATTTGAACGTGAGATTTATGCAGAGGGGGACGGTAAAGAAGGTCTAGTAATAGATGTTAGAAATAATGGAGGTGGATTCACTGCGGACCATCTGCTCATGGTCCTAGTGCCTCCGGTCCATGCGAGTACGGTTCCACGGGGTGGAGGTTCCGGATATCCTGGAGACCGTAGAGTCTATGCTACTTGGACTAAGCCCATCGTGGTTCTTTGCAATGAGAAGAGCTTCAGTAACGCTGAGATTTTCAGTCATGCCATAAAGAATCTTAAAAGAGGTAAGCTAGTAGGGGTCCCGACTGCTGGAGGCGTTATCTCGACAGGGTCACGATCAATAATGGATCTTGGTACTATTCGAATGCCTGGAAGGGGATGGTTCCTTCCAGATGGTCAGGACATGGAGTTGAATGGAGCTGTCCCTGACCACTTGATATGGCCGCTACCTGGTGAGTTGCCTTCAGGTAACGACAAGCAGTTAGATAAGGCGGTTCAAGTTCTTCTGTCAGACGTGGAAAAAGTTGCCAAAGAATCCAAGACAAAAATGATACGTGCAAGTCAGAGGAAAGCTACTGAGGCCGAACCCAGTCAGTGAATGATTTGTTCTTTAAGAGTTCTTTGGCCAACATCTCATAGCCATGAGTTAGTGGATGGCTAGCATCAGCGTAGTGATCAGAGGGTAGTGGATCAGGTGACCAGTGATCGATCTGCATAGATTTTAGCCATTCGGATGCCTCATCCCTTAGTTGATTTAATTTTGAAGCTGTCATTTCATTGAACATATGACCGTTAAGTGGGCCTATTAGTACAAAGAGATCGTTCCTTCTTGAGAGTAATTCGGTGGATAGATTTTTGAATGCTTTCCACTGCAATGAGTTGTTCAATGATATCCAGTCAAGGCTCCTTTGGCTCCCTGACCATGGCTTGTGTCTGGAGCTGTTCACTCCACGCTCAGTGTTCTTAATGCTGATCTTTAGCTGGTCCTTAATAGAAAGTGGGTCTGCGCTCAATAGCTGATTCAGTGGATTTAAGTATGTGTTTGGATACTGATCAGGATTTGCTTCTGACTGAAGGCAAGTCCATTCTGCGGGGGATCTTTGTAAGAAATAATTTTCTTTAACGTGCTTAACAAAGGATAAGAAAGGGACACTATTTGTGGCAAACCTGCTCAGACGTTTTTCGATCGGCGCGTGGTAGCTCGGAACTTTACGAGTGATCTGAGGAATGAGTTGAGAGTGATTGAAGGTCTGTTCTTTGGGCGTGCTTAGGTCTCTCTCGGGGCTGCTCATCCAGAGAAGATTCAGGTGAAGGATCACTTTTCTTTTCTTGATAGACTTCGCATGATTTTTGATCAGTCCTTCCAGAGCCAGTGGATAGAGGCCGTTCATTCCTGCGTTAGTGAAGTCGCGGTCCGATAGATCTGACAGGAAATGAGAGAGGCTTGAATTATTATCAACAAATTCTCCCCAAATGACTGAGTCGCCTATGATTGGAATTTCTTTTTCACTTAACCGACTAGTCAATTGTGTATAGCTCCAATAATCATTGCTGAGACGATAGGGGATCCTGTAATTGCTATCGTTTATTTGCTCTGATCTTTTTGAAATGATTGGCGATCCAATGAAGATACTGGTTACGAGGATGAGGATGACGATCCATTCCTTTGGTCTTAGGAATAATGCATTTGAAGCTGTGCCTTTATTATTTTTCATTCGCATTAAAATTGAAAATAAATGAACTGATCGCCTTCCGAGGAGCAGAAGAATAGATATATAATCATGCCGATCAGTAGCGGTACCCGAATCCAATTTTCCGTGAGGATTTTTTTCATTTTAGATTCGAATATGAGCTGATAGATCCAAACGGATCCGATCATTAGCAATAGGAACAGAGGGAACTGAGGGTCGTTCCATTCGAGGGAAAAGATTTTTCTATAAACTATCAGAGCTTCATCAATTGATCTGGATCTAAAGAAAATCCATCCTGCGCATACGAGAAGAAATGTGACTGTTATCTTCACCCAACGCGGCAATCTGATTTTGGTGAATTTCACATTAGTTAAAGCTTTTTCAGCTGTGAGTCCTGCTCCGTGCACTAGTCCCCAAGCCAGAAATGTCCATGCCGCTCCGTGCCATAGTCCTGAAATGATGAAAACTGATAAAAGGTTTATGTAGGTACGTTTCGTGCCCTTTTTGTTGCCTCCTAGTGGAAAGTAAACATAGTCACGGAACCAAGTTGATAGGCTGATGTGCCATCGTGACCAGAATTCTGAGAGGCTCGCTGAGGTGTATGGATTCTTGAAGTTTAAACTTAATTTAAAGCCCATGATTCTTGCAACGCCTCTGGCCATGTCTGTGTATGCACTGAAATCAAAATATATTTGCCAAGCAAAGGCAAAGGTGGCCAGAGTCAGAGAGGCTCCGTTCGCGCTGGACGGGTCCTCGTAAACACGGTCCACGTAAAGTGCTGCATAATTGGCCAGTGCTAATTTTTTGAATAATCCGACAATAAAAAGAGATGAACCGGCGGCGATGTCTTGGCGTTTGATCTTAGGAAATTTATGAAACTGTGGAAGTAAGTTCTTGGCTCTTTCGATTGGTCCGGCCACGAGCTGAGGAAAGAATGAGACAAAGGCGGCGAACCTGATGAAGCTGGTTTCTCTTTTTATTTTGCCTCTGTAATAATCAATAGTGTAGCTCATTGACTGAAATGTGTAAAAGGAGATGCCTACGGGAAGAAGGTATTCGAGGCCGAAGGGCATGATTTCGGATGCTGGACTGAGGTTAAGCCCTGTCAGGCCATTGATATTACTGATGAAGAAGTCAGCGTACTTGAAAAATCCGAGCAGACTTAAATTGTTAAGGATGCTTATCCACAACCACAGCTTTTTTCGTGCGCCTGGTCTTTCCATTTGTCTCACGATGAAAAAGTCCAGTGACGTTGAATAAATTATCAGAGCCAGGTAGTAATAATTCCACCACCCATAAAAGAAATACGAACTACCAAGTATCCAGTGTACCCAAAAAGGTGTTTTTCTCAGCAGCATCAAACCGATCAGTACAACTGCAAAAAAGCAGAAAAATGTCCAGGTATGGAACAGCATCGCTTAAGTTTACTTTATGAGTTCATTGAGTTGTTCTTTGCTGATGTTGCGAACGCAACGGAATCCGCAATAATCAGTGAAGAAACAAGCGTCAGTGTCTCCGGTCCTTTCTCCTCTCCTGAAGCTTACACGGCACATCGCTGAAGAGGATTTCCAGGATCCGCCCCTGATGACTCTCTTTGGATCTGAAGATTTAGTTTCAGGTCCGGCAGGAGAAAGTTCGGGGGAGTTCTTATAATATTGGGGATCATAAACATCTTCGCACCATTCAGAAACGTTTCCGTAAAGATCATGTATTCCCCAGTCATTGGCTTTTTTTGTGCCGACCCTATGTGTTCTTTTTCCTGAATTGCCTTCGAACCATGAATGAAGTTTTAATTGTCTTGAGCTGCCGAAAGAATAATCTGAATCCTTGCCTGAGCGTGCTGCATATTCCCATTCTGCTTCGGTGGGTAACCTGTAACCGTTAGCGGTTTCTATGATTGGAAAACCTGGCTTAGTTTCGTCGTAATAAGGATCAAGCTCTTCCATGATAGAACGTTCGTTGCAGTAAGCTCTGGCTTCTTGCCAGCGAATTTGCTCTACTGGTTTCTTTGGGTCATCTTGCCAGTGTGAAGGGTTAGGTAGTTCTGCCTCAATGAACATGTCATGAGTCACCTCAAACTTGTCCATAATGAAGCCAGCCAATGAAACTTTATGGGCAGGAGATTCATCGTCGGCTCCGTTCTCTTTTCCCATCATGAATGTGCCTGCCGGTACGTAGACAACTTCAATCCCAGATCCTGTCTTAAGTTCAATAGTTGATTGAGTTGTTTTTTTTGTTTCCTTGCCGCACGAACTGAGGCAAAGAGTGGCTACTAATAGGAGGGTTGGAAGTTTCAATTCCTTGTTCTTATTTGGTTTGATGGAGCCAGTCAGCTTCTTTGTAGCTGAGACCGTCCTTTGATACTTGGTAGTAGTCCTTACCAGGTGAGGCAGTCTCAAAGTCAATCTCTTTACTGTTTGTAGTTGGAACTGAGAATATGTTCCAGCCCTTTGCGAAGACGCCTACCATTTCGCAGGCTCCTTGATAAGTGCTGGGCTTTGATAGGTCCCCCTTGCCATTGGGTCCTCGACTAAATGTTATGTATTTTCCTTCAGGTGACCATTCGGAATGGTAGATTTTATTTACTTTATCCCGAATCATTAGCCTCCTCTTGCCGACTTTTGGGTTATCAGAATCCAAATCAATGTCAGCGACTTCGATGGTATGATCACCGGATCCCCAAGTGATTTGATTGCCGTTCGGTTTGAGGCATGGTCGGCACCCACTGATTCCTAAGTTAATGATTTTTGAGCCGTTAGCTTCAATTAACAGGATCGCATGATTGAATCCCATTCCTGCATGAACTGTGGCAGCGATCCATTTGCCGTTACTTGAAAATGAAGGGTTGTACAAGTGGCGGATCTTGTCGCTGATCGGGTGAGGTGTGGACTCTTTGGTGCTGACATCATAGAACATGAGTCCCTTGCTGTAGTAATCGACAACGTTCCACTTCTTATATTCTTGAGGTAGCCAAACAATCTTTTTACTGTCAGGTGCCCAGCACGGCTGCCTCGCATGGTCAGATATTTTGACTCGATCAGTCCCGTCACGGCTCATTACCCATGCGCTTCGGATAGTGTTGCGACCAGTTCCCGTATCGACAAGGAAGCAGATCTTGGATCCGTCAGATGAGCACTGAGGGTAAAGTTCGTTTATTTTTGGAGTATTCGTTAGGTTCTTTTGCTCGGAACCGTCAGCACTGCTAATGAAGAGCTCCCAGTTCCCGTCATGGTAGGCTTCATGGACAATCTCATGCGTATTTTGTTCAAGTTTACTCTTGAGAGTTCCGAAAGAATTAGAAGAAGAACAACAAATAGTAGTAAGTACGATTGAAGGTAGTAGCTTTGTAAGCTTCATTATCCTTATTTTTTTTGGGGATTAATTTTGCTTTGCATACTAGCTGGAAGGCCGCTGCTCTGAAGCCATTCGGTTGCGGCTGCCCTGTCACGGCGGAAGTAAGTCTGGCCCGCATTAATGAGAGCGCCGTTGCGGGTTGACTCATCTTGTATGCTGTCTGCCCAAATCAAAGCCGACTGCGGATCTTCGTGGGCGACCTTAGAGACAAAGCCTCTTATTGCATGGTCCTTTCCTGTCGAATTAGGCATTGAGACTAGATGCTCGCTGGCAGCTTTGGGGTCACGGCCTGCCCAATGATGAAGGGCCGTCTCGAGGCCAGTGTTCGAGCCTTGGCTCTCTGGTAATGAACTTAACCACTCAGCGCTAGCGGGCGGGTCACGGTGAGCCCATGCTTCACCTACTTTGTGAATTGCGGTTGAGGAGATGTCAGAATCTATCAGAATTAGGCTAGCTGCCCATTTTGAAGCTGATTCTGGATCCGAATAAGCGAATTTTGGGAGAATAGAATGGATTGATGATTGTCGCATTCCTTCGTCAGGAAGGCTCTGAGCCCATGCTCCTGCCTCTTCAAGATTCATGCTTCGGGTCGCCTTACGTGCAACGTCATGAATCATGCGATGAGCGTCCTTGTCACCAGATTCCTTCAGGGCGCTTATGAAATTGATGGCCCTGTCAGGGTCGGTATTGGCGAGTCCCTCGACAATGCTTCTTTTCAAATGGTCTTTACTGAGTCGCTTGTCATTCAATTTATCGAGGTCGTTGAACCATGCGATGGCTTGGTCCGGGTTAGTGCTTGCCCAGCCTGTCATTGTCACATGGAGGTCACGTTCTGAGGTTTTGGTTCCATTGATAACGGCTTCGGCCCCAGCCATAGACCCCCAAACAAAATGAAAGTCGCGGAATTCTGAGCTGTTTTGATCCAAGCTTTTTATCTGTTCTCTTATCTCACGAGCATTGTCCAGCGTCATGCCCTGAAGGAGTTCATTGAATATCTGTCGCCTCTTTAGCGGATTGAGTTCTTCTCTTAGTGATTGGCCGATTCTTTTTATGCTCGTGGAGTCGAGTTTCGTTCCTGACAAGGTAGAAGAATTTAATGTAGAACTAGTGGGGTCTGCTGAATTTTTATTATTCCCTGATGATTTGGATTTTACTGATTGCCGGTTAGCTAGGCCGAGTGATGATTGAATCCGTTCTTGGGTTTGGGCCTTAGACTTGCCTGTTACTGATCCGGAGTCGCTATTAGGTCTGAGTGACAGGCCCAGAAAAAAAGTTATTATTGGAAGAAGGATCCAGATAAATTTTTGCAATGGATTTCTAGTCATTTTGTTTAACTTATATATCTCTTCAATGGATGAAAATGTGCCAATTTAAATTGTCTAATTATTTAACTTTAAACTAGATGGTTTTACAGTCACAAACTTTTTAATCAGCTTCATAATTGAGCCTATGATAGGGAATGTTCTATAAAGTGGGAAAGATGCATCCCAATAGTCCTTGTGCTCGGTAATTTTACCGGATCCATTGAAGGGGAGTCGGCTAACCCCAACAATTTCATAAGTTTTGTTACCAAATTTGTAGCGCATTTTCCAGCTCACAAAAGCGAACTCATCGGTATGTGCTGAGTGGATAGATTAAAATCGGACCCCTTTGAAAACCCTTAACAGGTCCTCAAGGATTAGTTTTAGATGGGTCAGGTTCTTCCCATCGTTTATGGGGTCTTCATATTGGACAGTCATTACTGTAAATCGTGCCCAATGATTCTAACTCATCGTGCTCATAGTTTTTAGTAAATTAATGAATTTATCTGTTATTGGTCAGTGTTAATTCTTTTACATTAAAGTTGTCAGCGTCAGCTGTTGAGGCACAGATCCTCTAAAGCTCCATTTATGTTAGGGAACTTGAAACGGAATCCTTCTTTTTCGAGTCTCGTTGATTTGCAATATCTGCCGAGAAGGATCAGTTCTGGGTCGGTTCTAAGTATGAGCTTAGCTCCAAGGCGTATGAGCCATGCGGGTGCGGGTAATCCAAGGGGGGATCGAAGTGCGCGCCTTAAAGATATCATGAAGGTGGCATATGATACAGGTTCAGGGGCCGTCGCTATATAAGTGCCATTGTATCTGTTATCTTCTATGCATTGTTGCATGAGTTCGTTCATGTCTTTTTCGTGGATCCAACTTATTCCCTGTTTGCCATTACCTGCTTTGCCGCCCAGGCCGAATTTGGCAAGGGCCTTTAGTTTTGGGAATGCACCGCCACTATTGCCAATGACGAAGCTTGTTCTTAGTATGACCTGGCGGACAGAATCGGGGGCATGTTCTTTGTATGTCTTTTCCCATGCTTCGCCAACTGTAGGAGCTAGTCCCTCGCCGAATGGTGAATCTTCAGTGCATAACTCTGTGGGCGGGTCACCATAGATGTGAGCAGTAGACATTTGAATCCATACTTTTGGTTGAGAAGAGAGTGCCTCAAGTGCTTCGCCAACAGCTTTTACTGAATTGACTCTCGAATCTAAAATTTCTGCACAGTTCTTTGGTGTTTTTCTGCAATCAACACTTCTTCCTGCAAGATTAACAACGGCAGAGGCACCTTCTAGTTCCTTGGACCAGTCGCCATTATTGATTCCGTCCCAATTCTTGTGAATCCAGGGTCCAGGGTCCGCGGGGCAGTGCCTCGACACGATGATGACTTTATAACCTTTTGAGGAAAGATGTCGTGCGAGGCTCTTGCCGAGGAATCCTGATCCTCCCGTGATTACTATTTTTTCGGACCCCTGATCCATTTGGGCTGCTATTGTTGAAGATTTTTCCATCCCTTCTTAAGAGTTATATTTAATATTTTTAGTTGGTCTTGGAAGTTTTTAAGCGATGCGATATTTGTCATTTCATTTGGGTCAGTCGTATGGTCATAAAGTTCTATATCGATCACTTTGTTGGTTTTCCATTCTCTCCACTCAGTATAGCGGTGAGTGTTTGTTCTCACGCTGTAGCCCATAATCTCACCATGACTAGTGTGCCGGTTCCTTGTCCGGTTCCGGGGAAATTGGCTGTAGGCAGCATTCTTCCACTCCTTGCCAGGATCATTCAGTAACGGAATGAAACTTGTGCCTTCAAGGCTTGGCGGTATTTTAATTTGGCAGGCCTCACAAATACTTGGATATAAATCCACCAGTTCCACAAGTCCGTTGGGCTTTGACCCTTGTTTTTTCTGCATTGGAATACTGAATATCAAAGGGACCCGAACTGAGAGTTCATAGTTGTTTGCTTTGGTCCATAAACCTTGTTCGCCTAGGTGATATCCATGGTCGCCCCATATGCATATGACAGTTTCCTTTAGTATGTTCAGATCATTCAATGTTCTTATTAGGCGGCCTACCAGTGAGTCGATATAACTGACGCAGGCGTAGTACCCGTGCCTCAGTTCCTGAGTCTTGACTTGTCCGATCATTCCGTTAGAAGGAATGTCGGTATAGCCTTCGAGTTCTTTCCAGCTCCGCGTTGCAATTTCGGGTGCATTTGTCGGATGACTTGAAGATAACGGTTCTGGAATTTGTTCTCTTTGGTACAGGTCCCAATATTTTTTTGGCGCATTGAAAGGTAAGTGAGGTTTCCTGAATCCAACTGCTAGGAAAAAGGGGGCCGATGTTTTACTGTAGCGTCTTAGAGTTTTTATAGCCGAATCGCAGACCTTTCCGTCGACATAATGATTGTCAGCAATTTCGGCACTTTCAGTAGAATCACGTTTAAGGTCATTGCCTTTAAGGTTTTTTGGTAAAGCGTAACGAAGTTTCGGATCTCTGACCTGATCGTAGAGGGGGTCTTCTGACCAGGAGGGTGGATCCTTAGAAGGTTTGCCGCCACCATGAAATATTTTGCCGATGGATCGGGTCAGGTAACCTTGATTTTTGAAATGTTGGGGGAGCGTAACTGCCTCGGGTACTGATTCACGGAAATGAACATTAAGATCCCATACCTTGGTGCTGTTTGGTCGGAGCCCGGTGAGTAAAGAAAGTCTAGAAGGGCTGCAAAGTGCCTGCTGGCAGTATGCCCTGTAAAAGGTGGTTCCTTTTTCAGCAATTTTATCAATATTTGGTGTAATTGCTGTCTTGTCTCCGTAGCATCCAAGAGTCGGTCTCAAGTCATCGATGGAGATGAAAAGAACATTTTTGCGACTCTCTCCGGTGGAGCAAGGGCTAGCACTGAATAATAGTAATGCTGCGAGACATATTCTAGGTGCGTTCACGGCTCTTCAGTATGATCGTCAGTTTTTTTTGTTTCTTCCTGCGGTTGATTCTCTGAGCTTGCTGACGGTGGGGAATTGTTATGGGGTCCAGAGAGGAACATTATGATCAGTGTGATGCCAACGATAAGGAGTGTGAGTATGATACTGGTGAGTTCGGTTGCCGGAATTTCAGTATGAGCCTTCGTTTCCTTAAGAAAGAGATTTTCATTCTTAACTTCAACTGGATCCTTAGGAGGATCGGATTGGTCAATTATGGGAAGGTCATCATTCATGGAGTTGGCATGTGTGCCGGACTATTAAAGATGAGGGTTGGCTATGATCTTGAGGTCCGTGGATGGCATACAGAACTTAACTGATCGGTTATAGGGTTGATTAATTTTGATTGGCGGATCAGTTGACCAGAAAAGGAAACTTTTTTTGTTCAGCTCTTCATCTTTCTTGGCGGTAACTGTTACAATGTCTCCGGGTCTTGGGTTCTTTGGTTCAGAGATGCCTTCGACGACAGTGAGTTTAGCGGAATCGGCTTCATATATAGGGAACAGTTCAGAATCGCTCTGAGCCGTTTTAAAAGTTGTGCGTCTAGACTTTGGGTTGTTGAACGTTCCGTTAAGAGCGACCCATCGAATGAATGGCTTATTATCTCTTGTAGCTGGTGCGGTGATGCTAACTTCTGTGCCTGGCTCAAAGAATCCGTACCGACTAGTGTCTCCAATGAATGACCTTTCACCTTTGACGGCTTCGAGGATAACGCCCCCATTAGTTTGTATTACATAATTAAATGGAGTCCCATAAGATTGAGAAAGCATCCAGGCAACTCGCATGCTTAGACCTTCATCATCATTGCCTCGCGGTCTGCTGATATGACCTCTTCCAGGTATCATTGTGAATCTTCCGTAACCCCCGCATTTGAGATGATTTTTAAATAGCGGAATTTGTTCTGAAATTTTCGAGACGTTATCGTGAGGGCAGTGCATGACCCATACCGGAGTCTTAGTTGTGTTGCATGTCTCAGGAGTTTTACCTCTATGCACTTCGTTGCAACCCCAGGCTCCGAGAGGAATCATGGCAGCTATCTTGTACCCTAAGTCTGCGCCACAACCAACGTGCCAGGTTCCTTGTCCGCCCATGCTGAATCCGGTCACGTAGACTCTATTCTCATCAATATTAACCTTAGTCATGACGTGATTTAAGAGTTGTTTGAACTTTTTAGAATTCCATCTGGCAATGGGTTTGACCGGGGCCACATGGATGTATCCGTACTGGCCATGAGCATTTCCGCTGTAGCCTGCATCGGTCCAGTTCTGATTGTCTTTGAGTCTTTGAGAAATCATGTTTCGTTTACCCTCGTTCGGGTGTTGCCTGCCTCTGCCTCCTCCGTGCAGATAGAAGAGCGCAGCATATTCACGGCTCTTATCATAGTTTTTGGGAACCCACACAGAGTACTGGTAATGGCCCCCTGGTAATTCTTCGCGGGTATAATTGTGTTGTTCGCCAGGCGTATAGTCATTACCTAAGCAATGAGCTGTTGTCATGAAGATGAAAATCGTTAGCAGTAGATGCGGTCTGAGAGTGGGAGGATTTTTTGAAGCCATGATTAAAGTGAATGATAGAAAATGAACAATGAAGAATCAATAAATCTTACACATTCAAGTTACATTGTTCTTGGTTTCCATGCTTATCTCAATTTATGTTATGTGTACATGCAGGTATTAGCCAATATTCTAGTGTCTTTTAATCATAAACTTGCACTGTTTATTTTCTTCGTTGTGCTTTCATCGAACTCTTTGGCGGGCTGGGAAAATCAGACACATATAATTTCAAAGGACGGCGCAGAGTGTGTAGTCCGCGGCTTAAAAAATGAAGCCGTCCTATTTCGACACAAGGATCCCCAGAAGTGCGTTGAATGGGGTTTGTCTAATGGGCTCAATACTATTGTTCTTGCAGGTGAGTATATTTTTGATGACCGAATTGATGTGCCGAGACCGGGCGTCACGCTCATTGTTGATGAGGGTGCCGTCTTCAAATTGAATCCGGACACTAAGCACTCAACGATCAGTTTTAGGGCTAGTAATCCAGATTACTGGGGAATGATTCCGTTCATATATAACAAAGGACACAATGACGTTAAGGTCCTTATGTTTGGAGAACTTGTAAAGTACCGTTGGGAAACAAAGGAAAGAGGCAGGCAAACCATGCCCATTATATTTGATGGTAGAAATGCGAATGGTGACTGTGGCCTTAGTGGTGGGATGATGTTAGTGACGGGGAGAGCCACTGATTCTTTTTGGTTAATTGATTCAAGTGACGTGAAAGTTCCGATCGTTGCTTTGGACACGGGTCCAGGCGCCTCCTTAGTCCTTGAGGGGTGTGAGGACTGTCCTCTTGGCATGATCGTTAATTTGGCTCTTGAGTCTGGCGGTAAGACTGGAGAAACTATTGACCTGAACTCACGAAGTATAGATATCACGATAGAACGTCTCATTGGTGAGCGGTCCTACGAGATAATCGACTGCAACGAGAGTCATGTCATCGTAGGCGAGGCTGTTTCGGTGGGGATCCCGCAGAAGCTCTTTGGACGGGGTCCCGTGTCGGGGCCCAGATTCACGGACCGAAGATCCTTCGGCACGAGATCACTTGATGTGAGGCGAACAACAGTTCTGAATGATGCGATTAAAGCGAGGCTCATTCATGAAGTTCCACCATTTCCGGAATCATTGCCTCAGTTCACAGTCAAGACGACCGTTGAGATTGACTTAAAGGGTAACAAGAAGAGGCGATACTCAAAGTCTGTTCAGATTGATCTGAGGAATTAGTCTTAAAGTGCCCAGTTCTTTATGTTTAAGCTCTTTGGTGTTGTTTTTCTTTGTGCTGTTTTCTTTGTAGAGATCACTTCAGCAGATAGCTTAAAATTAATCGATGAGAAGGATATCCCTAAGACCGTCAGGGCACTCTATGATGGTTTTGATCCAGACAAGGAACCTCTCCAAGTTAAAGTGCTAAAGGAACTTGAGCAGGACGGAGTCATAATACAAATGTTGGCCTTCACGGTCGGTAAGTTCAAAGGAGTAAAATCGAGAATTTCAGGCTTCTATGGCTATCCCAATAAAACGAAAGGAAAGATCCCGGCCCTAATTCAATTGCATGGAGGGGGGCAGAGAGCTGAGATGCGTAGTGTTAAATATGCGGCCCAGAACGGGTACGCTTGTCTTGCATTGAACTGGGGAGGAAGGACCCTAGAAGGGGGTGAAGGGCTTGAGGGTACGGACTGGGGAGCAGTCGATGCGACTCAGAAAGGTCATAATTCTCATTATGCTTCACTTATGCCGGATCCACTGACCATTGATCAGTTTGAGTCTCCCCGGAACAGTAATTGGTTTTTGATTGTCCTAGCCGGCATGCGTGGAGTGAGTTTTTTGCAAAATCAGGATGAGGTGGACGAAAAGAGAATAGGAGCGTTTGGGCATTCTATGGGAGGAAAATTAACAGTAATGCTCACTGGAGCAGACAAAAGAATTAAAGCCGCGGCTCCTTCTTGTGGAGGATGCGGTGCAGCGCCTAAACCTATTGGGCAGTGGGCGAGTTCAGGAGTGCGTCCACTAAAATCGCCGCTTTACCATCAGACCATTGATGACGCTCAATACTTAAAAGAAATTAACGTTCCAATTTTATACTTGGGTCCTACGAATGATTTTAACGGGATACTTGATTTGATGTATGCTAACTGGAAGAAGTTAAAGTCTAATGAGGTCGCGTATTCGGTAACGCCTCACATGAATCACCGCTCAATACCTGAGCATGTCATATCGTGCATGCTCTTTTTCAATGATCATCTCAAGCGGGATTTTAAATTCCCTCAAACTCCAAAGTTAGAGATTGATTATAAAGAACCGAACCAAGCTAAAGTTGCCAGGATCTTTCCTGAAATGGAAGAATTAGTTGAAAGGGTCGAAGTTTTTTATTCAGACGATCCTCACATTCTTACTCGATTCTGGAGAACGGTCAGAGCAAGAAAGGTTAACGGTCATTGGGAAGCTGACATCCCGCTAATCGGTGGGATGAAGACCCTCTATGTCTTGGCAAATATATATTATAAACTTGAGGCCAGAGTTGAGATCTACCCGTGGATGAACTCCTCACCAAAGACATTTGGTATAACTTCGGAAATGGAACTGCTGAGACCAGGAGGTGGTAATAATAAAAGCCGATCTCCTGTCCGGGTAATTGAGGCGAATTTTGATTCGTATGAAGATTGGTACAGGCTCGAGTGGAAGAATCCGAACTGGTGGAGTGCGTATACAAGAAAAATCAAAGACCCCCAACATATTGGACCAGTCGGTTCGAGGCTTGTAATGGATGTGAAATCGGACAAGGCGGGAGTCATTTTCTTTGAGCTTAAGGATAATGGTTGGAATGCTTTTCCTGGTAAGGGAAAGGGGAGCTATTATTCCAGAATCGATTTTGACGGATCCGATGATTGGCAAAAGCTTTCAGTTAGCCTTAGGGATTTTAAACCGATCGATGGAAGAACCAAATTACCGCTAATGACTTGGGAAAGAGTCACTGAATTGGGCATTCGCGGACGCATTGCTGTGGAAATTAACGGAGAGAGGGTAGAACTGCCTGAAACGGCCAGTAAATATAGGTGGCCAGAGCCCAGAGAGTTTAAAAATCTCCGCTGGGAGGGGGGCAAGTACCCATCACTTTGAATTTATAGAGTTCGTCACTTTTAATGATTTTCATCTAATTAATTTCAGTACATCATCAAGAATATGAAAAATTTCCTAACTTGTTTATTATGTTGGATTTCCTTAACCTTTTACATTTCTGCAAAGCCTGAAGCATTTGAGGTAAATGATGCTCAATTTAAGGAACTTCCAGGAGGTAAGGAGGCTGATGGTATCCTTGGAGACTTTATTCTAAGGAATGACAAGGTGGAGGCTGTAATTTCGCAGAATGCTCCTTTCAGAAAAGCGAACATGGGAACCTTTTGGGGCGCTAGTGGAACGACGCAGGGTTGCTTATATGATCTTGATTTGAGGGGAGCTGATAACGATCAAATCACGATATTTGCTCCACTCGGCCTCAGGGGTGGAGTATCTTATGTGAGGGTCGCGGAGGATCGTCCGGAAGGTGAGGCTGCCATTGAAACAGTTATTACTGCGGCTAAGGGTGCAGGGCTATATACTAAGCATCTTTACAGGATCCGTGAGAGCTGGAATGGAATTCTGATTACGACGTTACTGCGGAACGAAACCAAGCTCGAACGCAAGGTGAAATTAAATGACTCATGGACTAAGTTCGGCTCTGAGGGTAGGGCAGGTGATATTCGGTGGGCCGATTCAGTGGACCCCAAAGATGGTCGTGGCTATGCTTATCGGTGGGAGTGGAAAGAAGGAAAAAAACCGAGCGAAATCACATTAGCTCCTGAGCAGGAAATTACTATTGAGCGGTTCCTTGCTGTTGGATCGTCGCCGTTGTCAGCAGTCGGTGAAATCCTTAAACGGTCAGGAAATGTAGGTTCATTGAGCGGAAAGGTAGTTTCAGTAGATAATGAAAAAGTGTCAGGTATTCAGATTCTTGCCAATGTGAACGGAGGAGCTGTTAATGGTTACACTGAAGCGGACGGCTCGTTTTCTTTCTCTTTCCCCAAGGGGCAAACACATGAACTTAGTTTTAAAGATATTGGGAGGAACGAGCAGACTGAACTCTTCGATTTGAAGAATAGAGATTCGGTGCAAAAAGAAATAAAGTTATCGGCTCAAAGCGCAGTTGTTTTTAATATTAAGGATGAGCTTGGAGTGTCGATCCCATGCAAGGTTCAGTTCAATGGATCAGGCAAGACTAAGGCGCCGTACCTTGGACCGAACAATCGCGCTCATGGTTGCGTTGACCAGTATCAATCTGAGAGGGGGGACTTTCGAATCGGCGTGCCTCCAGGCACGTACAGAATTGTGGTTACGCACGGGATGGAATTCTCTCATATCGAAAGAGAGGTCACTGTGGATCCAGGGAAAAAGGTAAGTTTTAATGGTGTGCTGAAAAGGGTAGTGGACACGACGGGTTGGGTCAGTACGGACTATCACAACCATTCGACTCCTAGTGGGGATAATACCTGCGGGACAGCGGACCGCGTTATTAATATGGCCGCGGAACATTTGGAATTTGTTCCTACGACCGAGCATAACCGTATCTTTGACTGGACACCTACGATTGCGTCTCTTGGCCTTGAATCATTCATGTCAACGGTTCCTGGCATTGAATTGACTGGGTCCGGAGCTCATCTTAATGCTTTTCCCTTTAAGCCTGATCCCAAGAAGCAGGATGGAGGAGCTCCTCAATGGTCTAAGGATCCAAGGCTCACTGCAATAACGCTTCGACACTTGCAAGATTCGGATCCTGACCGTTGGGTTCATATTAATCATCCGAGCTTGGAAGAGAACTTTGTGGACTGGAACGGAGACGGGCTCATTGATGGTGGATACGCTAACCTGGGAACCATGCTTGATGGGCTCGAAACTCAGAACTATCTGCTCAATAACATTCTAGCTGGTGCGCCTTACCGCATAGATAAGAAGCTTGGTCCGGGAGGAAGAGTCAAATACATAAGGGAGTTCATTTGGTTGCAAATACTAAATCAGGGACATCGTGTTTGGGGGCTTGCTGTCAGTGATGCTCATACGGTGCATGGGAACGGTGCCGGTGGATGGAGGACCTATGTGAAAAGTTCGACTGATGATCCTTCCAAGATAGATTGGCGGGAACTTGTTAGAAATTCTAAGTCCGGACAAATGATCCTTACTAATGGCCCTTACCTCGAAGTGAGTACTTCTGAGGGAGTTCTTGCTGGAGGTGATATTAGAGCTTCTGGGGGTGAGGTAAATTTGAAGGTGAAGGTTCAATGCACTGACTGGATTGATATTGATCGAGTTCAGATATTAGTCAACGGGAGCCAGCGGAAGGATCTCAATTTTACCAGGAAAGATAATAAAGAGATGTTTTTGAATGGAAGGGTAAAGTTTGATCAGAATCTGAAAGTGAAACTGAGTCAGGACTCGCATCTGATAGTTGTTGCTTATGGTGAAGGCTTTAATCTAAGTAAGGGTTTCGGTAGCAGCCCGCAAAGCTCAATGAATCCATGCGCCTATAACAATCCAATATTTGTTGATGTTGATGGGGGGGGATTTAAGGCGAGCGGTGATACTTTGGGGTACCCTCTGCCGGTAAAGGGACTCACTGCTGACAAGGTCGCGGAACTATTAAAAAGGTAAATCAGAGATTTTTTTAAACGAAAAGATTAGGCGATGATGTTATGGACAACGTTGCCGTGAACATCGGTTAGCCTAAAGTCTCTGCCACTGTAACGATAAATAAACTTTTCGTGATTAATGCCCATGAGGTGGAATAGAGTGGCATGAAAGTCATGAATGTGAACTTTGTCTTTTTCCGCGTACCAGCCAAATTCATCGGTTGATCCATGAATTGTTTCTGGACGAGAACCTCCTCCAGCGAGACAAAGAATGTTGCCGTGCGGGTGATGCTCTCTACCGTCAGAGCCTTGACTCGTTGGTGTTCTTCCGAACTTACAGAATGCTGTCAGCTAAGAGTGGGGAGTGAATTTTTTTGTGGTTAAATATTTCAGATAAATTAAATTTCACCGGAAAGGAAACTGGTTTCAAGCGTTTTTAGCTATTTGTGAGGCATTAAATTTTTTAAAATAACGATCTTTTATAGACTTTTCTCTAAGGATATTCCCTTGCTTTGCGTTTGATAAATGAGATAATTAAACAGTTAACTAACTCGAAGATGAAAACAATTACCATTTTTCTAATTTCAATTGCGTTTGCTGCTGTGTCCGCAGGGGCTGATGTGCGTGAATTTACAAGCGCTGACGGATCCAAGACACTGAAGGCGAAGGTCCTTGATTATTCCCAGGACAAGGGAGTCGTGAAGATGCTTCGAGTTGATGGCAAGGTTATGACTTTTCCAGTCAATGCCCTAAGTGAAAAAGACGGGGAATACCTTAAGGTCTGGTACCAATCCACAATGGCAGCAAGGAAGTTGGAAGTGAGGATCAAGGACGAGGAAAAGAAAACTTCAGAGAAGAAGACAAGTAATGCTCGGGTCAGTTCTTATGATTCAAATTTTAAGTTCAATGTTCGTAACAATGGAACCAGTCCATTTGAAAACATAGAAGTTAAGTATCAGATATTTTATACAGTTGATGGAGTAAAGGGTACGAAGAGTCAGAACTTAGTTGCCAGCGGTCAGACAAACATTAGCAGTATTTTCCCAAGAACCGATCAGAACCTAACAACGGAGAAGGTTACTCTGACTAAGATTAGGCCACTTCCTGCTTCGCAGTGTGCTGGCGGGACATGACCAAACACTAAAGTCCCCCGCGCGAGTTCGCGCACCGACAGAGTCAAAGGTATCATCGCTAAGTTCTTCAAGGACGGAGAGGAATTCAAAGAGGTTGTTTATCCAAGTGGTTTCAGAGGTCAGTGGTCTTCTGAGAACCTTTCTGCTGGACTCTAAATCTTAAATCAGAGTCTATTGGAGGGCCGTTTCTATGAATGGCCACATAATTTTTGGGTAAAATCGATGCCCTGAATTACCCCACTCCATTTTCATTTTGTTGACGCCTAGCGCGAGGTACACGTCTCTGATTTTAGAGGCTGTGTTTTCCACGTCCTCCTTGCGGTGCAATCCATCACTTACTCCGTGTACGATAAGTAAGTTTCTGGGTGCTATGAGTGCTCCAAGTTCAGTCCAGTCACCCCAGTCTCGGATTCCGGGGATAGCACAACAATCGCAGTGAAAGATGAAGCCTTCGCGGCTAGTGACTGAAGTGAAGGAGCAGCTCGGCACGGCAACGCGGATTCTATTGTCTATGGCTGCAGTGTAAGCGGTCAGGACACCTCCTCCGGAATTTCCTGTCATTACGATTTTCCTTTTATCGACGAGTGGATGATCCCATGCCCAGTCAATGATCCTCTGCATATCCCATACCCTTTCTGCTGTTGGAGTTCGTCCCGAGATCAGGCAGTGCATGAATTGAGCTCTGCATGGCCTATTTCCGTGCCTTCCTTTCGGGTCGGGGACGATTAGCTCATTTGCTAGGCCACGTGTGGCTGGTGCAATTGCGATCATTCCTCTCAAAGCGGCCTGCTCAGCAATGTTACCTTCTCTTGCTATGATTTTTTCTCGATGATCTTTGTTGAGGTAAGCGCCCGAATACGAGTGAAGGCCCTCGGCGTCATGTCCGTGAGGACAAATAACAAGAGGAAGTCTTTTAGTATTGTCCGTGTTTGATGGGACTAGGAGATAGAATGGAACGTTGATGCCAGGTTCAGTTTCGATCATGTAAAGGGTCCGTGTGAATTTTTCTCCGACCCTCTCCTTCTTTTTGATCTGGACTGAAGGTTTATGTCCCTTTAATTCAACGGACATCTTCTTGAGTCCGATCAATTTTATGAGTGCGGTCCTTGCTACGTTCTGCCAATCTTTGAAATCTTTATCTCTGATGTATTTATATTTTTGATCACCTTTCTGAATTCGTTTCAAATAGTTCGAAATATTCTCAGGATAAGAAACAAAGGGCTTGTCCTGAGAGGGGGCAGTTATTGAGCTTAACAGTAAAAATACTATAAGAATGATAGGGACTTTTATTACCTTGTTCATATATCAATATAATGTTCTTTCAGTTGCTGAGCGCGAGGCTTTTTATCATTGACCGAGCCTTGCATTTTTCTGGATAATACAAAAAACGGAAAACTCCTGCAGTAATCTAGCTTTACACACGTCGTTAGTTGAAAAACCAATGGCAACGTGCTTCGGCGATCCGCCGTGGTGAGATGAATGTAACCTACGAACTTTGTCCTTATGGAAACAGCGTTTTCCATAAGAACATTATTAATTTGCTGTTTGAAATTTCTTTGAAATTTCTTAGCAGTAAATTAATGACCAGTTCTCCGGTGTAGGTTCTGCGGGAGTTTTACCGTTTCAATTAATTAAGCCTTCTCGATCATGGCTTGAAGAGCGAAGAATCCCTGCAGCTCACTCTCGCTTTTGACTAGGGTGCTTTTGCTGATTGCTTTCGTGATTCCGTTTGTCTTGATATCGTGTTTGATTGCTCGGATCTTACGCCTCAAAGATCTCGGCAGCAGGACCCGTTCATTCACGTGGAGCCCTGTCACTTTTTGTTGAGTGTTTCGGCCCATTAGTTTCGTTTTCTCTTCAGCGAGCTGGTAATTTGATGTGAATAATGTTTTGCGAACGCTTTCAATAATTTGATCAGGTAATTCATTCCCGGAAAATGTCATATCGTCGGCATAACGCGTGTAACTTAGTGAATGGGAGAGGGCAAAGTCCTTTAGCTCTAGATCACATTCGTAGAACGCTAGGTTAGCTAGGTGCGGGCTCGTTGGTGCTCCTTGAGGGAGGGTTCCGTCAAGGCAGCATAACTGTGAAATTAAATTCGGATCTATTCGTAATTTTTCGTAAGTCAGTGATTTTCTCACCATGTCCTGCGTTGTGCTTGGGAAGAAGTCTTTCACGTCGAAGGATATGACCCAGTTCTTCTTGCAGTGAGGTCGCGCGTTACTGAGGATTGACTTACCTGGGTAAAATCCATGCGCGTCAGGATGGGGGCTTACCTTGTATAGAATTCTTTGTAGGACTATTTTCTGGATTGTTTTCAGTTTTGGGTCTGGCGCGTTGATCCAGCGTGGCCTTTTATGAGTTCTGCGAATGGGGAACTTCCGGTAATGTGACTCGATGTCGATAAGTATGGAGTGAATAGTTTCTTCACTAACATCAATCCTTGATCCAAGATCTTGGATAGAGGCACTTGTTTGTGAGGTCATTCGATGAGGCCAAATTTTCTTTCAAAGCTGGGAGTGGCCTTGAAGTTGACTCTGTTCCCTTTTATAAAAGTACCACGCTTTGCAAAATTGACTTTCTCATTGGATTTTATCGCGGAAAGAGTGGCTTGAAATAGGAAATTGAGGAGCACGTGAACTTCCTTCAAGGGGATCTCAGTCTTTTCATGGATGGACACTGAGATTCTTCTTTTTGATGAGAGCCTAGAATGTCCTTTGCCTGTCCAATTCTCGATCCACTGGGTCGATGGCGGATCGAATGGTGGTGAGGGTAATGATTCCAGATTAATGGAAGGGCTCAGTGAGAAGTTGATGCGTGCTTTTGTCCGCTCGCTCTTTGTCCATTTGCCCTCCTTGTCTCGATAAATGAATTGTGATTTAAAGAATTTCATCTTCCCAACTTTTTGTTTCTGGATGAAAGTCTTCGATCTCGGCTTTAGTATGAAGGTGCCGAACTTAGGAATTTGCAGGCAATGCGTATCCTTTCTCCAGTTACCGCTATGATTGCTCACATAGTCCCAAAATTCATCCATGACCCGGGTAGCAGTTTCGATGCTGAGGTCCGTCATCTTAGCCATACTATCAATGATCTGAGCGCTGGAGGATTTAAGGGATTTACCGTTTTGCAGACTCTTAATGGACGATGCCGGAAAAGTCGTCTGGTTCTTATCTGATGTTGTGATTCCTGTCATCTCCTCTCATAACATTACAAAAAGATTCCGCTTCGAATACAAGATTGAAATTGGAATTGATTTAGCTGTTATGGGGTATTTTTAGTTACTCCCCAAACTTTTTCTACCATGTGGTATGCTTTTGGGTCGTATTCTTTGAGTTCTTTTCTGTTGTGAGGGAACCAATCATTCTTGCCGAAATAGGCTTCGGTGACTTCAGCAAAGTATTCTTCTTTGTTTGTTGCTGCGTAGGCTTTGACTTTCTTATTCTTGATTTTTCTGTCTGGAACTTTGAGATAAAGGCCGCGTGCCATGGCGCTTCCATACGCTTTCTTTATCTCAGGATTACTGAGGCCTAATTTTACATTGTGGTAGGCGTGTGCCAGTTCGTGAAGCATTGTCATCGGCCCCCACTCGAAAATTTTATGGTCCAGTAGTGCGGCCCTTGGATTGATGATGTGTACTCCGGGTGCCATGTGTGGATTGAGGTCGTGAACTCTGAGCCAGGTCTTGTCACGATGAAATGGAATGACTCCTCGCTCATTTTTTCGCATTGGATAAGTCGGTTCATTGCTTGCCCATATAGGAATTGTTTGGAGAAATTTAATGGCATCGGATGGAACGATCTTAATGAATCGTTCTATTCCTTCCCTCACTTCCTTCAATATGACGTCGTTGAGTGCTTTGTCTTTGCTGATTGATTTTTCAATGTACAGATCCCATCCGAGGACCTGAACCTTTTCGTAATTCCATACTTTCTTTCCGTCCTTGTAGGTGACTGATTCTCCATGCCCTGATGACAGTGAGAGTGACATGAATATTGCTACGAGTGCCGTTGTAATGAGATTGATTTTTAACTTCATCAACTTTGAATTATTAGTGAGTATCCTTAGTTCGCGTGGGGAAACTTGGGTCCGATCCGCAGTGATATTTCCTCTAGTGAAGTGACGCCTTCGTGGGCCTTGTCGAGTGCATTATCAACGAGCGGTACAAACCCTTGATCCTTTGCCATATTATTTAATTCAGCGACTGAGGTTCCGTTGCTTATAGCTGTACTGATTTCCTCATTAGGGAAGAAGAGCTCATAAATGCCAATCATTCCTTTGTATCCTAAACCGTTGCAAGATTCACACCCCTTTCCGTGATAGTGCTGTACGTTTTCCTTCTTATCGTAGAACAAGGACAGCATCTCATCGGTTTGTGTTTGCTCTTCTTTGCATTCTTCGCAAATCCTCCTAATCAATCTTTGTCCAATTGAACCTAGAAGATTATCTGAAATATAATCGTCCGGAATCTCCAGATTACGTAACCGTGACACTGTGCCGATAGCGCTTCGGGTGTGAAGACTGCTCAGAACGAGGTGACCAGTCGTTGAGGCTTTGATTGCGATTTCAGCTGTTTCTGCATCACGAATCTCGCCGACCAGAATGATGTCTGGATTTTGTCTGAGGAAAGATCTGATGTAATCCGAGAAGTCCATGAATTCGTCAATGCTCTTCTGATTTACTTTGTCCATTTCATATTCGACAGGATCCTCAGCCGTCATGATCTTGAGACCCCTGTTAACTAGGCTCTGAACGGTCGCGTAGAGTGTTGAGGTCTTACCTGAGCTCGTTGGTCCTGTAGTGAGGATCAGGCCATTAGGGTAGTTAACGAGTCTCTTGTATGAGTTGAGAATGTTTGAGGGCATTCCCAGTTCATTTATATCCAAGATGAATCTTTTAGAATCGAGGACCCTGATCACAGCTTCTTGACCGTGATTGCCTGGAACGATTGAGACTCTGAAGTCTACTTTTCTGGAGTTTCCCTCGTCATCATATAGAGCAGAGAATCTCCCGTCCTGACTCTTTCTTCTTTCTAGATGATCTAGGTCACATACGATTTTAAGGCAGGCGATGACTCTCTGGATATTTGATGGAGAAAGTGAAGTCGTTACTTGATGCAGAGTGCCATCGATCCTCAGTCGCATGTCCACATCTTCATTGTAATTTTCGATATGGATGTCTGAGGCTCTCCTTTGGAGGGCGATACTCAATATATCTTGAAGTATGAGGTTTGGCTTGCGGTCCTTAGAAAAGTCAATCTCTGATGAGCTGTTCAACTGAAGATTGGTTCCTGCACTTGAGTCAGCTTCAATATTATATATCTGAGAGAGTGCCTTGCTTATTTCATAAGCGTTAAGTTGAACGGGTTCGACTTTCTTTCCGATAATTTCTTGTGCTTTGGCTATGAGGTCTTGGTCTTTTCTGTCTAGAACGCCTATTCTTATGTTTTGCGCGTCCTTAGCGGATGGATCATCGAGTAATGCAATGTGATTTGATGTGCAGAAATCCTCAGGCAAAAATGATGAGAGGGCCGGGCTAATGTCAAAGAGTGATAGTTCACTGAACTCGGGGACGTTATTTTTATTGGCGGTCATGAAATCTTTCCTGTTAATGGTTTAATATTTAAACCTAATTGCGGAGCCTCACTATTATAAATGTTAATTTGTTTTATAATATATTTATGGCAGTTGAAGTTAGAGTTGGGAGAGTTGTCAGGACTGGATGATCAGAGGTGACTCGTCAATGGCGTTGCGTCCGGATTTTCTGAACGGCCTGGGCAAAGGTTGGGGGATTCCTTTGTCATCAATCGTTCTGCAATAAACCGTATACTCTCCCGGCTCAATGTCTTCGAGTACTGTTGCCCAGTGTGCGATTGTGTAGCGCATGGGCCAGTGCTTTGGTTTCCCTTTTTCCGTGAAAAATCTCACGTTCTTAGGCAATTTCCCTTCGGGGAGCTCTCCTCCCCAGTCGTTCGGAGCGGGTAGGATCTTTGCGTCTTTCCAAGGCGCTTTTGTGAAGTAAGGATCTTCTTTTGGCCACTCTTTGTTTTTCGGTTTGATCCATACCTGAACCTTACTTAGTCCACCGACTCCGACCTGTGCTACCCCGGTCACTGGAACGGTCTGACCTTTCTTAGCTGTGTCCGGTTTATGGATAAATAGGCTCATCGTTTTCATCCAACTGTCGATGTCATTATTTCCATCAGCGTAAGTGTCGTTCGCGGCGGGTTCATTAGTGAGAAATACTGATTTTAACCATTTTACGGATTTGAATCCGTAAGCTTCAGGGACAATCATGCGGACTGGGCCTCCACGCTTTCCGCTTAACCATTGTCCATTCAATTTGTAGCAAAGAATGACGGGGTGGTCTCCGGGAGGGTCTTCAAGTATTCGGCCAATAGGTAACGAGCTTTGGAACTTTTGTTTTGGGTCATTGTTGTGATGACCATAATAGAATGCGCGGCGAATATTTTCTTTGGGTTTTGATTTCCAGATCACATCGCGTAGAGGGACGCCTTCCCACAACCCCATGCCTAGGGGTGTTTGCATGTTGTTGCAGGTCATGACTTTTAAGAACTTCACCGATTTCTCGTCAGCTAACTTCATGAGATCTTTAAAAGACAGAGCAGTATTTATTTCCCGAGACATTGGACTTTCAACCTTAGTGTTGCTGTCCGGATCAGGAATGATGTCGAGGCGCCATGTTTTGCGTTCCATGCCGATTTTAAGACGCTCTTCTAGGGGCAATTTGTAGGGAAGGGGGTTCCCTCTTTCCACGGTTTCAAATTCTTTACTTGGAGTCAGGTATTCTGAGTCTGGATCATCGGCCGGTGAGCTCTTTGGATCATTGGCCTTAAGTGATTCTGCTGTTATTGCTGCGGCTCCACTGAGGCCCAGCCCTATCAGGTATCGACGCGTGACCTGGTTATGCTGGTTATAGATTTCAGGTGAGATGTTCGGCCTTTTCATTGGAGAAGGGGATACTAGTGTCCAATGATTCACTGAGAAGAGATTCAATGTAAAGGAAATGTTGATCAGGTCCTCTTGAGCGCGTCTTGCATTGAATCGATTCGATTGATTGGTTTATTATCAATTATATGGATTCCTTTGTAATTAATGAATAAAGAAAAGACAGGGCTAATTGGATTGGACTTGGTTCGTACTGCAGTTAACGAGAGATTAATTGAGTCCTGATTGCAAGTGGTCGGCTATGATGTCCGGACCGTGTCTATGTACAGATGACGAAGGAATTCTTGCCGGGCATTACCGAGTTTCCTGGGTCTTTTCATTGTGACCCTCCTGGCAGGAATGATGAGGTCATTCTAGAGCCCTGAACATTACCTGTGGGTACATTGCCTTCGACAAGAAAGAAGTGGTTTACGAATATAAATTTTGAGATTTTGTGCGCCGTCAAGAATGTCATATATAGGTTTTGGCCTCTCATGGCTTGCAGTTGCTTTTATGGCATTCGGGTTCATGTACATGCTAAAGCCGTGATTAGGTGTAAGTATTTGACTCTCAATATTTAGCACCACTTTGAACGGATTTCAGTGATGTTTTAGGCTCAAGACACTTTGGAATTTTCCTGAAAACCTCCACGAAATCAGGAAAATAACCAAAGCGTCTTAACCTTAAACTAAGAACGGTATAACAATACAATAATCAGATGAACCCAGTGTTAATTCTGTCTTCTCGAGAGTATTTAAAATGCCTTGAGACATAGATTTTTGTGGAACTTTTGTTATATTTGGTAAAATTTTACTTATTTTTTCAGTTTGAGGACTCGGACATACTGGTGCATACGTTCAAATGAGATGATGCTTTCTCTTTAGGAGGGGTGGCAGAGCGGTTGAATGCACCAGTCTTGAAAACTGGCAGGCTGAAAGGTCTCGTGGGTTCGAATCCCACCCCCTCCGCCATCGAATTAGTTAAATTCTCAAGAGTCGAAGATCACGGTTGATTCAAGGCTTTGAATTGTTGATAGTTTTTTATGTCCGAATTTGTTGATAAAGTCGTAGTTGTTACCGGAGCCGGGCGTGGCATTGGCAACGGTATAGCAAAGCGCTTGGCTTCGAAGGGTGCTAAGGTCGCGGCATTGAGTCGTTCAATAGAAAATGCGCAGTCATGTGCTGATGCGTTGAACGCTGAATTTCCTGAATCTTCTAAACCTTATTCGGTCGACGTTTCTGATTTTGATGCGATGGCTGAAGTGGGGAAAAATGTTTTATCCGATTTTGGCAAAGTTGACGTGCTCGTTAATAATGCTGGTGTCACTCGTGACAATCTTATGCTTAGAATGTCTGAGGAGGAATGGGACCTTGTCATTAATACAAATCTCAAAGGAGCATTTAATTCTGTTAAAGCATTTCAGCGGAGCCTTTTAAAACAGAACGGAGCACGCATCATAAACATTTCATCAGTGATTGGTCTGATAGGAAATGCGGGACAAGCGAATTATGCAGCGAGTAAGGCTGCCCTCATAGGATTGACCAAATCTCTTGCGCGAGAATTTGCTAGTCGAGCAGTGACGGTCAATGCGATTGCTCCGGGATTTATTGTAACAGATATGACTGATGCGCTTTCCGAAGAATTGCGCGAAGGGATCAAGGCTAAAGTGCCGTTAGGTTCTTTGGGCGAAGTTGATGATGTCGCCGCTGCAGTTGAATATCTTGCCGGTGAGGGTGGACGCTATGTTACGGGGCAGGTGCTTATCGTTGACGGTGGTATGGTTATTTAAAGCTTTTTATTATGCAGTTCATAGAGTCTTCTGACTTTGTAGGTGATGCGGTTAATATTATCGCTTCCGCGCTTTCTGGTGAGAGTAATCGACCATATAGGATTTCCCTTTGCGGAGGAAGTACTCCTGAGCCTGTGTATCAAGCTTTAGCCGAAGTCCAGTTAGACTGGAGTAACATTGAAATTACCTTTGGTGATGAGAGGTGCGTTCCTCCGGACCATGAGGACAGTAATTTCAAGATGGCAAGTGGTTCTTTACTTAATAAGGTTTCTTTGAATGAGATGAATATTTTGCGAATGAGAGGTGAACTCGATCCTGTCGATGCGGCTAGAGAGTACGAGGATTCTTTGCGACAAAGGTCAGAAACAGGAATTTATACGCATGACCTAATTCTTTTAGGCATGGGAGAGGATGGACACACCGCGTCACTTTTCCCGGGGACCAGTGCCCTCAATGAGAGTGATCGTTGGGTCGTTTCTAATCATGTCCCACAGAAGGAGGAGAGCAGAATTACTTTCACTTATCCAATAATTAATGCGGCTCGAAAAATTTTATTTCTGATCAGAGGTGAGGATAAGAGGAGGATCGTTGATCATGTGCTTTCGGGGGAGTCTGATTTGCCGGTCTCATTGGTTGACCCTGAGGAAGGTTCAGTGATCTGGCTCCTTGATTAATTTTTAGGCTGATAGAGTTCGTTCTCATCGATAAAGTCCTTCACTTGTGGATTCAAAAGAGATGATGTTGATGGATCAGTTCTGAGGACCTCTCGTACTGAGGTGCTGGAAGCTTCGTGGTGAAAGTCAATGAAGATGCTCCTAAAATCCTTCTTCGGTGCCGGGTCGTGGTCTTCTCTTGGAAAGACAACGAAGGTGAGATCTTTTGAAAGTTTTTCAGGTTCTGCCCAGGTCTCAATCTTTTGCCACTGATCATTACCGATGATCCAGAAAATTTCCGATTGTGGAAATTCATTTCTGAAGTGATCGGCCGCTACCCATGAGTAAGAGGGTGATGGTCGGTCAATCTCCCATCGTGACACATCGATCCATTCGTGTTCTTTAGTTGCGATCTTAAGCATTTCTAGTCTCTGATCGGGAGAAGCTGAAGGGACATTATTTTTATGGGGAGACTTTAGGCAGGGAAGAAAAATGATCTTATCGAGACCGATCGCTGATTTTGACTCTGTTGCGAGGCCGACATGACCAAGGTGCACTGGATCAAAGCTTCCCCCAAAAATTGCGATTTTAGATTTAACTGGCATTGCCTACTTTAGGCAATGTGTTGGTAATTCTCTTTGAGGTCAATAAACGTCTCTCCTGTACCGTTTATTGGCTTTCATTTGGCTAACATATTCTGCGGCCTCGTCTTCAGACTTGCCTCCGTGATCCATAATTATCTGATGCAGTGCCTTATCAACGTCTGGAGCCATTCTTTCAGCGTCTCCGCAAACGTAAAATATTGCTCCCCTTTCTAGGTACGACCAGAAGTGGACTCCTTCCTCAATGATTTTGTGCTGGACGTAGACCTTCTCGTCCTGGTCTCTTGACCAGGCAGTTGAAACTTTACTGAGCGTGCCATCCTCTAAGAACTTTTCCCATTCGTCTTTGTAGAAGTAGCAGGTCTGTTCATGAATTTCGCCAAATATTAACCATGCATCGCCCTTGGCGCTAGTTTCCTTGCGCTCTTGAAGGAATGCCCTGAATGGAGCGATCCCTGTTCCCGGTCCGCACATGATGATGGGGACATCCTCGTCCGGCTCGGGTAGGCGGAACCCTTTCCCTGGGGTGATAAAACAGGGAATGTCAGAATTCTCAACGGCTCTTTCTGATATCCAGCTAGAGCATACGCCTTGGCGTTTTCTGTCATGACTCTCGTACTCAACTACAGCGACAGTCAGATCTACTCTGTCAGGATGGTAAGCTAAGCTGGAAGCGATAGAGTAGAGTCGAACATTTAGTTTCTTGAGTAGACTGACAAATTCTGATGCTTCGAATTTTGCCTCTGGATTGGCTTGGAGAATGTCAATGATGTCACGTCCCCATAAATGATCTGCTAGATCTTTCTTTTTTTCAGGATCAAGAAGTGAAGAGAGTTCTACGTTTTCAGTTTTCTCCGCGATCGATCTTAGTAATTTTTTGTCAGGAGTTGTGATGATGTAGTTCTCAACTAAGGCCCTTGTCAGTGTGGTCTCTTCCTTTGCTGGGTTGAGTACAGTTTCATCGCCTGAGAAACCGAGAGTCTCAATTAACTCGTTGGCCAGAGTCGGGTCATTCTGGGCGAGGAGGGCAAGAGAATCGCCGGGAGTAAAACTGAGTCCTGATCCGAGGAGATCAATTTCAAGGTGCCATGTCCTTTTGGTTTCACAGCCTTCGGTGAGTAGTTTTTTACTACTGATCCTTGCTAATAATGGGTTCTTCCGATTGAAAACGGGGGGTAGCGGTTCAGTCATAATACAATGATTATTTATCAATTAAAATAATTTATCATTGTGTATACAGCTTTTTTGCAAAGGACAGAAGCTTAAAGAATTTGATTTATAAAACGCTCAGTGTCGAATGTTTCAAAATCACTAACTTCTTCTCCAAGACCAATGAAGCGAGTCGCTATTCCAAGCTCATTTGCTATTGAGGCGACGATGCCTCCCTTGCCGCTCCCGTCCATTTTTGTCACAATTAAACCAGTAAGATCAGTGGTGGCATGAAATTCCTTTGCTTGGGAAAGAGCATTTGATCCGGTAGTGGCATCAACGACAAGGAGAACTTCGTGAGGCGCATTTTCGTTCATTTTGGATAATGTCCTCTTAATCTTTTTAAGTTCCTCCATCAAATTGTGCCTAGTGTGGAGTCTTCCGGCAGTATCACATATTAAGAAATCTGCATCCGCATCGATTGCTGCAGAATGAGCGTCAAAGCATACTGAGGACGGATCCGTTTTGTATTCACCTTTGATGAGTGGGACATCGATTCGAGTTGCCCAAATTTCTAACTGTTCGATTGCCGCTGCGCGGAAAGTGTCCGCGGCAGCGAGGATGACGCTGTGCCCCTTGGACTTTAATAGGCCTGCAAGCTTTGCGCTGGATGTGGTCTTTCCTGTGCCATTCACGCCAACGACAAGGATGACTTTGGGGCCTTCTTCGGAAGTGGTAATGTCAATTGAGTCAGTGGGGAGGATCGAGCGAATCTCACTGCGGCAAGCGTCGATGATGTCCTCGGGATTAATTGATTTTCTTTTTTCCTGGAGCACGTCCATTATTTGCATGGACAATTGAACGCCGAGGTCACCGGATATGAGGGTTTCTTCTAGTTCGTCCCAGTCAAATTTTTCGCGGGAAAACTTATTGAGGATCCTTTTAAATAATCCAGCCATATCTAATTCAAAATTGTCTTGCTAGCGGAGTGGTCGGTCGAGCTTGTCCTTCATTTTGTCCAGAACGCCGTTCACGAAACTTCCTGAATCTTCTGTTCCAAACCTTTTAGAGATTTCGATTGCTTCATTAATGCATACGATTGGAGGCGCGTCATCTAGGTAGAACATCTCGTAAGTGGCAAGGCGAAGAACGTTTCTGTCAATGGTTGAGAGGCGCTTAAGTTCAAAGTTCTCCAGTTCAGGTTCTAGCTTCTTATCGATTTCTTCTAGCTTATCAAGCATACCTGATAGCAATTCTTTGGCGAACTTCTTGGCGCCTGCCGGAGCTATGCAAATGGAGAAGAATGCGTCAAAATCATCTGGCCCAAGTTCCTTATTGATGTCACGATTGAAAAGGAACTGTATTGCGGCTTCTCTGCCGTCCCTTCTTTTACCCATTACTAGTGCTGGTCTTGCGATCCTTTATCGCGTTCAAGCTGGAAAAGAGTTCTGCCATAGTGACTGCTGATCTGGCTGCATTCTTGCCTCTGTTCTTATCTCCTTGGCATCTTTCTATGGCCTGCTCACGGTTTTCCGTGAGTAACACTTCATGGATGATAGGGATGTTGTTCGCTAAGGCCAGGTTCTGAAGAGCAGTTGTCACTGATGATCCAACGAGCTCAGCGTGATCTGTTTCACCTTTAATTATGACTCCTAGAGCGATGATCGCATCGTTCGGATTATTTTCGATTAAGTGTTTAGCGCATACCGGAATTTCAAAGGCGCCGGGCACTCTGTACACGGGCACAGTGAGGCTTGGCATTATGCGTCTGAGCTCTTCGATAGTGGAATTGAGCAACGAGTTGATCAGTTCTTCGTTGTAGAGGCTCGCGACGATACTGATGGTGCGTCTTGTGCCTAGAGATCTTGGTTTTGGTGCGAGTGGGTTAGAGGACATCGAAATTGGAGTTAGATAGAGTTGGTTTTATAAATCGTGGCCAAGTTTTTCACGTTTGGTATCTAAATATTTTTTGTTGTGAGGTGTGGGGCTCTGCTTAATTGGTATTTGCTCTATAATTTCTAATTTGTGGGCGTTTAGTCCAATAACTTTTTTGGGATTGTTGGTCATGAGGCGAATCTTACGTACCCCCAAATCGTATAGGATCTGGGCACCGATACCATAGTCGCGGAGGTCACTAGGGAATCCAAGTTTTTCATTAGCTTCTACTGTGTCGTAGCCTTCTTCCTGTAGCTTGTATGCGTGTATCTTTGCTTTAAGTCCGATCCCTCTGCCTTCTTGCCTCATATATAGTAATATTCCGTTCTTTTCCTGCGATATCCTTTCCATGGCAACGTTCAGCTGGCCACCGCAATCACATCGTTGTGATCCAAAGACGTCGCCCGTCAAGCATTCGCTATGAACTCGAACAATGACGGCCTTGTCCGGATTAATTTCACCCCTGACCAGTGCAAGATGTGTTTCTTCACCATAAGTGGATTGATACATATGAAGATTGAAGTCACCCCATCTGGTAGGAAGATTAATTGATTCAAGATGTTCAACGAGTCGCTCGCGCTTCCTTCGGTATTGGATGAGGCTTTCTATTGTGCCAATCTTTAGCCCGTGAACTTTTGCAATTTTTGTAAGATCTGATAGGCGGGCCATGCTGCCATCATCATTTAATATTTCGCATATGACAGCGGCTTCATTGTGTCCGGCCAAACGGGAAAGATCAGTTGCTGCTTCTGTATGTCCTGCTCGTCTTAGGACTCCTCCTGGCTTTGCTAGGAGAGGAAATATGTGGCCGGGCTGTACAAGGTCCTCGCCAATCGTGGCATCATCAGCGAGCAATTTGATGGTTTTGGCCCTATCTGACGCGCTGATTCCTGTTGTGATACCTCTCGCTGCATCTACAGAAACAGTGAAATTTGTATTAAATGATTCTCTATTATTAGGAACCATCATAGGCAGTTCGAGTCGTAATGCGACTGACTCAGTGATAGGAGCACAAATTAAGCCGCGTCCAATTTTTGTCATAAAATTGACAATTTCAGGTGTAATGCATTGAGCGGAAACGATTAAGTCACCTTCATTTTCGCGATCTGCGTCATCCGTGATGATGACCATTTTGCCGTCCCTTATATCGGAGACGATATCTTCGACCGGGCTGAAGGGGGATTCGTTGTTCATATGAAATTAGCGGGACTATAGCATCAATTTAAGAGTTGTGCTGAATCTCTGCATTCTGAAAAAAATCTTTTTTATGTGAGGTTAAGGGTTTATCTTAATTTATCACATGAAAACCTACAAACGGCGCATTTCCCCGCTAGCCGCGCCTCTTTCGCTGCTCGCAATTTATTTTTTAATTACCTCACATCTTCTTGCTGATTTTTCCATTACAGAAATTAAGGCAGTGGCTGAGCTTACTGGTCTCGATGATGATGGAGAACCTTCGGACTGGATCGAAATAACCAACACGGGTAATGCTAGCGCTTCCCTCAAGGGCTATTATCTGACAAATAACTCGGATAATTTGACGCGTTGGCAGTTTCCTGATGTCACAATAAGAGGAGGTAGAAGTATTGTGATTTTTGCTTCGGCGAAGAACCGTCAGGACCCAAGCTCTTCGCTTCATGCCAGTTTTACTCTTGATAGGAAGGGTGACTATTTAGGTTTGATCACTCCTGACGGAAAGACAGTCGAGTCAGACTTTGCTGAGGGTTATCCTGAGCAGTACCCCGGTTCATCTTACGGTTATGGGACCTCCGGTCTAGTCAATAGGCAGGTCCTAGTTGCTAAGGATGCCACAGTTAATTATTTTATCCCGACCGATGATTCCTTAGGTGATCGATGGAAAGAAGCCTCGCCGGGATTTGATGATTCCGAATGGACATCTGCTGCACATCCTGTCGGTTTTGAATCTAGGGGAGGTACTTTGGAACCACTTATAGCAACCGACATATCAGGGAATATGAAGGGGGTTAATGCTAGTGGTTATTTCCGTTTCCCGTTTGTTTTTGATGATGTTGATAAGAAAATCGTTTCAGCTCAACTGGCCGTTACCATTGATGATGGGTACGTGGCATATTTAAATGGCCAGGAACTTGCGAGTATAAATGTGCCTGTTCCTGTAACCTTTGTCTCGAGAGCTACAGCTTCGCGTCTTGATAGTCAGGTCATCAGGGGTCCTGAAACTGAGGACATATCCTCAAAGGCAGGATCCATCGTTGGTGGGAATAATATTCTGGCTGTTCAGGCGATGAACAGGTCCGCTAGCGGATCTGACTTTGTAATTGGTGTTGAACTGTTAGCTGAGGTGCAGGACACGAGCGGTGGTGCGCAGTTTGGCTTTTTTAGGGAACCATCACCAGGCAATCCAAACGGAATCATTTATAGTCAGCCTCCCGGCGAGGTAGTATTTTCAGCTGAGAGCAAGCTCTATGAAAATAATTTTCAATTAGAACTGAGTTGTGAGACTCCTGGAGCGGAGATTCGCTATACGACGGATCTGTCAGCCCCTTCGAATGTATTTGGCTCAGAGTCAGATCTTTATACTGGACCAATCCAAATAACAAAGTCCACCCAGGTCCGGGCTCAGGCCTTCCTTCCTGGAGCACTCGATGGGGAAGTTGGAACTAATACTTTCCTTAAGATGTCAGGATCAGTGCCTTCATTTTCATCGAATTTACCTGTCATTGTTATGTCTACCCTAGGTAAAGGCGGCCCTCCTGACAGTGGTTCGACGAGCCGCAAAGACGCTTATATATTCTTTTTCGAGCCTGATCCCGAGACGGGACGGACCACTCTGACGCAGGCTCCCCAGATAACGACCCGTTCCGGTGTCAGAAAGCGTGGATCCAGTTCTGCCGGTTGGCCAAAGTACGGAATGTCTGTAGAGACCTGGAATGATGGCGATAATGAGGACAATAATATTAAACCTTTTGGTTTTGCCCGTGAGGCTGACTGGATTTTTAATTCACGTTATCAATTCGATCGTGCTTTGATTCGGAACCCGCTCATCTATGAAATTAGCCGGAGCATCGGTCGCTACGCGGCAAGGAGTACGTACGTTGAATTGTACAATGATGTGAGTGGCAGTGAGCTTAACGATTCTGATTATTTTGGCGTCTACGCACTCATGGAAAAGATCGAAGCTGACCCGAATAGGGTCGAAGTGGACCGGCTCATGCCATGGGATAATAGTGGGGAGGAGATAACGGGCGGTTACATTTTTAAACGCGATAGAAATGATGCCGGAAGTCCTCCTACCTACAGCGTGGCTGGTGCGGGCGGATCATTGATCCCTCATGATCCGGGCGGACGTGAAGTCACTAGCCAACAAAAGTCCTACATTCAAAATTATCTCAATGAGATGAATACGGCTCTCATGAATAGGCCAAGTGGTATAAATACCAGAACGGGTAAACACTTTAGTGAATATATGGACGTCGGCTCATTCATTGACCATCAGTGGCTAAATACTTTAGCCATGAATGTGGATTGGGGCCGATTGAGTGCTTACTACCATAAGGACAGATCAGGCCTAGTGAATGCTGGTCCTATCTGGGACTTTGACAGGAACATGGGTTCTGAGGACGGCAGGGATGCGAATCCAAGGACATGGGACGGGAGCGGAGACTCAAGTAGGACCTGGCACGATGGTAGGTACCCTTGGTTTGGTAATTTGATGGGACCTAATGCTAATCCTGCGTCGGCTCACTATCCTGATGTTCGCCAGCAACACACGGACAGATGGTTTGAGTTGAGACAAGGAGGTTTCTCCACTGAAAGTATCCATGCCATCATTGATAGAATGGCTGGGGAAATTGAAGAAGCGCAGGAGCGAAGCTTCGCCAAGTGGACCTCAGCTAGACCTAACGGAGGAACCTTTGCGGATCGAAATCTCAGGGGATGGGAAGCTGAAATTTCACATCTGAAGGGTTGGATGAAGGCTCGCGTCGAGTGGATCGATGATCAGCTCTCAGGTTTCAGTCCGCCTGATTTTTCTAAGCCGGGGGGCGTCGTTCCTTCAGGATTTGAAGTGATAATGAGTTCCCCTAATGCTCAGGTCTACTACACACTGGACGGTACTGATCCGAGAGTCGAAGGGGGAGCCGTTGCCGCGGGATCCATTCCATTTGAGGGAGGTCCCATTGATGAGGTTCTCATTTCAAGTGAAACGAGCTGCAAATACTATGTTCCGACTGATGACTCTCTTGGCTTAACTTGGACAAAAGAATCCTTTGATGATGGAGAATGGGCCGTAGGTGCCAATGGTATGGGGTATGAAAGTGCAGGAGGCCCTCTTGAGCCTTTTGCGATTACTAACCTGTACGAATTAATGAGATCTCCGGGCAGATCTTCCTCAGCCTATGTTCGTTACGAGTTTGATTTTGAGAATCTGGAAAATATCAACTCATTGACCATGAGGGCCATGATTGATGATGGCTTTGCTGCCTTCCTAAATGGGGAGAAAGTCGTGAGCTTTCAGGCGCCTGATGAGCTTTCCTTTGATTCGAGGGCAACAAAATCCAGGCTCGATTCGCTAGTGATCAGGGAATCCGCATTGCCTAGCTTCGACTTAATGGAGTTTAAAGAACTCCTACGCAAGGGGAAGAATGTACTCACTGTACAGGCCATGAACACTTCTCCTGGTGGTTCAGACTTTCTTTTCCGTGCCTACCTCGATGTCAATCATACGGTCATTTCGACTCCTTTAATTTTGAATGACTCGGCAGTCGTAACAGCCAGAGCCTTTGATGGTAATTTGTGGAGCGCTCCTTCGCAGGAAACGTACGTCATTGGTGACGCAGCAGTGAATGAGAATAATCTGGTCGTTTCTGAATTCATGTATCGTCCACCTCAGGAGACGGATGAAGAGGATTTGCTTGGTTTCACTAAGCGGGATGATTTCGAATTCATTGAATTATTAAATATTGGAAACAGTCCCGTCTCACTTCTTGGATCAGCATTTACGGATGGAATCGATTTTGATTTTAATAATGCCTCTAGATCAATGATCGGATCCGGCGAGAGAGTGCTGCTGGTGAAAGATGCTGCCGCATTTGCGCAGCGATATGGCGAGGTCGTCGCGTCAAAGATCATTGGTGAATTTGAAGGTAGTACGGGACTCAGTAATGATGGAGAGACAATGACTATCAGTGGGGCTGATGGGAATCCGATCCGCACCTTCACCTACAACGATAAGGAGCCTTGGCCCGAGGGCGCTGACGGTGATGGGTACAGTCTTGAATTGATTTCTCCGGAATCGAATCCGGATCACAATGAGGCAACGAACTGGCAATTAAGTTCAGTAGTTGGTGGATCTCCAGGCGAGGAAGGAGTCGTTGTTGAAGGGCAGACCTTTGCTAGCTGGTCACAGGAGAATGGGGGAGTTGAACCTAGCTCTGATACAGACAATGATGGCCGCAGTGCCTTAGTTGAGTTTGCGATGGGAACCAATCCTCGATCTTTCGAAAAAGAGAGTGATCTTATTAATGTTGATCTGGTCACAGTGGAAGTTGATGGGAACCAAGAGGAGCGGCTTCAGATTAGATTAGAGAAGAATCAAAATGCTGTGGGCGTGACTTTGGTTCCAGAGTGGTCAGATGATTTAGTTCAATGGGCTAATGATGAAAAAATCGTGTGTACAGAGGTCGTGATAAGTGAAGGAGCTGATGTTGTTAAAGTGGTAAGGTTTTATCACATCGTATTTAGTAGTGCAGAAACAAAACCCACATTCCTGAGGCTCAAAGCTACTCTGCGATAATCATCGAAACAGGAATCTATTAATCAAACAGTCTATAGACTGTTTGATTAAGTTCCAATTGGGCTTCAGCTAAGAAAGTATATCCTAAGCTTTGTCGCGGATGTGAATCCAAGCATGAACGTGCGGATCTCCGCGGAAGAAGCATATCATTGATGGGCCTTCAATTTGCCAGACGTCCCATACCTTGTCTTTGCCAACGTCCTCCTTTTCGGAAAATGCCATGTGCAGGTGATCAAAGCCGGCGTCATCAACAAGCTTGAGGGCTTCTTTAGCGTCCTTAGAACGGTAAGGAGCTAGGATATCGACTAATGTTTCACGGACCTTGCCTTTTTGGTCGGCCGTCAGTTCTGTCAATGGGATCCCTTCGAGACCTTTCTTTTTTCCGGTCAATTCAACAGTCTTAGTAGCTTCCTCGTCCCTGCACTCATCGATGAGGGCAATCTTGCGCTGCTTGCCGTCCAGCATCTGGAAGACTTCATTGGCGCGCTTGGCCTGATACCAGTAGGCGTTTCCAGGATGGTCAGGCTTTTCAACAAAACCATCAGCCGCGTGTCCATAGAAGATGGGGCCACCGAAGGCGGCGCCTTCAACGGCATCTCCGTCACACCGTCGTGTGCAGTGGCGTCCAGTTAAAACGAATTCAAATTTCCCGGTTCCGGGCTTGCCGAAAAGAGCAATTGAGGCATCTCCGAATCCTGCCTGTCCACTATCATGGACGACCTGATCATAAACGGCCTTAGCGTATTGTTCGCTGTGAAGGCCCATGAATATTTCTTTTACAAGTGCCTGCTGGTCAGGGGTGTAATCTTTGCCGAGACGAGGTTTGGTGATGTGCCAGTTGTTATTGACTGCGGATCGTAACTTGTGATCGAAATCAAAACAAATCGCTGAGCGCTGCTTTTCGTTTAACGATTTATAAAGTTGGGCAGCAAGAGTTTCACTGGAGTGGCTTGGTTTTTTGACTGACTTTGCACTTGATGTGAAAGGGAGTGAGAGGCCAACTCCTGCTCCAATAGCAGTGCCAAGGAATTTACGACGGTCGGAATTTGTTTTCATGAGATTTGCTTAAGTTCTTATTCAAGGTACTTGCAAAAGTCCTTGATGATCAAGAAAAGAACCAAGAAAGGCCCTTAACCGGTATGTATAAAGGGTTTTAAGCTTTGGGTTCGGTCATGTTTGATGGCTCTAATGCCGCATTGAGCTCGTCTTCAGTGATATTAATCTCACTGAGCTGCTCTAGGCAGAGTTCTCTAACAGTTTTCCCTGAACTGACGGATTCTTTGGCAATTTTAGCAGCGACCTCATAACCGATGATGGGGGCAAGGCTAGTGACCATTGACAGTGAGTATTCAATTAATTCATTGCAGCGTTCAGTGTTAGCAGTGATTCCATCGACACAACGCGAACTGAACACTTCAGAGACAGAACCCAAGAGTTCGATGGACTCCATGATGGCTTTGGACATGACAGGCATGAAGACATTCAATTCAAAATGGCCATTGGCTCCGCACCAAGTCACTGTGGACTGATTACCGAAGACTCTAGCTGCTACCATAGTAACGGCCTCCGACATGACGGGGTTCACCTTTCCAGGCATGATTGAAGAACCGGGTTGGGTCGCGGGTAAGCTAATTTCACCAATCGCGCACCTTGGTCCGGATCCTAGGAGTCGTATGTCATTAGCTACCTTGAATAGGCTCGCGGCGATCGTGTTTAATTGACCATGGCACTCGACTAGAGAATCCTTAGCTGCCTGAGCTTCAAAATGGTTCTCGGCTTCCCTGAACTCAATTCCGGTCTTCTCACCGATGAATGCGATGGCTTTGCCTGGAAAATCAGGGTGGCAGTTGAGCCCGGTTCCTACGGCCGTGCCTCCTAGAGCGAGTTCATGGATGGCTTTGAGGCCTTTGTGAGCCCGATCAATGCATCTTTCAACCTGCTTAGCGTATCCGCCAAATTCCTGACCGAGTCTGACTGGAGTAGCATCCATGAGGTGAGTCCGACCAATTTTAAGGATGTCATGGAATTCTTCGGACTTTTTCTGGAGGCTTGCTTGAAGTTTTTCTAATGAAGGAACTAGAGTCTCTTTGATGGCAACTCCTGTCGCGATGTGCATTGCTGTTGGGAAAGTGTCATTTGAAGACTGTCCCTGATTCACGTGATCGTTTGGGTGTACCGGATCCTTGGAGCCGATAGGTTTGCCGGCGATTTGGGAGCAGCGGTTCGCTATGACCTCATTGGCATTCATGTTGGTGGAGGTGCCGGATCCTGTCTGGTAAACATCGACGGGGAAGTGCTCATCAAGTTTTCCTTCGTAGACTTCCTGGGCTGCAACTTCGATCTGAGCTGTTAGTTCCTTATCGACGTGACCCAGCTCACCATTGACGCGTGCAGCGGCCCACTTAATTAGACCATAAGCATGAATGAGCCCTGGACTTGAACTTTCACCGGATATTGGGAAATTTTGTACTGCCCTCTGAGTGCTTGCACCGTATAATGCCTCTTCAGGGACCTCCATTTCACCCATCGTGTCACGTTCTGTTCTGGAATTGCTCATTTTAGATTATCATTAATATTGAGTGTATATTTGTGTAGGCTCTTAATTTTCTGGAAGTTATGGAATAATTTAATGCTTTTTAGTGTGAGCCTTACCATCATTTAAGCGCATACAACATAGAATAGAACAGAAAAGAGAAGGGATTTCAAACTCGAGTATGGCTATCAGGCTTTTCATTGCGAGTTTAAGGTGTTAGAACAAACAAAATGAAAGCTATCTGTTCACTTTTTCTAATCATCACTTTCGCTAATAACGCGTCCTTTGCTGAGGAAGTTCCAAACTTTAAGCGTCTGCAATTGACTGATAAGTTTTACGCTGAGGGTGCCTCTGCCGGCAACTTCAATGATGACGGTAAGATGGATGTTGTGAGTGGTCCTTATTGGTACGCGGGCCCTGACTTCACTAAGAGGCATGAAATTTATGATACCAAAGAATTTAAACCAAAGGGCTACGCTCCTAATTTTAATACCTGGGCCTATGACATTAACGGAGACGGCTGGGATGACGTGATCCGGGTAACTCATCCGGGGCAGAAAGTCTTCTGGCATGAGAACCCTAAGGGTAAGGGACCATGGAAGCCTCACGTTGCGATGGATTCGTTGGAGAATGAGTCTCCTCAGTTTACGGATGTTACGGGTGATGGTCTGCCCGATATGGTAGGTTCTGTCGCAGGCCAGTTCGTGTACTTCACTTTTAAAAAAGAAACCGCTACAGAGAAGTGGACTCGGCATAATATTTCGCCACCAAAGTCCACCGGTGGTAGGTACACGCATGGGCTCGGAGTCGGTGATGTTAATGGGGACGGTAAAATGGATGTTCTTGATAAGAGTCACTGGTGGATGCAGCCAGATTCATTGGACGGGGACCCTTTATGGAAAGAGTACCGTTTTCAGTTCACTGGTCCTGGAGGAGCTGACATGTTCGCCTATGACTTTGATGGGGACGGGGACAATGATATTTATACGTCCGCCGCTGCACACAATTATGGGCTGACCTGGTTCGAGCAGGCTGAAGCTGAGAACGGAAAAAAAATATGGAAGAAGCATGTCATTACTGGTCCAAAGGCCGAGGATAATTCTTATGGAGTCCGATTCAGCCAGGCCCATTCGGCGCAATTAGTTGATATGGATGGTGATGGCGTGAAGGACCTCATTACGGGTAAGAGATGGTGGGCTCATAACGGCAATGACCCGGGAGGCAATGAGGCTGCTGTCCTTTACTGGTTTAAGGTTGTTCCCGGCAAAAAGTCAGGACAGGCCAAGTTCATTCCTTACCAGATCGATGATGATTCAGGTGTTGGAACTCAATTTCTTGTTAAGGATATCAGTGGTGACAAGAGGCCGGATATTATTGTTGGCAACAAGAAGGGAACCTACCTGCATATACAGGACGGTGTGTCTGTGCAGGATCCTGGTCCGAAGAAATAAGATTAACGGGAATTTTCCGGATAGTCTTCACCGATCCAGTTCCAATCTCGTAGTTTAGCAGCGTCCACTTCATTAATGCTTTTGACGCTATTATCACCCATCAAGGCATTCATTGATCTTTTGTACCTGAAATCAACAATAGTTGCAGTCTCCTCACCACCGGATAGATCTGCGGAGGCTTGATCCCATGACACCCATCCTCTGCAGCTTGGACTGCTGCCTACTTGCTGCGATTCGATTAAGAGAATTGTTTCTGAGAGTCTCTCAATTCCACTTGTGTGTCTTCCTTTGCTAGGGGTGAGATTTTCATCTACGTCATATCCTTGGAGAGAATCTGTTGCGGCGTAAGTATTATAGATGTTTTCCGGCTTATAAAATCCACCTGAAGGTGTCTTCCATTTAATTCCTGGAGATACAAAGTCTTTTGTTCGGGGGTCTCTGCGTAATTCCTCAATATCAATAGTTTCGTTTGTAACCACTACCAATTCGGAGACCCAGTTATCAAGAAATTCTATTTTAGGATCACTGCTTTCAATTGCTGGATATTTTCCATCATTCTGTCCTTGGTATGCATTGAGTGCAGTTCCTATGTTTCTCAGGTTAGCTTTCGAATTGGATGAACCAGCTCCATCTTTTACCATGTTGAAAACAGGGAAGGATACGGCTGCAAGGATGGCGATAATAGTAATGACAACGAGAAGTTCGATGAGAGTGAATCCGGAACGACGTGCAGTAATGGATGGGGTTTGCATTTGATCTGAATTTTACCTTAATACTGCATCTAGGCAAGGATGGAAGATATAGTTGTTTGCTTCCTAGGCATTAGGAATCTATGATATTGGACTGTGCAACGTAGCGTAGTATTAAACATCGTTGGGCTGACCGGTCGTCATATTGGTGAAAATACACCAAATATCGCAGCTTATATGGCTGCGAAGCCTGAAATTGTAATAAAACCGACATTTCCTGCTCTCACTTGTACGGCCCAAGCAACTTACTTGACCGGTAAATCTGTTAGTGGGCATGGAATTGTTGCTAATGGTTGGTATTCTAGGGACTTGGCGGAGCACCAGTTCTGGAAGCAGTCCAATCATTTGGTGGAGGGTCCTAAGATTTGGGAGGTGTTAAAAGAGAGTGATCCTAATTTTACCTGCGCGAAGGTTTTCTGGTGGTATAACATGTATTCGTCGGCTGACTTTTCTGTGACTCCGCGGCCCATTTATCCTTCCGACGGGCGAAAGGTGTTTGATGTTTATACTAACCCAATGAGCATGAGGGATAAGATTAAGGAGGATTTGGGTCCTTTTCCTTTCCCTTCATTCTGGGGACCTAATTCGGGGATCGAATCGACTCAATGGATTGCTAAATCAGCGAAGTGGATCGAGCTTAAGAATTCACCGTCCCTTTCCCTTGTCTATCTTCCTCATTTGGATTATTGCCTTCAAAAATTCGGGCCGGACCATCATGAAGTGGCAAATGAATTAAGGGCGATTGATGGCGTATTTAAAGATCTCTTAGATTTTTATGGGTCGCGGGACGTTAAGGTTGTGGCTCTTTCCGAATATGGGATTACGTCAGTCAATAATCCAGTCCATCTGAATAGGGTCTTTCGGGACAAGGGTTGGCTGGCAATTAAGGACGAGCTCGGTAAGGACATGATTGATCTGGGGGCGAGTAAAGCTTTTGCGATAGCGGATCATCAGGTCGCTCATATTTATGTGAATGATTTGAGTTTGTATGATGATGTTTTAGATGAAGTGCGATCAACTGAAGGAGTCGGGCAGGTCATTTCAGGTGTCGAATTGGATCAGTTAGGGCTTCGGCATGAGAGGTCCGGAGATATCATTGCTGTTTCAGATGAAAGTAGCTGGTTCACTTATTATTTTTGGGAGGATGATCAAATGGCTCCTGATTATGCTAGGTGCGTGGATATCCATAGAAAACCTGGTTATGATCCTGTTGAGCTTTTCTTTGATCCTGAGATCAAATTTAAGTTTTTGAAGGTGGCAATGAAATTGATTAGAAAGAAACTTGGGTTCCGCTATTTAATGGATCTGATACCTCTGAAGGCAGAAATGGTTGGGGGATCTCATGGGAGAATTCCGGAAAATAAGCAAGATTGGCCCATTCTGATTGGTGATTTTCCCGACAAATTGTCAGAAGGTGAGTTTATCGAGGCTAGAGATGTGTTTCATCTATTAGTAGAGCATTGCCAAGCAAAAACCTTATCTGATACGCAATCGGGTTAAATAATGCACCAAATATTCGGTATAATGGCGTTTTCTGAGATAAATTCGGTTGCGCCAAGCTTACTAGACGGCTAAAATCCGCGCTCCAACAAAAGCCCCATGGGAGTGGTAGCTCAGTTGGTTAGAGCGCCGGCCTGTCACGCCGGAGGTCGCGGGTTCGAGTCCCGTCCACTCCGCCATCGTAAAAAACTATACTTTTATACAATTTTTCGGGAAATTGATGTTGCGTATTGGTAATATAGATACTATCGATAACGCCCTTTTTTTACTCTGAGGAAACACATAACATTCAGCATTTTAGCGAGCCATGGGTATTGACATCATAACAAAGATTGAGCGTGAGCAATTAAAACAAGACATCGAAGTCTTTAATGTTGGAGATACTGTGAAAGTCCATTGCAGGGTTGTTGAAGGTGGTAAAGAGAGGATTCAGATATTCGAGGGTATTTGTATTGCTCGAAGAGGAAGCCTCGTTAATGAGTCATTTACTGTCAGGAAGATTATAAGTGGTGAAGGTGTGGAGAGAACATTCCCGCTTCATTCACCAAAAGTAGCTAAGGTTGAAATCTCGAAAAAAGGTAAGGTCCGTAGGGCGAGGCTTAATTATTTGCGTGACCGCTTAGGGAAGAAAGCAACAAATTTAAAAGAGCACCAAGGTAAGGTTAAAGGATCGGCTGTCGGAGCCGGTTTTGCTGCAGCTAAATCCATATTGGATGCTGAAGAAGAGCAAAGCAAAGCGACTGAAGTTCCTGCTACTGAAGAGGCACCTGCTACTGAAGAGGCACCCGCTGAAGAGGCGCCTGCTACTGAAGAGGCACCTGCTACTGAAGAGGCACCTGCTACTGAAGAGGCAC
>DUBC01000025.1:61803-105755 GCA_012960505.1 Verrucomicrobiales bacterium
GAAGTTCCTGCTACTGAAGTTCCTGCTACTGAAGAGGCACCTGCTACTGAAGAGGCACCTACTGAGGAAGAGAAGAAGGACTAGTTTAAAGTTTTCTTTTAAGATAACTTGTCGAATTTCCCGCAATCCGGGAACTCATTAAATTTCATGATTGGCATCATGCGTGTGTTTTTCATAAAACTATCTACATGAAATTATTACTAAAATTGTTTCTTGGGATTCTTTTAGGAGGCACCCTTTTAGCGAATGATGATCAGTCAGTTGTATTAAATGCACGCCAAATTGGTGACGCTTTAGACGTACTAGGCAATCCTTTAACAGAGAAAGAAAAAGGGGACTTAGATGTCGCGAAAACAACTGAAGAGGTATCGGCAATTCTCGACCCTAAGAGCATTGTTGAAGTTGTTATTAATCCCGAATCAAGAGTTAAGGTTAGGAGTCTATCGGTTGTTCCAAGTCTTGTGGAAAAGGGTTGGACTTCACATCTAATTAAAATAATTAACGAGGCGGGAGTTACTGCTCCGTTACAAGTGAGCAGTGCTCAGGCTTTGCCATTAGCGAACGCGGCAAAGGAATCGCTAGCAGACAGGTGGTTAAAGTTAGATATTTTTCGGGGCCGTCCTCTAGCAAATACATTAAGCGGTGTCTCAATTGAATATCGGATCCTGCAAATTTACTCTCGTGATTCAGGAAAAAGATCCGCGAAATTAAAATTTGATGTGGGTCAAGGCACTCAAGACTTAGGATTTCGCAGTGAAATTTTAATTAATTTCGATTGTTTATCCTCAGCTGATCTTTCCTTTGAGGTTTTGGACGAAAATAACAAACCGACAATTGCTGCATTTGAGATTAGGGACATGCTCGGAAGGGTATATCCTGACCAAGCTAAGCGGATTGCTCCTGATATGCATTTTCATCCCCAAATTTATAGGGGCTCTGGAGAAACGGTAAGATTGCCTAAGGGAGAATATAGGATCGGATATTCCAGAGGGCCAGAGTACATGGCAGGCGAGAAGCAGTTCACTTATGATGGGAAAGGGGGCGAGCTGACTTTTAAATTGGAAAGATGGATTGACCCTAGTAAGAACGGGTGGTGGTCAGGGGATCATCATATACATGCTGCCGGTTGTGCCCATTATACTAAACCAACTGAAGGTGTGCATGCTGATGATATGATCAGGCATTGTATAGGTGAGGATTTAAAGATCGGATCTAACTTAACGTGGGGGCCATGTTTTGATTATCAAAAACAATTCTTCACAGGAAAAAATGATAAAGTTTCCAAGTATCCGTACCTGTTAAGATATGACGTTGAGGTTTCCGGGTTCGGATCCCACCAGTCAGGCCATTTGTGTTTGCTTAGGCTCAAAGATCAAATGTATCCAGGTGGAGAGTCTAAGCATCATTGGCCAACACTTGGTCTTAATACGTTGCGTTGGGCTAAGGCTCAGGGTGCATTAGTTGGTCCGGCCCATTCGGGGTGGGGATTGCGATGTGAGAGTGAGGAGCTTCCGAACTACGAGATTCCACCATTTGATTCTATCGGTGCCAATGAATATATTGTTGATGTTACTCATAACGTTCCTGGCCCTGACGGGAAATTGGTTCCCGCTGTTGATTTTCTTTCAACGGTCGATACTCCGATTGTTTGGGAGCTTAATATTTGGTATCACACATTGAATGTAGGTTATAGGACCAGGATTAGCGGTGAGACTGATTTTCCATGTATATATGGTGAGCGAGTCGGACTAGGTAGGAGTTATGTGAAAATTGATGGCAAGCTAAATTATGAGAGCTGGTGTGAAGGAATAAGGGCCGGAAGAAACTATACTGGGGATGGGAGGAGCCATTTGATGGATTTCACTGTCTCTGGTCTCGAGGTTGGCACAAGAGGGAGCGAAATTTCACTTAATGAGGGCGGGGCAGTTAGGGTCAGTGTTAAGGCGGCGGCCTTCCTTCCAAAGGAAGTTAATCAAAGCTTCAAGGGCCTATCTTATACTGCTAAACCTTATTGGCACGTTGAGAGGGCAAGGATCGGAGGAGGCAGGAAAGTTAAGGTTGAGCTTTTAGTAAATGGTTATCCCAAGGATGAGGTTGAAATGGATGCAGATGGGAAAATTAACGATATAAAGTTCAATGTTAATATTGAAAGGAGTTCATGGGTTGCAGTAAGAATCTTAGGTTCTTCTCACTCAAATCCTGTGTGGATTCTTGTTGATGATGAGCCAGTGAGAGCATCTAAGCGGAGCGCTCTTTGGTGCCTTGAGTCAGTCAAAAAATGCTGGGCTCAGAAAGAGAGATTCATTTCCAAAAATGAGTTAAAGGATGCGAGGTTAGCCTATGATCATGCCAGAGCTGAATACAAAAAGAGAATAGAGGAATGTATTCTCGAGTAATTAGAATTAGCGCTTAATAATATCGTGATTTGTTTATCCGCATATCCTCGTATTAAGTAGGGTCGTAAATGCGTAAGACAAAGATTATATCAACTCTGGGGCCGGCAAGTGATTCGGATGAAATAATTGAACAGCTCATTCGATCCGGGACTGATGTCTTTAGGTTGAATATGAGTCATGCACAGCATGACTCGGTAAGGGATTTGGTGCCTCGGATTCGATCTTTGTCGGAAAAGTCAGGAAAGTTTGTTGCCGTTCTAATGGACTTGCAAGGTCCATCCATTAGGACCGGAGATTTATCAAATTCATTACAGCTCAAGGAGGGAGATTTTTGTGAGTTGTGTTTGGGTGACGCTGAGCCATGCATAGAAAACAGTACTTCTGTCAACTATCTAGGTTTGGCAGAGGATTTATCAATTGGAGACATTGTTCTTGTTGATAATGGTGTTATTCAGCTCAAGGTCATGCAGTTAGCTGATGATCGTATTTCATGCACCGTGTTAACGGATGGAATCTTGGGGTCACGGAGGCACATTAATCTACCAGGTATTAATGTGAGATTGCCTGGGCTTACGGAAAAAGACATGGCTGATGCTATGCTCGGGGTCGAGATGGATATTGACTTTTTGGGTCTAAGTTTTGCTAGAGAAGCTGCACACATTGAAGAACTAAGGGGAGCCGTTGAACGGGCTGACTCCCGAGCTCAGATTGTTGCCAAGATTGAGGACCAGCAAGCGATGAAGCATCTTGATGAAATCATTCTTGCTTCGGACGCGGTGATGGTTGCTAGAGGTGATCTAGGTATTGAGGTTAATATAGAAGAGTTGCCTTTAGTTCAAAGAAGGATTGTAAGTAAGTGTATTAAATTGGGGCGTAGAGTCATAGTCGCGACACACATGCTTGAATCAATGCTAGAGAACCCATTGCCGACTCGAGCAGAAGTCACGGACGTTGCTAACGCTGTCTATGAGCAAGCCGACGCTGTGATGCTTAGTGGTGAGACGAGCGTTGGACAATATCCTGTTAAGAGCGTTGAGTTATTAGATAGGATCGCGACGAGGAACGAACTTAGTGGTGCTAATTTTGCAGAAGCTGCGGCATTGAAAACGCATAAGCAAAAGACAGTAAAGGCCGCGGTTGTTTTGGCTAATTCGATACCAGGTTGTAAGATTGCTGTGTTTACTAAGAGAGGAGTAATGGCCAATTATGTTTCAAATTTGCGGCCTAATGATGCGCACATTTATGCTTTCTCAGAAGATTCTCAAGTACTCAGGCACTTGTGCCTTAATCGAGCAGTCACAGGCGTTCGGGCAAAGTTCAGTAATGATGCTGAAGAGACCGTTGCTAGGGGCATTGATGAACTCAAAAGGCGTGGTTTTGCTGAAGTGGGAGATTCAGTAATTGTTCTAAGTGATGTTTTGGGTGGGGAATTTGTGCAGGATTCAATTCATTTACGTGAAATAGAATAAATGCAGATAGATTGGGGGAATTGTGCTAAAATTAACTAAAGAATTATTAAGAATATGAAAAAATCAAAACAATTTATTAGCATTTTCCTTGTAGCGATTGCTCTGATGCTCCCTTCATTGGGAGAAGAAAAGTCCAAGAAAGAGAAGTCCAATAAAGTTACCACTGCTCTGAAAGGTAAATTAATCGAACTTAAAGGTGATAAGGTTGTCGACAGTAAAATCTCTGCAAATGTGGACTACTACGTTCTTTATCATTCGGCTTCTTGGTGAGGCGGCTGTAAGTCAGTTACGAAACAGTTAGTTTCGATTAATAAGAAAAATAACAAACTAGGTGACAAGAAGAAATTTCAAATCGTTCTAGTGGATTATGACAGAAACGCAAAGGGGCTCGAAGGTTATTTGAAGGATAGTAAAATAAGTTGGCCAGCGATCAAGTTGGACCAGCAAAAATCTGTCAGTGAATTAACTTCACTAGGGGAGACTGGGTTCATACCTAATATTGTTTTGCTCAAACCGGATGGCACAATGGTTTCTAATAAAAGAAACGAAGTTATTAAGAAGTTATCAGAGTTGTCAGGTTCTTAAATTTCTGCGATAGGCTGCTTTTTAGAGTCTTAGTCTATTGAGGTGAAGTTTTTGTTTCTCATTACCTTATAGTTTGGCTGAATATATGTAATATACTGAAATCTAATTTCATGAGCATATTTAACAGAATCAGTTTCATCTCATCTATTTGCTTGTTGGGTATTTATTCGGCGGAACTTTCTGCTGACATAGTTGCTCGTGAGGATGGTTTTGATTTACTAGAAGATGGTTACATAGATGTCGATTCAGAGTTCGGAGTCCTGAGTAACGATCTGTTTGATGGAACTAATATCACTGCAGAGCTTAAGAGCTCTCCTGATAATGGGACGTTGATCTTTGGGCCGGACGGATCATTTAGATATACGCCTGATCCAGATTTTAGTGGAGAGGACTCTTTTAGTTATTCTTTTCAGAGCCAACCAGAAGTGATCGAGTTTGAAGTGAGTAAGTCACGTTCTAAGGTGGACTTTTCCGCGACTCTCACGGCTCTCGGTATTAGTCAGACCCAATCAGACAGCTCAGGTCTTGAGGGTAATTTGCAAGTATCTTTATCGCCGACGGAAAGCCCCTTTGAGAATATCCATATTGAAGGGGGTTCTCTTGTTTTAACTGATGATATTGAACTTAATTATAGGTTCCTCTTTGTAGTTACGGCTTCCGTCTCTGCTGACGGTGGTGACTTGATGCTCAACATGACTAAGCCGGGCCCAGAGACAACGGTTTCTGAATCAGGTGAATTTAGTCAGGTAGACAATGAATTTCAAATCATTGGAACTGCCGATCTTAGTGCATCTCTTGATCTTGGTGTCCCTGATGGTCCACAATCATTTGATGCAGTACTTGAAGATATCGACCTTACGGGTCGTATCACTGAAAGTGGTCAGGTCCTGACGCTAAACGTTCCTGTTACTTTTCAAGGTTCATTTGATGTTAGCGGTAACATAATTGATCTCGACATTGTAGGAGTCATTGTTGCGACGGCTCCAAAACCTTCCTCGGAACAAAGCAACGTTGCTGAAGTTATCCTTGAGATTGATCCTACGAACGATGCTCCTGATCTTATTCCTGACGATTTCGTAGTGGAGGGCGGATCACTCGTTGGAAATGTCTTAAAAAATGATTCCGATGTTGATGGTGATGCTTTCACGGCTCAGCTACAAGATGCACCGACTAAAGGGACCTTGGCCTTAAGCTCTGATGGCAGCTTTGAATATGAGCAAAATGCTGGGGCCGAAGGTTATGATGAGTTTGTTTATTCTGTTTCGAACCGTGGCGGTAACGTTTCTCGTAAGCTTTTCACTTATGCAAGTGAATGGACGTACCTGGACGATGGTTCAAATCAGGGAAGTTCTTGGACTGGAGTTGATTTTGATGATTCGACCTGGAGCGTTGGTGTAGGAGAGTTCGGTTATGGTGAAGGGGATGAGAATACGATAATTAGTTATGGTGCCAATTCTAACAATAGACATGTCACTACCTTTTTTAGGAGGGAGTTTTATTTGAGAGATCCTGACTCAGTTAACTCAATGGTCATTGGGATTGTGCGTAATGATGCGTGCGCTGTTTTCCTGAACGGCAAGGAGGTATTCCGTGACAGTAATCTTAATGACGATGCTTCATATGACACGCTTTCCTCGACGAATCTTTTTGAGGAAGATTATCAAATCAATGTGGCTGTGCCTATTTCTTTAATAAGAGATGGAGTTAATGTGCTGTCCGTAGAAGTTCACAAGAGCTCAAGATCAAGTTCCAAATTTAGTTTTGATTTAAATGCAACTGCGATAATTCCTCCTTTTACTCGGATTTTTGCTAGCGGTGAATCTTGGAGCTATTTAGATAATGGCACTGATCCAGGAAATGGCTGGGAGTCCTTAAATTATGATGACTCGTCATGGAAAATAGATCAGTCTCCACTCGGGTACGGTGATGATGAGGTCGTGGGCGCTGTAGGATTCGGGGGCAACTCAGATAATAAGCATGCGACCACTTATTTTCGAAAATATTTTAAGTTCTTTGGTGCTTCAGAGCTCGTTTCTTCTAAGATAAGAATACGTAAAAATGATGGTGTTGCTGTTTATCTTAACGGTAAGGAAATTGTCAGGGATAACCTCAGCCTGGATGCCGGTGTTTCAACTTTTGCTGAGTCGATAATTAGTGATGAAGATGGATTGGAAGTGAAAGAATATATAGTTGATTCTAGTCTTCTCGTGGATGGCGTGAATGTTATATCAGCTGAGGTTCATCAGGCCGATGCGAGCAGTAGTGATCTTTTCTTTGATACTGAGTTTTTCGTTAGCATCATGAAGATAAGAGAATTCGTAACCCTTAATCTTGTTGATGCTGTTGCTGGGACAGATACAGATGAGGATGGTTGGTTTGATGAAACTGAAGTGCTTTTTGGAAGTTCACCTACTGAGGCTGATAGCGTTCCCCAATTCCAGTTAAAGTCTAACGTGTTAGAGAATGGTCAGGTCCAATATATGTTCCCAGCGGAACAGGGTTCGGGATATGTCATTCAGACATCGAATGATCTTCAAACATGGATGACTCTAAAGAAGTTGATCGTTGGCCGCGGCAATATTGCAACGGAACGATTCTCAGCCTCTGGAAAACGCCACTTCTATAGAATAAGAAAGCAGTGAGTTGTGTTTATTAGGCCAACTTAGTTCTTACCGTTTCGAGTAATTTCTTTGTCGCTTTAATTCCATCAAATTCACTCACTTTTCCGCCTTCGTATTCGACGCCAACGTAGCCGTGGTAACCGGCATCAATGACGATCTTCATCATTTTATGATAATCTGTATGAATTTCATTTCCTTTATCATCGAAATCGTGAGACTTAGCACTGACAGCTTTTGCAAAGGGCATGAGTTCTTTGACTCCTTTGTATCGGTCATAGGTCTTGCCTCTTCCGATTCTGAAATTGCCAAAATCAGGTAAGGTTCCGCAATTCTTTTTGTTTACAGATTTCATTACGCCGGCAAGCCAAGCTCCGTTAGAAGATAGTCCTCCATGATTCTCCACTATGACATTGAGTCCGTGAGTGGCGGCAAATTCGCTGAGACTGCCGAGTCCGTCAGCGGCGAGTTTTTGTTGTTCTTCATACGAACCGCTTGAAGACGCATTGACTCGGATAGAATGGCATCCTAGGTGTTTCGCTGCCTCTACCCAGCGCTTGTGGTTATTAACTGAGGTAGCTCTTTTTGCTTTATCAGGATCTCCGAGTCTTCCTTCACCGTCACACATGATGATGAGGCTCTTCACTCCCTCGCTGTCACATATTTTTTTGAGTTCGTTTAAATACTTTTTGTCATTTGCCTTGTCCTTAAAGAATTGATTTACATATTCGACGGCATTGATACCGAATTCCTTTTTTGAGACTACAGGAAAATCAAGGTTGGTCATTTTCTTGCCAAAAAGGGCCTTGTGCAATGACCATTCAGCGATGGATATGTCGTAGAGTTTTTTCTTTTTGTGGTGATCAGCTATCAGGGGCAGGGGCGAGGCCACTAGAGCAGCAGTGCTTACCTTAATGAATTTGCGACGAGAGGTAGTTTGGTTTGGAGTCATTTGATGCTTATTTGAGCTGATTGAAACTTTTAGTCGGTATAATTTATGAATGAATAAACATTATTATGGTTTCTTGCAATAGATCAATGGTGTTTTTGCTGGGATAACGATTTGACCTGTTCGACACATTCTGCAAATTTGTTTGATCATGACATCAATTTCGAAACTTTCTATTTTAATTGGCTCACTGTTAACCGTATTGGGCGTGGTTCTCTATTTTTCCACCGACATGGCCAGCGTTACGGCATTGATACCTTCATTCATAGGGGTGCCCATTCTAGTCTGTGGGATTTTAGCTAAGGATGAAAAAAATCGAAAGGTCGTTGCTCATATTGCATTAACACTTGCCTTGTTAGGTGCGCTTGCAGGTTATGGTCGAGGTTTGCCGAAACTTTTTGGCGGTGATTCCGGTGTGGCCATCTTAGGGATGCTTGCAATGTCTGTTATATGCACTGTCTATGTGATTGCGTGCGTCAGATCATTTATTGCCGCTAGGAAGGCTTAGTTTAATTGTTCGAGACAATCCTTTGCCCATTGAAGCCATCGCTTGGCATCATCATTCGTGGGTTCGATATCAAGAATTTGCTGATAATAATCCTGAGCGGTTTCAAATGATGATTTTGCTTCAAGGATATCTTCTTCTTCGCCTGTATTGACTAAGTGCCACCCGAGTTTGCCGTAGTCACGGGCAATCATTACTCGGTACTTGTTTTTCTTTCTATTGTCGTTTTCAACATCAAGATCTTTATTAAGTAAGTTCTTGATATGATGAACAGCCTCTCGTGAGAGATCAGCTGATTTTCCCGTATCTCCGGCCTCCTTGTGAAGGTCTGCTAATTGACGGTACAGTTGTGCTATTTCATTTTGGTAAACAAAATTACTTGGTTCATTTTTGATCAGACTCTTCAAAATATTGAGTGCTGCATTTGACTGAGTTCTTGCTGCACTTGAATCCCCTTCATCCTCGATTGATCGCGAAAATGCATAAAGTCGTCTTGCCATTTCGAATCGGTATAGATTGCTGGGAGATCTTTTAATGAGTGATGTGAGGAGTTCGATTGCATCATTATTTATAATGCTAGCTTCAGAGTTTGCGGTAACAAATGCGATGTCTGCTTCTTCACCTAATGCGCGTGCCAGCTGAAAATGGTAATTTAATTTCTCGGGGAACGCGGTAACGAGTTCTGTGTATCCAGCTATAGAATTTTGATATGATTCGTTGGCGCTATCCGATTCGCCTTTTGTGTTGAGGATTTGTCCTAGTTCAAAATGAGCAGAGGCTACTAATGATTGGTCTTTTTCAAGTGGAAGCGAGTCTGCAGTGGTGGCGGTAATGATTTGAATTGTTTGTTCAGCGTATTGTTTGGAAGCTTCAATTTGTTGCGAATTGCGTAATTTCTTGGCTAGAACTAATGCGCTTTCTGCTGCGGCGCGAGCATTCCTTGGCTCGTTCGGATCGTGGCTCAGTAGTTCCTTATAAAGCAGAAAGGATTTTGTGGCAGCCTGTGTGGCAGCTCTGTGCATTTGTGAGCCTGATTTCGAAGTTGAGAGATTTTTGTATAGTCTGGCTCTACGTTCGATCAATTCTCCATTGTCTCCACCTCCGATTTCGTCATCCGTAATTAATTCTGTGGCTTGTGTTAGTTTTTGGCTGGCAGAGGTGAAGTCGCCTAGGAGAATGTGAAGTTCACTGGAATTGCTTAGTGCAGAAATTACTGAGTCACGTAAGACGGGATCGTTCTGATTACGACTGATAAACTTATCATAATATGTAAGCATTGATCCGATCGTTCCTTCGGGAAAGAGGTACAACGGATTGCCCTCGTCATCCAAAGTTGCAAGCATTCTACAAAGCTCATTCAATGCAGATTGAGATTGCTGGAAGTCATTGATGAGGCCGGCTATCTGTTCCTCTTCGATGGTTAGTGCAGGGATTGTTTTATCTGTTTTGGGGGTAGGGATGATATCAATTGGATCCACTTTAACTATTTTTACCGGTTCTGGTGGAGAAATAGGGCCGGGCTGTTCTTTTTGACCTAGATAATTTAATGTGATTAGAACTGCCGCGGCTGCGGATACTGCAGCAGACAGAAAGATAGTGGTAGCATGTTCCCACTTGGACTTTTTGTTTTGCCTAAAATTGATTCCGCTTTTCTCCTCTGAGAGTGAGTTAAGATTGTTATTGTCTTCACAATTCCTAAGTTCATTAAGAACTTCGGCCATGTCGTTGTGACGATGTTCATCTTTAAGACTTAAGCATGTTTCGATGATTGAACGGTACGTTTGCTCAGTTTCCGTTCGAGCTTCATTTGGCCAAGTTATATTTTCTTGAGCACTAATGGCCCGGGCGACTCGGTTTGTGGAAATTTCGCTGTGCAGGTTGAGTTGTGTTTCCCTCTTTTTTCTGTATTTAACAATTTCATCATTAAGGCGGCAAAATCTTCCCGTCATTAACTGGTAAATAGTGGCTCCATAAGCATAGACATCCCATTTCTCTCCACGGCCTTCAAAGAATTGATTGCCGTGCTGTAGTTGTTCTGGAGCGCAATAAAAAAGCGAATCACTAGTTTCAAGTTGTTCGGTTCCCCCGAGCATTCCCTGTGCAAAGTCAGTGATTTTTGCTTGTGGGTTCTCACCGTCTTCAAAAAGTACATTGGTTGGTTTTAAGTTGCAGTGAATGATTCCCTTCTCGTGAAGGTGTGCCATCGCTTCTGCAATTTGAATTGCGATTTTCCATCCATCATTGGATGAGACATTTCCGCACAACGTTTCTAGGTTTCGTGATCTGATATTTGTAGTTCCGTCAGGGAGCGTTGTTCTCTCCGCGTAGAGTTCCGTTGTGATGTATGCCTGAGGGCTTGCCAGATCAAAGTCGTGTATCGTAGCGATCCCTGGATGAGGGGAGTCTTTGTAAATCTTTACCAGTGCATCTGAGAGCACTTGTCGGTTAACGGCTATCCCTCTAAGTGATTTTAACGCAAACTTTGTTTTTCCTTGGGAGGCGGCACTCCATACAGATCCTGTGGAGCCTTCTCCAATCAGTTCATGTATCAAATAGCCTGGTATTTTAGGGCGACTCACTATTTAGCTGTTCTTTAAAATTTTTGGAAGGTAATGCGCTCTATGCTGTTCTCAAGATAAGGACCCTTCTTAATGATTACGATTTATTAAGGAGTTATGAAAAGTTCTACATATATGGAATTTCCATGGTGAATATGAAAATTTTATGGAAATAGCAATAATTATAAATTTGTTTTATATGATTTTGGTTTAAAACATGGAAATCAAAAAATCTTAAAACCGAATTATTAATTGAATGGCTCAAACATTGAAAGGACACGTGGCACTTGTGACTGGAAGTACAACCGGACTGGGGCTTGGAATTGCCAAGGTTCTTGGTGCTGGAGGAGCGAAGGTTGTGATGAACTATTATAATGATGAGGAAAGGGCAGAACGTGCTTTCTCTGAGTTTCAAAGTGCTGGGGGTGAGGGTATTCTTTTAAAGGCGAACGCTATCGATGAGCTAGCCATTACTGAGTTGGTGGATCGGGCGCAATCCGAGCTAGGCGCGATTGATATTATTGTGCCAAACGCAACGCCTGATCAGCCCTTGAAAAGTATTGAAGAATATGATTGGGAATTATACCAACAGATGCTCAATTTTTTCATTAAGAGCCCTTATCTTTTAACGAGGGCGGTGCTAGCCCAAATGAAAGAGAAAGGTTGGGGCAGAATCATTAATATTTCTAGTGAAGTGTATCAACTCTCTGTCAGTCCATTCAGTGCTTATGTTTCAGCAAAGGGAGGGCAAATAGGATGGACGCGCAGCATGTCACGAGAATTAGCGCCTCACGGCATTACCGTTAACACAGTTAATCCAGGTTGGATTCCAACAGAACGACATGAGAATGACCCACAAGAAGAAAAGGACGCCTATCTGAGTCAGATACCAGCTGGCCGGTGGGGAACTCCGTCAGATGTTGGGGAGGCAGTTGCTTATTTCGCTTCTGAGGAGGCTGGATTTATTACGGGCCAGACTCTCTGCGTTAATGGAGGAAATTCTCCATGGTGATTTATGTTTTTATGCTGTTTTATTTTTGTTGGTGAACAAACGTTTGATGCTTGATGCTCCGTGTTGATCCAATAGAACTCCAACAAAAATGACGCCGCCAGTGATAGCGTCACTGAGCGGGGTAGGATAGCCAAAGAGATTAACCATATTTCTGAGTACAATTAGAATTGCCGTGCCGATCAAGATTCCGACTATGGACCCCTCACCGCCCTTTAGGCTGCACCCTCCCAAAACGGCTGCGGCGATAGCGTAGAGCTCAAAAAAAGCGCCGTGCGTAGCGGGTTGGACTGAGCCTGTGTATATACAAAATGGTATGGATGCGAAAGCTGTGCAAAAACCAGCAATGACATAAGCAAAAGCAATGACAATGCTTGTATTGATTCCTGAATATTTTGTAGCTAATTCATTTCTTCCCGCAGCAAATATGTATCGACCAAAAACGGATCGATGCAGTACTACACCAAAGAATAGAGCAAATCCGATTAAGTAAACAAATGACATTGGAATGCTGTGAAGAATTCCTGAGCTATTGCCATTGGTTAGAACATCCCCCAAGCTTCCTTCACCAAGGTGTCTGAGGAGGCTAAGATTTTGTTCAGAGTTACTGAGGTTAATGGAAGTGTCGTCGGCTGAGAATCGAGCGAGGCCTCTGTATGATAGGAGCCCACATAGCGTAACGATGAAGGCCTGAAGCTTGAGCTTTCCGACTAAGAGTCCCTGAGTCAAACCGACTAGGGTTCCTAAGATGAGGGTGAAGATTATAGCTATGGGCCATGCAATTTCAGGGATTATTTTAGCAAGGAAAGAGTCAGGTCTTGTCTCCGGAGGGGTCACAAAGTAAAGGAAGACGACTCCGAGTAGAGCCATGAGTGATCCTACTGAAAGATCGATTCCTGCTGTGATGATTACTATACCAACGCCTATGCTGAAAATGCCGTAAATTCCTATTTCTCTACTAATATTCTTAAGATTATCAAGAGTCAGGAATTTACTCTCAAATAGGCCCTGTACACCACTTTCAGTGGTTCCTGCTGAAGTGATTACAATGAGAGTAATGAGAAGGCCCAGCATTCCTAGTTCTCTCCTGTTTTTTCGAACTAAGCCTAGTTTTGAATTTGCCATTAGTTGATTTCTGGTTCTTTACTATTCATTCTTGCCACCAACGGCGAGGTGCATGATCGCTTTCTCTGAAAAATTCTCGCGTTTAATCTCGCCAGTAATTTTTCCCTCATGCATCACTGCGATTCTATCGCTGATGCCGAGGACTTCTTCCATGTCACTTGATATCATCCAGACGGCCACTCCTTGGTTGGCCAAATTGCGCATTAGCTTGTAGATCTCAGCTTTCGCCCCGACATCAATTCCCCTTGTAGGTTCATCAAATATTATGGCTCTTGGTTTCATTGAGAGCCACTTTGCGAGGACTACTTTTTGTTGATTTCCTCCACTCAGATTGATGACTGGTGTTTGGGTCGAAGGAGTCTTTATATTTAAGCTCTTTACTTGATGTTTTGCTGCGACCTCTTCTGCACTGTTATCAATGAGGCCTAGTTTGTTGGAATATTTCTGCAGTGAGGCGAGTGACACATTTTTACTTATATCAAATTCGGTCACTAGGCCTGTCCTCTTACGGTCTTCAGGGGCAAGGTAAATTCCGGCATTAATTGATGCTCTGGCTGATCCTCTTTTAACGGTTTCGTCGTTTATTTTCACTTCTCCCTCGAGGGTAGGGTCTACTCCAAATACGGTTTGAGCTAGTTCGGAGCGTCCTGCGCCGACTAGGCCTGCCATTCCTAAAATTTCGCCTGCAGAGACACGGAAACTTACTTTGCAATCAGGGTAAGCGGAGGTCCTTAAATTTGAGATCTCTAATCCCTTTTGATCACTTGTTATTTGGGAATGCTCATGAGTGCTTCTTTCTAGAGTCCTCCCGACCATGAGACTAACCATCGCATCGTGGTTGATTTCATCTCTGGAAAGTTCTCCGGCATTGGCTCCATCACGGAGCGCGACTACTCGGTCAGCGCATTGGCTCACTTCGCCTAATCGGTGCGAAATATAAATGATGGCAATTCCTTTTCCACGAAGTTCTGAAATGACGCTTAGCAGTTTGTCGGTTTCGGATAGGGTGAGGCTGGACGTTGGTTCGTCCATGATGATTATCTTAGCATTTTTGGAGAGTGCCTTTGCTATTTCGACCATTTGTTGCTGACCGATTGAAAGTTCAGAGACTGGAGTGTCAGGAGAAATGTCGAGGCCAAGCATTTCGATGAAGGGCTTGGTTTGAACGGAAATGCTTTTTGTGTCAATTATTCCCAGTCGGCGAGGTTCTCTGCCCAGGAAAACATTGGCCCCAACATCAAGATTATCGAGAATATTGAGCTCTTGATGGACGAATCCTATTCCTAGCTGATCGGCATGGGAGACTGACCTTATAGAGGTGGTGTCGCCATTGACCTCTATGGTTCCTGAATCTGGCTGATGAACGCCTCCAAGAATGTTCATCAATGTTGATTTGCCTGCTCCGTTCTCTCCAATTAGGGCAACAACTTCACCGTGCGATATTTCGAAGTTAACATCGATAAGGGCGCGAACTCCCGGAAAGGATTTATTAATCCCATGCATGCGCAAAGCATGGACAGATTTTTCAGAAGTGTCGCTCAATGTATGGGTCTTTTGATATCTCTAATGCAGAGCCATTAACTACCGCTTTTCCATTCCTGACATTTTTTGAGATAAGCTGCACCTTCTCCTTTTCGGATCATTTTTGTAGCAATGAATTTTTGTCTTGTGTCAGGAATTCCAAGGTCTTGTGGTGATTTTCCTTCAATTATGATTGAGCGGAGGGCTTTGATTGCTTGGTATCCGAATTCATATGGTTGCTGTACGACGGTCCCATGAATCTCACCAGCATCAATAGCTTTGAGCGTTTCAATTTCTTCATCGAAAGCTACTATTTTAACTTTTCCTATTACGCCCTTGTCCCTTACTGCTTTGAGGCAGGCCGGGGCATTATAGGCCCAGAGTCCAACCATTCCTGCAAGATTAGGATATTTTGTAAGTGTGTCTTCAGCGTTCCTTCTGGCTTTGCCAATATTTGCTTCATCTGTTCGAAGGTCTAAGATTTCAATTTTTGTTCCTTCTACCGCTTCCTTTAAGCCTTGATAGCGTTCCACAGCATTTGCTTGATCACCGACACCAACAAAGACCATGACTTGGCCCCCATCAGGTAATGCCTCTTTGAGAAGCTCTCCGGCCTGACGCCCGGCCTCAACATTGTTTGTTCCCAAGTAAAACAAGCGATCGGATTCAGGGGCATCGCTATCAACTGTAATAATAGATGCCTTTTTCGCCCAACTATTCAGCATTTCTTGCTGACCTTTTGGATTTGGTGGACTGATGGCAATTCCTTTGAATCCTCTGACAAGTAAAGAATCGCAGATTTCTCGTTGCTTTGCAGCTGTTCCATCACCCATTTTGAATTCAATTTCGATATCATCATGTTCTGAAGCTGCCTTTTCAGCTCCGGCTTTTCCGAAGGACCAGAAATCGGCCGTAGCATTTGTCATGAATGCTAATTTCACTTTCGGAGCTGTTGATTGTGATCCGGATTCTTTTTTAGATTCTCCTCCGCATGAGACTAGACATATGATTGATGCGATGAGGGCGAATTGTTTAATGATATTGAGGAATTTAAGTTTCATGAATTCTGATTAGTTCGGTTAATTGGAAATTTCCTATTTATATTGGTATTAGAGGCAAAAAAACATCTATTGAGAATCCTTTTTTTTCTGAGCTTCTTTTACTCGCTCATAATGGGCTTTAAACCCATTATTAAGATCGAGGATTTCTTTGCGGTTTTCTTCTCTGAGTTTTTCTAAAGGGAATACATAGGCTTTCTTGCCTATGAGCATTCTTACGTTGCTATCTTTAATGATTGTAGGGGGTATGAATTTTTCTTTGTTGCCTGGGTCAAATGCGATGAGCCTTCCTATGATGGTCTTTCCTTCATTGTTGATCCATGATTTGTCATCGGTCACTGCCAAGTAGGTGATTTTTTTCACCTCTTTTTTGATGGGGGATGCCTTTGGGGTGGTTATAGAAGCGCCGCCGAATTGGCCTGAGCCGGATATGGTTTTGTTGGTGGCCTTGATCTGAGCAATTGATTCGGATTGACTGAAAATAAAATAAAGGCACATCACTGGGAAAAGACGCAGTGAATAATATTTGTAGTTTTTATTTTTCATTTTCCTTTGGTCAGGGTTTGGCCTTGGGTCGGGATGGTTAGTTCTTAGTTTGCTTTATGCTATTTTTAACAGTCTCAGCAATGATAGTTGCCCCAGCAGCGTTCGGATGAACGTGATCAGGTATGAGTTGATGCTTGTCTCTAAATGGTGAGTTCAAGTCGATGATTTCACATTCAGTTTGAGCTGAGAGTTTTTTGAGTGCTGGTATAATGTCTCTATTAACGATCGCGTCAGTTATTCCCCAGCGAGGCTTGACGACTGGGACTGGAAGGCAAATGAAAATTGTTGGTTTTGATGAGAGCTTTGCAAAGGCTGAGATCATTGATTTATAATCAGCTGAATACTCTGCCCCGTGTTTCCAGTTTTGTGGTTTCGTGTCATTGGTACCTAACTTGATGACGACAATGTTTGGATTAAAGTCTAGGGCAGCTTTGTATTCCCGTTGTTTCCAGAACGGTTTGTCGCCTTTTTTAAGCATCGTTGATCCGCTGTTTCCGAAATTTTTGACTTCATATTTTGGGCCGAGCATTTTACCAAGTTGGACCGGGTAACTCATATTTTTTCTGTCCTTGATGCCGGCACCGTATGTGATGCTGTCACCTACGCAGGCGATTCTGATGGCGTCTGAGAATGCAGTGACTGAAAATATGGATACTGAGAGGAGAGTTAAGAATAATAATTTCATTTTTGATTAGTGTGAATATTAACCGAAAGATTTACGTAGCAGCGCTAAGCTTTTTTTGCATCCAGAGACGGGATCTTCTTTCCCTTCAAATTCCAAGGACACCCATCCCCGGTAATTTGCCTTGTGCATGATTTTTGCAACCTTCTCATAGTCCAGATCAAGGGTGTACCAGCGTCCACCACCGTAATAAGTTTTTGCCTGAAGTAGAACAGTTTTATCTGCTAGCATGGAAAGCCGTTCGTATGGATCTTCTAGAAAATTACCTGTGTCCAAAGTGACCTGTAGCCAAGGCGATTTGATTGCATTGATTATTTTCAATACGCCTTCCGGAGTAAGGCCGAGTCCCCAGTGATTTTCTAAGCCGAGGATTACGCCAGCCCTCTCTGCCTCCCCGACCAGATCTCCGATCGAATCGATGACCCAGTCGTAGCCTTCTTTTTCTGTGTGCCCTTCGAGTACGGGTTCGATCCCTTTGTTTTCCATGAGGTGATCAAAATTCTTTGATGTGTTCCACCTGCCGGTATTTATACGTATCGTTGGAATACCCAAGTCCGCTGCTTGACGTATGTAAAATATGGTCTGTTCAACATTGTGCCTTCTTTTGTAAGGGTCAGGATCCACGAAGTCCTGATGAGTGGATAATCCCATGAGTGCTAAACCGTTCAAGAACGCATGTTTCTTAATTTTTTGTAAATAGGGTGGAGTGAAGTCCTCCATTTGAACTTGAAGTATTTCAACTCCGTCAAATCCTTGGTCAGCAGCAATGTCGAGGCACTTCTCAATTGGTCTGAACTCCTTCCTTCTGAAGCCCCAATACGAATAAGTTGAAACGCCAATTGAATTGGATTTGATAGGTGGACGGTCCCTATTTGCAGGTGATGCTGACGCCATTCCTGAACCAATAATTGCTCCGGTGAGTGCACTTGCTGATTTAAAGAATTTTCTACGATTTTGGAGATTTGTCGGCATTGGATTAATATAAAACAAGAAATGAGTGCCTGTCTCGTTAAAAAGCCTAAACTGAGCACTCTTTATGTTGAGTTTTAGTTTGTTTGGCAGTTTCTATTAGAACACATTATATCTCTTATACTAAAATATGAATAAATCGCTACCTTCTGAACCTATTGAACCTGATGATCCAGAACGTAGGCAATTTCTAGAAAAAACAGTCAGTATAGTTTTAGGTGGAGCCATGGTTTCCGTCCCTGTCGGTGCCGGAATTGCTACACTATTAGCGCCACTTAGTAGTGATAAGGGTGGCAGTTTAAAGATTCGTCTTGCAAGCATTGAAGATCTTCCATCAGATGGGACTCCTAAGCTCTATCAGATCGTTGCTGAGAAGAAGGACGCATGGACTAAGTATCCTAATAAGCCCATCGGTTCGGTTTTCCTTCGTAGAATCGGGGAGAGTAAAGTTGTTGCTTTTAGTTCGAGTTGCCCTCATGCCGGTTGTAGCGTTGATATTGATTCTGACGGATCTGCTTTTTTCTGTCCCTGCCATGCGAGTAGCTTTGACTTTGATGGAATCACTCAAGGAAAAAGTGTGAGTCCTCGCGGATTGGATGCGTTGGAAGTTGATCCGGATCTTTTGGTTAAGGGGGAAGTCTGGGTGACGTTCGTTAAATTTAAAGCCGGAGTTGCGGATAAGGTCGAAGTCTAATGAAGGGATTATTTAGCTGGCTAGAAAATAGAACCGGCATTGGAGCCCTCGCTAAGGAGGCTCTCTTTGAGCGAGTCCCTGGAGGTGCACGGTGGCGTTACGTCTGGGGAAGCACCTTGACCTTTGCGATCATGGTTCAGTTTATAACTGGGGTCTTTCTCTGGATGGCCTACAGTCCGAGCGCTTCAACGGCATGGGAAAGTGTTTATTATATTCAGAACGAATTGACTTTCGGATGGATTCTCAGAGGTATCCATCATTGGACGGCACAGATCATGGTGGTGCTACTGGTTCTTCATCTCGTTCAGGTCGTCATAGATAGCGCTTATCGAGCTCCCCGTGAATTTAATTTCTGGTTCGGTGTCATTCTGCTCTTCATTACGCTGGCAACTTCCCTCACTGGGTACTTATTGCCATGGGATCAGAAGGGTTTCTGGGCAACTAAAGTTGCAACGAATTTGGCTGGTGTTGTTCCCATCATTGGAGATGATTTGCAGAGAGTTGTCATTGGAGGAGCGGATTACGGTCATCATACCCTGACACGTTTCTTTGCATTGCATGCGGGTATTCTGCCGGCCGCCCTTATTGCATTGATTGGGGTGCATATTTATTTATTTAGACGCCATGGCATCACCGAGGCAAAACCTGCGACTCGAGTAGGAGCGTTGTATTATTGGTACCTCCTAGCAGTTGGTTCGGCGGGCTTGGCTGTGGTTGCTTATCTATTTAAGGATTCAAATCCTCCATGGGTTCTATGGGTTCCTAGTTTGTTGGCTGCCGGTGTCCTTGTTCGAATTGTCTTTCTTCACCTTCACGGGAAAGATGATAATTCTGCACGTAGACCTAAGCGGGATGGTATGTTTTGGCCTGATCAAATATTTCGTGATGCGATTGTCTGTTTTGCTGTATTAGGAGCTGTTCTATTCTTTGTTTTTTGGAAGGGTACTGAACTGACTTCGCCTGCGGATCCGTCTCAGCCTTACAATGCAGCCCGTCCTGATTGGTACTTCATGCCTCTCTTTTTGATGCTAAAGTTTGAACCGTTTCAAGGTGAGTTCGGTCTTGTTCTTGGTGCCATCATTGTTCCTGGAGTCTTGTCATCAATGCTATTCATGATGCCTCTGATTGGTCTCAAGAAGGTTGGCCATTGGGTCAATGTGGTTTTGCTTTACGTTTTGATTGGCGGTTTCGTTGTCCTGACTGTGATGGCTTTCAAAAAAGATTCTTCTGATCCGGCTTACATTGCGGATGTAACAAAAGCTCATGAGCAAGCTGAAAGAGTCAATGAGTTGATTGAATTTAATGACGGGATCCCTCCTGAAGGAGCACTCTCGTTACTTTATTCTGACCCCCTGACCCAGGGACCGAGGCTCTTTGCTACTAACTGTTCAACTTGTCATGCTTACGGTTATGACGATGACGGTAATGCTCTGGATGGTGCCAATAAAAAATTAATTGATAAACAGTCGGCTCCGGACTTGAAAGGTGTGGGTAGTCGGGAGTGGATATCAAAGGTGCTGACGGTTGATCATTATCAGAGCAGTAAATTTTTTGGTAATACAAATTTCAAAAAAGGTAAGATGTTGGAATTTCTTGTAGATACAGAGCTCGAGGAGGAAGACGTGACTGGGCTTGCTGCGGCGCTTTCTTCTGAGGCTAAACTTAAATCACAATCGGATATCGATAATAATGACACAAAATTAATAGCTAATGGGTTTGAGTGGATGGGTGAGGATGAGCTTGCCTGTGTTGACTGTCATAAGATCAAGGGAGAAGGTGGCAAGAAAGGGCCCGACCTGACCGCTTATATGTCTAGGCAATGGCTTGTAGATTTTATTGGCAACTCAAGCCATGAAAGATTTTATGGTGATGATAATGACAGGATGCCTAATTTCTTGGATGCTGTGAGTGCTGAAGGTGAGATTAAGCAGGGTAAACTTGATCAAAAGAGTGTTGAGCTAATTGTTGATTGGTTACGTGGAGAGTACGCTGATAAATGAGTTACAGAGTAGAGATCTTCTTATTATAATTATTCTGTATTTTTGATGTTAAAAATTGAATGTCCAAAATGTGGAACGCCACTAGAAGTTCCTGATGATAAGACTCAAGGAAAGGGGAGGTGCTCAACTTGTGAGACCAAATTCTTGATACCTGCTTCGGAAGATGATGAGATAGAAATTATTGATGAAGAGAAGACCGATGTTGTAAAAAGTAAACAGGGAGATGAGTCAATAAATGAAGAGGAGTCCGGTAAGGATAAAGATGGCTCTGATGAGGAAGAGTTGAGCAGTGAGGATCAGAGCAATGAATTGTCTGAAGATTTCATTGCTAGGTGGCTTAAGGTGCTCGGCCTCATTACTGTGGGGCTAATAATAGGCATTATACTTGGATTTTATGTTGGCAGGTTCACGGCGACGCCTGAGGATGAATTTTATCAGTCTGAGCCTTCAATTAAATCACGAGGTGACACCATTGACCCCTTTGGAATTGATAATAATTAGAACTAATCAATTGGTGATTAATTAGATTTTGTAGTAATAAGTATTAGATGTTTGCCAGAATTTATAGTCTTAGCCTGATCCTAATTCTTGGATTGCTGGGATCTGTTTCTTGTGACCGTGCAGAAGAATATGTTGAAATAAAAGATTCCCGTACTCCTGGTCGTTTTTCTCCAACCCCTCAGCTTGGCCTGTCGTTTAAGGACCGAGCAGGAATCACTTCATCTTCTAATAGTTCTCCTGAATCCTCTAAGGTGTCATTTTTTGTTAAAATGATTGGGCCTAAAGCTTTGATTGATGGAGAAAAAAGTAGGTTTGATGCTTTCTGCAAAACTTTAAAAGTTGGTAAGGGTAATCCTCCGTTCGAATGGACTAAGCCAGACGAGTGGAACGCTGCTGAGGGGACAGCAATGAGGATTGCTAATTTTAACTTCGGTCCAGATAAGAAAGGTGAGTGCTATTTTACAGTGCTACCTGGTGGCGGGCAATTACTGGCGAATCTTAACAGGTGGCGTAGTCAGATGGGATTGCCTGATGCTACGCCAGAAGAAGCAGAATCGTTACCTTCTCGACAGTTCCTATTTGGAGACGGTAAGTACGTTGAAATTGAAGGTTCTTTTAAAGGGTTCGGTGCAAGTGATGCTGAGGACGGATATAAAATGATTGGCATAATTATGCCTGAACTCCAAATAGGAGGGCCTAAATAAATTAATGGCGGATACTGAATCAGATATTCATAAGGGTTCTCGTAAAAGGAAGTCATTACTCGCTAAATTGTATGATTTCTTTTCCGGGTACTTGCTTGCCGTCATTCTATTAACGTTCCTATTGGCTCTAACCTATTTTGGGACCATGGCTCAAGTTGAGCTTGGGCTTTATGAGGCATCCGAAAAATATTTTGAATCATTTTTTCTAACTGAGAACATCGCCGGCGTTCCGGTCCTTCTTCCGGGCGTGTACTTAGTCAGTGCGTTACTTTTCTTAAATCTTACGCTTGGAGCCATCGTGAGAGTGCGTAAGAGTTGGCGCCGTCCGGGTATGTTGATTGCTCATAGTGGAATTCTTTACATATTGTTTGCCGGTTTCGTCGCTTTTCACTACACGAAAGAAGGCAATATGCTTCTGTACGAGCCGAACGGATCAGATGTCAGGCATCAGTCTGATGAAATCTATAATCTCACTAATTGGAGTATTGAGGTTACCAAGTATGATTCAAACGGGAAGCGCGAATTTATCCATGTGATAGGGCCAGACCAATTAGGGGGAGATTGGGAAGCCGGATCAACGAGAACTTATGTGAACAGTGATATTCCGTTTCAAATTAAGGTTTCGGGCTATTTGAGGAATATAGCTAATGGCAAGGGTCAATTGGCAGGACTCCTTAGTGAGAAAGGGGCAAAGGACAAAGGAGTGAGGATCATAGAAGGTTATGGTGTAGAAGCTGTGCCTACTAATAAGAGTATGGAATTTAATCTTCCAGCCACTTACATTGATATTTTCTCGAGGGTTGGTACTAACAAATTTGATTCTGAATCAATTTCTTCGGCCCTTCTAATTGGCTCAGGGCCGCTGTCTCCTAAGCCATTTACTTTTAGTGATGGAGATGAGAAGTGGTCCGTTGATCTGACCCGGCAGCGCTATACTCTTCCCTTTGCTATTGAATTGGAGAATTTTCAAAAGGAGGATCACCCTGGTACTATGAGGGCTCGTGAATATTCAAGTGACGTCATAAAGATTGATACTGGCAGAAAGGTGCACATTAGCATGAATAAGCCGATGAGAGACGCTGGATACACTCTCTATCAGGCCAGCTGGGGACCAGAGGGGGCTCGACCCGGAGATCGTCTTTATACTAGCTTGGCGGTCTCCTATAATCCTGCTGATCAGTGGCCTAAGTACGGAACTTATGTGATTGCCATAGGAATGACGATTCATTTTGTTCAGAAGCTTTTTTCCTATCTCAAACGCAGTAATAGGTCACGTCGGAGAGAGGAGGATTCTCAATGAATAGACTAATCAAATCTATAAGAGTTATACTCTGTTTTGTTTTTGCTGCGTCTCTTAACTTCAGCGCTGCGGCGATAGATTCCTATAAAAAGTGGGACCCAGAAATTGTGAAAATATTTGAGGCGATGCCCGTTCAGGAAGAGGGTCGTCTCAAGCCGATGCAAACGGTCGCTCGGTACAAGTTGATGCGGATAAATAACTCCAAGCGTCTTCGTTTCGAAGTTGGCGGTGAGAAGATCAAGGTCTCTGCTGCAGAATGGTTAATGGATTGTCTTTTCCGTCCTGAAGTGGCAAAAAAAATGCCGATTTTCAAGGTTAATAATCCAGACGTAATTGAGGCGATCGGAGTCGAGCCTCATAGCTCGCCTCGGGAAAGATACAGTTTTGAGGAAATTAGTAGTGCCCCTGATGCGATGAAGCGCCTTTCTGAGAGGACCGGGGAGTTGGGAAAGATGATGGAAGATTCCGATAAAGAAGAGGAATCTAAGGCTGCGCGCAGAGATCCAGTTAACGCGGGGCTCCTATCCCTTAAGTCCGCCGTCAATGAATTTGAGTGGGCGACCAATGCATTCAACTTTGCTAGGGATGGGATCGCTGTTGATTTGGGGGAAGCTTCTGAAGAATTCAAAAAAGCTGAAGGCGGTAAATCGAGGGTCAGTTATTTTCTTTCTGAGTTCGATAAAATCATAGAGATTGCAAGAAAGCCTGAAGGGCAAGAGTTCGTAGCAAAGATATCAGCAGCATTCAATCTCCTCGAGAGGGACATGGCGACGGCTGGTGTGAAGGACAGGGTCAGCATGATTAGTTTGGCTATGTTTCCACCGATATCAGATGATGATGAGGAGTGGATAAAGCCCGGTTATTTGATCGAACAATTGTCATTTAGGAAGAACGAGTTATCCGTTGAAGATCAAAAGAAATTTGCGCAATGGGCCTTACCTAAAATTGTGGCCCTTGAAGGTCTGACTAGGAATGTTGGGTCTCCGAGTTTTGTTAATGATTTGAAAGCTTTGAGTGATGGGATTGTGGCTAAAGCAAAGGAGAGGGGAGAGTATAAGAATATTGAATTAGAGTTGCTTAATAATAGGCTAGGACTTTTTCACTGGGCACTACCTTTTTACATCATGGCATTTATTCTTTTGGCTGTGACCTGGTTAGGACCAGGCAGTAAGATTTCGAGGGGTCTGACATATGGGGTTCTTGGGATGACGGTATTTGCCACGGTCGCTCTGATAGCTGGGATTTACTTGCGCAGTATACTTCTTGGGAGGCCCCCAATATCTACTCTTTATGAGACAATTCCGTTCATTACGGCATCAGCAGTTATTCTGTGCCTAGTCATTGAGTTCTTTGACAGGAAAGGCATTGCGCTGGCCTGTTCTGTTATGATTGGTATCATTGGCCTTTTCCTTGCGATGCGTTTTGAGATTAAGGAGGCTCGGGACACTCTTAAAGTTCTTGAGGCTGTCCTCCGTTCCAATTTCTGGTTAGCGACTCATGTCATTTGTATTAATATTGGCTATTCAGCTGCAATTCTTGGTGGAGTAATAGCTCATCTGTTCATATTTTCCTGCTTCTTTAATGTTGGATCTAAGGATTTTAGAAAATCGGTCACACGGATGGTCTATGGGGTAACCTGTTTTGGGCTCTTATTTGCATTAGTTGGGACTGTCCTTGGAGGTGTTTGGGCAAATGACAGTTGGGGTCGGTTCTGGGGCTGGGACCCTAAGGAAAATGGAGCCCTGATGATCTGCATAGGTGCTATCATACTATTGCATGCCAAAATGGGCGGTTATATCAAAGAACTGGGCATTAATGTAATGGCGGTACTAATTTTGATGATCACAGTCTTTTCTTGGTGGCATGTGAATCAACTCGAAACGGGTCTTCATAGCTATGGTTTTACAAGTGGTATCATGTTTTGGCTCTTTATTGTTTATGCTATTGAAAGCGCCGTCATGTCTTTGGGATTAAGTTGCTGCTTCTTCAGATTTCCCGAACGTAAGGGGCAGCTAGGAGGAGTACGGACTGTTTTTTCAGTCTCTTTTTTCCTTTTAGCCTTCATTTTCACCATTGTTTTTGTCAATCTGGCGTTACTAACGTAAGCCTAAAGGTTACTAGATTTAAATTTTACTCTAAAAGCATGAAAATACATATAACTATCAGAGCATTAATATCCGCAGTAATTTTAATCTCAGGATCACTGGCATTTGCTGAATCGAAAAAGAAAATCGTTTTTGTGGCAGGCAACCGGAGTCATGGATGGGGAGCGCATGAATTCAATGCGGGTTCATTATTAATGGAAGCTCATCTGAAGGAGTCCCTTGGAAATAAGATTGAAACGGTTGTGCATAAGAACGGCTGGCCAAAAGAGTCGAACCCTTTCGATGGGGCTGATGCGATCGTGCTCTTCATGGACGGAGGAGGTGGACATCCCATTAATCGGTACCTAGACCAGGTCAAAAAAGAAATAGATCGTGGTTGTGGGTTAATGTGTATGCATTATGCGGTCGAGGTTCCTGCTGGCAGGTCGGGGAAGGCATTGCAGCAGTGGATTGGGGGATATTACGAGGCTGGGTGGTCTATAAATCCCCATTGGGTCGCTACTTCCAAGCTCAATAAGCAGCACCCAGTGACTAGAGGAGTTCAAGATTTTAAAGTCAAAGATGAATGGTATTTTAATATGCGATTCAGGGAAGGAAAGAAGGGCGTTACTACGATCCTTGATGCGGTACCGGACGATGTTGCTCGGTCAGGTAAATCATCTTGGCCTCGTGGCCCCAAGAAGCATATAGTTGAATCAACAGGAAGAGCTGAGACTCTATGCTGGTCAGTTCAGAGGGAAGATGGAGGCCGCGGCGTTGGATTTACTGGGGCTCATTTTCACGCGAATTTTGGAGATGATGGGTATCGTAAATTGGTACTGAATGCCGTCGCCTGGACTGCAGGCATGACTGTTCCCGAGAAAGGATTGGTAACTCATAGGCCCGATGAAGCGGAGCTAGATACTAACCAAGACTTTAAAAAGCCAGGTAGTCAGAAGAAGAAAGTCGCAACTAAGCCAAAGTCCACTAAGGCCAAGGCAAAATTTACCAGCAAAACTATTTCCAGAGGAACTCCTAATCATTCTGTCAATGTCGATGTTGATGTGAGTGGAGCCAATAAGCTCTATCTCGTAGTTGATGATGCTGGTGATGGTTATGCCGCTGACTGGGCAGATTGGGCCGAACCTCGAATCATTGTTAAAGGTGAAGAGACCAAGCTCACTGATCTTAAATGGAAGTCGGCTAGAGTCGACTGGGGGCAGGCAAGAGTAGGTAAGAACGCTGGAGGAGGAAAGCTGAGTATTAATGGGAAGGATATTAGTTATGGGATAGGAGTTCATGCCAATTCAATTCTTGAGTATGATCTACCGAAAGAAGCGGAACGTTTTAAGGTGACTTGTGGCCTTGATAATGGTGGCACTGAACAATCTGGTCAGAGTCCAACTGTTCGTTTTCAGGTCTTTACCGAGAAGCCTAAAATTGCAGCAAGAAAGTCTGGAGGAGGAGGAGGTTTTGAGCCCAGTGAATCACTTGATTTGTTGGAAGTTGCTGATGGAATGACTGCTCAGCTGTTCGCCTCCGAGCCAATGATTCTAAGCCCTTCAAGTATTGATATAGATCATAAGGGCCGAGTATGGGTAGCTGAAATTGTTAATTATAGGGGCCACAATGGAAAGAGGGCCGAAGGAGATCGCATATTAATACTTGAAGATGCAAATGGAGATGGTCTGGCTGATAATGTTAAGACTTTTTACCAGGGAAGAGACATTGATTCTCCTCACGGTGTATGTGTCTTGGGAGACAAGATTATAGTTTCTGCAGGTGAGCAAGTTCTGCTCTTCACGGATAAGAACGGTGACGATAAGCCTGATGAAAAGAAGGTCCTCTTCAACGTAGTTGGTGGGAAGCAACATGATCACGGTATTCACGCATTCTGTTTCGGCCCTGACGGAAAATTGTATTTCAATTTTGGTAATGCTTCGAGAGGTCTTAAGACTCCAGACGGAAAGGTTATCATTGATAAGATGGGCAATGAAGTGATGGGTGACAGAAAGCCTTACCAGCAAGGAATGGTTTTCAGGTGTGACTTGGATGGCTCAAACGTAGAGACACTTGGGTGGAACTTTAGAAATAATTGGGAAGCTACCGTTGATTCTTTTGGATCAGTTTGGCAGTCAGACAATGATGATGACGGTAACCGTGGAGTCCGTATCAATTATGTCATGGAGTTCGGTAACTATGGTTACCGTGATGAGTTTAACGGTAAGGGTTGGAGGGACAAACGTACCAATATCGAGAAAGAAATACCTCTAAGGCATTGGCACCTCAATGATCCTGGTGTGGTACCAAATCTTATACAAACAGGAGCAGGCTCTCCTACAGGAATTATTGTATATGAAGGTAAGATGTTTCCTTCCTTACGTCATCAGGTCATACATTGTGACGCCGGCCCTAACGTATGTAGGGCATACCCACGAAAGAATAGTGGAGCCGGATACTCAGCTGAGATGCTCCCATTATTGAGTGGAGGTGGAGACAAGTGGTACAGGCCAAGTGATGTTGCAGTGGCTCCAGACGGGTCATTGATTGTTGCTGATTGGTACGATCCTGGTGTCGGAGGTCATGGAATGAGAGACCTTGATAGGGGAAGGATTTTTAGACTTATTCCCGAAGGGCATGATGGTTATAAAATTCCAAAGCTTAATATCAAGGCATTGTCCGGTGCAATCGAAGCGTTAAAGAGTCCAAACTTTGAAACGCGTTATTTGGCTTGGAACTCACTTCACTCAATGGGAAGAGGGAAGACCGAAGCCGCATTATTGAAGATGATGGGGTCAGGGGATAAAGTTTATAGCGCTAGGGCAGCTTGGTGCTTAGGGAAAATGGACGGTGCCGGTAAAATGGTCGTTGATAAGTTGAAGAAAGATAATGATTCAGACTTAAGGATCGTTGCAATTAGGTTATCCAGACAACTCGATCATGATGTTGTTGGGTTAGTCTCTGAGTTGGCTAAAGATAAAAATCCACAGGTAAGAAGAGAGTGCGCAATTGCATTGCGTGAATTGGATGCAAAGAGTGCGGCTTCTATTTGGGCTCAGTTGGCGATCCAGCATGACGGTTCAGACAGATGGTATCTCGAAGCCTTGGGGATTGCGGCTGAGGGGAAGTGGGACGCTTGCTTTGATGCGTGGGTCAAGGCTGGAGGAAAATGGTCAAGTCCAGGTGGTCGTGATATTGTTTGGAGATCTCGGAGCAAATCAGCGCCAGCGATGCTTGCAAAAATAGTTAAAGATTCTTCGACGAAAGAAGATGAAAAAGCTAGGTACATGAGGGCCTTCGATTTTCATTCAGGTCCAGAAAAAGATGCCGCTTTGCAGAGCATACTTCTTGATTAAGTGTTTAGGATTTCTTCCAAGATCTACGTTATTTTTTTATGTGCCCTCGGTGGCTTTAATTATGTTAAAGCTGACGAGGCCAAGGACGCACTTATTGTTCAAACAATATTAAAGCTCGACTCATTTGATTATGAGAAGAGTTCCAACAAAGTTAAGGATTCAGTTTCTCGGTACCTGCTAAAAAATGTCGGAACAGAAGAATATTTTACGCTAGTAGAAAAGTTCTTGATTGAAGAGCAATTAAGTAATCTGCAAAGCCTCTGCTCGGAAAAGGATCCCAATTCTCGAGCGGCTAATCTTTTGTTCAAAATAGGTGGTAAGGATGCAATAGCGGATGCCTTGAAAGGCCTCACTGAGGGAAGGGAGCTCTTCATTAGCTCTATTGGTTTTGTTAATAATTCCGATACTGTGTCTGCCCTGGAGAGCTTACTATCAGGTGATAATTTCAAAGAAATGAGAGTTGTTGTCAGGGCCATGTCGAATAGTCCTGCAGGGCAAGAAAAGCTTCTCGACTTGTGTGAAGCAAAGAAAATTCCTTCACAACTAAAGCAAGATGCTTCGGTCCTTCTGTCAGGATCAGTTGACCCTCGTGTCCGTTCTCGTGCAGCCAAGATAATCCCTTTACCTGCATCGTTAGGGGGAGGTTCTCTGCCTCCCGTTAAAGAACTTGTCGAGCTTCGAGGTGACTCTAAAAAAGGTGAACTTGTCTATTTGAGGTCATGTTTCACCTGTCATAAGGCTGGAGAGAAGGGTATCGATTTTGGCCCGGCCCTATCTGAGATTGGGGACAAGCTTGCTAGAGAAGCTATGTACGTTTCTATTATTTCTCCTAGTCAGGCGATCAGTTTCGGCTATGAGGGGTTCACTGTTAAGACCAATGAGGGTGCTACACTCATTGGTTATGTCGTGAGTGATGGTGATAAAGAGCTGACAATGAAGGTCCCCGGTGGGGCCGTGGTTTCAACTAACAAGAGTGAAGTTGAATCGAGGGTTCCTCTCGAAGTGTCATTAATGCCATCCGGCTTAGTTTCTGCTATGACAAAAGATGATTTGATCGATTTAGTTGAGTACCTAATGACCTTAAAAAAGACAGAAAAATAGGATAGTCTTGAAGAGAAATAAATTATAAAATCATTGTATCGTGTCAGAGAAAAAAACTAACCTTGTCGATTTGGGGTTCATGGATGCCCGAATTAAACTCATTGATATTGCGGCATTCCTTGATCGTATTGATAGGCATGATCAGTCAGATGATTATAGAGTATCAGCTCTGAAGGGAGCTTTTCCTGAACTCCTCAGCAGCGAGACGGGCAGGGCTGCCCGAGTTCTTGATCTATTGAGTGATCAATCGACTGAGCCTGTAAATGAATCAAATATCCAAGGGGCATTTGGAGCCCCTTCTCCGGAACAATAATTAATTATTAAGTAATGCGATACATTGAACCACATGCTCACATGGTGAGTAGAACAACGGATGATTATATGGCCCTTGCCTGCGCTGGTTGTAAGGCAGTTAATGAGCCTGCCTTCTGGGCTGGTTTTGATAGGGCTTCGTCTCAGGGTTTTTATGATTATTTTCGTCAGATAACCGAATACGAACCGAAGCGGGCAGCCAAGTTTTGTATAGATCATTACTGCTGGCTTTGTATTAATCCAAAAGAGTCTGAGGACGTTGTTCTTGCTCGAGAGGTCATGTCAATAATTCCTGACTTCATTCAATGTGATAATGTTCTCGGGATCGGTGAAATTGGTTTAAATAAAAACACTCGTAATGAGCTGCAAATTCTTGAAGAGCATATTCAGCTGGCGATTGACCATGATCAGATGATTCTTGTTCACACTCCTCACCTTGAGGACAAGTTGAAGGGGACTAAGCTTATTGTTGATGCGTTGTGTAATCATTCCAGTATCGATCCGTCTAAGGTTATCATTGATCATGTTGAAGAGCATACTGCTCCGTTGGTAATGGATAAGGGTTTTTGGGCAGGAATGACACTTTATCCGGAATCTAAAGTTACGCCGAACCGCGCAGTGGATATGCTTGAATTGTATGGACACGAGAGAGTCTGGATGAACAGTGCCTGCGATTGGGGTGTTAGTGATCCTCTGTCTGTTCCTAAGGCTGTTCTTGAGATGAGAAGGCGAGGCTATGATGATTCATTTATTGATAAGGTCGTCTATCTAAATCCTGCTCAATTTATGGGTCAGAATCCCAAGTTTAAGTTGTCCTAGGCTGTAATAATGCTGACCTTCATTTAAAACTATTAAATCAAATGGAACTAAATGAAGGTATTCACCTTGCCTATTGTACTAACATTCACCGGGGTGAGGGATGGGATGAGACGTTCAAGGCTCTTGAGGATTATACTTTAAGGGTAAGGGCGAAAGTTTGTCCTGATCTACCGTATGCGATCGGCTTACGATTGGGTCATTTGGCGGCTCTTGAGCTTAATGATTCTACGACTGATAATCTTAAAAATTTCCAGGATTGGCTTGTAACTAATAATTGTTACGTTTTTACCATCAATGGCTTTCCGTATGGTCAGTTCCATGGTGCTCGTGTTAAGGAGCAGGTTTATCGGCCTGACTGGACTGATCAGCGTAGAGTTGAATATACGAATCTTCTTTTTGATATACTGGTCAAGTTGTTGCCCCCTGGAACCGCCGGCAGCGTGAGTACGTTACCTGGTTCATTTAAAGAATTTATCAGTGATGATGGTGTTCAGGGGGATCTCATAATTAATAATATTGCTCAGTGCGGAGACCATATTTCCCGGTTAGCTGAAGAGACTGGGATGGATTTGCATCTTGGCTTTGAGCCTGAGCCTTTAGGCTGGTTTGAGACGACAGCTGAGACTGTTGATTTCTTTGATAGATTTCGATCATCCAAAGGTAGTGGTTATGATTCAGTTCTTGGTGTCAATTATGATACTTGTCATCTGGCCATTGAATTTGAATCTGCTGTTGATGCCTTTGCTGCTCTTAGAGAAAAGAATATTAGGATAAGTAAGCTGCACTTAAGTTCAGCGTTGAGATTGTCTCCTTCGCCTCAAAACTTGAAGACTTTGAAGGGATTTGAGGACGATGTTTATCTGCATCAGGTAGTGGCAAAGGCCAAAGATGGATCACTGGAAAGGTATAGAGATTTACCTGATGCTTTAGAATATGCGATGAGCGGCACTGAGTGTGATGATGAAGAGTGGAGAGTTCATTTTCATATTCCACTCCATAGTAGCCCCGGCAGTCAATTTAATGACACGAGGGACCATATTGATGATGTTCTTTCTCTTTTAAGGGATGACCCTTCGCTCTGCCAGCATCTTGAGATGGAAACCTATACGTGGGAAGTGCTGCCTGATGAAATGCAGTCAGGAGATGTGGTTGAGCAATTAGTCAAAGAATATCAATGGACTCTTGATGGGTTAGGACGGGTCGGACTCGTTTAAATATAAATGCACAAAATAACCAAAGGGGTATTGGATTTATGTAGAATATCTAATTTACCTACTGTCCTTTCTAACTGCGTTGGAGCGTGGTTAATAGCTGGTGCTGCTCTTGGTGATTTCAATTTATTGGTGCTGGTACTTGGAGCGGCATTATTTTATTCAGGCGGAATGATCATGAATGATGTTTTTGACGTTTCATTTGATGATGAGTTTCGTCCTGACAGGCCAATCCCATCGGGGATTATATCAAAACGCTCAGCCTGCATTCTCACTCTGATATTTATGGTATCAGGATTCATGTTTATGGTTCTTGGTGGCGCGCAATTATTTTTTGTTCTGTTATTGAGTGTCGTTATTATTGCATACAACTTTTTACATAAGAGGTGGTCTCATTCGGTTTACATTATGGGTGCTTGTCGCTCATTTCTTTATCTTGCCTGCGCTTCGGCTGTATCGGCTAATGTGCAGCAGAGCGTTTTCGCGTGGTGCGTTTGTCTTGGGTTGTATACTGCTGGGATCACTGTCGTTGCTAGGGGAGAATCGACAGATAGGGTGGTGAAGTTCTATGGGTTTATCCTTTTGTTGTCACCGGTTCTCGTGCCCGTTTATCTGATTATCACTGGATGGCAATTGCATTTGATTGGCACGTTAGTCGCAGGTTTTCTGTGGCTGTCATGGGCCATCTATTGCCTTTGTATTATTAAAGGGAGTGGTGATGGGCGAGTGGGTAGAGCAGTTTCTTATTTGATAGCAGGGATGGTTCTAATTGATGCTTTTGCGGTGTCTTCGCATTTTGGCTTTTATGGGCTTTTCTTTGTACCTCTATTGCCTCTCGTTATATGGTTTCAGACGAAGGTGTCGGGTACTTGAGTGATATTGAATATATTTAATCCTTAAGGATAATGCTGTGACTGGATTAATCTCTCAGAAGTGCTTAGATTCTTATTCTGCGAAAATTTCACAGATCCCATGATTGAACGACCAATTCATCTTGAGCTTGCCCACAGGATAGAGTTTACAAGGAATCTATTTTCTCCTGAAAACTCTGTTCTTGCTGATGCCATTGCAAGATCAGATGGTGATTTTCCGCACCGCGTCATTGCGTTTGTTGATGGGGGAGTAGTAGGAGGCAATCAGAACTTATTGCGTGACATTAGTTTCTGGTTCAGTGGACGTGACGGGGAGCTTGAACTTGTTGAATCTCCAATCGTATTGCCGGGAGGTGAGTCATGTAAAAACGATTGGTCATTGGTTCCTGAGATATGGAGATCGATTAGTGAAAACTCAATTGACAGGCATTCTTTTGTGATGGCCGTTGGTGGAGGTGCTTTCTTGGATCTTGTAGGTTTTGCTGCGTCTACTGCTCATCGGGGCGTTCGAATGATACGAATCCCAACGACTAGCCTGAGTCAGGGTGATGGTGGGGTCGGAGTGAAGAATGGAGTTAATTTCTTTGGTAAGAAGAATTGGGTGGGAACGTTTGCTGTTCCATATGCCGTCATCAATGATTTTTCTTTTTTGCAGACATTAGACGACAGATCGAGACGGGCAGGGATCATCGAAGCGATCAAGGTTGCAATTGTTAGGAGTAGAGATTTTTATGAAAAGATTGAACAGTGCGCATCTCAGCTCAAGGGATTGGAGGATGATGCACTTGAAAAGGTTATAAGACGTAGCGCTGAAGAGCATGTTGATCATATTGCTACTTCAGGAGATCCTTACGAGTTGGGTTCAGCTCGTCCACTTGATTATGGACACTGGGTTGCTCACAAGCTCGAGCAAATAAGTGCATTCCGGATAGGGCATGGTGAAGCCGTTGCCATTGGTATGGCGGTGGATTTAATTTATTCCAAAAGGATCGGACTAATGTCCTCGGAAGATTGTGAGAGAGTTTTATCTTTGATAGAGGCCGTCGGATTCGATATCTATGATTCAGACCTTCACAGAATAGAGGGAGGAAAATCTGTTATTTTGCATGGACTCGAAGAGTTTAGAGAGCATCTCGGAGGTAGGCTCACTATCACTTTTGTGCCTGAAATTGGTCGTAAGATAGAGCTAAATGAAATGGATGAAGGTGAGGTTCTAGAATCTATTGATGAGCTGAGGGACAGGGTAGAGGAGTGGGACAAAAATGTTAGGCTTAGGGGAAAGGTGGAGCCAGGAGAAGTTGGGGAGGAATCAATCTAATGGAACAATTAGGGGGCAACCGATTCGAGATGAATGCGGATAAAAACCTGATCATTCCCGATCTCAGAGTTAATCTGGTAAGTGGCTTCCTCGATTCGTTTGCCAACTGCAAGAGGAGTGCCAATCGGATTGGAACGTCCTGCCGTCGGTTCCCAGTTTCGAAGATCGGAGGATAGTTCGATCAGATAGCGGATACCCTCGACGGTGTAAACACCGTTCTCCTCGGACCCACCGGCGATCCGTCGGTAGGTAATCTGGAATTCATTACCTTCGAAAGAGGTTCGGAGTGGAGCTGAATCGACCGGGTCATTTGGATTGGTGCCGAAGCCCAGCTCTCCAAAGTTATCGAGCAGGTCGCGGTCGGAATTTCCGGAAGAATCCTGGGTCGTGATACTGCCAAAATTTGCAACCTCCCACGCATCGTGGAGGCCATCGGAGTCGGCATCGACCGGAGCGACGGCAAATTCAGCAAGGACTCCGGCATGATCGGAGGGCCAGCGTCCCTGCGGGATGGTGGTAAAGACCCGGCAATCGATCACAGAGAGTGAGGCACCCTTGAACTGCACCATGTCGATGCGGTCTTGCACGTCGTTGAGATCAATCGGGGTCCATGTGTTACCGGGATGTATCACTGGATCTGGATGAACAACTCGGTAGGCGTCAATCATCCCAGCATTTTCAGTAGCCCGGGTAACAGGCCAGTCAATAACGAGACCGAAGTGCTGGCCGGCTGCAGCCGTGCCCGGGGTCCAATCAAGGTGGGACGGGCAGTTGAAGTCACCAAGGAGGAAGACCGGGGTAACATCGGCGGCGGTGAGCTGGGAAGTGGCGCGGGAAAGGATGTTACTAACCTGAGAAATGCGCCCGGAGTTTGATTCCGCGGCGAGGCCTACGGTCACTCTGGCAGCGTCGGGTGCATTGGTATCCCGGATATCGTAGGGGCCGTATGGATAGGCGGTCAGGTGGCAACTCCAGAAGTGAATCTGGCGAAGGGGCGAATCCGTGATACGCACAGTGGAGCCAGCGGTGCTGCCGGCTGTGAATGTGGCGGTGATCGGATACCTGCTGAGCACCGCGTTGTCGCTCCCGAGCTCAAAGACGTGCCAGCCAAGGTCGTTGGCCCAATCTCCCGCGCGTCCGTTGTTCTCACAGACGGCAACAATGTCAGCGTCCGAGATAAGAATAGAGTCGAGACCCTTATTATAGCCATCGCTCACATTGCCGGTACCAACCCAGATATTAAAAGAGAGTAATTTTAATCGCGGCAGGTGCACGGTCCCGGGTGTGAATACCTCGATAGCGAGTGTGGTGAGCGCGGTATCCGAGGAAAAATCTGAAACCTGGATGGTGAAAACATTCGGGCCAATGTCCCTGGATCCGGGTTCTCCGGAAAGGGTGCCGTCGGGGGAGACAGTGAGCCAGTCGGGACCTTCCAGCTTGGAGAAAGTCAGGCTACTGCCAATGGCAGAGCGTGCATAGGCGCCAAGTTTCCCGGTGTAGGGCTCTCCCTCGATTCCATGAATCCTGCGAATCGAATTAACCACGAAGGCTGGGCCCTCACTTCCGGTCCCTACGGTGAATCGAATAGGGCCTTGCGCAACTGAGTTGCCGTCATTGAGAAGCAAAACCGCAAAGTAGTCACCATCCGGGAACGGCGCGAAGCTCATCGATCCGCTTGGGAACGATCCTCCCCCGACCTGAGTGCCATCGAGGTAATTCCAGCTGGTAGCGGAAACTGCTCCGGGCGTGTCACCCAGCTTGTAGATGCCATTCAAGTCATAGGGATCCCCGGCGGCATCCGCCCAGCTCACAACCACATTCTCCCCGGTGGTGAAGGTGGTCTTGTCGAGGGAAAAGGCGACGGTGTTGCCCGCGTCCTTGAACACCTTTATCTGGCGCGTATCGTCACTATCGTTGAGATTGAGTGTATATTCTGCGTTGCCGGCGGGGTTGACATCAATACTGGTCAGCCCCTTGACATCAATCGGCGGATTAATACCATCTTCTATCGTGAGGCTCTGGATCGGAATATTTCCGCCTGCATCATCCAGTGACCACCGCAGGTTAATGGGGGCATTACCAATGAACTGGGAACTTGAGCTAAAGGAAACGATGGATGCGATGACGTTGGCAATTGAGAAGTCCACACCCTCTGCGGTCGGCGTGTAGCCGTCATTGAGCAGATACCATGCGGTCCAGTCACCAAGCCCCGGCAGGTCCGCGGGAGTAAACGTGACGGATCCGTCCACTACTCCAACGGTAGCACTCTGGGTTCCATTCACGTAAAGCCATGCACTTGATCCTGAGCTTGGAGTAATGCCCCGGGGATAGATACCGATCCAGTCAGTGGGATTGTTCGGCCCGTTCGTCCAGGAGACGACGATGTCCTCGCTGGACTCGTAGCTGGCCTTGTCGAGGGAGAACGAGTCGAAATTGTCGTCAATATCAATATCAAATTCCACACCCTCGGTGGCCGGCGTATAGCCGTCGTCGAGCAAATACCATGCGGTCCAGGAACCCGGTCCCGGCAGAAACGAGGGAGCAAACGTGACGGATCCGTCCACTACTCCAATGGTAACACTCTGAGTTCCATTCACGTAAAGCCATCCACTTGATCCTGAGCTTGGAGTAATGCCCCGGGGATAGATACCGATCCAGTCGGCGGGATTACCGGGCCCGTTAGTCCAGGAGGCGATGATGTCCTCGGTGGAATCGTAACTCGTCTTGTCGAGGGAGATCGTCATTTGAGCGGTGGCAAAATCGGCACACAAAAGGAGGGCAGACATTGAGGCGCAGGCGAGAAGACGTTTCATGATCATGTGGTGGGCACATGCCAATCTCACCAGTCCCATGGAGATAAACTTGAAGAGGTTAGGCGATTGTGACTTCATAATTAACGAATACTATCCCTAGGAAGCTCTATAACTCGTTCTCCAATACTCTGAAAAAGAGTTTCAGAGTACCCGGTTCCGGGTTGGAAAAGGTAAGGGTTGTGGTGTCGCCACCGGAAACTACACTGTCATCGACATCTGCATTGAAATTAAGCTGCTCGTCATCAGAGAAGAACACGGCATAGGTCTTGTTGGGACGTGATGTCCAGGTGATGGTTATTTGTTCAGTGATCTGGTCATAACTGATCTCCGTGACCTTAATCCGGATTCTACCGCCTAGTGAGACCTTGAATCGAATGGGACCTTGCGCAATTGTGTGGCTATCATTGAGAAGAAGGACTGCAAAGTAGTCGCCCTCCGGGAGCGGCGGGAACGTCATCGATCCGCTTGGGGTAAAGCCGCCCCCGACCTGAGTGCCATCGAGGTAATTCCAGAGGGTGGAGGAAATTGATCCCGGCGTGTCACCCAGCTTGTAGATACCGATCCAGTCAGTGGGACCTCCGTCAGCATCTGCCCACGTCGCAACCACATCCTCCTCGGGAGTGTAAGTGGTCCAGTCGAGAGAAAAGGTAGCATTACTTCCCGTGTCCTTGAAGACCGTTAGCAGGCGCGTATCGGCACCATCGTTGAGGCTGAGTGTGTAGTCTGTGTTGCCGCTGGGATTGACATCGAGACTGGTCAGCGCCTTTACCTCAATCGGAGGATTGATGCCGTCTTCTATTATGAGGCTCTGAATAGGAATGTTCCCGTTTAAGTCGTCCACTGACCACGAGAGGGTAATGGGATCATCACCGATGAACTGGGAACTTGAAGTAAAAGAAACGATGGATGCTAAGTCGTTGATGATTGTGAAGTCCACACCCTCGGTGGCCGGCGTGTAAACGTCATTGAGTAGATACCAAGCGGTCCAGTCGCCGGGACCCGGCAGAGAAAAGGGAGCAAACGTAACGGATCCATCCACTACTCCAGCGGTAGCACTCTGAGTGCCATTCACGTAGAGCCATGCACTTGATCCTGAGCTTGGAGTAACGCCTCGGGGATAGATGCCGATCCAGTCAGTGGCATTTTCCGGCCCATCCGTCCAGGAGACGATAATGTCCTCGCTCGACCCGTAACTGGCCTTGTCGAGAGAGAACGAGCCGACGAGGCCGTCAATATTAATACCAATATCAAAGTCCACACCCTCGGTGGCCGGCGTGTAGCCCTCGTCGAGCAAATACCAGGCGGTCCAGGAACCCGGTCCCGGCAGGAACGTTGGAGTAAACGTGACGGATCCGTTCACTACTCCAACGGTACTGACCTGGGTGCCATTCACGTAGAGATATCCACTGGAACCTACTCCCGGCATGAGGCCCCGGGGATAGATACCTATCCAGTCAGCTGGATTGCCAGGCCCATTTGTCCAGGAGACAACAATGTCCTCGCTGAACTCGTAGGTGGCTTTGTCGAGGGAGAACGAGTCGATGAGGCCGTTAATATTAATACCAATATCAAAGTCCACACCCTCGGTGGCCGGCGTGTAGCCGTCATCGAGCAAATACCAGGCGGTCCAGGAACCGGGACCCGGCAGGAACGTTGGAGTAAACGTGACGGATCCGTCCACTACTCCAACGGTACTGACCTGGGTGCCATTCACGTAAAGATATCCACTCGAGCCCAGTCCCGGCGTGAGGCCTCGGGGATAGATTCCGATCCAGTCGGCTGGATTGCCAGGACCATCCGTCCAGGAGACAACAATGTTCTCGGTGGAATCGTAGCTGGTCTTGTCGAGGGAGATCGCTATTTCAGCGGTGGCATAATCGGCACACCAGAGGAGGGCAAAACCTGAGACGCAGATGACAAGATGTTTCATGATCAGTGCAAATTGAAGAAGTGAGTAATGTAGAATTTAAAATCCGACGTGTTGGCACTTACCGCAAGTGCATGATCTATACAAGTAGCATCATTAAACTGTTCTGTGTTGGTGAGTAGGTTCATCTGAGCATTGGTTGATGACAAGATAACCAAGGTACAGTTGATTCGAAAGATTTCTTTTATTCGCTTCGATTGTATTTTTTCCTGTTTAGTTATAGTAATTAATCACTCTGAGACTTCTATCCTGATCAATAGTCTTTGTGAGGTTGCTTCAATGTCAGTGTATGTAGTTGTGTCACCTTCAGACTCGAAAGCGTCGTCCACGTCTGCCCATTCTTGTCCGTCTTCTGAGACCCATATGATATAATTTGTAGCTGGTTTTGAATTCCATGTTACGTCTGCAGTTTGTGAATCTGCATAATAAGTAATATCAGTAATTTCAAAGGGTGTTTGCCCAGGTGCGTTGTCGGGTCCCTGTGCGTTGCTGAATTTAACGGCGATAGGATCCATGGCTCCGTCGTAGATTCTGAAATCTTCCCATGATGCATTAGCTGTGCTGTCGTTCCATTGTGATCTTCCAAGAAAGAAATCTGTGTCAGTTAAGCCGGAGAGGTCATTCGTAGTGTTTCCTGTTCTGACTTCGTCGCCGTTCTTATAGACAATGACCTTCGTTTCACCTGCGGGCCCGCCTGTATCGTCTATGGTTACTACCCAGTGAATAGTCTCATCAAGAGGATTAGTGGGCCTGCCGCCAAAGTCTTGAAGGGTCATGTTTGTTTGAGCGTTCCAGCGCAGCTCATTTAAGTTAATATCCGTCCCTCGAGAAAATGACATGTGCATTACGTTGCTTGAGGATGATCCTACGCTGAAGACGCGGGACCAATTTTGCGAAGAATATTGAGTGGACCAAGTTTCAATAGTTGCGCTTTGCAAGGGGCTCATTAAATTTGCAGGCAATCTAACAAAGTCCGTTTGGGATTTGCCTCCTCCGGTGAGGGTGACTCTTCCATCGGCCACGGATCCATCATTAGTTCCGGACTCCTCAATGACTCCGTGTGCCCCACCAACAGAGTCTATAAGTATTGTTCCAGAGCCTCCGTTTTCATCAAATGCCCATCTATGAATGAGCTCTGGTAGTTGGGGCTTAGGTAAGCTTGTCGGGTCCAGTGGATCGGAATTGTTTTCAATTTCTATGCCGTCAGAAATCTTATCGCCATCAGTGTCTGGGTTGAGTGGATCAGTTCCGGCAATAAGTTCATCACCATCATTGAGTTGATCGTTGTCAGTATCAGGATCGATTGGAGAAGTTTTTGCTATGACTTCTTCTCCATCAATGATGCCGTCATTGTCAGTGTCTTGCTCCTCAAGATCACTTCCAATCTCTACTTCCTGTAAGTTGCTAAGCCCATCATCGTCCTGGTCAAGGTCGGCATCGTTTGGATCTTCAGCATCAAGAAAATCGTAGCGATCTTCTATTGTGTCGGATATGCCGTCACCATCAGAATCGACTGAAAGTGAAGGCCCTGATTCAGTATTGCTTTTAATTTGTTCCGAAGTGAGTAGGCCGTCATAGATTCGGAATTCATCCCATGACGCGTTCGCGGTATTGTCTCCCCATTGGGACCGTCCGAGGAAAAAATCAGAATCATCTAGTCCTGAAAGATCGTTAGTTGTGGTTCCGCTACTCACTTCTTCTCCGTTCTTGAATATGGTGATTTTAGTTTCGCCGTTAGGGCCTCCAACATCATTAACGGATAGGACCCAGTGCACTTGTTCGTCAATTGGGTTAGGTGGTGCGCCACCGAAATTCTGTAACGTGATGTTTGCTGCTGCGTTCCATCGCATTTCATTCTGGTTGATGTTGGTTCCCATAGAAAATGACATGTGAAAGGCGTTGCTAGTTGAAGATCCGACGCTAAAGACTCTGGACCAGTTCTGAGAAGAGTGCTGAGTTGACCATGTCTCGATACTCATGTTGGAGAGTGAGCTCACTAGGTTTGAAGGGAACCTGACATAGTCAGATTCATTTTTACCGCCGCCGCTCAGTGTGACTTGCCCGTCAGATACTGTTCCGTCATTGGGGCCCTGGTCCACTATGGTTCCGTCAGCGTCTCCGATTGAGTCCTTGAGTGTTGTTCCTGCTCCGCCATTTTCATCAAATGTCCATTGATGGATTAGGTTGGCTTTGCCGATGATGTAGATAGTTATTTCTTTTTCTTGTGATACGCCTTCTGAATCAGTCGCTGTTATTGTATAGCTTGTTGTTTCTTCGGGTTGTATTTCGATTTCATCGAGATCCGTAACGTCACCGATTTCGTTGTCGATGCTAATTGATTCAGCTCCCGCAATGTCCCAAGTGAGTGTGACTGTGTCGTTTTCGTTTATGGGGTTCGCTGAGGCTAGGAAAGAGGAAATTCTTGGGCCTCCCTTACCGAAAGTTGCTCTCGATGCGTCAAAGCTTTCCTGGACTTCGTCGAGCGTGAGTGAGTAGTCATGAACCTTGAGTTTGGCTATGCTAAGTTCTGCAGAAAGATTATCTACTCTTGTTCCATTATTTTCGTTCTGGTTTCCTATTACGATGGGCAGAGGTGTTCCATTAGTGTCGGTCTCATGGGTGTTGAATGTTGGTCCGTCATTTTCTGAGTTGGATAATTCACCATCAACGTAAATCGCTCTTTCGTTGCTTTCACCGTCATAAGTGAGAACGAGATGGTGCCATTCATTGATTGAAGGTGCGCCTCCTCCTGCTTGGAATGGCATGTCGGCTGAAGCTCCCCAACCTCCTAGAGCTCCCCATGTCCCATGATTTCCGTACAGCATTGACCAGTTAGTGGCATCGGGGCCGCCTCTTCTGCCCCAAGCGATTATGGTTTCTTCTGCTGGTACCGAAGGGTTCCATACCCAAGCTTCGACTGATCTGTCAGCGTCGCCCGTGAGTGGTGTCGAATCAGGGCCAACGTACCAGTCATTAAAACCGTCAAGAGTCACGGCGTTCACTCCATCGATATTTTCTACATTGGGAATATCAAATTCGGCTTCAAAGTCACCGCTGAGGGATCCGTTATTTATAATGGTTGGAAGTGGACCTAATTCTGCGGTAGTGAGATCTATGTCTATGAGAGCTCCACTCTCTAAGACGAATACAGTCAGTGATGATTCCTTTGTTAGTCCTTCATCATTTGACGCGGTTATTGTGTAAGTTGTAGTTTCTTCTGGATTGACCTCCACTTCATCTTCGTTTGTGACGTCTCCAATTCCATTGTCTATTGTGATTGTTTCGGCGCCATCGATATTCCATGTCAATATGACTGTTTCTTCTGGGCTTACTCGTGACGAGGAGGAGTCGAATGAAATGATTACAGGGCCACCTTTCCCAAATTCTTCCATGTCTTGATTATAACTTTGCTGAACTTCTTCTAGGGTGAGGGACTGGTCATGTATCTTTACTTTGGCAATACTGAGTGCTGCTGAGAGATTATCTACTCTGGTTCCATTGTTTTCATTTTGATTCCCGAGTACTATTGGAAGTATAGTTCCGTTCGTGTCTGTTTCATGAGTATTGAAAATGGCTCCATCATTCTCACTGTTGGATAGGGCACCATCGACATAGATGACTCTCTCATTAGTTTGGCCGTTATATGTGAGAACTAGGTGGTGCCATTCATTAATTGAAGGTGCCTCAGAGGCGCCAGCTACAAATGGCATGTCAGCTGATCCGCCCCAACCGCCGAGTGCTCCCCAAGTTCCATGATTGCCATAGAGCATGGACCAATTGCTCGCGTCAGGGCCGCCTCTTCTTCCCCATGCGACTATTGTTTCTTCTGCTGGCACTGAAGGGTTCCATACCCAGGCCTCGACTGATCGGTCAGCACTGCCAGCAAGTGGGGACGAATCTGGTCCTACGTACCAGTCCATGTTTCCATCAAGTGTAACGGCATTGACGCCGTCAATTGTCTCAACGTTTGGAATGTCGAACTCTGCTTCGAAATCACCTTCGAGTGATCCCGTGTTTTCAATGGTATCTAATGGGCCAGGGTCAGCGCCTGTGACATCTAAATCGACTAGTACATCAGCGAAGGCGGCACTGCTTAAAGTGATTAGTAATGCAGTTATAAAAGCAATTATTTGGTTCAACAAAGGGGGGTTCATATATCTTATAAGTTTACAGAATAGAGACCGGAACGAAAGTTTTTTTCAAATATTCCGTGCTCCGTTCCTTGCTTTAATGAGCAAGGTAATAACAAAGAGGGGGAGGCAATTGCCTCCCCCTCAGGGGTATGCCCTATGAATTGGGCATAAATTTGTTAAAGGTTAATTATTTTTTGAGGACCCTGACGTATACGCTAGGCAAATTAGCTCCTGCAGGGCCGAATGGGTTCGTCGCACCTTGTAGCAAGAAGTTAGTGACATCACTGTCAGCCTCAAGAGTTATGACCTGACCTTCGAGCGGATGCCCGGCAACCCACGTCCAATCTACCCATGTTTCAAGATCAAGTGAGTATTGAAGTCCGTAAGATTCGCCTACATTTGAACTCCAGCTGATGTCAAGTTCTCCAGTTCCTGTGTTATAGGAGAACGTTGTCACGCGAAGTGCATTCTGTGTAGGTGCTACTAGTGGGCTTCCACCTGCTGCGAGTGCTGCGATGTAGTCAGCGGATTTCACTTCGCTCCAGATAGCGATTTCGTCAATGAGTCCAACGTAACCTGCTTCACCGCCGTTACGTCCACCAATGATCAGGTTTCCGCTTCCGTTCGGTGCATTTTTAGCGCCTTCGTAGTCAATAACACCATCAAGGTAGATCTGACCAGTGTCAGTTGCTCCGTCGTAAACCCATGCTGCGTGTACCCAACCGTCTTCGTCTGTTGCGAGGTAGTCATTGAGGTTCGTGGCACCGTTGGTGTCCGCTCCCCAGTGAGCCTGATGCAGGAATCCGTTGTTACGGAT
>DUBC01000026.1:0-1343 GCA_012960505.1 Verrucomicrobiales bacterium
TTAAAGAAACAGGAGGACCCTATTAATGGAGGCACCCTATTTGATAACACATCAATCCTTTACGGATGCGGTATGGCAGCTGGAACTCACCAGACAAAGAATCTTCCTCTCGTCTTGGCCGGCGGCGGCTTCAAGCATGGAGAACATAAGGTCTACCCAATGCCAGATCCGGAACGAATCCCTGCTGCGAATTTATTGCTTTCAATACTTCAACAAAGCGGACTCGAGATAGACCGTTTCGGTTCAAGTACTAGCTCGCTGACCGGTCTTGAGTGGTCATGAGGCGGCAAATGGTTGAACACTTCTAAGAACGCAGAAAGAGCGGCAAAATTGCTTATCATGATTCTTTCATTAAAGCGCACGCTACCTATCATCGCCTTTACGCTTTGTTTGCAAGCCCGAGCGGACGAATCCCTAAAGCGTCTTGTTCCCTTTTTAAGTCAGCATTGCTATGACTGTCATGGCGCAGAAAAACAGAAAGGTGAGATCCGCCTCGACACGCTAGATAAGGACCTTACAAAGCACGAGAATCTGGAAATTTGGCAGGGCGTCCTTGATCAGCTCAATCTCGGGGAAATGCCACCCAAAAAACAGCCACAGCCTTCCCGCGCCGAGGTTAAGCCCATAGTTGAAACCTTGAGTAAGTCTCTTAAATTGGCCTATGAAAAGGCCCGCAGCACTGGCGGGCAAACCGTTCTTCGTCGGCTGAACCGACAGGAATTACGTAACACATTTCGAGACCTTCTTTATCTTAACGGAGCAGAATATCGTCCAGGGGCTGCAGGGTCCAGGCTAGTGGATAACAATGGTAACGGAAGTGTAGAACGTACTGGAAATGATCCCTTGCGTTTCTTTCCAGAGGACGAAGAGGAGGACGGCTTCTTCAATATTGGGGACAAGCTGGTCATGTCTGATTTTTATCTGAAGCTGGTGCTCGGTGCTGTAGAAGAAGTGTTAACACAAGCCACTCGCCTTGAAGCCAAACCTAAAATTGAGACCCGCAAATTCACAGGACATTTAATTAAGGACAAAGGGGGGCATATAATTGAATCGGTATCTCGCACATTTAATCCCAACTATGACATGATGGCAACCGGCTATGAACGCTTTGGGCGCCTCGCTCCAACGGAAGTCAGGGGCGGAGTCGGTGTTGCCACTCGATACCGAATTAGCATCGAGGCTTCAGCTCACAATCAGACTCACCCCTGGAGCGAGTTATTCAAGCTCGAAGAAAAGTACCCTTTTCAGCTCTGCCTGAACATTGCTGATACCAAGAATGGTGGCATTGCCGGACCAACCTCTACTCCTATCAATCTTTGGTCAGTTCCAAGCGATGGTAAAAA
>DUBC01000026.1:1353-3805 GCA_012960505.1 Verrucomicrobiales bacterium
CACACATTCACTCATGAGGTCTGGATGGACAAGACATGGACACCTTGGATCGGATGGGAAAACGGACCATGGGATCGAGCATTTCGCGCAGAAGTCATTGTGGAAAAAACATTGCCAGGTGAATTCAATCCACGCCCTGACAAAAAGGTCAACAAGGAAGCACACGATAAATGGCCAATAAAAATGGCTGAAAAACTATTTAAAAATGAATATCAAGGCCCACACATTCGCATCCATAGCCTGACCCTGGAACCTATAATGGATACTTGGCCACCCAAGAGTCATACTACCCTTTATGGGAGCGGATCAGGGAAAGAAGATGAGATACGTAAGCTCATGATCAATTTTGCATCACGCGCATTTCGTCAACCAGTGAGTCGGAAAATGGTCGAGCCCTACGTGCAAATGGTACTAAAACAGCAAGTTGAACCTGTCGTCACTTTACCGGGTGGTATTAAAGATCTAAGATACCGGGTATATAAAGGGCTGTGGGAAAAGCTACCTGATTTTAATACTCTGAAGCCAGTCGCAGAAGGAACACTGCCTAAGGGTCTGATGAACCTGAAGGTTTCTAAGATGAAGGAACAATTCGGGATCGTGTTCATGGGTAAGTTAAGTGTGCCAAAGGCAGGGAACTATATCTTTGAAATCGCCTCTGATGATGGTGCGCGGATCCTGATCGATGGAAAAAAAGCCATTGAACATGACGGATTGCATGGAGCACAACTAAAAAAAGGTAAACTCAACCTTGAGCTCGGTGAACATGTTATCCGCGTCGAGTACTTTGGCTATGGCCAACCCAATAGCTTCCGTGCCGGATGGGGCGGCCCAGGCATGGCTCATGCCAAACTCTCAGTCGAAGGATTGCATGACAATTCCAAGAACCAAAAGAAAGCTAATGAAATTCCCCTACTGATCCGCGCAATGCAAGACGGCTATGCGGCCATGCTTTGCTCTCCACATTTTCTTTATCTTGGAGAAAAACCAGGTCGTCTCGATGAGTTTGGCATTGCAAACCGGATGAGTTACTTCCTGTGGTCCTCGATGCCTGATGAAATCCTTTTTGCTCTGGCCCGCGACGGCAAGCTAAGCGATCCGCTTATACGCAGGCAACAAGTCGATCGCATGCTCAGAGACAATAAGGCCCAGGCCTTCGTTCGTCACTTCCCTTCATCATGGCTTCGCCTCGACAAACTCGGCGACATGCCCCCTTCAGGCGGAGACTTCCAATTTTATAAGAACCTAAAAGTTGAGCCTATGCTCGCAAGGCAAGTCACAATGTATTTCGAGGAAATCCTTAAGGCTAATGGTAAAATCGAAGAATTCATCAACTCTGATTACACCTACATGAATCAGACCCTTGCCAAATGGATTTACAGGCGAGAAGGAATCCGAGGCGAACGCTTACGTAAAGTATCACTAAATGATCCAAAGCGTGGCGGAATTTTCACTCAACCAGGAATCATGACCGCAACAGCTAACGGAGTCGAAACCTCGCCGGTAATTCGTGGAGTCTGGGTACTGGAAAATGTGTTGGGTACGCCACCCTCTCCCCCACCTCCAGATGTCGAGCCGTTACCAACTAATACCCGAGAAGCTACCAGCGTAAGGGAACTATTAAAATTGCATCGAAAAAATGAAGCCTGCTACAGCTGTCACATCAAGATCGACCCTATGGGGTTTGCGTTCGAAAACTTCGACGTTGTCGGTCGTTGGCGCGACAAATACAAGCGGGCCCGAGATCCAATCGACACCTCGGCCACTATGACCAATGGTAGGGAAGTTGCCGATATCATTGAATTTAAGACAATGCTGCTTGAACGCAAGGGGCTCGTCACCCGGTGTCTAACCAATAAAATGCTTACCTATGCGACAGGACGTCAACTCGAAGCGGCCGACCGTGGAGAAGTTGACCGCATCATGAAAAAGTTAGATCAAAAAGAAAATCGACTCCGAGACCTAGTGAAGATTGTAGTAGAGAGTAAGATATTCTTGAACAAGTAATATCTCTTTCAAGGGCATGCCTATCGACTCATGAAATATTTAATTTTATCATTAACAGGGATGCTCTTTCCCTTCTCTCAAACCGGGGCTCAGATTCCAAGGCTAGAAGTTTCACCGATCCCAAAAGGCAAACTCATGGCTTTTGCCCCTGCCTTTTCAAAATACATCAATGTGTTCGGGGTCCACGTCTTTGCCACCAAACGGACTCCAGACTCAAAGATCCTTCATGCCGCTGCAGTACTTGCGGAATATTTAGACAATGACGAGGATGGAAAACCAGACAATCTGCGAATCGTTGATGCTTTGAGTTCCAGAGACGCCTACCTGGAAATCTTTGCAAATGAACGCGAACTGGAAAGAGTGCACGACAGGGGAAAGCATTTCGAGGAAGGTTTCCACTATGGAATCTCACAGTTTGTTGAAGAAACAAATCCCGGAAATGGTAGAT
>DUBC01000027.1 GCA_012960505.1 Verrucomicrobiales bacterium
CACACATTCACTCATGAGGTCTGGATGGACAAGACATGGACACCTTGGATCGGATGGGAAAACGGACCATGGGATCGGGCATTCCGCGCAGAGGTCATTGTGGAAAAAACATTGCCAGGTGAATTCAATCCACGCCCTGACAAGAAGACCGACAAGGAGGCACACGATAAATGGCCAATAAAAATGGCTGAAAAACTATTTAAAAATGGATATCAGGGCCCACACATTCGCATCCATAACCTGACCATGAAACCTATAATGGATACTTGGCCACCCAAAAGTCATACTGCCCTTTATGGGAGCGGATCAGGCAAAGAAGATGAGATACGTAAGCTCATGATCAATTTTGCAACGCGGGCATTTCGTCAACCTGTGAGTCGGGAAATGATCGAACCCTACGTGCAAATGGTCCTGCAGCAGCAAGTTGAACCTGTCGTCACATTGCCGGGTGGTATTAAAAATCTAAGATATAAGGTATATAAAGGGCTGTGGGAAAAGCTGCCTGATTTTGACACTCTGAAGCCAGTCGCAGAAGGAACGCTACCGAAGGGTCTCATGGACTTGAAGGTTTCTAAGATGAAGGAACAATTTGGAATGGTATTCATGGGTAAGTTAAGTGTGCCAAAGGCGGGGGACTATATCTTTGAAATTGCCTCTGATGATGGTGCGCGCATCCTGATTGACGGAAAAAAAGCTATCGAACATGATGGATTGCATGGAGCACAATTAAAAAAAGATAAACTCAAACTTGGTCCTGGTGAACATGTTATCCGCGTCGAATACTTTGGCTATGGCCAACCCAATAGCTTCCGTGCCGGATGGGGCGGCCCGGGCATGGCTCACGCCAAACTCTCAGTCGAAGGGCTGCATGACAATTCCAAGAACCAAAAGAAAGCTAATGAAATTCCCCTACTGATCCGAGCAATGCAAGATGGTTATGCAGCCATGCTTTGCTCGCCACATTTTCTTTATCTTGGAGAAAAACTAGGTCGTCTCGATGAGTTTGGCATTGCAAACCGAATAAGTTACTTCCTGTGGTCCTCGATGCCGGATGAAATCCTTTTTACTCTGGCCCGCGACGGCAAGCTAAGCGATCCAGCCATCCGTAGGCAGCAAGTCGATCGCATGCTCAAAGACAATAAGGCTCAGGCCTTCATTCGTCACTTCCCTTCATCATGGCTTCGCCTCGACAAACTCGGCGACATGCCCCCTTCAGGCGGAGACTTCCAATTTTATAAGAACCTAAAAGTTGAACCTATGCTTGCAAAGCAAGTCACGATGTATTTCGAGGAAATCCTTAAAACTAATGGTAAAATCGAAGAGTTTATCAACTCTGATTACACCTACATGAATCAGACCCTTGCCAAGTGGATTTACAAGCGAGAAGGAATCCGGGGCGAACGCTTGCGTAAAGTATCATTAAATGATCCAAAGCGTGGCGGAATTTTCACTCAGCCGGGGATCATGACCGCAACAGCCAACGGAGTCGAAACCTCGCCGGTAATTCGTGGAGTCTGGGTACTGGAAAATGTGTTAGGTACTCCACCCTCTCCCCCGCCTCCTGATGTCGAACCGTTGCCAACTAATACTCGAGAAGCTACTAGCGTGAGGGAACTATTAAAATTGCACCGAAAAAATGAAGCCTGCTACAGCTGTCACATCAAGATCGATCCTATGGGGTTTGCGTTCGAAAACTTCGATGTCGTCGGTCGTTGGCGCGACAAGTACAAGCGGGCCCGGGATCCAATCGACACCTCGGCCACTATGGCCAATGATAGAGAAGTTGCCGATATCATTGAATTCAAGAAAATGCTGCTTGAACGCAAGGCGCTCGTCACCCGTTGTCTAACCAACAAAATGCTTACCTATGCAACAGGGCGTCAACTTGAAGCAGCCGATCGTGGAGAAGTTGACCGCATCATGAAAAAATTAAGTCAAAAAGAAAATCGACTCCGCGACCTAGTGAAACTTGTAGTAGAGAGTAAGATATTCTTGAACAAGTAATATCTCTTCCAAGGTCAGGGTTATCGACTCATGAAATATTTAATTTTATCATTAACAGGGATGCTCTTTCCCTTCTCTCAAATCAAGGCTCAGACTCCAAGATTAGAAGTTTCACCGATCCCAAAAGGAAAACTCATAGCTTTTGCCCCTGCCTTTTCAAAATACATCAATGTGTTTGGGGTCCACGTCTTTGCCACCAAACGGACCCCTGACTCAAAGATCCTTCACGCCGCTTCAGTGCTTGCAGAATATCTAGACAATGACGAAAATGGAAAACCAGATAATCTGCGAGTCGTTGATGCTTTGAGTTCCAGAGACGCCTATCTTGAAATATTCGCAAACGAGCACGAACTGGAAAGAGTGCACGACGGGGGAAAACATTTCGAGGGAGGTTTCCACTATGGAATCTCACAGTTTGTTGAAGAAACAAATCCCGGAAATGGTAGATTTGATGCTACTCTTGAAGAGGTCTTCCACCTGATAACTCACCACGGATACGGAAACGCCTATCCAAGAATCTTTGGCCCCCGCTCAGGGACACAGATTGCAAAGTGTTTGGATTTAGCCCGTAAAGGACACTTCGTTGAAGTGCCAGAATCGTATCCGGAAGGAGCATGGTTCACTTACGATGACGAGAGTTGCGAGTACGGCTGCATGGTTACGGAATATATCTATTGGGCGATGACTTCTATACTTGGCGCACAAAAATCACTTCATAGGCAGCGGGAAATTAAACACGAGTGGCGACTTCCAACTCGTGAACTTGTTAGAAAGGGAGACCCTGCCGTTTTTAAATTATTGAATGACCCCAAGTATAAATTTCCAAAGATCCTTCCTAATGGAAAATATAAGTTAAAACTATCAGATTAGATTCGTTGAACTAATGATTAAATTCCAATTAACAAATCATCAATGAGCTGACTAGTGTCTTCTAATGATTTGTCGCTACCTTCTCGGGTAGCCCATCCAGAAAATCCTATCTCATGTAAAGCGGCCCGGACCTTGTCCCAGTCAACGTCACCCTCGCCGAGCCGACAGAACCCATTCTTCTTTCCCCAGTCCTTCACGTCGATCTTGACGGTGCGGTTACCAAGGATCCTAATCCATTCCTCAGCAGGAGCAAATTTTTGCATGTTACCGATGTCAAAATATGCACCGACCCAGGGGCTGTTGAATTCATCAATATAGTCCCTAAACTTTTCAGGGCTCTCACAAAAACCGTTCCAGACAGTCTCGATCAAAACTCTTATTCCAAGCTTAGAAGCTAGAGGAATAACGGTCCTGACTTGCTCAATTGAGCGTTCCCAAACATGATCATGGGTTTCGTTAGCGCCTCCTACCTTTCCTGGTACAAGCAATACAGAGGACCCTCCAAGTAAATGAGAATTCATCAAAGCATTCTCGAGATTTTTCCTCCCCTTGAGCCGGACTTCCGAATTTGGGTCACTTAACCGGACAGACCAATGACCACCATTTACAAGACCATGCACACGGATCCCGGTCTTTTTAGCCGCTGCCCTGTAAGCCTCAGCTTCCCCAGCATTACCGCTTTCAACACCATCATACCCAAGTCCTTTGAGCCGCATAAAGAAAGCTTCAACTGATTCTCCTCTCTTTTTGCCACCCTTTAGTGCCTTATATATTCGACCCTTAAAATTCGGACTTTTATTTGAATCTTGCGCGCCAGAAGCAACTAGCGGAACAGAAGTGAAGGGAATTGCAGAACATTTAAGAAAGGATCGACGGTTCATATAATGAAGTATGTTTTATTTAATGTGAGAATATTAGTCAAAAAGGCATGAATAATACAAGCCGGAGCTTATCCATCAGAGGATTTCCCTTGCCCATGGGCTTGGAAAATAGAAAATTGGTCAGGTATTCACCGCTACTGATTAAACTTTGATGTTCGACTCATTCTATCCAAAGAACAACAATCCTATCATGATCAGGCATTGGCTAATTTTATTGTTGGTGGCAAACCTAAATTTACGAATCGCCGCTGAAGAAAGGGCCAATTCAGACTGGTGGTCCCTCCAGCAAGTTAAAAGACCAGCAATTCCTGAAGTTCAAAACAAGAAATGGGTTCGCAATCCAATTGATAATTTTGTTCTCGCAAAACTTGAAGAGACAGGACTCGAACCTGCTCCTGAAGCTACCGTCCGATCGCTGACTCGCAGATTGTATTTTGATCTTATAGGACTACCTCCGGCCTCAGATGCAACACCCGAGATTGACGAACTCCTTGCGAGCCCACATTACGGTGAAAGGTGGGCAAGACACTGGTTAGATGTGGCCCGTTATGGAGAAAGTAATGGGTTCGAATATGATCAATTGCGTCCCAATGCTTGGGCTTATAGGGACTGGGTCATTGATGCGCTAAACCAAGACATGCCTTATGACAGGTTCGCCCGACTCCAAATTGCGGGTGACGTAATTGAACCCAATGATCCAGGAGCAATCACCGCAACGGGCTTCCTTGTCTGCGGAGCATTCGATGGACTCAAACCTTCCGGAGACAAGCAAAGGAAAATCATGCGGCAAGATGAAATGGAAGATTTAGTGGGGACTGTCAGCCAAACTTTCCTCGGACTCACAGTCCATTGTGCACGATGTCACGATCATAAGTTTGACCCAATCCCGCAAAAGGAATATTACCAGATGGCATCTGCTCTGGGAGGTGTACATAGAGGCGATCGTGATGTTCCAGCCTCCGGAAACCCGGCAACCTTAAAACAAAAAAAGGATCTTCTTCAAAAAAGGCTCGAGAACGGTGACAAAAAAATACGTGAGCTGATTCTCAAGGAAAGCAAAAGTACCAAAAGAAATAATGGAGGACCGCAGCCCATAGCAAGGTGGACCTTTGATGAGGATCTAAAAGACCAGATCGGAAACATTCATGGGAAAGCAATGGGCGGCGCCAGGATCAATGACGGCGCCCTTGATCTGGACGGTCAGTCCGCCCACGTAATGACATTACCTATTAATCGGGACATGAAAGCAAAGACACTCGAATCATGGGTAAAACTAAATAATCTTGATCAGCGCGGTGGAGCGGCGATGAGCGTGCAGAGCACTGATGGTAGGAAATTTGACGCCATCGTATTTGGAGAACGTGAACCAAAGCGTTGGATGGCGGGTAGCGAAGGTTATTCAAGAACTCAAAGTTTTGGAGGCGAAGAAGAAAATGAGGCAAAGGATCAATTCACACACATCGCCATCGTTTACAAAGCTGACGGTCAAATCATCGCCTACAGAAATGGAAAACCATATGGAAAGGCCTATAAGACTGAATCAATGGATTTTTCCTCTGGAAATTATCAGGTTCTCTTTGGAATGCGGCACGGAACTAAAGCGGCAAATAATTTAATGCTGAGTGGCAAAATTGACCGGGCCCAACTCTATGATAAGGCACTCACGGCTGAAGAAATTGCACTTTCAGCTAATGGAAATTTTGTCTCTGAAGTCGAACTAGTCGCCAGACTCAGACCCGAACAAAAAATTGTCCGGGAACGCTGGAAAACTGAAATTGCCCGGATTGATAAGGAGCTAAGTGAAATGAAAAAGAGAAAAGTGTACGCGGTCAGACCATCAAAAGCTCCGGTAACACATCTGCTAGTTAGGGGCAGCCCCTTCGAATTAGGGGATGAAGTTTCGGCCGGTGGCGTTCGATCAGTTACAGGATCAATATCCGCCAACTTCGGACTAAGACCAGACGCTTCAGATGCCGAACGGCGTAAGAAATTAGCATCATGGATAAGTGCTCCCGATAACCCTCTCTTTGCCAGAGTCATAGTAAACCGTTTATGGCATTATCACTTTGGTAAGGGCCTCATTCAAACAACCAATGATCTTGGTTTTAATGGCGGAACTTCCTCTCACCCGAAACTACTTGATTGGTTAGCTGCTGAACTTAAGGAGCAGAAATGGAGCCTAAAGGCTATTCATAAATTAATATGTAATTCCGCCACTTATCGGCAATCTTCACAAGAGAACCCTAAAGCTTTGGCAAAAGACTCGGATAACGTGCTGCTGTGGAAAAGATCGATCTCAAGGCTAGAGGCTGAACTCATTCGTGACTCTATACTCACTGTGTCAGGACAACTAAATAAAAAAATGGGGGGGCCAGGTTATCGAGACTTTAAAATGTATAATCACAAAGGCTCATGGGTCTATGATTCCACAGATCCTGAAGGCGCTGAATTTAATCGCCGCAGCATTTACAGAACATGGGCAAGAGGTAACGTTCATCCCCTCCTCGCACCACTCGACTGCCCCGATCCATCAGCATCAGCCCCCGTCAGAAGCACTACAACAACTCCTCTCGGTGCCTTGTCCATGATGAACACTTCCTTCGTTCTTCGGATGTCACGCAAATTTGCTGACAGATTAAAAACTGAGGCAGGAAACGACATCAATGCTCAAGTCAAACGTGGGTTCGAGCTCGCCTTCATGCGCAGTCCAAAGGAAGAGGAAAAAATAATCATCGAGGACTTCGTAAAAAAGAACGGACTTACGGCTCTTTGCAGAGTCCTGCTTAATTCCAATGAATTTATTTATCTGAACTAGCCGATGCAAATCAATAATCACATCAAGCGGCGAGATTTTCTGGACTGGACCTCTCAGGGTCTAGGGGGTGCGGCTATTTCATCCCTAATGTTAGAAGATGGGTCCGCCTCTCAAGCACTTAACCCGCACCTCGCACCACAGGTTAAACAGGTAATCCATATATGTCTGTGCGGTGGTGTGAGCCAGGTTGACTCATTTGATTACAAGCCCAAGCTCAAGGAAATGCATGGTAAATCTTTGCAGGCAAATGAAAAACCAGACGTTTTTTTTGGTAGAGTTGGTCTGCTAAGATCCAATGACTGGGAATTCAGGCAACGAGGACAGAGCGGAATGTGGATCTCAGATCTTTTCCCAAATATATCAACCGTTGCTGATGAGCTGACTGTCATTAATTCGATGGTTGCAGAATCGTCAAGTCACACACCTGCCACTTTCCAAGAGAGCAGCGGTTTCCGTCTGAATGGGTTCCCGGTCATGGGGTCATGGGTATCGTACGGCCTTGGTAACATGACTAATGATTTACCAACTTATGTGGTTCTTCCCGATTCTCGAGGCATGCCGGCTGGATCAACCAGTAACTGGACAAACGGATTCTTACCGGCCCGTCACCAAGGAGTTCCATTCAAGACGCACGGTGAAGAAAACGCTATCAGTAATCTTTTCCCGGCCGAAAAGATTGAGCCTATGGTCGAATCAAATAGCCGAAATCTTCTCAAAACGATGAATGATCTCCACATGAAAGAAACAGGCGCCAATGATACACTCGCAGCAAGAATCGCGAGTTATGAGCTCGCAGCAAAAATGCAGCTCGCGGTTCCGGAAGTTACTAGTATCGAAGGAGAAACGGAAAGGACCCGTGAAAGTTATGGTTTAAATGGTAAAGAAACCCGAGACTTCGGTAGGAGCTGTTTACTCGCGCGGCGGCTCCTAGAACGCGGAGTAAGACACGTTCAACTCTTCTCAGGTGGTTCTTTTGGCTCACCAAGAATTAACTGGGACGGGCATGAGGACATGAAACGCAATCATAGTCGCGAAGCTTTGCGAATAGATCAGCCCGTCGCGGCCTTGATTAAGGATCTCAGGTCAAGAGGTATGCTTGATGAGACGCTCGTTTTATTTACTTCAGAATTTGGAAGGACTCCTTTCACTCAGTCTGCATCTGACAAGGTCGGCACGGGCCGGGATCACAATCAGGTCGGTTTCAGTGTATGGCTTGCCGGAGGAGGCCTTAAGTCAGGAATCAATTACGGAGCCACTGATGATATTGGTTATAAATCTGTCATTGATCCTGTCCCCTGGCATGACTTCCATGCGACTGTATTGCATCTTTTAGGCGTAGATCATGAGCGGCTCACTTATTACCATAATGGGATTCAAAGACGCCTCACCAATGTGCATGGCAATGCTCTATCGGGTATACTTGCCTAATCGCTGAGAAGAAATGAAACCTAAGCAAATAGCTTGGTTATAGGGTTTCCGTGATAAATTGGATGTGGTCTCCCCGTCAGATCTTCCCAATTAGCACCCTGTGGAATTCCAAGTGCTTGGTAAATTGTGGCCGCAAAATCCTCAGGACTGTGTGGGTCACTGGCAGGATGGCCCCCATTAGAATCACTGGACCCAACTACAGCTCCACCAGTAATCCCACCCCCAGCAAAAAGCACTGTCTGAACAGCGCCCCAATGGTCCCGACCAGGAAGCTTTGCTTTTGGTATCTTGAAGATCCTAGGCGTCCTGCCGAATTCGCTGGCCATTACAACGAGAGTATCTTCTAACATGCCCCGATCATGCAAATCATCAAGTAAGGCTGAAACAGCACGGTCAGTTGGTGGTAGAAGAAAATTCTTTAGACTAGGAAATCCTGCTTGGTGTGTATCCCAAGCCTCATTATTGCCAAGATTAACCTGAACTAACTTAACTCCTGCTTCTACTAATTGCCTAGCCATGAGTAAGGACCAGCCAAAAGCATTTCTGCCATACTTGTCCTGAAGCTTGGAATCAGCTCCATGCACATCAAAGGCAGCCTTTGTTTTTGGATCTGCGAGGAGCGATACAGCCATGTTGGTGTATCGGTCAAATTCTCTTACCTCGGCCTCATTTTTAAAATGTTTTTGCTGTGAATCGAGATACCGTGAAATGCTTAAACGATCCTGTAACCGATCAAGGCCCACCGCGTCGGGTAATGATAAATCTGGCTCAAGAAATTTTTTGGTAGATCCATCCACTTTGCCTTTAGCATGATGAAAGAGATAATTAGGATACGCTCCATAACTTGCTGCATTGTACTTAGAGCAATTTAAAAAAAACGGTTCCCACCGATCACCCATGAGGCCCGAAAATTGTCCTGGCAAAGTTCTCCCAGTCCGGTGAACAATTTTTTCCGGAAGAATCATGGACGGCGGAAGCGCGCCTGAACCTTTTAAATAACGGTTCGCCATAGCTGCTATTGACGGATAGTCTTCGGGCCGCGGTTTATTGGGATCAAATCCTTGTGGAGCCTCTGAGCGTCCAGTAAGCATGATGTGGTGACCTTGAGAATGTTCATTCCAGCGATGTGTCACTGACCGACAAAGAGCCCATCGATCACTCCTCTTAGCCAGTTCAGGTAAGTGCTCACAAATATGAAGCCCCGGTGTCTTGGTCTTCATTGGAACGAATTCACCACGTATTTCAAGTGGAGCCTCAGGCTTCATGTCAAAGGTATCAATCTGAGAAAGACCACCTGATAGAAAAATATAAATAACAGACTTTGCTTTTCCGCCTTCTTTCTGAGAAGAAGAGGCGAGGGCTCGTAAGAGACCTGCATCGCTTAACCCTGAGCCCAATGCTCCGATAGAACCAGCCTTGATCATGGTTCTGCGAGAAACTGTTGGGTGATTCGGCGTTTTCATTGCTTTGAAGTTTTTACCTATAACATTGGAAATTAGACTAGATTATTCAATCCTAACAAATTATATTTTCCTTTGTGCTATTGATAGTCAACCAATTACGGCTTTTTGCTGTTATCTGCGTTCTCATTTTGGGTTCGTCCATGCAAACCTTTGCTGAAAAAAAGCTTTGGTCTCTTGAACCCATCAATGAAATCATACCGCCTAAGAGCAGCGGGGATAATTGGTCACTCAATCCAATAGATCAATTTGTAATTAGTAAATTATCTATTGAATCTTTGCCCCCAAGCCCGAGAGCAAAAAGACGCTCACTTATCAGGAGAGCCAGTTATGATTTAACGGGCCTTCCCCCGAACCCGGAAACTGTTGCCGAATTCATCAACGATCCAAGCAATAATGTGACCGCGTTTGCTAAAGTAATTGAAAAGCTACTGGAATCTGTAGCCTATGGTGAAAAGTGGGGCCGTCACTGGCTGGACGTGGTTCGATACGCTGACACTGCCGGAGAGAATAGTGACCATCCGGTCGAGGATGCCTGGCGATACAGGAACTGGGTCATCGAAGCCTTCAACAGTGACAAACCCTATGATCAATTTGTATGCGAACAACTCGCTGGAGACATTCTCGCCAAAGAAAAGAAAGGAAAAGAATTCGCTGATAACATCACTGCTACCGGGTACTTAGCTATCGCGAGGAGGTTCGGACATGACATTGATAAGAGGATGTATCTGACTTATGAGGATGCCATTGATAATCTTGGGAAAACTTTCTTGGGCCTTTCCATTTCTTGTGCGCGATGTCATGACCATAAGCATGACCCTATAACTATGCAGGACTATTACGCGCTTTATGGTGTCCTCGCTAGTTCGCGACTCCCTTTCCCGGGATGCGAACCAAAGCAGCAACCAAGGGACCTTGTGCCGCTCGTCACTGCACAGGTTATCAAAGAAAATGAAGCATGGGAAAAAGAACTCAAAAAACTTGAGAGTGATCTCATCACAAGGCCAAAGGAAAAGCTCAAGAAGATCGCGGCCGAAAATCACCGTGTCCTGTCCCGTGGTCATTTGCCGGTCGGAAAATCAATCGATGTCACGCCTGACCCGATAAAAATCGATATAAGGAAAGGTGAAGCTATACAGATTTCTATCGCCCCAAATGCAAATTACGGTGCCGATACCACTTTAATTAAACTAAAGATCAAGCACGAATCAGATTCAGGGAAACTACAATGGTCAACGGAGGACCTATTAGACAACCTCATAGATGCCAACCCCCTCAAATCCAAGGATGCGATTTGGTGCTTTCTTGATATTGGTTCAGAAGGGCCACGATTTCTTAATAAGAAAACGGAAGCAATCGATGGTCAATCGACATTGAAAAAATGGTCGCCTGGAGATCTTCCGTCCGTTGCTGTAAACATGGGAAAGGAATCGGTCAAGGTTTGGACAGAGATCCCGCCGAGAAGTTTTTTTGTTCATCCCGGCAAAGAAAGCCCCGTAGCAGTGACCTGGATCAGTCCCGTATCAGGTAAGATCAACATTGAATTAAAAATGAGCGACGGGCATGCGTTCGGCGACGGAGTCATTTGGCGGCTCGAGCACTTTGCCAATCAAGAAATCCAATCCGCTTATGAAAAACTGGCAATCGATAAACTTGGATTAGCCAAAATTGAAGAACACAAAAATAAACGATCCTTGAGAAAAACAGCCTATGCGTATGCGATGGCAGAAGGCATACCAAAGGATTACCCAATTCATAACAGAGGTGATAACAAGGATCTCGGCGTCATTGTCAAACGGCGCTTTCTCTCTACCCTTGGAGGAGAGGCACTAGGAAATGATCTTTCAAGTGGAAGATTAGACCTTGCTAATCTGATCGTGGATCCAAAGAACCCCCTGACTGCCCGCGTCATGGTGAACCGGATCTGGGCTTGGCACTTCGGTCAAGGTATCGTCGAGACCCCGAATGACTTTGGAACACATGGCAGTGCCCCAACTCATCCAGAACTATTGGATTATCTCGCATCAGAATTTATCCAGAACAGTTGGAGCATTAAGCACATGCACCGCATGATCATGAGCAGTGCTACTTATCAACAATCAGCCAATTCAGGACAAAGCCCCAAAAAATATGCCGGGTTTGAACGGCGGCGGCTCAGTGCTGAAGAATTACGTGACACGATCCTTTATGTTTCGGGCATACTGGACAAGTTACCTGGGCAAGGGCACCCGTTTCCACCTCGCAATAAATGGAATTTCACTCAACACAATCCATTCGCGGATGAATATGCCAGCAGCAAGCGGAGTATTTACCTGATGCGAAAAAGGAACCAGATTTCAACATTTTTCAGTCTCTTTGATGGTCCAGATCCCAATGCAAGCACTGCGAGCAGATCTCAGACCACCGTTCCTAGCCAGGCGCTTTACTTTATGAATGACCCATTCTTTCATGATTGCGCCGAACAATTTGCGTCGGATATACTATCAATCGGTCCGGATCAAAGGCTCGAGCGCGCATGCCAGCAACTCTTTTCCAGATCGGCAACTCAAACCGATCACGAAGACTTTGAAGCGTTTGCAGATGTACTTGCGCCAATTGTATCGAATGACTCTGAAGAACAAGACACTGAAATCTGGAGATCTTATGCCAGAATTCTAATGTCCAGTAATGAGTTCCTTTATCTAGACTGAGAAATGATTGCCCAACGACCAGATCGCAGATCCTTTCTCCGTTCCTTCGTGGCGGGGTCCAGCATGATGCCAGCTCTATTGCGTAATCTTGATGCAGTTCCAAAAAGTGGTGATCCTCTGTCCATAAAGAATTCTCACTTCCCTGCAAAGGCAAAGAATGTGATTTTTTTGTTCATGACTGGTGGTGTTTCCCACGTCGATACTTTTGATCCGAAGCCAAAACTCAAGACTGACGTGGGTAAAGAAATCAAACTCGATCATCCTGAAATTGAAAACCGTCCAGGCTATGAAAAAATATATCTGAAGGCTCCTCAATGGGAATTCTCTGCTCACGGGCAATGCGGAACCGAGGTCAGCACATTGTTCCCGCACGTGGCTCAATGCGTTGATGACATAGCGCTGATCCGTTCCATGCACACGGACCATTCCAATCACTACAATGCGACATTAGGGATGCATACTGGATCCTTTGCATTTGCCAGACCCAGTCTTGGTTCATGGGTCAGTTATGGGCTAGGAACTGAAAATCGTAACCTTCCCTCTTTCATCACCATCGCTCCAAAGCAGACATATGCCGGGACACAGGTGTATGCGAGTGACTTTTTGCCCGGAGCCCATCAAGGCACTTTTCTTAGACCCAGTAAAGATCCTTTCAAAAATATCAGTTCCATACTTCCTCAATCACGCCAAGAGCTTGAGTTGGCCGCGCTTCAAAGATTGAACGAACGTCATCTGATTGCTCGTTCTGGTGATGCTGAAGCAGAGGCCAGAATAAAAAGTTTTGAAACAGCATTTGGCATGCAAATGGAAGTACCAGAACTCTTTGATTTCTCAAAGGAAACGAATGCTACTCACGATCTCTATGGGCTCAAAAGAGGATCGACTGAAGGGTTCGCATGGCAATGCCTTGCCGCTCGCCGCCTAGTCGAACGGGGTGTTCGTTTCGTGGAACTCATTGATACTGGATCTTCAGGTAATTGGGACTCACACGGCAACATGATGGACCATGAAAAGCTCGCCAGAAACGTTGACCAGTCAATCGCGGGGCTTCTTAAAGATCTTAAGTCCCGTGGCATGTTTGAGGACACATTACTTGTCTGGACCACGGAATTTGGTAGGACTCCTTTTAACAACAAAGCCGATGCCCCTGGCAGAGAACATCATAACTGGGCATTCAGTTCATGGATGGCCGGCGCCGGAGTCAGACCTGGTATAGTTTACGGATCGACTGATAAATATGGTGTCCGCCCAATCAAAAATCCAGTACACGTACATGACTTCCATGCCACAATCCTGCACCTTCTGGGATTGGACCATGAAAAACTAACGTATCGACACGATGGCAGAGATTACCGACTTACGGATGTCTATGGAAATGTCGTCCAAGGTATTATGACATAAGGCAATCCTCAGATAATTAGCTCTGAGAACAATTGAAAAACAAATGTTACCAACTCCTTCGTAATGTGATTGTATAGGGTCTTGCAATAAATAATCGAATACTTAGAATCAATTTGTGCACGTGCAACTCGCTGGAGATATTCTTGCCAAGGAAAAGCAATCGATATCACACGACAATGTCTTTGTCGGGATGCACCACCAGTTCAGACAGAGGTGTCGCCGGCACGTTCCCTCTCGACGCAGATAACAGTTTTTCCAAGTTGCGCGGCACGGAGGGCTCCAACGTATCCTGTCGATCCGCCGCCGATAACAATTAGATTATATTTCACCATGATTTGCTGTGTCTCCGTAGCTTCCGCAACCGTTATTTAAATCCGGAACTGCAAAGATTCACATCATTTTTGCCAACAATTGGTAATTCCTTGCAAATTCTGCCCTCGCGTAGCTTTAACCGCCGATCTGAGGAATTGAAGGTGATTTTGATTGGCATCAGATCGGATAAACCGCTAGATTGTTGTTTTCTTCACAATACAATTTTGCCGACTCCCCACGGTGTCGAGTAAACTTATATAATACATCCGCTAATGGCCAACGAAACACAAAATCCCGAATCTATTGTGACCTCGAAAGCAGGCAAACACACTGCCAGCCCAAAATATCCGGGTATCCCCATCACCTGTAACGGCAACCAGCTAGTCGCAGAGCATATCGAAGTGCGTGTATCAGAGGGCGGCGTTTTTTATCCCATTACCCCCTCGACCGAAGGCGGAGAGATTTATCAGGCGGCTTACGCTGAGGGAACTCTCGACGTTTGGGGAAACCAGAAAATCGCTATCGAAACCGAGGGTGAGCACTCGGCCCAGGGTGGGGCGACGGCACTCGCGATCACCGGCAGGCGCGTGGTGAACTTCACGTCGGGGCAGGGAATCGCCTACGCGATGGAGCAGTATTACCACGCGCCGGGAAAATGCTCAACGATGGTCCTTGAAGTCGGCGCACGCGCGCTGACCAAACATGCGCTCAATGTGCATTGCGGTCATGACGATGTTTACGGGGCACTGGACACCGGTTGGACAATCCTGTTTGCAAAAGATGCACAACAGGCTGCTGACCAGGGCGTGATTTTGCGAAAAGTTAATGAACTCTCTCTCAATCCGGGCATGAACGTTCAGGACGGCATGCTGACCACTCACTCGGAGCGTATGTATCTTAAGCCGGAAGCCGAATTGCTGCGCGAGTATCTGGGCGCATCAAGCGACATTATCGAGTGTCCTACCGCGGCGCAGGAGGAACTTTTCGGTCCGACCCGGCGACGCGTTCCAGCAATGATGGATCTCAAAGCACCTATTCTTCTTGGTCCGGTGCAAAATCAGGAACACCACATGAACGGTGTGGTTGCCCGCCGCGACAACTTCAACGAACCGATTCTCGGTTTTCTCGAGGAAGCTTTCCAGGAATTTGGTGATCTTACGGGACGCCGTTATGGCCTGATTGACGCATACAGGTGCGATGACGCCGCCACTGTATTCGTTTCTCTCGGGTGTGCTGCCGAGAATATTGAAGAGGCTTGCGACTACCTGCGCGAACAGCGCAACGCTAAAGTAGGTTCAATTCACATCAATGTCATCCGTCCCTTCCCCGAGGCCGCGGTAATTGAAGCGTTGCGCGGTAAGAAGAATGTGATCATTCTCGAACGCACTGACGAGGGCATGGCGGGCGATAATCCGCTTGGCCGCAACATTCGTACTGCGCTCAACAAGGCACTGGAGGCACACAAAGCAGGCGTAGGGACTGTCCCACCGCTCTCACTTGAAGAAACTCCGCGCCTTTTTAACGGTTCGTATGGGATCGGCTCGCGCGATTTCCGTCCCGAGCACACTCTAGGCGCTTATGAGTTTGCAACCGGATCAATTACCCGTAACGATGGCAAGAGCATAACTGACGGGACCGGCTATTTTACACTGGGAATTGATCATCCTTATGCGGTTATTTCCAAGGACACGCCCTCGCTGCTGCCGGCCGGAGCGATTGCGGTTCGTTTCCATTCAATTGGAGGTTGGGGTATGATCACTACCGGCAAGAACATGGGCGAAATTGTCGGCTCATTCGGCCATCAAATTTCCGAGGCCAATCCCGATTATGATGAAGAGGGCAGACTAATAGAAAAGCTTTTTATCATGGCTAACCCTAAATATGGATCGGAAAAAAAGGGTGCCCCTACCAATTATTATCTTACCGTTGCGCCCGAGCGAATCCGTGTAAACTGCGAGCTCAACCACGTCGACGTGGTGCTCTGTTGCGATCCGAAGGCCTTTACCCACACCAACCCCCTCGCCGGGGTCAATCGCGACGGATGCCTGGTCTGGGAATCCTCCGATAGTCCGGAGGACGCCTGGGAAAGGATCCCTCCGCATTATCGTGACTTTGTTAAGGAGAATCATATTCGAGTCTTTATCCTCCCGGGTTTCGAGATTGCCAAAGCGGCGACTGACCGGCCTGATTTGCAGTTGCGCATGCAGGGCAATTCCTTCCTTGGTGCTTTCTTCCGTGTTTCTACTTTTTTGCAGGATCACAACATCGATACGGAGCAATATGAAAAGAGTATCCGGAAACAATACGAGAAGAAATTCGGCCGCTTTGGTGATGCCGTGGTTGAATCGAATATGACGGTGATGAAAGAGGGATTTAGTCAGGTAACCGAAATCAAATACGGTGAACTCGATGCACAGGACCGCTCCAGTATGCGTCTCGACCCGCTCGCTCCGATTAATGAAAACTACACGATTTTGCCGACGGCAGGGCTTGACGTGGACAATGTCTCCACCCATGAAGCTCCCGAAGATCAGGATCCCAAGGCGCCCGTTCAGCAACTTGGTAAGTTTGATTCCGAGTTCCGTGCTGATAAAGGCTACCATCAGCCGGCAGGCGCGCTCGCCTCGGTGGGTGTGATGGCTGCCGGCACCGGAGCGACTTCCTCGAAATACGTCGCCCGTCGCGAAACGCCGCTCTATATCCCGGAGAATTGCACCCAGTGCATGGAGTGCATTACTAACTGTCCGGACACCGCGTTGCCGAATACCGCGCAGGATGTCGAAACCGTACTCAAGACGGCGATTACCAATTACGTCTCCGACTCTGCGGCCCGCGAAGCATTAATCGGCCACGTCCCGGCCATTGAAGAGACTGCCCGTGTCAGGATGGTTGAGATTACTGATGCCAAGGAAAAGGTGCCATTCAAGGAGATCATAAAGGAACAGGTCAGCGCCCTCAACGGTGCCGTTACCGACGAAGCCAAGGCCCAGCTGAACGCTATTCTGGATGTCGTCCCTATCGCCTACAACAAAGTTCCGGCTATTTTCCGTAACGTTGAGAAGAAGAACCCCGGTGGCGGTGGTGTATTCTCAATTTTTGTCTCCGATCTCTGCAAGGGATGCGGTGAGTGCGTTGAAGAATGCGGTGATCATGGAGCGCTGGTCATGGTTCCGGACACCGAAGAACTCAACCAAACCCTAACAGGAGCCCAGATTTTCAGTCGACTGCTGCCTGATACTCCACAAAAATACCTTGGCCTTTACAATGACGATGCTCCTGAGGATTCCCGTCCAGCGGCTTTGCGTAACCATCTTATGGTGCGCCGCAACTACGAGGCATTGGTCTCAGGTGATGGCGCTTGCGCCGGTTGTGGTGAGAAATCCATCCTCCGTGCCGCGGCATCTATCACCGAGGCCTACATGCGTCCGCTTTACCACAGCAAGGCCGACCGCCTTTACGAGAAAGCAGGTGCATTGCAGAAGAACGGCATTGCCGCACTGGAAAAGATGAAGAGTGATGACGAATCGGCTTACCGGTTGTTAAAGCGTGCCTTTGCCCATGTCGTCGCAGGGCTCGGTGGTGAAAGTGATGAGGACACCGACAATCGTCTCGAGGCTCACGGTGAAATTTCCGATCAGGACGTAATTGACGGCATGTGCACGGTAATGAATCAGGATGCTTTTAACCATAAGCGCCTGCAGGCTACAGATGGCCGGCTTGCCAACGGCATGTCCACCATGTTCATGGGAGCCAGCACCGGTTGTAACACTGTTTACGGTTCGACTCCGCCATCCAACCCGCACCCGTATCCCTGGATGAATTCCCTCTTCCAGGACGGTGCCACAATTAGCTGGCTATTAGGTGAGAGCCTGATGTTGCAACATGCCCGCCGATCAGTTGCGCCTGAGCGCTTGGCGAATTTTCTTATCAGTGAAAATCCCATGCCATTTACAGAGCAAAACTATTGGGATTTGACTCACCTCACCGAGAACATCATGACTGACTTGGAAATCAAGGAGTTGCCGAAAGTCTGGGTAATCGGCGGAGACGGCGCGCTTGGAGATATCGGATTTCAAAACCTCAGCAAAGTTATCCTGCAAAATCGCCCGAACGTGAAGGCCCTAATGCTTGATACACAGGTATATTCCAATACCGGTGGCCAGAACTCGGACAGTTCAAACATGCTCGGAGGATACGACATGAATCAGTTCGGACGTGCCTCGCAGGGCAAGCTCACCGAGAAAAAAAGCGTTGCCGAGATTATGACTACCGGTCACGGGAGTCCTTACATCGCGCAAGTTTCTATGGCAAATTCCGCGAAATTATACAAGTCAATGATTGATGGTCTGGAATACCGTGGCACGGCTTTCTACCAGTGTTACACCACATGTCAACCCGAACACGGTGTCGCTGACGACAAGTCCGCACTGCAGGCCAAGCTTTCCCGTGACAGCCGCGGCATGCCGGAATTTGTCTTTGATCCCCAACTGGGAGAACTTTCTCAGGAATGTTTGAACCTGAAGGGTAACCCTAACGTCAAGAACGACTGGGGACAGTCCACTTATGCGGAAGACAAAGAGAAATACAACTATACAGTAGCTCACTGGGCCACGACAGAAGCACGTTTCCGTAAGCACCTCAAGACAATCAAGTCCGATGAGGCGGAAAGCATGTTTTTCCTTGATGACATGTTGCTCTGTATCACACAGGCCGATGTAGTAAACCGCCGCGTCTTCGACGAGGCACACCGTTCATATATCCCCGATTTCGGTGTCTATATCATCGCTGACATCGGCGGCAAAAAAAAGCATGTCGCAGTCAGTCGTCAGGTCGTGCTGTTTTGTATCGAGCGGCGTAAGTCCTGGCGTATGCTCCAAAGCAGGGCCGGGGTGGAAAATGCCGATTATCAAGCTCAAAGGAAATTACTTAAGATGGCGGATGCCGGCGAAATCAGCATCGACGACCTGCGCGCCAGGCCACGGGAGATAATCGCTGCCGCGGCCGAGAAGGCTACTGAAGAATAATGTGATTGTATAAGGTCTTGTAATAGATAACCGGAATTTCCATGTCAGAAGTTCGCAAAACAACTGAGGCTTTTTTGAATTCCCTGAATAAGGAACAACAAGGAGAAATTCTATTCAAAGTCGATGATAATGAATGGAGAAAATGGGCAAATCAACACCATTATAAAAGGCAGGGGGTTAGTTTTAGAGACCTGACCAAAGAACAAAGGGAGCTTGGTTTTGAAGTTTTACGTTCTGGTCTCAGTGCCCGAGGCATGAAAACGACCCGCGATATCATGCGACTCAATGAAACTCTGGCAGAGATCCGTAATGACTTTGAAGAGTACGGCGAATGGCTCTATCACTTGACCGTAATGGGGAAACCTTCAACGACTGAGCCTTGGGGTTGGCAATTCGACGGGCACCATGTCATCATTAATTATTTTGTCCTTGTCGATCAAGTTGTCATGTCACCCGTATTTTTAGGATCCGAACCGGTCCGTGCCGATTCCGGCAAGGATCTATTGAAGCAACACTACGAGAAACACCACAAATAGTTGGCGTTTTAAGCCGGTAAAAGTTCCCTGATCGGAGAACCGAATGGGAGGATTGGCTGAGGCCTGCCTCCATGATCCAAGAAGGTCTGGTCCTGATTAATTCCCATATGGAGCAGGATGCTAGCCCAGACATCGTTTGGGGTCATGGCTCTGGAAACGGGGTGCTCGCCCTTATCGTTCGTAGCACCAATAACTTGGCCAGTGCGCATTCCTCCGCCACTCACTAGCATGGACATCGCGCCTGGCCAGTGCCCCCGGCCAGGTTGTTTTACTTTAGTATGCGTTCCTGGATTTGTTTCAATTTTCGGAGTTCTCCCAAATTCACCAGTCACTACGAGCATGACCCGGCGATCCAGTCCCCGCTCATAAAGATCCTCAATCATTGCCGTAATCACTTTATCATACATCGGCAACCGAACCTTGGCTTCATCAAATATATGACAGTTCACCGCATGTGAGTCCCAGTTGTAAGTCCCATACTTGGGCATCTTAATACCTGAAACGTAAGGGTTCTCCATGACAATAGTAACGAACCGAGCCCCGGCTTCAACGAGCCGCCTAGCCAAGACTGCTCTCTGGCCCCATGCATGACGGCCGAACCGGTCCCGGACCGAATCACTTTCAAGAGAAAGGTCAAACGCGTTATGGAACGCTTCGGAAAAAAGCATGTCCATGGCCTGCTTATTAAAATTATCCATTGATCCAAGGGCCTTGTTCGCATCGATGTCTCGTCTCAAATTATCGACTCCCTTAAGTAAACTGACCCTGTCCTGTAATCGGTCCGCCATGGCTTCACTCATTGAAAGATTTTCAATCTTAAAATCCTTCTCGTTTGGATCACCGTTAACAATGAACGGCGTGTTATGGTTTCCCATCCAAGCGGCTCCAAGCGCAAATGTATCAATCTTATGCCTTCCCTTTTTAATTAAGCCAATGTTCGTTGGTAGCCCACCTTTTGCTGCCCCTTTTCCACGCAGTGCAGCTTCAATAAATGAAGTCATTGCAGGTGAATCATTGAGTGTTCCTGTCGGTTCTTTGGGTCGCCTGGCAGTCATGAATCGCTTATGACCTCCACCATGATCTGCAAAGGTGTGATGAACTGACCGGATAATGTTATAGCGGTCCGCGCACTTTGCGTGCATTGGCATTAATTCACAGACCTGCAAGTCCGGATTATTGGTTCGGATCGGGGAAAAGATGCCGCGGTACTCGGCCGGTGCATCCGGCTTCATGTCGTACATTTCCATGTGAGGTGGCCCTCCAGGCAACCACACAAAAATAACAGCCGGGTCCTCAGTTTCAGCTCCTTTTGCAGCTTTTGCCAAATCACCTAAACCCAAACCACACAAAGAGTAAGCGCCAAGTTCAAGGAATGACCGACGAGTAGGGCCTGGACAACGTGAAGAAAAAGGTGACATAGCGGAACTTAATTCAAATATAAGGTCCGATAAGCTTTGAATTTGTCAATTTATAGGCTTTTTATGCGCACATTACGAAACTGAACAGGGTCACTGTGTCCCGCAAAACCGATGAACCCGGAACTGCGCTTCACTCCCTTTGGAACCCGCTTTACCTTGCTCAGATCTATCTTGCTGATGTCCTGATCCAGTATTGTCTTTCCATTCAGAATGACTTGGATATGGCTTTCTTTGAAAATGATTTCCTGTTTGTTCCATTCTCCGACCGGAAGAAGGGCCCCGCGCTTTGCAGGAGCCAACCCGTAAACAGAACCATGAAATTGGTAAGGCTGTAAGTTTGCGTACTTCTTAGCAGTATTATCGAGGACTTGAATTTCATAAGCCTCCCAGGCAGGATCGCCCTTTCCAGAAGAACGGACAGCGATCCCGTTATTCCCGCCAGGTGGCAGTTTAAATTCAAACCGAAATGCGAAATCACTGTATTCTTCCTTCGCGTAGAGAGTGCCTCCTTTGCCCTTCTTGCACATAATGGCTCCGTCAACGACTTCATAATTATTAACTGCCCCATGCCAGCCAGTAAGATCTTTGCCATTGAAGAGAGTTTGGAACCCTTCTTCTGCACCTGATGTGATTTCCTTAATGAATACATTCCGCCAACGGATTTCACCGCCATGAGTCTGTAGCTGGATCGGCCCCTTCTCGAAAATAGGAATCTTGCGATCAAAATAGTTTTCCATCACTACGTTGTTAACAACCTTTTCCCCGTTCAGGTAAATGGTAACGCGCTCCCCTATCATGATAACCCGAAACTTATTCCACTCTCCGAACGGCTTATCCATTAGCTTGGATGGGTTCTTTCCGGGAGCACCTTTACTGTTATTCCATAAGCCCCCTGATCCCTTATCAGCACCAATGTTCCACTTGCCTCCGGCCTTAGTTGTGTCCCAAATCTGCACCTGAGGTACACCGCGCAAATAGATTCCGCTATCAGCTTTCGCGACGGTCTTGTATTCTAGCAAAAGCTCGAAATCGTCATAATCCTTAAGAGTGGTCAAATAAAGTCCTTTTCCATCATTGACCAGCTCTCCATTCTCAACGCTCCAGTGCGCATTGACATCTTTGAGTGTCTTTTCTTGATGCGCTTTGAGTTCCTCGGGGGACATCTTCCATAATGTTCTAGGGTCCTTGGTTCCATGACCGAACCAACCCTCAAGATCTTTCCCGTTAAATAATGCTTTAAACCCTTCCGGAGGCACGTTCTGGGCAACAGCGTGTTGAGATAACGAAATTAGACAAATGGCAGCAGATAATAATAAATAGCGCATGTATTAATGTTAATAATTGTTCTTTGAACGAAAATGCACGGTTCGGACCCAAGAGACAAGAGTATTTAATACCCTTTAAAGCACTGTTGTGTTGTTTGAATGCATTTGTTAGCTTTTTGTGGATGACTTTTCCCTCTTTGCCTTTGTTCGTCTTGATTTCTTTTTTCTTTTTAGCTGCTGACCTCAGTTCTGCTAAAGAAAAGACGCACTGGTTCAAGGGCAATACCCACACACATTCATTATGGAGTGATGGAAATGATTTTCCGGAAATGATTGCTAAATTTTACAAGGATAATAGTTATCATTTTTTGGTCCTATCAG
>DUBC01000028.1:0-1780 GCA_012960505.1 Verrucomicrobiales bacterium
GTTCGAGGGTGCAGAGGGCTCTGCAGATACCGATTGGCATCATCGACAACTCCCGAGGAGGAGCATCGATGGAGAGTCTGGTGCCTCGTCATAAGTTCAAGGAGCACCCGCAGGCGGCCGAATACCTGGCCTGGGTGGAGAAGCGTCAAGCCGAGTTCGACTGGGACGAGGCTCTTCAGAAGGCGGTCGAGAAATGGGAAAAAACCTTATCCAGCCAGCGCAAGAAGAGTGTCGCCGAGGACAAGCTGCCACCTAAACCAACCCGTGAGAATTTACGTTCCTGGAACGTGCCCGGGCGCAGTCCCAGTGACGCCGCTTCCTGCTACAATGGCATGTTCGGGGTCTTCAAGGGCCTGAACGTCAAGGGCGTTGCCTTTCATCAAGGCTTCAACAACGCCATGATGAACACCAGTTGCAAACCCAAGTTCTATCGCATCCTGATGAAACTGATGGTGGATGGTTGGCGCGAGGATTTCAATGACCCGCAATTACCCGTGGCCATCATCGGTTTGTGCGCCGGGGGTAAGGCTCAGACGCGCCTTAATTTCGAGGAGTTGGGGTTTTCCACCGCGGCATACATCCGCGAATCCCAACGATTGGGCCTGACCGATTCCAAAGATACGGCAAACACGGCCTTCATCCCCTCCTACGACCAAAAGATTCCCCAGTTGCACACCAAGAAAAAGAAGGAACTGGGCCTTCGCTCCGCCCGTTGGGCATTGAAGACCGTCTACGGCATGGAGGATATCGTCTGGGACACGGCCAATCTCCTCTCGGCGACACCCGAGAACGGCAAGATCCTGCTCACCTTCGATAAGCCCGTCCTGCCCGATGATTTTGGTTCGGAACTGGAAGGTTTTTCAATCGCCGAGGAATCCGGTAGCCATTACCTCGCCCATGCGGTTCACGTACAGGTGAAGGCCAAGAACGAACGCAACAAGCAGATCCTGGTTTCCTCGCCACTGGTCAAGGAACCTGTATCCGTTCGCTACGCCTGGGCCCGCTCGCCCATGGGCAACCTCAAGGTCAACGGGATTCCCTGGCAGCCCCTGCATAGCTTTCGCACCGACGACATCGACTTCACTCCCGAAGTGACTCACCAGGATCCCGACGGAAAGAATAAAAACTCCGAGGCCATCAAGGCCCTGAAGACTCAAGCTGCAGACGCCCTCAAGGTAAGAAATGAGAAAGGTGAGTGAATGATGGACCGGGCTCTGCATATCTGTTCAGTCATCTTTCTGTTCGTCTGCGCGAGCGTCGCCTTCGCGGCAGAAAAGACTTCGCTATTTACCATTTCCCCGCAGGCCACTGAGTTGCTGCCGGTCGTGTTTGTGACGTCTTGTCAGACGGCCACAATTCAGATTCCCGTCCTGGACACCAAGGGTGATGTCTACAAAACCGAGGGTGCCAATGACCCGTTGATCTATGACAGCACCATCGGCCACAAAAAAGTCATCATGCTCTATGCTGACTTTTCGGACGCTGTGATGAAGGTCGATACGAAGGAGCGGGGCAAGGGCGTTCTGGGCAATGGGACATTTCAGAAACTGTTTCATGAACAGTCCTATGGAAAAATGACTGTCGAGATTGAGCATGTTCATGGTTGGCGGCGTTTGTCCAAGTCTGCGGGGAAGTACAGCAGCAAGACGACCGATTCACACCGCGAACTGTTTGTGGAAATATTTAATCTCTTTCCGAAAATAGATTTTCTGGCCTACGACTACATCATGGTCAATATGCCGCGCATCGGGAACACCGCGTTCGGGGAGCGGGATGAGAT
>DUBC01000028.1:1962-22010 GCA_012960505.1 Verrucomicrobiales bacterium
ATCATGTCGTCGGCTGGTCGGGCGAGCGGCTTCCTCGGCTGGCATCGCCACAAATTTGGCTGGCTCGACGCCAACAGGAAAACCTATATCGCCTCGGGAACCCATCGATTAAAACTGACGCCATTGAATGCGTCGTCCGGTGTTTCGATGATCATCATACCTGTAGATGATCCGGTTAAACCCAGTAAGGTCTTTGTCGTTGAGATTTCGCAGCCCATCCGAAGCAAAGGCAAAGTCCAGAATTCTGGCGGCGTCCTTGTTTACAGCGTCGATGCCAAACTTGCTTCAGGACAGAATCCGGTCGTTGTTTACCCGAAAGCAGATTTGTTGAAGGCCCCATTCCAGCCGGACGATCGATTCGATCACAAAGACGCGCCCATGAGCATAAAGGTGCTGAAGAAAAACGGGGATGGATCTTGCTTGATTGAAGTGAAAGTAAACTAGAAGGCATTAGGAAATTTCTAAAACTATAATGGATGTCCGTCTTGAATTTGATATCGGCTCCAAGCAGCAGATTCTCTATTTGGATAAAGTGGATCTCATCAGAAACTAATCCAAACTCCTAATCGCGGAAAAACCCCAATCGCCTCAGAGATCTCATATATTCTGATACAGATTCCAATTGTGAAACTGGAGCGGATGATGAGAATCGAATCCACGAATCATTAGCAAATTTAACTAATTGCATTGTGTGAAATTTTTATATCTTCCCTGAATTATGATGTTGAGCTAGGATTTGTGCTCATCATTCATTATGAAAAAATTACTCTTAATTTCTTTAATAGGAACGCTTGGTCTATTGGTTGCAGCTGATCGCGGAAGCCGAACAGTTCCACAACCCAATAAACCAATTCCCAGAGAAAAAATAATGCAATTCACTGGGCAATTTAAAGATGCCAAACTGAGTCGGGACATTCGGATCCTTTGGCTCTATGGACCAGAGGATCACGGTGGTGGTGAACATGACTATATCCGCATAAAGGAGTTGTTTGTTCCCATGCTCAAGACAGTGCATCGAGTGACTGTGGAAGAGGCTTATATGTTTCCGTCCCAAGATCAGTTCGACCGAGCTGACCTCATGATCCAATTTCTGCATCTTCCGGACCTGACGAATGAGCAGTTAGCTATATTTCAGGGTTTTGTTGATCGAGGAGGTAGCGTTGTTTCAATTCACGAGTCTTGCATTATTCGTCCAATTGATCGTGCGAATAAGTTAGCAGGATGTATTGGGTGTTCCTGGCAAGGTAATAAAGATTCGCATTGGGGTAAGTTCTCTGATGATCATCCGTTGTATCTCAAGACCGATCATCCGGCATTTACCGGCTTACCTAAATCAGTCACGTTGAATGATGAATCCTATTGGGATCTTCTCAAGCGGGACAATGTCGAGGTCATTGGGGCCATTGCTTCCAAAGTGAATAAAGACAACGCATCGTTCGCCGATATCTTGAAGAGCGAAGGGGTGCGTAGCGAAGCGTTCTGGACTTACACTTCCGGTAAGGGTCGCGCATTCGGCACAACCACCGGTCACTACACATATACCTATTTTGATCCGATGTATCGACTGATTTTATTGCGAGGAATTGCATGGAGTTTGAAGGAGGATCCTGCACCTTTTATGCCTCTCGTGTTCCATGGTATCACTGATGATAAGGGCCTCGTCGGCACGACTGACGCCATGATGAATTACAGAAACCGCAGAAAATAATTGAACCCACGTATCATTGATCTTCAAACAAGAATGGCTTTAAGCAGACATTGGAGAGAGCCAACGTTCACCATGATCAGTAGTTTGTTTTCTTGGGTTTGGGCCCCTTGGGAGGCTGGACGCTGTGGGAAAGCATGACCTTGGTAATCGCTTCCACTGTGGCAAATGAAGGTTTAAAATTGCCTGGGCGGTAGCCTTCCGCGATCAGGAGCGGTGTGAGCTTGTGGCGATTGGTGGTGTTCCAAATCTTAATGTCGTGCCCGATGCTATTGAGGTAGCGTACAACCGCGGGGATGTTCTTGTAGGCGGCGCCATGCATGGCGGTTTCGCCGTTCTTATCGACAGTATTGATCTCCACTCGCAGCGACACGAGGTACTTCACGGCTGCGAGGCACTCGGCCTCTGTGCCGGCCTCCTCCTCTGGGGCCTGACTGCCGATGCCGGCAGCAACCATTAACGGCGTGGTACCGTCGTCGTTGGGCATACGAGGATCGGCGCCGTATTTCACGAGCAGTTTCATGTAGGGCACGTCCGCGCGATCTGAAGCCATGAATAGCGGTGTGCCGCCCACTTCGGACACTCGGGCTCCGCCGGCTTTGCGTCCGTACTTCAGTTGAAAATCCACCTTGGCACCGCGGCTGATGAGTTCTTCGGCGAACTGCAAACTGGTGCGACGGCCGGACCCTTGGGGTGCTGGGTCTCCGATCTGGCCCTCGCCCCGATCCGGTCGGCGAATCCATGTAAGCGCATGCAGGATGGAGTAGCCGGTGCGCATGTCATTGGGTTTGGCCCCGGCCTCGAGGAGTTCAACGGCAAGATCGTAGTGACCGTTTTCCACCGCCAACATCAAGGGGCTTGTGCCCTTCCGGGGTAGGTCATCATTCTGCTTCTGCGGATTCATGGGTGCATTAACGTCCACACCCGCAGCCAGCAAGCGGTGAACGACTAGAGTATTGCCTTGGCGAACGGCGAAGAAGAACGGCGTGTAACCGGACTTGGGTAGGGGCGTCTTGAAGTCGGCACCGGCACCCAACAGGACGTCCACGACCTTGAGGTTGCCTTCGGCAGCAGCCCACATGAGGGCGGTTTGACCACCGGCTTCGCGGGCGTCGACTTTGGCGCCGGCCTTGAGGAGTGCGGCCACCGGCTCCAGTTTGCCGGTCCGGGCGGCAGTCATGAGCGTGGTCTCACCGCGGGCAATGACGTCATTGGGATCTGCTCCCGCCTTGAGAAGCGCTTGAGTGAGTTTACCGTTGCCGTTCTGGCAAGCGAGATACAGGGGTGTGATACCATAGCGATTTTTCGCGTTTGCCTTAGCATTTCGTTTCAAGAGCCGGGCACCTAGAGCGGCATCGTCATGGTAAGCTGCCCAGTGGAGTGCCGTCATACCGTCTACCTGTGGAATGTTTACGTTTACCTTACCGGCAAGTAGCTTGGTGATGCGTTCGGCGGCCTTGGTCTCCACCGCATCGGCGAGTGGAGTCGGATTAGCGAACAGGCCACAATCGAACAGAACAAAGATCGCTATAAAAACGTATCGCATGATCGTTATTTATCTCAAGTGTCAAAAACACCCTTGAGCTTGCCAGTGCTGTCACCGAAGGAATCAACCTGCACACCAGCCCGGTCAAGCAGCGTGAGGTGAAGGTTGGCCAACGGGGTCGGTTGCTCGTAGCGGATGTGGCGATTGCCCTTGAAGCCGACCGCGCTTCCGCCAGCAACGATGATAGGCAATTTCACGTGGTCGTGCACGTTGGGGTTGCCGATGCCACTGCCGTAGAGGATTGACACGTTGTCGAGCAGCGAGCCGTTGCCTTCCGGAGTATTCTTGAGCTTTTGCACATACTCTGCAAAGAGTGAAACGTGGAAGGCGTTGATTTTTGCCATGCGTGCGATTTTCTTCGGGTTGTCGCCGTGGTGCGACAGCGGATGGTGCGGATCTGACACGCCGATTTCGGGATAACTACGATTGCTGGTCTCGCGCGCGAGTTGAAAAGTGATAATGCGGGAAACATCGCCCTGATAAGCGAGTAATTGCAGGTCGAACATCAGCCGCGCGTGGTCGGCATAAGCGGCAGGCACACCGAGCGGACGATCGAGATCGGGCAGTTTGTTGTCTTTGGCCTGTGCTTGAGCCTGTTCGATGCGGCGCTCGACTTCGCGAATGGAATCTAGGTATTCGTTGACCCGGGCACGGTCACGAGCGCCGAGACCTTGTTGCAGGCGTTTCATCTCCACGGTGATGGAGTCGAGCAAACTGGCGCGCTTGCGAAGCGCGGCCTGCCGTTCGGGTGGGGTGCCGCCTTCGCCAAAGAGATTTTCAAACACCAACCGCGGATGCGCCTCGGCGGGCAGCGGCGTGGTGGGCGAGGACCAGCTCAGGTTGTTGTGATACACGCAGGCATAACCGTTGTCGCACTGGCCAACAGTTTGCAGGAGATCCATGGCCAACTCTAGCGAGGGCAGGCGCGTGGCGCGGCCAATCTGCTTGGCGGCGACCTGGTCGGCGGTAGTGCCTAGGTAATAGTCCGAACTTTCCGTCACCTTGGCTTTGGCGGCACTGAGAAAGGATGAGTTTGAAGTGGCGTGCGAACCGGGATAGGCAGGTCGTAGTTCCATGTTCGTAAACACGGAAATCTTATCCTTCACCGGCGCGAGTGAATCGAGAATGGGCGAAAGTTTTTCTAGCGTATTTTTACTGCGAGGTGTCCAGCGTGATTGATCACAACCCATCGGCATGAACACGTAACCGAGTCGCTTGAGATGTCGCGCGGGCGTCTTGGCCTCGGCAGTTGCGGCGGGGATCATTGCGTCCAGCAACGGCAACGCAAAGGTGGCGCCCACGCCCTTGAGAGCGGTCCGGCGAGAAAGCGATTTTTTGGTGATGAAATTCATGGTTATTGGGCTCCCGCCCGCATCCGGAAAGGTACACTCTTTGTCACTCCTAGGATAATGGACGAAATCCGGTAGTTTTCAAGCTTCGCTTCGGCCACAATCTTCCGCACGGCCGGCGCGTCATACGACTCCATGCCGCGGCCGAGAGCGTAAATGAGCAGTTTCTCGGTAAGGGTGCGGACGAATAACTCGGGTCGATCGAGTAGACCGTCCTCCAGCTTTGCAACGCCGTCGAACGTGCTGCCATCGGGCAGGCCGCCTGCAACGTCGATGACCCGGCCGTCCTCAAACTCCCGCCAACGCCCGACAGCGTCAAAATTTTCCAGGGCAAACCCGATTGGGTCCATACGCTCATGGCAGCTGGCGCAGGCAGGATTGGTACGGTGGGCGACGAGGCGTTCGCGGATGGAGAGTTCGGCGTTCACCTTGTTTTTGTCGAGCGCGGGCACGTCAGGTGGTGGTGGCTTGGGCGGCATACCGATGAGATTCTCGAGAATCCAGTTACCGCGGATCACTGGTGAGGTGCGCGTGGCGTAGGAGGTGACGGTGAGGATACTACCTTGTCGCAACAATCCACCGCGCTGATGCACCTGAGCCAATGCCACGCGGCGGAAACGACTACCGAAGACGTTGGGGATGCGGTAGTGTTTGGCGAGACGTTCATTGAGAAAGGTGTAATCGGCCTTGAGCAGGTCCAGTACGCTACGGTCCTCCCGTAGGATGCTTTCGACGAACAGTTCAGTCTCGCGGCGGAAGGCGCGTCGCAGGTTGTCGTCAAAATCGGGAAAGAGCCTCAGGTCAGGAGTCACCGAGTCGAGGTTACGCAGGTACAGCCATTGGGCGGCAAAATTGGTGACCAGACTGCTCGCGCGCTTATCGATCAGCATCCGACGGACCTGCTTCTCCAGCGTCTCAGGCTTGCTCAACTTGTTGGCGGCAGCGAGATCAATCAATTCCTCGTCGGGTAAACTGCTCCAGAGGAAAAAGGACAGACGACTGGTCAGGTCAAGGTCACTAACCGGATAGGAAGCGCCGTTTATCTTAGCTGGATTCTTTTCTACCCGAAAGAGGAATGCAGGATTGACCAGAATTGATTCCAATGCGGCCTGGATACCTGCTTCAAAACCGCTTTCCTTCGCGCTTGCGTGAAAGAAAGCCAGCGGCTGCGTGAGATCGACCTCCTGCACAGGCCGCCGGTAGGCGCGCTTGACTAGGCCGGAAAGGATCTGCCGAGCGGCGGCCTCCGTGTTCTGCCCTTTATCCGGCTGTACGATAAACACCTTTTGCCGGCTCGGCGTGCTTCCGGCGCCTTTCGCGCTGAACGGGCCGGTGATCGACACCTGATAGACGGCCGGCGAACGACGCGGATGGCGAAACACGTTGAAGCTGGCCTCGTATGGTTTTCTTTTGTTTTCTAGGAGGGCAGACGATCTCGCCGGGAAGGTGACACCTACTTGGCGCGGCCCGGCCTTCACGAACACTCGAACCCGCAGGTGCTTGTCCACGTCGTCGTGACCACCGTCCTTTGCCGGGCGAATGGTAAACGTTCTAGCTAAGCCGCGGTCAATCAGGATCTCCATCTTATGCGTGCCACGCAAGCCTTCCACGTGTTCGTTACGGTCGCGCGCCAGGCGCACCTCTAATTCGTACTCGCCGTCCCGCGGAAAGGTATACGGTAACAGCACGCCGCCCCGTGTTCCGATCGGTAGTTCCGGTACGTGTTTCTCCTGGGTGAAATCGGCCGGTACCCGAAAGGTTGCGCCGTCTGGTCGCTTCAACGGCGCGCCCACGGCTAACCGGCTAATCTTCTGTGCTGTGGACACATAGCGCTCCACTAACGCGGGGGACAATGTGCTCACGGTGATATTGTCGAACCCGTGGCTCTCCTCGTCCTTGGGCAGCAATACAGCCGCATCGATCTGTACCCCCAGTAAATCGCGTATGGCGTTCTGGTACTCCGTACGGGTCAAGCGCCGGAACGTCGCCACGCGGCCGGGTTGGGGATTTTCCTTGGCCGCCGCGTCCAGTTTTGCCACCAACGCGCTCACCATCTGTTTGACGGTAGCTTCATCTGGCAGCTTCTTGTACTTTGGTGGCGGCATTTCCCGCGCAGACAACCGCCGTACTACTGTCTCCCACGTTGCTGCATGGGTACTGATCTTATCGTTCAAAATGCTTTCCAGATCCAACTTTCCTTTCGCCTTGTCCGCATTGTGACAATTAATGCAGTAACTTTCCACCGAGTCGGTCACTCCCGCCGCCAAGACGGATTGGCTTACCACCATCACAATCATCGAAAAGAAGTATCGCACGCCCATAATTCTACGCCTCCCGCACCACCTGTTCAAGAATTGAACTTGGGGAGGCGCCCCTTGTTTTATCAGCTTAGCAGTCTTCTATTCTCTTCAAAATATGACCACAATGACCATCCTGACTACCTTAAACTACAGTGAAAATGTTGTAAATTTTGGTAGTAAGGTTGCTTAATTCCCCGACTCAAACATGTAGAATAGACCTGTTTTTATGGGGCACAATGAAGATGGAGTGGGTGATGGGAATCGAACCCACGTATCAAGGCGCTACCCAACGAGCTGCATTTTGTAGAAGTTTGTATAATTTCGAATCCGATTCAGGGTGTGGACTAATACAAAGGACCCGGCCCTTACCGAATTCGCCTGCAATGATGGCGGGTGAATTAACCATAGTTCCTTGTTGAGGTTTGTATTTTGAAACTTCACTGCGGAAAGTGGCCAGACTTTGGAATGGATCCAGACCATCCTTTTCTATGAAGGACATGATTGGGCCATTATGATAACGAACTTCAAAGGATCCTTTAATACTGCCAAGGATTACTTTTCCTTCCTCGGTCAGTTCCATCTTCACTGGAGCGGAAGGGCCCCTGTACCACATGCTCTTTGGTCCTATTTCAGGTAAATTGATGGTTTTGCAGAATGTCTTGTGGTTACTGATGCCTAGTGACCACTCATAGTTAGAAGCAGCTAAATAGGCGCCAGCACAAATACCAACATAACCGCCGCCACCTTCGATAAATTTTTTAACAATTTGACGGCCATCTGATCCGAGAGCAGCAGCCTGTTTACTGCCACTTCCCCCAGGAAAGATGACCAGATCGAACTGGCTCAAAGTGCTGGAACGAATATCAACTGCTCCTACGCGTCTTAGATGTGTCTTGGTCTCTGCAAAGACCTTGTCCAGACTATTGGGACCGGTTCCGCCTACTCCTCCCGCGTCGTAAACTGCGATCTTTAATTCTTTAGATTTTTTAGGAACGAGGACATAGACAGACTCTTTTTCAACCATACCGAGATGGCTAAGTAGGACATGGACCATTAACCGGTGCTGCCGTGTTCTTGTAGATATGGGTTGGTTTTTTTTAGTAGTCTCTAGGATCATGGAGTTCGCACCGATACGCTCATGAGCTGCCCGAGCAATGCTGCCGTCGACCGGATATAGTAGGCGGATGAACTTTTTCTTGGGATCAGTTATCGTTGAATTGACTGCTTTTAGCATTTTAGGCACCACTTCATTGGCCAAATTTCCTTTGGTGTCGATGATAGAAGTGCCGACCGAGTCTGAATTTAGCTGATGAAAATCGTATCCTTCGTGCAAGTCAATGAACCAGTCAGGTTTGATGTTTTTAAGATACTCCCAAAGAGTAGATGCTGGTAGATCTTTGGCGTCCGGTCCTTTCTTGGTCTTGGGAAAATTGCGGTTCAGATCTCGTAATTCTTTTGACTTGCCGGGTAAGTACCGTGTGTCGGCCCTTAGGCCGGGTAAATTGACTTTTGGAACAATTATCAATTGACCTTTTTTGATTGGCCAGTGACGGATCTGTTCAGCTGCTCGTGCACCGGCCGGTTCATTGCCATGTATTCCTCCAGTGATGAATACGATTGGTCCTTCTATCCCGCTATCCCTTTGGTAAAACGAGGTCTCCCAATCAGTGCCCTTGGCAAGGAGTCCCGTTGAGAATTTCTCCGCACCTAGGGAATTGAGCCCTATTCCCAAGAATAACAGGAATGGAATAGTACGTATCATTGAAGAATTAATTAGTAAAATATCTGGTCAATCTAACATAAAAAATGCCTAATAAGCATATGAAAAGAATGTGCTATGCCTTGTTTCTGGTAGTACTTGGACTTGCTGACTTGAAAGCTCAGCGACAGCAACCTAAAGAGGGTCAGAGCCGAGGCGGTGGTTTTGGTCGTCAGATGGATGCTGACGGGGACGGTAAGATTTCCCGCAAAGAATTTCCTGGGCCCAAGGAAGCCTTTGATCAATTTGATGCAGATAAGGACAATTTCCTGTCCAGAGACGAGCGCAATGCGATGCGTCAGAGCCGAGGCCGAAATGGTTTTGGTGGGCGTGGTAATCAGGGTGGAGGATTTCGAAGACCCAATCAGGGAGGAGGTTCCGATCTGGCTGAACAATTGTTTTTGGCCATTGATGATGATAAAAATAAGACAATATCTTCCAAAGAATGGAAGAGCTACTTTGATGAAATTATGAGTGAAGCAGACAAGGACAAAGATGAAACAATCAGTGACGAGGAATGGCAGGCATGGATACAAATAAAGCAATCAAGTTCAAGGCCAGGTGGCCGCGGGAACGGTCCCAATGTAGGTGACCCTGCACCCAAAGTCAGTGCACAGTTCATGAATAAAAAAGGCAGCCTCGAATTCAACAATATTACGCGGCTTTCAGTTATTATCTTTGGGTCATATACTTGAGGCCCCTTCTCAAGGGATGCCGGGAGCCTCCAAAAAGTGTACGAAACCTATGGCAAGGAAGCAGACTTCTATTGGGTTTATATTCGTGAAGCTCACCCATTGGGTTCTTCTCGTCCCTCGCCATTGGAAATTGAGCAACCTAAGACATTTTCGGAGCGTGAAGAGATTGCGCAATCCTGTCAGGCCGGACTGAATCTTTCGGTCCCTCTATTAGTGGACGATATTAAAGATACTGTTTCACGTGCCTTTGATGCCATGCCTGACCGTATGTATATCATAAGCAAAGATAATCGCATTGCCTACAAGGGCGGTATAGGACCCCGTGAATTTGATGTTGCAGAGATGCAGGAAGAGCTCAAAAAGCTTATCGGGGAAAAATGAAAACCTTTGTTTTTCATGTAGTTTTTTATGCCTTTCTTTTAGCACCGACCTCTCATGCCAATGACCGACTCAACGTGATTCTGATAATGGTTGATGACTCGGCCGCGGATAATTATGGGTGTTACGGGAGTAAGTTTTTCTCTACACCACGGCTCGATGCTTTGGCTCGGACCGGTGCCAAGTTCAATCATTGCTACTCCGAGCCAGTGTGCACTTCGAGCCGAGTCAAGATAATGACCGGGCGTGATGGTATCCGGAATTATGTTCAATTTGGGACCTTGGACAAGGATGAGGTCACTTTCGGAAACATGATGAAGGACGCTAATTATGAGACAGCTATTGCCGGTAAGTGGCAACTTCACGGAGGATCTCGTGGTACTCTGGCTCCGGCCTGTGGTTTTGATAATTACTGCTTATGGAATTATCCGGGCACTTCGCGTTCTAGGTTCTGGGATCCCAGTCTTATGCGTGATGGTAAACTCATGGAAACAACTGAAAAAGATTATGGTCCTGACATTCTTACGGATTACCTGATTGAGTTCATTGGTAAAAACAGATCCAAGCCTTTCTTTGCTTATTATCCAATGCTGCTTGTCCATTCTCCTTTTTTGAAGACTCCCGACAGTAAGCTTGATGCCAACAGATTAATTTCTAAGAGCCTCACGAACTTTCGTGATATGACAGCGTACGCTGATAAGTGTGTGGGGAGAATCGTTGATGCACTTGAGAAATATGGGTTACGTGAGAAGACCGTGATCATTTATACTACGGATAACGGTACTGGCCGTTCACTGACTTATCCTTATGGCAAAGAAAAGCGAAAAGGAGAAAAGGCCTATGCGACTGATGGGGGGACGCACGCGCCCCTGATCGTCAATTGTCCAGGCACTGTTCCTGCTGGGATCGTTAATGATGATCTGGTGGATTTTTCAGATGTGCTTCCCACGATCGCCGATATCACTGGCGCCAAATTACCGGAAGTGAAACTGGATGGGCGCAGTTTTTGGCCCCAGTGCCTAGGAACAAAAGGCAATCCCCGTGATTTTATTTTTCAATACTATTACCCTAAATATAAGCCGGCCGCGGCCAAGCATGGTCAGGGAGTTAATGACCAGGAAATTATATGGGCTCAGAACCAGCGTCATAAGCTTTACCGTGACGGGACTTTGTATGCTGTAATTGACCGTTACGAAAAGACGCCTCTCAGCCATGGAATCAATACTAAAGCTGACAAGGACCGTGATCTTCTCCAAAAAGGGCTCGATTCAATGCCATTGAAGGCTGCCAAACTGAGTTTAAAGAAGAAGAAATAGATTTTGAGCAATTAACTTTCTTTCCGGAATAAATTTATAGAACCGGCCAATGATTAGAATAAAAACAAGGGTCCTTAAGATTACCGTATTTCTAATTTATTTTATATTGGTACCGGTTTCAATTGCCGAGCGTAAGCCGAACATTGTTTTTGTCCTGGCTGATGATCTTGGTTGGTCAGAGCTTGGTTGTTATGGCAATAAATTCAATGAGACTCCGAACCTTGATCGAATGGCACGTGAAGGTATGCGCTTTACTCAGGCCTATGCCGCGGCTCCGGTCTGTTCTCCATATCGTGCGGCATTATTAACTGGGTTGCATCCAGCCAGATTGGGGATCATGGATTATCTCAGACCCAATTCTGCGAACCGTCTCCCGTCTGACTTAGTTACTTTACCGGAAACGCTTCAAGGCAATGGCTATTCGACTGGGATGATTGGGAAGTGGCACCTTTCCGGGTACAGTTATCATGAGGCGGAATTTGAAACTCGGCCAACGGATCACGGCTTTGACTGGAATTTTGGATCTGAAGTTAAGGGGGTAGGAAACGGTGCCAATACTTGGCCTTACATCTTTCGTACCCAACCGATCCGATGGATTGATATCGAGAACAATCGTTTCGGAGAAAAAGAGAATCTTACGGACCGATTAAACTTTGAGGCTGTTGATTTTATTAGGCGTAACAAAGAAAGACCTTTTTTTCTATATCTCTCGCACTATGCGCCGCATTCTATTCTCAACGGCAGACCAGATCTTGTGGAAAAGTATCGCAAGAAACATCCTCCTGGAAAATCAGGACGCAAGAATTGCTATATTTGTGAGGACGCTGGTCTCGGCAAAGGTGATCCTGGTAATCATTGGGCCATGAACCATAATCCGCACCTCGCGGCAATGCTTGAGGGCATTGATGATGGGATCGGTAAGATTCGGACTGAACTTGCCTCGCAAAAACTATTAGAGAATACCATATTTATTTTCTCCAGTGACAATGGAGGTGAATCCAGTGTCTGTTCAAATGCTCCGCTCCGTGGCGGGAAAAGTCAGCTCTATGAGGGAGGGATCCGAGTGCCGCTCATCATCCAATGGCCGGACAGTGTCCCGGCCGGAACCGTGAACGAGGCACCGATCATGAATTCCGATTTTTATCCAACCTTATTGAATGCTGCAAACATCAATTTGCCAGGCGAGGTGGACGGATCATCAGCACTTACTAACTGGAAAGATCCGAAAACGCCCAGGGAACAGCCCCTTTATTGGCATTATCCGCTCGATCGCCCACATTTTCTTGGTGGGTTCAGTGGTGGTGCTGTGCGTGATGGTGACTGGAAACTTATCGAGAAGTTTGATTCAGGTTCTACTGAACTCTATTCTCTAGTTAAGGATCCTTCTGAGGAAAAAGATATTTCTGATCAATATCCGAACAAGGTCATTGAGCTTAAGAAAAAGCTATCTGCATGGCGTGATCGAGTTTCTGCACGGATTCCATCTGCACCATTATTAACTGATCTCCGGAAGCTTTATTTCGCTGAACATTTTTCCGGCCCTGCCAGTGAAAGGCTCTGGTATAATGGAGACTGGTCAGCGGAGAATGGTGTTCTTCAACGTATGAATACCGGCACTGAAAATACCCGGATATTTCTTCGTGATGCTGCCTATGATGATGTTCTGATTAGGTTTGATTTTCAGTTCCAGGATTCGAAAGATATTCGCTTAGTCACTGGGAGTCACGGCCATTACAATGCTATCGTTCATATACGCCGTGATCATTTTTATATTCAAACTGCCAAAGACAGTTCTGGGCCTTATTTTTCTTATCGTCACAGCGAGTGCTCTTACGATTTTGATCCGGACCGTTGGTATACCATGACTGTAGAGTTTATCGATGATCAGTTAGTGGCGCACCTCGATCGCGATCATTTGGCTTATGCTAATCATCCGATCCTTAATAAGGAGCGGACCTATTTTGCCTTTCAGGTCGATGATAAGCCCGCAGCTTTTGATAACATTCAAATCCTTCAAGCTAGGAAATCTCCAAAATTTGAGTCGGGCCTTGGACACATAAAATCAATCGTAAATAAGTATCCTTTCAAGAAGCCATTAAAGCAAGAATATGAGATACGGAAAACTAATGCTCATGAGTGGTTCTATCAACGCCAAGAAGAGTACCGCTCCTTAGTAAAGAAAGTTGAAGAATTAGACCAGAAAAGAAAAGAACGTTTTCCCTCAGCTTTCAGATCACATAAGGAATTAAAGAAGAAGGCACTTGCGTTACGCAAGGAGCTGAACAAGGAGGACCCTAAATACAAAGAATTCTTACACGCAACTCATCGCGCAAATCGCGCAATTGACGCTTATCTTATTCAACAAAGGCCAGAAGTCGCTGAATACCCTAATAGCCGTCGCAAAGCGGCGATAGAGAAATTGCGCAGTAAGTATTCGGAATCAATAGACCATAAGAAATTGATTCGAGTCCTTGATCTTGCTCAGAAGAAACTCGAGTCAAACTATCCAAAGGCTTTTATTTCCGATAAAGAAATCAAAGAGTCCCGAAAGACTGAGCATAAAAAAGTTAAGGGAAATCCAGTATATAAAGATCTACAAAAGGCCCGGTCCGATGCTTACAGGGCTCAAGAAGATTATCTATTCATTAATGATCCAAAGCTTGCTGAATTGAAACAACTCTTGAGCGAAAATAAATAAACTTTACCCATTAATTAGACCATGAAGACTATTACAATACTCATTTTAACTTTGCTGATTTCTTCGGCTTTATTTGAGACCAGTCATGCAATCGGTAAGCGACCGAATATTCTTTTCATCATTGCCGATGACCAGTCACCTTTCGATTTTAAATTCTATAACGAGCGTAGTGCTATGGATGCACCAGTACTGGAGAAATTGGCTGCTGAAGGAATGATAATTGATGATGCTTACCAAATGGGTTCTTGGGTAGGAGGTGTGTGCACGGCATCGCGGCATATGATTATGACAGGCCGTACGCTCTGGCATGTTCCGGACAAGTCTGGACGAATCATGAATCCACACGTCAATAATTCAAAGATGGTTCCACCAAATTTGATTAAGTACACGTTGCCGGCTGTTTTTAATAAGGCTGGATATGACACGATGCGGACTTGCAAGAATGGAAACAGTTACGAGGCTGCCAATAAGCTCTTTGAGGTTCGTCGCGATGGGACGCGTCGTGGAGGGACTGACGAAGGAGGCAGTGCCTGGCACGCTGAGCAGGTTTTAGACTACCTCGATAATCGTGAGTCAACAAAGGACACTGACCCTTTTTTTATATATTTCGGTTTTTCCCATCCTCATGATGTGAGGGATGGTAAGCCTGAGCTTTTAGCTAAATATGGTGCAGTTAATCATAATAATAAGGAAGCTTATCCTCCTGCCAACGCAAAGCAGCCTCCGTTACCGGTTAATTATTTACCGAAACATCCTTTCGATAATAGTCATATGAATGTTCGTGATGAGGTAGCAGTGAAGGGGGTTTGGGGACGACGCGATGAGCTCACTATACGTAATGAGATTGGCCGGCAATTTGCGTGCAGTGAAAATATTGATATACAGATTGGTCGAGTCCTCAAGAAGCTTGAGGCGATGGGTGAAATAGATAACACTTACATTATCTATACTGCGGACCATGGGATGGCCATTGGTAGACACGGTTTGCAGGGCAAGCAAAACTTATACGATCATACTTGGCGCATTCCTTTTATTGTGAAAGGGCCTGGAGTTAAGGCCGGGGGGCGAGCCAAGGGGAATATCTTTTTACTTGATGTCTTGAGTACAGCCTGTGACTTGGCAGGGATCAAGGCTCCAGCAACTTCTGAGGGTATCAGCTTTAAGCCGGTAATTGAAGGTAAGAAGAGCGCAGTTCGTGATACCCTTTACGGAGTCTATTGTGGTGGAGGTAGACCCGGTTCCCGTTGTGTTAGAAAAGGGGACTGGAAACTGATCAAATACGAAGTGGAAAAGACAGGAGTGAAGCATACGCAACTCTTTAATTTAAAAAATAACCCACACGAATTCATGAAAGAACATCATGTTTCGGCGGTCACGGCTTTGACTGGCGCTGAGCCCGGCCCTGAACAGATCAATCTTGCTTCTCATCCGAAGTATTCAAATAAGCTCAAGGAAATGGAATCTGTACTCCTGTCTGAGATGCGCCGACATGATGATCCTTACCGGTTCTGGAACCAGCCTGATGATGGGTTATCTGTCTCGATCTTTCGGGAAAAGAACAAGAATAAGCGGCAGAATAGACCCAAAAAAAATAGGTGAAAATATTGGTTCTATTTTTAAAGATTTTGGTGGCAGTGCTTTTGGGCCATGTGCTCAATGAACGGGCCATTTCCAAAGAGCGTTGGTTACTAGAGAGCGGGTATGGATTGATGTTTCATTATGAAGCTTTCAAGAGCCATACCCCCGAATCATATAATCGAGCCATTGATTCGTTTAACGTTAATCATTTTGTTGATTCGGTTCAAAGTACCAAGGCCGGTCATATTATTTTTGTGATTGGTCAACATTGGGGAAAATACTGTGCACCAAATAGTGCTTATGAGAAATTCTTGGGAGTTGATACTGGAGAATGGACATCCAATCGTGATCTCATAATGGAGATTGGAAAGGAGCTAGCTGAGAGGGAAATTAGATTAATCATTTATATGACTGCCCGTGCACCCATGAGGCATTATAAAATCATCAAGGCCCTAGGTGATACGTTGCCAAGTATCAATGGCAAGCCTGCTGGAAATAAGATCAACCCAATGTCTCATCCCAAAAAAGTGAAAGGATTTAAACGCAGCGAGAATCAGGCTCCGAATCCAATTTTTTTAAAGAACTGGGGTGAAGTGTGTGGAGAATGGTCTCGGCGCTATGGCAAATTGATCTCAGGTTGGTGGTTTGATGGTTATAAGATGGAGATGAAGGATTCATATGAGAGCTTAAAAAAAGAGGCACACAATATTGATACTTGGATTGATGCTGTGCGTTCAGGAAATCCAGAAGCGGAACTGGCATTTAACGCAGGAGCGCACCCCATTCTTTCCCTATGTACAAGAGGTAAGTTGTGTCCTTATCAGACATTTACTTCGGGCGAGAACCATAATTTTAATGAACGGACTAAGAAAGGATTTGGCAAGCCTCTAACGCCTACGAACTTTCCCGCTCCTGATGGGGTTGTGTGGCATTTATTGCTGCCCGCTGGAAAGGGCTGGGGGGCCGGAGATCAATTGCGATTTAAGGTGCAAACACTTAAAGAACGCATTGATGTCATTAATGCAGAAGGCGGAGCAATTACTTTTGACGTGCCAATTAGTTCTGATGGTAAAATTCCAGAAAAAATACTACAAGGTTTTCAGGAATTAGGCACATATAAGGGTCAACTCAATGACGGTGTGAAGTCATTCTTAGAGTGAAGATTTGTCCCAGGAAAATACGAAGTGAAAGAACAAAGATGAGAGGATTTCATATAACTAAAAAGTATTATTTAGTGATTGGGTTATTTTTAGCTGGCCCTTGGACATCCGTTGCCGTTGAAGTGGAATTACGTAAGCAACTCTTTGTGGATGATTGGGTAGTTGCGGAAAAGAGTGAAGTGGTTCGCGAGCTTGGTCAGGTGATAAAACAGAATGGAGGTGAACCTATTTTTGAGGGATTCTTTTATGGTACCGTTTTACATGATGAGGGGAAATTTAAAATGTGGTACCGTGGTAACCCGTACGGTTACGCGGAGTCTGTTGATGGAATTCATTTTAAGAAAATTTCATTGCTTAAGGGCTTGGATCCAGCGCATCACAATACTGCTTCTTTTTATATCGATCCGAATGAGACTGATCCGGATCACCGATATAAAATCTGTTATGCTTATCTTCGCCCACACGCGGCAGCACTGGGCTATTCGGCAGATGGTATTAACTGGAAGGCTTACAATGGAGGCAAGCCCGTCACTCACCGAGCCGCTGACACTTACAATCAGGTGTTGTGGGATAGTGAGGAGAAGGTGTACCGGATGTTTACTCGGACTGATTATCGCCGGCCCGCGAGTGGGCTTGAGGTTCGTGGCACGCGTGACATGATTAATCCGGACATTAAGGCAGATCCAAAAAATTGGCGTATCGTGCGTGAATGGAAATTTGGTAAGGGAGCTGAGGATGAGATTTATCGCCGGCAAATTTATGCGCTAACGGACTGGATCCATGAAGGAGTGCACTTTGCGTTGATGTCCGTTTATGAAAATATACCTAAGTCAGGAGAACCATACGATCGTAAGCCGGACCATCATAAGAGGCACGAGCATGACATCGTCAATTTTTATATAGGAACGGCCCGTGGCAATGCGATGTGGGATCTTACCTGGGTCTATGCGGGCAAGCCTCTCATTCCACGTGGACCAGACGGTAGCTTTGACAAGGATATGATATTTCCTGCCTCGCAAGTCGTCACGCATCTGGATCAACACTGGATATATTACAATGGGTACCGTGAACGTCATGGTGTTGCTGATAGGGGTCCGCACAGTATTGGTTTGGCTACGTTAAAGCGTGACCGCTTCATTAGTTTATCTGCTAAGGGGAACCAACGTGGCTCTGTTCTAACGAAGCCCTTCCGTCTCGAAGGTTCTCGCCTTCAAATCAACGTTCGGGGCGAAGATGTTAGCGTCGATGTATTAGACGGAAATGGTAAAATAATTCCTGGGTTAACGTCGCGGTCTGGTAAAGTCGACTCGCTACGATGGGAACCGAAATGGGCCAAGGGGCATGACCTCAGTCAGTTCTTAGGCAAAACTGTTCGGCTTCGGTTCCAGTTGCAGAATGCCAAGCTGTTCGCTTTTCAATTTCTTAAGTCAAAAAGATAAAACTCACTTAACTTTTTAATAAGTTCATATCTTTCTCACTGCTTCCAAAATTACCAAAGTCCATATTGTGTTTATGGAGTAATTCCAGATACAGATTGCAAAGGGGAGTGGTTTTTTGCATTACCTTATGGGATTCATGCTGATACCCTCCGCCGGCGACGATTATGGGCAAGTTGTTGCAGGTATGATTGGAGGAGTCTCCGAAATTGCTTCCCATGACCACGGTCGTGTGATCAAGAAGGGTCCCATTCCCTTCCTTAATTTGATCCAGTTCAAAAAGGAAATTATTGAAATGCTTCAGTGCATCAATTTCAATTTGGCTTAGCTGATCGATCACGTCTTTTCTTCCTCCATGGTGGGAGAGGGTATGCCATCCTCCCGTCGCTCCGGGCACCTTGATAGCACCGTAGATCCAATCCATCGAGAAAGTAATGACGCGGGTCGAATCAGTTTGGAAAGCTAATTTTGCCAGTTCGAATAGGTTTCTGACCTTGGTAGAGAATTCGAATTGCTTATCTTCGCTGAGGGACTTCTCAACTTTTGGTTTCTTGGTTTCAAGCCAAAACTTTTCATGATGTAACCGAGTTTCAAGCTCTCCGATCACTGCTTTGTAATTATTCAATTTACCAGGATCAGAACCTTGATCGCGGAGTTGTTGTAAGTCGCGTCGGAGACAATTCAGAATATTCTGGTCATTTTCGAGTTGCTGTTTTTTCGACCTGAAGTCCTCCTCCTCAAATAGCATCTCAAAAATCTTTTCCTCATCATGCATTGGGGGAATGGCTGAACCACGATCATTCCAGGAACATCCCCATCCCCTGTCATAAATACTAAAGTTCAGGAAAGGGAACCGGGTATCTTTACCCATTTCTTTGGCCAGTAATTGATCTAGCGAAGTTCCGTTCACAAAGTTAGATGATTCGGGATTAGGAGTGCCTGTGAGGAAAGATTTTTCCGAGTCGTGGTTGCTGGTTCCCATTCCGGGATGGAAGAAGTTCTGGAAAACCGTCATTTTTTCCTTCGTCTTCATGTCTTTCAGATAATCTGAGGTTGAAAGGTCCCCTCTTTTTTTAGGGAAGAAGTACGGTCCATAAAAGCCCAGGCTATTATTGATGAAAATGATTCGTTTAGGTGACGAATTTTCCTTTCCTGTCGCACTCAGACTAAGTGAGTTCATAGCGAGCGGAAGGGCCGCTCCTACTTTCAAGAACTCTTTTCTGCTTATATTTCTCATTCCTTTTCCTCTGTAAGTGAATAGAGCAATACCTTTGTAATCAAGTCCTTTATCCGGCATTCTTTCGCATTTTCAGGGATCATCTCAAATAGGTGAAGGCGTTCCTTAAGATCCGGTTTGTAACCATTAGCATACTCGAAGAATTTCTTGGTGAAATTGTAGGCGACTTTGCGATGATCGGAGAGGAGTATTTTTTTAAGGCCAAACACGTCATTAAATTTGTGGGTTGCGATTTCACCTGATGCGTCCACTTCCCCTCCTAAATGGTAGTAACCTTCTAACCGAAACTGGAAGGTCCCAGTGTGTGGTTTTTTGACTCGATACTTCGTTCGCCACTGTCCCGTAGCGTCAAAATTCTCAAGGGCAAAACCGTACGGATCGATACTCTTATGACAGGCATAGCATGTTTTGTTTTCCTTGTGCTGTTCGATCTGTTCGCGGAGAGTCGTGACTTGGTCGTGTTCTGGTTCGATTGCCTTCACATTTTCTGGCGGTGAAGAAAGTGTATTGCCTGCGATATTCTTGGAGACCCATGCTCCACGTAGAATGGGAGAAGTATCAAAGCCATCGGCAGTGACTATGAGTACGCTTCCCATAGTTAAAAGTCCTCCGCGCGGTGCCTCAGGAGAAAAAGATACTTCGCGCATTTTTTGACCTATTATTCCATTAATGCCGTAGTGCTGGGCCAGTCGTTGGTTCAGGAACGAGAAGTCAGAATCGATCAGATAACTGATAGGCAGATTCTCTTGGATTAAATGATTGAGATACTTCTCGGTTTCAATGGGCAGGTAATGATTGAGGAGGTCGTTATAATTGGGATAAAGCTTTAGGGAGGGGTTCACCTTGTTGAACGATCTGAGATTGAGCCACTGAGAACAGAAGGACTCGATC
>DUBC01000029.1 GCA_012960505.1 Verrucomicrobiales bacterium
GTGGTCTGGTTGACGATGTTGCTGTCTGGAGAGAAGCACTTCCCTTGGGATCCATTCAGGCATTAGCTGATGGAACTAGTCCAATTGGAGCTTCTCAGGAAGATGAGGACGGTGACGGGTTACCTGATTTCTGGGAAGAGAAGTACGGAGTCGATGACCCAGAAGGTGACCCGGACAATGACGGGCTCACTAATATCGAAGAGTATGAATTAAGGACCAAGCCAAACAACAAAGACACGGACGGGGACGGACTAGAGGATGGAGAGGAAATTCAACTCGGCCTGAACCCCGCTAGCCAGGACACTGACAATGATGGATTAACTGATGGTCAGGAAATTGCAAAGGGAACCAATCCAACCAAATCCGACACTGACAACGACGGGATACCTGACGGCCTGGACCTTGATCCACTGGACCCGACTGTGACCATTGATTCGGGAACTAGAGTGATGGTCGGAAAAGTAACGACCTTCACAGGACCTGATGATCTGAACTTTGAACCATCAACTGTAGTGATAGCCGTTGACGTTTATGGTAATGCTGACTCAACGATCAATGGAGTACAATTCTTCTCGGACCGGGCAGGGCTAGGTGATAACGTCACTGATGAAGGAGTCGTTGAAAAGGATGGCGTCATCGTCAGAACGACCTCAACTCACCAGATCGATAACTGGTCTAACGGAGGCATTGGCCCCGCTTTAGTCGGAGGAGATGGTAATTCGGCAGCTAACCTAAGTGAAGTCATGCGTGACATCCGTTGGTCCGCCGCACCGAGCCCCCTGAACATCGAAATGGAGGGGCTCATTGCCGGAGGATTATATGAAATTCAGCTCCTTTTCAATGAAGGAGCGGACCGGAACCGAGGCTGGGACATCACTGTCAATGATGAGCTGGTCGTCGATAATTTCACTTCTGAAGGCTTACAAGATGTCCATACATGGACCAATTCATTATGTGCCGCATACATTGCCAACTTCACGGCTACCGAAAGTGGAACATTGAGCGTTTCGATGCAAAATGATATCGGCGGGCTGGCTCAGGTCGCCGTTGACGGCAATCCGATCCTGCAGGGGATCGTTGTTCATCTGGCAGTTCCACCTGCCCCCTTTGAGATTACTGACATTTCTGTCTCTGATGGAATACCAACGATTACATTTAATTCGATCCCGGGAAGGGTTTATGCCGTTGATTCTTTTGAATACAATGAAGATGATCAGACCTATTTCTGGGTAGAACTGGACGACGGGCTTGAATCGAACGGAACTGAAACTTCCTACACTGACGAATTCGTGGATCGCGATCTCAAGGTGAACCTGTACAGGATCAGGAAAGTAGAATAATTCAAAATCTATTGATCTTTTTGAGATTCATTGAGGATTTGAGGCCCGTCACTTCCGGCTTCATGCCAACCCACACCCAGAAGATCAATAATTTCCGGTGATGATCCAGGAACAGAAGGATCCGAAGGATGGATGGAAAGAATAAGAGGGACCGTTGGGGCTATCGTTCCGCGACCGACGGCACCGGAGTCTGATCTTACCTTTCCTTCCCTCTTCTTAAGTAAGGGTTCGAGCTTTTCCGCTTGAGTCGAATCTCTTTTGAGGTAAGCGTTAATCTGTTTCTCGGATGAAGGATAACTGAGCCTGATGGACTGCCAGGATTCCTCCTCATAAATCCCCTCATAATATCCATCAGCTTGCGCATATACTCGGTAAGTGCCCGTATCCTTTGGCCCTTCGCTCGGAGAGTCCAGAGCATCAAAAGGCCCGTCACTATATGCCACAAATGCTTCCCAAATAATGTGATGCGGCTCCTCCAAAGTGAAGTATACAGAAGCGGTCCTTTCATTTTCATCTTTGTATCCGAGCATGTACAGGGATTGATCTCCTCTCACCATAATGACATCTAACGGTCTATATTTTTTAATGGTTATAGACTCCTTAGGTGATCGTTGCTGATAAAGGGAAAGCTGCTCTTGAATCCGGTCCCCTCCCCTCACCAGATGAGCAACATCCTCCCAACTTTCTGCAGCAAGAAATTCAGTAACTTTATTCTGAAGCTCCGGCTCAATTTCCCCAATTCCTCGAACAATATCAACCTTCCCCTGGCCCTGCTCCTTCGGCGCTTTAAAAGTGAAAGCAATCCAAATGACCAGGACGAGTAATACGGTAAATCCTATACCAACTATCAGAACTGATCTGGAACTCACACGCCCCACATCTTCACTAGGCTCTAAGTTCGGCTTTTCCCAGGACCCGGTAGCATCTTCCATCGCCGACTCAATAATCTTCTCTGCTGTGAACTTTGATACGGGAAGGCCCAGTTCATTTTGTGGAGTATAATTTCTCTGCTTATCCTCAGAATTAGTGGAACGCTTCTCTAGGGAGGCAGCTTCTTCTACGGTCTCTTCAATGATCTTCTCCGCTGCGGACTTTGATACAGGAAGGCCCAGTTCATTTTGTGGAGTATAATTTCTCTGCCTATCCTCATCCTTTGGATTCTCGGGACTCGTCGGCCTTTGCTCTGGTAATCCACTTGGCATTTTATTTTTATAAGGTAGCAGTTTTCTGAGAGCCTGTACTAAAATTTAAACATTGCCCCGATTTTTTGAAATGTTTTCAGCCAAAAAAATAGATTTTTAACTAAAATTCTTCCTTATAATTACAATTAGTTATTTACAAAATAATGCTCTTTTGAGTGTTCATTTTCCTGTCTCCTATTATAAATAAAACCAATGACGGGGCACTACCGAACCAGAAACTCTCTATGAAGAAATTATTCAATTCTCTGATAAGCATCATAATCACAGCATTTTTCCTAGCAAATTTATCAGCGGCTACGAAACCAAACGTATTATTCATTTTTGCCGATGATCAGTGCTACAAGACAATTAGCTCATTAAATAACAAAGAAATTAAAACTCCTAACCTCGACAGGCTAGTTGGTCTGGGAACGACCTTCACCCACGCCTACAACATGGGTGGATATCACGGAGCAGTATGCGTAGCCAGTAGGACCATGCTGGTCACCGGAAAATATATTTGGCACGCAAAAAATTCAGCAAGCGAGCTGAAAAAATCATTGGACGGATCACTCTGGCCTCAGCTCATGGCCAAATCAGGTTATGAAACTTTCTTCACTGGGAAGTGGCACATCAAAGCTGATGCTAACCACGTTTTCGGCACTGCCAGGCATGTCAGGGGAGGAATGCCAAAGCAGACTCCACAAGGATACAATCGGCCACTCGCCGATGGGACTGACCCTTGGGATCCTAGCGACCCTAAGTTCGGTGGGTTCTGGGCAGGCGGTAAGCACTGGTCCGAAGTCGTTGCTGATGATGCTATCGATTACCTCGACATGTCTAAAAAAACAGACAACCCGTTCTTCATGTATATCGCTTTCAATGCTCCTCACGATCCTCGCCAAGCTCCCAAAAAATACGTTGATATGTATCCGACAGAAAAAATAAAATTACCTGCGAGTTTCCTCCCCGAACATCCATACAAAGAACAGATAGGATCCGGCAA
>DUBC01000030.1 GCA_012960505.1 Verrucomicrobiales bacterium
GTCCAACTTAATAGTGGATTATATCCAAACGGAAGAACCGTTAACACTCATACTAAGAAATCATGGCCTGACCAAGTTGAGGGAATATCGGTAAACAACAAATCTCAAAGACTGCATTTTCTTATGTCTGCCACCTGGATGAATGCTTCTAGAGGAACGCAGATAGCAACCTTTAAAATACACTACGATAACGGTTCAAACGAAGAATTTCCTGTAATAGCTGTATCTGATATAGTTGATTGGGCAAATAGGAATGCGGCAATAGAAAATTTGGGACCGGAAAAAATTGGTTGGACTGGAAAGGCAACTGGATGGCAAGCTACACTATCTGAATTAATATGGGAAAACCCCCATCCTGATAAAGTAATAACAAAAATTGATTTTTTATCAAATAAAGGACGTGGCGCTCCTTTTCTTGTTGGAATTACACTAGAGTAAACTTAGACGCCTTAAAATCGATAAAGTGAAATTTTTTAGCTAATAAAATATTGTATTTTAATTCATCCCGCTCTTGACCTTGCCTTAACTAAGGTAAATCATTCTTGTTAAGTTAGATATGAATAAGCGCAAACAAAACTATGCAGGTTGTGGAAGTTCTGAACATTTGCTTCCGCTTATGTCATCACGAAGAGATTTCCTTCAGATAGGTTTAATCGGAGGATTAGGTCTAACACTACCTGAATTCTTCCGAATGGAAGCCAATGCAGCTCAAAAGTTTTACGAATCAAAGGAAGGGCCCGCGAAGTCAGTTATTCACATTTTCCTTCCTGGCGGGATGGCCCACCAAGAATCCTTTGATCCGAAGCCATACGCACCAAGCGAATATCGCGGACCATTCAACTCGATAGGCACAAAGATTACTGGAGCCAGGTTCGGCCCTCAGTTCAAGAACACAGCAGCCATTGCTGATAAAATTGTTGTGTTAAATTCTCTAACGCACGGCGAAGCCGCACACGAACGAGGCGTACATAACATGTTCACAGGCTACAAGCCAAGCCCCGCACTCACCTATCCTTCAATGGGAAGCGTTGTCAGTCACGAGTTCGGACCACGAGCAAACCTTCCTCCTTACGTTTGTGTTCCCAATCAACCCAACGAACATGCAGGAAGCGGATACTTAAGTTCTGCTTATGGGGCCTTTAGTCTAGGCAATGATCCAGCAAGTAAAAATTTCTCAGTCAGAGACCTCGCTCTTCCAAAAGGAATCAATGAAGCAAGATTCACAAAACGTAAATCAATGCTTCAAACTGTAGACGCTCATTTCCGTGAAATCGAAAAGTCTGACGCAGTCAATGCCATGGACACCTTCTACAAACGCGCCTATGGATTGATCAGTTCTCAAAAAGCACGTGAAGCTTTTGATATAAACAAGGAACCTGACAAACTGCGTGATGAGTATGGGCGCAACTCAGCAGGCCAAAGATTTCTAATTGCCAGAAGGTTAGTGGAATCAGGCGTGAGGTTCGTATCTACTACATACGGAGGCTGGGACAACCACGATAATGTTAAAGGAAGCTTCGAGAGCCAAGCCCCAGCACTGGACCAAGCCTACGCAAGACTAATCCGCGACCTCGACGAGCGCGGCCTCTTGGACTCGACTCTGGTCATGATGACCTCAGAGTTTGGCAGAACCCCGAAAATCAATAAAACCGCAGGCCGCGACCACTGGCCGAAGGTTTTCAGTGGGCTCTTAGCAGGAGGAGGGCTGAAAAAAGGTGTCGTTTATGGTAAATCAGACGCACTCGCCGCAGAACCGGAAGAAGATGCACTATCGCATCAGGACCTTGCCACGACCGTTTACAAGCAAATGGGCATCATTGCAGATAAGGAACTCATGGCCCCAGGTGACAGACCCATTGAAATTGTCAATGGAGGAAAAGTCATCAAAAATATCATTGCTTAAAACAAATTAGATAACAAACAATGCTTTTCAGAAAACTCTTCGCTACGGTTTTTATCTGTTCGCTTTTCATCCCTTCAGCCTTTTCTTCATCCCCTTCCCTTGGAAATATCCTTCCTAGAGGAGCAAAGCGCGGAACCGAAGTTGAGTTGAACTTTCATGGGGATCGTTTGGATGATGCTGAGGAAATTATTTTCTACTCATCAGGTTTTACTGTTAACGGACTCGAAACTGTTAGCTCCAAACACTTAAAAGCAAAAATAACGATCAACCCTGAAGCTGAGCTGGGAGAACATCTGCTCAGAATTCGAACCAAGAGCGGCCTCAGCGGTGTCAAGAGCGTTTGGGTCGGTCAATTTGAAACTGTTCCAGAAAAAGAACCTAATAGTGAATTTACTACCCCCCAAACTATCCCCTTCAATTCGACCATCGAAGGAATTCTCGAAAATGAGGACGTCGATTACTATGTCATTGAGGCAAAGAAAGGGCAGCGTGTCAGCGCCGAAGTCGAAGGGATAAGACTCGGCAACGCGTTCTATGATCCTTACATTGCCATTCTAAACATGGAGCGATTCGAACTCGCGGCGTCAGACGATACAGCACTCTTACTACAAGACAGCACTACTTCTATTGTTGCTCCAACCGACGGCAAATACGTTATTCAGATTCGCGAAAGCTCCTACACAGGAAATGGAAATTGTCGTTACCGTCTACACATCGGATCCTTTCCTAGACCAATAGCAGTTTACCCAGCAGGTGGATCAGCAGGAAAAGATCTTGAAGTTAAACTCATCGGAGATTCTACCGGGGAATCTAAGCAAACCGTAAAATTATCTGACTCGCCGGATCCTAAATTTAAAATTTACTCAAATTCTGAAGGCTTACTTTCTCCTTCCGCTAATGTTATACGTGTTTCTTCTTTCCCTAATGTACTTGAAACTGAACCCAACAATAATAGAGGTCAAGCAACGGCATCAGATGCTCCTCTTCCCTTAGCTCTCAATGGAATCATTGAAAATCCAGGAGATGAGGACTGGTTCAAATTCAACGTAACGAAGGGTCAGCGATTCATTTTTCGGGCCCATGCTAAATCCATTGGCTCCCCCCTTGATCCAATCCTTGACATTTATGGCCCTGATAAAAAACATATCAGTGGTAATGATGACGCTGACAACAAGCAGGATAGTAAAATTGATTTTACTGCTGCACTTGATGGCGAATTTGCCATTAGAATTCGTGACCACTTAAAGAAAGGCGGGACGAACTACGTCTACAGGATTGAAACAGAATCTATTACTCCTTCTCTAGGATTAACTATTCCTTATTTCGGTCGTGCAGATTACCAGTCAAGACAAATGATCTATGTGGCCCGTGGAAATCGTTTTGTGACCCGTATCAATGCAGGCCGCTCAAACTTTGGTGGGGACCTGATTTTTGAAGCTTCCGGATTACCTGAAGGAATCAAACTCATGTCCAATGGCATGCATGCCAGCATTAATTCCGGACTCATTGGTTTTGAGGCCTCACCCGAAGCCCCTGTCGCCGGCACTCTCACTGATCTAATCGCAAAACACGCGGAACCTGAAAAGAACATCAGTGGTAATTTTTCCCAACCTCTGGACTTTGTACTAGGACCTCCCAACAACACCGTATACTACAAGAGCACCGCAAGAAAACTGGCCGTTGCGGTCGTCGAAGAAATCCCATTCAGTGTTGATATAGTTCCTCCAGTTGTCCCACTTGTCAGAAACGGCACCCTTGACCTTAAAGTAACCGCCACAAGAAAAGAAGGTTTCGATGCTCCAATTACTGTCCGAATGTTATGGCATCCTCCGGGAATTGGATCGCAGCCAACACTACAGATTCCCAAAGGAAAAAATGAAGTCATATACACCATCAATGCCAACGGCAGTGCAGCAATACGAACCTGGCACATTGCAGTGATGGGAGAATCTGATGCTGGAAAAGGGCAAATCCTAGCAAGTTCAAACCTAACGCCCGTCACTGTTACTGAGCCCTATTTAGGAATGAAGATCGAAATGGCCGCTGTAGAACAGGGCCAAGATGGATTTGTAATATGCAAGCTCACCCATGCCACTCCTTTCGAAGGTAAGGCCACAATAAAACTCCTAGGACTCCCGGCCAAAGTCACTGCCTCAGAAATAGAAATCGATAAAGAAATGACCGAAATTAGTTTTCCAATTAAAACCGCAGCAGACAGCCCTAAAGGACAACACAAGAACCTCTTCTGTCATCTAAACATTCCGCAATCAGAAACACTTATCCCGCATAACGTGGGCCACGGAGGAGTCCTGAGAATCGACGCACCTCCAAAGAAGCCCGCACCAAAGCCTGTGAAGAAAGAGGCTCCAAAAGTTGTAGCAAAAGTCAAACCAAAGGCCAAACCTTTATCCAGACTTGAAAAACTTCGACTCGAAGCAAAGAATAAATGAAGACTCTCTTCTATATTCAGGCATTTATCTTCTTGGCAACTTCAGGAGCGATCGCTGTCGATTTTGATAAGGTTATTAAACCAATTCTCGAAACTAGATGCGTTAGCTGTCATGGCATTGAAAAGAAAAAGGGGGGCCTCGATCTAAGTAACCTGATCTCGGCAAATAAGGGAGGAGAAAATGGCCCTGCCATCAGCCCAGGAAAGCCAGAGAAAAGTGAACTAATTCACAGGATCACTCTTGCACATGACGATGATGATATTATGCCCCCTAAAGGAGAGGCATTGACCACGCTTCAAATTCAAGCCCTCAAGGAATGGATCAGCGAAGAGGCCAAATGGCCTGACGGATTAATCCTGGTAAAAAAAGATCCCATCAAACCAGAGGATCTAGCCAAAGAGGTTCTTAATCTATCATCGGTTACTATTTATCCACCCCAAGCTTCTCTGACGACCAGTGCTGACCTACAACGTTTTGTTGCGGTGGCCACCTACAATGACGGAACAACCCGCGATATCACAAACAGAGTAACTTTCGAGCCTAAGGACACTGCCCTTGTAACTGTTGCTGGTAACCTGATACGCCCCAGATCAGATGGAGAAACATCAATTAGCATCAAATTTCATGATAAAACAGCAATGGCACCATTGAAGATTCAAAGTGCCAGCACTGAACGGAAAATTAGCTTTAGGCTGGACGTGATGCCGGTCTTTTTGCGTTCAAATTGCAACACCGGATCCTGCCACGGTTCCGCCAGAGGCCAGGACGGCTTCATGCTGTCTCTATTTGGCTACGATCCGACCGGAGATTATTACCGTATCACTAGACAACTTTCCGGAAGGCGCATCAATCTGGCATTCCCGGACGAGAGCTTAATGATTGAAAAGACCATTGAATCCGTCCCACATACCGGAGGAAAACTCTTTGAGAAAGGATCAGAATATTATAATTCCATTCTCTCATGGCTGCAGGCTGGAGCTCCAGACGATCCTAATGATATACCATCTCCCACTTCTCTTGAGATATATCCAAAACAAGCCGTCTTGGAGGGTAAAGGAACAACTCAACAATTCATTGCTTTGGCAACGTATTCTGATGGCAGCACGAGAGACGTTACTACACTAGCTCTCTTTGAAACAAATAATGCTCCATCAGCTGCTATCAGTAAGAATGGCACAGTGACTGCCGGCAACCGCGGCGAAGCCTTTGTGATGGCCCGTTTCGCAACATTTACTGTCGGATCGCAAATTATCGTCATCCCTGAAAATCTAGACTACCAAAGACCAGAATTCTCTCCCAAAAATTATATCGATGAACTCGTCGCACAAAAAATCCACAAGCTGCGGATACTTCCCTCAGACCTCTGTACCGATGAAGAATTTTTGCGAAGGGCAACCATCGACATCACAGGAACCTTACCAACAGAAAACGAGTTCACCGCTTTCATTGAAAATACATCCCCCGACAAACGAAGCAAGATTATAGACACATTGTTAGCTCGCAAGGAATTTACTGAGGTGTGGGTAATGAAATTCGCTGAACTCCTTCAAATCAGTACTAATGCGAATAACCAAGTAAGCTATAAGGCAACTCTATTATATTACAATTGGCTGCAGGATCGAATCGCAAATAACGTTCCATTCAATAAGATTGTTCAAGAACTTTTATCTTCTACGGGAGGAACATTTAGCAATCCTTCGACCAATTATTATCAGATAGAACGAGACACACTCAAGCTATCGGAGAACGTCGCACAAGTATTCATGGGAATGCGATTACAGTGTGCTCAATGCCATAATCATCCATTCGATCGATGGACAATGAACGATTACTACTCATTTGCGGCATTCTTTTCACAAGTTGGAAGAAAGGGAGCTCAAGACCCTCGTGAAGTCATTGTTTACAATAAGGCGAATGGAGACATGAAACACCCAGTAGGCGGAAGGGTAATGGATCCCGTTTTCCTAGGTGCCGCAAAACCCGAAATAAAATCCGGACAGGATCGCCGAGAAATACTCGGTGCATGGATGGCATCACCAGAAAATCCTTTCTTCTCAAGAAACCTTGCCAACATTGTCTGGTCTCACTTCTTTGGCGTAGGAATAATTGATCCTGTCGATGATGTGAGAATAAGTAATCCAGCATCAAACCCTGAACTGTTAAGTTCACTTGCTGACCGGTTCACGGAATACAATTATGACTTCAAACGTCTGGTCAGAGACATTTGCAATTCTCGCACCTATCAACTCTCGACCAAAGTCAATGCGAGCAACGAAGGTGACTCAAAGAACTTCTCACATTCGCTCGCACGCCGCATGCGCGCTGAAGTATTATTAGATGCTATTAGCCAAATCACCCAAACAAAGAACAAGTTCAAAGGCCTCCCAGTAGGAGCACGTGCCGTACAAATCGCCGACGGAAACGTTTCCAATTATTTCCTTAGAACTTTTGGCAGAGCAGAACGGAAGACTGTGTGCTCATGTGAAGTTAAGATGGAACCGAATTTGGGCCAGGCCCTGCACCTTATTAATGGAGACGCAACCGGCAACCGAATTGTGAGCGGCAAAGCCGTAGCGAATATGATCACTGAAGGAAGATCCTCCGAACAAATCATTGATTCGTTGTACATCAGAGCCTTCGGCCGAAAACCAACACAAACAGAAAAAAGTCAGCTCATAGCCCAAATAGATACTGATCCAAAAAAGATCAAACAGGATTTAGAAGATGTGTTCTGGGCTCTTCTGAATGCCAAAGAATTCATGTTCAACCACTAGTTAATAAATTCATACTTCTTTGACAAGTGACAACGGGCTCTAAACAAACAACCGAAGGACTATCTCGCGCAATCATTGGCTTGCCCACATTCTTATTCTTCTGTTCATCACTGATCGCATCCGCAGACGGCGCTGATAAGAAATCCAATTATGATGAACATGTTCGCCCAATCTTTGCTGACCGCTGCCTGAGTTGCCACAATCCAGACAAAGCCAAAGGAGGACTAGACTTAACAACTTACACTGCCACCATGCAGGGTGGCTCTTCTGGAGAAATTGTAAGTTCAGGGGATCCTGGAAGCAGCAGACTCTTCCTCTCTGTGAGCCATGCAGAAGAACCAAAAATGCCTCCAAAAGGAGAAAAACTCGCACAGGACAAACTCAATCTTATCAGCTCATGGATCTCGGGTGGATTACTTGAAAATAGCGGAAGTAAGGCCAAGACCACTAAGCCTTCATTCAATTTGGCATTAGCAACGACTCCTTCAGGCAAACCAGAAGGTCCTCCCCCAATGCCAGAGCATCTACCTTTGGAACCAGCGGCAACTTCGGCCAAAGCTGCGACCCCTCTAGACATTGCTTCTAGCCCATGGGCTCCAATCATTGCGGTAGCAGTCCCAAAACAAGTGCTTCTTTATAATAGCTTAAGCTTGCAAATATCAGGAATCCTCCCATTTCCGGAAGGCACACCAACCACTCTCTCTTTTAGTCGGAACGGTTCAATTCTCATTGCCGGAGGGGGCCGCGGCGGCAAGTCCGGACTCGTTGTAGGGTGGGAAGTGAAATCTGGGAAAAGAGTATTTGAAATTGGCGCGGAATTTGATGCCGTTATGGCAGCTGATATAACTTCAGATCATTCCATGGTGGCCCTTGGCAGCCCAGGCAGGAGAATTAAAATATATGCGACCAAAAATGGAGAGGAAATTGCCAACATTAAGAAGCACACGGACTGGGTTACTTCACTAGCCTTTAGTCCTGATGGAGTATTACTTGCAACCGGAGACCGCAACGGAGGGCTATTTGTGTGGGAGTCTAATACCGGAAACCCCTTTTATACCCTAAAAGCGCACAGCAAATCAATTACAGCTATAAGCTGGCGTTCAGATTCAAATGTTGTGGCATCCTCTTCCGAAGATGGATCAATACGCTTATGGGAGATGAACGAAGGTAAACAAGTGAAAAATTGGACTGGGCATGGGGGCGGCGCATTGGATATGGCATTTACTGAGGACGGGAGAATCGCTAGTTGCGGACGTGATAGACTGGCAAAGGTTTGGGATGGAAACGGCACTCAGAAAATGGCCACTGAAGCATTTCCAGAAATTCCAGTCGCCACATGCCTAAGTCATGACGGAAAGAAAATTATTGTTGGTGATTGGAATGGTGAAATCAAGGTGTTCGATACAGCTGATGGAAAAGTCATAGGAAAAGTTCTAGGCAACCCCCCTTCAATTCAGACACGAATACTTAACGCTAGCGAGACTGTAAAAGATACTAAATCTAAGTTAATAGAGGAGGAAAAGATCTACGCCCAAAATCTCACATTATTAAAAATTCACACTGATGAAATTGAGACAGCCAAAAACAATCTCAATGAGGCACAGGCCAATCACAATCAATCAGTTGCTAAATTAAAATCTGCCACAGATTCCCTAACTAAAAACATCAAAGAACAGGGAGTCCTTAATGAGAAAATAATGACCTTTAATGAAACGCTGAAATCACTAGATGTTCAGATCAGTGGAAGTGCAGAAGACCCCTCCAAGATTACTCAACTTAAAGAAACCGTTACCAAAACAACAGGAATATTACAATCTCATCAATCAGAACTGGATGAAACCAAAGCCAGAGAAATAACCATAAGAAGTGAATCATCTACTACCCAGCAAACCGTTAATGCATTAATGGCCGACATAAAGACTGCCGAAACCAATCTACAATCACTATCTAATGAAAATACAAAGTTAGATGCATCAGTGAAGGATGCGCACACTGCACTTCAATCAGCACAGGCCAAAAATCATAAATCTCTTCACCAAATCAAATACTGGGAAGCTCAGGCCTTTAACGTTAAGCGTCATCAGAAAAACACAGAAAGGACTCCATTATCTGATGGTCTTCAAGAGCTCACACTTGCCATGAATAACGCCCAATCCATTCATGATACTGCATCTAACGAAACACAATCAGCAGATGAAACGCTCAAAAACACTGACAATATTGTCAGTCAGAAACAAAAGGAACTATCAATCCAAACAGAGAACCTTCCCAAACTAAAGGGGCGTTTGACTCTTGAGCAATTACTCGTCAAACATAGCCAAGCAACAATTCAATCAATTCGCGATGCCATGAATGGAGTATCAGATGACATTAAAGGTGAATTCCAAAGCGCTCTAGAAAAAGAAATGGCTCTTCTGAACCAAGACCAAGCCAAAGCCAATAAAACGCAAGACCTGGTCGATAACAGTATTCCCAGAGCAAAGGCGTCATTAGAAGAGGCAATAACCAATAGGAGCGCTGCCGAAATCGCCCTAAATATCAAAACAAAATCGAAAAGCACCGCAATGGAAAAGCTGACTGAGGCCTTGGCGTCACATGGAACAGCTGCCGACAAGTTATCCGAATTTGATAAATCTATGGAGAAGATGTTTCAAGAGTACCTCGGAATACTTCCAGAGCCTCTATAGACCTTACAAATTGACTAGCTCTTTATTGAACTTTGGTGTCATATTAAAAAAATATGAGATTATGCCATTGGGCCATTCTTGCCGCTACAACTTCATTATTTACTTCTGGTTGCGTTTCCACTGGCTCCGATTCAACTAAGGTCAGGAGCTATAGCTGGTCTGGCCTTGACGCGCAGCTGCCAAACGGAAATAATTCCACGCCTTCCCACAAAATGTCCAAATACGAATATCCATTTGATAGCAATGGACGTTACGTCTCATCGTGGGCAGCTGAAGGAGAAAGACGTCTAGGCAGAAGCTCAAATAGGAGCAGAGGTTCATCAAGAAAAAGAAGTGTCAGAAGTTCATCAGTGAAATCTAGCAGTAAATATCACCAGATAGTTTCTGGCGACACACTTTCTGGTCTAGCGAGAAAATATGGAACCTCAGTAGGCGCAATAAAACGCGTAAACGGCATGAGCTCCGATGTCATAATAAAAGGAAAAAAAATCAAAATCCCCTAATAACTCTATTAGGAAAATTTCTTTTTCCTTTTCTCTTCTTTTTTTCTTTTCCTCGCCTTCTCCTTCGCTGCTTTTCTTTCTTCCTTTGCCTTCTTTTTCTTAATTATCCGGCGAAGTTCTGGCCAGCATTCCTCAGTTACAATATAACCAACGCATTTGCGACTACCACACAGGCAAGGATGCTTCTCGTAATCATCAATTCCAAAACCATAGTTGAAAGAGAGCTCTTCATCACACTTAATGTCCCGTACAGCGGTGAGCCATATTCTCAATTCATCGTCTATCTGCGCCTCACAATTAGACTCACAGCTATGATTCACTAGCCTCGCCGTATTCCATTCAAAATTGCCATCCAAATCCCAGCTCTCATCAAGTGTAAACAGATAAACCTGAGCCCCTCCCGTTTCCTGAGAAACATCATAAAGAGCATTACCTCTTCGATCAGATTCCTCTTTGTCAATTCGCTCTCCGAGATACTCAATGATGTGTTCTCCCTCGGGAATATCCTTCACTGCGAACATGCCCCTCCCATGAACCTCCGAACCTCTAACCTCGGTCCAATCTGATTTAGAAGGAGAAAGCTCTTCCATTAATCGATTCTAATTCCATACACTAGTCTCACAGCAAAGTGTATACTTCACGCCGATTTTTATAAAATCCCGTATAGAGTAATTAGTAAGTTTTGATTATATTAGAAAGGGCGTCTGCCACGCCCCCTAAAGTCGTTGCCACGTTGCAACTGATCAGCCGGCAACTCAATGAGCTTTGTCTTCTGGTCAGCGGAAAGAGACTCTGAAGTTTCCAAATATTCAAGAGCCGCAGCACGATCAGATGCGAGCCAGCTCCTTGCCGATCTTTCAACTTGTTCACCCCTCATTTCGTCATTACTAATCGTATCTGCCCAGGCAACGGCTGCGCTAGGGTCCTCTCTAACAGAGCGATCTCTTAAAAGGGCAGCCACTCCCCTGTCTCTAGCATCCCCGACGGGCTGTGCGCCAAGCCATTCTGATGCTGCCTCGGGATCAGATCTCATCCACTGACCGACCACCTCTCCAGTCGCATCAACCTTACCTTTACCATCATCTTGAGAGGCTACCCATTTAGCAGCGTCAGCTGTAGAATCTCCACCTACTCTGGCCCACTGTTCAACGACCTCTTTCATAATTGAATCTCTCTCGGAAGCTTCCATTTTATCAAGATAGGCCACCGTCGATTCTGTATCCTTACGAACCCAATTCTCAAGGGCTTCCTCCATAACTCTTACTCGCCCTTCACCGGTCAAAGCTTCAGCCCATTTCAAGGCCTGCTCCGGCTCGTTACGTGACCATTGATCAGCTATAGTTCGTAATGCCCGGTCCTGCTGCTCACCCTCAAAGCCCATTGCAACCTCAGCTGCTCTCAACGGATCATCCGAAGTGATTTGTTCTATAATATTACCAAGAGCATCACCCTTAACCTCATCAGGAAGATCTTTCGCCCATGCCAAAGCAGCATTCGTGTCCTGCTTGGCCCATTCTGAGGCAACGCTTGCGGCTGTTCTCCGCATCATCCAATCATCTCCACCGTCTTTCAGCATATTTTTCGTAAGATAATCAGCTGCGGCCTTAGGATCCTTCGATGCCCAAGTCCTGAGAATTGAAGAAGTGCCCATTCCTCGTTCCATGCCTGAAGATTTACCAACAAAGCCTAGCGCTTTCTCCGGATCAATTTCAGCATACCTAGACATCAGCAAGCTCATTGACATGAACATGTCACTTCCTCGACCCATGCCTCTAACCTCGGCAAGTGCCAGTTCGACTTCATCAGAATCAAGTTCCTTCACGAAATCCAGTAAAGCTTCCATTCTACCAATCGATCCCGGCGAATTAAGTATCATCTTCATTGCTTCACTCACATCACCAGAACGCATCAATTTTTTAGCCTCTGTAATTAAATTGCTCCCAGCTCCTTCGGTTGAAGTATTAGTCTTCTTACCGCTCTGTGAAGAGGACTCAGAAGCACCTGCCAAAGAACCAGTGTTGGTATTGGCAGTTTCTCCGGATTGACTTTTCTTTGCACCCGCATCCTGATCGCCATCACCTTGTTGACCAATAAGGTAACCCCCTGCGACTCCAATAAGTAGAGCAATTAACGTGGATAAAACTGAAGCTATTTTCATAGCATGATAATACAGCCTCAATTCTTCTAGGTAAAGCCCCTAAACTATTCTACATAATGTTTAGATCATAATACATAGAAATAACTGCTAAGATACAACTATGCAATGAGCGGCGCCTCGGTCCCGTCCAGAACTTCTCTTACTCTTTTTGCTAAATCATTTACATTATATGGCTTCTGAATAGCAGAATCAGGTCTCAATCCAGTCTCATCCTCAAAACCTTCAAGATCGACCATGTAGCCACTACATACTACAACAGGGACATCAGTAAATCTTTCCCTTATCACAGCAAGCGTTTCCTTTCCAGACATTACCGGCATAGTAAGATCCAGTAGAACTAACATTATTTCATCTTGGTTTTCCTCCAAAACCTTTAGAGCTTCCTTCCCATTACAAGCAGAGAAGGTGCTATATCCATAACATTTTAATGCCTCTTCGGCCACTCGGCGGACCAGATCCTCATCATCTACAACAAGGATCGTCTCAGTCCCATTAACATCAGTATCATCTTCATTTGCAAGCGGCTTAAGATTCTCATTACGCACATCTTTTCTCGGCAGAAAAATACTAAAGTTACTACCAACGCCAACTTCCGATTCGCACTCTATCCAACCTCCATGCTGTTTAACTATACCATATGATGTTGCCAAACCTAAGCCTGTTCCCTTTCCCTGTTCTTTAGTTGTGAAAAAAGGCTCAAAGAGTTTCGCCATCACATCTGAAGGCATCCCTATACCATTATCACTTATTTTTATTTCAATGAAATCACCTTCCTCTCGACCAGGATACTTACTTAACATCGATGGATTAAGGCTCTTGTTAGCAGTCGCAAGCACTAAGTCTCCTTCCCTCTCACTCATAGCATCAATCGCATTAACGCACATGTTCATCACTACCTGCTCGACCTGGGTACTGTCCGCCTCGATTGTCCAAAGATCATCTGAACAATCCATTGATATACTAATAGCAGGATCAGTTGTGCTCTTCAATAAACTGTGAACATCCTCTAAAACTTGGTTCACTTCACAACAATCAAGTTCAAGGTGAGATTGCCTAGAAAAACCAAGGAGTTGCTTAACCAATTCGGCCGCACGCTGACTTGCTCGCTTAGCTGAAGAAATAAATTCTTTATTCTTGCTTACATCTCGCTCGTCATCGCCAGCTTCGACAAGGCTAAGATTCCCAATAATACCTGTCAGCAAATTATTAAAATCGTGAGCAACTCCACCAGCCAATCGCCCAACAGCCTCCATTTTCTGTGCTTGCTCAAGCCCCTTCTGCAATTTGCGCTGTTCAGTTACATCATGAAAACTCCAAAAACGTGCAATTTGACGTCCTCCAGAAATTAAAACAGGAGAAGAATATACTGAAAGAACTCGTTCAACAGGATCATTTAAAACCCATTCCAAATCTGCGGTCTTCAACGAGTTCTTATTAATACTTTTCCAGTCCTTTATAAAATTCTTCCCATTAGCAAATTGATTACTGAGCTGCCTCTCAAAACTTTCCATATCAATCTGATCAATTCCTTCTGTGAGTTGAAAATAATCAATCACCCTCTGATTGGTGGCTATCAAAGATCCATCCTTACCAACCAAAAGGATTCCATCTCTAGCTGCCTCATATGAGGCCCTGAGCTGAGCATACGTCCTTTCAAGCTCTTTTTGAGACAAACGAAGCTTTTCAGTACGCGAATTCACTATCGCTTCAAGTCCATCACGGTGATTCTTTACCTGATCAATCATTGCATTGAAAGATACTCCTAGTTGCTTAATTTCAGTTGCACCTTCTTCCTGCATCCTGACACTCAGGTCACCCTCCTCCACCTTATGAGCAATTGCTGATGCATTAACAATTGGATTACTAATCATTTTGGCCAGCCAAACGCCTATAAGACCAGTAAGAATAAATACCGCAAAGGCAATCCTAGATTGCAAGTTAACTGCCTGCTTCACAGAAGCCAGGACCTCCGCTCTTGGCCTCAGGCAAGCAATGACCCAAGCCTCTCCGACTCCTGTGTCTCTTTTCGGTAAGACCTCACTCTGAAAATAGAACTCTTCCCCTTTAATCTTAACAAAACCTTTGTTCTGACCCCAAAACGGAGTGACTCCTCCTTTGAAATAAGGGCGGGATATCTTTTCTTTATCACGACCCGCTATCAAACGGCCCCGAGGATCCAAAAGAAGGGCTTGGCCTCGTTCGCCTATTTTAATACCTTCTATAAGATTCCACATTGGATCAAACCTCAATCGAGCTCTAAGCACAAAGCTTTCGTCGCTATTGGCAATGCTTAGTGGAATGTAAACTTTGAGATGTAACCCATCCTCATTTTCAACATGGTGCGGGCGCGATGTGACCACTTTTTGGCCTACAATACAGTCCTTGAACCACAACGTTTTCTCCTCTGGCTCCGGATGAAATTTACTAGTAGTGGAACGAACTATGAGACCTCTTGAATCATATAAAGTGATATCATCAAACATTTTATACGCCGCAACAAGACGCCGCATCTCTTCGACCCTAACATTCATCGGAATCGAGGAATCTGTCACTATCCGATTTCCCTGCAGCGCAACAAGATCATTAGTTGCTGAAGCCATTACGAGTCTGGCCTGCCTAGCAACTTCATAAGTAACGGCAGCAATCTTCTCACGCTCAGACAATTCAAGAGATTCTCTCGTCTGGTAATTAGTTACCAGCATCACAATGAGCATCGGGATCAACCCGACAGCTAAGAGAACAAGAAGTAACCTGATTCGAATCGATGTCATATGAATTAATTCAAATACTAATTAGCTGCGAGCTGCCTAATCTCTTTAATCCCACTTAGGAAAATTCCTTCGTAAACTTAATCCTCAACACTTCCCGCAACCTCCACATCCAAACCATTCTTAGATTTGGTTCGTAATGCATCAACGACCTTGCTCCATGCTTCATTTAATAAAAGGTCACGATTAGTATCAGGAACATAATAGAACTGACACAAAGACCGCATTTCCTCGGGTGGATTGATCGTCTCATCTGCTAAAAGCTCTTCATCAAGGAGTGGGACAGCCGCGCTATTTGTCGTCCCATACCAAGTAAAATTAGCATTCATTGCTGCCGATTCTTTTCTCAACATATAATCAATAAATAAGTAAGCCCCATTGACATTCGTGGCATCACTCGCAACAGAGAAATTATCCATCCATAATGGAGCCCCCTCACTTGGTATAAAGAATGAGATGTTTTCATTTTCCTCAGAAATCATTGCCGCATCCCCACTATAACATGAAGCTATCCAAACATCCCCAGAGAGAAGCCCTTCTCTAATTTCTGCATCACTACCTAATCGGACGCCACCGTTTTTTATCCCTTCAACAATAATTTCTGATGCAGATTGAATGTGCCTTGGATCAGAACTGTTAATTGGGTTCCCCTGTGAAATCATCCCAATCCCAAGCCCTTCTGTTCTGTCCCCTAAAACCATTACCTTTCCCTTATATTTCTTGTCCCATAACGATTTCCAACTCTTCTCTGGGGAATCAATCTTATCCGATCGGTATGCGATGAGAGTCGTCCCCCATAGATATGGAACTGAATAATTGTTCTCAATATCAAATTTTTTGCGCAGATATTCACTCGAAACATTTTCAAAATTTGGCAAAGCTGATTTATCAAGGAGTTGAAGTAACCGTAATTTTGCTAATATATTTATAGCCAAGTCATCCGTCACAACCACATCAAACCGACCAGGCTCTGATACTAATCTCGCCTCAACTTCATCTGGATCATCGTAAGTTATATACTCAACGTCTATCCCGGTTTCATTCGTAAATTTCTCAATAGCTGAAGGGTCAAAATACTCAGACCAACACAACATTTTCACAACATTGTTCAGTGAGTCCTCAGCTTTGTTACTTGTTTTAGTGTTTTTATTACATCCAAACAAAATTGCAGCTATAGCTATATAGATTATGCCCTTTAATATTCTCATTTTATTATTTATGGTTATTATAAGCTTATATTGATTTTAAATCCCTTCAACTATAATTTCCATATTTTATAAATATTTCATAATTCATTAAGGCCAGTTATTATTTAACCAATCTTAACAATCGAACTTGCGCAGTGCCCTATGCATGAGACAAATTCAATGAATTCTAATGTCCTCTCATAAGGAAAAACCCCTAAGAAACGGGAATATCAGTAAATCAGTCGATCCATCACTATCGACAACATTGAGGCTTGCCATGCCTGTGATATTACTAAACCTGACTTTTGCTGCAATGCAGGCCACTGATGCATGGATTGTCGGTAAACTAGGGATCCGTTCACTTGCAGCCATTACCCTACCTTCAATGGGTATTTTCGTTATTGTTAGCTTCGCCTATTCATTCTTAGGAATTGTCACCGCACTCGTGGGTCAAAGCCATGGAGCGGGTGACAAAAAAAGCTGTGGCCACTTTGCCTGGATTGGGATCTACTCTTCTCTCGCGATAGGGATCGCCGCCATTTTACTGTGGCCGCTAGGCTCTGTATTTGAGATGCTTGCGGGAAGCCAATATGGCTCATTGGGAAATCTTGAATCTAGATATTTCAAAATCAGTCTATTGGCTTTGCCTGGAGTATTAGTAACTAATGCAATTGCCAATTTTTATATAGGAACGAGAAGACCCGGACCAGTTCTAAGGTGCAGCGTAATTGGCCTAATACTAAATTTCGCTATTACCTACGGCCTTGTCCTTGGAGTCGGCCCTTTTCCTGATTATGGTTTCGACGGTGCCGCTTGGGGAACAGTGTTAGCAACAATATTGGAATGCTCTATTTTATTCATACATTTCGTATCGGCCAAATCAAACAAATCATTAAACACCAGAAAGGCTCCTAAATCTCTGGAAGGAATACGAAGATTGTGGTCTTCTGGACTTCCGGCCGGCATCCAAGGGGCCGTCGACATTCTATCATGGGGAGTCCTTGTGGGGGCCCTAATTTCATATTACGGAGAAGAAGCTCTTGCTGCTGGAACCATCCTAATGCGCTGCATGCAATTAACATTTATGCCAGCAGAAGGCGTCGCCACAGTAGTCCTAACCTTAGTTGCAAATTCTGTTGGGAATGGCTCACACGAAAGAGCTCGTGCACACGTGAGAACATGCTTCAAAATCAATTCTCTCTTCATGCTTAGCGCGGGAATCATCTTATATGTTTTCCGACATCCAATAGTTTCCATGTTCACGGACCAACCCGAGGTAATCAGCATTGCCTGTGGAGGCATGCTCTTCGTAAGCCTCTCACAGTGGTTTGACTCGATGAACATCACATACCTTCATGCACTTCAAGGAACCGGCGATACCAAATGGACTTCAGTCGCGAATGTTCTCCTTAGCATTCTGGTACTTGGTTTGGGCGGAACTATTGCAGTGATTTTCTTCAGAGAGAAAGGATCACTCGTTATTTGGGCCCTGGCGCTATTGTACATAACATGCCAAGGCATACTTTTTTGGATGAGGTGGAGATCAGAAGCCTGGCTTAAAATTAGACTAAGAGGGCCCACCCAGTAAACTTCTACAGTAAGCGGTGCTGGTAAGAGACCCTATTCAAATGCATGACCATACATGAAAGAGCAGCCCCTCCCTTCTGATATTCGCTCAAGTTAAAGAGCGCCAGTTCAAATCCATTGTCTGCAGCAATGTCTTCAAGCCTTCGATTCTTAGCTAACTCTAACCGGTAAGCTTCTGTCCCTCTCTTCAGTTCATGGATATGCGACCCATTCAGTATGAAATTTCCCAGTCGAACAGAATTACAAAGCCCTGGCATAGCTTCCTCACGTGACACATCTATAATTTCAGTGTGCCCCTCTAATTCTCTTATCTCGCTTGAATTCAATAGCTGAGTACAAACAACCGTCTTCTCATAAGTGAGTGGAAATATTGAACAATCGAGATGGTATAAATAAGGATCGGTTTCTCTGACCTTGATTATCTTCATTCCAAATTGACCCTCCAACTGGTCGTACGTTTCTTTTTCAGAGCGTATACCATACCCACCCACATACACATTATCATAAAGGTGCTTAAGTTCAGCCTCCCCTTCGAACTTCGTTTTAGGAACGATAGTTTTATACCCCATGGATTGAAAGAACTTCACTCCGACTTCCGTCTCGCCTACCCGTGGCCTTGACTGATAATTAGCTAAAACAACTGTGTCTTTGGCAGGAAGGTGTTCAAGTAAAATTCCCAGATTCGCAGTAAAAACTAAATCCTGTAATGCGCAACCCGCTGGAACGGGAAGCAACTGCACCACTCCCCTAGATGAAAGAAATTGATAGAGAGACTGAAATTGCCTATATGCTTTTTTAGGGTCGACCTTGCGATCAGATTCCGTGAGATCCTCCATCCAAATATTATTCGGTTCATTTGTGCTATAAGAAATAGGCGGGCACATAAGAAATGTCGGAACATCCAAATGACTAAGGTTCCATGGTCTCGAAGGAGCAGGAGAATCCACAAATGGCTTTGGAAGGATTTTCCGAGCCGCTGTGGATCGCTTATTTATCTGTGTTTTAGAACTTAACATTAGAGCGCAAAGGGACGTTTAATTTTCAATAAGGGGTCAACTCCAGCTTCAACATGAGTGCCCTCTTCAAGTAAAAGCTCGAATCCTGTGGATCCATCTAAAGGAATAATTAAATCTACTTGAGAACCATATCGTATCTGCGAGAACCTCTCGTTTTGTTGATATGCGCGATGCTCGCTCAGATCAAATGGCATTATAGAATCAACATCGTAATCAGCAATTTGTAATATATGATAGGTCAATCCTAAATCCAAGCTATCAACCTTATTTAAAACTCTCTGATTGCAATGAAGGTATTCGGCCGAATCATGATCAATTGTAAGATCATCGACAATGGAATTCTCCATCGCAAGCATCGGTTTATTAAAACTATCAATCGGCTCTAATTCACGATAACTCAAAATTCCAGGATACGGAATTCTGTTAATATGCACATCATAAAAGGTCATGAAGATACCGATCACTAAACTAAACTCTGCAGAATAATTAGGATCCCTGAGCGCTTCTTTAAGAGTATAATTTTGTCCCTTAATCTCAATAACCGAATCCTCCTGACGGACTCGTTTCTGATAAATAATAACGCCATCTGCGGGTGAGAAAAAATAATCAGTGTCTGACTGAATTGATCTCATCGGGTCACGGAAGAAGTGCCTCTCCGAAAGCCAACGCACTGAGCGCCCCCTTACTTCGGAAACTTCTTCATTTACCCAATCTGAAAGTATCTTTGCCACGTCAATTATCTGAATAGTATGATTATTAAAGTTAATTAATTATTTAGATAAATCAAATCATATTTTATAATTTTATTATATTTGATCGGATCTTTCTTATCAGATATGAGAATTAGGGGGTTTCATGAGCGTATTAGGATTATATTTTAAAAAAATATTAGATCGATTGAAATTCAGGATTAATGAATTAAAGGGGCAAAAAAACACCAATCTATGAGTTATTACGCTTACCTAAGACTGAATCTACCAAGAAAGCGGATCAAGTGAATAAAAGCTCTTCAACTGATCATAGACTCGTGGATAACGTTGCTGAAGTTTCTTAGGTTTTTCGAAAAATGTCTCAGTCGCAACTGCAAAGAATTCAGCTGGATTCGTTGCTCCGTACGCATCGATCACCAATTTTTTTCCTCTTCGATGCCTCTTAGCATGCCGCTCATAGGCTGAACCAAGAGACTTGTCCCAATCTCTATGCTCTTCTGTGAATCCCAATAGCGGAGCCCCGTCTGCAGATCCGTCCCTCTGGTCAAGTTGATGAGCAAACTCATGAATCACAACATTTTTCCCATCAGTCGCGATGGCGGGTCCACGCAAAGTATGAACCCATGACAGTATGACTGTGCCGCTCCCCCATGACTCACCTAAACGATTCCCTCCTCCCCCGACCGTTCCATCGTTATTGATAGAACTTTCACCACTATACATGTCTGGATAAATTAAGACTGTCGATAGCGTATCATAAAACCCACACCTGCCGTTAAGTAAAAGTAAACACGCCTGACCTGCAATAGTAACACACATCTCTTCTGTTAATTCCTCTAAGTCACCACAAGCTTCAAAAGACTTTTCAGCCATAAATACATTTACATAGGAATTTAGGCTTAAACGCAAATCATTCGGCAACCTCCTATACAGTTTAAAATTCTTTTCAAGAATCGCTTCCCACGCATCAGGAAAGGGAGAATTAAAAATCTTATCTCGCAGTATTTTATTTTGCCTAGAAGATCTATTAATCGACCAAATAATAAAAATCGTAACGAGTGTCGTCCCTACAGTAAAAATAATAATTGTGCTCGAATCCACCTAACAAAACTATAGATATAAATAACCTAGTTATTCAAACAATAATTGTTTGAATAACATTATTCTTAGCATAGAAAAATTTGATCCTTCCTTGGATCGACACTAATTACTAAAATTATCCATATCACCTATACATAAATAACTTACCTTTATCTAGTCACCGTATGCATTTGTTATTACCGCTTCTAATCACGTCAATTCTCGCATCCATACAGGGATATGCATACGCAAAAGAAATAAATGCTTCAAACTCTTCAAAAATAATCAAAGTATTCATTCTAGCGGGACAATCGAATATGGAAGGGCATGGACTCATCAAGGGGAATCAAAATCAAAAAGGAACCTTAGAACAACTCACAAAAAATCCAGCAACTGCAAAAAGTTTCCAGCAACTAAAAGACGAAGAGGGAAACTGGAAGATAAGAGATGATGTCTGGATTAGTTGGTATAACAAAAAAGGAAAGTTAACGATTGGAGGATATGCAGGGCGAGGATCGATTGGTCCTGAACTAGGGTTCGGTTGGGCTATTGGAGATTATTTCGATAACCCAGTACTTCTTCTTAAGTTCGGCCCCGGCGGCACAAGTTTGGCAGGTCCCTGGAGACCTCCAAGTTCGGGCAAGAATGGGAATAAACAAAGAGGTCCTGGTATCGGGAATCAATACGATCATTTAATTTCAAGCACCAAACGACAATTAAAAAATCTAGATGCTGAATTCCCTCAACTTAAAGGGCTCAAGTTTGAATTGGCTGGATTTGGATGGCATCAGGGATGGAACGACGGTTGCAGCATGAAAGACTCAAAAGAATATGAATCAAACATGGCAAATTTCATCCGTGATATCCGTAAGGATTTGAACTCGCCTGAACTTCCTTTTGTGATTGCTGGAAGTGGATTCGGCGGTTGGAAACAAAAAATCGATCGCAGACTAATGATCATGTCCGCTCAAAAAACAGTGGCTGAATTCAATGAAAATGCAAAGTATGTCGAGACTCGAGGATTCTTTAGAGATGGGCCAGTTTCACCCAGACCAATCAGGTATCACTGGTGCTGTAACGCTGAAAGTTATTGGTTAATCGGGGATGGAATGGGTAAAGCAATGATTGAAATCATAGGAGGCCCTAAGACTCCGCCACAATCAGCTTCCCCATAAAACAAAATCGATCAAAACAGGGTCATCACATCATGTTCACGATATCACCTCAATCTAAAGGATTTGACATTCAAAACGCTTTTGCTTGCGCCCTCGCATCGAAAACTGCTTATCAGTCACCCGAATTAATAGGCCACCAAATTGGTGAAGAATGGGAAGTCCCCAATTTTTTACCTTTTCATCATTCAAATGTACGTGGCTTTATAGCGGCTTCAAATCATTTTACAATTGTCTCTTTTCTCGGCTCCGAACGTGATTACGAAATTTGGCAGGAAAATATCGATGCCAGTTTTATTGAAGGCCCTTTCGGGCAGGGGGATCGTGTCCATAGAGGATTTAACACCGGGATAGCTAACGAAATCAAAAATATAGAGTCCAAAATAAACTATGTAGGAAATAAAAATGCTCCAGTATTTCTCACCGGTCACAGCCTAGGCGGAGCAATTGCTAATCTAGCTGCCGCCTATTTATTCATTAATAATCACCCAGTACATTCTGTTTATACTTTTGGAGCTCCTCGAGTCGGCTGTAAAAACTTTAAAACCATTTACAATAAATTTGATTGCGGGCGAACTTTTCGAATCGTAAATAGACACGATATCGTATCCAGAATACCTCCCAGAATGCTTCGATACAAACACGTTGGGGAGCTCTACTATTTAAACTCGGAAGGAAAAATCCATGCAGGAATTAATTCTTGGAAAAGATTATTACTTTACCTAGATCCATCAGGAAAAGACCCTAAAGAATATGTCAAAGAAATAGCTAGAAGATTTCCAGGAGCTATCGAAGATCACTCGATGGATAAGTACCTGAAAAAAATTCGACTACTGGCAAATTCATAGAATGTGCTACAAAATTAATTTAGTCACGAAGGAACACTGGTTTCTCGGGTGTAGAAGAAGATGAGCAGTAATAATAACCTCCAACATCAAATTTCAATAGTTCTACGGGATTTTTTATCTTATTACGCACTATAAAATCCGCCATCATGCCCCTAGCTTTTTTTGCATAGAAACTTATAAATTTATGTTTCCCATTTTTGAAATCTTTGAATGTAGGCGCAATCACTTCGGCCTCTAAATTATTAGCATCCACAGATTTGAAGTACTCATTCGATGCAAGGTTTATCAAAACTTTACTCTTGGATTCTTTGATCGCCGCGTTCAAAGCGCCTGTAAGTGCATCGCCCCAAAAGTCATAAAGATTTCTCCCTCTGCTCGTGTTCAGCCCCGTGCCCATCTCAAGACGGTAAGCTTGGATAAGGTCAAGGGGTCGCAACAACCCATACAAACCACTGAGGATACGGATTCTTTTTTGTGCGAAATTAAAATCGGCTGATCGCCATTCATCAAATCCAAATCCAGTGTAAACGTCTCCCTTAAAAGCCAGCAATGCTTGTTTCGCATTATTAGTGCTGAACGGCACTGACCAACTGCGGTAACGGTCATAATTAAGATCTGCCAACTTATCACTAATATTCATTAACTCACTAAGATCCGACTTACCTATTTTAGTAAGATTTTTTATCAACTCCTCGGAATCTTCTATAAAATCTGGAATTGTATGCTTTTTAGTGAGGCATTGAGCCTCAAAATCCATGGTCTTTGCTGGTGATAAAGTAAGTATCATTATGAATATTATTATTATTGATCTATTACGGATTAAACACGTATCACGCCTAATACAAGCCTTCCTGAAGAAAGAACTTAAGAAGACGTGGCGTTTTCCAATTTTTAACATTAAAATCGTAAGCAAAATAAAAAAAAGATTATGGCTCAGGCAATAATGGATCCAGAAGAAGTTCGTCGTTTCGCGGAAGAACTTAAGCGTTTTAATGAGGATGTTTCCGCGCGTTCAGCTTCTCTTCAAGCACGATTCTCCTCACTCAGTAATACTTGGCAAGATCAAGAGCAGGTAAAGTTTGCAGAAGAATTTGAAGGAATGATGAAAGCTTTACGAAAATTCGTTGAGGTCTCACAGGCGCACTCACCCTTCCTGCTACGCAAGGCAAGACGAATTGAAGAGTACCTTGATCAACGCTAATAGAAGATGGCAGACCAAGCCAAAGTAGCTTCAATCGATTCCTTAGAATCGTTTCGCAATAGCCTCGTTATTTTCATGGAACGCGTTTCCAAATCGATTGACGAAGTAGGTGACACTGTGCGGCGAACGAGGCACTGGGTACAAGACGAACAATACAATTATTGGATCAGCGAAAAGCGCAGAAGAGAGCGGAAACTAGAACAAGCTGAACAGGAACTTTACAGCTCGAGATTATCTACTCTACAGGACGCCAGTACCGAAGCCCAGATGAACGTGAGACGAGCGAACAGAGCAATTGAAGAAGTGGAAGAAAAAATAAGATTAATCAAAAAATGGGGGAGGGATTACGACAGTATTGTAGAACCTTTGGCCCGAAAACTAGACGCTTTGCAGGACCTAGTGACAACAAAATATCCAAAAGCAGTCAATTATCTTGTTCGAACTATTGAAACCTTAGAATCCTATGCCCAAGTATCTCTTCAAAGTAACGATCCTACAGAAACACCTAAATCTGAAACGAAAAATAAATCATAAGAACAGCTCCTGTCGCATAAACAAATGTCAGTAAAATCAACCAGAGGAACAATCAACAAAGCCGTTCGAGATTTAAATGTCAGTTGGCAGCAATGCAAAAATTATTGGGCTGATAGTAAAAGTAAGGAATTTGAAGAAAAGTATATTGCCCCATTGCCGGATGCAGTAACCGCAACATCAAGTATCATAGACGAAATCGATAAAATTCTTACCAAAATTAAACGCGATTGTGAGTAATAAACCCTCAGGAATTAATACAACGTTAAAAATAATCCGTCGATTCAGTTCAGCGGTCATCGATTGCGCTGACAGGGAAAATTCAATTGAAAATAATTACCGACTCAGAACAGCAAGAGCAAAACGTGAATACGAAGAAGGACGATCTGATCTTGATGCATTACATCAGGGAAGTTTAGCCGAGGCACAGTCCATTCTGCACAACCATACAGAGCGAGCTAAGGCCCTTTATAACAACAGAGAATCACGTATCGAAGAGGCTTACTCAAATGCTTTAAACCAATCTAGTGACACTTTAGAAACTCAAAGAGGTAGAAAAATTTCTGAAGTTCAGGCAAAGACCCTTGAAGCAAAAAGGAAAAATGAAAGTGCATTATCTGAAGCAAAAGAAACACAGGTCAGAATTGATAATGTTTCAAAGAAACATGTACATGAATTCAAATATTTGAAGAATAAGGTCCTCTCCTCGTTCAGGGGGTTCCCACTCCTCTCCAGAAAACTAAAAAAACAAATACTTAATCAAAAAGATAGACAACAAAACGAAGCTCCAGATCTTCCAAGAATCTGTACAGATATTGAGAAAACAATAAAATCCACAAGTGAAGACCTCAAAGATTTTGATTCAAATCTAATCCCTAAAATTTTTCGATTCATACCTCTGCAATGGTTGGCACCTATCACAACTATAGGAATCGGCCTTCTTGGCTATTACATTTTCGAATGGGAGGGGGGGGGAGAATATTTACTCAGTTGCGGAATCGCAGCTCTTTGCCTTTTAATTCTATGGATTATCAAGACAAGGTCATCAACCGTAGCGAAAAGTTCAGCAGAAAAGATTTCAAAGCAGCTTATCCGCATCCGCTCTTCATTTGATCAGTTCGATGAGGGTCGAGATTCATGGATGAAAGATAAAAAAAATGCAATCGAAGAAGAACTAGAAAAATACGTCGAGACCCTTAACGAGAACCTTGGAAGCGCAATCGAAAATGCTGAAGAAATTGGCATGGGGAAACCCAAGAAACTCGAAAAACAACACCAAAATATTAAAGAAAAGAATTCATCAATTCATTTTCTAAATCTAGAAAATATCCAGAAAGCAAATAAAGACTCCATTGCATCAGCAATTAGTAATTTCGAATCAGAAAAGGGGAAGCTAGTTAAAGTAAGAGACAATGAAATAGAAGAAGCTGAAATCGAACACAAAAATAAATGGGGAGAATTGGTATCAGAATGGGGAAACGAAGCTGAAACAATTTCTAAATGGCTACGCGAAGAAAAAACCGTCACTAGTCAGCTATTTCCTGTATGGGAAAAGTCCTGGCTTGATTCCTGGACTCCCCCTGAAACTTTTTCACATTGCGCAACATTTGGTTTGCTAGAATTAGATCCTAACTTGTTTGGTGAATCCCCTCCTAAAAGCTCAAGCCTTAAATTGCCTGATCCTGACTCTTTAAAAATTCCATTAAACATCAAAATCCCTCACTCCGGATCCATTCTATTCGAAACAGAATCATCGGAAAACAACACAATAATAGATTCCATCAACAATATCATACTAAGATTATTGTCCGTTGCGCCTGCGGGTAAATTAAGTTTTAGCATCTTCGACCCTGTTGGTTTAGGCCAGAACTTTGCAGGTATCACTCACTTGGCTGATTATGAGGACAGCATCATTAATAAGCGAATCTGGACCCAGCGAGAACAAATAGAAGCTCGCATAATAGAACTGAATGAGCATATGGAGAAAGTCATCCAGATGTATCTCAGAAATGAATATGAAACCATCACTGATTATAATGAAAAAGCAGGCAACATTGCGGAAAAATATCATTTCCTAGTCGTCGCTGATTTTCCAACTAATTTCTCAGAAGCTGCCGCACGCGGACTGATGAGCATCGCAGCAAACGGAGCAAGGTGTGGAATATACACTCTAATCCATTGGGACAAACGACAATCATTACCTGAAGCTCTAGATATAGATGATTTACGAAAATCCAACATCCTAATCGAACAAGACAAAGCGGGCAATCTTGCATTAGTCAACGGATTGAAAAAGGGAACATCCCTGCATTTGGAATCTCCTCCATGCAGCAATGACGCCATTGATTTTGTTCAACGTATCGGAGATGAAAGCAGCAACTCGAACCGCATCGAAGTTCCCTTCAGTTACATTATCCCGAGTGAGGGCGAACATTGGTCAGGAGACACTTCCAATGAGCTTAAAATCCCAATTGGCAGGACCGGAGCCACTAAACTTCAATACTTAAGCATTGGCAAAGGAACAAAACAACACGCTCTTCTTGCCGGTAAAACTGGGTCAGGAAAATCGACTCTGTTCCACGTAATGATCACCAACCTTGCACTTCATTTCAGTCCTGATCAGGTTGAATTCTATTTAGTGGACTTTAAAAAAGGTGTTGAATTCAAAAGTTATGGGGTTAAAAAACTTCCCCACGCTAAAGTTATAGCGATAGAAAGTGACCGTGAATTTGGGTTAAGCGTTCTCCAAAAATTAGACCATGAACTAAAGGAACGAGGAGAACTTTTCCGAGAAGTTGGAGCACAGGACATCGCGGGCTACAAAAGATCTAGCGGTGAATCAATGCCTAGAACTCTGTTACTGATAGATGAATTCCAAGAGTTCTTTGTCGAAGATGATAAGATCGCACAGCAGACCTCAGTACTGCTAGATCGTATAGTCCGACAAGGTCGTGCTTTTGGCATTCATGTTGTGCTCGGATCACAGACACTCGGCGGCGCCTATTCTCTTGCCAGAGCCACTCTAGGCCAAATGGTAATCCGCATTGCACTGATGTGTAACGAAGCAGATGCTTATCTCATTATGGATGAAGGAAACCCAGCTCCACGTCTATTGACACGTCCTGGAGAAGGAATCTACAATGATTCTGCTGGTGCAATAGAAGGCAATAGCCCTTTCCAAACGGTCTGGCTTTCTGAACAAGAACGAAACTCACACTTGGATCATATCAACACACTGAATGAATTAGCAGGGAATCAACAAGGCTCACCAATTGTATTTGAAGGCAATGCCCCTGCTGACGTTACTGAGAATAGAGAGCTCGCCGAATTGTTAAAACAACCGACCCCCCCCTCTCCTATCAATCCTAAAATATGGCTTGGTGCGCCTAACGCGATAAAAGGACCTACAGAAGTCATTTTCCACCGCCAAAGTGGCAACCATCTACTCCTAGTCGGACAACGTGATGATGCCATTATGGCCATTATGAGTATAGCGATAGTTTCTCTCTCCGCGCAATTTAACAACGATGATATAAGCTTCGTTTTTATAGACAGCAACCCTCAAGGATCAAATGAAAGAGAAGCGATTGAGAAATACATCAAATCAATATCCTCTAAAATTGACACCAACTTTGATCAGGATGCCGGAGAGCTCATTCAATCGATTGGGCAGGAAATGAAAAGACGCGAAAGCGCAACTAGCAAAAATGAACCACCTGTCTTCATTTTCATCAATGGTCTTCAGAAATTCAAAAAATTAAGATATGATGAAGAACTTGCATATTCTTTTGATGATTCATCAAAGGAGAGTAATCCTGCATTAATTTTAAATGAGATCATAACAGAAGGGCCACCGCTAGGGATCCATCTAATCGTTGCAATTGATAGCTATAATAACATTGGCAGAACTCTTAGCCGCAAAGCATTGAGTGAATTTGAAATGAGAATACTCTTTCAAATGAGCGCTAATGATTCTGCTGCACTCATTGATTCAACTAAAGCAAGCAGTATTGGAATGCACCGCGCCCTGTTCTATAGCGAGCAAGAAGGCTATCTGGAAACATTCAGACCATATTACATGCCTAGTGATTCTTGGATTCAGGAAAAGAGCTAAAAACACATTGAAGGATTCAATGCGGCTTTGACAACTGGGTTAATAGACATAAAATCCACTCCTAATGAGCGAAGAAGAAAGCAACAAGCACCATTTTCAAGCCGAAGTTCAGCAACTACTGAACATCGTAATCAATTCTTTATACACGGACAAAGAGATCTTCATTAGAGAACTAGTGTCAAATGCAGCTGATGCTCTCGAGAAAATGCGGCATACTCAATTAACAAAAAAATCCGTACTAGATCCGGAATTAGAATTAGCAATTAACATAACAACTGATGAAGAGAAAAAAATAATCACAATAATCGATCACGGGATCGGAATGAATCGAGATGAGTTGACTCAAAATCTTGGAACCATTGCTCATTCTGGTTCAAAGAAATTCATCAACTCATTGTCAGAATCCGATCAAAAAGAAACCAGCCTCATTGGTCAATTCGGAGTAGGTTTTTATAGTGCATTCATGGTCAGTGATAATGTAAAAGTATTCACCCGCTCATGGGAAAAAGATTCCCAATGCCTATCCTGGGCAAGTGATGGAAAAAGCGGTTATGAGATTCAAGAGGAGGGAGATCGGAAAAGGGGCACAAGCATTGTAATTTCTCTTACTGATGATCATGAGGAGTTTTCAAAGGAAGATAGAGTCAAGGATATCCTGCAAAGTTACTCCAGCTTTGTTCCTTTCCCTGTTCTTCTGAACGGAGAAAGGATCAACACGGTCGAAGCCATATGGATGAAACCTAAGTCTGAAATTACAGACGAAGATTACACTGAATTCTACAAGTTTACCGCTAAGGCATTTGACGATCCACATTATAGAATGCATTTCTCTGCAGATGCCCCGCTAATGATAAATTCTTTAGTGTTTGTTCCTAAAGAGAACCCAGAAAAACTTGGATTCGGCCAAGTCGACCCAGCCGTTGCTCTATATTGCAATAAAGTATTAATCGATGGAGCACCAAAGGGACTACTTCCTGATTGGCTTCGATTTCTAAAAGGCGTCATTGATAGCGAGGACCTACCATTAAATATCTCAAGAGAATCGATGCAGGACAGTGCCTTAATTAAAAAATTGAACAGGCTAATCACTAAAAGATTCATCAAATTCCTCGAACGTGAATCGACAGCCGATAATGAAAAATACGAAACATTCTACAACCAGTTTCGCAATTTCATCAAGGAAGGCGTGATCACTGACGCTGACCATCGCGATAGCCTAGCAAATCTCTTGAGATTTGAGACATCAATTGAAGAGCCTGACAATCTAAGCAGTCTCGATCAGTACGTAACTAGAATGAAAGAAGGGCAAGATAAAATCTATTTCCAAATCGCACAAGACCGTAACAGCATTGAATCAGCTCCTTACCTCGAAGCGTTTAAAGTCCGTGGCCTCGAAGTGCTCTTCCTATACGAAGCGATCGACGAATACCTAGTAGGACAACTCACATCCTTTTCAGAAAAAGAGCTTGTTTCGATTAATCGAGCAGACCTTGAATTAGATGATATTGAAACAAAAGGCGACAGCCTGGACGAGAAGTCTGCCTCAGAATTATGCGAGTGGTTAAAAGAAACCTTAGGAGAAAGAATCGCTGAAGTTCGAGCAAGCAAGAGACTGGTAGACAGCCCTGCCGCAGCACTTACTCCAGGTGGAAGTATGAGCCCGCAGATGAAGCAAATGATGCAGCAAATGAACCCCGATTTTTCACAATCTCAATCAGTTGAAATTGAAATTAATCCAAGGCATGAGCTCATTAGGAAACTTCAGGAAGTCCGTCAAAGCCGATCAGATCTAGCGCCCATGATTGCCGAGCAGATCGTGGACAATGCTCTACTATCTGCAGGATTGCTTGATGAGAGCAAAAATATGGTAAATAGGGTTTACGACATCATGTTGAAATCCCTTGATTAAGATCCAGCTCAAAGATAAAAATCACCCCACTTGCACAGTCAATAATTACAATGCAATCTTTTTAAATCTAAAAGAAAAGTCTTAGAGCCCTACAGGAGTTACCGAAGTTGGAGGAGGAGGCTTAACACTTTTGATGCTCTTAAGCTTCTTATGATCTTGATCAGCAACTTCTTTGAGTTTTTCAAGGTCCTCTCTCTCATCCTCAAGCTTAGTCTCAAGAATGTTAACTCTCTCCTCAAGGCTCTCAATTTTTCCTTTAAGGATTTCAGTTGTAGTTTCTTCTGCCATAATATGCAGTTATTTCTTTGCTTCTATTCCTTCTCACCGATGCCTGACAAAGCAACATCATGCATTGATTACGAGCCAGTTATAGCCATTAATTAAAATTATTATGATTTTCACATTACATCCAGTAAATTTTCACAAAAAAAAGAGAATCCTTCTCTCTTACGGAGCTAGAATCATTTATTGTTCTGAATAAGATGCATAAAATATGCTTAGTAATTTCTCTATTATTGGCTTGTTCCGGCTGCGCAAAATATCAAAAACAGTGGGAAAAAACTCAAAACGAAATCCTGCCACCTCACAAAAATTTGGAAGGTTCTTGGGTCGGTTCCTGGAAAAGCGAACCTAGTGGGCATGGCGGCAAATTAAAATGTATTATCAAAGAAACTGATAAAGGCCAATACGAGTTTTATTATTGGGCCACATGGGCAAAAGTAATCAGTGGAGGATTTAGAATAACGTGCAAAGTCAAAAAGATAGACACGGAATGGACCTTTGAAGGGGATAAGAATCTTGGAAGTTTGGGTGGCAAATTCATCCATACCGGAACAGCCTCTCCTAATAAATTAAAAGCCACGTACAAATCTGATCGCGGGGATCATGGTAGCTTCACTCTTTCCCGCCCGCGTAATGATAATTAACTCATAACCCCAAAATGAGCCAATCTGCTAATCTCCTCCATCGTCGTGTTCCCAGACATCACCTGCAACATGCCTTCCTGATAGAGAGACAAGACACCATCCTTTGCTGCCTCTTTTCGCATCTCAGCCATAGGGGTTCCTGATGCTATCATTTCTGCGATACTTGCATTAACAGGGCACATTTCCATCAAAGCAACTCTACCTAAATATCCAGTTCCATTACACTCATCACACCCTGATGAAACAAAAATGGGATCTTCCATCGGACTCTTAATGAGTTCATTCTTATAAAAGAATTCCTGCAATTTTCGTGAAGCCGGTACCGAACGTTTGCAATATCCACAAAGTCGTTTTACTAATCGTTGTGCCTGACTCATAGAAAGCGCATCCGCTAACAAATACGGTTCTACGCCCATCGATATTAGGCGCGAAACAGCTCTGAGAGAATCATTCGCATGCAAGGTAGTCAAAACCAAATGACCCGTCAGAGCGGAATTTATGGCAGCCGTAGCTGTCTCTTCATCTCGTGACTCTCCAACTAATATAACGTCAGGATCCGCTCTCAACAAAGCTCGCAAACCCGTTGCAAAATTGATGCCATGAAATTTATCAGTTTGAGTCTGGTTTATTCCCTCTATCTCATACTCAATGGGATCCTCTATCGTATGAATATTCATATGGGATTCATTGATTGAGTTAATGAAAGCATAGAGCGTGGTCGTCTTACCTGAACCTGTAGGCCCTGTAACTAAGACAAGCCCTTGGTCCCTCTTCATTGTTGAATTAACAATCCCCAATTGACGTTCAGACATGTTTAATTCACTTAACTCCTTGATCCCGTCTTGCTTATCCAGAAACCTCATGGTCAGTTTCTGATTTTCCTTCCGGCATGGCACTGCCGATACACGAACATCAATTCGCTTTTGTCCAATCTTCAATCCAAATCTCGCGTCTTGGAGGTCTTGATGCTGATGCCCCATGTTGGAGTAATTTTTAAACAATGCTATGAAACGTGGCAACTGCTCCTCTGAGCAAGAATGAATAACTTCCAATGACCCATCGATGCGAGCTCTGAATCGAGCCGTATTAAAGTATTTTTCTACATGCAAATCAGAACCACGACTTGAAATCGCTCTAAACAAGATCCACTTCAACACATCTTCCGGAGAAGTATTCGGGTTAGATGGGTTCAAGTCAGCAATGTCTACTGGATCAATTTCAAGAAGATTCTGATCCTCAGAATAGTAAAGATCCCCAGATTCTATAATGTCTTGCCTTTGAACTCCCCTACCCCTACTTCTTGCTATAGCAGAACGAATTGAATCACCATCAGCTAGAATGGGTATTATCTCGACTCCATCATGACCATCTGACAACCACTCATCTTCAAATCCGTATACTTTTTCATTTTCGCATAAGAGGTATAAAACACCGTCACCTTCATGCATCGGGTAAACGACATGCTTTTCCAATAATTGGTCGGCAAAAGTAGTTTGGTTAGGAGTTTCGTCAGGATTAAAACATTGCTTGCCATTTAACAAGTAGAAAAAGGCTACTCCATAATGGCGAGGCAAACCCTTATAATCTGCTGAGCACAGCACCTCTATTCCTTCATTCTCAACAGTCAGAGAATGCCACTTATCTTTTTCTGAATCAGGCAGAGGATAATTATTTGAAAACCAATTCAATATTGAAATTGGCTCAGCAGAGGCAGAAGGAGGAAGGATTTTTTCGAGGGGACTGATAGCAGATAAAGGTTTAAAATCTAATCGAGATTGAAGATCTTCAAATATCGTAGTGTAACTCGATTTAGATATCACAACTTTAACACACAAGTAGTCAGGAATCCCCCAAGTATCATCTGATAGAGGATTAAAATGACCAAGAATCGGCAAAGGTCCCAAAGTTCCTATCGGAATCCAGGGCTCGTCCCCGGAAGGCATCCTTCCCAGTTTCCTCAGCAAGTTTTCCGCATCAGCCGAACATGATGCCCGCGGTAGTTCTACAGGAGGAATCCCCGAACGGCTAGCGATTTGGTCTAAATCTGGTCCTTCAGAAAGAGATATAGAACTCATATCACCCCCATGATCAACCTTATCATCACCCTGAACTTCTTTAGATGAATCTCCATTCAGATCCGTAAGCTCTGTTACCAGAAACCGTGAACTCAAGTCATGTTCTTCAAGATTATTCATTTTTCAATTCATTAAATTCATCGCCCAACAGGCACGTAATTTTTTGGGAACTCGTAATTTAAGCCATAATCAGACCCATCAAACTTCACCCACACACCAACACCAGCTTCGCCTGGCCATATTGCAACAAACACATTGCCGTTCCATTGAAGTCGATAATTTGACACCGCAGAACTCACAACGGGATGCCAGTTAGGTTTTAAAAACGGCGCTCCAGGAGCAGGAGTGTTATCATCCCTCCATTGCAACGTTCTAATAATAGAAACCTCTTCACCAGCCATAGAATCATCTCTACTTATCTCTATTTCGTAATTGAGCTGGCTATGCTTTTTTATTGCTTTGTTTAGACTCTCAACAAAATCCTTAACTACAATTTCCTTTGAATTGCTCAGAACTCCACCGAGTTGAGGAATTGCGATGCTTGTAATAATGCTCAACATCGCTACGACAATAATTAACTCAACAATGCTAAATGCACGGATTTGATTGCCGGAAAAAGAGCATTTTTTATTAAACATTTTATTAACAGATTTAGAAATCCTTCTTATACCTCACACTTAATAATAGATCTCACCATAGGGGCCTCTGAGCTGGACCTTAGATATTCGTCCGAGATTTCCCGGTAAGGTTATTTGATATCCAGAAGGCATGTATTCGAATAAATTCGAGGGTGCAAAAGCGAGGTAATAAGACAAAAGAGCGTATCGGCCTTGGGCATTGACCTGCTGACCCCAATAGTCACTCGCATTTTCATGCCCATTAGCCTGCACATAACTGACCATCGCTATATTAAGGGCCTCCGCCCTTGAAATAGCCATGTTCGTTTCACTGTCCTGCTTAACAGCAACAATGTTAGGAATTGCAAGGAACGTAATGATACCAATTATTGCAACAGCAGCCAAAACTTCCACAAGGGAAAATGCTTTTTCTTTGATACATGTATTTCTTTTTGTTTTCATTTAATTAGGGAAACAAATTAACTTTAGGATATGTGTTTTTGTTATCATTGCCCGGAACCTCCCACGCGGAGAGCATAAGGTATTGATCCGTTTTGCGCATCGCTCCGCTGAGAATTTTAGTTGGCGCAAATTGATATGATGAGCGGATAAAATGCTCATAAGTATCTTCATCCAAATAATTCTTAATCAAATCCAACCTCCCTTGGACTCCTGCTAAACTGCGCGAACTTCTAGGCGATCCAGGCGCCTCAGTCCAATAATTAGTAGCATAATTATATTTGTTCCTCACATAAGACACGGTCCGCTCCATTACTAGATTAGGATTATTTGGATCAGGCCTTTCATATCCTCCCACTTGACCCGCAACCCAGTTATTAACAGCCGATTGAAGCGTCGCCTGCTGCTGCCTAGAAACAACATTTCTAGAATCCTGAGCCGCATTAGAAAATGAATTTATGACGATAGCGGCCATTATAGAAATGATACCAAGAACCAACAACAACTCGACTAAAGAAAATCCAACTTCACCAATGTTGCCTCTCTTTGTTACTTTCATTTTAAGGATATTTTTTCTAATCTCTTAGGTCTTGTTGAATTAAGGGCTCCTCAACTGAACGTCGAGGAGCCCCTATCTCATACTTTGTTATTTAAATATTTTTATTTTGGAGAATAAACGATCATCTTAGCTTGGGCATCATATGAAAGATGCTGAGAGGCTGACATTTTTTCTTGATCACTAAGGTTTGGAACTTTGAAAACAGTGCTATCAAATCCAGAATCTATACTTCCGGTTAGTCCAGGACTAACAATTTGATTAACAATTGCATTAACAGTTGATGAGGAACCTAGATCCGCGCCAGCAGCTACCGCAGATGCACACACTGATGCAAGGTTCTGAGCATTGCGTTTAGCTTTACTTTTATTAGCCTGTTCAGTAATATTTCCAATAGTTGGTACTGCAATAGCGGCAATAATGCCGATGACTGCGATTACGACGAGCATCTCTACAAGGCTGAAGCCAGCCTTAACGTTTTTGACTATATTTGTCTTCATGATGATGTTTTTATTTAAGTATTTCTTGCGTGGCTTTTATGAGCCTTTATGGAAATTACAACGACTATTAATATTTGGCAAGTCCTTTTTATGGTTATTGTGGTTTTTATTGTCTATTATATTTATTATTAATATTTCCTAACTATATTTATACTTAGCCCTTAAATCTTAAAGTCTAGTTTTCCCTATATATTAAGCCAATTTCAGCTCAATTATGGAGCATCTTAATGATGGACCTGCACTTTGGCTGGTGGAGCGCCATCATCACCCGAGCTAGGTAACATGTGCTGCCCCAGATTAAATATAGGCGAATATATTGCATAAATAAGAAAACCTACAAGCGTCCCTAAAATAACTATGGTCACTGGCTCTAAAATCTTATCAATTTGATTAGCAATCGTGTCCAACTCTTCTTCATAATCATCCGCAATTTCATCGAGCATTTCAGTTGCCGAACCAGTCTCAGAAGCAATTTCCATTACACCACAAACGTTCCGCCCGTCATCCCCCAACCAGTGAGATTCCATCAGGAAGCTTTCTGATAATCCAAGACCTTCACGGATGTGATCACATACTCTACCAAAAAATTCTTTATGATAAATATGTGGAGCACTATCAGCTGTTATCTGGAGGCTCTTACTAATTCTCACACCCGATTCCAGTAACAAAGAAAGACAACGAAAAGTGACTGCAGCAGATGATTTACGAACGATCCCGCCTACTGCGGGTGTATGCGCAAAGATTTTTTGAATGAACGGATTCTTCATAATCTTAGACCAAGATTTAATAACCATCACTATCATAGCTATTGGTAATATTAATACGTAAGGCTTATTGATAAGCATGTCCGAAAGCTTCATCATCATAATAGTTGCACCAGGAAGATCAGCTCCAAGATCCCCATAAAGCTTCGAAACTGCTGGGACCAAGGTGTAACTCATTGTAATAACAACACCGACCCCCATCGTTATGACAATCCCAGGGTAGATCATTCCTTTCTGCAACTTCTTAATAATGCGCAATGTTTTCTTTGAAGACTTTCCAATCTCAGCAAAAATTTCAGGCAACCTACCAGACTCCTCTCCCGCTTGAATTAAAGCAATTATTTCTGACCCAAATTCATCGGGGAATAGTCTCAACGCATCACTTATCTTATCTCCAACAGAGATCTGATGCGCTACTTCCGCTATGATTCCCCTATAGCGTGGGGACTTGACCCTGTTCGCCTGTAATTCAAAACTTTTTACAGTCGAAATATTACGCTCAAGGCAACGAGCAACACCCGCAAATAAAGCTGCACGGTCTTCTACATTACCTTTTTTACCAGTGAGACGATGGACGCATTCATCTAATCCACAAATACTTGATACCTTAGCAAGTTCATTAGCAGCTTTACCTGCACCTGAAACTGCCTTCTCATCAGTATCCGTATCAACTATCAAAAGACTGGTTCTCCCAGTATTTGTATTCGCTAATGCAACTTTCTTAAGCATAACTCTTCAATTAGATTTCTATTAATGACCAGCTCGCGTATATAGTCGATATACTGTAATTTTTGGCAAATCCCTCCTTGCCTCATCTTCTAACTTATTATTATCCAATACTCCTGAGCTCCATCGCACTTTACTAGGATTTGTTATTACAGTTAGTTCAATATCTGATGCTATAACAGAAACTGATCCAGCCATTACAGAATATGGAATTGAAATTGATAACTTTTCGACACAAGGGTCTGATGGAATCAATCGAATAATTTCCTCAGGACTAAGCCCTAACCTAAATAGCCTTGCTGCGTTCTCTTGTATGGACAAACCTCTGGCAATTCGATTCCCAGATTCCTCTTGTGATACGGTTGCAATTCCAAGAGAAAGCGCTGCACCCAATGCAATAACAATAATGCCACTTGCAGCAAGAACTTCAATGAGACTATATGCCCTTTGTGATAGGGTGACTGGTTGCAAAGAAGATCTCATTAATTTGTGTTAGGATAACTTTCGATCCATGCTGAACGTGGGGCCAAGTATTCTAAAAATTTAGGATCAGTCTCACGTATGACGTTGAGTTTTTTATTTCCATTTTCAGACCATTCAAATGATTGATCCGTTGCAATACCTCCTTGTATAGTCACCTGTCCGAATGGATTCTGTTCTTCAAGAATTTTTAAGGGCGTATCCTCTGCAATTAGGATCATCCTCCACAGCGGATTAATGGACGCTTTAGTAAAGGCATATTGAACATCGTAAGAACTAGATTGAATATTCTTTTTTACTGCAACAACTAGCCTGCGATTACTCTTACCATGGAAAAATATTCTACTAAGATCCAATATTGATTCTGATGACTGAGTAATTATAACGGCCACTTCAGAAAGTCGGTTAGCATGACTGAAAATAAAATTAGACTGACCATGGAAATGCACTTCACTAACATTGTCTTCGATATGGATGTTAGAAAGAAATGAAGATTCTAAGTCTATTTCAATCTTACCTAGCCCATTACTAGTAACTCCACGTCCATTATTGTGAATGACATTGCCTCTTACTCTTGTGCATCCAATCTCCTCTATAAATTCTTTCATTGACCATGACTCTGTATGGCTAGGATCAATAATATCTATTTCCCCTGAGAAGACAGACCTCGAACCCACAGCACTACTGGTCATAGCCAACATCGTAAAATTTGAAGGAGGAAAATACTGCCCATCCAAATCTCTAATAGCTTTGGCGTCATCAAATTCAGTAATCGTTGGGATCATGTAAGTAGATGTTCTTAATGAATCACCTATAAAAATATTTTTTGGATCCCAAATTAATGTATTCCCATAAACTTTTATATTACCTGAAAGTCGCTGACCCTTCTCTGTATTTGATTCGGGCCGATGCATAACAATTAAATCACCAGACAATTGAGCTGATCGGCTTCTGAGAAGATAATTACGTAAATAAGTAGATGAGGGCAACCTCGTCGCATCCGCTGTACCCCACTTCCTTTCAACATTCATTGAAACAGGAATCCCAACTTGGAATCCATGACCATTGCCCTGCCCTACAGATACAATGCTGTTAACCGTTGTGGTCGAAGAAAAAGCAGACTCTTTTATAGCCGGTATAATTGTCCGGCTATCGGAATTCGGCATAGAGATAAAATGCGGAGTACTCTGCCTAATGGTCAAAGCTCTGCTATATAATGATTCCCTTGCTACTGATCGGGAATTTAATTCTTCTATCCGATGTGACAGTACATTTTCCTTATTATTAATATGAGAAGAACGTGCAGATAACAATGAGATCCAAGAAGCCAAACCTACCGTACCCACTGTCATAACCACGAGGCTCATAAGAATTGTACTTCCAGCCTCTAATGGCTTTAGTCCTATGTTATTAGATTTCATTTGGCAGCATTTACATTGAAGGATACAAAGGAACCGTGAAAAAATAATTCGTTCTTCCTGCCATATCTGAATATGCAGGCAAAGGATTGGGTGATCCAAATTCAGAACTTCGATCAAAAGAAAATGCAGAGATCGATTTTAGTCTGCCTAGACTTGAAGCTGCAGGGTCAGGCCACCAAATAAAATAAAAAGGCATATCAGTCGCCGTTTTAAAATTGTCCATGGAGCCTTCATTATGTATTAGCCTTGTTCGTTTCTCATGAAAAACAAACAATGGTTGGAATGGAACTCCCTTCCCATCATCAGGGTAAAAAATATCATAATAATCAGTTAGCACATTCCAGGAGTAGCGTTTTACACTTGCGTAGGTGCCTAGTGGCTTGGCTGTGCTTTGTATATCGATGTCATAAATAGCCCTAACAGCAAGAAAATCTGGAAACCCGCTCGGCTGTAAAATGAAAATAGAGCCATTGTTAAATGAAGAACTTCCTCTCCATGACTTATATACTGATGAGCTTTGACTCATCACTTTAGCAAGATGCAATCTAAATGATTCTGGAGAATTCAAAGATCTTCCATCAATTTCACCGTCCAAAGGGATATATACAGGACGAAATGAATTCAATCCATCCCTCGCAAGACAAAATACAGCAGATGCATGAGAGACGTCATCCCAGAATCGACTGCGAACACGGTCTGCCCTAGCTGCACGCCCATAACTTGGAGCCTTATATGTATTTACAGTACTGCCACTAATATCGTAATAACTCCTTGCAGATGATTGACCTATTTCTATAGATACAATGGTAGAAACCTTGCGCTGATTCATTCCGATTGCATTAAATGCAAGAGCCGCACCGGTTAAGACTGACGCCGCAATTGCAGAAGCAATCATAACCTCCACTAGCGAAAAACCAAGATCACTAGGCAATGAAGACAATTGTCTTGCTCTGTGAATGGATGACTTCATTAATCAGTTTCCGGATCTTCCTCATTCGAGTATACAAGCTGAGGGGAACTCGATGAATTATTGTTTGAAGAGGTTGGTAAAACGATGCCTACTTTGGGTTCAAGATCTACGGCTATTGTTAATTGCCTAGGCTCATCAGCCTCTTCGTCACCTGCCCAGGTAATTTCAATCATAGAAGGCGTTATCTTTGTAACTATTAAATCGTCAGTCTGTTCATTGATGAGCTTTGGGATTTTCTTACCCTCAACAAGAATGACTCCACCTAATTGTACCTTATAGCCATGAATCCCTTTAGCCACACCACTCACATGCAATTTTTCCAAAACAGATCGGATCTTAGCCTCTTCAGTCTGTGAATCAGCGCCAGAGATTATTTGCTCTTCCTTTGCTCTTATCGCAAAAGGATTTCGTTCCTTTGATACGAGTAAATATCCTTTGATCGCCTCTTTCTTCTTTTTGGGTAAAATCCCAAAACTCTCAGCACTTTTAGATATACCGTCAGAAGACAAAAGATCGACTGACGGAATATCGGCCATGGCTGATCGAAAAAGAAAAATAATTAGAAATGCTGCAGTTAATTGAAATGTTCTCATATCTATTTCTTCTATGCTTGTGAATCTTTTCCGTTCTCTGAATTAATTATTGGAATATCAAGTGATAGCTCCATTTTTATATCATTCCCCGATTGCCCCTTTGATAACTTGCAATTAGATACACGTATAGCTGGTAAGCTACCCTCAAGATCCGCCAACCAATTCAATGTCTTTACGTAATCATCTTCGAAAACCAACTTCGCATTTAATGTTTTAGAAATAGTACCTCCCTTCACATAATCAACCGTTTCATAGACCTGTGATAAAGTAATGATCCCGGCTTGTTTTATGCGAAGATTAATTAATGCCTCTCCGAACTGTGCATTCTTTGTCTGCTTAATATAAGGCTCCCATTGATTTAAATATTCTCTAGAACCTATAGTGTCTTTCTTTAGAATAACCATTTTCCGCTGCTCCGCACTTCGCGCAAAAACAGCCCCATCAAATGCCGTTCTGGACATCCTCTCAGCGTCGCGGGCTAACCGCAACTTCTTGTATGAAGCATTGGTCCAATGACCCATTAACATAATAAATAGCCCGAGAGCCAAGCAGCCAAAATGTTTGTTATTCATTATTGTTCAAACTTAAGTTGTTGTTCTTGTTGCTAACTTTTTGCCAAATTAAAGTTGCCTGGTAATCAACTTGACCTCCCTCCCCCGATGTTTGATTAGCTGAATATGCGCGATACCCAAGCTCATTAATTGCCGATAACGTTGAATCCAATTGCTTCTGCCCCCCATTAACAAAATCTAATCCAATTCTAATCTGATGAGGGTTTTCCACATCCCTAACTAGAGACAATTCCTCAATAGAACTCTTGACGCCCATACTGCGCGCCACCCCAACAGCTAGAGGCTGAAGCTGCCTAGATCCTCCCACCCAATCATACACATCCTTTGCTCGACGGTCCTCGTCTTTGATTAATTCGATCTGCTTCTCAGTTTCTGACTTCCGTAAAGTCTCTTCTTCAATTATTCCCTGCCACTCAATCTTTGCAGCTTCTGATTCTTTTATCTTAAAGAAAAACAAAAGGTTCAAAGCAATCGCCGCCACACAAGAAATACAAAAAATCACAGGAACCAGAATAAGAATCCTCGGCAGCGGTTTTGTTATATCCTGCCGCTCAGTCTTTATGTCATGAAAAGGTTGGGTGCTCATACTTATTGTCTATTTGTTTTTAAGCAAGTTCCACAAACCATATGAATCGCTCATATCATTTATCCTAGCGTTCGGAGCAAGCTCACTAAGCATTTGACTAATACCTTCAACAGTCTCATCAGCAGATAAAACTATCTGCGCATTTGAACCAAGAGCTTCTACTATAGGAGCAATAATTTTCCTTAACGGCTCCATGTCTTTCTGCGTATACAGACTGTTTCTTGAGCGTAGCTCAATCCACTTTTCTTGGTCACTTTTCAGAATGCATACTGAGCCTTCACAGCAAGTAATAAGAATAACGTCACCTAGAGGTTCGGACACATTCTCATTATAATCCTTTTGAGCTTCAGATATTTGATCAAGGGATTCGGACAGCATGCCATAAATTCCACAACAAATCCTACCGATTTTTAATCCGGAACTTTTAAAAAGAGTTTCTATTTCTTTTATATAATCTTCATCTACGGCTAAAAGTATACTCGAATTAGATTCATCATTATGTTTTAACGCATATCTTTTGCCTCTCTCCGATTTAGATCCTAAGACCGCTTTAGGATTGGTTCTAATAAGCTCACTTACGCCATTCTTTCTCGTTAAATTTGTTTCAAGACTGATTACAAATCTATGATTAATAGACACAGCGCACCAACCACCATCAGTTAGATCCAGCCAATCTTCACTCATGTCCTGGACAACTTCCTTTACGGAGCCAGCAATAGAATTTTCTTCTCCCAGAACGCCGTCCTTACTGACGCTCCTCCAACTCACTACTTCCTTACTAAAATTCAATAACAGCGTCTGCTTATTACGAAATCTTTTTCTCCACATGCAGGAACTGTCATCTGGATCAGGCCGAAAAGCCGCGAAGCTAAGTACGTTTGTAATGTCTGATAATTTCATCTTGTCATCTCCAATTGTATTTCTTCTTCATAATGAAGAAATTCATTAACTTCCTCAGAGCTAAAGCCTGTAGGCTCCTTAAATGTAGGCCTCCACCCTTCCGCAAGACGATCACTTAGACTTGTCTCAAAACTACACATCCCTCGCTTTGCTCCTGTCTCAAGCTCCTGATCTAACTTCTTATACTCTCCTCTGCGGATTAAATTAGATACCGAATCGTATTGAAGGAGCATTTCGTGTATGGCAAACCTCTTTCCCTTCTCTTCATCAAACATTAATCTCTGACAAAGAATCATTCGTAAAATATCAGCCAAAGTACTCTGGGCACTTTCCACTCTTTCAGAAGGTATCAATTTCAAAAATCGCTGAACTGTCTGAGCTGCACTCGAAGTGTGGAGAGTCGCCACTACTACGTGACCAGTTTCAGCAGCCTGTAAAGCAATCTCGGCAGTCTTCCCATCACGAATTTCTCCAACCATTATTACGTCAGGAGCCTGCCTTAACGATCCCCTAAGAGCTTCCGCAAAATCCTCATCATCTTCCCCAATTTCTCTTTGTGAAATCAATGAAGGAATGCTCTTAGTGGGATAAATATATTCGATCGGATCCTCGAAAGTAATGAAATGTTCACGCCGGCGAAGGGCACGATGTAAATTTAAGGATGCGATCGTAGTAGTTTTTCCTGAACCTGTTGCTCCACAAATTAAAAAGAGTCCATTCTTCGCCTGCAAAAATGCTTTTACAGCTGCATTCGGAACACGAATATCATCACACGAGGGTATTTCTGTGGGCAAGAGACGAAGCACCCAGCGATATCGACCTCTACTTACCATTTTATTAATACGAAAACGGCAATTCCCTATCATTAGCGCATAATCTGAACAACCTGGGATTACCGGGCTTTCTTGATCAGGTTGATAGATGAAATGATCAAATAGTAATTCCCCATTTTGCCTATAAACAAGAGGCTCCCAAGGGGTAATATAAAAATCCGAGATGCCCTCCCCTTCGGCCAACTCAATTAGCCTTTGCCCTAACGGACATTTGTCTGTTACTCCTTCCATTTGTGTGGTGATTTTGGGGTTTTAGGAATAGAGATGTTCAATCAAACGACACTCATTCTCGTTTATCCTTTATCTTTACCTTGTTGAATTAATCGAAGTGATTTCTAAATCATTATTTTCATGACCAGAAAATATAGAGCCATCTTTCATTAGCCTAACTATCCCGACACGCTTCTGAGATCCAAATTTCCTGAAGGCTCCTAATACAACACTTCCCCCATCGCGCAGTGATAAAACTTTAGTCACTGGACCGTCTGCACCAGCAGCTGGATCAAAAGCATTATAAAGCGAACCGTTCCGGTTAAGAACAGCAACTCTATTAATTTCATTACTACCAACTTTAGTAAAATCACCTCCTATTAGTATCCTTCCATCCTTTTGAATAACTGCGCTGCTTATCTCTCCATTGATACTCTCAGGAACAAAACCTGAATCCACAGATCCGTCCTTTAATAAACATTTAAGTTTACCAGTAAAATTACCCACGAGGAGGATTCTCCCATCATTCAAAACTAATGCCTGGTGAATTGAACCGGATGAAGGAACATACCCTCTGAATACATCAAATTTTTCATTAATTCCTGCATCAGAATCAAGCAATGCCACCCGAGGTTGGAACTCTTCTCCATAATTATTAAATTCACCTACAGCAAGAATCTTATCTCCTTCAAGAAGAGAAACTGAGCGAACAGTGCCATCGAATCCACCAGTAGAAGCAACTCGCCACTCCCCGACCCAGGTCTTCGAGGGATGCGTCTGCACCCATGTCCTCGTCGTCTTTCCTGGTGGGTCAAATGAAGCATCAACACTTCCATCTGGATTCAACCTAGCAATCCTTTTCAGAGAAGGATTGCCTCCAACACTCTGAAAGCTTCCCCCAATTACTACCTTTCCATCAGGCCGTTCGACAATTGAATAAACAGCACCTCCTTCAACTTGTGAAGAAAATTCAAGGACCTCGCCATCGGCATTCAACTTTGCTAGGCCTAATCTAGCGACCCCATTTATCCTAGTGAATGCGCCTCCAACTAACAAGCTTCCATCGGACAGCTTGATTAATGCCTTAACCTCTCCATTAGCACCAACCCCAACTCTAAAAGAATCATCGATCTGACCAGTTTCAGTATTTATACGCGCTATATTCTCTGTGGTCTTAACATAAGTTTCCGGAAAATCTCCTGTGATTATAGCCTCACCCTCTGACTTTACAGATATTGCGAAAACTGAAGCATCAATTGGAAGTTTCTCCGGCGAATAACTTGAATCAATTGATCCATGAGTATCAAGCCTAATGAAAGATCCCTTTGGAGAGTAACCATCGTCTACTGCATGAAACTTACCACCGACAAACACCTTATTACCTTGCGTCACATGTGAAGAGTATACTGTCCAAGAATCGATCCCTGATTGCTCATAAAAATGAAACGAAGAGTCATGAGAGCCATCTGAGTTTAATCTGGCGACACTTGCAACTTCATTTCCATCGAATTGATCGAATGATCCTCCAATAAAAAGCTTACCCCCCTCATAAACATTAACCGTATATACTCGATCGTTCGCTCCATCACCTGGATTGAATAAAGAATCATTCCTCCCTGATTCACCTCTTACTCGTGCAACATTATTGCGAGAAACTCCATCATATTTATCAAAAAAACCACCTACCACTATATCCCCATCACCGTCAATACATACACTATGAACGATTCCTTGAACTCCCTTTGAAGTATCAAAGGACATATCAAGTTTGCCATTGAGATGGATTCTAGCAAGACTATACGCTGGCACAAAATTATACCGCGCAAAACAGCCAGCGACTATAATTTTATAATCATCTCCAACCCCTTCACCTCCAGAAATCAAGTTCTGATTCTGTATAGCCAAAGCGTGGACCCATCCGTTCTGGTCACTATGAACTCCTCTTCCTACCTGAAATGAATCATCTAAAGAACCATCAGAATTAAGACGAGCGAGCCCCATCCTCCATTCATTGTTATATTTTTTAAATTTACCACCAACAACAATTTTGCCGTCAGGCTGAATCAATAAAGCTAACACTTCATCATCGAACCCATCACCAGGATCAAAACCCTTATCCACGGAACCATCCAAATTAAAGCGAACGATTCGATTTCGAGAAATACCGTTAACCGAAGTAAATTGTCCCCCAGCAATAGCTTTCCCATTAGACTGAATCGCAATGGCTTTTCCTGACCCATTAAGCCCTAACCGAGGATCAAATCTTAAATCCAATCCACCTTCAACGCTGTGCTGCCGTATATTATGGAAAGTAGCATGAGTGCTCTTATGAAAAACTCCACCCAAATAACCTTCCCACTCAGGAACATGCCACCGATTCAAGGCAACACTATAAGGCGAACTAGGATTAAACCAATGAGCATAACCCTCTGGCCCATACACTCGCGCATTAATTTTAATAACATCACTCGACCCCTTAAATGGATCTATTGGGCCAGCATACAAAGTTCCTCGAACAGGTTCTCCCGAGCTATCATGACCAGGATCCGTTCCATCTGAAGTGTAATAAATCCTCCAACCTTGAGGCAAAGACCCTCTAGCTGCCACTGGAGACATCGTAATCTTCTGATCTCCTACAAGGTTCCCACTTTCATTCACATTACCTGTCGGAGGGCCAAGTATAATTCTATCTATTCCAATTGAAATTTCAGAAACAGGCGAATCAATAAGTATTCCTGAATTGAGAGATTTAGCCGCTACTTTAACTTCAAATTCATCTCTTTGCCCCCAATCATCAAGCGTATAACCCAATTCAGTTCCGGCAAATCCACCAGAAAACCGTTGCTCAATATTATCTATTGCTATCGGATCCGACCCATCAAATGACCATGAAATTTTAAAATGATCAGAGTTTTGGTACCTGTTAGGTATGTTCTCTGAATTCAACAGTGATACAAGTACCGGAGATCCAACAAAAGCATCATTCGCAGAAGAAACCATTCTTCCTCCCAACTGTTCATAATTTATAGGATTATGAAAGGCACTCAATCCAATCTCTAGTTGCACTGGATCCGCATTATAAGAGTTAAGAATTACACCACTGTCAGCCCATGACCCGGACTCAAGGCTAGCCGCCATCGCCGCAACCCTGTCACCAGGGTTGATTTCAAAATTTTGCCCGGAATAAAGACTCCAATTATTACCATCCAAACTATAAAATATCCGTGAAGAGCCTTCTGGGTTTGGATTGCTAAGCGAAATCCTGAAAGCTTCAAAATTGCGAAGATCGTAATTCCCCCCAGCGGATGAAAATGACGGAGAGTTAAGATCGAGAGGACCAGCGTAATGCGCAGATGAAGCTAGGGGAAGAGAACCTCCTTGATCTAAATTAATCGGGATCACCAATCCACTCTTAATTACATTCTTATCATCATAATCCCAAACCCAGTTACTTTTTTTAGCAAGCTTTAGCGTAGACGCACGATCCTCCACTAAAGATGAGTTCCTTCCCAAAGCTTCATTCATGCGAAAAGATTCAATCCCTAAATCTCCACCCCTCGCGACAATGAACCTTTTCGTATGCAGATTCCATAAGGCTCTTGGCTTTCTGGTTGAAGCTTCAGCCTTTGACTGCATAACAAGCTCCAATCGAGAGTCTATCATTGATTCTCTAAGGCCTATGATTTCCCTGAATGTGTTTTCAGAGGCAACGGTTTTTAATTTTTTGATAATTTCGCTGGGTGGTAAATTTGCATCCAATTCGCCACCATGCGCTTCATATACCCTGAGCGATTGATTAATAACCGCTATATCTTGTTCAAGCTTAGTTGCCTTTGTAGAAGCCTTTATTTCAATAAACCCTACAAATCCAACCGAAGCGATGCCAGAGATCAGAGTGATCGCAAGCATCGATTCCACCAAAGTGAACGCTTTCGAGAATGATTGTTTAAACATTTTCTGTATTGTTGTTTAGTTTTTTATTACTCTTTACAGCTTGTGGGTAATATAGATTCTATGGTATTTATATTTTTATGCAATGCTAAATTATGGTTTTTATATCCGCGAGAGGCGAGGGGCCTAATGATATTTACATATACTCTTGGCTATTAAAGGTTTATGGCCTTTAAGAGGATTTATTGGAGCTACTCAAACTCTAAAGGGTATTCCCCTGATTGAATCAATGATTGTATTGATTCCTGAACAAAATTCTTATCCTCCTGATATGTGACACCAAACCAATTACTTGAAGTTTGAAGTACCTCAACGGAAGCATTTCTTGCTTTAATCATAGAATCTACAGCAAAAGGAATATAAAATTCTGAAGTTAAATCTTCCAAATTTTGCTCTAAAAAGTCCGTAAATAGCTCCTCTAAATGGATGAAAATATACGGAGTGAAACCCCACATATTCATGGAGACAATTTCAGAGCCATCCAATAATTCACTATCCCCATTCTCACTCATGTTTACTGGCCCCGATTCAGTTTTAGCAATTTTTGTTAATTCCTTAACGGATTCAAGTTGCCCTGATGCATTAATAGAACAAACCCCTCGTGAGACGCTTCCATTTTCAGACAATGTATTTCGCAGAGAATACCCCATCATGCAATAAGTCTTCTGCCCATTATTATCGCCAACTTTGGTTAAATAATTGCATATCCTAGTATAGGCATCCCTACCATAAAAATCATCAGCATTAATTACAGCAAAAGGTTCATTAACTACTCCAGATGCAGCCAAAATTGCATGCCCTGTTCCCCATGGCTTAATTCTTTCTTCTGGAACATTAAATCCATCAGGCAATTCATTAATGTTCTGATAAGCATATTCAACCCCAATTTTATCTACAAATCTACTTCCAACGCTTCTCTTAAATTCCTCAGAAAATTCTTCTCGTATAATAAAAACAACTTTGGTAAATCCTGCCCTAATAGCATCAAAAACAGAATAATCTATTACCGTTTCACCATTCGGTCCCACAGGATCCAACTGCTTCAATCCTCCGTATCGGCTTCCCATGCCTGCAGCTAAAACTAGAAGAGTAACTTGATTCATTAATGTTTATTTTAGAAAGATTTAAATTATTTTCCTTAGAAGTAAAGTCAAGCACGCTAGAACCTTAAATAAGTAACAAAAATACAATGCTAGTAACGCTAATATAATTAAGTATTATTTAGCAACCCTAGACATGACAGAAGAATCTTTAGCAGAATCATGGAAGGAATGGTTTCATTTAAATGGAACTCGCTTGCTCCTATTCGCTAGGGGCAAAACAAAATCAGAAGCAGATGCACAAGATGTTCTGCAAGACACAATCCTTCGATTATGGAAATCATATTCTTCCCCTATAGATGGCCACTTTGACCCGCCCCCCCTAGCATTGGTATACACGGCTCTCAGGAACGCCGCAATTGACCATGCGAGGCGAATCAATAGAAGAACTCAAAGGGAACAAAAATCTGATTTTGTTGTAAGAGACAGAGATCAAGTTGAGAACTGGTTTGAAACGTCATCTCTAGAACAATCCGAGCAAGCTCAAATTATCAAAGAAGCACTTCAACAAATTCCTGAAAAATTTCAAGAAGTACTCGCCCTAAAGATTTGGGGCGAACTAACTTTCGCTGAGATAGCAGAAAATCTTAATATCCCAGCTAATACCGCAGCATCAAGGTACAGATACGCTTTGGATGCATTAAGAAAAATTCTTAAACCAAATTCGATTTGATCGGCGCTTTAATTAATAACTAACAAAATGAATACTGATCTCAAAGAAATTGAGCAAAAACTTCATGAGCTCAAACCCGCAAAGTTACCAGATGACCTGAGCGCTAAAATAGAAAATATATTTGAAAACAGCGATCACATCCAAAATAAGTATGCTAACCTTCGGAAAATAATTTGGTTCCCAAAGATACAGAAGCTTTCTGCCGTCGCGGCCCTACTCATTGCTTTTGTCGGTGTGTTTTTTGCCATGCTAAACGATCAGAATTCCAGTAATGAAACGACCGCATCCAAAGCTTCAGTAAATAAACCTTTAAAAAGGAATCAATTCATCCCTCTAAACGCAAAGAACGTATTTGAAGGGGTGCAAGACGAAGGATTATTTTTGTCGGACGACAAGATACCCTATCACGATGTGCGCTATCAGTTTTCGGATTCTTTCCTTTGGAAGAACGAAGAGGACGGTTCATTGATCGAGATGAAAGTCCCAAGCCAGCGTTTGTTTTTTGTACCTATAAAAACTGATTAGATTGAATCCAAAAAACTCATTTAATTAATTTACCCGATCCACTATAAAATCATGAAAAGCCACAAACAGAAAACTGTCATTTGCAAGCTACTACTCCCCTTTACTGTTTTTATGTTTTTTTGTGCTAACGTCTTAGCATTCACAGAGCAATTTGAAAAAGCATGGCTTGGAATTGCTACTGGAAAAATTGATGCGGTTTTAGCAACTCAATTAGATTTACCTGAAGGTGTAGGGGCTGCTGTTAAATTAGTTCTCCCTGATAGCCCTGCAGAAAAGTCAGGCATCAAAAAGCATGACATCATATTCGAAATCGACGGCAAGCCAATTAAGTCCCCTGATCATCTGAGCAAACTGATAAGCTCACGCAAAGCAGAGACTAACGCAGAACTTTCAGTCATCCACCGAGGAGCGAAGAAAACCATTGAGGTTAATTTTGCAATGCGCCCTGATCATCTAAAAACAGAAGAAGATTTTGCTGATTTGAAAGGATTGAATTTTGACATTCTTCCATTCGAAACTGACCAGGACGTTCAAAAGCAAATCCATAAAATGCAAGAACAGATGAGGAAACATTTAAAGGGGATGTTTGATCTACAAGAGTTTGATAAATTGCCGGGTAAAGGTGAGATTTTTGGATCAAGCAGTCAGACAATGATGTTCAGTGACGATCAAGGAACTATCGAGATTCGCAAGAACGGCAGTAAAACAAATGTCATTATTAAAGACCTTAATGGAAAAATAATTTTCGAAGGGCCTGCCAATACTGATGATGAAAAAGAAAAGTTACCTCAAAGAGTAAAAAACCAACTTGACCGGTTCAACGGATCAGGTCTCAGTTTCGAGGGATTTAATTTTGAAAGCCCTGGACTCAAGATTCCAAAATTGAAACCAGGAAATAAAGTTAATCCAGAGAATGAGACTATTCCTCCCGCCAAAAAGAACGGAAAAAAAATACAACTCTAGTTGAACAAACCCTCACCATTTGATCCGAGGGGATGATCATATCCCAACGCTTCTCTTAATCATTTTTCGTTTCGTACAAATCTGAGAGATCCGATTCCGCAAGCTCAATATAAAATGCCGCTAATTTTTCGGATAAGGTTTCGATTAATTCTTTTCCCTTATCAGCTGTTGCCTTTGAAGGATCTCCAGAACCGGTATCATTGGTTGCCTTGAGCCAGTCCCTCTGCGCCCATGCCCATCCTTCCCTAATAGCCTTAATCCGAGATCGATTTGTCGACCCATCGCCCGCCTCTTCGAGTCCGGCAACAAGATCAGGCGCTATTTGCAGCATAAGACTTGTCTCGACTTCGTCTGCGTGATCGCCAGGATCATCAAATATATCTGCAGGATTGATCATTCCGAACCAATCCACAGTACAAAGAAATACTTCAGGGAACCTAGCTTGGAGTTCTCTTAATTGTTGGCGAAAATTATTCCCTCCGTGCCCATTTAAGACAATTAATTTGAATATTCCTTGATGCGATAAGGATCCAATCACGTCAGCAAGAACTGCTGTTTGGGTTGTAGGGTTCATGTTAATACAAAACGGGATATCTAACTGACCCGTATTTACACCGAATGGAACGCATGGGAGAATTCCTACCTTTGCCCCGCCATGCCATGCAATCCTAGCAGACTCTGCAGCCAAACAATTTAACTGTATATTATCTGTCTCATACGGAAGATGGTAGTTATGCGCTTCGGTTGCTCCCCAAGGTAATACTGCAACTTCATATTTAACTGAACGGACATGCGCCCAGTTCGTTTCACCAATAATATAAGGTCTCGGTTGATTCATAGTGAATGATGGACTGACAAAATGAAAAACACCAGTAATCCAATCGTTAAATTTAATAACAAGGCTTATACCATTTCATGTTTTTTTGCAAACTTCAGACTCTCACCCTCTAATGTAGCATGGACCTCATCTCCCTCCTCAATTTCACCATTTAATATAATTATGCTCATAGGATCCAAAACATACTTCTGGATAGCTCGCTTAAGAGGTCTGACGCCGTAAACAGGATCAAATCCTTCTGAGACAAGAAATGACACCGAGTCACTAGCAAATTCAATTTCTATATTTTGCTTACTTAACCGCTCTTCTACTAGATCCAATTGCAATCTAATTATCTTAGATAAATCATCTTGTGTCAGTCTATTGAAGATTATCTTCTCATCAATACGGTTTAGGAATTCAGGTCTAAAATATTCTCTTAAAACTTCATTCACTTTTGCTTCTCTCTGCTCAGGATTTTCTTCATTAAGTATTTCAATACTGCCAAGGTTACTTGTCATAATTAGCACAGTATTTCTGAAGTCGACTGTCCTCCCCTGACCATCCGTTATCCTTCCATCATCGAGCACTTGAAGCAGTACATTAAAAATATCGGGATGTGCCTTCTCTACCTCGTCAAGAAGCACTACCGAGTAAGGATTCCTTCGGACAACTTCACTCAATTGCCCACCCTCTTCGTATCCCACATATCCTGGCGGAGCCCCTATCAATCGAGCAACACTGTGTTTCTCCATATATTCACTCATATCGATCCGGGTCATGGCTCTCTCATTGTCAAAAAGGAATTCAGCTAGCGCCTTGCTTAATTCGGTCTTTCCTACACCAGTCGGTCCGAGAAAAAGAAATGAACCAATGGGCCTACCTTCATCTCCAAGCCCTGCTCGTGCTCTACGAATGGCATTGGAAACAGATTTTACCGCATCTTTTTGACCGATCACTCTTTCTCCGAGACGAGACTCTATACTCAAGAGTTTTTCTTTTTCTCCTTCTTTGAGTCTATTGACGGGTATTCCCGTCCATGCTGCAACTACCGATGCAACGTCCTCTTCAGTCACCTCCTCTTTGAGTAATTTCCTGCCTTGTCCCTGCATTTCATTAAGATGATTTCCGAAGGACTCTAATTCTAACTCAGCATTAGGCAGTGAACCATATTGAATCTCACTTGCCCTTGAAAGATTACCTTCTCTCTGTGCAAGTTCTAATTGATTCTTTAAGTCTTCAATTTGCGCCTGAAGAGAACGTGATTCATCGATAATTTTTTTCTCATTTTGCCACTGAGACCTTAGCGCTAACGCCTTCTCCTTCACTTCAGCCATCTGACGCTCAACGCTTGCCAACCTTTGAACGCTTATTTCATCATCTTCTTTTTCTAGGGCCTGCCGTTCCATTTCGAACTGAGTAATGGACCTTTCCAACTGATCAATCTCTATAGGCATTGAATCCAATTCTATTTTTAACCTAGACGCAGCCTCATCAACTAAATCGACGGCCTTGTCTGGTAAAAATCGCTGTGTAATATATCTGTTAGATAAAGTCGCAGCAGCAATTAATGCAGCATCTTTTATCCTCACACCATGATGAACTTCGTACCTTTCTTTGAGTCCCCTTAAAATAGCAATAGTATCGTCAACACTTGGCTCTTCAACCCGGACCGGTTGGAAACGTCTTTCCAAAGCTGAATCTTTTTCGATGTATTCTCTATACTCTTCTAATGTCGTAGCTCCAATTGTATGAAGTTCGCCTCGAGCTAACTGAGGTTTTAGCAAATTAGATGCGTCCACAGCCCCCTCAGAAGCACCTGCGCCCACAATCGTATGAAGCTCATCAATAAAAAGAACAACTTCTCCATCAGATTCCGTCACTTCTTTAAGAAAAGCTTTTAATCTCTCTTCAAATTCACCCCGATACTTAGCTCCAGCTAGCATCCCTCCAAGATCCATGGAAATGAGTCTTTTATTCTTTAATGAATCCGGAACATCACCAGCAACAATGCGGCGAGCGAGTCCTTCAACAATAGCAGTTTTACCAGTTCCTGGTTCCCCTATAAGAACAGGATTATTCTTAGTTCTTCTTGAAAGTACCTGCATTATTCTCCTAATCTCATCGTCACGACCAATGACAGGATCAATTTTACCTTTCCTTGCCAATTGAGTAAGGTCTTGCCCGTACTTTTCTAAGGGCCGATATTTAGATTCAGGGTCTTCATCAGTTACACGCTGACTACCGCGGACCTCACGCAAGACATCCAGAATATTATTACGATTAATCCCTATCTTCTCTAAAATATCTTTTACAGGACCTTCGACTGAAGTCATAGCTAGCATTGCATGCTCAACACTCAAATAATCATCCCCCAGTTCATTTCTTTCTCCATCAGCTGTCTGCACTACTTTGCGTAAACCCTCACTCATTGCTGGGGAACTCGAATCGCTCGTCACTTTGACCTGGCCAGATAAGGATTTTGAAGCTGCCCTTTGTAAGTCAGCAACATTATGACCAAGCCCCTCAATCATTGGACGAGCAACGCCTTCAGATTGCTGCAAAATAGTAATAAATAAGTGTAAATCACTAACTTCTGGGTGCTGTTCTTTGACTGCCATTTCTTGTGCGACGGCTAAAGATTCCTGCATTTTTATTGTTAATTTATTTAAATTCATCTCTTTATAATTATAAACATAACACATTAGTGTACACTAAAGAAGGGCAAATAAAGAGATTCTTAGGAAGTGCCTCTATTACAGCAAGTTAAAAAAGATTTAACAGTAAATACTGGAGAATTTATGACATCTTCAATGTCAGCCCCAAGAATTCATTCCTGCCAATCGGGTTTATTCACATAAACCTCCTTATAGTAATCAATGTTCGTAAGCTTTGATGCCGCCGCCTCATCAACTATCACCCTAACACGCGGATGTAACTGTAAAATACTGGCTGGAACCATTGCACTCACTGGGCCCTCCACTGCTTTTGAGATAATATCTGCCTTTCTCTCGCCAAATGCATAAAGAATCAAAGATACGCTATCCATTATTGTACCAACTCCCATTGTAATACAATGACGCGGAACTTGATTCAGATTATCAAAAAATCTCGCATTATCTTCAATCGTCTTACCCGTTAAAGTCTTGATCCGGGTTCTCGAAGCTAACGAAGACCCCGGCTCGTTAAAACCAATATGACCATCTGAGCCAATTCCAAGAACTTGTAAATCAATTCCACCACTAGATCTAATTGCCTGCTCATAGCCCAAACACTCACTTTCAATATCGTCTGCCTCACCATTGGGAATGTGTGTAGAATCTGCCCGTATATCAATTCTGCTAAACAGCTCTTTATTCATAAAATATTGATAAGAGCATGGATGATCACCAGAAAGACCAATGTATTCATCCAGATTAAAAGTGGTTATTTCAGAAAAACTAAGCCCCTCATCTTCATGCATTCTAGCAAGCTCACAATATAAAGGCATTGGCGTGCTCCCCGTAGCCAAGCCAAGGACTGCGTCGGGCTTCCCTTTTATCAGATTGGCAATTATGCGGCCTCCTATTGATGCACATTCTTCTGGCGAAGGACGAATAATGATTTCCATGCTTTAGAAAAAATACTGTTAATAGTTAAAACCTAAAAATATTGATTCAAATTATTATGAACATCATTACGAAACTTATCCAAGTAATTCATAACATATTCAATGAAATCAATAGACTCATCATTAACCACTGGCGTTAAGTCCATTGCAAATGTTAGCTGCTCTGATTTATCTTTTCCTTCAGCATAAAAAAATGTGGCATTAGCATAACGCCTACCAACAGCAGCCCTGTCATAACGCTTACCTCCAGTAATTTGGCTGTCAAAAACCCCCACCAAAGCATTTGCAAGGTTCTCCCTTTGACTCACATCAAGAGCCACTTTGTTCTGATCGGGCATCCAATCCAAATCGCGCCAAACTTCACATCCTAAAATTCGTTCAGGTCGATCTTCAATTGTCAGCTCGCGCATTGCACATATCGCAGCATAAAGAACCGCTATATGAGTGTCGTGTTTATCCGCTGGATTATGAGTATAAACTATTTTTGGTTTCGTTTCTTTTAGAATAGATGACAGATCTTCCTTGAGCTTTATGGAGCCCTTTTTATCCATTATTTCATCACTAGAATAACCCAGCTGTAGCATTGCGCTGTATCTACCAACAACTGCTGCCTGTTTTTGCTCTTCTTTGCGAATTTTCGCCATTTCCTCATCGCTGCATTCCGAATAGAGACCAGCCCTCGAACTGCCTCTACCATCTGTCGCCGTGACTCCAGTGAACCAATTCTTATTTAACTGTTCTCCATGGCCATAGCAGTTCACGATTCCGTGATATGCCATGATTTCCAGATCATCAGAATGGGCACCAATAGCAAGATGCGAAGTGCGATTTAAAGCATCCTCTATAGGACCACCATCTGGTATGAAGATGTCAGACGATTTATGATTAAATGATTCAATCAAATGATAGCGGAGTTAACAAAGTTTTTAATGAACTATTAATTACTTAACATGTATAGAGATGAATCTCTTAATTCCAGAAAAACATTTATAAAGAATCCTAATCTGTAGATTTTATCTTCTTTCTTCTAAATTTTTTGTTTTCTTTATCCAATCAATAAACTCTGAGCGCTGGCCATTTTTATCTTCACCCAATGCATCTTTGGCAAGCTGAAGAACCAAATCATATGTAGCCAACGAACCTTTTCCATAACCTCCCAACAATAACCCATAACCTGCTACTGAAGTGGCAAACCGCATGTCTTCGCTTGCCTCTTCCCATGCAACTGCGCTCTTATGTGAAATGCTAGAAATGAGCGAACGAGAATCCTTATTCTCTGGATCCGTATAATCGATTCTGACTGACACAAGTTCAGAATCCGCATTCCGGGTCAAGGATTCTGAAAAATCAGTTCCTTCCATAGGTACGATTTCATAAAGAGCAGTGATCGCCTGCCCATCCAAAACGATTTGATTCGGTGAATTATTTGCGTCGAATTTCTTGGTGTCATCTTCACCGATTAGCCGGTACCCGGCAACTCTGTCAGGATTAAATTCAACAGCCATACGAACTTCTCTAACAAGCAGAATGTCTTTTTCCTTATTCTTGTTAATATCGGCTGCACGAACACCTATGTGAATGAGCCAACGCTCTTGATCCCAGGGACAATTAGCCACCTCGGCATTGATCGCAAACTTTTCGCCTGAATTCGGATACTCATAATCATATTCAAACGCATTAATCAAAGACCCTATATGGACATTTTTCCCATCTGGAACATCCCCAGCCAACATGAATTCCCGTAAAAGATCATAGGACTTTGAACTAACATTCGAAGGAAATACTGACCACCTCTGCCCTTCCATTGCTGGATTCCTAAACGACTCACCATCGAGAAATACCAAGCCTTCAGATATTTCATTCAATGGTTTAGGTTGACCGTATCGATAAGTAATCGGGAATTTGACAGGACCAACTCCCATTTGCCGCTGAACCCAACTAAGTTTATCCCTGCCCTGCTCATCAGTTGTGTCCGAATCGAGCACGGTAACAGAAAAAGGATCTAAAGGCTTTTGGGCTATCTTTGATTTGGAACCAGCTCCTATCTGCTCATGCTTTAACAAAACTACCGCCATACCAATGACGAGCGCAGCAGCACTAAAGCTAACAAGCATGGGAAAGGATTTCTTCCAAACATTAATTCTTTCCGCTTCAGTTTTCTCTTTATCTAAAGATTTCAACCCATCTCTAAAGGAAAGCATCTTATCTGGTGATGTTCCTGTCACTGCCACTATTTCCGAATCCTTCAAAATACCTTCTCTTTGTTGAGACGTCATCCGATGCGCTGGGTCCATATCATAAGCTTCTCGAATCATTGATGCGTATTCCTTCGCCTCTCTTATGAGGGCATTTGAGCCCTCAGATTCAGACAACTGCTTCTTTATTACTGACTCCTCATCGCAATCAAGCTCATTTAAGATATACGCAGTTAATTTTGGATCGTCTTCAATATTCATAACTTTTTACAATAAAAATAAATTCTTATTTTTTTCTTCATTCTTGTGTTTAATTCATCGCTTCTCTTAATTTTTTGAAAGCGCTATGCACAATGAACCCAACGTTACTGGTAGTAATTTCTAAGGTCTCACCAATCTCTTTATAGCTTAGATCCGCTTGAAACTTCAAACGCATGACCTCTCGTTGTCGTGCAGGCAACTCTTCAATCATTGACAACAACTTCCTTAAATCAGAATTCAACTTTGCCCTATCCTCTGCCCTAGCCATCGATTGAGCAGGGTCATCGATCGATGATGACAACGCATGCACCTCATCACCCTCTAACCTTTTCATTCTCTTTTCCTTCTTTAAAATATCATAGCACCGGTTTCTACATACAGTGAAAATCCATGCCTTTAGCTTATTCTCAACTTTCTTAGGATCTTGCGCATAGAGTTTAATAAAAGTGTCCTGCACCGCATCTCTGGATCGTTCAATGTCCCCAAGTATGCTAACCGCATATCTAGTGAGCGGGACCTCAAAATCAGAGAGTGCCCGTCTCAAGAGAACGGCTGATGGATCTATGACCCGTGGGCTTGCAGACATTGGATTATTTTCTTTTATCTCTTTCAAAACGCTGATAAGGCTAGATTATTAGGTCGAAATAGAAAAAAACCTAACTAGAACTTGCCCTTCCAAAAACAAAGAACCCTATAAAATCGAGTGGCAACAGTGCTCTGACCCATTATTATACTAAAAAAACACCTACACAGACCAATGCCCATGCCAAATCTTAATCCTGATGAATCTTTATTAAAACGAAGAAATTTTTTCCGCAATGCAGGAACATTAGCCGGAGCTGCTTCTTTAAGTTTTCCCAATATTTCTCAATCTGCACCAAATAAGAGCCCCCTGAAGCTTGGATTAATTGGATGTGGCGGAAGAGGAACAGGAGCCGCTAACCAAGCCCTATCGGCCGATAAAAATGTAAACCTAACTACTGTTGCAGATGTGTTTGAAGGTAATGCTAACGGCGCCATCAACAATCTAAAAAAACGTCACCCTGATCAGGTAGGTTCTCCAGAAAAATTCATTGGTGTAAATGCTTATAAAAAAGTAATCGCAGAATCGGACGTCGTCATCCTCACTACTCCCCCAGGATTTCGACCAATGATGCTTCGAGCAGCAGTCGAAGCTGGGAAGCACGTATTTTGTGAGAAGCCAGTAGCCGTTGATGCTACAGGCATTAGATCTGTTATTGAGTCAGCGAAGATTGCAAAAGAAAAACAACTGACTTTGGTTTGCGGTTTTTGTTGGCGTTACCACTATGCCCGCCGCGCACTCTTTGAAAAAATTCACGGCGGCTCAATTGGCGACGTGACAAATATGTTTGCTACTTATTACACTGGCCCCGTTAAACCAATGCCCTCAGCAACCCGCAGACCTGATGGGATCGGCGATGTAGCTTGGCAAGTACAGAACTGGTATAATTTCGGCTGGCTTTCTGGCGACAGCCTAGTCGAGCAGGCAGTTCACAGCGTGGATAAAATTGGATGGGCAACTGGTGACATTGATCCAATCAGTGCAGTCGCTACAGGCGGTCGCCAAATTCCGTCAGAAGGAGGTAACATATATGATCACTTTCACGTTGCTTACGAATATCCAAACAACGTCACTTGCCACCTAGGATCAAGACAGCAAAGGGACTGCTATGGCGAAAACCATGACTATATCAATGGAACAAAAGGATCAGCCTTAATTGTGAGAGGAAATTGTATTATTAGAGGAAAAGAAAACTGGAGAGCTGGCCCAGACCTCAGTAACGACATGTACCAGACAGAGCATAACGAACTGTTCGAATCAATCCGCAAAGGATCAGCCAAGAATGATGGAGAATGGATGGCGCATAGTACTATGCTTGCTCTATTAGGAAGAATGGCTGCTTACACAGGTCAAAAAATAAAGTGGGAAGATGCCATAAACTCCAAGGAAGATTTGGCTCCTGATGGGCTCAAGTGGGACGACCAATTTGATCCTGGGGGAGTTCCTAAACCAGGACAAACTAAGCTCCTCTAGATAATTAATAACATTGCTAGAACCAGCCATGCTTCGGCAGGTAATCATTCTTATTCTCATCACATCATCATGTGGTGCTAAGGTTGATTTTTCCAAGGATATCCTTCCCATCCTTGAAAGTCGTTGTTTCAAATGTCATCGCCAAAATTATAAAAAGTCTGATTATAAATTAGAGACGAGAAACTCAGCTATAGCGGACGACATCATAGTTCCTGGTGATTCCAACAAAAGCATCTTCATAGAGCTCATCGAATTGGATGATTCAGATGAAGACGTGATGCCGCCATCAAAAGAAGAGCGGTTGCCCAAAAAAGAAAAACAACTTCTGAGAGATTGGATTGATGAAGGGGCTTCCTGGCCTCAGGGAGTCGTCCTCAAAATGCCTGCTGCGGTTGATTTTAAAAGGGACATCAATCCCATACTTCAAAAATTAACAGAACAAGAACGCGAAAAAATTAAAATATGGATCAAATCGGGTGCAGAATGGCCTCCAGATAACAATCAAGAATCCATTGGTTTAACTAAAAGAATTCGAAAACTGATCATTTCGCAATCAAAAGAAAAAAAGGAACCAGAAATGAAGAACTATTCTTCAACTATTCCCCAATCCGAAAATGCCTATCATATGATTGCCGCCCCCAGTGGATCTTTTCTTATGGGTTCTTCCGAAAAAGAATCTAATCACAAACCTCATGAAGGGCCAGTACGAGAAGTTCATATAGATGCTTTTTGGATTGGAAAATATGAAGTTAGCTGGAATGAATATGAGAAGTTCATGATTGACGGCGGACGACGCAAAAAGGACGGATCAAAACAATTCCCAAGTCCAAATGATCCAGACATAGATCTGATCTCCCGACCAACGAAGCCTTATGTAGAAATGACATTCGGAATGGGCAAAGATGGGTACCCCGCTATTAGCATGACACAACATGCTGCTCTCCAATATTGCAAATGGCTCAGTTTTCAGACCGGACACTTTTACCGCCTACCTACAGAAGCCGAATGGGAATATGCATGCAGAGCCGGAACAAAAACAGCCTACTCATTCGGAGACAGCGAAAAAGATCTCAATGACTATGGCTGGTTCATTGATAACGCTGATTTCAAATATCAAAAAGCAGGCAAAAAGAAGCCAAACCCATGGGGCATCCACGACATGCATGGCAACGTCGCTGAATGGACGATGGATGTTTTTTCAAAGGAAGGATATGACGCGAAGAGCTTTGATAACCCATGGGCAAGAGGAAGAAACCTTTATCCAAGAGTTGCCCGCGGAGGGTCATGGAATGACTTCCCTGAATCATTACGCAGCACGGCTCGCCTCCCTTCCTCCAAAACATGGAAACTACAGGACCCACAATTACCTAAAAGCATTTGGTACCTAACTGATGCTCAATGGTTAGGATTTCGAATCATACGCCCACTCAAGGTTCCTTCAGCAGAACAAATGGAATCAATCTGGAACACAGGAATCAGCCATGACACCCTTGAATAGCATTATTCTCACACTGTATCTGATATTCAGCGCTATCACTGAAATAAAGCCCAGTAAAGATGGAATTGAGAAATACACATTTTCTCAAGCCTGTATGGGAACAACGTTCAAAATTGTAGTCTACAGCCCATATTCTTATAGCAACACTGCTACCATAATTAAACAGGCTTATAATTTGGCTGAAAAAATGAACAACATCTTTTCGGATTACATGGCCGACAGTGAAGTCGGCAAATTCAATCAGTGCGAACCAAATAAACCTCAACCGGCAAGCCCTTACTTAATGGATCTGTTGAAGTCATCAAAAAAAATAAGCCTCCACACGCAAGGCAATTTCGATCCGACTTGTGGATCACTAAGTAAATTATGGAGACTATCAAGACGCACCAACAAACTACCTTCACCAAAAAAACTTAAAACAGCAAAAAACGCATGCGGCTTTTCCAACTTGGAAATCGAACATAGCTCAGCACTAATCACCAAACTCAATCCTCATACTCGTCTCGATTTTGGCGGAATTGCAAAAGGTTATACTGCAGATAAAATGTTGGATCTCCTGAAAAATAAAGGCCTCTCGTCATCAAGCATATCCGCAGGAGGCGATATTGTATTAGGCGACCCGCCCCCCGGAAAAGATGGCTGGAAAGTTCACATAATGCCTTATCGTGACAAGAACCGGAAACCCACGACTATAAGAATTGCGAATGCTGCAGTGTCAACTTCCGGGAACACTGAGCAATCAATCACGATCAAGGGTCAGCGTTACTCACATATCCTTAATCCCAGCATCGGCCTCGGATTAATTCATGAAAATGCCGCCACAGTCATTGCTCCTTCAGGCACCTACAGCGACCCCCTAGCAACTGCTCTCTGCATTATGGGAAAAAGAGCAATGCAAATTATAGATGACTCCTCTCAGACAGAAGCGATTCTTTTCCTCAAAAAAAATCAAGCCATAAAAATGATCCCCAGTGCAGAATTTGACAAATTTTTGGACTAACCAGTACTAAGTCTGACAATCCATTAATCTTCTATTTAAAATAAACAAGGTATGGTAGAAAATAACAATGACCGCACTGATAAATCGTAAAACATTGGTCTTATTTCTCCTGTTTTTCTTTATATTAGATAAAGGAAAAGGAAATGAAATTTTATATACCTCACGTTCTCCTGGAGGATTAATACAACTCCACTTTACTTTAAGCTCTGATGAGTACGCCGTTCTGCATCGCGATGACACATTCACGGGAATAAATAGGGCAATCCACATTGTCCGAGGAGAAGGAGAGCTTTCAATCGCAAAGGACCCTGCCCCCATTCCTAGAACCGGATTTTTACGTCTCCAAATACACAAAAATTCACAACAGGTAGATACGGACGGTGATGGACTATCTGATCTAACTGAAATGAATTCACTGGGATTAATGAATCCACTTAATCCAGCTCCAGCCATTGGCACATCTAAAGGCAGAGTTTATATCCCTGACAGACAAACCTATGAATCTCTGTCACATCGAGACAACTTTCCCGGGTCCGCAAACATCAGCGAAGTTAAATTCGTTATCTATGACATACACACCTCATCACCGAAGCTTTATTTCGTAAACAGCAAACAATACCAGTATCATTACACTTTCAGCCGAGACGCAGTTAATAGATACAACAGCAACTCGTTATTTAATAGCCACACATATTTCACCAACTCAAGACGACGGAACACTGCCGGCAGTATCGTTTATCATCCCAACTATGTAACCCCTTCCGGACAGACTGGAATTTACACTGTCGAATTTTGGCCTTCAGATCCTGTCGCATTCAGATTCGTTGAAACATCATTCGAAATGATTGCTTCTTCAATGCCCTACCTTGATGGTCAAATAGCATATCATCCATCAAGTGAAACCCAGAAAACCCTTCATCAATCAGAAATAAGCCAATACAAAAGATCTCATGTTGCAGTCATTGACTCTGAGGATCTATTCGGCAATTCGACTTATAGCGCTCTAAATACTGGAGAATGTTTTGGCAAACTCAGATTTATTACAGGGTCACAAACCATGTCATCAAGAGACATCGTCATACTTCGCAACATTCCTAATGATATAACTCACGTTGCAGGAATTATCACCGAACAGAACCAAACCCCCCTATCACATATCAATCTTAAGGCTAAGCAAAATGGAACTCCTAACGCCTATCTTAAAGATGCATCAACTGACCCAAGAATCACTCCACTCATCGGACAAAACGTTAAGCTAAGCATAAATCCGGACGGAATCGATATTCGTCCTGCTAGCCAAGAAGAAATTGAAACTTATTTTGAAAAAATACGCCCCTCAAAAACTAGCTTTCCAGAACGAAATCTGAGTTACGATCAGATCACACAACTCTCAAATATGGATTTTTCTATGTCATCCGCATTTGGATCTAAGGCAACGAACCTTGCAGAATTAAATGAAATACTTCCCATGCGAACACCAAATGGATACGCCATCCCATTCTACTTTTATGACGCCTTCATGAAGCATAACGGCTTTTACACCGAAGCTGAACAAATGATAAATGACACCCTCTTTCAATCCTTTCCTTCCGTGAGAGAAAATCGCCTAAAGGAATTCAGGAAAAGAATCAAAGAAACCGGAATTCTGCCAAACTGGATGCTAAATGCTCTTAATGATTTGCAGAATTCCTTTCCTGAAAACGTAGCCATAAGGGCCCGCTCTAGCACCAACAACGAAGACCTTCAAGGATTCAACGGTGCAGGCCTTTATGAATCATACACTCATCACAAAGAAGAGGGACACTTTGCAAACACAGCAAAACAAGTATGGGCTGGCCTATGGACATACCGAGCCTTTGAAGAAAGAGACTTTTGGAGAATAGATCATATGACGGCGGCTATGGGGATCCTTGTTCATCAAAGTTTCCAAAATGAAACCGCTAATGGTGTCGGCGTAACTAAGAACATATATCTGCCCGGCCCCGGGTGGGAAGGACATTACGTGAACGTTCAGGTAGGAGAGAATCTGGTTACTAATCCAGAACCGGGATCAATTCCCGAAGAATATATTATTGCTAACTTAGGATTCGGATCGAATTACGAGATACAATATATCAGGAATTCAAATCAGATTGAATCGGGACAAAGAATTCTAACGCGAAACCAAGCTCTACGCCTAAAGGACTACATGGATATCGTCCACAGACATTTTAAGAACCTTTATAGAGGAAATTCCAATTTCGCTATGGAAATAGAATTTAAACTAGTTGAAAACGGTGAATTCATCATCAAACAGGCCAGACCTTGGATCGAATAAAAGAAAATTTAACTGTCATTCTTCAACAATTCTATAAAACCGACTCTTATCCTTATTTTCCAAAATTAAATTATAGGTGGTTTCCTCACCCTGGGATTCTATTCCATCATCAATCTCCTGCCAGGCCATCATATCAACAGAGCTCTCAAATGTATAAAATGAATCAGGAGCAGATGCCCAAGTAATGGAAAAAAATTCAGACTCAGCATCATAGCTCAAATCAACAATCTGCAAAGGTATCGCAGGGCCTGAAGTAACAAAAAATTGATCTCCCTCATAATCTTTAAGATCAACATCTTTCAATGAAGAATCTTGAACAAAATCCCCTTGCCCATTGGTTCCTAGATTACGAGTCCATTCAGGCATGGAACCTAAAAATTGATTTGAGAGATAGTCATGCCCGTGTCCATTTATCATCGCACATATTTTAATCTCTCCTCTTGGTGATCCTATCAGATTCAATGGAATCGCTAATTCCAATCCAGTCCGAACAAGTGACGCTTCTTGTTGATTTGCCAACTGACCTTGGTTAGAACCGATTCCAGCAGAATTTGTATTATTAAAACCAATAATTAGACCATTTGATGTCTCAAACGGACCAGACTTTCCCAAATTAACTGGGTCAAAACGTCCAACTAATTCTCCTTTTCCTCCTTCCCCTAATTCTGCGAAGTCCACATCAAGCTGAGTACCATTAAGGCCATGCCTCACTATCAACAAATAGTCCGCAGAGAAACCAGGATCAAAGGTGAATCCATCAAATTTTGCAGCCCAGTTATCATTGTTTGGATTTTGCGTTGCGATTATCTTATTTTGCCCACCTAATTTTGAATCAATAAAGATTTCAAGCTTATTAAAGTTTGGCTCTAGGTTGCCCGTAAGCATCAAGTACAGTTTCTCTTCAGACACAACAGTATAAGCAGCATCAAGTTCACTGCCAGGGTCACCGAATCCGGTCTGTATCCGTTGAACCGCCACTGGCTCGCCGTACCCCTCATCCCGCTCACCATCCACTTCAATTCCAAGAACTAGCACCCCACTCATCAGTGCACATCCTAAAACAAAAAGAGCTAATTTCATTATTCTCATCAGATCTCTTAATTATAAAAAAATACTAGCTCTTCCTAAAGCAAAAACTAGATTGTATAATACACATTCTCCGACTTCAATAGATTAAACTTCAATCGAATGACAATTAAAGAAGCACTTGCCAGCAATAACCCAATTGATGACATAACCATCTCCGGTTGGGTTCGGACTCGCCGTGATTCCAAAGGCTTCTCTTTTCTATCAATCAACGACGGATCCTGCCTAGCCAACATTCAGGCAATTGTCGACGATGGGATTCCTGGATCAGAATCCATCAGCATGGCTACTACAGGATCATCTATTAAGTTAACGGGGCAACTTGTAGAATCACCTGGCAAAGGGCAGTCCTTTGAAATTAAAGCCTTAGAAATAGAAGTCACAGGCACTGCTGACGATACATATCCCTTACAAAAAAAGGGCCACTCCCAAGAATTTCTTCGTGAAATAGCACATCTAAGACCTCGTTCCAATCTCTTCGGTTGTGTTTTTAGAACACGTTCCCGACTTGCCTATGCTATTCACCAGTTTTTTCAGGAAAAAGGATTTGTTTATGTTCACACCCCAATAATCACAGCCAGTGATTGCGAGGGCGCAGGAGAAATGTTTCGCGTTACTACACTTGATGGAAATCAGACTGACAAGAAAGATGATTTTTTTGGCAAACCTACCTACCTAACAGTGAGCGGACAACTCGAAGTCGAGACATTCGCTTGCGCCCTATCAAATGTTTACACTTTTGGTCCGACCTTCAGAGCTGAAAACTCCAACACCACTCGCCACGCTTCAGAGTTCTGGATGATCGAGCCAGAAATGGCACATTGCGACCTTGAAGGCGACATGGATCTGGCTGAAGAAATGATCCAATACCTCATCAAAGACACACTGCAACATTGTGCAGAAGACCTCGAGCTTTTCGGAAAATTTGTTGATAAAGGATTACTCGAAAGACTTCACTCCGTTTCAGATCAAGCATTCCAAAGAATAAGTTACACAGAGGCTGTTAAAATACTTAAAAAATCAGGAATGGAATTTGAATACCCCATCGAATGGGGCATAAACCTTCAAACCGAACACGAACGATTCCTCACCGAAGAGTATTTCAAATCCCCAGTGACAGTACACGATTACCCTAAATCAATTAAACCCTTTTATATGCGCATAAATGATGACGGAAAAACATCTGCAGCCATGGACCTATTGGTACCAGGGATAGGTGAGATTATAGGAGGAAGTCAACGCGAAGAACGTCTTGATGTTCTTATGAAAAACATGGAAGAAAATAACATTTCGAAAAAAGATTATTCTTGGTATTCTGACTTACGCAGATACGGAACTGTTCCTCACTCTGGTTTTGGCTTGGGATTTGAGAGGATGCTGATGTTTGTAACTGGAGTTGCTAATATAAGAGACGTGATCCCATTCCCAAGAACGCCAGGAAGTGCCGATTTCTAAATGACAATACTATGAGATTAATTCTTGGACTACTGCTAATATTTGCTACGAATTCAATTGCGAAACCTGTTCGAGAGGGCGCATTAATAACTGAGTTAGTGTCTTCAAAACAATCAATTACTCCTGGAGAAACGATTGACATAGCACTCAGGATAAAGCATGACAAAGGGTGGCACACTTACTGGAAAAGCCCAGGAATTGTTGGTGTTCCCACCGGACTTGACTGGAAGCTACCAGAAGGATTTAAAGCTGGAAAGATACTATGGCCTCAACCCGAAGCTGTGAAAATGGGCCCCTATAATGCTTATGGATACCATGACGAAGTGTTTCTAATCATTCCCCTCACTGCACCTCAAAATGCCGAACCAGGTACCAAACCCGTAATTCAAGCACGGGCCAGTTGGATGTGCTGCTCAACAGTATGCCAACCTGCATTTGCTGATCTAAACTTATCGATACAAATTTCAAAAAAGAATCAACCCCATAAAAACACCAAATGGTCGAATTTAATTAATGATTCACGGTCAACTTTTGCTCAAGCCAACAAATCATGGAAATCGACCGCCGTTCGTAAAGGAAAAAAAATACTACTAACTTTAAGGCCGCTAAAAAAAGAAAAACCCTCCTTGCCAAAAACTCCATATTTTTTCTGTGAAGACGGCCTCATTCATTCAGACAAAACACAATCAATGAAAATATTGTCCGGCCAATCCATCGAATTCCGATTACACGTCTCTGAATTTGGCCCTGAGAATCCTACTCACTTAAAAGGAATCTTTTATAATAAGAACGGACTACCTGATAACTCAGGAGCCACGCCAATATACATTAATGCGCCAATTAAAAACTCTTAATTGCCCATCTGGCATATGATCTCCTAGGATTGACAGCTACTTTCATCACGCTAGAGTCAATTCTGTTCACAACAGAACATCAAGCCGGAGTAGCTCAGGGGTAGAGCAATTCATTCGTAATGAATAGGTCGTCGGTTCAATTCCGACCTCCGGCTCTCCAAACACAAAGAAATCCAACTATTTGCCGTGCTCAAAAAAATTATTCTTTCTTCATTGGTGATATCCAATGCACTGTTCGCAGCAGAAAAACCCAATGTCGTTATCGTCTATGGCGATGATGTTGGTTATGGCGATATCGGAGCTAACGGTTCCACAAAAATACCAACTCCTCATATCGATAAAATCGCCAAACAGGGACTGCTTTTTACTGATGGACATTGCACCGCTGCAACTTGCACTCCATCAAGGTATTCAATGCTCACCGGACTTTACGGGTTCCGTAAAGGAGTCCGAATCTTACCACCCAATGCACCCCTCTGCATATCAACTGCCGATGCCGACATCACACTGCCGAAACTATTCAAAAGAGCTGGATATAATACGGCTGTAATTGGCAAATGGCACCTAGGACTGGGCAAGGCAGGGACACCTGTAAATTGGAATAAAGAAATAAAGCCTGGCCCCATAGAGGTAGGTTTTGATTACTCTTTTCTTTTGCCATCCACTAATGACAGGGTCCCTTGCGTTTATGTAGAGAATTATCGTGTGGTTAATCTGGATCTTAATGACCCACTCTTCGTAGGCACAGTTCCTGAAGGTCATAAAAGCACCATTTATCCGTACGGAAGAACGAATCCCGAAGCTGAAACTTACTACCCAGCTGACCATCAGCACAGCGAAACTGTCATTAATGGAATCGGCAGAATCGGTAAAATGTGGGGAGGAAAGTCCGCGCTATGGAATGATGAGGGAATGGCAGACGAATTTGTTAATCAGGCGAAAAAATACATAGCAAAACAATCAAAAGAAGAACCCTTCTTCCTTTACTTTTCATCTCAGGACATACACGTGCCTCGGGCCCCCCATCCAAGGTTTCAAGGAAAAACAAAATTAGGCAAGCGAGGCGATGCGATGATTCAGTTCGATTGGTCTGTAGGGGCAATCTCCAAGGCGCTTGAGCAGGAAGGATTGACGGAGAACACGATTCTAATTGTATCAAGTGACAACGGCCCAGTTTACGATGATGGCTACGAGGATGGATCTACGGTAAGAAAATCAACCAAAGAAGCTGACCAAGGGCACGATGGTTCAGGCCCTTACCGTGGTGGAAAATACCAAATCTACGAAGGAGGGACCCGGGTACCATTCATTATCCGTTGGCCAGGAAAAATAAATCCCGGTGTCTCAAGTGCATTAGTAAGTCAAATCGACTTCATTGCATCATTTGCTAATCTTTTAAACATTAAGCTTAAGCCGATCGAGGCTCCAGATAGCCGGAACACCTTGCAAGCATTTATGGGGAAAGACAAGAAAGGCCTTGAGTTCACACTTGAAGAAGCAGGAAAAATGATCGCTATAAGATACAATCATTGGAAATACATCCCTACCAAAAAGAGGGCTCAACTTTTTGATCTAAGTAAGGACAAAGGGGAAAAACATAATCTTGTTTCAGATAATCCAGAGATAGCAAAAAAACTTGCAGGAAAACTTAACTCTTTAAGAAAAAACGGTCGGCTACGAAACTAAACCGTAAATAAATTAATCCCCTAGTTCACATCATTGCCCATTCAGCCATTCTCTTAAGTATTCCTTATCCTCGTCACTCAAAGAATTAATTGGAATCGTAAATTTTTTGTTATCAACCCTAACAATAGTCACTTTCTCGCCAGAAACTGAATCAACACTTGCCTTTATCGTAACTCCTGAACGATTCGTGAAAACTCTCAATGGAGACACCTTCTTATTAGCTCTCAACCCTTTTCGCCGTTTATCAAAAAAATCGTATATCTTGGCAATCATTTTAGGATTATTCGCAAAGGATCCACTATGATCACCACCCTTAATTTCCTCATAGATATAATCCATTTTCAATCGCTTCATCTCCTGAGCCCATTCCCTAACAATGAAAACAGGAATAATACGGTCCCGTTCACCAGCCACTAGATAAATAGGAATTTTTGTCATCTTTTTTAAAATAGAACTATCAAAACTGACGGCAGGAGGCATCGCCGCCGGAGCCAAGGGTGCGAGCCCTGCCCATATAGAGGAGTATTTCTCACCAAGATATATAGTACCTCCGCCATCCATCGAGTGCCCCATCAAATAAACCCTCCCATCATCCACATTGAATTCTTTTCTTACAATCTCAAGCACATTCATAACATCGCGCTCACTCAACTCACCAATATTTTCCGGGTCCTTATCATTCTCCCCAAGCAACAACGCCTCAATAGTCCCCTGCTTGCCCTTACCCCTGGCCCCGTACCATCCCCGCTCATTATATCCATAAGGAGCAACCACAATATAATTACGTTTTTCCGCCTCTTGCATTATTCCCTCATAACGAATTACCTGCTGAGGATTACTTCCTAACCCATGGAGCAACACAATTAGAGGAAACTTCTTGCCCTTACTGTACCCACTAGGAACATACAGCCGGTAATCTATTTCTTTGTCAGCCTCTTTAAAAAAATAAGTTCGTTTTTCGACTTCTCCCTTCCCCGCTGAATCAGCAAGGTAAAGTACATTGAAAAAAATCACCCCAATAAACCACAATGACACTGGAACTGAAACCCTAAGGCTATGGAGTAATATTTTCATATAGTGATACTATATAGTGACATTTAATTAAAATTTTATTAATGCAAAAGGAATATCATTTTTAATCATTCATGCGATGAAAATTCATAGGTATATAATACTCACCCTTCTTCAAATAATCCATCAAGTATATGGGGAAGAGCCTGCAGGGTATTACGATTCATCTCATGAGAAAAACGGAAAATCTCTTAGAGAAGCAATCAACCAGATAATAAGCGATCACAAGGTTATAAATTACAGCTCAACGGACGAGGCAATGTCAATAATTGATGTCGATCCTATGAATAAAAATAATGTGATCCTTATTTATTCAAGAAGGTCGGATCCAATATCTAATTGTTGCTCAGATGGCTGGAACCGTGAACATCTCTGGCCCAATTCATACGGAATCGATAACAGAGGACCCGCTTACTCAGACATCCATGCATTAAGGTCATGTGATTCCAATGTGAATTCATCAAGAGGCAACAAACACTTTGATGAAAGCGATCCAAAGTCTCGATACTATAAGTTTCCTTCTCACCCTGAGTCTATACTCTGTTCATCGGACAACAATTCTTGGTCACCTCCCGAATCACTTAAAGGAGACATCGCGAGGGCCATGTTCTATATGGACATTCGGTATGAAGGAAATGACGGAGAACCTGACTTAGAACTCACTCATAAACTTGCAGAAATAACTTCGAGCAATTCAAAAATGGGATCCCTAAAGACTCTACTAATATGGCACATACTGGACCCTGTGAGTGAGGAAGAAAAAATTCGGAACGACAGAGTATATGAAATTCAAAACAATAGAAATCCCTTCATCGATCGTCCACAATGGGTCCACACTATTTGGGGAAACCCTCTCGAAGTTTCAATTAGCAACAATTTCGACTCAATAAAAGTTTCATGGTCAGCCGCAATACCAAAGGCAGTATTGGAATGTTCCACAGATCTGAACCAATGGGAAGAGGTCGGAGCTGGAATAATTGATAACGGCGACCAGCAGAGCCTTATAAGAAGTAGAGGAGCTGGAAAAAAATTCTTTAGATTAAGAATCAAATAAAAGAGCCTAATCTTATTCATCATTTATATCGATATATCCTATAATATAATCGATTTTATAAACTGTATTTTCTGTACTATACTAAAAAATTAGGGATCTTCGTACTTCCTAACAAACCGATAATAACATCACATCAAACCTAAATTAATGTTATGGAAATTATAGGAATTTTAATAGCGATCATTGCACTCGTTAATGCCAGTAAAGCGCTCAAGGAAAATACCGAGCTCAGAGCCAAGTTAAATGAACTCTTATATGAAAAAGCAAAACAGCAGAAGGAATTACAAGAGCTTAAGAAGATAACCACACCAACAACAGACAAGGATCAAGACTTACCAGTTCCCTTACCAATACAGCCAACAAGTGATGTAAAAGAACTGAAATATTGGATAAGTAAAAATGATCAGGAATGTGGGCCTTATACTTTGGACCAACTTAGGCAAAATTTGGAGGAAGGAACAATTTTACTAACTGATTATATTTACAAAGATAAGGAGTGGATTTCTTTAAGTCAATTCATAGAAGATCGGAAGATCGATGAAAAGGCCATAGATCTTAAAGTTTGGCTAGATAAGAAGATTCATAGAACGGGCGAATCAATCAAAACTCATCTTTCTGCTAAGGATAATAATGGTATTGGGGTATGGGGTAAGGGAGCGCTCGTATTGATCAAATTATCTGAGTCTACTCTTCTTCCCAAAGAGGTAATTTCCAGTTGGTCCATTGAGTTGAACCCTCTGGAAGAATCTACCCAACGACTGGATTTTAATGCTCCAGAACCAGGTTCCTACAGACTCAAATTAACTCTCAATGACTCTGACCTCTCAACCATACATGAATTTAGCGTCGTGGAATCCGCTGTCAAAAGCGCACAAGAACCGTCACCAATTACCTCAGATTCAAAAACTTTAAAAACTGCCACAGAAACTCCAAAGAGCAGGTCCTTAGTTCACACTGCTAAGGAGAAAGTGAAAGGGCCTGACAAAAGAATCGCCGAAAGCGCTACCCATTCTTCACCTGCAAAAGTTGAGCTCGCTAAAGAAAAAAATTCCGATTCTATTGAAATGAAACTCGGAACGTACTGGTTCGTTAGGATCGGCGTGGTCCTACTTCTTACTGGCATTGCTACCCTAGCATGGTTCAAGAAAAGTTTCTTTTTGGACCTATCTCCTGGCACGAAAGTTGGTCTCTTTTACGCTCTGAGCACAACAATGAGTGGTTTGGGTTTTTGGATCCAAAAGAAAAAAGAAGAAGTTAAAAACTTCGGCCAGGTTCTGATCGCTGGAGGATTTGCAGCAACCTACTTTACAACCTACGCTGCCCACATCTTTGAGCCGGTCAAGATCATCCCAGACCCAACTCTTGCCCTAGTTCTTCTCTTTTCATTAGGAGCATTAATTGTCTGGTTCGCCGAAAAGTTAAAGTCGGAAACGATTGCTCTGTTCGCCATTGGAGCTTCTTACTACGCTACCTACGTTCCGATCATCCATTCAGGTGAAATTTCACCATGGGTAATCCTTGCATCAAATCTAATCCTCGCAATATCTTCGGTCATTTTCATGCTACGCAACCAGTGGTTCAGGATGCCCGCGCTGAGCATGTTCGCATCCTATTGTGGATTTTTCATCTGGAGAGCAATGACTGAAGATCCAGGACTCTTCATAGTGGCATTATTCGCCTGCTCCTTGTGGATCGTATACACCGTAGCTGCCCTCCTCTCCCGTGACAATGGATTCAAGGACAATGAACGGGCAACTTTCATTACCCTCAATAACGGTGCCCTTTTCGGACTCATGAGCTGGGACCTACTAAAAAATGCAGAGTCCCAGTACTGGATCCTTCCACTCTCCATAGGAGTGCTTCTTATTGGCTGTGCTTTTTTTGTATCAAAAGCATTAAAAGAACATTCTCTAACGAAGAACTGTTATCTGATTCAGGGACTGACTCTAATCACATTGGGACTAATGCTCACAAAACAATCCGAATCGATAAAGGGACCCATCCTTGCTGCAGAAAGCGTGATCCTACTCTTCGGTGCAATACGCCTCAAGAGCTTGATTGTGCGATACGCCTCAGTTGCTGCTGCGGCAGCTGCCGTTATCTTTGGATTTATTTCTATAGCAAATTACGCTGGGGATTCACTTTACAGCTGCCTAAGCATTGGAGGGTTCCTGCTCTTTAATGCATACCTGACCAGCAAAAGAGTCGAACAGGATAAGGAAAGTCTTTTGAGGCCCATTGTTAGTTACTTCATGGCCTCAGCATTAGCCGTCTCAATCACTGCGTTCCTGATTCAAGCAGACTATTCTTTAATGACCGGCTCGATCCTGATCGCTAGCTCTGGCATATTTTGCGCCTCAATTTATCTCCTACGAGTACGAGAATTTGTTCTTCTCGGTCAAATACCCGCCATTTTTGGAGCTCTTCATACTTTTGAAATTCTTTCAAACACGGAAGGATTCGGCTTAGCACCTTTGATCTTATTGCTATTAACTCTAGGACTTGCCCACTGGTGGAGATTACAAAAAGATAAGTTCATTAAGGAAGCCGATCCAAATGAAAAACAGGCTAATGGAATTTCACTTTTTTATGAAATAATCTACTCGGCAACAATCATATCACAGCTCTTACTTTGGCTCGTAGCTAATCACCAATTCAGTGCAGACTGGCTCTGGATTGGCTCTCTTGCAGCAGCAGCAATCACCGCGTACTCCGCAATTACTAGAGCTAAATTCATCGGAATATTCTCGCAAATATTTCTATTCATTGCTTGTGGAATTCAGATTGGCATATGCATCAATGGCACTGAAGCCGCAGCCAGCATGGCATTGATCCCAATAGGAACAATGTTAGGAACAAATCTAATAATTCCAAATATTGCAAATAGACTCGGAAGTGTTGCAGAATCCATCAAGCGTACCTTTGACTTGATTCAATGCGGATATCGATCAGCCGCTTCAGGACTTCTAATACTATGGATTTACCATTTCGTTCCAGAAGACATCCAATTATGGCTTAGCGTGTTTTTAAGTTTTGCTTGTATCATGGCCAGCAAATGGAGACCAGCGACTGAATGGGGCTGGGTGGCATTGGCCTTTTCCTTGTCAGGCATTATGTATATCCAAAACGTCCCATACGACTATCAAGGTCCTGTGAGCATGATCATTGCAGCAGCATTCTTCTTCTCATCTCGTTCATTTTCCGGAAAAGAATCACTCATCACATCCATCGCCTACCTATCTGTAGGATACATACATCTGGCGATACAACTAATTGAAGGGAAGTCAATGTTGCCAAGCATGGCTGGAGTTCTTTTCTTGCTAACAGTTCAACAAATCACAAGACGCACTGGAGGTAAAATAGCAATTCCTAACGAGGCTCATGATTCATTAATCATTTCAGGGGCCATTGCCCTTTTCTGGTGGTCAACGATTAAGGTAGGCGAAGACACAGAGGGACTTCGCTCAATTATTTGGGCAGGTTTAGCTGTGATTTATTTTGCACTAGGACTTGGCCTAAAGGAAAGATGGTATCGACTCATGGGCCTCGGAACTCTAGGAATTGCACTTCTTTCTCTTATTCCAATCATTTTGGAGCTTAGTACGGAAATGAAAATTGCCAGCCTCTTCGTCTTAGGGGCAGTATTTGTTGGACTGGGTTACGTTTACACTCGCTATAAGGAAAAGATTAATAAGCTCCTTTAGACATCAATGAAGACGAGTTAATGTATGGACCATACGCATGACTCTCGGCCCATCATCAACAGCTTTAGCCATCGCTTCTTTAATAGCAACTTTCCCACTCATTATTGATGCTCAATCTCAGAACAATGAAGAGTCATCAGCAAAAGAAAAATTAAAGACTCTTGGAATCACTATCTTCACGGACAAGGGAACCGGATCAGTCACTGAAGTTCTCGGAAATGGAAACAAAAGGGTCTCCGACTCGAACCTTAAACTGATATCCAATTTCAAAGAAATCACTGACCTTTCACTAGAGAGAACCCAACTCACTGATGCTGGCATACATCATCTTTCAAAATTGAAAAAACTCGAATGGTTGAACCTGTACAAGACAAAGGTTGGAAATGTTGGCCTTGAGCATATATCAGAAATCAAATCTCTTAAACTTCTACCTGTCGGATCAACGCTCATAACCGACCAGGGACTCGAGCACCTAACCAAAATGGCTCAACTCGAATACTTAGGACTAAGAAACAACCCGATAACTGATCATGGTTTAATTCATCTAAAAGGCTTAACCAATCTTAAAGGACTCAATCTTGGCGAAACCAAAATTACAGATAAGGGCCTCAAAGAAATATCTAATCTTGGAAATATTGAAGAGTTATGGCTCCAGGAAACACGTGTTAGCGATGCCTCGATCAGTGAATTGGGGAAACTCAGCAAACTCCGTTCCCTCGATCTGCGAAATACTCAATTCACTGACAATGGAATAGATAAACTGAAAAAGAAACTTTCTAATTGTACGGTCAGATTTGAGTAATCAACTTGGACTACTATCCGGGGGGCCAGCTGAGAGATCTGCCGCCGATTAAATGCACATGCAAGTGAGGCACCGTTTCGCCTCCATCTTTGCCATTATTAATGACTATTCGAAAGCCATTTTCCTTGTCTGCAAGCCCTAGATCATGCGCAATGGATCGAGCCGTAAGTAATAAGTGCCCCAAAACATTCTGATCTTCGTCACTGGCCTCACCTAGCCTAGGAATTGGTTTCTTCGGAATGACTAAAATATGAAATGGCGCCTGCGGATCAATGTCTTTAAATGCTAGGCAAACCTCATCCTCGTGAATAACGTCGGCAGGAATCTCTCTATCAATAATTTTTTCAAAGAGGGTCTTCTCCGACATGTCTAATATTTATTAGATCCTCAAGCTATGGGTAGTTTTTATTTCAATATAAGACTTATCTCACCTTCACGAGTCTTGGACAGCTCAAATATAATGAAGTCATTAATCTCTTCTGTTAACTTTTCGCAAGCCCTATTCCATCGCCCCGCACAACACAAATCCTTAACAGCTTTACGCAACCCATAACACATAATCTGAGAAGTGCCGCTTCGTTCACATACAGCCAATCGCTGACGTAACAATCGGAAGAATTCCAACTCAAAACCACTACCTGCATCTCGGGCAACATCTAATAATGATATACGAACGGGCGGAGGCAATATCTCCAACCGACTAGCAATATCATCACAACCCATATGAGAAAGCGCTATCTCTATTTTCTTATACAACTCTTCAATTGTGATTATGTTCTTTGGGAAACGATGCCTAAGATACTCAATGACAGCTCTCGTAATGTCACCAGCAAAGAACCAATCAGGATGTCCTGCCTTATCGGCTGCCTTACTAATTTCATCTGATAGCCAGCGAGCTTCATAGCTAACAACTTCGTGATCTCCAAATTTTAAAAGAGGCAAAAGATTGGGCTGACAAACCATATTATTAATATTGGGGTTGAATATTAAATGGGTATTAAGTTAATTGATTAATAAAGAGCATATGATGCGCCAATTCTGCAAGGCAAGGCAAGCTATTGTCTGGAAAAATCAGAGTCCTTTGATCCCTTTATCGGACGTCTTCCGAGAGATTCAATCTCATCAATGAACTCACCGACATCCTGAAATTCTCTGTAGACCGATGCGTATCTTACATAGGCGACCGGGTCAATCGCTTCAAGCATTGACATTACCCGGGCTCCGATCACCTGGGTTAGCACTTCTCGAGACCCTTCGATTTGAATCTCAGCTATAATCTTGTCTGTTGCCCTTTCAAGAATATCAATGCTCACTGGGCGTTTTTCACAGGCTTTTATTAGTCCATTGAGTAATTTATCACGACTGAAAGGCTCCCTAATACCGTCCCGTTTGACGACACGCATGTCACTGTGCTCTAACTGCTCATAAGTAGTGAACCTGTGTCCACAATCTAAACACTCACGCCTGCGCCTGACAGATAAACCATCTTTGGTTTCTCGTGAATCGACTACTTTATCGTTAATATTTCCGCATTTATTGCATCGCATTGTTTCAGTATTCAATAAGAACGATCTAAGACTCTCCCGTCAACGCTCAAGTTTTACATAAATGGACATTCCATTAAGAATTCGTTAACTATTCAGTAATGGTTTACCATGCATTGTAGATAATTTACTGGTTTCTAGATTAAAAAAACCTTTCCATAAAATTTATAATTTGCGGAGTTTATAACGATGAAAAAGAAGATACATTTTAAGAAAATTTGCCTCCATACTACATGACTAGAAATAACTTATGTATACCGAGTTAATTCAGCGCCCACCAAATACAATTTGTTATAAAATTTAATGTGCCACGGTAAAATTATTTTAATTTTTACAGTCCTCTTGCAAATCTCCAAGAGCAACGCAGAAAATTATCCTGAGCCAATTACTGGATGGGATTATAAATTTACAGGGAACCTGGCGACTAACATTGCTGATGCTGCGTTGGATGGGACGTGGGATCATAATAATAATTCTGATCAGTGGGACGGCACAACTCCAGATTCTGGAAATCCAGGCGGAATTACAATAGTTCCTATCCAAAATGAACCGGGGAATACCGCGCTACTCATGGTCGACGCAGTCACCAGTTCAGGCAGGAACAATAATAGAAGACTTGCTTTGACGCATAATTTATTAATCCAGGAAGGCATCCAACCAACTTTCTTGAAATCAGGCGCCACCATTGCTTTCCGGATCAGAGTCCCTTATTCATCACCTTATCTAATTGACTCACCCAATGGTCTTGCTCCACATGCGAATGCCAAAGGGATCATTAACCTGAGAGGAAATGGTGGCAGAATTAGTTTTTCTCTTGGCATCAAAGGAACTGACGCATTCTTTCCCGACGACGGCTTCTTCGTAAGTGATTCCAACAATCCTATATTCCATAATCTCGACCCTACGGCCTGGAATGAATTTTGGATCACTATCCAAGAAAGTAAAAACAATAACGAACTTTACGAGTTAAGAGCATACAAGAACGGATCTATCGCACCGTTTATTTCTAGGGCCATTGGCCTATCAAGAGGGATCGAAGAAAGTTTTCCATACATTTCATTACAGCTTTCTTCAACAACAGAAACCGCAGCCGTTGAAATTGATTACCTCGCATTCAAGTCCGGAGTCCATGCTCCAGACGATAATGATGAAGACGGCATTCCCGACTCCTGGGAATTAAATTACTTTAATAACATTCTGTTAGATCAATCCTCCGACCCCGACGGTGATGGTCTAACAAATCTGGAGGAATTTAACTTGAGCACAAATCCAACTTCACAGGACTCGGACGATGATGGGTTAAACGACAAGGTTGAATACACAGTCTATCTCACTGATCCCGCAAACCCTGACACGGACCAGGACGGACTAAGCGATACAGAGGAAATAAACGGACAGCCCGCAACCGATCCATTACTTAGTGATTCGGACGGTGACGGCATAAATGACCGAGAAGAACTCGTAAAGTACAATACAAATCCTAATGATCGTGACACGGATCAGGACGGTGCAAATGATAAATATGAATTGGAAAAAGGGTATGACCCCACAGATCCCAGTGAAGTTCCTGTTTTCCCGTCACTCGAACACCTCCTCATCAATGAATTCATGGCGACTGGAGGAAGTTCTCTTACCGACTTAAATAGTGATAGACCTGATTGGATTGAAATCTGGAATCCAACCAATGAAACTATAAGTTTGCTTGGGTATTACCTCACAGACGACAAGGATCAGTTGGATAAGTGGGCTTTTACTCAGCAAACGATCAAAGCTAATAAGTACCTTGTAATTTTTGCCTCAGGAAAAGACAGAACTAATCCCAGATATGAACAACACACGAATTTTAGCCTTGATTCAGATGGCGAATACCTTGCCTTAACAAGAATCAATTCAGATGGTGCCCTTGAAATAATTAGCGAATTTGCCTCTAAATTTCCAACTCAAGAACAGGGCATCTCTTACGGATTGGATCCGGAGAACCTCAATGAAGGTTACTTAGAAATGGCCACTCCAAAGCAACGCAACGAAGGAGGTATCGCACTAGGTTTCGTTAAAGATACCCGGTTCAGTGTGGATCGCGGCTTCTTCACGGAACCTTTCATGTTGCAAATCTCAAGTGATACCACTGGAGCCACTATCCGCTACACCACTAACGGATCAGAGCCTACCGCATCAGTGGGAAAAATCTATAAAGGCCCAATGAAAATAAGCAAGACCACAATAATCAGGGCCGCTGCATTCAAGGAAAATTACTTTTCTACTAACATTGATACTCATACTTACTTGTTCCTATACGATGTTTACAACCAACAAACAGCCATTGATTGGCCAGCTTCTGGAGTCAACGGCCAGAGCCTCAACTACGGCATGGATCCTGATATAATCTCACGTTATACGACTGAAGAAATGATTAATGCTCTTTCAGCTATCCCTTCAATTTCTATTGTTACAGAACAAACAAATTTCACCTCTTCGAGCGGCATCTATGTGAATGCTCAGCAACATGGTAAGTCTTGGGAAAGACCCGCCTCCTTTGAGATGATTGATCCTAAAAAAATAAAATCAGACATGCAGATTAATTGTGGCCTCAGGATCCGCGGAGGCTTCAGTAGAACATCTTCAAACCCAAAGCATTCTTTTAGGCTATTTTTCAGAGACGAATATGAAGGAAAGCTCAAATATCCACTCTTTGAAGCCGAAGGGGTGGACACTTTCAGCAAATTAGATCTAAGAACTTCACAAAATTATTCATGGGCCTTCGGCGGCTCAGGCGGCAATAATACATTTCTCCGCGAGCTTTTGGGACGAGACCTCCAAGGAACAACCGGGCAACCTTATACTAAGTCCCGCTACCACCACCTGTACCTGAACGGAATTTACTGGGGCCTTTTTATGACTCATGAAAGAGCAGAAGCAAATTTCGGAGAAAGCTATTTCGGCGGCAATGAAAAGGATTATGACACAATTAAGTCTGCTGGTAGCATCGGAGGGTATAATACCGAAGCAACGGATGGTAGCATATCAGATGGCAGCGCCTGGCACACTTTGTGGACCATGGCTCAAGACCTGAGCAAAGCCCCAAGTATAGATCGCTTCATGAGAATGCAAGGTCTCGATCCCGATGGATCAAGAAATCCAGAAATACCTATCTATCTAGACGTCAACAACCTGATCGACTACTCCATGATTATCGGATACACCGGAAACACTGACGCTCCTCCCGGTAACAATAATTGGTATGGAATACGTAACCGCGCCAGCAATGATTTAGGCTTCCAGTTCTTTGTGCACGACGGCGAGCATTCTCTTGGCGCATACGGAGCGACCCGAGACACCATCAACCGTGACCGTGGCGCTGGTCGAGCTTACAATAAAAGCAATCCGGCATATATCCGTTATTACATTGAAGAGAGCTCACCTGAATTTCGCCTCCGTTTCGCGGACAGAGCACATCAATATTTATTCAATGATGGCCCTCTGACAACATCACAAGTCCTAGCCAAACTCCAACACCGTAAGGAAACAGTTTCGAAGGTCATCATCGCTGAATCTGCCAGATGGGGTGATTCGGCACGAAGTGATCCATACGATAAGGAGGACTGGGAAAATGCAGTAAGAAGATTAGAAAACGAAATTCAGGGCAGACGAAATATTTTTCTTGATCATCTGCGCCAGGGACGACTCTATCCAAAAATTGCAGCTCCTGAATATGTTCAACACGGCGGTCAAATAGCCATGGATTCTACTATTGGTGTATGGGCTCCAATCGAAGCAACCCACCTCTACTATGTGATCGGAGAAAAGGACTCCGATCCTGAGGTTTGGGCAGATGAACTTGACCCTCGCCAACTTGGAGGAACTCCATCTCTAAGATCCAAATCACTCCTCATTAATGAAACGGTCCTCGCACCTGAAAACGCCTCCAAAAGAGCCATCATGCCTAGAGGGCCCGAAATTGATAATGTGTGGTTCTTAAATGAATTCGATGACTCATCATGGCCGACAGGCAGAATAGGCGCAGGCTATGATAAGGGATCCGGTTACAATGAACTCATCGATCCTGCATTTAATTTTAGAGATCAGGCCATTCCAAGTGAAATGGAAACTGTTTTCATGCGCATTAATTTTGAAATTGATGAACCATCACAACACAATACTCTTACTCTAAAGGTCCGATATGATGATGGATTTGTCGCATACCTCAACGGCCAAGAAATTATTCGCAAGAATGCACCCGGAACCGTTGATTCACCTCTCCCATTCAATTCAAAGGCAACTACAGGACACAAAGATAATCTTGCTAAAAAATTGCAGTCCTTCACGATTCCTGAAGGCTCCGTCTCGCTTTACAAAGGAACTAACTTACTTGCCATTCATGGACTAAATGACCTCAAAGGCTCAAGTGACATGTTACTGAGCGCTTCATTAGTTTCCAATAAAGGTCAAAATCAAGACACCGTATACATTAACATTCCGGAACCTATCAAGTCTCCGACATGGATCAAGTCACGCTCCTATAATAGCAGGACTGGCGAATGGAGCGCTCTAAATTCAGCGTTCTTTACTACAGGACAACCCGCCACCAATCAAAATATAGTTATAAGTGAAGTTCACTATCACCCATCAGCACCTACTGAGTCCGAACTCAACATTAATCCAGACTTTGATCAGGACGATTTTGAATTCATTGAGATTATGAATGTCAGCAATCATTCAGTTAATCTTGGAGGATGTGCCTTTGTTCTGATTCCTGTAAAAAACCGATTAGAAGGAGTCGAATTCAAATTCGAACCCACAACAATAATAAAATCCAATCAAAGACTCGTCATAGCCGCGAACCGTTTAGCATTCGAAACTCGATACTCAGGCATAGATATCGTCGGAGACTACTCTAACCGATTAGATAATTCAGGAGAATGGATAACTCTCATAGATAAAGACGGAACCATCATTGATTCATTCAGATACAATGACAAGAGCCCTTGGCCAGAATTAGCGGACGGCGAAGGCCCTTCACTTTACCTTCCAGACCCAAGCAAACTTCCTGACACAAGTGACGCAACTAACTGGTCAGCAAGCATTACTGGAGGAGGAAACCCTACAAATGCAAATGCTATAAATTTCTTTGGTAAACCAACGGCTGATGCCGATAAAGATGGAACCAATGCAATTATGGAGTATGCGCTTGGACTTTCAGACTTTATTCCGTCCTCTAATCACTTTCCTAAAATCCAAATTATTAATATTGAAGGACAAGATTACTTGAACTTTAATTTTAGGAAAAACCCCAAAGCAACTAACATTTCCTATAGCATTGAAACCTCAATAGATATGAAATCGTGGCAAGATTCAAAAAATGATGGAAGCATGCATTTTGAAGGGAAATCACTGGATATGGACGGCATCCCAATCCACACTTTCCGATTAAAAACTCCTATCAACGATGAAAATTCAGTGCGTTATTTACGCCTCAAGATAAATTACTAATCCCCTATTCATTCAAACCAATGGCAATCAGTATTCTTAACCAATGGACAGATGCAATAAATGAAGGAAGGACTGAAGATGTGGCCTCACTGTACTCAGAAAAAGCTGTTTTAGCTTCAACTTTCTCCTCCTCACTAATCAATTCTAACGACTCCATACGTAATTATTTTATTAATTTACATTCGCGTCCAGGTTTCGGAGTCAGCATCGACAAGGAATCTATAAATGACCAAAAAATTGAAGGAGGAATATCAATCCTTTCAGGCATGTACACTTTCCATTTCGAAGAGGATGGTAAGGAAATAAAATGCGCAGTCAGATTCACATTTGTTATTGATACTAACCTCAATAGACCAATTCTTCATCACCATTCATCTCAAAGGCCCTAGCCTCAAAGAAAGCTTAGTACTATTGGCTGATTTCTCCGGTATTTAGAGTCCAGTGATTCTGAGCATTACCTACTCCCACAGCATTAGAGCTCGTCGAAAACATGATCGACCTTTGGGAATCATTGTACCACCATGATTTATATGCAGCGTCAGGATCTGCACTCGACCTGAAAAGACATTCTCCCGTAGATTTGCCATTAAACCCTGCACTTTTTGCTCGCTCAAGATAAGTAGTTCCATCGGCACTTCTATGAGAATAATAGTTTTGGAAATGCATATCTCCAGAATGCACTTCCGAGGCTACGGTTAGAGTCTGATCAAGACGCAATGCCCCTAACCCAAGAGAAACGCGCCTTATGTTAATCTGCTGAACTAACTTTTTATAAGCTGAAGTCCCCCAATTTAACTGAGCATTATGAGTCTCAATCTCAATATTAGATAAGTAAATGGATTGCATCTTTCCAAGTTCACCTGAAAGCGAATCCACAATATCCTTTTCTCCTGCCAGACTCTTGGCTTCATTGAGAAGATCATTCATTTCAGATGCAGAGAAATCGTCTTCTCCCAAAGACCACGCAATCTCATAATCCAACTCTGAGATAAGATCAACCAACTCCTGAAACGATTCGTCTTCACTTCCTTGCGAAACCTCCATGGCCTTGACCATGCCCGAGTAAAGCTCTTCAGCATTTTTAACAATTTCATCCATCTCCAAATACTTCGCTTTGTACTCCTCGGGTTCAGTCTCCCTCCACTTCGTCATTACTGAGTTAAGCCCAGTAGTCGTGACATCCTTCCACTCCTGATATGCATTTTTAATGTCTTCAGGAACCACTTTACTTTTCTTAATAGCTGAAGACTTATCGTTAAGATTAATCAGATGTTTGTTCCTAATTATTCTTAATAGTCCTTCGTAAGTTTCCTTATAATTGTCTCCTAATGCCCGAAAAGCAGTATATACACTCTCCCGCTTTTCCTGATCATTAGATGCGAGAAATTCTAATGACCGGTCCCTCGCTTCATCAGTAAACTCAAAAACTTCGTCTTCCGATATAGGAACTTTGAAAGGCACTGTGCTTTCACTCACCTCTGGAGCGTTAACTTCCTCAGAAATTTTACTCTTCTTGTTAGGTGCTTTTATGGGAGCCTTAACAGCTTTTTTTTCTACCGTCTCACCGTTACTGTTAGCATCTGCAATCGTAATTTTTTTATCTGACAGATAAAAATAAACACCTACTCCTACTGCCAAAACCAACGCTACTATAAAAACAAATCCCATTGGAGCCCCTGATTTCTTATGAACTTGAGGCCTGACTGCAGTGTATGACCTTGCTGCTGGAACATTCAAAGCTGGAACATTCAAAGCTGGAACATTCAAAGCTGGAGCACGAGACCCACCGTCGCCCTCCTCCATCGGTCCTGCTGAACTGTCAGATTCTGATTGGGTCTGGATAGTTTCTCCCCTTTCAAGAATCTCTATATTCCCCTCAGGGTCATTAGGTATAATAAATTTCGTACTACAATTTACGCAGCGCCCCTTATGCCCTGCATGATCTTCAGAAACATCAATCGAAGTCGAACATATGGGACAATGAATCTGCATTTCCGAGAATCTAAATTAATAGATCATAAAAATAGTTAACTTAGCCTTTAGTGGATTCACTCTATCGGCTTTTGTACCTTTCCTGCAAAAGGTTTATTCCACCCACTCTTGCTCGGATCATAGTAAATAGTTGCAGGAGCATCCTTGAACATATATTTAGTTTCCAGCGGAGCATCTCCAAGAAATTTCACTTCCTTGAGATTAAGACAACCACTAAAAGCAGAAGACCCAACACTTGTAACACTCGCCGGTATAGTAACCGCAGTTAATCCTATGCAACCTCCGAATGCATTATTTCCGATGGATGTAACTGTGTCAGGAATAGTAACACTAGTCATTTGTATGTTGCGAAAAAATGCATTGTTGCTAATTTCAGAAACTTTAGCTCCTTCTATCTCTTCTGGAATGATTACCTGCCCGGCTCCTTTGCCTTTAGTAATGATCACCAAATCTGCCTGAACTTCATATTCTAAACCCGTCAGATCTGGCTTCTCTTCGTTTTCAGAGTTCTGGCCTGTATCACCTCCACCATTGGTGTTTACCGAACTTTTATTCTCACAACTCAGAATTAAAACGCTACATATTGAAGTTATTAATAAAATTCTCATTGAAAACAACTTATCATCTAGAATCAGGCTAACAATTAAAAAATATAAACCCTAATTCTATTCTTTCTGATATCCTTTCCATACCCAGACTAAAGTGTCAGCGAGTGTGTGACCGAATACTCCTCGATCACAGTGTTTAGAATTTAATGAAAATAAGTACCGGTATTCATACCCCTTAGCTTTAAGAGCTGCGGCCGTTCTTTCATTTGCCATGACCCAATTATGATATGTACTCTCTGGATCTTTATACCCGTTATCACTTTCCGAAACATGAGTGAAAATTCGCAGTGGTTTCTTCTCACTTTTCTCTATAAGTTTCTTTCCGGAATGGTATTCCCATGCTCCTAAAGGATAGGCACTTTCTTCCGATGCATCATCATCCTGCTGATCCACAAAGGTTCCTGAATACGTGGCTAGTCGACGGAAAAGATCAGGCCTAAACCATCCCATAGTCAGTGCAGCAGCCCCTCCCGAACTGCATCCCATGACAGCTCTTCCCCAGGGGTCCTTTGTAAAATCTAAGTTAGGGTAATCTTTTCTGATTACTTCATCAGAGAGCACGGCTGGCAAGACCTCATTCTCTATGAAAAGGGCGAGGCGTCCTGACATCGTATCATATTCGAGCCCTCTCTGACTCCCCTTACTGTCATCTCCACCGTTCTGAACAGAGATCGCGATGAATGGTGGTAATTTTCGTTCAGGGTTTTCAGATATGGTGAGATTATCAAGCGCATTTCTGACAAGGTCTAACCTACTCGGCCCGTCATGCATAACCATGATAGGAGCCTTATCTCCGTCCTTATAAGAGTTAGGGATATAGACAAAAATTTTACGTTCCTTTCGTACTTTTTTATTCTTCAAGTCAAGAGTTTTATCATCACCAGAAAATATCTTGCTCTCTTTTAAAAGCATTGAGAACTGGAAATTCTTACCCTTCGGATTACCTTGATCTTTAAGATCAGGATCCAACTTATAATCAGGTCCTATCTTGAAGTTGCCGTTACCCTTCTTACTTGAAGATTGTATTTTTTCATCACCGATCGTGATTCCGATAGAAGCAAAGAAAAACCAACCCAATAAGAGAGAAAATACATTCAAATTATTATTATCAATCAACATCATTACAGAAGGAACGAATCAAGATCTCCTGAACTATCAGCAAAAGAGTTAGCCTCCACGCCCATTCTTTTCTGCATAGTAACAAAGAGATTAGCAAGAGGAACATCCTTGTCGAAGGCTTTATATTCTCCGTGTTTGTATCCCATCTCCTTCCCTCCAGCTAGGATCAGTGGGTAATTTGTGTTGTTGTGCGTTTTGCTGTTGCTACTGCCGTAAAAAACACAGGTATTGTCCAGAACAGAACCATGACCTTCTTCCATCTTACTCAATTTTTTCAGTAAATAAGCCAAGCATTCTGCCTGATAACGGTCCCATTTTCCTCTATTTTCAGCACCTCGACCTTTACCAGCGCCATGAGCTAATCCATGAGCATCTTTATTAAACCCAAGGAGTTTTGGAAACTTGTTCGCTATAGAGATTGCCCCGTGCATACTTGCTAGCTGGTAAGTGACAAAACGAGTCGAATCAGTCTGAAAAGCCAAAGCAATCAAATCGAGCATCGTGTGAATGAGCTTGCCCGGCGTTTCGCTGTCCACTTCTAGGCTAAGCCCTTCGGCATTCACTTTAGGCCGGGGTACATTTAACCATTGAGCAGAACGCTCAACGTCCAGCTCAATCTCGCGAACTGAAGTCAGATACTGGTCAAGCTTCCCTTGATCCGCCTTGCCCAGTTTGCGGTGCATTTCCTTGGCCTCGTCAAGCAGTAGATCGAGATGGCTGCCGGTACGAGTCAGGCCCTTTCTCTGCGCCTCAATGGAATCGCCGTTCAACCCGAACAGGCGTTCAAAAACAATAGCCGGTCGATTAAAGGAAGGAATAGGCTGCCCAGTACGGGAGTAAGAAAGCGTGTTGGCCCGAGTGGGCATGCCGACACCCCCGTCCGAGGAGAGTACTAAACTGGTGAAACGGGTGTCTGCACCAAGCTTGTGCGTGCGCGCCATGAACTGATCCAGAGATATCGAATTTTTTAGCCCGGTAGCAGACAAACTTAATTCCTCACCAGTAAGAAAAGTGTCTCCACTGTCATGCCCTCCTATACGGCGCACCTTAGGATGAGAAAGTCCTCCCAAGACCGTGACCTGATCCCGGAAAGGCTCCAATACCTCAAGGGATTTATTGAAAATAAAATTCTTCCCTGAATCTTTAGGGAACCAATTCCACTGACCGTATTCCCCGTCCTGTTTAGGTAAACTCACCCCATATGGAAAATAGATGGAACAGAATCTCTTCGGTGGAGATTTAATTTCAGCTCCCGTCAAGGATTCCATCCATGGCACGACAAGCGAAATGCCTGCTGCTTTAAGCATGGTTCTGCGATTCATCTGAAATGCCTTTTTCCTCATATTGTAAAGCTCGTAACTGTCATTGGAGAATACATTAACATAGCTCTTATCGCGATAAAAAAGGTCGACTCGTGACGATGTTTTTCATTAAACTCGATAGGCGATAGCCATCCTTTGTAAAGTCATCACTAAGTTTCTCAATTAAGAGTTCGTCCTCCAGCCTCAAGGAACGGCCGAGGGCGTAGATCAGTAATTTTGATACCAATGCCTTTGCAAACTGATCACGTCTTTCATCGAGTAAATATTTCTGGAGATCAATCAAGCCCGATATCTCATGACTTCCCGGCAGTACAGTCTCAGCAGAAACGCGTTTTTTCCGACGCGCCGTCTTTTCCCTAAAGAGGCCAATGGCATCATATTCCTCAAGAGCGATACCCCACGGGTCAATACCCCGATGACAATCCGCACAGGCCTCCTTCTTTCGATGAATGGCGAGCTGTTCTCGAATCGAAAGCTTCTCAAAATTCGGTACACTTTTTTCGACGTCTGGGACATCAGGTGGAGGCGAATTGGGCGGGTCATGCAAGAGATGTTCCCTAATCCAAATCGCACGCTTAATTGGATGAGAATCTACTCCATCTGATCCGGCCAGGTGAGTCGAAGCATGGCCAAGCACTCCACCCGGCCTGCTTGTTCCTTTGAGAGAAACCCTTGCAAAGCGTTGGGATTTTGGGCCACTTAATCCGTAATGTTTGGCCAGAGATGCGTTAAGCATAGTGAAATCCGCATCGAGAAATTGCATTGCTGATGTGTCACTGCGCAGAATTTCCCGAAAGAAGGCTTGAGTCTCACCCACCATGTCCGGCTTCAAACTGTTGTCGAAATCCTTATAATACTGAGGATTAATCGCGACCCGGTCAACGCCTTCAAGATCCAGCCACTGGTCACAAAACTCTTTAGCGAACCGGTCGCACTTTTGATCCTTTAACATCCTATCAAATTGTTTCCGCAACACAGAAGGTTGTAGGAGTCGATCCGAGTCGGTAAATTCAAAGAGTTCCTCATCCGGCATTGAACTCCAGAGAAAGTAGGATAGGCGAACGGCCAATTCGTGAGCATTTAGTTTTCTCGATTTATCGGACTTGAATGGTTCACTGAGGTAGAGAAAGTTGGAGGACGCCAAGGTGGCGGAAAGGGTTTCCTTGAGGGCCAAAATGGGAGAGTCCTCCTGCCGCAGCATTTTCTGGTAGTGGGTCATCCATTTTTTTATTTCCTCCCCATTGACCGGTCGACGCCAAGCTCGCCGAAGGAAACGGCTCAATAAGTTCTGAACTGCCTTCGGGTCAGACAATTCCTCATCATCCTGAACGATTCTCCGATGCAACGCGGGAGGCCAGGACGGGTAGTCGTTGCGGATGAACTCGACGGACTCGATGATGATGCGAGGAAAATTAGGATCCTCCGGGAAGACCTTGACCTTCCTCTTCCTGATCTTTCCTTTCTTGTCTTTCTCCTCAATTACCTCGTTGACGGCTTGGGTGGGCGGCTCGCCGTCGTCAAGGACGTTTTGCAAGATAATGATCCCGTTGAGCTTGCTACTTGGCACATGAGCTTCGGGGAGGGGAAAGAACTGGGGGGGACCCGAAATTTTATAATACTCCGGAGTGTTCGAGGTAACCGCAACTTCTCCGGCATCACCCATTATGTTCAGGGTTAACCCTGAAACGAAATATCCATATTGGGCAAAAAGGATCGGGGCAGGCTGCCCGGATTTGCGATCGGTGTAGGCCTTTACCCGAATACTGAATCTGCCTGTGCGCGGCAGATTCTTGAAGGATCCGTGCCAAAAGTTCACTCGACCCAGCCGTTCGGAAGAGTTTCCGGCAAAACGCCTGCTGTTAGGACCTCGGATTGATCCTTTGTTTCTGTCAACGACTGTAACGCTTCTTTCCCCCTGTTCTCCTTCCACAAGCACAAAGCTCAAGGCCTGCCGGGCGATCTTGAGATAATTCTCGATCTGCAGGGCGGTCATGCCCAAGGAGGCGCCGTTGTTCTTGAATCCTTCCGGGGATCGGGCGTCGGAAGGAAACTCCCCACTGTAATCCATCTCCAGGCCGAGCAGGTCCGTCATGGTATATTGGTATTCCTCTCGGTTGAGACGGCGCATCACCACTTGTTCTCCGGTGTTTCGACGCGCCTTGGCGGTCTTTTGCAACTCCCCGGTTAACCAACCAACCAGTTTGCGGCGTTCGCCGGGAGAAAATTGCGGCTCGTCCTCGGGCGGCATTTCGCCAAGATTGATGTTGTTGAGCACATCGTGCCACCGCTCCGCCGAGGTGCCCTGAACAATATCCGGATCAAGTGTATCCAATCTAAAATCCCCTTTCTGCTTTTTTGGGCCATGACATCTGAAGCAATGCCTTTGCAATACCGGTTGCGCGTCTTCCTGGAAGACATCTCCGCCGATTACCACGGATGGCAGAAGGAGCATAAGAAAGATAAACCGAAACAAAATCATGGAGAACTACACTAAACAATAAATGCACTATATCTTATGTTAAAGTAAATTTATATCATTGCATTTAGCTTCTCCGCAAAGGCCTTCATCCACTGAGAGCATTCCTTTCTAAATCTGCAACACTAAGTTATATTTACATCGTTCTGAAGCAGCCACAATGGCTTCATAGTCCTCACCAATCACTAGCAAGACTTTGCCCATAGTAATGAGTCTAGTTGATAACCTATAGCTTCTTAAGGAACAAGTCTTTGAATTTCACGACCATTCCTTTGTCGTGCAACTGCAGACCAATGAATCCGCTCTCCAAACGGCCTTCGCTTATATGGTCGGTAAATTCAGAAGACAACTTATCATTGATCCATAACTGGAAAAAATTTCCCTTGGCAACGATGCAACAATCATTCCAGTCACGCTTCTTTATTTCCGTAATGTTTATAGCATCCTTTATTGGGCTGTGCTTTCCGTTCCCTTCCGAATCAATAACTAAGCGCGTCCCGCGCTGGCATGGGAATTCCTTCCTCGTACCGGATCCAAAATGAAAGTCCCAAGCCCCCAGAACACCCGGACCTATTCCAACATGACCAAGATCAGCATGATACCCTTCGAATGGGCGTTTCCCTGTCTTGTCAATTCTTGTGCGCACTTCGACTCCGGTATTTCCCTTGGTAACCATTTTATAGCGAAACTTAAGCTCAAAGTTCTTGAGATTTTCATCTTCTGAATAAACCAAATAAACTAATCGATTTTCTTTTCCTTCACCACGAATGACCCCGTCATTAACTGACCATGGCTCGTAACTGGTCTTTGGTGCCTTCCTCCAACCTTTGAGAGTCTTGCCATCAAAAATAGAAATAAATTCCTTCCCTTCATCAGCGTTCAATAAAGAACAAGAGCAAAAGAAGAGAATCAAAAGAGGCAATTGGATACTGACTATTAAATTATTCTTCATAAAGCAAATCATGACAACCCTTACTAACTTGAGTCAAGGATCCGATGAGGAAGTTAAATTATTTTTCCCGAAAAGAACGAGACTGAGCCCGATAATAGAAATAACTACTTATCCTAATCCATTCTAACTCCTAAACGAAGATAAATGGAACGGTTTGAATCCATGGATTCGATGAGCCTGATACTTTTTACAGGTCCGTGCCAATTCCACTGAACTAAACCTTCTGCATTCTTCCATGTCAAAAGATCCTCAGAGATCTCTGCAAAAATATTAACTCCAATTGCTGCCGGATCCGGAACAAGGCTCAAAGCAAAATGCATCCCCCCCTCTTCGTGTTCAAGCATCAAGGTTGAAGGATTCACCAAGGAACGAGCGTTGTTTGGTTCTGTCCCATTAAAAAACTCCATCAAATTACTAACCCCATCTTTGTCATTGTCGTCTAATGGATCGGGAAGAGAATCAAAATGATCCGCGGCCCATTGAGCATATTTTTCTTGGTTCTTTTCTGGTTGAAAACGCCATCCGTACCCAGGCGAAATAGATCCTATAAAATCTTCGGAATCTGCTCTAACAAATTGTAACGGATCAATAATCAATTCATCCCATTCATTATTTATGCCTTGTGGCAACTGGCCCAAGGATCCATCACCTACCGTTCCAGCCAACTCGGCAATGTCCAGGATTTCGACCCCGTAGGTTCCGGCCGCAATCCAAGCCTTCCTTTCCTTCTTAGAAATGTTAACGACGTTCTCACCAGAAAGAAAAGATCCAACGGATAACTCAAAGAAGTTAGTCCGCGGCGTTTCCGGAAGATCCGAAAGCGCAACCACTTCAACGGCTCCATAATCAAACGCAAATAATAAGTCATCTTCAATTACTACATTATTCAAATACACCTTAGTAGAAATATCGAGTAATTCCTCGATACTACTCTCAGTTTCCATCCAACCCAGAACCCGCAAACCATTCTCACCTTCCTCTGACTCGGATCCATCCCACCACCAACGATTCCCATTGTTCATATTTAAGAATATAAAACGACCATGTCCTGAAACTGTTGAGTAATAGGATTCTTTAATTTCAATAGAATCGACCAAAAATGCATTAACCTCGTCATAAATTGAAGCTTCAAGTACCAGGTCTGGTGACCATCTGACCAAACCTGTCTTGTCAGGCTCAGTTTTTTGACGTGTTGTAAATAATATCGTTCCTCTCGACTTCGTCTTATAAACATGCTTGAGCAAGCCAGGAACATCAACCTCCTTAAGAAGAATCGGTTTCGTGGGATTTGAAAAATCGATCCTCCTCATTAAATGACGCCCATCGTGCCTCTTACCACTCCAGCTACTGACATAACAGCCAAAACTTGCAACCTTGTCGGACAAGAAAATCGGACCGGTTTCAACCCAGCTGTCCGGATAATCATCATGATTGACCATTCGTGTGGCAGAGAAAAAACTTGGCATAGAATCATCACCAGAACCTGTAACAATGAGCCAACCATCATTCTCTTGCCGGGGCCAAAAACCAATATCATCAACCATTACGTCCTCGGCTATTCCGATACAACGCATACATGAATAATATCCCATGTTCGATTGATCAGGGACCCAAAGAATTTTATCTTCCGACAATGCATTCGCACGCATTGACCCGAGATAAATCAAGGAATCAGATGCTTTCATCCTGTCCGTTCCTATCAGTACCGGAACCTTGGGATTAGAAACATCAATGGAATGAGTATAAAAGAATGTAGCGTATTTCCAGCGTTCTAATCCTTCATTGTCCTTTACACTGATCGATTCAGTCCGGGACGTTAAAAGGTGAACCGTTTTACCTATGATGGTCGCTCCGTTCAATTCATTGCCACGACCAATTTCCAACTCACTGACCAATGCATCAGGATCATCAGAAACAGTTATCCTGAGGGTAGTGGGAGTCCCTGAATTTGAATCCCACCAACGCGATGATCCTCCTTCTAACTGAATGAGATAATCACCCGTACGAATGATTCGATCTGCTGACCAAGCAATTGTTAATGAAACTTTCTCCTCAGGAAGATCCCGATCTGAAATGTCCATTACCCGTAACTGCTGTCCAGAAATAACAACTAACTTGTCATTATCAAGAAGTTTTCCACGACGTGCTATAAAATCAGAATCGATCACTCCTCGCTTGACCAGTAGGTCATCTCCAATATCCATGATCTGCATCTTTTTTTGATAAGATCCGTCCACCCTACCTGTGAAAGGCAAAACCAATAAATTTTGATCAGGAAAGAATCCTACTGCCTTTTCATCGTAATTACCTTCACTCCAGCTGTAAGTATCTTCGTCCCCAAGATAAATCCGTTCAGACAATCTCATTTTTGTGGGGTCAGCCACATCAAACAAGGAAATAGCAACTCTTGAATCTTCAATTCCTACCGACAATATACGACCCAATTCTCCAAATATTTCCATATAAGTGGACCAACCAGGTATATCGATATGGCCAAGAATCTTTAACCGGCGAGGCCTAGATAGATCGACGGCAAAGAGAGGATCAATTTGTCTAAAAGTAACGACATACAGGCGATCATCATGAAACCTAGTTGCCCGTACAGTCTCGCCTGGGGCAAGGACCAGTGAATCCAATTGCCTAGCCAACTCATTCGGATGATGCCGGAGATCGTGATTCTCTACCAAGGTGTGTCTTTGCTGTCCTTCATTCCCCCATACCTGTGAAACTGTTGTCAGAATACCGTCACGCAATGCCAACTTATATTTGTCATTTAGATGGCCGCCTAATCGAATCTTGTGTGTAATTTCCATTGGTTCGGAAGGGTCGTCAATCTTAATGGCATGAACCCATGAAACATTCTCCCGGTCAATAGAGTCATAAACGGAAGGGATCACAAAAAGATAATCCGGCGTTGCAGTAACCACTGCATTATAATAATAACTTTCCTCACCAGTCAGATCCAGCCCCTTCATTTCGACAGGATTCGTTGGATCAGTAAAATCAAAAGCATATACCTTGAGCCCTGAACGCGTGTGCCAATTCCCGTCAATATGCCTAACGCTTTCCCATATCCTAGTCACTGCATAGAGACGATTCCCTATCATGCGGCTCTCAACAAAAGATCCCTCCAATGAGTAACGCTTCTTGACAGAGAGCTGGTCAGTTTGATGATGAACTAACACCACTTCTGATTGGGCAGAGTTCACCCCTCGCCAGTAAGAATTACCTGAATTCGCCAAGAGAATTACATGCTCCTCCCCGACAAGATAGAGTTGCTCACCAACTGCTGGCATTCTCAGCTGAGCTATACGACTGGGCTCATTAAGATCATGTAAAGAAAATACCTGTAACCCCCGCTGCTGATTGAAAAAATAGAGACTGCGCCCGCGCCATTTCCAGATATCAGATTCTTCGACACTCGGTTGTGGGTTCTCTTCTACAGCAATCGCGTCTTCCTCTGCTGCTAATCCAACATTTACCATTCCTCGATTAATATTGGATCCTTGTTCGTCTGCCGTTTCAGAAAAACTTGTCTTACCAGTATAGAGAGAACTTGGGAAAGGGTCAGTCTTACTGGCTTCTATTCGGATCGCGTTCATTGGGATCGAATCTGGAACGCGCAACTTTAAATGCCCAGTACGGCCATCGAGATGAGTGATACTTCGTGTTTGCCAACCAATGTCCTGCCCCTCATGAACCTGGACTCGAATGCGCCTCATCCCCTCTTCGACATTAATCATTACTGCCTGTTTATCTGCACGGAACTGGACTGGACTAAAAATAGAATCAGCACTTACAGAAATCAAAAGGATCGCCGATAACGAAAAGAAGATCATTAATAAAATAATACCTTTCATGTTCTTTTTCATTTCTTTCACTCTAGCCTCAATCTATTTAAAATTATACTATAACATCGATATGAATTGAAGATTAATCATTTCTTAAAATCCTCTCTACTCATTAGTGTTTTCTTAATGAATTATCGCAATAACAACAAAAGAAAGAAAATTTCCGCTCTCAAAGAAAACTGCTCCTTGTCCCTAATAAAAAAATTACATAAACACTTAGCGTTCCATCTCATGAACGCGATAAAAACGCCTGCTGGAATTCAACGGAATCTGTGTGTCCGTAAAGGTCGTGGTATCACCTTCGGAAGTCACATTATCATCCAACTCTTCCCACAGCATCAGATCATCTGATACCTCGATTGCATAAATCCTGTTCGCTCTTGACTCCCATTCGATGGTCACGCCGGGTTGTTCTTGATTAATAACCAGTAAACTGATCTGAAGTGGAAGGACCTGACCTGCTGCAAGAACCACTATCCCAGAAATTCCTGCATGATGGCCGGGCCGGGTTTGATCGACAAATACCTGAAGTGCTCCGTTACCATCAACTTCAGCGCTGAAGGTTACTAATTGAGCATCCAAATTGTCCGGTTCTGTACCAGCATCGAATGTTACAATCTGAACAGATCTTTGAGTCACAGTATCAATAACAGACAAAGAAAAGACACCTCCCCAATTATTAACAGAAGCTGCCGAGTCACTCGTTATCATTTGCACTAACACTGGAAGGCCAGCATGAAGATTAGTGAATGTAATAGTTCCATCAGTTCCGACGTTGTAATAATTTATTGAGTTGGCAATTGTCGCAAGAACATCAACATCTTCTCCGCTCAGTGAGCCTAACGTATTTGCAGTTCGAATACCTCCAGCAACAGTTCCTTGGATTGACACTCCATTCGATAAGAGCATCTCACCACCCCAAAAAATATCTTCAAATTCCACACCGTTCACCGAACCTCCAATGCCGGGTGGTTGCCCTTCAAATATCATATTAGCTGCTGCAAGAACATCAAGCCCGCCAGGATTTAACTGTGACGCATTAGTAAGCTGACTATGAAAAGTATCTGGAACATCACCAGAATTCGATGGATCAGATCCAATTAATACCTCATCCACATCACTGAACCCATCACCATCGCTATCCTTGCGGTTTGGATCACTTTTAAACCCTTTCGGATTGTTACCAAGAACTTCAGCACTGTCCGTGAGCCCATCACCATCCGTATCTGCAATTAATGGAGCCGATCCTGTATCATTGGCACTAACAAAAATACCAGTTCCCGTTTCAACTCCATCATTTAAGCCGTCCTCATCAGAATCTGCAACCGTGGGATCAGTGGGCGGACGAAACCCTGATCCGTTCAGTTCATCAGCATCAGAAATGCCATCATCATCAGTATCAGCCGACAAAGGATCAATCTTAGGAAACCTACCAAGACTGAGCTGAAATTCCGAGTGGTCTGATAATGAATCATTATCGGCATCGGAAACACCATCTCCATTTAAATCACTTAGACTGTCCGGATCGGTATACGCCAGTTCCCACTCATCCCATAACTTATCATCATCAGAATCACGATGAACAATCAACTCTATCACCCCTTCAAAAAATCGATCCTCATCCTCAGTGTCAGTTGATCGGATTCTTACTGAATATATCATCTTGTCTTTAGCTATTGAAAAGTCGTAACCACTACTTCGGAGTTCTTTCTGGTCGATTTTAAATTTATCATTGCCCGCGTCTCCCGCCCCTGAAACCATTTCGTAAGAATGTGTTGCTTCCTGCTTTTGGTCCTCTGTGACCAGCATCCCAATAAGATCACCTGCAACAATACTCCCGGCAAAGTCTACTCTCTCAGAACTGATCCCAACCATGTTAGGATCCATCAAATAAACCATCACTGCAGCAATTCCAGCGTGCTGACCTCCTCTGGTCTGATCTACGCCAATCTGCAGCGCTCCATTAGAGTCACTTGATGCATTAAAAGTAATAATCTGAGCATCCAAATTGTCCGGTTCGGTACCAGCTTCAAAGTCACCAAGCATGCGTCTTTGCTGCGTTTCCGTATCAAATACAGACATAGAAAAAGAACCCTCCCAATTATTGAAGGAACTGGCAGCATCACTCGTTATGATTTGTACCAGAACAAGTGATCCTGGAGAAATACCAGTAATAGAAAGGATCCCATCAGTGTTAACATCATAGTAGTTTATCGAATCGGTAATTGATGCAAGTACAGAGGCATCATCACCTCCCAATGATCCTAAAACATTTGCCGTGCGAATATCACCCGCTACCGAACCCTCAATCTTAACATCGTTTGAAAGGTCGGTCTCAACCCCCCATATTACATCCTCGAACCCAACACCGTTCACTGATCCCGCCATGCTAGGCGACTGCCCATTAAACATCATATTTGCTGCAAGAATAACTGGAAGCTGATCTGGATTTATCTGCGAAGTGTTCGATAGACGCTCTGCCATAATTTGAGATTTAGCCTCATGAGTCAACCCGATCATTATCAAAACAATAGGAACGATCACACGTAAAAAAAATAATTGATTCAGAGCCCTCACTTGATCAAGTTTTCTAAAAAAAATAGGTTCTAACAAGTTTAAAACAAACAAGTAATGAACTGACAGCTATTCGTGCACTTATGCAGGAAAATTAGCTTCGAAATTAATCAATTAATGATGTTATTTCTTTTTCCAGCGGTGAAATTTCCTCCAATGCTCCCAGTTATTCCATACAACTCGCAAAAGAAAAATACTGACAACCCATATTGCCACAGTCACAAACCAATTTTCAACTAATTCGGTATCTGCACTAATTTTTCCGCTCAAGACTGAAAAAGCTAACCAATTTAGGAAACAAACTAAACCCACCACAACAATTGTAATAGGCACTGGAGCCGTTGGCTTCCAGATACTCGAGCCACATTCATTGCAAGTGTACGTTGAACTGTGTTTTGGGTCCAAATGATAATCAGTATGAGCTTCACAGATAGGGCACCAGGGCTTTCTGGAATCTGGACCATTAGCGCTCATTCTAGACTATGACTTTATGAATAACATCGCCTGCCACGTCAGTGAGACGAAAATCCCTACCACTGAAGCGATAAGTGAGCCTCTCATGATTTATTCCCATTAAATGTAATATTGTCGCATGAACATCATGAATGGATGTTCGATCAACGGTCGCGTGATAACCAACTTCATCCGTTTCTCCATAACTTGTTCCACTTTTGATCCCTCCTCCCGCCATCCACATCGTGAATCCAAAAGGATGGTGATCCCTACCACTTCCTCCTTGCTTGTGTGGAGTGCGACCAAACTCACCCCCCCAAACAACCAACGTTTCATCAAGTAATCCACGCTGATCCAGGTCCTTAATCAGTCCAGCCATTGGCTGATCAGTGGCAGCGCAGTGCTTATTATGGTTACCAGTAATATTCCCATGAGCGTCCCAAGTATTATCTCCATGACCTCCGCCCGAATAGAGTTGAACAAACCTGACTCCCCTTTCCACTAATCGCCTAGCCATTAAACACTGCGTTCCAAAATATTCACCCGGGTTTCCTTTTTCTATCCCATAAAGTTTTTTGGTCGCGGCAGTCTCTTCTTTCAAATCGAGAGAACCCGGAGCCGCTGCCTGCATTCGATAGGCAAGTTCGAAGGACTGTATGCGAGCCTCTAATGCCGATTCGGCAGGATAATTTCTTTGATGGGTTCTGTTCATTTTACCAGCAAAATCCAACAACTCACGCTGCTGCACCTCACCTACCTTATCGGGTCTGTTCAAGTTCAGGATAGGAGTACCTTTGGAGCGGACAGGAGTGCCCTGATAAGCTCCAGGAAGAAAACCCGCCCCCCAATTTGGAGCTCCTCCAATTGGACCTCCCCGATAGTCATACATAACAACAAAACCAGGCAAGTCTTGATTCTCAGTACCCAAGCCGTAATTAACCCAAGAACCTAGACTAGGAAAACCAGTCCTAATCATCCCTGTATTCACTTCGAACAAGGCAGGGGCATGACTGATTGAATGCCCATACACGCCACGTAACATTGCAGTGTGGTCAATGACCCGTGACAGATGAGGGTAGCGATCGGAAACCCAGTGCCCGCTCTGGCCATGCTGCTGAAACTTATATGGAGATGGAAATAATCCTCCGCCGCTCCGGGACCCTTTTGTGTTCACATGTTCTCCAACGCTCTTACCAGCATACTTTTCCAGAGCCGGCTTATAATCAAAAAGATCCACATGACTAGGACCGCCATACATGAAAAGAAAAATTACATTCTTTGCACGCGCCGCAAAATGGGGCTGCTTCGAAGATAATGGAGAACTTACTTTTGCTGAAGAAGCCAAAAGCCCTTGCTCGGACAGCATTGTAGTCAGCGCCAATGAACCAAAACCGCAACCGGCCTGAGTGAGCAGGTCGCGCCTTGAAAGAATGGATGAAGTCACTCTATTATCAGTCAACATAGCTAAACTCATTCAAAGTGAAAAGAACATGACAGAAATTTTCAATGCTCTGACCTTCCTTAGCCAACAATTCAGAGCTTAACTTAACTTCTTCATCCGTTGGCGCTCTGGAAAGCGTCACCCAATAGGCCGCCTCAATGACTGAACGTTTGTCTGACACGTCAACTGACTCTTTTATTCGTGACGCAAAATGATTCGCTTGGGCCCGGACAAATTCATTATTCAACAGCATCAGCGCCTGAGTCGGAACCGTGGTCTGCTCGCGCACACCTCGGCTCTGCATTGAATCAGGGACATCAAAAATTTCAAAGAAAGGAACTCTCATCGAACGACGCATGAAAACATAAATACTGCGACGCCACGTGACAGGACCATCCTTAACATTCACTGGCCACTTGTTCGTAGATCCGGTATTAATAGCATCCTTCGAAACCCAAGGCTTAACACTCGGACCGTACATTTTCCGGTTCAAAGTTCCTGCACTATTCATGATAGAATCTCTAATAATCTCACCCTCCATTCGTCTGGGATGCCTTCGCCATAAGAGTTTGTTTTCAGGATCAATAGCATGTCTTTTTTTATCCCATTGAGTTCCTTGTCGATAAACTGCACTCGACATAATTAATCGATGCATACCTTTTAAATTCCAACCCGTTCGTATCAATTCCCCTGCAAGCCACTCCAATAATTCAGGATGACTCGGCTTTTCCCCTGCGCTCCCAAAATTATCACTAGTTTTTACTATCCCTTCACCAAAATGGTGTTGCCACAGACGATTCACTATGACTCTGGCCAAAAGAGAACCGGCTCCACGCTCGGTATCCGTTAACCAATGAGCAAGACCTGCTCTACCATCGCCACTCTTCTTCTCACTTAATTTGATCCATGGTTCAACGTCACCATTTTCTGCACTCAATGCAGTTAACACCCCGAACCCCAAGTCTCCATCTTTCTGTTCAACGTCTCCACGCTTTAAAAGTGGATTCTTCCGTTTATTTCCTCCGCTCCATGTGAGCGCTTTAACTTTTGATCCTGAGTCTCCGGCTGAAATATCGCGGTGACCCGGCTTTCCTGGAAGAAAAAAACCAACGAGCCTATAATAATCCTTCTGTGAAATCGGATCATATTTATGATCATGACAACGTGCGCACCCAATGGTCAGGCCAAGGAAAGCTGCTCCGGTAGCAGAAACAATATCATCCATTTTATCATAGGTGGCTTTTTCCCTATCCACACCGTCAACGTTAGTCACTGTTGAACCCGCAGTCAGAAAACCGGTCAGCGACATGGCCAATGGATCATCAGATTTCATCACGTCACCGGCAACTTGCCACCTGACGAACTGATTAAATGGCATGTCTTGATTGAGGGCACGAATTACCGCGTCTCGGTAAGTCCAGGCACTGGGTCGCTCATTATCACTCTCATAACCATGACTCTCTCCAAAACGGGCCACGTCCAACCAGTGACGGCCCCAACGCTCGCCATAATGAGGGCTAGCAAGCAACCGATCAATGAGCTTTAAATAGGCGTCTGGCGACTTATCCGCAATAAATGTCTCTACCTCTTCGCGGGTCGGCGCGAGACCTATAAGATCACAACTGGCACGACGTATGATCTTGGTTAATTCAACTTTATCATTCGGGCGAATCCCTTTTGATTGGGTCCTTTTGAGGACGAACTTATCTATCGCATTAATGGACCATTCATCATTTTCCTGAACCGGAGGATCTACCTGTTTAATTTGGCGGTAGGACCAAAACTTTGAATCTTTTTCTGAAGAGAGCTCTTTACTCGAAGCCATTGCTGTAAGAAGTAAAAAACAAAGGAATACCTTTATAACTTTTACTCTCACTGGGCAGTAACTACCAAAGACTAGCATTCATATTAAAAATATATAGATTTAGTAATTGGTAAAGTAACTTTACCCATAAATTAATTTTTAAAAAAAATAATTTTTACTTACCTTTCACTCTTCCGGAACCATTCCAGATATAATTTCACGAAAGCCCTCAATCCCAATTTGGTATGCGCCTAACTGCTCTCCAGTCAATATCGGCCTCATACTTTCAATTCGGTTATTTAGCGCATTATCAATGACTCCAATAAATTCCTCCCTAGTAGAATTCTCGTTTAGCATTGTACCTGGTTTTTCTTTGGCATTAACCTCAATGAGTGCATCCCATGCCTCACTAATCTGCTCCTGAGTGATGCCAGGAATACCCTCAATACCATCAAGATCCCCCTTGGTTTTTTTTTCGATTCTTTCAACTTCGCGCTCCTCTGCATAAGCCTCGTACTCCTCTAACTGCTCCCCTGACAGGAGCTCCCTCATCTCCTCGTCTATCTGCGAATAATCTTCTTTGTCCGATGCAATCATATCAGCAACGGTTGCCTTTCCTGTAAATAATTTCAGCCCAGCCGTCGAGTTCCGAGCCGTCTTATCATTAAAGAGTCCCCCCAATGTTTCTTTTTGTGCAGGGGTCAATTTTAGCCTATTCGCAAGTTCCTCAGTTAGTTTCTTAACTTTAGCCTCGTCTTTAGCATCACCAAGTGCCTTGAGTGCATCCCATGCCGCCTTTGACTCATCATCCTCTTTATCTTTATCGTCATCCTCAGAATCTTTGGAACTTTTTGAAGAAGACGAACCTTTGTCTGGCCTAGTATCAACTAGTGAAAGCTTAGGTGGTTTATTGGAAGAACTTTTGTTAACAGCACCTGCCTGCGGTTCCTGATTCACTGGAGATTTGACCACTGCTTTAGAATCATCACCTTTAAAAACGTATTGAGCAAAGAGGATAGCAATGATTCCAGAAAGAATACCAATAACGAAACCAAAGATTAGCTTGGAAGGACGCTTTTCATTCATAATAGTAATATTACTCTTAGGATATAAATATTCATAATAGAATATCAATTAATTTTTTCAATACATTGAAAGGCACTCCCTCAAGGCCTCAAAAATTGACGCAACCCTGAAAGGTTATCAGCATTGATCAAATCCACACCCGCCTCATTAAGTTCACGCCAAACAGATACCTTATCCGGCGTAGCCCAGAACCTAATCCTCCTTCCACTCTGATGAACTTTTTTGACGAGTTCATGTAACTTGGAGCGCTCGTTTTTAGGAAATTCTCCATCTCCCCTCCATTTAAAATGACTCCCCCAACGGTCACTAATGAGTGGCATTAAATGTGAATGCGCTGAACTTTGAAGGTCTGAGATTCGACCATCAATTCCAGCGTGACGGGAACCGTCCGCAGCGATCAGATCCTTTGCCCTGTTACCGCTAATGACAGCAGTAACGGCTCTTTGAACCCACTTCCCTTCATCTAATCCGCTCAAAATGTCTGAATACTTAGCGAGCAAAGTACGAAGCCTTGCATAAGCTTTAGAACCGTCCGATTTAACATCTATCAGGAGAGTGAGAGATGGACCTCCCTTGTAGACCCGTCCTTCGTTTTTTCTTATGCGCTCACGCAAAGGGTTAAGATAAAGGTTCTGAATCGTCTTCTCCGGCTTGAGGTCTTTTTTGTCATGCCCCACCAAAAACTCTCCCTCAACTAAAAAAATATCCACTTCGACGCTACAAAAACCGTTTTCAAGTGCATCAAAAAGAGGACGCCCATGCTCATAGTCATTATGAGCGTGACCTTGCACGAGCGGCGCCACCTCTGCCTCACAGTTCAGATGAGCAGTCAGGCCCAGCATTATGTAAAATACTAATCTGGTTACCATAACAATTTCCCAGGAAGGTACTCATTAATTAAATCATCATAAAACGGTCTCAATGCTTCCACGTCGACCCTTTCTTCACTCTTCGTGTACAAGTCATAAGGATTGAAGGCCCGGACCCATTCAAACATCTGCCGATCATGATCGTTCATAAGTTCATTATATTCACCTTCACGATGTGCAGGATAAAAGGAATGGTATCTGATCATGTAAAGGGCAGGTTCCGGAAGACGTTCCTTCATGACATGGTATAGGTATTCATCATGCCCCCAGGACATCGTCACATTATCAAGACCACAACCTTCCTCATAGATGCCAAGACGAGTCGAATATTCTGCAACATTAGCATCGGGATTATCTGTAAAAAATTCATGGAAAACAATTTTATCAGAGAACCGGCACCCGAGAGGGAACGTATCCCCTACCACGGCCCACTGCTCTTCACCAAATAGGCACAGAATCTTTCCAAGATCATGGATGAGTCCTGTCAAAATAAACCATCTTGGGTGCCCGTCCCGGCGGATCGCTTCTGCCGTTTGTAATAAATGCTCAATCTGAGGTAAATTAATATCAGGATCACTGTCATCGATCAGCTCATCTAGAAACTCAATACCTTCCCATACCGTCATACTTCGTTGATTGAATTTCAAATACTGCGTCTTCTTCTGCTTTGCAAATTTCAGTGTCTGATGCCGGTGATTGAGTCGATAGAACTCTCTGACCTCGGGTCTCGTCTCCATCTCATAATCACGAAAAGTTCCATCGTCACTGACGCTGCAATCCTTCCCCTCTTCTGGATACCTCTTCAACAAATCCTCTTCCCATGCCTCAATCCCGGCATGAGTACTCATAGATTCGAAATTTGATTCAGGAAAATCCATATGGAAACGCTAAAAAAATAGATTATAAGTTGTTAAGTTAAGGGTCATATTGGAACAAAACCAACTCATTAATCATGAGCAATGTTGACATTCGGATCAATCGTTGAAATAAAAAACATGTCACATACTAATAATCCCTGAATTTCATGACCCTTAAAAAAGAACTCGTTCTTCTATCCTTAATACTCTCAATACCAGTCTCTGCTGACACTGTCGGACACTGGCGCTTTGATCCTGATGGCGCAGAAACTAACTAACCAATAACTGCCACTGACAACGCTTCCAACGCAGGGACACATGACGCTGCAATTCAGGGAGGCAATCCTCTCTATTCTAGTGACGTTCCTTCAAAACAAATCTATGACCCAATCGCTGACGCGGTACTCGAAAATGGTTTCTCATTAAATGCAACTGATCCCAACTCAAAGCTGAGAGTCGCTGATTCTGAAGACTTTAATACAAACTTTACGGTAGAACTTTTCATAAAAATAATTGATGAGCCTAATGGGTATAACTCCTTTGTTAGGAGACAAGAAGGAGAGGACCTGCGCTGGCAAATTGATTTTGATAATAATAAAAATGGACTTTACAACGGCAGAGCACGTTCTCGTTGGGACACACCAGCTGAGGGGATCTCAGACAACACAGCTGAAAAAGATGTGGATGAAAACTTTAATTTTGTCGTTACCCCACAAGGTGGAAATAATGCTCCAAGAGTTTTCATTGATACTGGTGCCAAGGACGAAGCCGGCGCTGACGTTGGACCACAAAATACAGGCAATCCGATCGACTATATTTATGATGCCGCAAGCGCAAACCCTAACGAAGCGAAAGTCTCCCTACAAGGGGATGGAGTAAATGATGATAATCGATGGCACCATATAGCAGTCACATTTGATCAGGAATCTGGAGAAGTATCATTCTTTTTTGACTACGCTCTGGCTCAAAAAAAGACCCTATCTGATAGCGCAGAAAATGGATACACTCATCCCGCCGCACCTATCGACTTTGGCAAACTAGTCAATAAACAATACGGACTGCTTCTGGATGAGATTCGTTATTCCAACACTATCTTATCACCAAATGATTTTCTCCGGATCACTGCAGAAGAAGTAAATCCTGCAACAATCGCTCACTGGAGAATGGATGGTCCCGACGCACGCGATGAAGGTGCCATAGGCTTGATCACCAATGAAGTTTCTCCACTTCTTCCCGCTACCAGAATTGCTGGAAATCCTATTTACTCCTCTGATGTGCCTGCCCCATTCATTAATGACCCCGCCACTGACACTTATCTTGATAATGAATTCTCGTTCAATGCTAAGAATGCAAATGCAAGGATCGGAGCAAGCGATAATCCAAAATTCAATACCTCATTCACGGTCGAAATGTTCTTCAAGTTCATCGGTGAGCCATCAGCATATCACCCGTTCCTCAAACGCCGTGAACTCAATGACCTGCAGTGGCAGATTGATTATGATCATGCGAAAAAAGGATCCTATGGACGGCTCCGCTCGCGATGGGACACTCCCGCAGGCGGCATAGCTGACAATAAGGCAGAGAAGGGCATCGATGAAAACACCAACTTTGTGGTAGGTCCAACCGGTGGGACAAATGTTCCTTCGGAGAATCGAATCTTTGTTGACACAGATTCAGGTGACGGACTGGTCACAAGCTACGACGATGAGACTGACTGGTCTCTGGACGGCGACGGAATCAATGACATTGACGAGTGGAAGCACGTGGCTCTGACCTTTGATGAGGAAAGCCAAGAAGTTACCTTCTATCTCAATTACGAGTTCATGCAATCCAAGTTACTCGCTGACACTGAAGAGAATGGCTATACTCACCCTGCCGCCTCCGTAATTTTCGGAAAATTCAACAATCAGACTTACGAAATGCTCATTGATGAGGTTCGCTATTCTGAAGGACTCCTTGATCCTTCATTGTTTCTGAAAGCCGCGACCTGGGCTCCCTCACCCTTTGAAATTACAACATTTAACTACAATCAGGAAGAGAACACCTTCACACTTGAATGGCGCTCAGAGCCAGGGGTATTCTACTCAGTAGATCGTTGGGACGATTTAATCAATGACTGGGGCGAACTTGAAGATGCTCTCATATCTGAGGGGACACTCATGAACTTTGAAGACACGAGCCTAGAGGCCGGGCAGAAAAAAGCCATTTATCGAATCAGAGTCTCCGACGCTCAATAAAGTTCTATTTATCAGCTGAGCTATTGCCCAAAGGAATCGAATTCGCCTTGATGGAAGATAGACGCTTCTTGGCAATTTCGCTCATTAACTGAATTTTATCTGGAAACATTTTACTGAGATCCATACTCTCAGTAATGTCCTCTTCCAAATTGAAGAGTGCTGGTCCCTTGCCTTTCATCCCCGCATGCTGACGGTTCAGAAATAATTTCCATTTTCCCATACGTATGGCCTGAAACCCATTAGATCCGTGCCAGTAAAGGAAGTCCTTGCGCGGTTTTGTTCCGTTACCATCACCGATCAGAAATTTCCATAGATTCATTCCATCAATTAAATCCTGCCTCCCATGCGCGCCCCGAAAATTAATACCACAAGCATGCGAAAGCGTTGGCAATAAATCAATGGCTGCTATCAGTTCATCCGTTTCAGATCCTTGAGGTATTTTCCCTGGGAAACGGACGATGCAGGGGACACGGTTCCCTCCCTCTAAGGCACTCCATTTTTTTCCTCGAAAAGGTTTGGCCTTTGATTCCTTTGTGAGTGGCTCAGGGCCATTGTCCGAAAGAAACACAACAATGGTATCCTTTTCTATTTCTTCGAGTCTCAATGTATTAAGTATTTCCCCAATCCTAGAATCCATTTCCTCAACAACATCACCATAAGAGCCGTACTCAGACTTGCCTTTCCAATCAGGGTGGGCTTGAACAGGAAAGTGTGGCGCGGAATACGGGACATAAAGAAAGAAAGGGTTATCTTTATGGGTTTTAATGAAAGATACCGCCTCATTGGTGAATTGTTCAGTGAGGTGACGATTATCAAACGGATCCTGAACGAGCTTATCCTTTCTCCAAAGTTTCTTGGTCTGATTATTGCTCTTATTAATATAAAAAGATTCTTCGAAGCCTTGCTCATGAGGAAGAAATTGAGATTCATCTCCTAAGTGCCACTTGCCAAATATGCCCGTCCTATAACCTTGTTCCTTAAAAATTTCTGCCATAGTCAGAGCCCCTCGACTCATTCCCTGACCTTTCTTCATGATGTACCCAATCACTCCTTTACTCCAACCTAATCGACTAGGATAAGAACCGGTCAGAAGTGCCATGCGGGACGGAGTGCAAATTGTTGAACCCGCATAAAAACTCGTCAGACGAACTCCTTCCTTTGCGAGTCTATCAATGACGGGCGTTTTAATGCTAGGGTGACCATAGCAGCTAAGGTCGTAATAGCCCAGATCATCTGCCATAATAAGAACCACGTTAGGGCTCTTGGATTCTGCAAAAGAAATCATGGCCAGCATCCAAAGTATTATTAAGTGCATTTTGCAGATATATTTAATCATTAATTTTTAGATTTTGTTTATTATGAAATACGCTCGAACCAAACAATGCAATTGATAACTTAAAATGAAATAGAATTGTTTTTACATTAATAGTTCCTATACCTTTCAATCGGTATCACAATGAAGCAGATTAGATCTCCTAGGCCATTTACGATATTTCTCCTGATATTATTTATACTCGCAACTAATCCCATGCACTGCATGAGCGAGGAAGACCTCATCTTTCGTAAAGACATTTTAAAGAGGAACGGAAACGGATACCACACCTATAGGATCCCAACGATGGTCATCACTGCAAAAGGAACCGTTCTCATCTTTTGCGAAGGACGTAAAACTAGCCGCAGAGACCATGGAGACGTGGATCTTATCATGACAAGGAGCATGGATGGCGGCCAGACCTGGTCTGAGCACAAGCTGATTCATGAAGAGGGAGGAAATGATCCAATAAGAGTAGGCAACCCATGCCCCATCATTGAACGTGACGGCAAAACCATACACTTACTTTTTACTCGTGGCGGTGGCGAATGCCTGTTCTATACAAAGAGTGTCGACGAAGGCCTGTCATGGTCTCCTCTGGTGAAATCCTCAGATGAACCTAAAGCAAAAGAATTTAGCAAGGATTCTTTTCTTAAAGGTTTTGGTGGTTCACCCATACATGTCGGGGCAGGCCCCGTTCATGGAATCCAAACAAAAAAAGGAAGATTAATTGCTCCTTCTTATGTTGGCAGAACAGTGAATGGAGGCAGACAAGGTCAGTCCTGCATCATTTTCTCAGACGATCTAGGTAAATCATGGAAGGCCGGAGGACTCATCCCTTATGTTTCAGATTTTCGTACCGGCGAATGCACCGTCGTAGAGAGAGCCGACGGAGCCCTGTTAATGAACATGCGCGCGTCTGGGCCAAGCTCTTATTCGTTCGGGTATCGGACTGTCTCTATAAGCAATGATGAAGGCATGAGCTGGTCAATTCCAACAATAAAAAAGGAACTCCCCGGCCCGGCCTGTCAGGCCAGCATGACCCGTTTGAATGAAAGAGAAATATTGTTCCTGAACCCGGCAGTTCACCATGCTGGAGGATTTAATCTATGGAGCAGGAGAAATCTCACTCTCCGTCTAAGCAAAGATGACGGAAAGACATGGTTCACTTCACGAATGCTGAATGAGGGACTCGCAGGATACTCTGATATCGCAGTGAAAAAGAACGGCCAAATCTTATGCGTCTTTGAAAACGGTGAAAAGGATTACTGTGAAAAAATTTCCATCGCCTGCCTAGAAAGGTCATGGCTGATGACTGACGAAAAGACCAAGAAAACCTTTGAATAAATTACCTATCCTAATTTAAGGATTTACTTTTGCCATTTCATTCCTGCTTGCAATTGAACTTTTTGCAAGGGACCGGACAAGTGCTTGGCTTTGGTCTGACAACTTCGACAACGGGTAACTAAAATGTTTCCTATTCGTTCGAAGTTTCAATGTCTTACCGTCAAAGTTCATCATCTTTGCAACGATTGTCTTCCCTTGTGAATTAGTCAGAGTCTGTTCAGGAAGAGCTCGGAACAATACCACCGATGCCACCGAGGACTTGTCCGCATAGAGATAATTCACTCCAGGGCCGTAAGCACGTGGCGAAATTGTCGCCTTGGCATTAATTCTAGGTTTATTACTGCTACTATAACGCACACCTACCCCGCCTGACCGGCAAGCACTGCGGGTACGTCACCCAGCTTCCGCTGGAATTGACCAAAACTGCAACGCAGCTCCCGTTCCCAGCATCGCTAATAATATCCTAATCACAACTTACCAAGGAAATCCTCATTTTTAGCGTCATACAAGAACTTTCTCTAACTATACTCGAATTTATTACAAACACAGTAATTTACAGCAATCAAAGCTCACTCCTTGACCATTTTTCGCCTGACAGAATGGCCTACCTTCAAATTAAAATTCAAAAAATCCGATTTTCTTTTCTCTTCATTCATTACAAGCTAAACACCTTATACTCATGTGCGGAAGATATTCGACAGGAAAAGTCTCAAAGAAAAAATTTGAAGACACTCTGTCCATAAAATTAGACCATATCCCATCCAGATATAATATTTCTCCCGGACAAGACAATCCGGTAATCACCAAACACAAAGGAATCGCACCACTTTCATCCATGCGCTGGGGTCTTGTTCCGAATTGGGCAAAGGATCCAAATCCGAAAATTAAACCAATCAATGCCCGGGCGGAAACTTTGTCAGAAAAACCATCATTCAAAGAACTCTTCTTCAAGCAAAGGTGCTTGATCCCTGCCGACGGTTACTATGAATGGCAAGTGCTCGGCACAGATAAAATTCCTCACTATATTCACTTGCCTAAAATGCCTGCCTTTGCTTTTGCTGGAATTTGGGACAATTGGCAGAGGGATAATTGCAATCCCCTCTTGTCCTACACCATCATCACAACGGAAGCCGCTGAATCGATTCGATTCATCCATCACCGGATGCCCGTCATCTTACCTGAGAAGCACTGGCAAAAATGGCTGAATCCCTCATTTCCTGTCCATTCCTTGCCTGAGATTTTGCAAAATGGCAGGAATGACTGTACTTATCGAACCGTTTCAGACCTAGTAAATAAAGTTTCCAACGATGGCCCTGAATTGACCGCAACTGTTCCTCGCAAAAAACAGGACGAATTTGACTTTATTTGAATTCTGTTACAGTATTCAAATAATGCCTCAAGGTGGAAAAAGAAAAGGAGCCGGACGTCCGAAGGGTGGCCAGTACGGTGAAGACACAAAGACCATACGAATACCGTCGAGTCAGGTTGACCGAATTCTACGTTTCATTCGCAACAAAGAATACGCACTACCTATCTTTGCATGCGGAGTCTCCGCAGGGTTCCCTTCACCCGCGGATGATTACCTCGAAGGATCACTCGACCTGAACGAGCACCTCATACGCGAACCCGCAGCAACGTTCTTTGTAAGAGCAAAGGGAGATTCCATGATCGGAGCAGGCATTCATGACGGAGACCTTCTCGTTGTTGATAGAAGCGCTGAACCAAGGAATGGAAATGTTGTCATTGCCATAATTAACGGTGAATTATCTGTTAAACGATATCTACGTTCAAAAAATCAATTCGAACTCGTTCCGGAGAACCCCAAATACAAACCGATCAGAATTAACGAAAATGATGATGTTCGGATCTGGGGAATCGTCACTAATGTCATCCATCGCCTGTGATAGCATTAGCAGACTGCAACAACTTCTACGTTTCCTGCGAGCGAGTCTTTAAGCCTTGGTTGAATGAGAAGCCAGTCATTGTCCTCTCGAACAATGATGGCTGCGCAATTGCTCGATCCAATGAGGCGAAAAGGCTAGGAATTAAAATGGGCGCTCCTTATTATCAAGTAAAAGAGCTATGCCAAAAGAACCGGGTCAGTGTTTTTTCGTCTAATTACGAACTGTACGGTGATATGTCCAAACGGGTCGTTTCGATCCTCATGCGATTCACTTCAGAAGCTGAAATCTATTCTATCGATGAATCCTTCCTAAGACTTGATCAAATTCACGATCAAATAAAAATCGCTCAAAAAATGCGTAAAATGGTCCTCAAATGGACAGGCATTCCAATATCTATCGGAATCGGCCCCACAAAAACACTGGCTAAAATGGCCAACCGGATGGCTAAGAAACAAGATACTGGATGCTTGGTAATTAGAGAATCTGAAAAGTCCCTAATCGGTTCAGTCAAAGTGAGAGGGGTATGGGGGATCGGAAAGATGATAGAGGAAAAACTCAAAAGGATTGGAATTTTCACTGCCTTGGATTTAATCAATGCTCCGGCCCCCATCATCAGAAAAGTGGGCGGCGCTCAACTCGAACGAACACAAAAGGAACTGCAAGGACTACAATGCATTAGCATCGAACAAATCCCGGAACCAAAAAAGAATGTGTGTTGTTCTCGGTCCTTTGGACGGACAGTCACTGACCTAGAAGAACTTGAGGAGGCGGTAGCAAATCATGCTGTTAGAGCCACTCAAAAGATTCGCAAAGAGGGATCCCTCACTTATGGATTGCAAGTCTTCATCATGACAAACCGATTCAGCAAAGACCCACAATACTCCAATTTAAAAACTATCGGTTTTGACGAGCCTTCTGATGATCCGATCCGAATCCTCAGCACAGCCAAGGAACTTCTCAGATCCATTTACCGTAAAGGGTACTCTTACAAAAAGGCCGGAGTCCTGCTATTGAACTTACGAACAAGAGATCAAGATCAGGGACTATTATTTAGAGATCATCATGATGAAAAAAGAAAACGATTCGTGAAGGCGCTGGAATCTATAAAAAACACATATGGTACCAGCTCCACTTTCCTAGCTGCTCAGGGAATTGACCGGCCCTGGGATATGAAGAGACACCGCCGTTCTCCGCGATACACAACAAATTGGAATGAAATCCCGGCCATTGGTAACGGTCTCGATCCAAGTTGAAAAATTCTCTGTATCATATAAAATATATAAAATAGTCATGATAAGATCATCCAACCCAGCACTAAACGATAATACATTTACCCGCAACTTGAGCTATTCCGAAGAGAGCCGGATGACACTAATGGGGGCAGTAAATAAGACGGCTATACTATTATGTGTACTGGTTCTGGCTGCTTCAATTACCTGGAAAATGGTTCTGACAGGAGAATCTGGCGCCGGAATTTTTATCTGGGGTGGAGCAATCGCTGGATTTATAGTTGCAATTGTCACAGTATTCAAAAAAAACTGGGCCCCATTCACGGCCCCCTTATATGCCGCATTGAAGGGCCTCTTCATCGGTGGAATTTCAGCATATTTTGCAGCCCTTTATGAGGGCATTGTCATGCAGGCAGCGGGACTCACTTTCGGCATCCTTTTCGCTCTGCTCGCGGCTTACAAGAGCGGCCTAATCAAAGCCACCGAAAATTTTAAACTGGGAGTCTGCGCGGCGACTGGGGGCATCGCTCTATTCTATCTCATGAGCATAGTCCTTGGACTCTTCGGTGTGAACATGACCTTCCTCCACGACTCTTCACCACTCAGTATAGGGATAAGCGTTTTCATCGTCATTATTGCTTCACTTAATCTGGTCCTCGATTTCGACTTCATAGAAAATGGCGCTGAGGCAGGCGCTCCAAAATACATGGAATGGTTCGCAGCATTCGGACTCATGGTCACACTAATCTGGCTATACATTGAGATCCTGCACTTACTGGCAAAACTTAGAGGCCGTAACTAAATAAATATTTCTAATTCAGGAGGCTGTTCTTTCAACGAACGAGGACAGCATTCCGACTCCGAGGGCAAGAATCAGTCCAAAATAAACGAACGCGGCAACGCCTCGTTGAAATGGAGTCACCTCATAAAAGCGCTGCTCTTCTTCAGTCTTTTGACGGAAAAGGGAAAAGAGTTTAGGTAAAGAAAATAAAAGAATCAGGAAAATAATAAAAGAAGGCCGGTAAACGGCAAAGACTCCGGCAATTACGATTCCGACAAGCCAGAGCCAGGGAGAGAGAGCGGTCACCATTCGGCCTCCGTCCAGGAAACCAGTCGGCATCAGATTAAATAGATTCAGGAAATATCCGGTATAGGCGAGCGCAGAAAAGAATTCATTGCCAGTGGCAAAATAAATACAGTGACACCCAAGTGCGGCTAGGCCACCTGCTATTGGACCCCCAGCAGCAATCCAGAACTCAACCCAGGCATGACGCGGAGCCTCTTTCAGTGCAATTAATGCCCCCATGAAAGGAATGAAAACAGGTAACCCTACCTGCAAACCAAAAAGTCTGGCAGCAATGAGGTGTCCAAACTCATGCAATAGAATCAAAATCACAAAACCTGCCGCGAATTGCCATCCCCAAAAAAGGGAATAGGCCCAGATTGAAATCAGCATAGTTCCGCCAGTCTTAAGGAGCATCGGAAAGAACTTAACGGCAGGGAGAATTAAGAACTTCAATTTTGCTCCAAACTTAATAACGAGAACCAAAACAATACCTATCGGACCAAGATATTTCTTTATCTTTTCCTTCCATGAGAGCGTGCGGTTGCGCTCACTCGCCCAAGAAGGCCTATCTTCGTATTTTTCCTCCTCTTTTTCTTCTGAGTTAATCATCTAGTCAAAATAACGGGCCCTCAATGACAAATTGCAAAGAAAAGAAATACAGCATTTAAGAAACAAGTGCCTCAATGAACTAAAAATAAATTGCATAGCACACTTTAAATTAAGGTTAGGCAGCACTTTGGAATCATGATTAAGAAACAAATTACTGTGAGCTTGCAGAGTCAGTTGCTTTATGACGATACTCTTAGGTATATAATTCAAATTTAGAACGCAAAAATGAAAAACATCCAAAGTTCCTTAGCCGGTTTTCTTCGTATCGCATTAATCATCCTGTTCATTTCTCCAATTCATGCGACCGCGTTTGAAAAAGGAAACGTCAACCTTCAATCGGTCGGACCCATCGCAACCGGACCAGATGGAGTTCTTTTTATATCAGATCCAAAATCAGCTACTATCACAGCAATAAAGGTTCAGCCAAAAGCAATTAAAAAAGATTCCGGGAACTTTAAAGTTACAGAAGTAAATACTAAGGTTGCAGCAGTACTCGGCACTTCAAGTGATCAAATTAGAATCATTGATCTGGCGGTTGATTCTAACTCACAAATTGCCTACTTGTCGGTCATGCGAGGTCAAGGATCCGAAGCAAACCCCGCCATCCTGTCCATTCAAAAAAATGGAACTATCCATGTAATCTCCCTTCAAAATGTCAAGCACAGCATTGCAAAATTACCAAATGCTCCTGAGGACAAGGTAACTGGCAATGGCAGACGCAAGCGAAATCAAAGGATGGAATCGATTACTGATATCGCATTTGTTAATGGGAAAGTCATTGTTGCGGGACTTTCTAACGAAGAATTCTCCTCAACGCTAAGAAGCATTCCGTTCCCTTTTGAGGACAGTGTAAAAGGAACAGGTGTTAAAATATTTCATGGAGCTCACGGACGCTACGAGACAGCCTCACCTGTCCGCACCTTTGTAAGTTATGATATCGATGGTGCCCCTCATCTGCTTGCGGCATACACTTGTACTCCCCTAGTAAAAATTCCAATGAAAGAGCTTAATCAAGGTGCCAGAATCGAAGGTACAACAATAGCGGAACTAGGAAATAGAAACCGTCCCCTCGACATGATTGTATACAATAAAAACGGTAAAGATTTTTTGCTTATGGCAAATAGTAGCCGTGGCGTAATGAAAATATCCACAGAGAAAATTGGTGGATTTAAAAGCATCACTGAAAGAGTTGGTGGAGGTGAAACTGAAGGAGTCCCATACGAAACTGTATCGGACTGGACACAGGTTTATCAGTTAGCTGAACTAGACAATCAACATGCTCTTGTGATCAGAGGCACGGAAGATGAAAATCTGAACCTTGAAGCGGTACTTCTTCCGTGACCTTATCGAAGCGTCAATTCATAGGAATTCTTGGCCTAACATTTTCTTTCATCCAGAGTGGCTGCATTAGCCATTCCATATCGTCAAAGAATAATACAATATTACCTAGCAGCTCTGAGATCCGATTAGTCAAAACCGGCACGAAAATTAATCAATTTTCCTTCCAAGTCGAATTCACAAAGGACACAGCTAATCAATTACTCAAATTTAGGAACCCTGATTTGGATGGCTGGCAAAAGTTATTTAATGTTAAAGCAGAAGTTTCAGATACTCTTGGATGGAGGACCCTGCCTCCTGTTCAGGGATCTTATCGATTTAACGAAAATAAATTACTATTCGAACCTCTTTTCCCTCTTCAATATGACATCAATTATCATGTGACTTTACATGCCCTCGAAGAAGAAAAGATGACCTACCTGGGAAAGATTAAAGGATCTCAACGCATTAAGAAAACATTTCGAATAAATAAGCCCGACACTGAACCTTCAACGATCGTAAGGCATGTTTACCCCAGTGCCAATTCCCTGCCAGAAAATTTACTTAAATTCTATGTGCATTTCTCGGCCCCCATGAGCCAAGGCAATATTTACAAGCACATTCATCTCTATGATTCGGATGATAAAAGAATTGAACTTCCTTTTTTGGAATTAGGCGAAGAACTGTGGAATCCGAGCGAAACTCGTATCACTATCTTGTTTGATCCTGGACGAATTAAGAAAGGGCTCTCGCCTCGTGAGAGCGAAGGACCAGTATTAATTCAAGGGGAATCCTATAAACTTATAATTAAATCAGACTGGCTGGACGCATCAGGGACTCCTCTAAAGGAGAGCTTTACAAAAACATTTTCCGTTACCGCGCCGGACAATCAAATACCTTCAACCAATCATTGGAAAGTCATTACTCCAAAAGCAGAAACTAAGGATCCATTGATTCTCGATTTCTCTGAGTCCCTGGATCATGCTCTCATTTCACGGCTCATCTGGATCGAAGGGACATTAAAAGAATTCATTGGAGGAACCATTAACACTAAGGATTTTGAAAAACGCTGGATTTTTGTCCCCGAAGATCACTGGACAGCAGACGATTACAAAATCGTTATCGAAACAAAAATTGAAGATCTTGCAGGCAACACTATGATTCGTCCATTTGAGATTGATCGATTAGAAGATCCCAAAGAAAAATCTAACGAGGAGTTCATTAGAATAAATTTCACTGTTAAATAATTATTTCACTTACTATTCTTGCCTTCTCAACACCGGTCAGCCTCTGATCAAGCCCCTGAAAAGGAAAGATCAAGCGTTCATGATCAACCCCAAGAAGATGCAGCATCGTCGCGTGAAGGTCTCTGACCCTTACTGGATCCTTAACAACATTATAACTAAAATCATCAGTCTCCCCATAATGCATGCCACCCTTAATTCCGCCGCCTGCAAGCCAGCCAGAAAAACAGCGAGGATGGTGATCCCTCCCATAATTATCACGTGCAATGTTCCCCTGACCGAACACGGTTCTACCAAACTCACCAGCAAAAACAACTAGAGTATCCTCAAGGAGCCCCCTCATCTTCAAATCCTTGAGCAGAGCAGCAGTGGGTTGATCAACATCACGGCATTGCCCTCTCATGTGCACGGGCAAATTAGTGTGATGGTCCCAACCACGATGGAAAAGTTGTACAAACCGAACATTCCGTTCAGCCATCCGTCTAGCCAGGAGGCAATTCCTAGCGTACGAGCCCGGCTTATTCACCTCGGGCCCATACATCTCAAGTACATTTTTGGGCTCCTTTGAGATGTCGGTCAATTCAGGAACTGAAGACTGCATACGAAAAGCCATCTCCTGCTGAGAAATGGTAGTCTGAATCTCCGGATCACCTATCTCTGAATGGTGCTTTTGGTTCAGAGCTGAAAGCGAATCCAACATCCTTCGACGAACTTTAGAATCGACTCCTTTTGGATTAGAAAGAAATAACACAGGATCCCCAGTGGTCTGAAATGAAGTTCCTTGAAACTTTGATGGAAGAAAACCACTCCCCCATAGCCTAGCATAGAGTGCCTGTACATTGACCTTGCCGCTCCAAAACGCTGACGGCATTACAACGAAATCCGGCAAATCCTTATTTAATGTCCCAAGCCCATAACTCAACCATGCCCCCATGCTCGGCTTACCTGGAATTTCTGATCCGGTACAGAATGATGTTTTCCCTGGATCATGGTTAATCGCATTTGTATTGAATGAATGGACTAAACAAATGTCATCTGCGACCGTTGATAAGTTCGGAAGAAGTTCACTCATCCATACGCCACTCTTCCCTTGTTGAGAGAACTTAAACATGGTCGGAGCCACAAGCTGTTCGTGTCCACGCGTCATCGTGGTTACTCTCTGCCCCTTACTTACTGACTTTGGCAATTTGCTCTTGAAAAGCTTGTGCATTTCAGGTTTGCGATCAAATAGGTCAACCTGACTAGGCGCCCCTGCCATAAAAAGGAAGATCACTCGTTTCGCTCTAGCTTTCGGAAAAGGAGATTCCTTAGCAGCAGCTCCCTTACCAGCAATAAGAGAGGCAAAGGCAGAGGCTCCGATACCCATTCCTGAATTTAATAGAAAGGAACGACGTGATTCAGCGTTTGATAAATTGAATACTGCTCGATTAAATTCACTCACGGGTCTTGGTAATATCTAAGTTATATAGGGCGTTTACTAATATGGTCCAGGCTGCAAGCTCAGCTTTCTGACCAGCACCTTGCACTTGAACTCCTTCACAGAGCGCATCTGCCAATGCCGGCTGAGAATTATAAGAGCTTTGTAAACTCTTAAGGAGATCAGACAACATCACCTGTTCCTTTTGATCTGGCAGTTTTGAAGTGACTGTCTCGAAAGCAAACGCAATCCTCTGCGCAAGATTCGCATTTTTAGGTGTAAGAACAATCAAGGCCAAATTACGTGCACTTTTTAAATATTCACTTTCATTTAAAAGGAGAAGGGCCTGAGAAGGAGTGTTAGTCCTTTCCCTGCGGGCAACGCAGGCATCACGAATTGGGGCGTTAAGTATCGTCATTTGCGGAGGTGGCATACCTCTCTTCCAATAAGTATACAAGCTACGGCGACGGATTGACTCTCCCGAATCTGCCTTGAACCGTTCCCCTATCATTGTAACAGATTTCCATAACCCATCAGGCTGCGGCGGCTTCACACTCTTACCATACATTGTGTTAGACAGCATCCCGCTAGTGAACAGGATCTGGTCACGTATCATTTCAGCATCCATCCTATATCTGGAGCCTCGCGCCAAGAAACGATTCTCCGGATCACTCGTTAATTTTTCAGCAGTCATGAGTGAGGACTGCCTATAAGTTTTGGACATGACCATCTCTTTCATCAGAGCTTTAATGTCCCAACCGGACTCAACAAATAATACAGCCAAATAATCAAGAAGCTCAGGATGGCTAGGAATCTCACCTTGCACGCCCAAATCTTCTGCGGTTTTCACTAATCCAACCCCAAACAATTGCTGCCAGAACCGATTAATGGCAACTCTCCCAGTTAAAGGATTGGCACTATCTACAAACCAATTAGCAAGATCCATCCGGGATGCGACTTCCCCAGTCTTTTTCATTGGAAACAAGAATTCTGGAGTGTTCCGACTCACCAATTCACCAGGATCATCATATTGCCCCCTCTTCATAATATGAGTTGGCCTCACTTCGTTCCGTTCCTTCATGACCATTGCTAAAGGAAGCGTTCGATTAATTTGCTCGCTTTCTTTCTTTAATTTATTTTGTTCTGAATCCAGCTCAGTGAGCTCCTCAGTCAAGCTCTTCTTTTTTACCGGATCTTTTTCAACAGCCTCTATTTTTTTTGTTGCTTCCGCTTTCTTTTGGATCTCTGCAATTTGACTGTTCAACTCTTTGATCCTTTTCTGCTGATCGGAGCTAAGAACAGCCACGAAAGGAGGCTGAATCCCATTCTTTAATCCCCGTTCAGTTTCAGGCTTCGCCTCTATATTGTTAAAAAAAGCAAAGAGCGAATAATAATCTTTCTGGGTCAGGGGGTCATATTTGTGATCATGGCAGGAAGCGCAATGAACCGTCATTCCCATGAATGCCGTTCCAACGGCAGTGACTCTATCCGTAACGTTCTTAAAGAAACTCTCTTCAGGCAAAGCTGTTCCAACATCAATGATGAGGTGAAGTCTATTAAAACCAGAAGCGACAAGTTGATCAGTGCTAGGTTCAGAAAAAAGATCTCCTGCTAACTGATATCGGACAAAATTATCATACCCTAAATTTTCGTTAAATGCCCTGATTACCCAATCTCGGTACGCAATAAAGTTCCTGTAATAATCCTTATGCATTCCATTCGTGTCAGCAAATCTGACAAGGTCCAACCAGTAACGAGCCGAGTGCTCCCCGTACTGATTCTTCGACAACAATCTATCAACCATTTCCTCATAGGCCTCAGGCCTATCATCTACGGCAAATTGTCTTAACTCGGAACGGTCTGGAGGGAGTCCTGTCAGGTCAAAACTAAGGCGCCGGATAAGAGTCCTCTTATCTGCCTCTTCGGAAGGGCTCATCCCTAAGGAGTTCATTTTTTTTAGGACAAATAAATCAATAGGATTACTACTCCACCCTTGTTCCTTTACCTTAGGAAAATCAGACTTTTTAGGGCTCTCAAATGCCCAAAATTTTTCATAAGTTGCTCCTGACTCAATCCATTCCCTTATGAGCGCTTGCTCCTCTTTGGTGAGAGGTTCTTTCTTTGCCTTTGGAGGTGGCATGATTTCGTCCACGTCATCCGTGATAACCCTATGCCAGAGCTCGCTTTCTTCTAGCGATCCCGGCTTCAATACTATCGTACCGTCCTTCTCACGATACGCTCCGTCCGATCCATCAGAACGATCCAGTCGAAGTTTTGACTTTCGATCATGCTCGTCCGGTCCATGACATGCAAAGCACTTATTAGAAAGGATCGGACGTATATCTCGATTAAAGGAAATCTCCTTCGATGAAGACGGCAGAGCCATCCCCCAAACCATGCCTAATGCAATGAAATAAGTCGAAACCCTCTGCTTAATTTTTATTATCATTTCCGATTAACTTTTACCTTACAGAAAGGGTCAGCTTGGGTCACGCACAGAAATAATATGTATTATTAAATTTTATTTAATGTTATACAGAATTTTTTATAATTTTCTAACGCTCACTTTTAGCCAATAGAAAATTGATCACTAGTCGAATTAATGCCTTATTGTTAGTATAAGCATCGAATACCTTTGAACCAATGAGCGACCTTTTTCTTCCTCCTGACATCAACAGGCGGAAAGTATTGTCTACGAGCCTTGGTTGCCTTGGATTTTCCCTCACTGACTTCTTAAAATTACAGAGCTTAGCAAATTCAGACAAAAACAACGCCAGCCCATCTGGAAGAGCAAAATCATGCATCATTCTTTTTGCCTGGGGTGGAATGAGCCATCTTGAAACTTGGGATCCTAAACCCGATGGCCCAAGTGAAACACGAGGGATATTTAAACCTATATCCACCGCTACTCCTGGCACACATATAGGTGAACACATGCCTTTTCTCGCCAAACAAACCGAACGACTCGCGATAGTCCGATCAATGCATCACGGAAGTTCTGCACACGGCAAGGCCATGTATTGGAACTTTACAGGTCATAAACCGCCTCAATCTGATACCGCCTCAAATTTACCTCCTTCCTCAAATGATTGGCCTTCATTATTGTCAGTCATATCTAAATTTAAAGTCGCTCCACCAGGATTACCTTCAGCAATCAGACTCCCTTATCCTCTCGTTGATAATGGAACTCTCCAAGCCGGTGAGTATGGAGGGTGGCTCGGAGCAAGTTATAATCCAATCGTCATTAGAACACCAAACGGCAAAGAGTTTGGCGGCGTGTCACGAGATTTGGGAGCATCAAGAATTAATCCCAAAGAAGCCATTGACCGCCAGAAGCTCAGCTCAAGGCTCGGGCTTCTGAGTCGTCTCGATCAATTTTCTGGGACAGGACCTGCAATAAATGACCTGCAGCACTTTCAGGGTCTGGCAACTGACATGCTCATGAGCCCAACAGTACGTAAGGCATTCGATCTTGATCTGGAAACTGATTCTGTCCGTTCCAAATTCGGCAAACACATCTGCGGTCAAAGTATGTTACTCGCAAGGCGCCTGATTGAAGCAAAAGTCCCTATCGTTACAGTTGCCTGCTCTGCTGGAGACCTGAATGGATCCAAGGGAGACCACTGGGACACACACGCCGATAACTTTAACCGATTAAAAAACACTATGCTCCCTGCGTTTGATAGGCCAGCCGCAGCATTGCTCGATGATTTAAGCGAGAGAGGCATGCTGGATGATACATTGGTCGTGTTTCTCACTGAATTTGGTAGAACCCCAAAAATAAACGGCAATGCCGGGCGCGATCATTATCCTAGCTGTTATTCAATTGCACTTGCAGGTGCCGGCATTCGTGGAGGGCAAGTCTATGGTAAATCCGATAGGTCAGGTTCCGAACCTGCAGAGAACGCATGCGGCCCCGCCGATTTACACGCAACGATTTTCGAAGCGTTCGGCATCCATCATAAAACGACAATCACCGATCGTCTGGGTCGTCCCTTGCCCATAAGTGATGGGAAACCTCTACCTCTTACTTGATAGAGACACCCTTCTCAAAACACCTTTCAAGGATCAGTACAGATATTAGCACTGTCTGACTCCTCACTGAGACCGCATAATGAAACAAAAAAGGATGCCCTACCACCCGATAGAAAAAACCATCAAACGAAAGGGCATCCAACAATGGGGCTATGTTAAATAATTAAACGATTAATATGAATTAAAAATGAATAATCGAATTAAATTATTCAAACCTTCCGTTATTCAAATCTCATCCAACTACTGAGGAATTGCTCTCAACGTAAAATACGCTCTGAGATTACTCTTCACTGGTAATCCTGAGAAAATCTTCTGAGTTTCTTTGAACTGAATGTCATAGATCCGGTCAAGCCAGCGAGGTGATCCCTCGAACTCCTTTAAGGTTAATTGAATAGACTTTCTATCAGGCGCTATGAACACCTCTTCAATCTTATCCTCGCGCTTATCATGTTCAGGAGAACCGTACCGGCCAGTGTTCGTATAAAACCAAGAATCGATCTTCACGAAACCCATCAATTCATCCAAACTCAAATCCTTTGAGATTGGCTGAGTTAGATTTATCATGAAACCATTCTTGGCAGCTTTTACACCATGGATATCGGATGCGATCGTTTTCTTATCATAGATTATTCTCTGTAAGCTTCCCTGCTGACCTCCAAAAGCTCCCCATCCACGGCCAGTCTGGCCAATCAGCAAGCTACCGTCAGGTAAAAATACAGGTCGCATAACTCCAGAAGCAAAAAAACGTGCAAAAGGAACAACACATCCTTGATCAACTCCCGCAACTTTTTCTACAACGACTCGAAATAAATTAGACATTGTTTGATCCCCAATGAACATCTGTCCACCGTACGAGCCGAACTTGCCGCCTGTGGTATCCCAAGTCGGGTGCCCAGGAGAATTAGCCACTTTCCCATGTGGAAGCCACACTGCTCCTTTACGAATTTTATCTTTCCATTTATCAAACTTCAGTTCCGGGGAATCCGGCTTCATTTTTCCAGGAAGAGTAACGAGACCTGATAGATGACCATAGAACTTACCTTCTTCGAGAGGCACTACCTTCGAAGAACCCACATATTCCCCCTGATTTTCAGCGTACCAAAGACGACCTTCTGGATCGACTCCGATCCCGGCAGGACTCCTTAACCCATACGCGTAAGGTATGAACTCACCCGAAGGTGTCACTTTGCATGCCCAGCCACGATAGCCTCCCATTGAACCCATGTATGGTCCTCCTGCCCTCCATGAAGTACGTTCATTCCCCCCATGAGATAAATTTAAGGTAAAATAGTAGTTCCCATCATTGTCACGAGCAGGGCCATGCGCATATTCGTGATAATTTGCATGGAACCCATAATCGTCACAGACCGTCTCAAATTGATCTGCGCGTCCGTCTCCATTTGTATCACTGATCCGTGTAAGTTCCGGCTTCTGCATGACTACAAACTTATCCCCTTTTTCATCTTCGATTGACACGCCTAGAACTTCGTACGTGCCTTCCGCAAACAATGACCACTTGCCATTACGAATGCGCCAAATGCCTGCTGATCTTGTTGCAACAATGATAGTTCCATCTTTAGCTACCGCAATTCCAGTAGGCTCGAACAACTGGTTCCTTCCATATAAGTCCTTAGGGAATTCCCAATTTTCAGATGAGTATCCAGCCGGCACCTCCATCTTTTGTCTGCCCAATTTATCAGTATTTGTTTTGAGTGGCTGCTCGCTCCAATCCTCTTCCTTTCCAATAATGGGCCTTGCAATTAATCCTCCCGATAATTTTGCAGAAAACTTATAAGAATCTAACTTTTCTCCAGCATCTAATATCCATTCATCCTCACTTAACTTACCTCCTTCAACCTTCAAATCAGATAGCCCGGCTCTAGCCAACTTGAATTTTTGATTCTCTTTAATAGATCCACTAATAATGAATTCAATCCTACCCTCATCAGTGAGATTAACAGATTGGCTCATTTTGTTCTGGCCAACACGGAAAGAAAAGACGGGAGATCCTGTAGAAGAATCAATTCTGTGCCCTTTAAATTCAGCGTCTACAGAATCTAACAATTCAAGAAAATCACGATCTTCCCAGAGCCACTTTTCAATGGCTGGATGATTCATCACATCAGGCTCTTTGAATTCAAAATCAACGACAGTTCCTGATTTGGTTACTGGCTGTAAAATACCGCCACCTCTAACAAAAATTCTATTCCCCTGTCCTCTGGAAGATCCTGGACTGCCTCGACCTGAGCGTTCTTGGGTGAGATTTAAAAACCCACCGGCCCAAATATTCCGTACTGACAATACTCGAGGATCAAAGGTATAGTTCATTCCATTTGGAAAGCCAACATGAAGAGCACGCCCACTAGATTCACGAACAGGCGCCCGAACAACTCGGGTACGGTTTGTTACTAGAATTTCGTTTGGAATCTTCAATAAACTTTTCGGCTCCTCCTTTTTCTCTTGCTTAAGCTTAACAATGGAAGGGCCTGCCTGAGCCTTTGGTGAAAGGGTTCGCAGAAAATGCCATATATACTCAACGGACTGATCGGGAATCACCTCCTTCGCATACATCGGCATTATCTTGGGAAATGGCTTCCCCTTAGTCGGACCAGATTCAGCAATCGCCAAAACGTCCCAAGACTTACGTACTGAATTCATGAAGTAATTTTTGTCAGCTTTTACCGTTACCTTTATTCCCGATTCAGCACTCACCACTTCACGATTCCTCGAATTAGTATGGAAAAGACCATACAAGTTTGGACCAGTCCTAAATGACTTATCTGCCTTATCAATAGCATGACAGACTGTGCAGCCGTAAGTTTCAAAAGCTTTCCTCCCTTCGACCACAGCATCAATCTCTTGCTGAGCAATAACTGGCAATAAAGCAAAAAGGAAATAACTAAAAATAAAAAATTTCATAAAGTAGCGGTCAAAGAAGATTATTAATTTAAATCAAAGAATAAGACCTAAGGTCCAGACATGCACGATTTTTTATTCAGTTAACCCATTAAAAAAAACAGGATCGACGATTAACCGTCACCATGTTAGAAAAGTATTGTCATGAAATTTCTTCTATCTTATAATTGCATGATGTTCGAGCGGCTCAAAATTTGGTGGGCAAAGAAGTTCAAGATTTCCTATTCAGTTGGATTCTTACTGATTGGATTGAGTTTAGCATTACAACCGGCCTCGGCTCAGTTCATGACTGGTTTCGAACCTGCGGAAGGTTATGTAGGAGCACAGGGCTCAGCGGGCAACCCGCCAGGATCAAGCCAGTTGGTCCCTCAGCAGGGATGGCAGGCCCAGTTCAGTAATTCTTTCGATGTTCACACTTACATTGATTCAGAAATCCCTTGGACTCCACAAACAGGACCCGAACTTTACACTGCTCCGGAAAACCCGAGCGGAGGCGAACAATTCATCGCCCTGGGCACTAGCGATTCAAGTGGTGGTGGTTCTGATGTCCACTCTGCAACCTTTTCAGGACTAGTAGAGTTAAGTGCCGACTACGCTCCGGCCTACGAGTTCGACAACGGCATAGGGAACTATAATGGCGCGCTACTAGCACGCATGGGAACAACGAATGTCACTGGTCTTTATACTTGTGCCGCTTCGACTGCAACGGCTCGGTCTGGTCCCTGGGCTTTTGAACTTTGGGCCTTTGCCCAAAACGGAATAAAAGTTGTAAACTGGGCGATCGGATACCGATTGGATGGGGTCGAAGGGTTCGACGATCTGGAAATGGAAAAATGGTATCGAATAGGCATCGTGTTTGATCTCGACCCGACCAGCCCCACTTACCGAAGGATCATGCAATTAAAGTCACAGGATCTATCCAAGGGCGGTAAAATTTGGATCATCGATGAGCCAAAGGGAACCTCCGATGAGGACTTGTATATTGACGGAGGATCTGCTGGTACAACGTCCCCCGATCTTGTTCGTATCTACAATGTGGGCAATGGAACATTATCGATGTTCGATAACATCTACGTAGGCAAGCCCTATGATTGGCAATCCACCACGGACGCACCGTTCACCATCACCAGTGTTACCCGGGGGTCCGAGCCAAATCAGACAACCATCACCTGGTCCTCGCTTCCGAGCCGGTCCTATTCTCTCGAATCTTCGACCGATCTTATTAATTGGATAGAGGTGAATGACAGCGTCGTGTCCCCTTACACGGATGACTCACTGCCACCAAATCGACTCCTTGAAACCATTTTTTACCGAGTCCGGGATATAACACCTTGATTCTGCAATTCACTCATTCTAGGCACAAGAAAAAGCCCATACTGATCGGTCTCGAAAAAGACCTAACACTCACCTTCCTTTTACTAGTTTAGGGCCGTTATCAGGTGGCAGAGACTGATGCCAAGAAATAACCGACTCACTCATACTAACCACGATATCTTTCTGCATGGAGGCTAGGTTCCTGGTTTCACCCCGATCATTCTCTAAGTCATAAAGCTCGGCTTCGGATCCGTCATACTCACAGAGAAGTTTCCATTTGCCATCTCTTACAGCGAGATCTGGTAAATCATTGTCACCATAAAAAGCATCCCTGTCAGGCGGTCGCCTGAAAAACAAAGGTAATTTTCTGGATTCAGATGATTTACCAAGCAACACATCAGGTAAACATTCTCCATCAAATTCTATACCTTCTGGATACTTGGCACCTGTGATTTTAAGTAAGGTCGGCACTAAATCTATCGCCGAAAAAACCGAGATACGGTTCACCTGCCCCCTCTTCTTTATGATACCCGGACCCCACACAACCAAAGAAGAACGAATCCCGCCCTCATACAAATGCGTCTTATATCCACGGAACGGCCCTGACTGACCCGCTCCTTTTTCTGGTCCATTATCTGAGCAGACCAACACAAGGGTATTGTCTCTGAGCTTTGCTGAACCCTTTATGTAATCAAATAGTTTTCCAAGTTGCCTGTCCATTTCCTGTAAAACAGAAAAATAAAGCTCTCTCTTCGTATCGCCCCATTTGTTAATCGGAGGCCAAAAAGGACTGTGCACATCGTCAGGCCATAAATTAACATAGAAGGGTTTACCATTCTTTGTTGCTTTATCAATAAATGGTATTGCTTCGTCAACAAATCCTTGAGTGATTTGCGAACGCAGCATCCATCGCGCGCCATCTCCTAAACGCTCAGCTTTATCCCAAATTCGTCCCGTCTTGTCCTGTCCTGGTTTCAAGGTAAGAGGCAATAATTTAGGGCCCATCCCTTCAAAATTAGTTAATGAATCATCAAAACCATATTCAGTGATTGCCGGAGCATCATCCACGTCTCGTTGTCCCCCCATGTGCCACTTCCCGAAGTGACCCGTTGCGTAACCCGATTCCTTAAGTGAACGGGCCAGCATCGGAGCTTTCGGGCTCAACCATTGTGCCATGCCTCTACTCTGATTCTGTTTCCTATGAGCAAGATAAGAGGTAATTCTCCATCTCTGCGGGTATTGACCAGTAGAAATAGCGACTCTGGAAGGTGAGCAGATTGGAGAATTAACATAAAACTGCTCAAATCGGACACCTTCTTGCGCCAACTTGTCGATATGAGGGGTCTTCGCAAATCCATTACCAAAACAGGAAAAGTCCCCCCACCCCATATCATCTATAAAAACAACGACTACATTGGGTCTGGCGCCTTTGGCCCAGGGAATAAGCAAAAAAAAACAAAGAACTGTAAATAGAATGGATTTCACAAATTTATATTATCTACGTTTTTAATGTATAAATGATCGTAATTCCATATTAACAAACGATTACCTACCGGGATGGCGGAATGTAAAGATGCTTACCCTTTCGGGCAGCCGACAACGCTTCTTGAGTGTCTTGAGGTGAGCCAGGATCACCCTGAGACCGCATCCAATGATCTAGTTCCCGACTCAGTCTTTGCTTTATTTCAGCATGATTCTCGGCTCTAGCCAAATCATTCAATTCATAAGGATCCTTCTCAGTATGATAAAGCTGTTCAGATGGTCTGTGCATGTAGCGCTTTACTAGTTCATACGTATTGGCATTACTCGACGCTTCTCGCACCCAAGTTGCCCAGTAAGGATTATTCAACTCCCCTTTGCCAGTCCATCCCATAAGATGTTTCTCAATGTATATTTCTTGTGATTTAAGATTACGCAAATAACGAAAAGTACCATCACTTACAGTCCTGACTGGGTATGAAGGCCCTTCTGGTAGATTATTATGTGTGCCATACACATATCGTCTATGTGTTTTCTTCTTTCCCATTAGGACCGGCAAGAAGCTCTTTCCGTCAAAGCCATTACTAGGAACATTCGCGCCTGTCACATCAATGAGAGTAGGTAGAATATCAGCATATTGCACGAGAGCATCGCTACTCTTACCAGCATCAACAACTCCTGGCCAACGGGCAACTAAAGCCGTATGCACTCCAGTATCCCAATTCGTCCACTTACAACCAGGGAACTGGGATCCTTGTTCAGATGTAAAGAGAACAAGAGTATCAGAAGCATGGCCACTTTTATCCAGTGCTTTTAAAATATCACCGACTTGCATATCCATGTATGTAATCTCAGCCAAGTACCGACTGAAAGCTTCACGGGTCTTTTTTGTATCAGCAATATTTGGAGGCAACATAATCTTTTCAGGAGGATATTTTGAAGGATCACCCATCACCCAAGGAACGTGCGGTTCAACTAATGCTACGACCAAGCAAAAACTCTCTTTAGTATCAGCTGACATGAACTTAGAAATACCTTCAAGGTTATGCGATCGGGTCGGATTACGTACACAATTTACATCAAACCCCTGCACCATACTGAACGGGTAAACTGACGCCGGCTTCACGTGAACCTTACCCGAAAGGCCGACCCTATATCCCAGTTCTCTAAGATAGTGAGGAACGCTCTTGATGCTCGGTCGACTACTAGAATGATTCCACGCGCAACCATTACTCATTGGATATTTACCCGTAAAGAGTTCCGAACGACAAGGCTGGCACATTGCCTCAGCTAAGTAAGCTCGCTCAAAGAGCAAACCCTCACTTGCCAACTTGTTAATGTTCGGAGTTTTTGCGTTCTTTCCCCCATATAGCGGCAAATCATTGTAGGTACAATCATCAGCCATAATAATTAACACATTAGGCGGTTTAGAAGAACCCTTAGCACCGTCCTGACCCGCCATCATTAGATCAGCAGAAAGAAATGACAAAACCACTCCAATAACTAGCAGCATGAAAAACCTTGAACTCATCCCCAAAACATTAGATTGAGAAGTAAATGAATCAAGGAACATGACGAATCAAAAAAATGAGCCACTATAGTCTATCCTTACTGATTCGGCTTGACCAAATTCACTGGGGAAGTTTCGATAATTCAAGACATGGTTAATATTTTTCTTAAGGTTGGAATTACTCTATCAGTTGCAATCACAGTCGCGTTTCCTCACGAAAAACATTCTTCTTCGGGGGGATACGTATCTCCAAAAGAAGAAATCGAAATTGGCGAAGGCTCTTTCCGCTACAACCTTGTTCCCGGATGGGCTACTGAAAACGCAAATAAATATAAGCTAGGAAACTGTAATGCCATTTCTCAGGACTCGCGCGGAAGGATCCTTCTCCTACATACAAGCAAAGAACAGTGCCTAATCGCCTTGAGCCCAGAAGGGAAGGTGCTTGACGCATGGGGAAACTTCACTGTTGCCGCACACGGATTAGCTGTCGTGAAAGAGAAAGGAGGTGAAGTCCTTTTCATTTCTGATCACAGTCCAAATGGTAAGATTTACAAGACGACGCTGGACGGAGAAATTTTAATGACAATATCCTGCCCAATGGAGTCAAAACTCTACAAGAATCCAAATGAATTCAAGCCAGCAAAGACGCTGCACTTACCGAGCGGTGAGTTTTATGTGATTGATGGTTACGGTAAAGATTACATCCATAAATTCAGCGCCGAGGGAAAATGGATTTCCGCTTTCGGTGGTAATATAGGAACAGGCGAAGCGAAGCTAAAACACTGGGGACCACACGGAGGAGCAATTGATTATAGAAATTCTACAGAACCAGTAATGATTCTTGCCCTGAGCGATCAACAAAAAATTAAACGCTTCAAGCTTGATGGAAAATGGATAGATACGAAAATATTTCCAGGCAGCAATCCACGTGATGTAATTTTTCATCGGGGCCATCTTTTTGTTCATCACTTGGGAGATAACTGGCCAAAGGACAGGAACGCACCAGGATACATTTCCGTAATGAACCATGACCTGAAAGTCGTTGCAAATCTAGGAGGCTATGCTCCGAAGTATGATGACAGCGGAAAACTAAGCCGCATGTCACATAACACTCACCTATTCCACCACCCGCACGGAATGGGAATAGATAAAGAAGGAAATATTTACATCGCCCAAGCCTCTTCGAACGGTACGTGGCCGCTAAAATTTACTCCTACAATCAAGCAGACAAAAACAAGAACTTGGATCGTTTCACAAGACGGAAATGATGAAAATGAAGGAAATAAAGAAAAACCCTTCAAAACTATCTCCCGCGCAGCTCAGATTGCTCGGGCCGGTGACACTGTACTAGTTCGCCCTGGTATTTATAGGGAGCGGGTTGCCCCTCCACGTAGCGGCGAACCTGGAAAACCAATCACATATCGCACCGATGAACTCGGTAAAGTCTTCATCCGAGGATCTGAGAAATGGGACCCTGCTTGGAAAAAACTTAAAGACAATGTCCACTTCGCAAAACCCGATCAGTCAATATTTGAGAGTGATGATGTTTATGTTGATCATCCCAATCCTTTTCTTGTTCCTCTCGCATCAACTCCTTACAATCGTGAGGGAAGGCCTGAACATGAGCGGACGGGTAAAGGAAATTCTGAGCTAATCTATAATTGCGGTCAGGTCATTGTTAATGGAAAGCCATGGCAACAGCGGCCATTTCTAAAAGAAGTAACAGAAGCACCTAAAACCTGGAACTTTGATAGTGAAACTGGAAACATATATATAAATTTCGGAAATCAGGATCCTACCAAACAAAGCGTAGAGATAACCACAAGAAGAAGAATCTTTGCCCCTCACTCAATCGGTATCGGTCACATTATCGTAGAGGGATTTGTTATGGAACACTGCGGTAATCAGTATCCCACTAATTTTTGGAATACTCCTAAATGGGCGCAGGCAGGAGCCCTTGGTCTACGTGGAGGGCATCACTGGATAGTCAGGAATAATCTGATTCGCTACGCTGGAACCGACGCCATCGATATGGGCGCAGGCGGAGGACAAAATGAACGCAAAGCGACAAGAGTGCCAAACGCACCTTTGGGGCACCATAATCTGATTGAGAAAAACTACATATTAGAAAATGGAGCAGGAGGAATTATCGGTGCTCAAAGTAACAATCTTATCATTCGCAACAATGTCATAATGTTTAATAACACTCTCGGCTTCACAGGAAAGAAGAGATACGAGCATGCTGGGATTAAAAGCCATGCCATACGTGATGGTTTGATCGAGCGCAATTACGTTGCAGACAATCAACTCAGTGAAGGCATCTGGCTTGATAACCAATTCCCTAACACACGTATTACTCGTAATGTCAGCACAAATAACGGATCGCGAGGAATATTCCTTGAAATGAGCGATTATAAGTACAATGCAGCATTGATCGATCACAACATATCAGTGGGAAATCACAAAATTCAGTTCTATGTGCATGATGCTTCAGGATCAACTGTCATGCATAATTTATTTGCGAACAGCCCTTCGGAGGCAAATTACGGACAAGGAGCATACATTTACCAAGTCAATGCCAGGACCAAGACCGGTTACCATTCGATCTATAATAATATATTCGTTAATCATAGAGTCATGATGGACATTAATTACCCATCTCATCGTAGCGGACCCCAGCGCCTAGATCACAACATCTATGACGCATCTAGAGAAGAACGAACCTTCATTATTAATAACGCTTCGGATAAGCCCTCTCCATGGTCACCAAAAGAATTCTATGCGATGGTTAGAAAAGAAGTCGGTAAAGGAAATCCAACTCCTCTTCATGGAGGCTCAAAAGTGGGGATGACCTTAAATGAGTGGCAAACTTTTTGGGCTCATCATGGTCTAAATAACGATCAAAACAGTGTCACCAAAAAAGGAATGGCAGTTTCTTACGATCAGACAAAACTAAATCTCACAATTAGACTCACATTCGATCCGAGCGACATAGGCTCAATAGAATATGAAAAAATAAAAATGGATTACGAAGGCAATCTCATCCCGAAAGATGGAAGTGCCATTCCCGGACCTTTTCAAACTCTACGGAAAGGAAATAATATTTTTAATATTTGGGACGGCCTACCTCTGCTCAATAAGGGTGAATTACCTATTACAAATAAGTGATAATTTTAAGCATAATAATTTCAACTCAGATGAACAGAACTCTCATTCGTAATTTTATAACCATTTGCAGTATTTGCTTAATGAGCAAATCAACTTGCTCCGGAGAGGATTCCTTCATTCACCCTGGTCTACTTCATAATGAAACTGATATCCAGCGCATGAAAGAAGCCGTCACTAATGAAAAGGGCACAATATACGAAGGTTTCAAAGTATTACTAGAAAGCGATTACTCAAAAGCCGATTACAAAATGAGAGGTCCCTTCCCTGAATGGGGACGAGCACCGAACATCCGTACCGGAGAAGCACAAAGTGATGCGAGAGCAGCTTACGAAAATGCACTGATGTGGGCCGTGACAGGAAAAAAAGATCACGCAAAAAAATCGATTCAAATCATAAATGCTTGGGCTGGATCTCTCAAAAAAGTCACGGGAATTGACGGAGTGTTGGCCGCAGGAATACAAGGATTCAAATTTGTCAATGCCGCGGAGATTCTCCGCTATACAGATTCAGGATGGTCAGAAGAAGACGCCAAGCGCTGTGAAAAATGGTTCATGGATGCTTGGTATCCCACCATCGAACATTATGCCTACTTTGCCAACGGAAACTGGGAAACTGCTGCACTACAAACGAACATGGCAATCGCAATATATTGTAGCGACAGAAATCTATTCGAAAGCACTGTCAGATATGCTGTCAATGGCGCAGGAAACGGAAGCATTAATCACCTTATCGTTTATCCAACGGGCCAATGCCAAGAAACTACAAGAGCGCAACACTATGCACAGCTCGGCTTAGGACTCCTAGGAGGCGCCGCAGAAATCGCATGGAACCAAGGAGTTGACTTGTATGGATGGAATGATAACAGAATCCTCAAAGGGTTTGAATACACTGCAAAGTATGGGCTCGGAGAGAATGTGCCCTATCAACATTATCTTGATCGCACAGGAAAGTACGGCTTGAGCGGGCAACACAAGAATTATACAAAAATATCAACCGTCAGTCGAGGCAACTTCTATCCTATATTTGAGAAAACATTTAATCATTACGCTAACAGAAGAAATATTGATGCCCCGTACTCTGCTAAAGTGGTAGAATTAAAAAGGCCAGAGGGACCCAGCCGTGACTACGTGGGGCTTGGCACATTAACTCATTGGAGGCCACCTTCTAAGACTTCAAAACCAATGAATGCTCCAGGGACGCCCGCGGGCCTAGTCGCTCAAAGTACAGAAGAAGGCATCAAGGTCAGCTGGGTCAGATCAGTCGAACCTATAAGCTGCACAGACGCACAAAAATATACACTCAGCCGCAGGAATAGTTATGAAGAAGAATTCGAAATTATCGATTCAGAAATCACCAATCCTCATTTCCATGACAAGTCCGCGAAAAAAGGAACCCTTTATCATTATGTTGTGACTGCAACGAATGATCAAGGCACCAGCAATAGGTCTGCAGAATTAGCAACTTGCAGTAATCTGCCGGGGCCATGGCTGAGTAAAGACATTGGAAATGTTGGAATAAAAGGATACAGCAAATTTAACGGCTCTCGATTCTCCCTAGAAGGTGAAGGAAATGATATTGGAGGCACTAGTGATGAATTTCATTTCGCATATGCCCCAATGTCTGGTGAAGGAACCATTACTGCCAGAATCGTTCGACCAATGAGCTCCCAATGGACTAAGCCCGGCATAATGATGCGCAAGACTCTTGACGCTGATTCTCCCCACGCATCGGTACTTCTATTGCCTCATTGGAAAGGCGCGCTCGTTAGTAGACTGTCAAAAGGAAATCCAACTCAAGTATCTGGAATAACCGACCTCGGCGACAATCATATCATCAAAAAGAACCGACTAAGCACACCTTACTGGGTAAGACTCATTCGGTTCAGAAACACTTTCACAGGTTACTTGTCGAGCGATGGAAATAATTGGAAACAGATTAGCTCAATAGAAATACCAATGGGCAGCACATTCTATGTGGGATTACCGGCCTGCTCCCAACTAAGCGATGTCACCACGACTGTGACCTATGACAGCGTCAGCATTCCTTCATGGAGAACTCCAAATAAGGAGAAAATTATTATGTCTAGACCAGAACCTCGATGGCATAAAAAAGCATGGATTGAACGACATCAGAAATTCAATGAACGGGTCAAGCAAGGGAACGTCGATCTCATTATGATTGGAGATTCGATTACGCATTGGTGGGACACTACGGGAAAAGAGGTATGGGACAAGTATTACAAAAAACGTAATGCAGTTAATCTGGCCATTAGCGGAGATCGAACAGAACATATCTTATGGAGGCTCGAAAATGGAAACATTAAAGGTATATCTCCGAAACTTGCCACGCTCATGATAGGCACAAATAACCACATGAGCAGTTCTCCCGAATTCACCGCCAATGATATTCGACTCATCGTAAAAAAGCTTCGCTTAGAACTCCCTAAGACAAAGATCCTTGTTCTAGCCATATTTCCTCGGGGAGGAAATGATGATGACTCCGCCAGGAAAAAAAACATGAAAGTTAATCAGCTCATCACTGATATTGGAGATATCGACATGATTCATTATCTGAATATAAATGAAACATTTCTCAACAAACGAAGACTCCGAAATGATCTGATCCCTGACGGATCTCATCCCAATGAAAAAGGTTATTCAGCCTGGGCTCAAGCCCTAGAATCTACAATTTCAAAACTCATGGGAGAGAATTAATGCTTTGCTCATTAATTTGATTATCAATGATATATAATAAATACTATTATTCAGAATAGTGTTAATCAGCGAGGATAATTAACTGAAGAAGTGTTTAAAAGTTAAGATTCTTAGTTCATATGAATAAATCTCATTTTGCCACCCTGTCACTCATCTCAATAGTAGGAGCATCCATCCTATTAGGATGGCTCATGCAAAGTAGTGCAAAACCAATCAAAGCATCGAGCCTAAAAGCGAGCAATCCTAATCCTCCGGCCAAAATTGGATACCCTTCATTAATGAGCCCACACTCATCGCCAATAGCATTGCATCAGAACCGGCTATTCGTCGCAAACACCCCATCAGATACAGTTGACGTAATAAATACTAAAACCCGCAAAGTAGTTAGAAGAATAAGCGTTGGCGTAGATCCGGTAAGCATATCAGTAAGACCAGATGGAAAAGAAGTTTGGGTAGCAAATCACATTTCGGATTCTGTCAGTATCATTGATAATGATCGTACAAGCCCTACATTTCTAAGAGTCATTGCTACAGTTCAAGACTTTGACCCAAATACGTCCACTCGGTTTGATGAACCTGTAGGGATCGCATTCGCAAACAATACAAAAGCTTACATCGCCCTTTCCTCTGAAAATAAAATCGCAGTCATTGATGTCGCAACTCGTCAGATTAAAAAGCGCCTTAATATTACAGCTCAAGATCCACGCGCAATCACAGTTCGCGATGGTCGACTTTACGTAATTCCATTCGAATCAAATAACAAAACTCAACTCTCTGGAGGGTACAAAATTGATGGTGAATTGGTGACCTTCAATGCCCATGAACATTCCATAGCCAATAATAACGTTTTGTCATTGGGACACGTAACTGACATCGTTAAACATCCCAGAGTTCCTGACAGAGACCTCTACGTTTTTGACACTAAAACTGACAAACTAATCAGAACCGTCGACACTCTCGGCACATTACTTTATGGACTCGCAGTGGATTCGAAAGGCAGTGTATTCATAGCTCAAACCGACGCTCGCAATGACATCAATGGTCGAGCAGGGACAAAGAAGCACGGCCTAAAAGAATTAGAAAATCGCGCATTTCTCAATCAAATAACAAAAGTACGTCTCGGTGGAAATGGATCAGAAAAGCCAAGATTCATCAACCTCGAACCATTGCCTCCAAAGCATCCTGAGCCAGGACAATCACTAGCAACTCCATTCGCAATACAAATCAGTAACGATGATTCAACTCTGGTCGTAACTGCCGCAGGATCTGACAAGGTCTTTACCGTCGACACAAAGAGTGGAAACGTAATGGGCCGAGTCAAAGTTGAGTCAGCCCCAAGAGGAATTGCTCTTGAATCATCTTCAACAGGCAAGCTCTCTCAGGCATGGATCCTCAATTCCGTAGCCAACTCAGTCTCACTTGTTGACGTGTCTGACCCTCACAACCTTTCAGTCAAAGCAAAAATCACTCTAGAGGATCCAACTCATCCAGTGTTCAAAAGAGGTCGAATTGCTTTCAACAAAGCCTCTGCCTCAACAACAGAAACTTTTTCTTGTGCGAGTTGTCACCCGGATGGTCATACCGATCAACTTCTATGGGTTTTAAAAACTCCAATCGTTACTGGAGGGAATCAGATTATGCCCCGCTCGACCATGCCTCTTCGCGGGCTGAGAGACACGGCCCCTTTCCACTGGGATGGAATCCCAGGAGATCCTTATGGCGGAAATAATAGCGCTCATATTCGTAGCCGAGTAAAACCCAACAGTAAAATTAACGAACCGGAAAGCACGACTAGACACGTAGTTGATGGCGGCCTCGCTTCGACCATGAAAATGGTAGGGGACAACAAAAAGAACGATGAAGGTAAGGATGGACTATTGAGCAAGACCGAGAGGGACGACATGGCAAAGTTCCTCCTTAATATCACATATCCTCCAGCCCAGAGAAGGGCCTACACTAATGTGCTTTCCGAACAAGCAGAAGAAGGCTTTGAGCTTTTCCACATCAAGGGCGATGTCGGAGGAACTCCAGGCGGAAATCTTTGCGGCAACTGTCACCGGATGCCTTTCTGGGTAAGTACAAATACCCCAGGAACAGGAATGGACGCTCCTACCTGGCGTGGCGCTTATGACCGTTTTTTGATCTTACCTCAAGGCCGTCTTAACATTATCGATTTTGATTTTTATCGGCGCGTTGCTGAAAGAGGGATTCCTGAACGAAACGTTTGGCAATTTTCATGGGGCGGACGTCGCGCATTTGATCCTGTCTGGAACATGGTCCTCGAAGGAAGCACTGGATTTTCTGGTTCTTTTGCGCGCCAAGTCACACTTAATAAAAGCACAGCAAACAATCAATTAACTACAAATTTAATTAACGCGTTAGAAAATTCATCAAATGATGGAGGAATTGTTCTTCAAGTAGATGCAGTGTTCCTTAACGGTAAACAGCCAACTGCCACACAATTACAATACGATGGCACCTTTGGTGGTGGCACTTATGTAGAAATTCAAGGCGAACGAAGATCCATTACTCGTGAAAAATTAACTTCACTCGCATCCGAAGGTCAATTCATCGGAACATTTACGGGTAGGCACGGTGAAAACGCCGATTATGATCACCCGCAACCAGCGGTCTGGACACTTGGGCCAATCCACTCGCAAAGAGGCCGACAGAATTTTCCTGTACTATATAATGAAAAGAAAAGCATGACCGTGAGCGGTCGACACATAAGGAAAGGGGCAAGCTTAATTGTAGACGGCAAGAAAGTGTCTGGATCCATCAGAACCGAAAAGACCGAAACTATCATCATCGATCTAGTCAATTTACCAGATGCTGGAATTCACTTCTTACAAATACAAAATCCGAACGGATTGTTCAGTAACGATTTCATATTTCATGTCGCAGAAAATCAGGATAAAGCAAAAAGTCTACAAGACTCTATTAATCCAAACCGCCTGAGCTCAGCACTGGCGGAAGCGATCAAAAGGGGAGACCTTCAGCACACAAAAAAACTCATTGCCGATGGCGCTTCTCTTAACGCAAGAAAAAATGACGGGAGCACTCCACTCAGCACCGCCAGTTTCAATGGAAGATTAGAGATTGCTGAATATTTAATTCAGAAAGGTGCCCGAGTAACACAAACCAATAGAGACGGAAATACTCCACTTCACATTGCCGCGTTCATGTGCCAAACAGAAATAACTAAATTATTTCTGGAAAAAGGAGCCCCGGTAAGGAAAAAGAATAATCGTGGAGAATCTGCTATTGATGTCGTCTCATCGACTTGGAACGAAGATTTAGAAACATTCTATAGATCACTCATCAATAGCTCAGAAATTGATCTTACAATCGAACGGATCAAATTATTACGTCCTCAGATTTTAAAGGTACTTAGAAACAGAGAAGCCAAATCAAATCTTCAGGCTCAAGCATTTGATCGCCCATAAAGAAACCAAAGCATTCTTCATACCGTTGCCAACACCCTTGGTTAGCTGATATTCGTATTAATTCTACACCTCGTTGAAACCACAGCAATGACGCGATCCTGGTGTCGGGCCTCGCTGAGAATAAAACCCGGTAGATCTTCCTGATCTGTATTGAGAAGACCCGGTAATTTCCACGGCCCGGATACTCATTCAGGAAGAATTACTGGCCAGTTTCTCTCTTCACCTTGAAAAGTTCTCCGTTGCCGGCCGAGAGCTTAAGATTGAAAACAACACGACCATCCTTACTGTTGATTGCAACGGCCTGCCATTTCCCGGTCCTCTTGTCCATGCGTTCTACCAGGGTGACAGGAGCTTTCATACTGAGAGTTGCCTCACGTTCATTGCCGGCATCACAATTGACCACCATCAGGTAATCACCGTTGTCCTCGCTCTTGAAAAATCCCGCCAACATCTGTTCCCCGGAGAGTTGCAGCCAGTGATCTTGCGGAAATGAAGCCGCCCCAGGAGCCTCCGGATGAACGGGCTTAGTGTGATACACCGCAGTAGAGCGCAGGTTGATCAATATCGATCCCAGTGGCTTTATCTCCCTGGCAACCTCGGCCAAGGTCGGCACATTTACTCTGGGGACAATCTTACCGTCCTTGAGGACCGGCTTGTCCCCCTCCCTGTTGTAGCTGAACATCCACGGCGGCCAGAAATGGAAACCCTGGATGCCGTAGGCAAGACTAGTGTAGAACGTTTGGCGAAGCTGCGGGAGTGGAGAATTTCCGCCAACGCACCTCATCACCGGGATGCCGTTCTTGACTCCCAACTCGCGGAAAGTGGCCAGATAAATGTAACGCCTCTCCGGGTATCGAGCCCAGTGGTAGTGGTAAAAGTCGAGCAGCTTCGGCTTCACTTGAGCGGTAAAGTCATGAAACTCATTCCAGTTGGCACGGTTGATGAACATCGTCGGATGATTGGGATCGACCTTTTCAAATGCCCGAGCAACCTGAGCAAATCCCGGGAACGAGTTCCGGCGGCGGCGATCAGAAATAAAGTAAGCGAACACAGACTTGTCGTCCTTGAGCCTGGCAGCGGTTTTCAGAAGGTTATTGATATCACCATCACCTAGCCGCGCGTAGAGGCCGTTGCGCCGGCACATCTCCAGCTTATCCACCTCCACCTCGACACTGTTGAAACCCTGCGAGAGGATGAATTGGGCCATCACGTCCTGCTGCACGGGTTCCTCAGGCCACTCGGCCCAGGTAACCATCATCAGGGCGGGCATCCGGTATTTCATCTTAACCTCGGCACCCCTTGCGGAAATGTTCAGGAACAAGGGCAAGAGTGCGGTGGCAAGAATCAGCTTAGTTGCCGTTGTCATCAGGGTAGATTTTCTCATGATAAAAACTGTTGATAAACAGTCTGTAAACTAAGTTTAATGGGGAATTACACCCATTTTCAATGAAATTTCATTGCATGATAAAAATCCTCATAAGCACATTGATCCCAGTCATCTTGATCTGCGTGAAATGAACTATAAAAAAATCAGTCCTTTTTTGTTCTTATTCCTGGTAAGCCATGAGTTCGCCACTCTGAAAGTGGATTTGGCCGAACAAGCCTATCACTTAACAACAATCCTCTTGCCAGAACGGGCCGTCTCATTTCACAATTATTAAGTATATGAAAAATCTACTAATTCGTATTCCTATTTTCTGCTTTGCTCTTTGTTTTGCATTTGCTGATGACAAAAGTGCACTACCAAAAGTAAAGCATATGATTGATACCCACATTCATCTTTACGATACTAGCAGGGAAAAAGGAGTTCCTTGGCCACCCAAAGAAGACAAAGTACTCTACAAGCCACACTTACCCGCCGAATTTAAAAAAGCATCTAAACCCACAGGACTCACGGGCGTAGTGATTGTGGAAGCAAGCCACAGACTAGAAGACAATCAATGGGTTTTGGATCTCGTGAAAGATGATAAATATTTCATCGCCTTAGTGGGAAACATTGATCCATACAGAAAGGACTTCACTAAGCAGTTAAAAAAATTAAAGAAAGATTCTAGATTAGTTGGTGTTCGAGCAAGAAATGGAGACAATCAAAAACAAATAAACTACAGCGATGTAAAAATTATTAAAAGCTTCAGAGCACTTGCAAAACATGACCTAAGTATTGATATACTTGCAAATGGTGGAGGCGTCGAAGCAGTTAAGCAAATTGATAAGTTAGCTCGAACCATTCCCGAATTAAGAATCGTTGTAGATCATGTTCTTGGATATGATTTTGACGGAAAATCGGCAAATCCAGAATGGGTGCAAGCTGTAGAAAAACTTAGCGAAAATAAGAATGTATGGTGCAAAATATCTGGCCTTTATCAGCGCAGCGTAGAGCAACCTGCTCCTCATGAAATCGATCACTACCGTGACGTCCTTGATACGTTATGGAAGAACCTTGGGCAAGACAGGTTAATTTTTGGCAGCAACTGGCCATGCACTAAGAACAGCGGTAATTATGAAAGTTTCGTACAGCTTGTGAATAAATATTTTTCCGAGAAGGGACAAGAAGCCAGTGAACGATATTTCTGGAAGAATGCCGCAGAAGCTTACCAGTTAAAACTCAATTGATATCAAAGTTTACCATTCACACTTAATCGAAAATAAAAATAACTAGTTCTCATTGCATTTATATTTGGCATCCACTAAAAATAAGTCATGCAAATAAAAGAGACCCTAGTTCTGATGATTGCCTCTCTCTTTATGCTAGCACCCGCATTAGCTGAAGATAAGAAGCCAATTGAATCCAAAGCGCAAAAACCTTCTCTCACATATTACTACTTTGACGGATGAATACTTTGCTCAAAGATTACAGTCATCGTGAATGACGAAAAGAAAAAGCATAGCTCAAAAATAAATATCAATGCAATTAAAGTAGGCGAAGGCAATAGCTCTGATGAACTTAAAAAAGCCAAAATTGTTTCGCATGGGATTATAGCAAAAGACAATAAAGGGAAATTGCTGACCACAGTCGAAGGACACAATTACGGAAAAGAAAAAGTAAAAGAGGTCATTAGCTTAATACTTGATAAAAAGAAATAACATCCTCTAATCAGGCCAAATTAGCCTGGAAAGAATCAATAGCATTTGAGTCAATAGTGCTTCGAATCAATCAGAAACCACAACTGAATTGGCAACCGATTGGCTAAGGTTACCATTCACATCCATCACATTTACAATGTAAATGAGCGGCTGTCCTCCGACCAACGGCCTAGGACATTCCAATGAGATTTCCTTCGAGTAATTAATAACTCCATTAAGATTATTGTCCCCTACCATCGCATCAATCTGACCACCTCCCCTTTGCATGATTACCAAAGGCCCCAATCCTTTATTATCATTCATCTTAATATTAAATTTGATCTTTCGATCTCCAGCCTTGGCAGGCTTCGACAGTTTAAAGACATGAATCTTTGGGGGCTGGGTATCACTATTGTCAAAAGATTCGTTAAAAAAACGAGACGCAGCGGCCATACGGACATGAGCCAGTGAAAAACGTACGGGCCTATCGCCGGCACCTGACAAGGTATACATTTGCCCAAGTTTATCATAGCCTCTCATCATAATATTACGCTGATCACGAGTATCATGCAGCATTCCAAAAATATGGCCCAACTCATGAATCAAAACACCATTACTAGTTTGAGACACCTGAGAGCGGGAAAATTCATCTTTTCCATTTCCATGCCGGTTTAGAAATTTTTGGATCTGCTCTTCAATAGTTGAAGCCGTAACTTCATCATTAAAAATATCTCCAGAAACACAAGCTAGACCAGAATAGACTTGAGGAATGGGACGAGCCTCTGCCACTGCCCCAGCCTCAGAAAAAACCAACATAGGCCGATTCCTTGAGAATCCTACAGTCTCCCATATTTCCTGTTGTTGCGTATTTAACAGTCGATCAACATCAAATGGTTCTCCAGTATAAAAAGACGCGACTTTTCTTGCCTTCACTAGGTGAATCTTGAGCTTCTCATCCTCTCCAAATTCAAAATCAAGCCCTCTTGTTTTTTGTCCATGAGCTTTCATTTCTCTCTTGTACACGTCCGACACGACCCTCATCAAAACTTCAGTCTTTCCCTGATAATTTGGCTTCACCTTCCGATCCGAAGGGACAAAGTAAACTATTCTCACCTTATAATCTTTCCCAAGATCTTTTAGGGCAGCTGGAACAATTAAGTCTCTTGTAGTCTCCTTCTTTGCCGCCTCGTTCTTATCTACGAACAAGCTTCCTGCACCAATTAAAATTAGTGCAGGAAGAAGTGCATGATAACGTTTACCCATTGGTGATTATTTATTATTCTTTCCAATAAGTTGATTCTTTTCCGACCTTATAACGAACATTCATCTGTGGAGTAGCTACGGGAACCTGCCCCATGTGTAACGATTGAACTCCAGCCAATGTCATTCCCGAAGTGAGTAATGTCCTTTCCACTGGATATGGCACCTTGCCCGTAATAACAGCATTCTCAATGTGCCGACAAAGAGGGTTAAAAAAATCAGCAGTCGATGAACCATGAGTGGGCATGGGAAGATACATTTGCGTTGAAATTATCTCATCATTATCAGCTCTTAACCCAGCATAATTGAAGTCCTGTATATTAGCCATCAGCATAGTCGTTTTGAACCCATCTAAATGCTTAATAAAATAAGCCCATGCTGTAGGAAATGTTTTTTGAGCCCACTCAAAAGTGATTTTTCCTGTATAATATCCACCTTTGACCGGCAAATTATGGCTACGCATGAGAGCTGAAACAATTAGCCTCCTGGTGTCCTTGTGTTGTTTTGTCAATAACCTCTCCCACATCTTTTCACCTCGCACCGCATGCACTTCACTAATGCCTACTTCTCCACCCTCTCGTCGCTCCGACATGCATTGAGCTGTTTCGAGAGCATGAATGTCGTAACTGTCAACTCCTCCATAGGCAACACAAACACTCTCTTTGAGAGGAGTATGAAGGGGCACATCTATTGATGGCATGCGTCGAGTAACCGGTAAAGACGAGCCGGCGAAGAATGGAAAATTAAGTCGTTTTGAATCATCCACCATTTCCTTACACTGATTCCAACTTGTCGATAAATGCTTATCATTAAAGACCGGGACAGAGCGACCACTCTTTTCAAAAACTTTGATGCATTTCTTGAACCACTCATACCTAGGGTAGAGTCTTTGCCCCTTATCATTGCTCGGATAATTTCCATGCTCTGCAATAATCACCACTCCATCTACCGCAAGATCACCAGTTCCTAGCGTTAGTGCCTGTTCAATACTTGGGTAAAGCTTCAGACCGTAACGCTTTACCCTTTCCTTCCCAAGGTCACCTTTGTCAGGAAACTGATCAATGTATACTGAAGCAATATCTAGGCGCGGGTCCTGCCACTTTCCTTTCCACCCATATCCCAATGCAAGTCGGTCCAGAAAATGTTGAGCATGCGAGTGAGTTCGAACCTCAGTACCAAGGAACGCAATTCTCTTGTTTTTCCGATTTCCTTTACCGAATATATTAGCTGAGCATAAACTAGGACAAGCCGCCACAAATCCATATCTTCCGATGAAAGAACGCCGATTAATTTTCATCTTAATTTTCCTTAGGTGAAATAATTCTTACAAATTTATCATTATAACCCAACGGGCATTGTTGGACGACCTAACCAAGTATCTTTCCAAGTATTATTCTTTAAATTATAATGAATTTTTGCCGGAGCATCTCTCAAGAGGGACTCAGGCTCATTCTTAAAAACATCTTCTACTTGGGATGGGGAGTCCCCATAAAAAGTCATTACTGTTAAATTCTGACAACCACCAAAAGCACCTAACCCAATAGCTGTCACACTTTTTGAAATAAATATCTCTCTCAATTCTTTGCACTGCGTAAATGCATTACCCTCGATAGTTGTAACGCTTTCAGACATCCTGACTTTATGCACATTGGAACCTGCAAATGAACCATAAGCAATCTTCTTTACTGTGCCAGGAATTGTAATTTCTCCACTAGCTGACGGATAACTTAAAAGAACATCCTTCGCTTTATTAAGAAGCATCCCCGCCTCTCTCGCATAGACCGGATGCGAATCCTGAACTTCAATATTTGTTAACCTAAGGCAATCCCTGAAAACACTACTCTCTATATTCGTAACTGTATCTGGAATCTTAATATTAGCTAAGGCACTCCCCTGAAACGCTGACATTCCTATAGAGGTAACCGTTTCCGGAATGTTCACATTGGATAAGTTTGTACATTTATAGAAAGCTCCACTCTTTATGGTCTTGATGCCATCGGGGATTTTTACATTGTTGAGATTCACGCAATCACGAAACGCATTCTCCCCAATACTACTGACCGGCTTATTCTCAATGCTACTAGGTATTTCCAGATTACCGGAAACCTTAGTATCACAATCCGTTATCGTGATTGTAGCAGAATTGCTATCTATTAAATAAACAAGATTTTCCGAACGGAATCTCCCCACAAACACAGGCAACCCTCCTATCTTATCATCAAAGCCAGTAGCACTGAAATTCCTGTAAACTGAAGCTGTCTCTGCCACATTTAAAAAGAGAGCAGATCCAACGCTCGGAGCATTTCCTTCGAAAGTAACGCTTTCAAGACTAGAGCAACGATAGAAAGCATAGTTCCCAATACTCGTGACGCTCTTTGGAATCACTACGCTAACTAATTTAGAACATCGATAAAATACCTGATCCCCAATAGTGGCAAGATTCTTTGAGATACTGAGCCCAGTCAGGCTAACACAACGATAGAACGCGTAATCCCCTATCCTAATAACATTGTCTGGAATAATAAGGTCTCCTTTGAGTCGAGCGCAGTCCCGGAAAGCTGAGTCTCCTATAGTGTTAAGACCCTTGCCTAACATGATATTATCCAATTTTATACATCCAAAGAAAGCCCGATCCCCAATACTAGTTACGTTATCAGGAATAGTAACACGAATCATATTAACACAGGTGTTAAAGGACCAATCACCAATGCTCTTCAGACCTTTTCCTAGTTGTACTTCGGCCATTTTCACACACGCATAAAAAGCATATTTACCAATACTCGTAACACTGTCCGGCACAGTCAAACTGGCAAGCTCTACGCAACCGTAAAACGCCTTATCTTCGATACGAGTGACAGATTCAGGAATAACAACAGTAGTCAGCTTAGTACAACTGCGAAACGCATTTTCACCAATCCCCGTAACCGGCTTATCTTCAATAATCGGAGGTATTGATAATTCACCAGCAGTAGAAGATAAGCAATTTGTGATAATTACACCTCCATTACGCACCTTATAACTAAGGTTACCTATATCGGCACCGAAAAGAGCAGGTACAGAAAAAATCAAAGCAACACAAACTATTATTTTGGAACGCATTTTCGTCCAATGCTAACACTGCAGAACATTAATACCCAATTAGAAAAACATATGTCATTTATATAAAAATCACTTTAAAATGAGGTTATTACTTCACACTGATAAATAAAACCTTTAACTTTGAAGAAAATGTACCCATTCAAATACACTAAGTTAACCCAATTATTGACCCTCTTGGCCGCTCTAACAATCATTGGTTGCGGTTCCAAAGATGATGCCTCAGAGAAACAAAAAGAAAGCACAGCGCCTACTGAGTCAGCACCTGAGCCAGCACCTGAGCCAGCACCTGAGACAGCACCTGAGCCAGCACCTGAGCCAGCACCTGAGCCAGCACCTGAGCCAGCACCTGAGCCAGCACCTACAACCCAAAACGAAAGCAACGAAAGCGCCTACATAGAAAAGTTCGGAGAGGCTCGAGTAATCCCTTTAGCTTTTAAGGAATACCAGGAATGGGGCGAATTCGTTTATAATGATCAATTATTAGGGTCCTATCAAAAACAAATGAAAAGCCTAGGAGAGGCTGGACAGGCTGAAAAAATTGCCGAACTCACAAGTAGAATTCTAAAGGCACAAACAATTAAAGATTCCGTTTTCAAGGCCATGTCCAAACGATTAAGCGAGAAATAAATCCATCACTCATACTCATACTCATACTCATACTCATAAAATGATCATACTCATAAGATGAAATCCATATCACGTAGAAAATTCGTTCGCACGGCAGCACTAACGACGGCATTGGGCCCCAATATCATTCCGTCTCATGTTCTCGGCAAGAACGCTCCAAGTAACAAGATAAATGTGGGCTTCATTGGAACTGGAGGACATGGCACTGGATGGAATTTGCCCGCCTATTTGAGTAATGATGACGCTAAAGTTCTCGTCACTTGCGACGTCGATGCTAACCGCATGAATCATGCCAAGAACATCATCGATCAAAACTACGGAAATAAAGATTGCGCGACGACGAAAGACTTTCGTGAAATTCTAGCACGTGACGATATTGATACCGTCATGATTTCAACTCCTGACCACTGGCACACGCTGATCAGTTTAATGGCCCTCAGAGCAGGCAAAGATGTTCAGTGCGAAAAACCGACCTTCACTATCGATGAGGGAAAACTCCTCACCAAGGAAGTCAGAAAACATAAGAAAGTCTTCCAGACCAGCACCGAAGATCGGGCAGTCCCAGTTTACCACCGGATGGCCGAACTCGTACGCAATGGAAGAATAGGAAAACTACAAAAAATTGAAGTCATACTTCCTAGACAACCGAACGGACCAGGAGACCCTACCCCCCAACCCATCCCAAAGACGCTCGACTATGATATGTGGTTAGGGCCAGCTCCAGAAGCACCCTACACAAAGGATCGTGTCCTGTTCCATTTCCGTTGGGTTTCCGATTACTCAGGAGGAATTATCTGTGATTGGGGAACTCATCTATTTGATACTGCACAGTGGGCAAATAACACTGAGCGAAGCGGACCAGTAGAAATTGAAGGGACGGGTAACCGGTGGGAAGGAGGCCTTTACGATACAGTCAAAGATTACGACGTCACTTACCGTTACGCGAACGACGTGACTATGACATGCAAACCTGGCAACCCCAGCATCAAATTCATCGGCTCAGATGGTTGGGTAGGAAATACAGGCTGGAGAGCCCCTCTTCAAGCCAGCTCAAATGAAATCTTGAATTCCAAAATTGAAGACAACGAAATAAAACTCTTCACTAATCCTAAAGGTGAGCACCGGAACTTCCTAGATTGCGTTAAATCTCGCAAAGATCCATACTTCCCAGTCGATATCGGACATCGCGTTTCTACAGTTTGTCATTTAGCAAACATTGCGATTGACCGAGGAGTAAAATTAAAATGGGACCCTAAAGAAGAAGTTTTTGTTGGAGATGACAAGGCAAACGAAATGAGAAAGATTCGACCCGGTCGCGGTGAATGGAAAATAGCCTGATTTAAAAAGGATCAAATACTCTAAACCATATTCTATTGAATTAATGAAAGTTGAGTATGCGACAAATAAATGAACTCCTAAGAGATTCACTTAACGATTCTTCGGTTTCAAGATCAGAGCGCCGTGAGCTTAAGGGTATTTTGCCGCTCATTCAGGGAGACAGAATAGCCTTAGCCAAAGCACGACAGTTTGCCTTCACCTTAGCTACAGAGAAAATTCAGGAAACTGGCAATCATAAAGCCATGGAATGGCTAGAGGATGTCATCAAACTTCTCTACTCGAATGAAATGAGAATAAAGGCCAGTAGCTACTTTAGCCCTGGTAAGGATTGTCTTAATCGCATTTGCCGATTCATTAGTGAAACTAAAAAAAGGATAGACATATGTGTCTTCACAATCACTGATGACCGGATTACACAAAAGATAGAGGAGGCCCTCAGAAAAGGAATACACATAAGAATTATTTCCGACAACACCAAATCAGAAGACAGGGGGTCTGATCTCGATCGTTTGGAGGGAACTGGAATCGACTGTCGTTTCGATAAAACATCAGCTCACATGCATCATAAGTTCGCCATATCAGATAATGACCTCTTGCTGAATGGAAGTTACAATTGGACAAGATCAGCTAGTACTGAGAATAACGAAAATATATTAGTCAGCAATAATGCAAAACTGGTTCGCTCTTTTCAGAACGAATTCAATCGTTTATGGAATAGCTTATCATAACACGCAGCCGCCTTGAAATTTTCACCAAAATACATTTCCATGGCAGCATTTGTTTTCTTGATGTTGGCCCTCTTCATTATGAGAGGCGCTAATTCTAATGATAACGAAAACAAAAAAGAAAACTCCATCGCCTCCCAAAAAAACTAACTACTCTCACCTCAAAGAAAAGAAAAGAAAAGGCAAACAAGGAGTCCACTACTGACCAAGATAGCGCCGATCCTCACTTTGACCCAGGGATGAAAAAACTCATGGATCAATTAGGCGTTCGCGTTCCTTCCCGTGATGAGTTAGAAAAATACATAACAAAAAGCGACAACAATGCAGAGGCCTTGGTAGCTGCAGGAATCATTCTGAATGACTCTTCTTATTTTGTTAGGGCTCTCGAAAATAATCCTAATGATGCACATGCTTTGTTTTGCCTAGCGGTGAACGACTCTACTGATGAGTCAATGAAAATAGACCTCGCAAAGAAACTCCTCAAGGAGCAACCAGACAATGCCATTGCCTCATACCTTCTTGCTTCTCTTCAAGCCGAATCTGGCAATGTGGATGAGTCCATTAAAACATTGCTCGGTTCTTTTGACCAAAAAGGGTACGATGATTTCTACAATCAAACGTCACTTAAAGTGGAGGATGCTTTACGCGGAACAGGAAGTAGTAAAACTGGATCCGCCTTATACAGCTTATGGCATGTGCCGGTGCCTATACTCTCCAAGATCAATGAATCTGCCAAAACAGTCATGAAACTTGTGCCAGAATCAAATCCTGAAAGAGCTCAGGAACTCCGCTCACTTGCTGCATCCATAGGGGCAAAAATTGCCAATGAAGAAAGCTCCATAATTAATGAACTGGTCGGTCTATCCGCTCAAATGATGTCACTCAAAGGAATGGAAGGTGATGACATTTCCCCCTTCGAAAAATTATCTGTAAAGGAAGCTCGGAAATCATTAGAACAAAGAAAAAGTTCAATCCGCAATTTAACTTTATTTGAGCCAAATGATTTTATCACAATGGACCCTGCCTTCATTGAAAGTTATATGAACCGGATGCGAACAGTTGGCGAATACGAAGCCACTAAATGGTTAATGGAAAAAATCAAGAAGGGAAATCCATAATTCATCGATTATATCAATTAACTAGGACTTCCGTATACTACTAGACTTATAATATATTTTACTCTATTTTATTAATTATGAAAATTTCGCTTCTTCCAATTCTAAGTCTTTTTTTCAGCCTACTTTTCTTTTCTTCTTGTGGGAAAAAAGAGACTCCCGTAATTGAGGATCAAACCACTGCGCCCGCCACAGAAGAAAAAGTAGAGGCACCTGTCACAGAAAAAAAAGAGCCAGCCCCAAAAAAGGAAGATCCCGTAACTTTATTAACTCCTGATGATGCCCCTCCAATTAAGCCTGAAAAGACTGAAGATCCTGCGAAAGAAACAACTGACAACTCAACAGAAAAGAAGCCAGCAGCGAAAGCTGAAACCCCAGCTTCAGTCACTGCCTTTGTAAAAGAACTTCAGGACAAAGGAATAACTAAAGGGTTCGAGGAATTGGAGAGACTCGAGGAAATTGGCCAAGAAAATCCGGCCCTAGCTATTGAAGCCATGAAGGACCTAGTTGGAAAACTTACCACAGTGAACACTGACAATTTACCTGAAGATCTTAGGGATGGAGTTAATGGAATGCGAGGAGGCCTCAACAGCATGGTTTTGCACATGGAAGAAATGCCAATTCCCACAGATGTTCTTGCCGGAGGCGAAGAAGCAATTGGGGCATGGTTTTTAAAACAATCAACTGAAGATCCTGACTTTGCTGAAGACTTTGGACTGACCATGCGCGAATGGGGAGGAGAGATGCAAGGGTTAGGACAACAGATGGAAAGTTCAGGAGAAAAATTAGAGCAACTCTTTGAAAAGTACGGTGTTGACGAATCCGAATTAGAAAATTGATTCAAAAAATCAACCCTAGATGTCAGTCCTAGTCATTGGCTCATTAATCGTTGATAACACTCTCTACGTTGAAAAGATTCCCAAAAAAGGGGAAACCACAATTGCTAAATCATCACTAAACTCCCTCGGCGGGAAAGGAGCAAATCAGGCAATTGCCGCTCGACTAGCTGGCGCTCAAGTCAACTTCATAGGATGCGTTGGTGACGATTCTGAGGGAAATCTCTACAAAGATCACTTAGAGGATTATGGAATTTCTTCCTCAGCAATTATAACAAAGAATCAGGAACCGACCGGATCAGCATTTATCAGCGTCGACGACAAAGGTGAAAACTCAATCGTAGTTAATCCTGGAGCGAACCATGCGTTGCGCCCTGATCACCTTGATAAACACATCAATCTGTTTAGACAATCTGATGTCATACTTCTTCAGTTGGAAATCCCTATGGAAACAATCACGCATGCTTGCCACCTTGCTCGAGCAAATGATCTCAGCATATTGATTAACCCATCGCCTTGGAACTCTGCATTCAATACTGAACAATTCCCCTGCGATGTTCTTATACTAAATGAAATCGAAGCGGCTCAAATCAGCGGAACTTCAAACATGTCAGAGAGCCTCGAATCGCTCAGAAAATCTGGACTTGAGATGATAATAATTACTCAGGGATCTGAACCAACATTATTCATGAGTGGGTCTGGTAAAATAATGAAATCAATGCCTCCCAGCGTAAAAGCCACGGACACCGTAGGTGCAGGAGATGCATTTACTGGAGCTCTGGCAGCATCTCTACTGGAAAGGACCCCGGTTCCTGAAGCCATCCATTTCGCCAACACTGCAGGTGCGATCGCAGTTACGAAATCAGGCGCTCAAGGCGCAACACCTACCAGAAAGGAAATTGAATCCTTCCTTTGAAATTACCAATGAAAAATATGTCTCTGCCAGCCATGAAATCATTGGTGATGTTGCTCTTAATCACTGCCTTCACCTTACCAGCAAAATCAGAAGAGCCCCGCCAAATAGCTGTTCGCTCTCAAAAAATCACGTCTGGCCCGATGAATCATTTCTTTGGTTACATCGGCCATGTTCAAAACATACCATGGAGCGAAGACGGAAGATATATTTTAGCATTAAGGAGTAGCTTTCAGGATCACATGCCAGGCCCAAATGATCCAGCTGACATTGTACTGATTGATACCAAGAAAAACTACTTGGTGAAGAAAATAGATCAGACGACAGCATGGAATCCACAGCAAGGAACTATGTTTTATTGGAATCCGGTATCACCAAAAACTCAATTTTTCTTCAATGATAGAGACAAAAAAACAGGTAAGGTATTCTGCGTCCTTTTTGATATCACGAAAGGAGAAAACGGTAAGAGGTTAAAGGAGTACCGTTATCAGGACACACCAATCGGAAACAGTGGTGTGGCTCAGAAAGGTGGGCATTTTCTGGGCATTAATTACGCCCGCATGGCTCGGTTAAGACCTGTTACAGGTTACAAAGGAACCCATGACTGGACAATTGGCCAGAAGCACCCGCAGGATGATGGTCTATTCAAGGTCAACACAAATGACCGCACGAAATCTCTACTCATATCCTTTAATGATCTCGCAAGGATATTAAAACAAAAATACAAGGATGAAATACCATCACTCTTCATAAATCATACACTTTGGAACAGAGAAGATGACAGAATCTTTTTCTTCGCCAGAGGAGGATGGAATGGCACCGGAAACAGAAAGAAAATAAATCAGGCCTTTGTAATGAATTCAGATGGCTCAAAACTCAAGCCACTATCAAAGCATATCGGAGGCCATCCAGAATGGAGCCATGGTGGAAAGATGATAGGGCGAATTGGAAAAGACCAAGTTATTTTTGACACTAATTCACAACGAGTAATTGGCTCGATAGGAACACCCTCAATCTTCCCTGACCCTGAAGGAGACATTGCATTATCACCTAACGGGAAATGGTTCGTGAACGGTTTTAAAGACAAGAAAAAGAGAAAAAATTATTATGTCATTTATAACCTAAAGGATGGATTCCATGTAAGGAGTAAGGGATTTGATATAGGAAAATGGACTTCAGGGGATCTTAGACAAGACCCCTCTCCGTGCTGGAACCGAGACAGCAACAAGATCTTAGTACCTGGCCTTTCAGATAATGGCAAATCGCGGCAGCTATTTATTTTGGATATTAAATTAAATTAAATATAATGTTGATGCCAACACCATAATGAAAGTACAGGTCATTCTCATTCCTATTCTGTTACTTGCCCGCCCAGTAATGGCTGGAAGCGCACGAGACTATCTGGACAAATCGAATATCTGGTTCAACTCAACGGAAGGCAAAAAAGTCATCAGTAACGTGCTCTCTCATCGTGACAAGAATGGGATCTGGCCCAAGAACATCGACACAACTGAAAAAACAACTCAAAAAGAAATCCGAGGCACCTTTGATAATTCAGCAACCCTGAACGAACTGAGGCTCCTTGCACATGCATTCCAAGCGACAGATAATCCAAAATACAAAAGCGCTTTCCTAAAAGGACTCGCGTGTATTTTAAAAGCACAGTACAGGAACGGAGGATGGCCTCAAAGGCCTGAACCTTCTGGATACTCTCAACACATCACATTCAACGATGGGACTATGGTTGGAATTCTGAATTTCTTACGAGAAATATACAGCACGAAAATATACAATTTTGTATCTGAAAAAATCATCCACCTAACGAGGACATCTTTTGATAAGGGAGTCCAATGTATCCTTAAATGCCAAATCAGGGTCAATGGCCGTTTAACTGCCTGGTGTGCACAACACGATAGAATCACTTTTGAACCCAGGGGCGCTCGATCTTATGAACATCCGTCAATTAGTGGTGGCGAAAGTACTGGGATTACTTGTCTACTGATGAGTTTGAAAAGCCCCACTAATGATATTAAAGAAGCAATAAAAGCTGCAGTCGAATGGTATGAAATCTCGAAAATTATCGGGATCAGATTAAAAAAAAATAACGGAGACCGTAAAGTTGTGACGGACATAGACGCTCCAGTGATATGGGCACGCTTTTATGAAATCAAAACCAATCGCCCCATTTTCAGTGGCAGAGATGGTCGAATTAAATACTCTGTATCTGACATTGAATTTGAGAGACGCAATGGCTACGCCTGGTACGTAAGCTCTGGAAACAAAGTCCTAAGATCATGGCAAGATTGGAAATATAAGTAAGACTCCGATCAGACAAACAAAACTAAACTAGTATCTCCTTTACTACTTTACCTCCATCGGGACCCGTGAGCCTATGTTTCCTGCTCTGGTGAAAGAACGTCATCTTGTCATGCGGCAATCCTAACATGTGAAGGACAGACGCATGAAGGTCATGGAAATGCATTCTCCCTTCTACGGCTTTAGCTCCGGTTGAATTGGTCTTTCCATGGACATAACCACCCTTAACTGCGCCGCCTGCCAACCAAAATGTAAAACCAGTAGCATTGTGACCGGTTTCATCTTTCTTGTCTGAAGGTTTTAACCCCGGCCGACCAAATTCTCCTCCCCATATCAATAGGGTATCCTCAAGCAACCCTCTCTGCTCAAGATCCCCAAGAAGGGCAGCTATTGGAGCGTCGGTGCTCTCGCAGTTAGCTCTCAAATCACGTCTGTGGTCCTTGTGCTGATCCCAACCATTATGAGACACCTGAATATATCGAACCCCTGCCTCAGCAAATCGGCGGGCGAGCAGACACTGACGCCCAAAGTCTGAAGGCCGACACGTACCTAACTTAATATTCTTACCTACTCGATATCGTTCCAAAGTATCAACTGATTCCGTGCTCAAATCCATTAAACCTGGCGCAATCATTTGCATCCTAAAACCTAACTCCATAGATTCTATGGCCCCTTCCAAGGCGTCATCATTGTTTCTAAAAGACAAATGATCCCGATTCATTGATTGTAAAACATCAAGCTGAAGACGCTTAACTTCTTTGGGTAAATGATTACTCAAAACGTTCGGAATTGTCGCTTCAGACATACTTTCACCATTAACTCCTATAGGTGTTCCAGAATATCGCGAAGGCAGAAACGAACTGGAGTGAACGAATGACTCATGAGCATTTAAACTTATGAATCCGGGAAGATTATCGTTTTCTGTTCCCAATCCGTAGTTAACCCAGGATCCAATACTGGGGCGAGAACGGAGCCGTTCTCCGGTTTGCATTTGTCGAAAGGATTGCGCGTGGTTTCCGGTATCTGCATACATCCCATTTAAAACACATAATTTATCTGCATGCTTTGCCAGTTCTGGGAAAAGCTCTGAAACCCACAAACCGCTCTTCCCGTGTTGACTAAACTTGAAAGCGGAACCCGGATGCTCGGCCTTCGTTGTCTGAGGCTTATAATCAAAAGTATCCAAATGAGCAGGGCCACCCGGCATGCATAAAAAAATGACTCTCTTTGCACGGGCCTTAAAATTAGTTGGATTGGCCTTAGCTGCTATCAGAGCATTTGACAATCCGCTAAATGCAAGCGCCCCAAAACCACATGACCCTACGCTTAACATTCGTCGTCTGGAAATTTCTGCCATCCTATCTCTAATCTATATATCTGAACTCATTACTTGCCAAGAGAACTTGGCAAAAACTTGCACAAGACCTAACAAGCACATCATCACCATGAATCTTCGATCTTACCCGCTCAACAAGACCGATGGCAGTGACCGTCTCATCGTCCGAAGGCAAACGCCTCAACACTTTTAAGTAAATCTGTTTCACGTGATTCTTATCAAATACCTTTTCAACTCCCATTACATTGTTAGCAATGATCTTTGATTGTTCCACCACAAGTGGTGAATTTAAGTAAAATAAGGCCTGAGTTGGAATATCTGTTTTTTCTCTGAGTCCTTTAACCGAAAATCCATCAGGGAGATTAAATGCTACTAACTCAGGAGGAGGGGCATCTCTTAGCATACACAAATAAATGCTTCTGTGATTACTGACCTGATGAAGATACTTTGCTTCACCAGGAGGCCAGTTTAGAAGAATATCTAATTTATCAATTGCTGATCCATTAGTAGATCCAACGACCAAGTTTTCAGATGCCTGCAGTATACGATCCCGATTAGTCTCAGCATCAAGCCTGCGACGACTATGTCTACCAGCAAAAATATTATCAGGATCCATTAACAACAACCCTTCATCCTGAATGTGGCTATCAAGCTGATAAGTCCGGCTAAGAACTATAATCTTAATGAGTTTCTTTATCGACCAGTTCTCATTCATGAATCGACGCGCCAGATCATCAAGTAGAGCTGGATGAGACGGCCTAGATCCATAAATACCAAAATCGTCCGGAGTATTAACAATGCCTCTGCCAAACAAATGTTGCCAGACTCGGTTCACGAAAACCCGAGAGGTCAGAGGATGCTGCTCGCTGACTATCCACTCAGCTAGTTGCAAGCGACCACTAGAATCGGGACCAATGCTAAAAGAATCTGCTTTAGACCCAATTGAATTTGGGAAACCTCTCGAAACAACAGCTCCTAATTTTTTTGAATTCCCATTAATGTTAATTTTGCAATCCTCTATCTTCTTCTTATCCCGTGCACCCATTGCCCATCCTTTTTGAATGGCCCCCACTTTCTGTCCTGAAGCGGCATGCAACCTCTTAACTTCCTCAATGGCCAATGCTCTATCAAATATTGCAAACTCCGCAAGCTGTCCATTGAGAGGAGCAAAATTATCATTCCGTGAACCCACGAAAATTTCCCGACCAGGATTCTTTGCAATCTTGATTTCACTATCGATTTCAGGATCTTTTTCTCCGTTAAGATAAAGGCGCACCCGATCATTAGCTCTAACCATGACAATATGATTCCAACTGCCTTCTGCTATTTCATTGGATCCTGCAATGCTTTGATTTAATTCTTTTCCGTTCCAGATAAATAATTTTCCCGTAACAGATTTATCATGCTTCCCTCCAATCCCTATATTCTCTCCTGCCTGCTCATCATCTCCGTCCTTTGCATACGAAAAAAGGTATGCAGTGATGGGTTGTGAAGAATTTCCTGTATCATTCCTGAACCAAAATGATACAGAATAATTATCATACGGAACGGTGGCTTTAACCCTCATCCGACCCTTATTACATTTTGCATAATTCTCAACTGAAAGACTTATCCCCTTCTCCAAAGCGATTTCATTAGTGGCTTCTTTGAGAGTAGAGTAAACTACCGGATTAAACCCTTCAGTGGCTTCCTTTAATTCTGATGGAAATACTGGAACCGTAGATTTGCTGCTCTCATTGTCAGGCAACCTATCCAGCAATTCATGCAAAGGCGTCGAAGGAGCCGTTAGTGGCTCATTAGCAGCCTTTCCCCATAACGTTTCTGTACTCTTGAAAATTCCGGCCAACCCGTAGTAATCCTTAGATAATATTGGATCATGCTTATGGTCATGACAGCGGGCACAGGAAACACTCATTCCCAGCAATGCTGTGGTCACAACATTTATCTGGTCATCCACTACATCCATAGCAAAGTTTTCATTCATTGCCTTAGCTGGCTTAGCTCCAATGGCAAGAAAACCCGTAGCAACTAAGTTTCGGTTCCGCTCTTCCACATCATCTACAGACAATAAGTCTCCAGCGATCTGCTCCTTAATAAATCGATCATAGGGAACGTCACGGTTAAAAGAATCTATTACATAATCTCTAAATCTCCATGCATGAGGAAATGTCGCATTACGCCCCAATCCATCATTGCCATTCGATTCACCATAACGAGCAATATCTAACCAATGCCTCCCCCATCGCTCCCCAAAATGCTGCGATGACAGCAACTCATCCACCAAAGCCGAAACGGCTTCATCCGAGTCACGCTTATATTCTAAGGCAAAAGCATTTATCTCTTCCATTGAAGGCGCGAGGCCAATCAGATCATAGTACAGACGCCTTACCAGAGTCTGCGGCAAAGCGTCCTTAGCTGGTAGTAATTTTTTGGATTCTAATTTGTGCAGAATAAAATGGTCTATCCTATCACTCGGCCACTCCAAATCATTCACTTCGGGTAAGGATCGCTCACTGACTGGTTCCAATGACCACAACTGTTCTTTTGGTTTAGGATTTGCGATCTTTCCTGCCCGTGAATCAGGCGCACCCATTTCAACCCATTCAACGAAGTTCTGAATCACACCTTCGGGAAGCGGTCCCTTATCCTTCGGAGGCATCGCGAGATCATCATTTCCCCTAATAGCACGAATAAGGAGGCTGTCTTTAGGGTTTCCTTTGACTATGGCCGGACCAGACTCACCGCCTCTCAAAATATCGTCACGAAACTCAAGTGAAAGACTCCCTCCAAGTTCGTTGGACGCAGAGGAATGGCATTCGTAACAATATTTAACCAAGGCCGGACGGATCTTGCTCTCAAAAAAAATCACACCATCTCCAATCGCTAACTCATACGGAAATAAAATCAGAACTAAAAGCCCTGTCCATTTTATTATGATGCGCGTGAAATTCATGCACTAATTATTCCTCCAATCTGAAACTATCTCATTACTTAACTTATAACAAGAATATGTATAATTACCGACTAAAACAAAAGGACTCTTCCTAGAAATTTATTTTTTCTTTTTCGATCCTGCCATCGGCGCAGTTTCAAAGAACTTCCCATCCTCAATCAGACGCGGGTCATTTGTTAATGACAGTTCCTCCATCAATTGATAGCGCAACTTATCCACCTCTTTTTTATATTTTAAATCAGCAGCGACATTTCTCATCTGATGAGGGTCCTTCCTGAGATCATATAATTCCTCACGGGGTCTCTTTCCGTAGGCATGATCGAAGAAGAATTTAATCTTTGGATCTTTACGATTACTTACGATCCACGCCTTTGTGGGGCCAGCATCTTCATCAGGTATCGTTATGAATGTATTGTTTGTTAATTGATTCACATCGACTTCCTTTGCTCCATCCAAACCATAATGGTCTCCCAGTGGATATCTCTCCGGTTTAAAGTTAATGACAAAAAGAAAGTCTTTTGTTCTCAGCGCCCGCTGAGGGTATGGCAACTCTCCAGCACGTGCCCTGGCAACGTGCCTCTCCCTTCCGGTCAAGACATGATCTCTGGATCCATCAACGAGCCCTTGCTTTTTGGATTTCAAAGTAGGCCAGATTGACTTACTAGTCATGACCTTGGGCCTTTCAACTCCACCAGCTTCAAGAAAAGTAGCGGCCAAGTCAGGCAAACTCACAAAATCATCGACGACGCGACCACCTCTCACACCTGGACCGGAAACTGAAAGAGAAACCCTAGTACCAAAATCATACAAATTACACTTTCCATGAGGAAATCCAGCTGGACCATGATCGCCCGAAATAACAATTAATGTATTATCGAATTCACCTGCCCCTTTCAGTTCGGAAACAAGCACTCCCAGAGCCATATCAAAGGCACACACTTCTCCCAAATAATCTGCAAAGTCCTGGCGAATTTCAGGAACATCAGGAAGGAAAGGAGGCAACTTTCCCTTTAATGAATCAGGATCAATACTCCACAACCTTTTGCCAGAGCCTTTGATCCATTTCCTGTGAACATTTGTTGGTCCAAACCAATAAGCAAATGGCTGCCCTTTTTCTTTTTCCCCCAACATATCACGAAAGTTAGAGCGGACCTGATCCTTTAAGACATCTTTAGCTTCAATTAAGCTCTTACCATTTGATATTAATTTCGTAGCGGTCTGAGAAAAACCATTAAAGCTCGATCCATTCTTGTGAAAAGAATTCTGACCCCCGCCATAAGGTGCATCACGAGGCGTTCCCGGTGACCAGACCTTCCATGAAAAACCAATGTGATATCCGCTCTTTTCTAAAAGTAGAGGCCATGAAGGTATGGAAGGATCCCAGACTGCATCCTGCAATATGGCTCCTCTCCCTGTCCTCCAGAAGTGCTGCCCTGAAAGAATTGAACTTCGGCAAGGAGTGCATGAAGGAGCATTAACAAAGGCATTATTAAATAATACACCTGCCTTTGAAAGGGCATCAAAATTTGGTGTGTTAATAGCATCATTTTCAGTTCCTTTACCATCAGTCTTCGCATAAGCGGAAGCGTGTCTGCCCCAGTCATCTGCAAAAGCAAACAAAATATTAGGACGCTCCGAACCAAAGGATGAAGACAAGAAGATCCTCATCACTATTAACCAACCAATAAATATTATCTTATTCATGAGGGACTTGATGTTCATTTTGTTTTAAAATTCGGTCTAGCATATTAGCATGATTCATAATCACTTCCTTATGATCAGTATTCGCAGCAAGATTGACCCATTCTTTTGGATCTTTCAGATGATCATAAAGTTCTTCAGACCCATCTGCATATCTGATGTATCGAAATCTCTCACTGCGCACCGAATGGTTACCCTCTTTAAAAGTAGTAATCGCTGGAAAAGTCCATTCTGAATCTGGATCATCAAGTAAGGGCTTAACACTAATTCCTTCTAGCCCCTGCAACTTAGGCAATCCACAAAGCTCATTAAGTGTAGGAAAAAGACTAAGCAATTCAACAGAGCGAGAACAACGACCACCTTTGATTCCATCAGGCACAGAAATAATCAGTGGAACCTTCGTTGATCGCTCCCACAATGATCGCTTGGCCCAACTTTGCTTTTCACCAAGATGGAAGCCATGATCAGAGAACAAGACTATGATTGTATTCTTCGAATAGGGGCTCGCATCAAGAGCATCCAATAATCGTCCAACCTGATGGTCCGTATAGGTAACGCAAGAATGGTAAGCTTGTATCGCTTCGATCCACTTCCCAGACTCAACGAACCACTCATGCTTAGGAGGCGTGGGATTGGCAATTAACTGAATAGCTGCATTTGGCAGGTCATCTCGATCCTTATGATTTACTGCAGGCAATTTAAATTCAGAGATCGGTCTAGAATTAAAATATTTAGCTGGCGCAAAAAGGGGAACGTGAGGTCTGTAGAAGCCGACCGCCAAGAAAAAAGGCTTGGTGAATTCTTTTTTTAGCTGATCAATGACCCAGCTTGCGTCCTTGTAATCACTATGTTTTTCCTCACTATAATTCTGAGGCCCAAAGTCCCAAAGTTTAGTTGGACTTGGAACGTTCTTTTGAACCTTCTTATCAAGGCCTGACATTTGTCCAGGCCTTGGTCCATATCGCTTGAATGACAACTCATCAACTTTGGACCCATGAAATATTTTTCCTGTCGCGAGGGTCTCATAACCAAATTTTCCAAAGTACTGAGTTAGCGTGATAGATTTCTTATTTTTAGGCACATTACGAAACCATGGTCTATTAAGGTATATGCCCGTAGTCGAAGGCCTCAGACCCAGCATCAAACTCGTCCTAGAAGGATTACAGATTGGAGCCTGGCAGTGGGCATTCGTGAACAGAACCCCCCTTGAGGCTAACCGGTCAATGTTTGGGGTCCTTGCTTGAGAATTAGTTTTGAGGCACCCTACCCAGTCATTAAGATCATCAATGGCAATGAACAAAACATTATGTCTACCATTATCAGGTTTCGAATAAACTTGATGCAAACAAAAGCAAAAAAAGAAAAGCGGTGTTAGCAGAAGACCTGTCAATTTAAACCTCATCCTCACAAGCAAAACCCTTAACCTCACTCTCATGATTTAAGGTCAAGACATATAAGTTTCCTTGAATCTCTTATAAGCAATTTCCCATTCGAATATGCAGGATGGCACCAGTTCTTGCCGCAGACTTGCACTCGACCAGTTTCTTTATAGGAGCCAGGATCAGCTTCAAATAAAATAAGTTCTCCCATGTCATTTAACATCATTACTTGATCCTTTAGCCCAACGAACGCCGCAAAAGCCTGCCCCGCACTGGTCTTCACGTTTCCATCCTTGGACCAGGCTAATTTCCCAGTCTTTGCATCTATGCACAGGACTTGTTTTTTTGCCAATAAATACAGATTATCACCCATGCATATCGGACTAGCAAAATTTGGAGCCATTTCCTTACCTAATTTCCAAGACTCCTCAGCGATTAATTCCTTCCCCTTTGCAGTAACCTTCACGGCAATTAATCCAACCTCATGAGAACCTACAATGACCATATCATTGTAAATTGTGGGAGCCACAACGTGCCTCCCATAACTAGTTGAAAGTGGCACTCTCCATAAAAGTTTTCCATCGGCTCTGTCAACACCAACTAAGCCCTTTACGGTAAAACAGACGACTTGTTTAATCCCAGCTAAAGTAGTCACAATTGGAGGCGAGAAGGCCGCCTGATCATCTTGTGATTTCCATATTACTTTTCCATTATTCTTATTCAAACAGACGATACCAGCACCCTTTCCTCCAGCCAAAGCAATGACGTGATCTCCGTCTATGAAGGGACTCGCTGTGTACCCGTGCCGAGATGCTCCAAGAGCATTACCTTTTTCTCCAATATATAGCGAACCAAAATCCTTTGTGTAATTTTTACTCCATTGAAGATCTCCACTCAAGAGATCAAGACAATGCAACTCCCCTTTACATGACTGAAGCAGAACTATTTCACCATCACTTACTGGAGCACACCGAGGCCCCGTTCCAAACCCGTCTTTATGAGGAGAATCAAGGACATCTTTCCATAACGGTTTGGCATCGCCCAATTTTATAGCAGTGTAGGTCTCTTTACCCCTTTGCAGGTCACCATAAATAACTATATCTTTAACTATAATTGGAGCAGCATACCCATCAGCCACTGCTTCTTTCCAAAGAATCTCCGGCTCATCTTTCAAATGCAAAGAATCAATTGAACCTGGAGACATGATACCATTCTGTTGAGGCCCTCGCTGATGAGGCCAGTCAGCAGAAAAAGAATCAACTGAAACACTCAAAAAAAATATCGCAATTAATGAGAGTCTCGACGTTTGATTCATATCTTTAGATTTATTATCTAATAAAGTTTCCTGATATCTAGATATATTAATTAATCTGTTTTAAACGGATGCGTCGATATTCCATTTGCCCCATGTCCCCCTCAAACCCAATCGGCCCACTTAACGGAACCTTAAAATTATCATCCAACACCTCTCCGTTGCAGGTACAACGAGCAATTCCATCTCTGACCGTCACGACAATTTCATTCCATTCCTGAGGCTTATACTTTTTCAAATCCTTCCAAGGTCCAGCCAAAAGGTAATCTCGACATTGAAGCTGAGGCCTGCGTATGAAAATGCCACTGTCCGCATTAGGGGTAGCGCGAAATTCGACTTTGAAAATAAAATCACCTGAAAAGTTTTTAGTTGTCCATATTTGTTGGAATCTTCTTCCTTCGGGAGGAGTCGTAACCACTAACCTGTCATTAATAGCAATATAGCGTCCGTCTTGAGTCGATTTCTTACCATCGAAAACATCCGTAGGCTTTAATGTTTTACGATCACGGAATTCCCAACCTGACAAATCTTTCCCATTAAACAAACTCTCAAATCCTGGCTCCATTTTAAATGAATCAGGATCTGTTTCAATAAACTCATGAGTAGCTAGTACCGGGCGCAAGGCCGAGGCCCACTTCGCATAGCCTGCCTTATTGGGATGTAGAAGATCAGGAAATTCTATTTTCTTAGCATCCCCTTTACCGTCAGCAAAGAGTAACCATGTATCCAAAACGGTTATCTGTGAATCTCCTTTCACAGCATTAAAATAAAGCTCATTAATCTTCTTTATTTTCTCTGCAGGGCGTTTTTTAGACGCCGAACTGGGAAATACATTACATAGGACAATTGGCATTTTTGAATTGTGCTCTTTTAGGTTCTTAATAATTAGCTTGAGATTACCAGCAATAACTTCTGGAGCCGCCCCTTCTTCCAAATCATTAGTTCCTATGAGTATAACGATACCGCTTGGATTAATAGCCATGACGTCTTCCTTTAATCGAATAAGAACTCCACGCGTTGTATCTCCACTAATGCCTCGATTGGCCACCTTCACTCCTGGAAAACTATTACCCATCGCATCTCCCCACCCTTGAGTAATTGAGTCACCTAAAAAGACCAAAGCTCCTTGATCATCTTTTACCTTTTTAGCCCATCCCGATCGTTTCTTCTCCCAAAGATTTTTGAACCATTCATAACGGCGCACCGGACCATCCCCGGGAAGTCCTTCATCAGTATCAGGTATGGAAAATTTTGAAGCCGCTCCAATCTCAAAACAGAAACAAAGAGAAGCCAAGAGAAAAACAAATCTAGTATTCATAGGATCACTCTATCGTGAGCAATCAGAGCCGCTCAATCAAGAAAAGATCTCGTTCATTGTATAAGGAATACTAAGTAATAATCATTGCTCACGAACAGAAGCTTTAAGCGTTTCATGGAGCCGCTCAAGTAGCCGTAGGCTCTCCTGATGAATTTTAGGCGAAGCGTTTGGATCTCCAATATACACCTCGCCGTAGGGAGGCTCTCTGTATGAGTATGTGTATGGAGGTTCACGGTCCCATTGTGAAATCGGAATAATGTATCCTATTTCATCCATCCCAAGATTAAAATTCATATTAATAGCTCCTTTCATCACGCTCCTTAATGGAGGAACCTCAACTGGTTCAGTTCGAATATCTGCACCTTCCGGACTTTCAATTCCTCCATCAACAATTTCAGGAAAGACTTCGCCTGGACTTGTTATAATTTCCAAATCCCCAATTCGAATCGCATTAATTTCAGATTTTACCTCAGTATTAAATGGTAAACCATACATACCTGGATGGACCATTCCCAATGCAACCGCAACCTTTAGAGGCCAACCAATCGGAATGAAAATTGTCTTGGCTGAAAAAGCAATCCCCTGATGAGACATGTCATCAACTCCGTCTTGCTTAGCTTTATTAAGCGCACCCGCGGCTATTATTGCAAGATTCTCACCCTGTGCCTGAGATTTAGATTTGGGTCCGTTCGACTCACCGAACCTATCCTCTATATTGATATTAAGTTGCGTCATTAAACCTCCAACAGGACCAGTGAAATAAACGGCCTTGCCCCCAAAACCTTTGAACCCACCTTTCCCATCAATCCCATTCTCCATCGCCTCTCTGTAGTAATGCACAAAGTCTGAACTGATGAGAGGAAAATCTGCCCCGAACCCTTCAGGATGCATTCCCCAGGAAGAGAGAGTCGCTATAGTTTTTCCAGTCTTCAGGTTTCTAAACCAAGCCACTGGTAATTTTTTATCTACAACGACTGGAGGCCTAGCGTCATGAGTAAAATTCTCCATTGGCACCTTAGCCTCAGCAAGAACAGTCTTAGCAGGAACAAGTTGACTCACTGAGTCTAAAACAGATTCAAATATCTGATCCTGAACATAACGAACATACGCATCGTCAAACTTTCTCCCTATGAACTCTTTGTAACTCCATAACCCAATCGTGTCCGGCGCATTATGAGTATGAGTTGCCGCAAAACTGACATGCGTAACATGAGGCGCTTCCTCGCTGAGCCTGGCCCTAATATCAAGATACCGCTCATGGGTTATCCCTATACTATCTATACTAACTAAAACGATAATTGCCCCATTATTCTTAAATGCAATTGCCCTTGACCATAAGGGATCATGAATGCCCTGCGCTGCCCGTTTATTTCCAAAACCAGCAAGCCAAATAAGGTCAAATGTTCCATTCCCATTCTTGTCATCATATTGATCCGTTTCCGGATCAAACTTTCCATCAGCATTTACATCAATCCACGAATCATAGAGCTCAGTCTTTGGCGTAATATCACGTACCCCTACCCCAACTTGCAATTGATTGACTTGGGTCCATTTCTCGGGTTTTGGATAAGTGACATCTATAGAAGATCCCCTATGAGGTCCTCTAGTGGTAAAAAATAATACAACAAATAAAAGGAACAAAAGAACGACAACCAACTGCAATCCCCTCTTGATGTATCGTAACAACTTCATTCTAATTTCCCCCTAATCCAAATCACTTATATGCGTCTACCCAGATAGGAATATATCAGATTAGGTTCAAAAGTTTGTGTATAAAAAATTGCCACACTTGAAATACAAGCATGGCAACAATTAATATTTAAATTTAATTCAAAAGAATTATTCCTTCACCCTTGTCATTTGGAAAGTGTAGTCAGCCGAATCTCCGACGTTACCGGAATCATCCGCGGAAAATATATGAACTTCGATTGTCTTTTCATCGACTTTACGAAATGCTACTGCTGCTGTCTTCGTTTCATCTGTATCATTAATGCTCGTATACTTAAGCATTGGCATATCTCCTCTCGGACCCCACTTGCCGCTGATCTTGCTTCCTCTGGAATTAAATCCTGACTGCTCAACGTCACCAGTCTTCGGGTTAATACCTATAACACTAAATCCCTCGACTCCGGGCATTTTTAAATGAGATGCGATGATATGATCCTTTACTGCCCATGTATATGATATCTCCAACTTGTTACCATCTCTTTCAACACTCCAAGAACCCATAATCCAACTGATCCCATCTTCATTCATCTTTTCGCCAAGAGATGCTTGAGAATCAAAAACTAATAATGAGCTAGCAAAGATTATAAGTGTAATTATTTTTTTCATTTTATTATAAATTCCTGAGGTTAATTGTCTGACATTCATCAAAAATAGAACACCAAAAACACAAGATCCCATCATACGCTTCTAAAAATCACTTTAAAAGCATTTATTAATTCCCTTCAACCCTCTATGTTGTAATCACTAATGAAAATCAACATTCACTCATATCCGAGCTTACCCTGCTTTTTAACATTTATTTTCAGCCTCGTACTAATCACTATTTCGAGCAGTGAAGACTCAAAGAAAAAGTCTCCTGCATCAGAACTTGATGGCTTTCGTTTCGAATTTCCAGTACTTGGAAAGATGCCTGAAAAGCCTAAGAAAGGCGCAGACGGACTATCCGCTCTAGTCAAAGGTGATCCTAAGAAAACTGACAATTTTAAATCCATTAAAAAATTCGGAGGAGAGACCGGAAAACGTTACCAGGTAACACTTCGCTTCCGCGGAATAGCCGAACCTATGATGTATAAGGATGGAGAAAAGGACGGAGAATACTTCTACATTGGCGGAGCGCCTAACAATGGCACCTACAACATATATAAGATAGAAGTCTCATCACCCAAAGCTCACTATTATCTTAACCGACAAAACAAAGTAGGACACCGTATCTTCACTGTTGATTATAAGAAAACAATCGAGATCGATGCTGGGGCAACGGTAACATTGAGCGGAGACGGACAAAACGGCAGACTCATAACTAATTTCGACAAGCTAGTTGTTCCTGGAATTACACCTGCCCCCAAACCATTCAATGGACAATTCATTCAGATGAATGTAGTGACCGTTAAAGAAAAGTAACGAACGCTATATCGGCATTAACACTAAAACCATCAAACCCACTGTCCTTACTTACTGGGATTCCAGTAATCTGGGAGATCCTTCTTAGTCGCCAGTAATACACTCACGATTCGTTCTCGTTCCTTTTCTTTAATATTAGAAGCAATTCCATCCTCATCCTTCCCAAGCAAAGCGTCCCACAACTTTCTGTAAAAAGCTTTTTTCATAACAGGGTGCAGATATTCGAAAGAAGATGAATGAATCATATAACTTAAGCGATTCTTAAATAATCTCGATAGCAATTGAAAATCCCGCAATGAATCACCATTGCGATCAGTCTGAGAGCGACTTGCGAAATCACACTGAAAATCCTCCCCACCTTCAACTCCCCAATCTTCAAGATTAATCTCATTGCTGAACAGGAATATCTTCACCATATCCTTAGCTGAGTGATTAATATAACCAAGCACGGCATCACTAATCTCCCCTTCTAATCTCCCAACATGCTTTGCCATTGCCGCATCAAGGTTTAACCACCGCCTTGTGTTCAGATGCGCCTTAGTTATCGCGTTATGCGCCATGATCTGATGCTCCATCACCATCAGCGCAACGATATCACTTTTGTCAGTCAAATATCTAGAAACATCAAATACATCTTTTAAGCTCTGTAGCGGGGCTCCAAAATCCTTCAGAAGAACAGCATCCCGTGACTCCCCCTCCTCAAAATATGCATTCCCCATATGCCGAGCGCCTGCGTTCTCTCCAGTAACAAACCAGCCTCCCCATCGTTCGTTCAGTAGGCTAGAATGATCTGTCAGATGCGTGCCAGCGCTGAGTATTGGTTGCCCGAAGTAATTGGGATAAACCGAACGAACCAACATACCAGGGACACCGTCTGTCTTTGATCCACCATGACAATTCATGCACTGCGCATCTCGTTTTAATTTTATTTCAGAGCCCCCCGTAAAAGGAGTACTCATTCTATAAAATATCGGTCCTAACTGAGGATCAATCGCAATAATCTCGAGATCGCCTCCCTGCACCCAACCAATGTAGTAATTCTCTGAATAGTATATGGCGCGAGGAGTCTGTGGCCATATACGATTATTTTGAAAACTAGTTCGTGAAAATACCAGAACTTGTGAACTTACTGGAATATTTAATCGATCTAAAAAACTAAGGACAAATGATCTCTCATTCGTCGTATCCAAAAGTAATTTTCCATTGTTAACCTCATTAATAATCTTAACGACTGGATCATTGGGCCTGGTGTCTGAATAATTTATCGGCTCCTCTTCATAAATAAGATAATCAGCACATACGTGCAAACAACTGCTTCCGATTATAAACATAAAAGTTATCTGCAATTTAAAAAAAGTAGATAAATATTTCATACCACTGAAATTTGTTTTCATTTAATCTTAAAAATCTTTCTGAGTGCAGATTTTCTCTTTGCTACATCTGCAAGTGAATATTGATCCAAAACATTCAGAAGCGCTGCCCTAGCCTCAATGAAAATTACTTTCAGATGACATGCTGTGCTAATACAGCATTTACCTCCATCGCTTCTTAAGCATTCAACATAACTCATATCTTCAGTTTTTCGTACTATTTCACCGATTCCTATTTGCGAAGCTGGGCGAGCAAGTGAGAAACCTCCTCCACGCCCCCGAACCGTTTTAAGATATCCATTCAATGCAAGATTGTGAGTAACCTTTGTAATATGATTATAGGATAGCCCGTATTCCTCTGCCACTTGGCGAGAAGTGATAAGTTCACCGGGCTCATTCACTGCTGCACGAATCAATACTCTTAGCGAATAATCAGTAAATTGGCTAATCTCCATAACCTGTATTGTTGATACATGTTATCGAAATTCAATATCTTTATTTTAATTGATTGCCTTTTGCATAGACGATTATAAAAAATCGTGACAGTAGGAACGATACTTTGCACACAGGGCTGCCGTATGAGATCCTTGATCCCGCATAGAACAATTTATTTGTCTGACTTTTTGCGATTTAAAACATCATCTTTAGTCGTTGCCACAATAGCGATGATTTGTTTTATATATTCATCTTTAACCTTGAGCTCCTGAAGAGTTATCTGAAGATGTTCGGCTATAGCATTAAAATCGGATTCTTTTATATCAAGATCTTCATGCGCCTTTCGCATATCTTTATGAGTGTAAGGAACAGGACTTCCCAGAGCCGCTGAAACAAATACTTTTTGCTTCTTATGTTGAGCTTTCATATTAATGTCCTCAAAAAAATGATTCACCCTCTTGTCGGCAAGAACCCTCACATAAAACTTATCAATGGTTGCATTTACTGCAGCTTTGCCCCCAATCTTATGATAAAGGCTATTGGCCCTGTCTTCCGTAAACTTTTTGCAACAAACCTCACTGCAAAAAGCATAAGTAACATCTTCGTATTTTGTATTACACTTAGGGTTAGCCGCCTTACCAGTAATTGGACATTTTTTGTTTATTTTTTTTCCGCCTGCTTTTTTATCCTCGGATAAGGCGTTAATATTGAGAAGTGTGAGACACACCAAGCTCGTAATCGTTTTAGTTGAGATTCGTATTCTCTTCATAGGTTTTGTTTTAATTTGTATAATATTAAATTATTAAACATACATATAGTATGCATATTATAAAAATGTACATATTTATTTGTGATTCAATCTTCCCTGCAGAAAGGATTGCATAAAATCCAGAACCAAGATCTAACGTTGATCATTTATTCAGAATCATCCGTATAAAAAGTATTCACCGGACAAAAAAATCAGATGAAGGTAGTAACCGTTAAAGAAAAAAATAGACTCGTTAACTCCTCTCAACCCAGAACGGCACTCATAAGAATCTCTGCACATCGCTCAAGGCGATTAATCTCCTCTTCCGAATATTCGTGCTCTCCCGCTTTGCCAACTCCGAGAGTAGCAATGACTTCTCCACTCTCATCGACAAGAGGAACGACGACTGCACCCTCAACTTTTGTATCTTTGGCAGCCGGTCGCGCAACTCCACTGTCGTCAGTCTGCAAATTGCACATCGTCACAGGCTTTTTTCTCTCCGCGCAAATCCCAGCCATTCCCTTTCCGATTGGAATCTTAGATGCTATCTCTGCAATTTTTTCAGGCAGCCCAATCTGGCCCACAAGATAAAGAAAAGAATCTCCCATATCTGCTCGATGAAATGTACAATTCTTGGCATTAAAAGCCTCAAAGATTACATTTAAGGATTTATTAATCCTGTGCTCTAAGGGAGAATCTTCGCCCATCACTTCCTCAAGAATAATAGAAAGATTAGTTGGCACTTTCATAAATGTAATAATGACTAAGATGAGACAAAACTTTTAATTTCTTTATTAGCCTGATTAAGGTCTGGCTTACCGTCTTTAATAGAGTAGTGAATACGATGCGTCGTGGTTGCCCCATTAGCATGCACGCTCACGAGGCGAATTTGATGATTCCCTTCCTTAAGATCATTTATCTTAATCCAGAATTCATTGTTAGGGCTAAGGACAGAAGTCCAAGTAGTTGCATCATAATCGTTATTAACCTGATATTTTTTTTGCCCCTTATTTTCTCCATCATTGTAAGCAATCATTGCTATAGCAGGAATACTAGGTCTAACTTTACCTCTTAAGTGAAGAACTCCATCAATATATTTAAGGCTTAAATCATCAATCGAAAGGCTCGAAGTTAAAGATGATTCTTTAGATGTACCACTAAAAACAGGATGCACTAGTAACCGAATCGCGTGAGCATTTGTAAGAAAAGATCCCTTTCCTTCATCTCTCCATTCCTGACGGTAAGTATAATTCCCTGCACCCATTAAAGCCGTGCCCTTAGCAGACTCGGACTTGGTCGCTAAATTATGAGGCAAGGATAGGCCGTGCCCGAGTTCATGTATGGTTCCCCCTATGTAAGTCGTGTTGAATCTTGCCAAAGTAAATGACTCGTAACCCCTATGCTCTTTAACCTGAATTTTTGTGTTTGTTTTATCTACTTTCAACCCATCAATGTTAAGCCAATCAGAATCAGCGACAAAACAGATACCTTTGTTCTGGCTAGCTCCCATTCCATAATAAGGGGAATATATTTTTACTTTCTTTCCATCAGTTCTTGATAGCCCACAGATTATTAGAAGCGTTTCCGATTTAGCATTTATTCCTTTCTTGGCCAATGCTTTAGAAACTTCATTATAGATTCTACCCCCCGATTTATACGAATAAGCTCCATCATCATTAGCGGTTCCTTGTATCTCATGAAGCTTTAACTTGCCGTTTTCCTTCTCTAATGAAAGCCTACTTTTCTCATAACCAAGCTTTGCCATCTCAACAGAAAAGAACTCTTGAATATCATTCATTATCCTATCCCACCTCTGATGATGATTTCTAAGAGGCTCTCTGTCTTTTGGATGAAAATATACCACTCTTAGCTTTTTACCTTCATCTACCGGATCCTGACTTTGCCATTTTCTAATTTCGCCTGCTATATACTTAGCTTGATCAGATTGTGAATTAACCTGAGACCAATCAAATAAACCGCTAGCGACCTCCCTTGCCTCTCTGGCAAATTGCGTAAGAGTGAGGAGGAGAAATGGCAACAATATTGGTATAAGTCTTTTCATAAGAGGTTAAAGATTCGATTGCTCTATTAGCTAACTTTGTAATGAAGTAATGTTTTATAATTAATAAACTCACTTATCCCGAAGCGACATACCTAACTCTTCAGCGCGACCATCTGGCAATTCCATAATCTGAATCTTTCTAAAATGAATTTCAGCGCCTTCTGACTCTAAGCACAAGTACCCTTTTCTCAGATCCGCTTCTCGAATCCCATTAACAAACTTCCCATTAATTGACAACTTAACAGTGCCGTCAACTGCAACGACAACGTATCGATTCCATTCACCTTTTCCTTTGCATCTCATTTCATAGGACATGCTCCGACTCCCACGAGGATTTTCAGGAACTGCCCTCATCCCACCGGCTCCGAAAAGCTCACCACTGACATAACCGAGGTGATTTGGCTCACCATTCCTTTTCTTATGGATATACGGCCACTGGAGCTCAAGCATTTGAACTTCCATACCCTTAGGTAGCCGCCCCTTAGGTTTAGCATCACTCCACAAAAAGACTCCAGAATTTCCACCAGCTTCCATATGACGCCACTCAATAACCAATATGAAGTTCTCGTATTGCTTTTTGGATCGCATAACACCTATCGGCTGCCCCGAACAAATCATCATGCCATCTTTAACTGACCAAGTATCAGGAGAAGTATTAACATCAACCCAGTTCGTCAGATCTTTACCATTGAATAAATTTACAAAGCCCAGCGCCTTCTCTGAATTTTCATCATCATTTCCTGAACTACTTATGACGAGAAATATATTTAGTGCCGAGCAAATTAGTAGAAACTTTTTCATGCGTTCAGATTAATCCATACACCCCATCTCAAGGAAGGAGAAAAGGGAAATCCTTTAAGATTATTCCACTTACAAAAAAAGCTTCAGACAGAATAGAATAAACGACCTCCAAAACTTCTATGCCACCCAGTCAACCTACTAACGGTCTAATTTAGCCGCTCTCATGCCAACCCTTAGCCTCTGCCCTATGTTACTTATCCTATATCCAATTTATTCTTCCTCTAATTTCTTTAGAATATGAGGAGCATAGACATTCCCTTGCTCAGCGGACTTTCGCAACCACTTGATAGCTTCATCCAAATCCTTCTCAACTCCAGAACCTTTCTGATAACTCTGACCTAAAAAAAGCTGCGCAGAAGCGTCACCCGCTAATGCCTTTTCTTTTAGTTCCTTTATTTCTGCAGACATCTCCCCGTCAACTTTCGGCTCTTCTTTGGCAACCGGCTCATTACTCTCCGGGTCATTCAATTCACCACTAGGCAATACTGAATCCACATCAAGAAGAGGAACCTGCTCTGGGATCTTAATTGTGCTGACCTGGTTTTCTTTATCGGAATTTGGTTCAATTGACTCATTTCCGTTTTCCTTACCGCAACTCACAAAGAAAATAACCGCAAACAAAGTACTAATTATAATGCGCATTGCATAACCTCCTTTCAAAAATCAACTACGCAAGTCAACTTTGTAGTTTATTGCTGTCATTTCTTTCTCTTTAGATCAGGAACCTGATTCTTCTCATTTTTTGGTAACCATTTTCTGTAACCATCGATGACACCTGAGTGTTCAGGTTTCTGGACAATGTTATCCCACTCGTTAGGATCCCTCTCATGATCATAAAGTTCCTCAGTCCCGTCAGAGTACCTAATGTAACGCCACCGCTTCGTCCTAAGTGCGTGATTCCCCTTCTTGTATGTCATAAGAGCAGGCCTCTTCCAATTCACTTTATTCTCCTTCAACAGAGGAATAATACTCACCCCATCACATGATTTATCTTTTGGTAAACCACAAACCTCCAAGAGCGTAGGATAAAGAACAGTCAGGTCGATCGGCACTTTACAAACGCTTCTCTCCTTTGTCATTCCAGGGACAACAAAAATGAAAGGAACATGGGTGCTTTTTTCCCATAGCATGAATTTTTCAATGTGGTCTTTTTCTCCTAGGTGAAACCCATGATCAGACCACAGAACAATAACGGTATTATCTTTAGGTAAACTGCGCTCGACCTCATCAAGTAATTTACCAACCTGAGCATCAGCAAAAGCACAACATGCAGCATAAGATTTGATAAAATCACTATAAGAACCTGGAATCCTAGACTCTAGATTTTGCATGCCTTTCCAAAACCATTTCGTACTTCGATTGAGTTCTAATGCGCCCTTAGGCAAATCTTGCAAATCATTTATTTTGCGCTTGGGAACAGGAACCTTTCCAACCATCGAGTGATATTTTTGAGGCGCAAAAAAAGGTGAATGGGGCCGATAAATTCCACAAGCCAAGAATAGTGGCTTATCCCCCTTCGAATTATTAATCGAATCGATACAATATTCTATAGTTTTAAAATCTATACTGTCCTCTTCTTTCTTTGGATAAACCCCCCAATCTGTGCGTATGGATCCATACTCTGGCGCTTCATTCAACTTCTTTGCTGGATGAGGCTGAGAAATCATTGGCTGAAAGGAATGGAATGATGGCCCATCATGGAAAGCACCATTAATTTTGTGGTGGAAAATCTTTCCGGCACCTTTCACTGAATATCCAGAATCTTTAAACTTTTGGAAAATGGTCTTACGGTCCGGCAAAGCACCTCGCCAATCACTGTTGTTTCCATATACGCCAGTTGTCGAAGGGCGGAGCCCCGTAAGGATTGAAACCCTTGATGGGTTACAAGCTGGCGAAGGACAATACGCTTTAGTAAAAAGCATCCCTTTGTCTGCTAACCTCTTCAAGTTAGGAGTCTTAATAGGAGAGTCTGGATCAAGTAAAGAAATCCAGTCATTCATATCATCAATCGCAATAAAAATGACGTTAGGTCGATCAAGAGCATCAGTTAAATTAACTGCACCCAGAAAAAGAAATAAATAAAATGAAACATGCTTCACCATAAAACTGTTAGATCTTGATATAAGAAGACATTAATTTATAACAGAGAAAAGCCTCTTACATTTAACCGTTAATAAGATACAACCCTAAATGAAACTCATAGCAACGATAATATCATCCATCATATTTCTTAGCAGTCTGACAATGGTTCAAGCTGATAAAAAGAAACAAAAAAATATAGAAGCTGTAGCCAAGGAAATTAAAGCTGCAGTTAAGGCAGGTAAGATCACAGAAAAACAAGCCAAAGAAAAATTCGCAGCCCTCAAAAAACAAGGGGACGCAAAAAAAGAGCCTAGCTTGGCAGCCTGGATAAGAAAAATTCAAGACTTAGTAAAAGCAGGCAAACTAACTAAAGAAGAAGGAGCGAAAAAAATAGCTGCGCTCAGGAAAAAGGAAGAGGCTGCAAAAAAGTCTAAAAAGCCCTCCGCCAAGAAACCCACTCTCAAAAAGAGAAAATCAAAGAAATCTGCTTCTAAGAAAATCCAGATCAGGAAAGCACAAGAAGAAGCCAAGAAAAGAGCTGCCGCTAAAAAGCCTGCCGCTAAAAAGTCTGCCGCTAAAAAGCCTGCCGCTAAAAAGCCTGCCGCTAAAAAGCCTGCCGCTAAAAAGCCTGCCGCTAAAAAGCCTGCCACAAAGAAAAAATAATTTCCCTATAGAATCCTCGACGAAGCACAATAAATCTAACTAGATTTTATACTTTATAAAAAAGGCACTGAGGATTCAGTGCCTTTTTTTGTTTCATTCTTTTGATAATTACAATAGCAAGGGAGCGACACGCCACCTAATGCCCGCACATATCAAACCAACCTTCATTTTAATAGCTTTGATCTTCACTTCGGCAGTAACCGCCCTCGAGAATAAGCAACCAATTAAAATCGGCCAAAAAAAACAACTCTTCGTCGACCATTACATCATTGAAAATCTGGAAAACGTTAGTCTCGAGGTGGGGCAAGCAAAAAAACATGGAGTGGTAATGGAACCTTCCTTACCAACTGATTTTCAAACTGGTCAGGTGCATGACGGTCCGGACGGAGGCGCTGGGTATGAGTTCGGGGAATCCTGCTTCTGTTGGTTTTTTTCTCCTCACTGGGACGAACAAAAAAAGAAGTTTCGACTCTGGTACATGTCCAGTAAAAGGCCAGGGAGTGGCGTTGCTTATGCAGAATCAAAGGATGGAATTCATTGGGAAAAACCACTCATTGCAAAAGATGGGAAAAGCAATCTTATCAACTGGGCCAAACCTTTGCCTATTCTCAGACAAAATAAAAAAAGAGACTTAATGGAACTTGGATTGGATGGAAGCACTGTGACCATTGATCAGAGCTTACCTTTTGGACATAAAGAAAAATACAAAATCGCATTTTATCCAAACATGGGAGGAAAGGATGCAGCGACACGTCTCGGATATTCCAAGGATGGGATTAACTGGGAATTTTACAATGATGGATATCCGGTCACTGGCCGCGCTGCAGACACAAATAATCAGATACACTGGAATCCAAATACAAAAAAATACCTCCTGCACTGCAGACAAGATTTTGCAGCCGGTGGTGGTGTCGGAGAATTACGTGGAGTCCGCATCATGGAACATGCAAAAGAAAATGACCTCATAAATCATCCTACTGCCTGGAAAACCTTACGAACATTTACTCTTGAAGATCCGGATAAGAGCACAATTGCAGGAACTAATATCCCCGTCTATCAAATCCACACCTTTCCAATGTGGTATTACGAGGGAATCTGGTTTGCTCTTACTGACGTATTAGCAGCAACGAACCGCCCTGTTCCAGAAGGGAAACAGGATTTCTTCACTCGTCACGAGCAGGGCGTTTGGGAATTTTATATGGCACCTTCCAGAGACGCAATTCACTATGATTTTTCACTGGCAACTTATCCAAGAAAACCATTAATACCGCGAGGCAAGGACGGGAGCTTTGATAAGGACTGCGCCCGCCCGCCATCTAACATCATTACTCATAATGATGAACATTGGGTTTACTATCTCGCCACTAATGAAAGGTGGGGCGCACGCAAGTGGGACGCACGATTGGCTCTGGCTAAGGTCCGACTAGACGGATTCTTTTACCTTCATTCCAAATCCGAAGAAGGGAAAGCCACAACTCGTCCTTTTGTTCTTGAAGGTGACAATCTTGAAATTAATGTCAATGCTTTGAACGGTCTCCTTAAAGTCGAAATACTCGATGGAAAAGGAAATGGCATTCCGCAATTTTCAGGGGAATCAGCGAAGATTTATCGTGGCCATAACAGTCTAAGATTAAAACCAGTATGGAGTGGCCAATCAGATTTAAGCTCCTTGAAAGGCAAGGCCATCCGCATCCGATTCACTCTTCAGAACACCAAACTCTATTCATTTAAAGCCTTGTAATTGATCAAGGGCATGTCTCGTTTTAGCGCTTACTATCTAGTGAAACCCCTCCATCAAGAAGCACCTTAAAAGTTTTACTTTATAATTATATCTCCATCATCATTAAGAATAATGAACATATCCACTGAAAGGTTTGGTGTGAAGTACCCAAATTCACTCTTGTAAATATTCTGCCCAATATAACCGGCAATAATGCCCCCACCTTCAGATTGGCTATGGAAAATAAATCGCTTGGTGTCACCTGAATCTAAATGGTGAACTTTAAAATAACGCCCGCCGGCCTTCACTTCTATCTTATCCCAAGAAACCGAACCTGCATTCTTCAATTGTATTTCGTTTCTTAGAGAAAGGTTAAACAAATAATATCCAACAACCAATGCAAGTCCGATCAAAAAGATCGAACCTTTTATAACAGCAGCAGCTTTCATCCCTAGAGTCAATTAAATTAAAATATACAATTTCAATCCGAAACACATTAACTTATCTCATTGGAAGAAATTTTAGAATGGACCAACCCTGCTCCTCATCGGCTATCCTTAAATCAACATCTATGAAGGCAGTTTTGGGATAGCCAAAAGTTTCATCATAGGTCACATCAATACGATACGCCTTATTATCGATATTTCTCTTTAAGACCATAAACCAATCATCAATAGTCCTATGCTCGGGCTCGAAAACGTCAGGAAAATTGGTGTCTATCGATTCCGTAGACACTACCTCATTATTGCGGACAGTCACATTGCCATGCCAAAAGAACCATGAACTCCCATGACGAATCTCCATTGAATAACTATCCACACCTGATCCCTGCCAGACCGTGTATGCATCAATGTAATCACTCAAGTATGGATCACCCCCTTTAATTTGACGAGCACGGTAATATCGCTGCCGAGCTCCTCGTTGAATGGAAACCTTAATAACTGCCTTACCCTCAAAGGTTTCAATGTCTTGCCAGTCATTCATATCTTCTGAAGTCTGCAATACCCATAAGTCCTCCAAAACCACTGGTAAATCTTGTAGCTGGAATGAAAAAACACCTCCCTCATATTCCCATTTTAGTCGGTTCAAATTGGTTCCCTCGCCTTGAGCTGATACAGATCCATTGCTAAGTCCAAGTACTATCAAGGCAATGCTAACTATAATGTAAATTGGGGTATTCATTAATGACATAACGTATAATAAGCCAAGGTCATTAGATCTAATTCAATTTATTTACTTTTCTTTTCCATCTGCAAATCACACATATGAAACGACAATTATTCTGACTCAAATTATAAAAGTAGAAGACTATTCAAAGGCCACCATACTTTCTGTATAATAATTAGTTACTGAAGAGCCTAAAGAATACTTTCTTTGAACTATTATCGATGGGCCTTAAATACCGAACAGTCACTTCAACTGTTCCGTCCCCATTATCAAAATTTGAAACAGTTTCAAGTATTTCAGGTTCAGCAGTCCAAGTTCGCAAATCAAAGGAAAGCTGAATCTCCATAGAAGCCTGGGCAAATAAATTACGCGGAAAACTAAGTGTCAGGTAATTGGCGCCTCCTATCCTTTGAATACTCGCATTAGTAAATGGCGCATCAGTAGCAAGATCCGGACGCGACCCAAAGTAATACTCTAGATAATTACTTACCGCATCACCATCATCATCTTCTTCAGGCCCACCTTGAACTGCATTCTGCAAAGCCCATTCAGCATAAGGAATCGTTTCCACTTCAGCCTCACCGGGTGATCCTCCATTATTACGACTCTCAACCCAACTCGAAGGATCGGTAAGCACCTGACCAACTAAGACAAGGGTTGGCCCTCCACCATCAGCTTCTTTGGGCCATGGAATTTGATCATTGTAGGTAAAATTAAGTATATCCTCTGACTCATTATTAATGACATGCAATTGTTCACCATCATTGCTGAGTCGCCCCTTATACTCATAGATCTGCACCGCGCTGACTCCATACCTTGTCTCGAAAGCCTTTCGGTCACGAACGAGGAGCAGATATTCCCCTGCGGCAAGGATCGTGTTGTCAGGGAAAGTGAAATTGATTCCTTTTTTGAAATGAACATTAGATAGGTCAATGGAAGAAGAATCCGTGTTCAAGAATTCAATGAATTCGTAATCGTCTCGGTCAGCAGAGACTGCCATCTCATTTTCAGAGGAAGGGTCCTCAGGATGATAATGGAATTCTGTTATTATGAAATTAGAAGCATTAGCTGGAACCGATCCTATTGAGAAGAAGGCCTCATTAAGCGCACTCCATTCTTCCTTAATTGAATCATAAGCACGGGCCCGTATCATTGAAGGATCGCTGAGGATTATAGGTACAGTAACTCTATTGCCTTTGCTCATGTCAACTTCTCCGCGAAGAATTAGATCAAAACTGATATCCGAACTGTTAGGAGAAGAGTTGTGAATTTCTACGGCAAGATGATTGGCACCATCAACAAAGCTAGAGCTCGGGACTTGATACTCGTGATAAATACGTTCATTGGGAGTGCCAGAAGTGGCATAAGTATCATGACCGGCATCTGATGGCAGATTATTTGTGCGGATGAGTTCTGATCCGTTAGCGTAAACTGCAGCACCGTCATCATATTTCAGTTTGATTATGAAAAATGAATAGGCTGATGGATTTGATAATTCAACGTTCGTACGAAAATAAGTAGTAGCATTGCGCTGCATGCCAGAACGGTCATCAGAATCGACATAACTAATTAGCGTCGCTTCATCACCTTCCCTGTATCCAAGTTCTGAAGGGCCAGAGGACCAGTCAGAATCATCAAAATCTGGAGCAATCCATAATTTGCCTTGATCGGACCCGTCATCCAAATACTTCCATACCTGCCCAGTCTTAACATAATCTTTTGGAATAGGAAGTTCGTCATCAAATGTTGCGGTAATTGCCTGAGGATTAATTGCTCCCCCTGAAAGTCTTGGGTCAGAGCCGTCCGTTGTATAGTAAATTGCCAAAGTGTTAGTGCTCATTGTAATGCCGGAACCTACTGGAATTGAACCTCCATGTTGATTGAATACTGGAGAAATTAGGCTTGGATACATGCCAGCTGCCCTGAACTTTTTAATCATATTTTCTGTGAGTCTAGGAAAGTGGTTGTTAGTCAGATTCTTCTGATAATCGAGCCAGTTCTGATATTCACGGAACCGGCTACCCCAACGAGCAGACTCAGAAATAAATCCAAGGCGAGCCTCATCTACCCGCTTCTGCAAACGTGCAATATTACGTTCCGGTGTCAGTGCTCCGTCATTGAAAAAATGCATGTGAATCCTATCTGCAACCAACATTGCATAGTCGGGATTCTTTCTAATAAGGCTCGAGCTCGTCAGGTTGAAAGGACCCGCGTTGTTCACGGCCTTTCCTGGATTTCGAAGAAATCCGTCCGCGTCTTTCATCTGAAATCGAAAGGGCTGGCCTTGAGCCTTTGAACCTAATAATCTAACTTCGCTCTCTGAATCCCCGCTGACCCATAGCAGCATGAAATCAATCAGATTCGCAAAATCGATATGATTTTCGTTAAATTCCCATGCATTTGAACTCCGAGCCACTTGCTTAGTTTCATTCCAAAGCACCCCAGTGCCGTCGTAAACCTTTTCATCATTGCGGAACCCGTCATTTAGATTAACCGCATCATAGTCTGCCTTGGGCCCGCCAAAATAACTCGAAGCCATGTCCGCATTCCAGCGCTCACGCAAATGATACTGACCCCAGTAAATGCCATTAAGATAGACATGAACGAATCTGCCGTGCGGAGCAAGGTTACCCATTTCAAGCATAGAATCATCAGTGAATCGGTTCGACATATATCCACCTCGTGACTGCATGTCGTGGGAACCACTTCGTAAATCCATGACATCAAAACGATCTGTAGGTGGGTAATGTTTGTAGTCAAAACCATCAAACATTGGATAATTCAGTTTGGTATCACCGTACTGGGAGCGAAAACCAATCCGAAAACTCTTCTTGGGAAAGTTCGTATAGTAACCACCAAAGTGCTTCAATCCACCATTCTCCTGAAAGCCAGGTGTGCCATCGGGAAAAATCATCTCCACTGAAGCTGGAGACTCTCTCCGCATGTTACCGGACCCTTCATTCATGAAAGGACTTGGATTATCGGTTACTATAGAAACGGTAGGAACCGACTTGAGGGAATCAATCATCTGCGGCCCAAACGTTCGTGACTCTGTGACCGATGCACGCATCCGGGGTTGATTCACCACATCCTCTGGAAAAAGATAGGTCTGTGTATCAATGTTGGTTGTTGAATATCCTGACCTGTGAGCCATGGCCCGTATGACTGTCGTTTTGTTAATAGTAATTGGAGCCTTATATACTTCGCCTCGGGTCTCACTGGGAACTGTCCCATCGAGGGTATATCTTATTTCAGCGCCTTCGGTTTTCGTGCTTATTTCAAGTTCAAAAGCTTCTTCATAAAAACCTCTGTTCACATTAAATTTCGTATCACTAACAAGTCCATCAATTCGTTCGCCATTAAGGGTTCCTGGAGTCGGATTCAGGAAATAACCATTCTTTGGAGAGTTAAGATCTGTTTTTTTTGCTGTTAGTTCCGGAGATACAAGAAAGTCAGAACTGTTTTGAGAGCCGTTTAATCCTTGTATTGCCAATATATTTTGACCCTTTTGCAAAGGTCCTGTCACAGGATAGTCAAAAAATGTAATTACGTCATTCTCGTTGGACCGATTGGAGGAAGAGGTAGAATTCCATACAGGATTTTCTGGGGCACTGAGCGATTCTATTTTTGTTCCGTTCAGATAGGCAATGAATCCGTCTTCCCATTTCATTCGGAGGATAAGATCACTCACTCCGCTAGCATCATTCAGAGTGAAGGGCACTCTAATATAAATAGAAGCGTTCACACCCCGCATAGCAGCCTTAACGTCACCGCCTTCACCAAGGTGTGGGATATATTTCGTTGAGTTGTCATACCCGATTCCGGTATTTGCTTCGGACCAGTCTGAATCGTCGAATAAAGTTTCTTGCCACCCATCGATAAAAGCAGATGGAACAATCCACTTTGCGTCATCTCCTTCTTCAATAAATTTCACATCTTTCGGTTCGCCATACCCACTCCCATAAGAAAGATCTTCGTATTGACGAGGATAGTTTTTAAACTCGCTTGCTATAGTAACTCCGTCAGGTTTAATGAGTGCCAGGTAACCGTTTTCTGATGAGCTTAGTTTAAAGTTAGTATGTAGGTCATTATTTGGATCTGTCAGATCCTTGCCCGAAGCAAATACCAAAATGAAACCCTCATCATTGAAGCTTTTTTTTGGAAATGTCCACTTAGTTAAATTGAGTGGATTATCGGTGAGATGATAACCTTCAAGGCTTCCGTTTTCCCTATTAACATTTGATATTTCAATCCAGTCAGATGCGTCACCGTCTGCATCCTCAACAGACTCCTTATTATCAGCCATAAATTCAGTAATGTGCAGCTCCGCGCTCAATAATGAACATGGCAGAAAAATTGCTGCGAGGACTTGGACAAGGCTTGCTATGGTAGAGAGCGATTTCATAAGATTGGAATCCGAATTTACCCTTTAGGCATTGGGAATATCTGTGTCTAATATTGCTCCTTATTAATCCATTACACAAGCCCAGTTATTATTGTTATTATGATTTAGTTTTCAGGATTCATTAATTAGATTCAAGTTGAAGTAACTTCTTATTTAAAAAAAGAAAACCAGATGAAGAAACTCATCTTTCAAATATTTGTAGCAACTGCAGCCTCCTTCTTTGCTAAATAAAATGCATGAACCCCGGCGAATGACTAAGGCAAAGCCAATGATCTAATCGAGGATAAAAGGATGCTCCAAGTGCACGGGCATGACATCAAAGAAAAATTTGGATACAAACTAATAACAGCAGGAAACTAATCGATAGCCACTCATGTCTTCTTATATAATAATTAGTTAACGAAGAGCCTAAGGAACACTTTCTTTGACTCATCATCGACGGGTGTTAAATAACGAACAGTCACTTCTGCTGTTCCATCCCCATTATCAAAATTTGAAATGGTCTCAAACATTGCAGGGTCAGTCGTCCAAATGCGCAAGTCAGAGGAAAGCTGAACTTCCAAAGAACCTCTGGCTAATACATTACGTGAAAAACTAAGAGTTAGGTAATTGGATCCTCCTATACTCTGAATACCCGCATGAGTAGAGGACGCATCGGTAGCAAGATCCGGTCTCGACCCAAAGTAATACTCTAGATAATTACTTACCGTATCACCATCATCATCTTCTTCAGGCCCACCTTGAACTGCATTCTGCAAAGCCCATTCAGCATAAGGAATCGTTTCCACCTCAATCTCACCGGGTGATCCTCCCTGATTACGACTCGCAACCCAGCTCGAAGGATCGTTAAGATCTTGACCGACTAATATAAGGCTTGGGCCACCACCGTCAGCTACTTTCGGCCATGGAATTTGATCATTGTAGGTAAAATCAAATATCTTATCTAATCCATTATCGATGACACTCAATTGTTCACCATCATTGCTGAGTCTACCCGTATATTCATAGGTCTGCACATCACTGGCCCCGTACCTTGCTTCGAAAGCCTCACGATCACGAACGAGGAGCAGGTATTTCCCTGCCGCAAGGATCGTGTTGTCAGGGAAAGTGAAGTTGATTCCTAATTCAAAACGAACCCCTGTCAGATCAATGGCTGATGTTCCGGCATTAAATAATTCAATGAACTCAAAATCATCACGGTCAGCACTAACTTCCAACTCTTCCACTCTTGTCGGGTTGTATGGGTGATAATTAATTTCTGAAATGACAAGGACATCTGGCCCTGCCGGCACGCTATCAATGGAAAAGAACGCTTCATTTAATGCACTCCATTCCTTACTTCCACTATCATAGGATCTGGCACGAAGTAACAGAGGAGAAGTCAAAAATAATGGGTCAGAAACATTATCTCCACCGCCCTGAGTCGTCTCGCCACGTAAAAACATATCAAAGCGAATGTCCGAACTGGTACCGCTGCCCTGGTGAATCTCAGCTGCAATCACATTAGTACCGGCAGAAAAAGATGCTGACGGTAACGTGACCTCTTTCCAGCCAGATTCATCACTGACCGTACTACTAGCAAAAGTAGTAAATGAAGCTCCCGAAGCAAGGTTCTGACGGATCGCCTCCTTGCCATTGATATAGACAGCGATCCCGTCATCATATTTGATTCTGAGGAGGAAATTAAAAAACAGGGACGGGTCAGGTATCTCAACACTGGTCCGAAAATAAGTAGTAGGATACTTCGAAGAAGAATTTGGTCCAAAACTGAGCGTTGTTCCTGACCCCTCATCATCACTGCCGTATCCGAGTTCGGAAGGACCGATAGACCATGCTGAATCATCAAAAGTTTTAGCACTCCATGCACTCCCCTGATTAGATCCATTGTCAAGATATCGCCAACGGTACCCGCTGGAAATGTATGTGACCGGAGCAGGTCCACCACCTCCAAAACTTGCAATTTGTGCTTCCGGATTCATAGCGCCTCCAGACAATCGCGGATCAGTCCCGTCCGTTGTATAATAGATCGTATCCGAGTCAGTTGCCATGGTCAACGCAGTGTCGGACGACACTGATCCTCCATGCTGACTAAATACTGGTGCAATGATTTCAGGATACATGCCCGCTGATCGGAACCTTCCAATCATAGTATTGGTGAGATTGGGGAAGTGGTTATTAACCAGATTTTGTTGATAATCTAGCCAGTTCTGATATTCACGGAATCGGTCACCCCAACGAGCAGACTCAGCGATAAATCCAAGGCGAGCCTCATCGACTCGTTTCTGCAAACGGGCAATGTTACGTTCCGGTGTCAGGACCCCATCATTAAAAAAGTGCATGTGAATCCTATCTGCAACTAGCATCGCATAGTCGGGGTTTCGATTAATAAGACTCGAACTCATCAAACTCAACGGACCTGATGTATTTACGGAATGTCCTGGACTTCGAAGAAATCCGTCCGCGTCTTTCATTTGAAAACGAAAGGGCTGGCCCTGAACTATGGATCCTAATAACCTAACTTCGCTTTCCGAATTGCCACTGACCCACAGCAATATAAAATCAATCAGATTTGCAAAATCGATATGATTTTCGTTAAAGTCCCATGCATTAGAACCAGAAGCCAGTTGCTTAGTTTCATTCCAAAGCACCCCAGTACCGTCGTAAACCTTTTCATCATTACGGAATCCGTCGTTGAGATTGACAGCATCATAGTCTGCCTTGGGACCTCCAAAGTAACTCGAAGCCATGTCCGCATTCCATCGCTCACGCAAATGATACTGACCCCAATAATTTCCATTCAAGTAGACATGAACGAATCTGCCGTGCGGAGCAAGATTCCCCATTTCAAGCATTGAATCATCAGTGAATCGGTTTGACATATAACCGCCTCGTGACTGCATGTCGTGGGAACCACTTCGTAAATCCATGACATCAAAACGGTCTGTCGGCGGATAATGTTTGTAGTTAAAACCATCAAACATCGGATAATTTAATTTAGTAGCACCGTACTGGGAGCGAAAACCAATCCGAAAGCTTTTCTTGCGAAAGTTTGTATAGTAACCACCAAAGTGCTTTAATCCGCCACTCTCCTGAAAGCCAGGCGTGCCGTCGGGAAAGATCATCTCCACGGAGGCTGGCGACTCACTACGAATGTTGCCGGACCCCTCATTCATGAAAGAGCTCGGATCATCGGTCACTATAGAGACAGTAGGAACTGATTTAAGAGAATCAATCATCTGCGGGCCAAGCGTTCGTGACTGCGTGACCGATGTGCGCATGCGCGACTGATCCAATACGTCCTCGGGGAAAAGATAAGTCTGCGTATCAATGTTAGTCGGACGAGATCCTGGCAAATGCGCCATGGCCCGAACGACCGTAGTTCTGGTTACCCTGATAGGGGCATTGTAAACCCTCCCACGGGTTGGCTCAGGATCACTCCCATCCAGAGTATAACGGATCTCTGCTCCTTCAGTTGCACTTATGATTTCCAACTCAAAATCCTCATCAAAAAATCCCCGGTCAACACTGAACTGCGTATCACCAACAAAACCATCAAAGGTGTCTCCATTGTATCCCCGCGGAGAAGGCACTGCCAGGTAACCTGGACCTCCAAGTGACGGATCAGTGATTTTCTTACCGTGTAGTTCGGCAGTGATAAGCATGTCAGAACTTGTGATCCCCCCATTGAGCCCCTGTATGGCCAAGACGTTTGTGCCTTTGTTTAAAAGATGCGCAAAAGAAGTAACATTATAATCCTGAAATACTACCGCCTCATTGTCGGAGTGATCAGTTGTCGCCTCCGAATCCCAAGTCAAGCCTCCAGGTGCATTAGCATCAGCAATCAATGTATCATTTAAATAAGCGACAAACCCGTCATCATATTTCATCTTCAAAATCAATTCAGTAACAACATCAGGATCATCAACTTCGAAAGGAATACGGATATATGCCGAGTTATTAACTCCATTGAGAGCATTACCAAGATTTCCTCCATTCCCAAACTCATTGGAATATGTTGAGTTCTCGTCATACCCAATTCCCATCCGAGCTGATTCCCAATTCTCATCGGAAAATTCAAGTGATGTCCAGTCATTGCCCAGCGAATCATTAGAAGGAATCAGCACTTTAACTTCTTGCTGAGAGCCAATGAGAACTGTAGGAGTCAAACCTCCACCCTGCATAAGACCATAAGAAATATCTTCATACTGGCCCGGGATAGGATCATCACCGGATCCGAACTCGGCCACTATGGTATTTCCATCAGATTCAACAAGTGCCAGATACTCACCTTCACTTGAAAGCTTGAAGTTGGTGTGAAGTTCAGATCCCGGAACGCGTCGATTCTTCTCTGAAGCAAATATCAATAGAAAACCACTCTCAGAAATATCAATCGCAGGAAATTTCCATTTCGTTAACGCACCAGAATCATCAGTTAGAAAATATCCGTCAAGATTGATAGGTTCGGAACCAGAATTAAATATCTCAATCCAGTCGGATGCGTCCCCGTCCTCATCCTCAAAGGCCTCCTTATTATTAGACATAAACTCAGTAATGTGCAAAGCCCCTTCCAAGGATGAACATGAAAGAAAGATCACTGAGAGGACTTGAATAAGAATAACTATGAGTGGGAGCGACTTCATAAGATTTGATTCCGGATTTAGCCTTTAAGCATTGGAATTATCTAAATCTAATATTGCGCCTTATTAATCCGTTGTACAAGCCTAGTTATTTTTTAATCATGATTTAGTATTCAAGAATCTTTAATTAAGTTTAAGTTTAAGTGATTATTTATTTAAAAAAAAGAATACCAGATGAAGAAACTTATCTTTTTAATGATTGCAGCAACTGCAGTATCGCTCTTTGCAGAAGAAAACACATGGACACCAACACTGGATCCAACCAAAGCCAAAGGTCTAATTGACAGTGTAAGAAAGCTCGAAGTATACCGGCACGGCATAAAAAAAGAATGGAAATATAAAGTTCCACAACAAGACACCTTCATTGTTATCCACCCAAAAACAAAACGTGAAAATGCACCCCTATACGTTGTCTTACATTCTGCAGGGCACGACGTCTTCTCCTGTGTAAAATGCACAAAGCAGGTTGGCAATCATGACATCTATCATTCACCTGATAATTTCTATGCCCTCTATGTAGATTGCAGAGCAAACAAAGGCGATTGGTGGTGGGGAGGAATGCATGCAAGGGATGCAAGACTTACTAAAAAGAATTCAGGATTGAACCCAATGCCAGTTGAGCTTCGGGTTATTGACACTGTGCAGTGGGTCATAGATAAATATAAGATTGATTCTGAAAGGGTTTACTTGTCAGGTAATTCGATGGGAGGCAGCGGCACGTTAGGAATCGGTCTGCGCAATGGACATATCTTTGCCGCCATCAAGGCCAATGTTCCGGCCGGCATTGAGCACGCATCTGAAAGAATGGGGTTTTCTCATAAATCTTGGCTCAATTATCCTGACCCTCCGATAACCATTGATTACTCTGCACAGAACGACGGTTGGTCATTTGGTCATGAAAGATTAGTCAAAGTCATGAATGATAGAAAATATCCATTATATTTTTACTGGGGACCTTTCGGACATGCCAATAATCATGCCCGTATCATTGGGGTAAATGATTTAATTAATTCCTTTGATTGGTTAAGCGTAAGGAAAAATGAAGCCTACGTTGCCTTCACCAATGCTTCCTGCAATGACAAGTTACCGTGGTCTGATAACAGATCTGATAAAAGTTCAGGGCAAATCAATGCATTCTTTAGATGGAAGATCATAGGCGACGAACCAAATAAAATTACACTATCACTTTACCTCACAAATCCCACTAATTTAAAAACGGAATTTTCTATCCCCGAAGAAGCGACTGCAGACATTTCTATACGGAGGATTCAAAAAATGAAGGTAGCCGCTGGAGACACCCTCAAGTGGCACTACGGTAACGAGACAGGCGATGCATCTTCTAAGGAATTTAGCAAAGTGAAAGCTGGTGACGGGGGATTAATTACCATTCCTAAAGTGGCAATTTCAGTCAAACCGAAAACATTAATCATTTGGAAGTAAGCGCAAAATCTTACTTTTAGATAATAAATTAATGCGTTGGCTCCGTTTCAAATACTTCTCGGAACTGAAAAGTAGAATTTAATATATAGTATCTAATGTTCTTAAGCCGGATCCAATTTTTCCTATTCCTGGTATTAGTCGGAACAGACTTGCCTGAGCTGGCGAGTCAAGGGCTAGTACCTAAAAACCGCGCATTACAATTTGATGCTAAGATCAAACCGTTCTTCATTTCAGCCATTCCTCGTAACTGAGACCCTCCTGGCACCTGCGCCATACCCATTGCCGCAAATAAAAATGTCAAGGCAACGAACGTACAGAATTTTTGCATTCTTAAACCAATTGCTAGGAAATTAGTTTTTCGCCCCGACACTTCCCAGTTCTTATTGGTAGGAGTTAGAGAACGTGGAATACATATACTTTCTAAAACAACGCTTTAATTGGATTTCCTGTACTAGCTGGAGAGGTGAACCCATCGAGCCCAAGGGGTGAAGCCGGATTGATATTCATCGCGGCAAATAGTGTTGCAGTGAAATCCTCTAACGTTACCGGATTGGATTTTACGTAAGCTGCCTGCTTGTCTGACTCTCCATAAACGCTACCTCCCTGGATCCCCGCACCGGCAATCATTGCTGAATAGCAATTAGGCCAATGGTTCCGACCGATGCGCTTGGCGCCTTTACTGATCTTGGGGGTACGGCCAAATTCTCCTACCAATACAACAAGCGTGGTGTCAAGGAGGCCACGGTCCTTGAGATCTTCAAGCAAAGTTGCGACTGCCTGATCAGTGCGAGGCAGCGCAAAGGGGAGCCCATTCCATCCGTTTTCAAAAATACCCACATCAGCATTACCGTGCATGTCCCAGGTTTCAACGCTAACAAATTTTTCACCTGCAGCGAGTCCTGTCCATGCAGCAACATTAACCAATCTCACACCCGATTCGATAAGTCGTCGTGCAAGTAATAAGTTTTGACCCAAAGGATTCCTACCGTAACGATCCCTAACTTTTTCGCCCTCCCTTTCAATATCAAAGGCCTTCTTAGCTTCTTTTCCATACAGCAGATCAAAGGATCTTTGTTGGTGAATTTCAAATGATTCAAATTCAGGTGAATTTGCCACTGGCGAAAGCCTTTGAGCTGACTTTAGCAAATCCAAGCGATTTTGTAGCTGTTCTTTGGATAAATCTTTGGGTGAATCAAACGCACGCACACGAAATTGAGCCGAAGCTGGATTGTCATCATGCTTCTCACCAATCAGCATGGGAGCATAGGCCGCACCCAATCGTCCGCCCGTCAGATAGGTGTGATCGGGAGGAGCAGCTCCACCTCCAAATTTCTGCAACCATACGTGATCAGGAATACTTGCACTCGAGGGTCTCAACTTAGCAACCATTGCTCCAAAGGAAGGGTCATCAATTGCGGGCTGTTCACGACCAGCCAACAACATAGAATTGGCTTTTTTATGGTCTGATTGCTTATGCGTCATCGAACGAATGACTGCGTACTGCTCGGACAATTTTGCTAAACGCGGCATTAGTTCACAAATCTGAAAGCCCGGTGTGGCCGTCTTAATTGGCTTATAAGGACCACGAACCTCCTGCGGAGCATTGGGTTTCATATCCCAAGAATCGAGCTGACTTAATCCGCCATATTGATGAATAAATATGCAAGACTTGACAGGAACACCTGAACCTAGATTTTTTTCAGCATGAAGTAAGCCGGGTAACGTTAATCCCATGGCACCAATACCCCCCAACTGCAACAGGCGCTTCCTTGAGAGATGCAGCTGAGAACAATGGTCTACCCGAGACATTTACTAGAGGGCAGATACGGCGATTTGCTGCAAATATTTTTCCTCTGGCAAGGTTCGCGTTTTCTGTAAATGTCTATAAATTTTAGCAGCGTCCTTCTTCTGAATTTTCTCTGCAAATTTTAAACAATAACTGGCAGCCTTGATACGCGAAAACCCTTTCTCCTTCTGATCAGCTTTAAGAAAGGATTCCAGCGTGGAAGAGTCACCGATCTGAGTCAATCCCCACAGACCCAGGAGCCGGCATTCATCATCTTCATTGACTAGGGCTTCAAGAAAAGATTCCTTCGATGAATCATCAGCCAACTCAGCTAGACCGTGTAGAACATTACGATAAAGAATCGAATTATTTTTAACTTCCGGCAATGCCTTACGGAATTGCTCGACTGACACTTTCCCAATAGCAATCAGAGCTTGAGCCGCATCATCAGCAATGCCTTCGACAATCAAGAACGCTCCGATTGCAGGAACTACTTCCTCCCCGCCACAAATCTGCAATTGACGAATAACAAATGCCTTGACCCGGTCAGGATAATTTCCTGAAAGAGACTTTGCTAGAACAAGGGAAAATTTAACGCGCTTATTACCATTTACTTTCCTGTCATAGTTCGGGATTCTAACGGCCATAGTATGCAATAAATGGCGGGCCTGGATGTCATTTCCTTCCGCTCCAGGATCAAGCAGTCGCTTCACAAGCAGCGAAGCAACCGCCTCTGGGTCTTTCATCGCCTCCTGAACAGCTTTTTCTGTTTTTTCTTTGTTAATATCGCTCAGAATTCCCCGCTTGGCCGGTAACGGAAAAGGATCAAGATAAGGTTGTATGTCCATGGTATTATAAAAATAGAAAAAGTATTATTAGAGATGCCAAGGTGAGCGCATCGGAACATTAACGAATCGGTTTGCCTCTTCGTCCCCAACGAACTGCTCCTTCTCGGGATCGTATTGCAGCTTGCGACCAAGACGAATGGCTAAGTTAGCAAGATGCAAGATGCAGGCGGCTCGATGTGCTGCCTCGGGATGCCCTCCAGCTTGTTTGCGCTGTTTGACCGCCTCGGCAAATGTAAGTAACGGCGCAGGATCAGGCATGGCCTTGATCTTGTCTTGATCTTCTTCGGAGAGCTGAGACAAGGAGACTTGTTTTGACGCTTTCCTGTCATATCCGGGACCCCACTCTTTACTGTCCATGACAATAGTAAACCCATCCGCGTAAGTCAACTCGACCCAAGCCCACATGCCCGTCACATCAGGGTGAGATGGGGGAGCAAACGCCTCAATCGTGACTGGACTTGTATCATCTTTACCGTAAATCCATTGCTGCGGGTCAAAATGGTGCTGACCCATATCACACATACCGCCTCCCTCATAATCCCAATAATTGCGATGCGTGCCCCCAACACGTGGCTGCACGTAGGGCTTGAACGGGCTAGGGCCACAATAGAAATCCCAGTCAAGATCTGCTGATGGAATTTGTGGTTTCAAGCCAGGCTTACCACTCCAATTATGCAGCTTAAGACCACCTTTTTTAATATGCACACCTGGGTTTGGATCGAGCAGACCGCTACGCATGATCTTGTGTATCGTTCTACTAGTACTGCTGCGACTCGCACCAAAACGACCAAATGTACCGATTTGGAAAATCCTCTTATAACGCTCAAAAGCTTCACAAACTGCTCGACCCTCAGCGATGAATCGAGTCATCGGCTTTTCGCAAAGAACGTCCTTCCCTGCCTCAGCCGCGGCAATAGAAATTAATGCATGCCAATGAGGCGGGGTAGCGATAGCAACTAGATCAACGTCAGGATTTTCCAGTAATTTTCGAAAATCATTATAAGCTTTGGCCTCCGGATTTTTCCTCTTTATGTATCCGTCGACACGGGGCTTCTGAACATCACATGCTGCTACCAGTTTGGAGGGTAAATCACGAACCATTCCCTCGTACGTTCCCGGACCTCGTCCACCACACCCGATAAGTGCAGCACCATAAGTTTCACTTGGCGGCGTATGACCCTGACCACCGATTACATGCCTAGGAACAATCTGGAAAGAGGCCGCACTGGCAGCAGAAGTCTTAAGAAATTTTCTGCGGTTACTTTTCATTCCTAGAGTCTTACCGAAAAAAGCATGACACTACAAGGATACTGTAAAATTAAAAATGTGACTTCGGTCGCGCAGCTTAAATAAGGCTAAAGACTAATAAAAAGACTCATGATGCCGATCTTAAAAGATTGAAATTTCAACTCTAATTCCTAGGTTTCCCGATTAAAAAACTCATGACAATAGCAACTTCAGGGCGTTGCCTTAAGACGCACCAGAAACCTTTTATCAGGTGCAATTGAATCAAGAAAATGAACCTCAATTCGATCAGTTCCAGAACCGTAGAAATTCTCTTGAGTTTCAATTGTAACATGAGCCCCATCTTCCGTGACTAATGTCCAGTCAATCATGTCCATTGAATATTCCAAAGCTGAAGAAACTGAAATCGCTGCATTTTGTGAATGCCTATAGGAAACAATTAATTCACTAGGATACTCATCTCCGTCTTCGATGCGAGCGGGAACATAATTCCATTCTGGAAGCAGATCGTTCATATTAGAAAAAGCATCTGAAGCTCCTAATACAAATGCTAATCCGTTTGCCGTGCCATCTTCGTTAGGGTCAACCTCAAAGGCAGCATCTGGTCCAGAAAGACCTGATATATCCTTAGCCCATTGATCATAGGTGATGACGGCAGGGTCTGTAATCACTGCTATGCTACCATCTACAGAGAGGCGATTGTCCCACAACAACCCTGGCGCAGGCACTGGCGGATCAATTGTCTTTAATTCGCCATGGATCAAAGGCTTATTAAATATTTGAAAAATCTGCTCAGAAACATATGAACTTCCTATGTTGGAAATCTTAATTGTCCCTGCATTAGCTTCCTGCCCGTCTAATATTTCCACCTCAAGGACTCCGCTAACATTTACTCGATCACAATTAGGTAATTGATCGGGATCGACTGCCACTTCTAAATTACCATTGAGCTTAAGATCAGTCATGAAATTTAGGGAACCAAGAGCAGACTGAGAACCAGGACATAGATTCGCATTTCTTGCAATGAGAGCTCCACATCCGATCTGACCTGTACCTCCCAATACCCCACCTTGACTCACGAGAATTTCGCTACGCGCAAGCGTTCCAACAACTTCAAGTCTACCATTCTCAACTATAGTTTTTCCTGAATAATCTCCATCATTTAAAGTGAGCGCACCCGAATCTCTTACTTTAAGTCCGCCCTCACCAGTAATATTGCCTGAAAAGGTGACCTCATTCTGGGTAGCCACGGTGAGAACCTTACCACTAAGATTAATTTCAGCATTCACATTCAACTTAGCTTCTGGCGATGTCACCCAGCTTTGATCATCCTGCAATCTTATTGAGCCTATGCCTTGCAAAGTAAGATTTCGAACACTTTCCGCCATATCAATTCCCCCGCCAAAAAGTTCCAATGTCCCTTCAGAATTTTTAATCTCAACAACAACATCTTTGTCCAAACTTTCCTCCAACCGAATTTGGTGCAATTGCTTTACCACTGGATTACTAAAACTCAGCTGACTTTCCCCAGTAAAAGAGTCCTTCCAGACAGCAACTGCATCAGGAGCATTCGGTTGCTTACTGGAGGACCAATTGGTGCCCTCATACCAAAAATTGTTAGTTTCTCCAATCCATTCAGAAGCAGGGAACCCACCAACAACATTGATAGTCTTACTCAGTTTTGTTGTCTTACCCTTCATATCTGAAACGTGAACACTTAAAGAAAATTCACCTCCGTTGTTCTTAGTAAAGGTCAGACTATTGGCACTTGTATTAGAAGGAATTCCACCATTGCGCCACATACAAGCCACTTCATCAACATCAGGGTCATTCCCTTCAACAGAAACAGTTAGAGGTTCTCCAGCGGGCCACTGGTTTGGAGCATCCCAGGTAGGCTGCGGCGCCCGGTTCCCAGAAAAATCGCCACGGTTAATTCTCACATCAATGTACTCGTTTGGACCAGTGCCGCCTCGTCCTAAGTTAGTGATATATACATTACCTCCATTATCAGAAAAAGTTTCCCCAGGTTGTAAAGCCTGATCATCGGTTCCTCCCGTTCCCTGATGCAAATCAAGCAGCGTAACACTCTTACCGACTGCTCCACGATCCCAGTAAAAAACAAGGCCTTGTCGCATTTGATAATTTTTTTGATTAGGAGAACTTAATTTATTTAAGAGACGAGAACGATAACCAATCCAATAATACATATTAGTTTTGGTGATCCTTTTAACCCTCAAAGCCCGCTTACTATTCACCTTAGCAATGTCCTTCTGATCGAAATTATAAAGACGCTTAGTAAAATTGCCATTAGAAGAAATGTCATGACGACTAGTAATCCATTTACACCGCCACTTTTCGTAAGGGTCGGGATCAATGCCGCCACTCTTCATAAACTGCCATGGATCATTTTCCAATTTCCCCTTCAACGCTATCGGATTATCGCCGGTTGGCACCCATCTCCTCTGATGCCCAAAATTAAAATTGTGACCCATCTCGTGAATGGTTGAGCCTCCAGTTCCCTTCGCCCAAAATCGCTTGCCTCCAACTGTGGCATGAGATCCCACTGAACCTCCCCCAAAATAATAACCAACAATATTATAACTATTAATATTGCGACCTGCATTAGTTGCTTTTAGGTCAGCCCTAGTCGCCATTTCAGAAGCCGTGTAACTTGCCCTCTTCCCAAGCTTAACCTCCACCGTGTGATAGACAAAATTTAGCCGGTCGAATGAAAATCTTTCAAAATTACTCTTAGCTGTTTTTAGTTTTTTACCAATAGCCTCCAAACTAGGTGCGTTATGAGCATCAGAGAAATCAATACGAATACCCAACACTCTGACGTTACCTGTAGTTTTTGCAGCATCAGCTAGTGGTAAACTCAGGAAAAATCCATGAATAAGAAAAAGTATGACCACCACTAATTGTGATGGCAGTAAAACAATAATTAAGCGCAAGGTTTTCATCAGTCATATAAACTGATTATTTACAGCAACATTTCTCAAATTAACCCATCATCCGATAGTACAAATCAATAATTTGAGACTTAATGCCCATGAATAATTGGAAAAGGAATTAAAATACTCAAAGTTGACTAACTATGACGCAGAAAAAAGCTACTCTCCCATCAACTTCTTTAAAGTAGGCTCAATGGATTCCGCCCATATCGTATAACCTTCCACACTGAGGTGCAAAAGGTCAGGCATGATCTTACGGGTCAAGGTGCCATCAGACTCAAGAAACTTATCTCCAATATCGAGATAATGAACATCCTTGCCATCAGCTAGCTTTTTAAAAATTGCATTGGACTTCTCATTAACCTGACGACGACCATCGTCCTTGTTTGTACCTCTTGGAAAAATGCCAAGTAAAAGAACTTTGGTCTTGGGAAGTTTTTCGCGCAGTTGCTTCGTTATTGCAGCTAAGCCATCAGCAATCTCCTCTGGAGAGTTATTACCCGAGTTATTGGTTCCAATCATCACCACAGCTGCTTTCGGGGAGATGCCTTTTACGTTTCCATTATCAAGTCTCCAGATGACATGCTGAGTACGGTCACCACCAATTCCAAGATTAACCGCATTCCGTTTACCGTAGAACTTTTCCCAAACATTTTTCCCACTACCTTCCCACCCATGCGTAATTGAATCACCTATCAATACCAAATCCACTTTTCCCTTAGCTACACGCTGATTAAAAGAGTCATGGCGTTTCATCCATCCACCTGATCTTGGAACGGGCTTGACTGCAGAATGCAGATCATTTGGTTCTGCGGAAAATGATGGAGATAAGCAAATAGAAAGGATTAAAGAAAGGGATACATATTTCATGGTATCAAATTTCATAGAGAATCATAGAGAATCAGTCAATAACGATCTACTTAAAGCACGTAAAATTATCCAATATAATATCAAAGCCTCATGACTTTGGTTCATTTTTCTGCTCTACTTTGAAATGATGAAGCACGTTCTTAAACAACGCACTTAAATGCTTATCATAATACATCGCCCAGGCGGTAGCGATCGATCCAGTATGAAAAACCCGTCCACCTTCAGGGCGTTCCCAATAAATAATCTCTGCAATTGTCTGCTCACCCCCTACTCTCTTTATGTGATTTTCTGCATTAAAATCAAGGACATTCCGGTTGTCATGACTGCTGGCCACAGTAATGATTCCTGCAGGCTCGACCAAACCTTTTAACTTAGGATTTTGTGTCGCCTTTAATATTGTCGAGAGCCTAACGTCATATTCATGGCCAACCGCTCCGATAGTATCAGTTGCGAAACCAAACTTATCTCCCTTCTCCAACTTTATCTTGTGAGGTTCATTGAATAGAAAATGGTTTGGAATATCAACCTGGTAAGGTTTAAAGTTTCCACCTGCCCATCCTATGCAAGTCAACCCTACCAGCTTCCATGCGGGATAGCCGCAGAAACGCATCAAACTACCACGCTTAGAGTCATGGCTATGGTAAAGTTCGCCTACTTTAGCTTGGGCTCGACCGCCGATACTTTTCCCAAATTTTCGACACTCCATCACTTCTCCAGTTTCATCGAAACTCACTCGCCAGAACATAGTATTCCCTGACATTACCACGGCCGCGCCGCCAGCCTTCAGATAACGGTCGAGGCCATTATAAGCGCTGCTTGACCAGTATTCGCTGTGCCCATTAATACAAACCGCTTTATAACCATTTAGCAGCTCCGGGTCAGAATCCAAGTCGTGATCAGTGATCACATCGTACTCATAGCCATGCTTGTCCAACCAGAGGTGAAGGAATCTCTCACCGCGGAGAAGATGACTGTATCCTCCACCAATGTAAGTCTTGTTCGGCCCTGCAGCCGGCCAAGGCACCTTCATTCCAATTTTGTAAGTCGGCTGACCATTGAAGTGATCACTATAACAGCTGTATCTGGGAGCGCTCGAATGACTGGTACCCAAACCTCCCGTGCCCATCTGAATCAGACCAGGGCCATGATTGATCGGGAACGGTGTCGAGTTGTAAGCTAACCATGTATTTGACGAGACGAGGACAAGCAAAGGTGCCTTGGGTCTTGATTCGGCACGTCTAACAATGAAGGTAGCGTAGTAACGCATCGGCTTACCATTTAAATTAAAATCAAATCGCCCCGCATAAACGCCCGACTTAGTGTTTTCAGGCAAGCGAAATCGATGATTAACATTCCACCTGGCATTATAGAGTTCGTCAGCCGCGAGCCTGAGCCCATGACCGCGTTCAGGATCTTTGACCGGATCATATTTCTTATCATGACGACCTATTTTGACAGCATCAAAACTCGGCCCGCCAATCATCCACGTTCCTCGATTTATTATTTGTCCGTCGTGCACATCTGATACTGAATCAGAGATCTTTTTACCGCGTTCCTCGGAAAAGGACCAGCAAGCTAAAAGATTATCGCTTTTTGGGACCGTTAACCCACGATCCATATATCGGTTTTTGATTTGCTCACTATCAAGCGCCCTGTCATAGAGGGCTCCCATGGCAATATCACCGTTGTAAAAATTCGAAGCTAATCCCTTGGTCCCGTATGCACCAATCCGTAAAGTCGTCTGACCTGGTCGAACGACTCCGACGAAAGGAAACTCTGCAACTACTTTGCCATCAATAGAGATTTTCTTCTTCTTCCCGTCCCACGTAGCCACGACGTGATACCATTGCTGCGCTTTAATTAGCCCCGGAGGCGTTTGGTGAATCGAAACTGCATCAAATTCACCACCGGAACCAGTAAGAAATTCGATTCGACCATTTTGAAGAAATAATCCAATCCCGCTACTCATTGGATAATCGTGTTGAGTTATTAGCCCCTGCCAACCCTTCAGGTTAAACGGACGGATCCAACATTCCATAGTGAGTTGAGACAAGCGCCTATTAGCAGGCAAGCCTTTCGGCACATGAACATAGGACCCGGGATGAATGGATTGCGATTGAGGCTTTTCGACTTGAAACGTTTTCAGCACAGGATCCTCGTCCCGACTCTCAGGATTTTCCCCAAGCTCTACAACGCTTAACTTGTAAGGGGTATTGCTACTGACTCGAAACTCTATTTCATCACCCGCATCAATGCTCTTTTGGGCATAAGCATGAAGGCCAGGCAAATCGACTGGAAAGTGCGAAGGAATCACTTTTTGATCGCTTTTCTTACCCCTAATCGAAGCCAAATCGGCTGATAATTTAGCCGATTTTAAATAGACCACTAAGTCAGCAATTTCCTGAGGTTTCAAAAGACTATCAAAAACTTGAGGCATCAACGAAACGTTTGAATACTGTGCCGATTCTATGTTTCGAATCGGCACAGAAATTTCCATTCCTGGCGCCGAAGAAAGAATCATTTCATCAGGAGTGTCCTTTAGGATCAATCCTCCGAATTCTTCTTCTTTGGTTCTAATCGATACTCTTTCGTAATAACGGGCAATAGATGAACTAGGATAAATAATAGCCTCAAGTAAGTCCTGCTCGCTCCTAATGGATCCAATCCCTGTAAGATCGGGTCCAAAACTCACACCCTTGTCTCTCATGACATGACAAGTAAGGCAAAGAGACTTAGTAACATTTTGAAATAATTCTTCTCCTCTCTTCGCATTGCCCTTGGGCAAAATCGCTGCAATTTCTCTAAGGCGTTCCGTCTGATTGGCTATTTTTTGAGGGTCAGGTTCAGGAACTTCTATCATTTGAATATCAGGCATAACCTGAAGCGAAGGAGCACCCTCGTCGACTTGAATCATGCGTCGGACCTGGTCTGCAATTTCATTTTTTGCTGGAAGGTTCTCAGTGTCCCCTATCTCGTAAAGCGCATGAGTGATAGCATGCATCAAGAACTCATCGGTTTTTTTTGCACCTGCGCCCATTAAAGGCTTCACAGCCTTAACGTCTCCTATCCTTCCTAGAGCCATGGCCGTAAGACGAACAATACGCGAATCATCAGTACCCAACAAAGAAATGAGTGATCCCACCGCATCAGAATCCCGCCAAAGTCCGATACTATGAATCGCTGCTGCAATAACATCAGAACTTTCATCATTTAAAAAATCACGAACGGCTTTACGAGCTACTTGACCTGAAATCCGGTGAAGGGCCCAAAGCGACGGGATTCGCGCCTTTGCCCTCTTCAATTGATCGATTTTATCCTCTTCAGCTAAGACCTCAATGGAACGATTAACCACTGAAGATCGCTCATCAGAGAGCCATTTAATTTCGGATCTTTCCCAATCCAGCTCAAGGCCTCGAGGATCTTCTATTTTCGGCATTCCTTCCTTTTGAATGCGATAAATCGCACCCAAAACGTGTGGCTTTGCGACCTTTGAAGTTGGACAACAGATCATGTACCAGCTGCCCGTATCCGCCACTAGCAAACTCCCGTCAGCATCTTCAATCACATCGGTCGGGTGAAAATCGTTCTGATCACTCTCAAGGAAAATTTCATTAGTTGAAGTGTAACTTGATCCGTTAGGGGTCAATCGGTGCCTCGAGATGCGACGCAGGTTAAAGTTTGAACAGAGAAGATCACCTCGAAGACCAAGAGCATTACTCTTCGGCATCACTATTCCCGAAGGAGCAGCCGGGCCCATCTGCGTTAATATAGGCAACAATCCCCCAGTATTAGGATGAGGCGAGAGGACACGGTCATTCTTCTTTCCATACATCCCGCCGTAGACAGCATGTAAAATACCGTCACGTTTACCGGGACCAGAAAGATCAAAAAAGGTACCACTAAGAAAACTCTCACCGCTTTCACTAAAAGCGAGGCCGACTGGGTTATTCATCCCACCGGTCATCACCACCTCAAGGCCTGTTCCATCAGGTCTAGCACGATAGATGTGAGCGGCACTCGATTTGAAAGTTTTGCCGTTACCTAACACGTGCGTCTGCGGAGCAAATGCTCCCTTGCACCAATAGAAATATCCGTCCACTCCCATGTAAGGTCCATGCATATCGTTACCGCAGCCCTCGATCGATCCGCCGTCAAACCAAACAGTCCGCATATCGGCTATATGATCTCCATCAGTATCTCGAAGCTTCCAGATGTGGGGAGGAGCCCCAACGTAAACGGATCCTTCATGTACGAGAATCCCTTCCGGGAACGGCAACCGGTCAGCAAAGACAGTCGAATCATCGAAGATCCCATCCCCATCCCTATCAACTAACCGTAAAACTCGGTGAGTTGGATTCTTGAGTTGGGTCGGAGCGTTATCTGTGTTTCCGGAACTGTCAGTAACGTACAGAACACCATTCTGATCGAAACTCATGTGAATGGGTCTTTGAACCAGCGGAGCCGCAGCGACACGTTTCAAAATATAGCCCTCAGGGATATTAAAAGTATGTGGCAGAAATGTTATTGTATCTCCTTTGCATACAAACCCCATAACCAAGAATAAGTGCAGCCATAGTAAATAACTTTTCATCGCGGCATACTACCACTTTGCTAAGCAACTATCTAAACATAATATACTCTCAAAATTACAATATTTTGATCAACTTGTAGAAAACTTGAATAGATTAGTCGATCACTTCTGTTCAACTGTTCCATCAGCAACCCAAGCTCTCAAGTAGTCCTGGTCCTCCTCGCTCAGTGAATCAATCAGAACAATGAATTTCTTATTGTCATCACGAATCAATTTCACTCTATCACCTGAAACTGCTGCTATTTTAGCCTTAATCTTAGTTCCTGATTTATTGGTAAAGACCCTTAACTGATCAACAGTGCCTGACTCCTGTTCACACCAACAGGGCAACTCTTGCAAAGAAATATTGGGTCCCTTGTATTTAACATTTAGAGCTTCTCCACCACCACCCTCAAAGTAAAACACTTCAATTTTCCTCCAACCCTTGCGAAGCTCGACTTCTCCAGACTTAGTAATTGGTGCATGAATTCCATTATTATCGACTATCAGCTGTCTATCCACAATCAATGCACTTCCATCATCACTGGTAGTTTGAAATGTGTACAACCCCGGCTCCTTGATATCTAAGTATCCTGTGAAAGCCAAAGCATAACCATCAGTTTTATCAGCCATTGTCAGATTAAAATCATTAGAAATGCCTGTCTTGAGAACTTTAAGATTACCAAAATCAGGTAAAGCCGACCAAGAGCCCTCATAATATTTATAACTGACTCCCAAGTTAAGCATTCTGACCCCGTACTTGCGAGGTTCAGCCTTACTGAAAGTTGACTCCGCCACACTACTCACAACTCCATCATCTCTATAAAATCTGGCACGAATGGTAGTAGTTTGTCCCACCTCTATTGGGTTAGTGTAAATAGGTGATTTTTTATCTGGAAGTGAACCGTCCAGAGAATAGTGAATACTCCCGTTACTCTCTATTGGCTTCAAATTGATTGTTGAGCTCTTTGAAAAGAGTCTCTTCCCGCCGATTTCCGGCGCACTACTACCAGTCCGAAAGGGGAATGCAGGTAACTCGTCATTGTTCCGCAGGTTAGTGTTGGACAGATGGTTCCAACCAAGGCGAACTAAGGCAGGATTAGGAACTTTCTTACTTGCCACTAACACTGTCTTACCATCGATTACTGCCTTAGCCGGATAAAACTTTCCATCTCCAGAAATCTCAAACCCGCTAATTTGCTCATTATTTCGCGTTTTTAATCCAGATCCAACATTATCAAAGTTCACCCTGATCATGTGCCCCTCTACATTCATTGACTTAAAGGTCGGCCCAGAAAAGGAACCGTCTCTTCCGTAATCTTTTGCAAGAGCCCAGAGAGCCAACCTCTCCCCTACTCCACGTTTGTCACGAGGATGGACTGGGTCTCCACCGATATCATTCGTTGAAACAATACCTGTATTCTTAATGGAAAGAGTACGGGCCTGCGCTTCCCAGAACAAAGGTAAATTTTCACCTAGCCCTGGTGCAAGTTGAACAAGATAGAAGGGAAAATCGCCCTGCTTCCAGATCTGACGCCAGGAATCAATCAGGGCCTTCTGTTTATCAAAGTAATTTGCTCTATCTCCTGCCCAGAAATTCGTTTCACCTTGATACCAAATTGCTCCACGAATCCCATATGGTATCACCGGAGCTATCATTCCATTATACCAAAAGGCCTGCCCTGAATGTGGGGAAAACTGTTCAATGGGCATACCCCCCACTGCCGCCTCTATTAGACCTACCGTAACATCAAGATCCTTAACAAGTTTTTTGCCAAAGAAAAACCCAGTTCCTGAAAATCCAGCTGCAGTCTCAGGTGAAGACAGAGCCCATGTCCCATTCACATCCTGTATAGGCGACTGCTTCCATGTAGTTGCAACATTGAACAATCGCAGCTTTGGATTATTTGCTGACTCTAATTCCTTTTCATAGTTAAGAACACCTTTCCACCAAGCCGCTCCATTCAATAATCCAACAGGAACCTCCATATTCGATTGTCCAGAACAAAGCCACACCTCTCCAGCCATCACGTTATTAAAAATAACAGAATTATTACCCGTGACAGTCATCACGTAAGGGCCTCCAGCCTTAAGAGAGGGCAAGTCAATCTTCCATTGACCGCCTCCATCTGCTGTGGTTTCAGCATTAATATTAAGATCTTTGCCCTTTAGGGTAAGAATAAGTTTCTCTCCTGCCTCAGCCCAGCCCCAAACCGGCAATTTTATTCCACGCTGAAGGACCATGTGATCACCAAAAATTTGTGGTAAGCGAACATCAGCACTTGCTGGATAATTCACAATGACAAGTAATAAGGGGATAAAAAGAATAATTAATACTGTGGATTTCATATGAATAGCTACTCCCTTGTTTCGATGAATTTGTATAAGATATTACTTATATTCAGTTCAGATTCACATCATTTAGAGCTAAAAAATAACATCCAATCAACTAACTAACCAATCACAAAATTCTTCTTTCCTTTTCTCATTTGAAATCAATCAAATACCAGAAAGGCTGGACTCCAACTCACTGCATAGCTAGCCTCAGGACTCAACAAATGAAATTGACTACACTTATAATTTCCATAATTCCATTAATCGTTACCCTATTCACCTCGAATGCCAAAGGTGAGGACTGGCCACAATGGCGAGGTTCAAATCGTGATGGCATATCCAAAGAAAACAATCTGCTTAAGGAGTGGCCAAAGGGTGGTCCACCTCTTATTTGGAAAGCTAAGGGCCTTGGAATTGGTTTTTCAAGCCTCGCTGTTGTGAAGGGAACGATATACACTCTCGGCGATCTAAAAGATGGTAGTTACACAATCGCCCTCGACGAAAAGAATGGCGCCCTACTCTGGAAAACAAAGATCGGCGACTCGGGTGGACATAGAGGATATCCCGGCACTCGCAGCACTCCCACCGTGAATGAAGGGCAAATCTTTGCATTAAATCAACACTCCGACCTCGTCTGCCTTAACGCCGATACCGGTAAACTCATATGGCAAAAAAACCTAGTCTCTGATTTTGGAGGGAAGATGATGTCAGGTTGGAAATATAGTGAATCCCCATTAGTGGATAATGATCAAGTAATATGTACTCCTGGAGGCAAGAACGGAACCATAGTCGCTCTCAATCGTAAGACTGGCGAAAAGATCTGGCAGACAAAGGAATGGACAGACACTGCCGCATATTCCTCCATCGTCATTGCTACCATTCATGGTACCCGCCAATACGTTCAACTCACCGGAAGTAGCGTTGCCGGCGTTGATCCCGATACAGGCGGAATCCTTTGGAAAGCAAATCGTAAAGGCCAAACTGCAGTAATTCCAACCCCGGTCATTACAGGAGACATTGTCTTCGTCACTTCAGGGTATGGGGTTGGTTGCAACGGGTTTAAAATAAAAGAAAATGGAGGCAAATGGTCAAGCGAAGAAATCTACGCAAATAAAACGATCGCCAACCATCATGGTGGAGTCGTACTAGTCGACGGCCACGTGTACGGATCAACAGGAAGCACTTTCCGGTGCATTGAACTCGAAAGCGGAATGGAAGTATTCAAAGAACGTAGCGCAGGTAAAGGTTCTACACTATATGCCGGAAACCGTTTTATCCTTCGCAGTGAAAAAGGTCCCGTAGCTTTAATCAAAGCTACCCCTAAAGGAATGACCGAAATAAGTCAGTTCGAGCAACCATATCGCAGCAAATACAAAGCATGGCCTCATCCTGTTGTTGCAAACGGCAACCTTTACCTTCGCGATCAGGATATTCTACTCTGCTACAAAATTAGAGAGGATTAGAGTACCTTTCGGAAATTTATCAATTCCAAAACACTCATTATCAATGACCGAGATGGGGGCATCTCTGGAATTCATCAACCTCGCAAAAAAACCAAAGTAAAAAAGTAGATTCTCCACAATGACAATTCATTAGTCATGGCCACTTTTTAATACCTACTACAGGCAGCGCAAACTCAAAAATTGCCTCCCATTTGGGCGTATCTGCAAAACGAAAGCAATCATAAATCTTTTTCTTTGGATTGCCTTTGTCCCATCGACGCAAGCCTAATAATAGGCCACCTTCATTTCGATGATCTACATGCCTATGTAAAATAAACGAGTCTATCCCATCAATAGATTCCACCAATTTGTAAGCATAGCAGTAGGCTGCTGCCTGAATTTTTTCACCGTCTGGCGCTTTGGGTGTATCAAAGCCCTGCTCACTTAATATGATCCGTCTCTGTTGTTTTTGATATAGCATTTCTGATTTCCTCATATGTGTTGTGAGCACGCGAAGGTTTTTAAATGTTATCCGGGGAGTGGTAGATTTTTTTGTAGCCGATTGGTCATTCCAAAATTTTGGATTGCGGAGGTTTTCGGGGTACGGATGAAAAGCCAGATGCCAATCAAAATCGCCACCATCTTTTGCAAGTTCAGCAAAATATGTAATGAATGGACGACCAGCAAATGTCTGTCCTTCATCACCTGCCTCATAACGTATGTTCCAATGGTGATCTAGTGATATATAAACACGAGCCCAAGATGATTGCCTTCGAACTGCACTATGTACTAGTCGCATGGTGCGTAGATAGTCAGCAGTAAATTCTTTCATAGTGACTCTTCCCATGTTGCTCCACCACCAATGAGAATTAACCTCATTGCCGATAATATAACCTACGACGCGTCCATTCTTTTTTTCCGGATGCGACCACCGTTCTGCAATAAATTCCATTATAGCAACAAACCAACGACGCCCATCTTCTGTGACGGTGTTAAATGCAGATAACGGGTTAGGACGTTCACGTGCAGCTTTTGGATGCATTATCAGCTTATTAATTTGTGTATTACCGGACTGATAAGCCAATACTATTAAATTAACTAAGACTCCCCTATCGGATAATTTTTTTATACTAGAATCAATTTTATTGAGATACGTTCTATTGAAGTAATATTCTCTACCGTCCTTAACCCATCTTGGATTGTCAGGGTCACTATTCGGATCAACTAATTGAGTAACATTAAAATTAAGCGCAGCGTGTTTTACTCCCAAAACTAAAGCATCTTCGACCATTTCAACTTGGAGTCCCTTCTTTGAATTCGCGACGGGGTAAGGCTCGTCATAACGCGATTTTTCGGCAGAAAGGTACAATGAAGAAAAAAACGTTATAATTATTGTGGGAAGTATGCGCTTCATTTGGCTTAAGACGTCTTACCGTTCTTCTTCATTAATTTTGATAGCTATTCAAACAAACTATCATCAAGAATCACTTTAAATACAGGGTAACTGCTATTGAAATTATTATTACAATAAAAAGAAAAAACCACATCCATTGCTACGCCTAAAAAATCTTTTAGTGATTAATTCAAACATTCACTCAATAATAAACATCCTTCTGCATTAGAGAAATGGACAAACAGAGATCACCCAAAGAGATTCATGATCGGTTCAGTGACACCGTCAGGAGTAACGTAGAAAGGGCGTTGCTCAACATTGTAATGGTGATCATGAGGGATTCCCAAGGCGCGATAAATGCTGGCGTGTAATTGCTGAGTAGAAACCGGATCCTTAACCGTAGTGCATGGCCTTTCATCAGCCGTCTCTCCATAGACGAATCCTTTTTTCGCACCTCCACCGAAAAGCAAGACACTACCTGCCCCTGTAAAATGCCGGTGCATACCATAGTGCTGAAGACCGTCAATCTTTGGCGGAACATTCACCTGGTCCTTGACCCTCTTCTCCGGCTTACCCTCCATCATCATGTCACGACTAAATTCGCTAGCAACTACAATTAGTGTACGGTCAAGTAACTTCCGCTCCTCAAGGTCCAGTACGAGCTGAGCAATAGGTGCATCAATCATAGTCTTAAGCTCCTTCATTCTGGTATGCCCATTGTCGTGAGTGTCCCAATATTTAAATGGGTAGTACCCATGAGTAACTTCGATGAAACGAGCGCCCGCTTCAGTTAGTCTACGAGCGAGAAGACATCCCAAACCGAAACGCCCTCCCACTTTATAAGTATCGTAGCTCTCCTTTGATTCTAGGCTAAGATCAAAGGCTTTGCGCGCCTTAGGGCTAGAGAGAAGACGGTGAGCATTATCGATCGACCTCAATAGAGATTCACGTTGGTATTCAGACCCATGCCGCTGCACCGGGCTCTTAGCGAGCAACTTCTTGTACTCTTGATAGCGCTTAGCAAAGCGCGTGTCGCTCATTCCCTCAGGCGGTTTAACAGCCTCAACGGCCTGATCCGGTTCAACGAGAAAGAATGGTGCAAACTCACTACCTAAAAAGCCCGCAGTATGAAATGCCTTGAGAGATTCTTTTTCACCACTATCAAATGTCTGCCCAATATCAATAAAGGCCGGAAGATCTGGGTTAAGCGGTCCAAGAGTACGAGAGACCCATGAACCAATGTGCGGAGCAGCGACCGTGAGCGGCGGCTCATAAGCCGTGTGCCAATGATACTGATGGCGACTATGAAGAATGAATCCAAGATCCGCTGCTTGATAAGTTTTAATCAAAGTGCCGCGATCCATCACTGCACCTATCTTTTCCAATCCTTCAGTGAATTTAAGACCATCAACTGCAGTATCGACAGCAGGAAAAGTGGACAGTACCCGCTTCGGATCGAGGCCCTTCTCATATGGAACGTAACGCTTCGGATCAAAGGTGTCGGTGCTGGCCATTCCTCCTCCCATCCAGAGAACTATTACTGTGTCGGCGGTGGAATTAAGCGCTTGTTCCTTTACCTTGGCAGCCGCAGACATGGACGGACAACCAGCAGCTAGCGCACCAAGTGTCGCGGTCGAAGCCGTCGAAATAAAATCACGGCGGTCAATATTAGTCTTCATTTATAGCTTTCTTATGTTTAATGAATTAACTGGAATTCTGGATGCATTGCAAGCATCCAGAGAAGGTCTTCGACGCCTTTAGCGTTAACCGGATCCCCTATAATTTTCTGAGCGGATTTTTTCTCTAGTTCAGACGGAAGACGGCCCAAGGCACTGGAAAAGATAGAGCCAACGATCAGCTCAGGCCCTTGTCCTGCTTTAACCCATGCCTGCCCGCCACGCATCATTAAATCGGCAACCGGCTTACCATTAGATAATTCTATTAACTGAGCAGTGGTCGCGGCCGATTCGCGTCGAGTGACCACAACATCACGCTTGGGTCGTCCAAGAGTTCGCATGAGCCTATCAAGGTTTCTCATGCCTGCCCTCTTTCGACCGGTGTCCCGATCCTTTGCATCAGAACTCGCCGCGAGAATGATCTGGTCAAGACCATCAAGAAATTGCTCAGCCGATATACGCCGCACGGCAGGGCCTTCGAAAATATATTCTTCTGCATCCTCATCAAAAGCCACTGATGGCCGCTGGTAGGCATTAGAAGTAAGAATCAAATTTATTGTGTGCTTTAGATCATAACCATGCTCAACAAGATCAACAGCGAGCCAATCGAGCAGGTCCTGGTTCCAACTCGGGTTATCCATTTCATCGACCGGTTCAACTAGTCCGCGGCCGAGAAATATAGCCCATAACCGATTAACTACTGTGCGCGCAAGTCTCCCATTCTTTGGTGAAGTTATGATTTTTGATAACTGCTTCACTCGCTCGGAGCGGGAAGCTTCTGGATCAATATTGCCAAGCTCCGGATAAAGAAATGCAGGAGAAGCCTTTTCGCCTGTCGGCTTATTACAACGATGAACATCCATGGGCCCGTCAGAAAATATCGAGGCCAGCGCATAGGTCTGCTTGAGCGTCCAGTCATTGATAAATGAATCATGGCAAGAAGCACATTTAATATTCAGACCTAGGAATACCTGAGCAACGTTCTGGGCTGCCTGCATCTCCGCAACCTGTGAAGCATTCACCGTTCCACGCCAAACAATACCTTTAATAAAGCCATCAGAACCATTCACCGGATCAATAAGTTCACGAACGAACTGATCATAAGATTTATTTTCGATCAGAGATTTTCTCAACCAATCAGTGATCTTTTTACCTCCCCCCCCATGATACTGGCGCGTATAACTATTACGAAAGCAATCATTCCAAAAAGTAATCCAATGCTCCGCATAACTCTCATTATCTTTCAGTAATTCAGAAACGAGGAGAGCTCGCTTTTCTTCACTTTTATCGGCACTGAATCTTTTAACCTCACCTGGACTTGGAAGTAATCCAATCGTATCAAGAAAGGCACGTCGCGCATATACTCCATCACTCACAAAGACCTTCGGGTCTAATTTGTGTTTCTTGTAATATGGAGACAAAAGACGATCAATCGGGTTCGGTTCAGGTCCTTGCGGAAGCTCAACCTTACGTGGAGCCACGGGAACATTTCGGAACTTTGCAAAAGTGAACCCCTTCTCCCATTGCAATCCCTGATCTATCCATGCACGCAAAAGTGCAACCTCAGCAAGAGGTAAACGATCACCCTTAGCCGGCATTAACTCATCTGGATCATTGCTCAGTAACAAATTAACTAGCAAACTAGCTGAACCCTTACCCTTAACGATTGCCGGACCACTATCTCCACCTGCCTCGACAGAATGCACATGATCGATACTGAACCCTCCCTTACTTTTCCCATTAGCATGACACTTGGTGCAGTTCTTCTCTAGAATCGGTTTGATATCGGAAGCAAAATCAACAATTTTCTTTATAGGATCCGGCATCTCTCGCGGAATCGGCGGAGCCGCGAACCCAAGGGAAGTTATCAGCATTGCGATGACTTGCCAGATTAAAAAAAATGCCATTTTTTGACCCATAGTTTGTTGAGCGGTTAAGCTTAATTTATTTTAGGTCCAATTTTATCAGTTGTCAGGCCAAATCGAATAACTTAACAACACTGCTATCCTTACAAAGCAAAGAGTACCGATTCACTACTGCAATAAAAATTAGCAAAAGCCATTCCTAGGATTTTTTCTTAGCTAACGAAAGATAGGAGCAGTTCAATCATGGATTAAATGAAAGCTGTATTCTTTTTAGTTTTGACCTTTAAGGACTGACTCAACAGCCACAAGCAATTCCTTAGGCTGATCAGTTCCAATTCTATATTTGCGTTCATTCTTGAGCTGAATTTCAATGGCATCTAGTCCCGACACATTATAAAGCCAACCACTTCGAATCTTTTTGATGCCAAAACCATTGTACCATCGATTCCGAACTACCTTCACCCTACAGATGTCAGCAATAGAAAAGTTCTTCCGGATCAGACCAATACCAAATGAAAGAGAAATATCGCTTGGAGATATCCGAACAGTCAATGAATGAAAAAGAATAAAAATCACCGCAAGCATCACAATTATAGAGGCTAGAGCAATAGTAGCTCCTTTATCACCTAAAGCCAACATCAACACAAATATACTACCAAAGAAAAGCAGACACGAACCTAGCATAACCCGGATGTATTCTCCAGGCTGTGTATGTTCATACAAGTACATCTACAATTCATTCTATTCTCAATTCTGGACTCTTTACATCGATAGTATCGTTACTTAAAACTAATTAATGCTCCGTTTGATTGCCAGTTTCATCTTTTGCCTTAGTTTTACATCCGCTGAAGAAACACATTGGAGCCTACGCCCGCTTGAACAACCGGCTATTCCTAAAAGCAATCACACCTCTCCAGTCGATGCCTTTATTTGGACGCAACTTGAAAGTGCTGGACTCTCATTCTCGGCCCTTGCAAAGAAACGCGTATGGATCAGACGTGTCTATTTTAATCTAATAGGGCTACCACCTTCGCCTGCAGAAATTCATGCTTATCTTAATAACACTCAACCTAATGCAGAGGAGCTAGTAGTAGACAAGCTCTTAGTAAGCCCACGTCATGGTGAACGTTGGGCAAGGCATTGGATGGACGTTGTGCGATACGCTGAAACTCATGGTCATGATGAAGATGCTATACGGGAAAATGCCTGGCCCTACCGTGATTGGCTAATCCGTGCATTGAACGACGATATGCCCTACTCCAACTTTGTCCGTTCACAGGTTGCAGGTGACATGATAATTGAGGACGTTCCGGATGCTACGGCAGCAACAGGATTCCTCGCCTGCGGACCATGGGATTCGAGTTCACAAATGGGAATTCAAGATGGCACCACAGACAAAAAAATCGCTCAGTACCTAGATCGTGACGACATGCTCAGCGCAACTATGTCAACTTTTACGAGTACCACCGTTCATTGTGCACGGTGCCATGATCATAAATTTGATCCCATTTCACTGCAAGATTACTATTCCTTGCAAGCCGTATTTGCCGGAGTGGACAAGGCTGATCGCCTTTTTGATAATGACCAGAAGATCTCCCGCAAGCGCGCCAGTTTACTTGCAGAACAGCAACAGTTCGCAAATAAAATAAACGATCCAGATGTTACCAAAGAGATTTCGATTTGGGCTACAAGGTTAGAAAGAAGTTTACCTGTATGGGTTCCTTTAATCCTAAAAAAAGTAAACTCTTCGACTGGAACGCCCCACACTGTACTGCCCGATAATTCTGTTCTATTTAAAGGGACTCCACCAGAAAGGGACACATACAATATTAGCGGCATCACTGATCTTAAAAAGTTAACGGCCGTGCAGATCGAGGTTCTAACCGATCCTTCTCTCCCCATGAATGGGCCCGGTCGTGCACCTAATGGCAATTTACATCTGTCTGAAATTCACGTCCATATCGACGATCAACCAGTGCCAATTATTCGTGCCTCGTCCGACTTCAATCAGGCCGATTGGGAAATCGGCAAAGCATTTGATGGTAATGAACAAACCGCATGGGGCATCCATCCTCAAGAAGGGCAATCGCACCAATCCGTATTTATCTTTAACGAACCGATCTCAATCTTCAAAGAGACGAGTATTAAAATCACACTCAAGCAACTTCATGGAGGAAGCCATTTGATTGGTCGATTACGAATCGGGTTAACAGACGGTAAGGACCCTGACGGTGAGCTATCAATCCCAACAAAAATAGCCAATATTATTAAAATACCTAGAGATGGGCAATCCTCTGAGCAAAAGAAGGCGCTCGCCTTGCACTACTTAAAGACCAAAAATTCAGAAGAGCTAGCTACCCTCCCTGAACCGGGCAAAGTTTTCGGAGTTACAAGTAACTTTACTGCTCTCGGAAACTTTAAACCTGCCATAAAACCTCGTGTAGTACACATTCTGGAAAGAGGAGACATCCACTCACCGCAAGAGGTTGCTACCCCAGGAACACTGTCCTGCATTACTGGATTACCATCAAGATTTCAGATCCCCAAAGAACATAATGAGGGTGCACGTCGTCTGGCCCTGGCTAACTGGCTATCAGATCCCAATAATATTCTAACATGGCGCTCAATCGTTAACCGTGTATGGCACTACCACTTCGGTCGCGGAATAGTTTCAACTCCTAACGATTTTGGCAAGATGGGAACTGCCCCAACCCACCCAAAACTACTGGATTGGTTAGCTGTTGAATTTCGCAATCGTGGCGGAAGCCTAAAGTGGCTACATAAAACGATCGTCTTAAGCACGACGTACCGCCAATCAACAAACGATCGCCCTGAATGCCAGGCCATCGACTCCGGAAACAAACTCCTCTGGCGTATGAATCGTCAGAGACTCGATGCTGAATCCATTCACGATACCGTTCTCAGCCTTTCTGGCATGCTCGACTTAACGATGGGCGGACCCTCTGCACGACAATTTACTAGTAAAAAAGGAATACATATTACACCGACGCTCAACTATCTCGGCTTCAATCCAGATGACCCTGCAAACCTAAGACGAAGCGTCTATCGATTCGTCTTCCGAACCGTACCTGATCCGCTGATGGAGGCACTTGATTGCCCAAACGCATCACAACTGGCACCTCGCCGCGAATCATCAGTTACCGCACTGCAGGCACTGGCAATGTTAAATAATCGGTTCCTCGTACGGCAATCAGAGCACATCGCTAACAAACTTAAAAATGAAACCGATCCTACTGGCGAACTGTTCCTACGAGCTTATGGCCGCCCAGGCACAGCGTCAGAAATTATGGCTGTGACAAACTATAAGAACGCCCATGGCCTGGCAAATACTTGCCGAGTTATCCTCAACAGTAGCGAATTTCTCTACATCCAATAATCCAAATGCGATCACCAATCAACAGACGTGACTTTCTTCTGCGCAGCGGCGGCGGATTCGGTGGTCTGGCTATGTCACAGGTGTTGGGGTCTAATAATTCAATCCCTCACCACACACCCAAGGCAAAACGCGTAATTCAGTTATTCATGAATGGCGGCGTTAGCCAAATGGACACTTTTGATCCTAAACCAAAACTAAAAGAACTTAATGGCCAAACCTTCGATCCCGGTGCCGGAGAACTGGTTGAGTCGGTAACCAATTCGCCCGGATTCAAAGTACTAGCAAGCCCCTTTGAATTCAAACAACACGGCCAAAGTGGTCGTTGGGTCAGTAGTGTTTTTCCCCATATGGCTAAGATAGTCGATGATCTCACATTCCTTACATCAATGACATCTAAGACTAACGTGCACGGATTGGGTAGCTACATGCAAAATACCGGATTCACTCTACCTGGATTCCCATGCATGGGCGCCTGGATCAGTTACGGTCTGGGAAATATCAGCAAGGACCTGCCGGAGTTTGTCGTAATGCCTGATCCAAAAGGATTACCCTACAACAACCTTGGAAATTTTACCGCCGGCTTCCTTCCAGCAAAACATCAAGGCACAGTAATCAACGTTAAAAGTAATTCACCGATCAATTACCTGTTCCCGCCTCAGGAGGCAAAACAAATTACACCACAAAGCGAATCGGACGGCCTTGAACTTCTAAAATCCCTCAATCAAAACTACGCACAGAGATTCCCATCTGACTCTCAACTTGAAGCGCGGATTAAATCTTATGAACTCGCCGCACGAATGCAGTTAAGCGCACCTCATATTTTCGATCTGTCGGGGGAAACAGAGGTAACTAAAAAACTCTACGGTCTAGAAGGAGACAAGACAGCGGATTTCGCAAGGCGCTGTATCATTGGCCGCAGAATGCTTGAAAGCGGTGTTCGCTTCGTACAAATCTGGAGCGGAGCAGGTGGCCCAACCAATAATTGGGATAACCACGCCAACATCAGTACCGAACTCCCAAAAATGACACAGCAAGTCGATCAACCAATCGCCGCATTAGTAAGAGATTTAAAATCTCGCGGCATGCTCGAAGACACACTTGTAATCTGGACAACCGAATTTGGCCGTATGCCTTTCAGCCAAGGTAAAGCTGGTCGTGATCACAACGGGGGCAGCTTTTTAACCTGGCTCGCCGGAGCCGGTATAAAACCAGGCATTGCTCATGGACAAAGCGATGAGTGGGCATGGAAAGCCCAAAAGGAAATTTGGTGTTATGACCTTCACGCAACCATTCTACACCTCCTAGGAATAGACCATGAAAAGCTCTCAGTCCGCCATAACGGCATAAACAGACGACTCACAGACGTACACGGTCATGTAATTAATGAAATCTTAGCGTAGAGGGAAAAATCAAGCGATGACGCCTTCTATTACCCTACCATGAACATCAGTGAGACTTTCTTTGCGTCCTTGGTGGAAGTAAGTAAGCAATTCATGGTCTATACCCATAAGATGTAGAATAGTGGCATGTATATCATGCACATGGGCACGATCGACCATAGCTTCAAAACCAAATTCATCGGTTTCTCCATAAACTGTTCCCCCCTTGACCCCACTACCAGCCATCCACATTGAAAAACCATAGGGATTATGATTACGACCAGGTGCATCTTTACCTTCACTGAAAGGCATGCGACCAAATTCCCCCCCCCACACCACTAAAGTTTCATCAAGCAAACCTCGCTGATCAAGATCCTCTAGCAGAGCAGCGATTGGCTGATCCACTTCTGATCCATGACGACCATGATTCTTTTCTATTGATTCATGAGCATCCCAAGTTTCTTCCAAATGGCCCCCACCGGAGTATAGTTGTATAAAACGGACACCTCTTTCAACTAGACGTCGAGCAATCAAACAATTCTTACCAAATTCATCAGTGGGAAACTTGCCCACACCATACGATTCTAATGTTTGACGAGATTCATCCGAAAGATCCACAGCTTCTGGAGCTTCGGCCTGCATCCTGTAGGCGAGTTCATAATTCTGAATTCTCGCGGCAAGCTCCTCCGATTCTTCTCGAGCAATAAGATGCTTGCGATTGAGTTTATCAAGGAAGTTGAGTTGGTTACGCTGTGCCTTACCTGTAAAATTCTTTGGGCCATTCAGATCAAGGATTGGACTTCCCGTTGGGCGGAACAGAGTCCCTTGATAGGTTGCAGGCATGAATCCACTTGACCAGTTCGGCATTCCACTGATTGGCCCTCCTCTCTTATCCAACATAACAACATAAGAAGGAAGGCTATCATTTTCACTTCCCAGTCCGTAGGTCACCCATGTTCCAAGAGAAGGACGCCCAATTAATGGCATCCCTGTATTCATCTGTACTAGAGCAGATCCATGAGCATGACTATCAGCGTGACAAGAGCGTATCACCGCCAACTTATCGACGTGCTTGCGGATATTTGGAAAATAATCTGAAACCAAAATTCCACACTCCCCACCAGGGCGGAATGGGCGCCAATTAGGGGTAAGAAAACCTACCCTCCTTCCCCCAGAATTAATGTATCTTTTATCTTGAGGTAAAGATTTACCAGCATACTTCCGTAACTCAGGCTTATAATCGAAAGTGTCGACCTGACTGGGTCCACCATTCATCATTAAGAAAATACAGCTCTTAGCCTTTGTGTTGAAATGAGATGGCCTAGGAGCTAGAGGGCCATCGGCACCGAGACTCTTTTGTGGAAAAAATCCACTTCCAGAAAGCAGCGATGTTAATGCGAGACCAGAAAAACCGCCTCCCATTTCCCAAGCAAATTCCCTTCTAGTCTGTCCACATGGGAAAGAACTTCTATGTGTTCGATTAATCAATATACAGAAATTCGTTAGAGTTAAGTAAAACGTGACAAACTGAAGCAAGCCCTTGAAGTTCTGGATCCATGACCGGCTTTTTCTTCAAAGAATGAGTCATAGTTAAATTGTATTTTTGAGCAAGCAGTTTACTGATAGATTCTATTTCCTGCGGCTCTAGTTGACGCTCATAGACAAGCAATTCCGCAATGTCACCGTTCCAGTATTCTCCTTCTATATTTCCTTGTTGCCCAATGACCCATTCCGTGTCCATTCTCCTTTCCTTCAAAGAAGAACCTCGGTCCGCCAAAGTCTGCCCATTAAAATTAATTTGGCTACCTAAGCTTCCACTAGATGCAGAAAGAATAAATGGATTTCCGGAGGCACCTGTGATTTTGTTATTACTTGAAAAATCATCAGAGAACCTAACCGTCGATTTTCCAGTTAACCCCAAGAACAACGAGCTAGTTGAGTTTTCTGCGCGGCCATTCCAGTTAGAAATAATTTCCCGGTGCTCCTCTGAAGAGGAGCGATCACTTGCAACTGCAAGGAGTGTAAATTCCTGCCCCTTGATCACCTGCCCCTTAATTTTAAGGAACTCCTTTTTGCCACTGAACCGTATAGCAGGTTTCTCTCCTATGGCTTTGCCTACATAAATTGGCCTCCTCTCTGAATCGGCCTGAGTCACATCATGTCCATTACCTGAACGGTCTTTCCAAAGTAATAATTTACCATTAGGATCAGTAGTTTTTCCAACGTCAGCAGACACCCAAAAACGAAGCCCTGAACTGAGCACTTTATCCACAGCACGTGATTGACCCCTTACTTTCATTGCCTGATCATTGATATCTTTGAAATGGTTCACCTGTTGATTATAATGATCCAACGCAATAGTTAGCTCATCTACGAACGGAGCACGCCCAAGAATCTTTTTCCAGGCAAAGACAATTGCATCCTTTTTAGAATTAGAAACCTCATTGACATGATTAGCCAGTCGTTGACTCCTTGCGTGAACAAAATGATTATTTAGCATTGCGAGTGATTGCGAAACGACAGTCGTTGAGTTGCGATTACCGCAAGGTTTCTCACTACTTGGAAAATCAAATGCCGTCATGAGCGGAACCAAGAGATGCCGCTTAGAAATCATATAGACACTTCGGCGAAATTGTTCCTTGAGAGGCGACGGAGTCCATGCACTACTCTTGCGCGAAAACCCTTCCAAAGCTTCCGAAGCAAGTTCAGGATAAAAACTTTCCCCACCCATTCGTAAATCAAGTTCTCCAGAAACATGCAGTAAGGAATCTCTTAATGCCTCCGCATCCATTCGCCGCCTATTATTTCTCCAAAGCAGATTATTGCCCGGGTCAACCTCTATGCATTTCTCCGCGTTCGAATGAAGGGAACTTTGTTGATAGGTTTCGGATAGTACTATTTTCCGTATGACTCCCTTAATGCTCCAGTCCCCCTTAATAAAGTCAGCCGCGATCCAATCCAGTAATTCAGGGTGAGTTGGCCGAGCCGATTTAAAACCAAAATTATTTGGGGTAGCTACAATTCCTTTACCCATTAAATGCTGCCAGATGCGATTGACCATCACACGGGCAGTGAGAGGATTGCTTGGATTAGTAATAAACTTAGCAAGTTGGAGTCTGCGCCAAGATGTTCTGGATTCTTTGGGCGGACTAATTAATGGACGGTCCAGATGAGGAGCCAATGAAAGATGCCCAGGCTCAATAACCTTAGATTTTTTATGAGGATCGCCATTAATTAATAAGTGTAATGGTGGTGGGTTACGATGAATGTCAGTCCAACCAAAAACTTCCTTGTACCCTAACTGCTCAGCACTCGGTCCTCCCATAATTGCTGCGCTACCTGGCTCAATTGTTCCTGCCCAAAAAGCAGCGGCCATGCGATAGTAATCCTGTTGCGGTATAGGATCAAATTTATGATCATGGCACCGCGCGCACCGTACTGTCATACCAAGAAAGGCAGTACTAACCACATCCACCATATCTTCAAGTCTTTCGTATTTATACTCTTGTGCATCATTCGGCTCATCATTCCATGTCCCCGCACGCAGCATCCCCGTAGCAATTACCGAGGACTCACTGCTATTATCTATTTCGTCTCCTGCTAATTGCTCTGTTACGAACTGATCATAAGGCATATCAGAATTGAAAGCTTTTATGACCCAGTCTCGATATTTCCATATATGAGGCTTTACAGCATCACGCTCGTACCCATTCGTTTCTGCATATCGAACAACATCAAGCCAGTGCCTTGCCCATCGTTCTCCAAATCTTGGGGAATTTAATAATTGTTCTACCAATTCCGAGTAAGAATTCTTATCGTTGGAATGAGCAAAATCTTTTATCTCTTCATGACTTGGAGGAATTCCAATTAAATCAAAATGAAGTCGACGAATTAAAGTATGCCTATCAGATGGAGGAGAAGGCTTAATGTTTTGTTCCTTTAAACGATTTCTAACAAAGGCATCAACTGGTTTAACATTTTCCTCGCCCGATATTTCAGGAACTACAGGTTGTTTAACTTCGCTCAATGACCACCAATCAAGACCGGCCCGATCTGCACCTGTAATTGACTGCAAAGAAAGCAAAAAAAATCCCAGAATTTGAGAACAGGCACGCATAATTAAAGTAAATTATGACGAATTTAAATATCATGCGATAGAAAACTTTTACTTGTAATACTCAACCTTACGCGGTTTTACGCCAAGCTTCTCGTAATTAAAACCGGCCTTTAACGGCTTATAATCGCCAATGATTGCAACAGAACTGTCCGGTTTGATGTTTTTCCCCATACCCAGTCCCCAGTAAACCGCGTTTACCGTCATTCTCCTTACCCCATCATTTTCCAAGTCCTTCGCTGACCCCATTGTGAAATGAAAAACCCTCGAATCCAGACCTTTGTTTCCTGTCCATTTTTTTGTCCAAGCGACAGGCAATGGTTCTTTCTTGGTGTTGGGCGAAGCATCCTTTTCAAGATTGATCAATGGCTGCCCTAAAACCAATGATGTGCAATCCTTTGGGAAAGGATTCTTGTCATTATGGCACCGGTAAACATCGGAAGTTCCCCAAATATCCCCCACTCCGGCAAGAATAGGATGTTTTTTGTTTTCAGAGACAATAACACCGCGCGTTGCTTCACGATGCCAACCACCGTGATGCCCCATGAAGGTACCGCCCAACATTTCGCGCAATGAAACATTTTTTCCGCCCTTCTTGTATTGTAATTCACCCCAGAAACCATGATTGGCAGTCCTCAGTGCAATGAGTGGTTTTCCAGAATCAAAGTAATCATAAAAGTGTTGCATCTGCTCTTCCGGTAGATGCATGAATCGCGAAATCCAAATCAAGCAGTCAGCTTTCGCCAAACGACCAAGACCTGGAATATTATGTCGTTTTGTTTTGTCTTTAAACGGAGCCGGCATCGTCGGATCAACCTCACCTTTTTCATTAACCGAAAACAGAACAGTGCAATCAAATCCATGATGTTTGGAAAGAACTTTTGCCAACATCGGCATGGATTGTTCACTGCGATATTCCTGCTCAGCCGCAATCAGGACAACGTGCCGATTCTTTCCGGGGCCTTTAAGTCCTGGATAAGTTAACCATAAGTCACTTTGATTGGCGGTGGTTTTGGATTTTCTTTGTTGAGCTTCCAGGCCCTCTGAAAAAATCATACAGAGAATGGATAAAAAAGTGATTTTGATTTTTTTTATAAAGTATAGGTTCATTATTCTTCCGATTAATTATTTGGAGTAAATTTCCAGAATCCCCAAGCGCTCATCTTATTGCCCAAGCGTTAACCGTAGCCATTGCGTTGACCTTCATACGATTTCTGTCATTTCTCCGGTGCTGTCCGCGAACTTTTCCGTTGGAGTATCTACGGCATTGAGCATGGCGACAAACAGGTTTGCCAACGGCACCTTTTTGTCGCCCTCAAAAGAGTGCAGGTTCCCGTGCTTAAAGCCAAGCGCATTTCCCCCCGCCACCTGAATCGGATAGTTCTTGGTACTGTGAGACGCGTGCGGATGGGCTGACCCCCAAATGACTACCGTCTGATCTAGCATATTGCTGTCGCCTTCCGGAGTATTTCGCAAGCGCTCCAGAAAGTAGGCGTGCTGCTTGGCACGCCAGTTATCCCACTTTCCTGATTCGGTCGGGCGCTTGTGGGCGATATCATGAGTAGCCCCTTTGTAGCCGAGCACATAGTTGGCGTAGTTCCACATCTCACTGCCACTGGAATGCTCACTTTCGAGCATGAGGGTGGCAAAACGGGTGGAATCTGTCTGGAACGCAAGATAGAGCAAGTCATACATGCATCGCGTGTATTCCTCCGGGTCCTTGTGAGAAACCTCAAGGTTCAGCCCCTTGGTATCGACATTCAGCAATGGCTGGTGCGTCCACTGGCTGGTGCGTTCGACACGCTTTTCCAAAGCGCGTATGGAGTCGAGATACTCCTCCACTTTCTGTTGATCTTCTTTTCCAAGCCGACTCTGAAGTCTCTTGGAGTCCTCCATCATCAGATCGAGCACACTTGCCTCGCGTTTGAGGTTGGCGCGAACTTGCTCGATCCCTTTGCCTGCGTAGGGGTTGAACAGGCGGTTGAAAATCTCCTGTGGTCGGTGCATCGACGGGATCGGGCGGCCGGGACCGTAGTGCGAGAGTGTCTTGGCACTGCCATATGCGCCCGTGCCACCCTCGGTGCCTAACACGAGTGAGGCGTAGCGAGTCTTATGTCCGTTCACCTTCGCGGCAAGTTGATCGACGGATATGTTGTTTGATTTTTCCGTTCCCGACATGTTGGCTCCGGTGGCGAAAACATCGCCACTGCTGTGACCGCCCATTTCAAGTCCACCTGCGTGATCGAGACCCCTGAGGTAACTCACAGAGTCTTTCAGCAGCGCGAAAGGAGCTGCCGATTGATTAAAGGTTAGCGGGCCGGAGTCCTTGCATGGCCACCAGTTCCAGTCGTGGTGCAAGCCGTCCTTGATTTTCGGCTCATAGACACCATAAGCGATGTAGCTTACTATCATGCGTTTTGGCAATGCCTGGCCTACTGCCGCCTTGCCCCAAGACATGCCTTGAAGAAATGGCAGAGCCAGTGCGGCGCCACCACCCCTGATAAATTCGCGTCGATTAATGTGCCAGGATTTCTGTTCCATGTAATTATTCTTCCTAGCTTTTAGTTCCTGTGAATATAGGACTCTGGCAAACTAACACAATTATATTCTGCAGTTTGTATCCATCATCCTCCGCCAACTTAAGCAATTTCTTGATTTCAAATCGATCACGGTAGGTGAGCTCTCGGCCAATAGCGTATGTCATAAATCTGCGGACGACGTTTTCCACGATCTCATCCTTTCTCTCCTTGAGCAGATACTTCTTGAGCTTCATCATTCCGTCAACCGCGGGGCCATGAGGTAAGCGCGAGGAGGCGTCCACTTCCTCTGTGTAGATTGATCTCAGATAGGCCTGATAGTCTGCGAAGGTCTTGTCTTTCTGATGATTAAAACCCCGCACCCGAACCTTGTCTTTGGGAACCAAGGGCTGGTATTTCCCGATCGCGCTGTAGCGTTCGAATGGTATTCCCCACGGATCAAGCCGAACGTGGCAATCGTAGCAGCTTTCTTTATTTCGGTGAAGTTCGAGCAGATTCTTGATGGAGGTAGCGTCATCAGCAGAATCACCTGCGGAATCAGATAGCGCCGGCACTTCGGCAGGTGGTGGCTTGACCTCGTCGCCCAGAATCGCCTCACGCAACCACACCGCACGATAGATCGGATGAGGGGCAGAACCTGTGGAATTTCCTACCAACACAGCCCCCTGTGTCAGAAGCCCTCCAAGATGATACTCAAGTTTAATCGGAACGGCACGCAGTTTCAATCCCTGCACGCCGCTTACACCGTAATGCACCGCGAGCGGTTCGTTGAGGTAGGCGAAATTAGAGTCGATGATATTCATGACACTCGCGTTGTTTCTTATCAGTTCGCTAACGAAGCCCACCGTCTCCTCGTGCATGTAGTCGCGGATGCTCGGGCGGAATAACTGCTCCTGCCCACGTCGCTCGCCGAGGTGCACGGTGTAGAGAAACCGCGGAAAGAGATCATGGTTGATGTTCACCGTTTTCATCTTGGCGATACTCAGCCACTGGGTGGAGAAGTTCTCGACAAAACTGTTGGCACGATTATCCGCGAGGAGTCGACGCGTCTGGACCTCCAAGATTGCGAGATCATTCAACTCCCCTGAGGCAGCAAGATCAAACAGCTTCTGATCCGGCATACTTCCCCAGAGGAAATAGGAGAGGCGCGAGGCGAGTTCGTATAACTTCGTCGCGGCGGGTTGATCAATCACCGTGTGATAAAGAAACTGCGGTGAGATCAGCACCATCGCCAACGTCTCCCGCATAGCCTGCTCAAGAGTATCTAATTCGGCATCATAGATTTTGTAGATCTGAAAATAATGATCAACCTCTTCCCTATCGACAGGTCGCCGGAACGCCCTCGTCATGAAGCCTTTGATGACCTCATAAGCGTACTCGTCGGTCTTTGTGCCACGCAGAGGTGATTCAAAGAGGATACGCATATGGTGCTCTGGCGGCCAAACATCAATCACTGGGGCCTCAAACTCGATCAACTCAAGGATCACGCGGGGAGCCTTGCCGCTCCAGGAGTCGTCAAACCCGCTCTTGCGGTGGTCGTTGAGTTCTCCATTGTCAAAAATATTCTGAGCTGTGATAGTGATGCTGGGAGGGCGTATCTTATTTCTGTGCTTGCTTGCCGGCTGAACAGGGATGTTTTCGATGCGTCCCCGAAGCTCAAACTCCTCGGGGTTGTCAGGAGTATTTGTCAGATGAACAATTCCCACTTCCTGATAGATGCCCGATCCTGAATCATGGCGGAGGTCGGTACCCATCACTAGACGGAGTGCCACTTCCTGAAACCCAGGCGGGAAATTCCCCGATGCCTTGACGCGAATTCTGAACTCACCGGTCTTGGGCCAGCTTTTCAAGCCGACGGTTTTCCTGCCGACGCCAGGCCCGTGATATACGCCGATCTCGGCCTGGGTCAATCCGTTTTTTGCAGGTTGACCATGTTCCCACTTCGTAATTGTTTGGTGGACTTCCGGTTTTTCAGGATCGACGATCGCACTTGCCATCGCTTTGCGTGCCGCCTCCTTATAGCGAACTAACTGATCTGGCCCAATCATCATCAATTCCGCAGTATTATGGAAATGATATGGTCTATCCGGATCAACGGGAAGATTTTTGGACAGCTCGAGTTCAAAGCCCAATAAGTCCCGCATCGTGTTCTGATACTCAAAGTTAGTGAGCCGACGTGTCGTTGTAGCCACTGGGAGCTTACTCGCTTTTTTGACGTAGTCACGCAGACCTGACTCGATCCACTTGACGGTGGCGGCGCGATCCGAAGCACTCGGCTGATTTTCCTCCCCTTCCGGCGGCATGTCCTCATGCTCTAAAGCATCGAGAATAAGCTCCCATCGTTTCGACTCCTGACCTGCAGCCAAGTCACCGTCGAGGCTGTGTAAAGTAATCTTGCCTTTACTTTTTTCCGGTCCGTGACACTCAATGCAGTACCTTTTAAAAAACGGTTTAATTTGTGATTCAAAACCGAATTTCCCTGAAGAGATATCAGTGGCAGAGGCTACCCCAGAAAGAAACAGAAAAACCGATACCGATTCAAGCACTACTTTGATGCGGGTGCGTAGTGAATAAAATTGCATCATTAGACGATTATTTTGCCTCTATTTCAGTGAAGGCAGTTTTTGTTCCTCAATTTGTAGGGAGAGATGACCGCGTGGCGGTTGAAGCCCACGACGTGGATGATTGTAACGCAAGAAACTGGTCACCGCGAGAGTGACCTTTCCTCCTTTTATTTCATCGCGTAAATCGCTATAAATATAGCACCCGCGAGGCTGCCCCCCCTGCCTGACTGCAACTCCGGTTTTTGACTCGCCTAGTAACTTACCATTGAGATAGATGGCGTAACCTTCGCCGGAATTCACGTGAGCCGATCCACCCACAACGATGCGGTAACGGTAATCTTTCTTCAGCGGCGGAAGCTCTACCGTGCAACGAACCAGCAGGACTTCATTTTCCCATAAAGTATGCGGTTTTTCACTACAACGACAAAATATTGCTGTGCATGTTTCGGACAGCTGTGCCAACTTACCGTCTAGTTGCCCAAATGGTTGCAGGCCTTTTTTCCAGCCTGCCTTACCTGCATCGAACTCAGGCATATTCCAAATCTCCATACCTGTGGGATAGGTTACTTTACGGTAGCGACTACCTTTCTCCTTTGGTTGACTCTCCTTCGGATCAAAGCTGTAGTAACTCCACTGTAGTTTATTAAAATCAGGACCGAAAGAATGCCAATCGTAATCATCGATCCCAGCCGCACGGTAGCAGTTGGCAAGCCCATACATTGCGCCACGCAAAAACTGATTTTCTCTTTGCGGCCGTTCATCGGATACTTCTTGAAGTAGAACCTTGCTATAACGCGGATTGGCAATATAAGAAGCTACGATACCATCAAGGATAATTGGCTTCAACGCTTTCTGCGCAGCGGATTTTTTCTCTTCCGACAGCTCCGCTCCCTTCTCTACAATGACGTGTTTAGGACGCGGAGCCAGCGGAAAGGATTCCGCTTTTCCGCCGAGAATCCTGACCATCGCGCGCCCTAAGGCATCCCCAATCAACATGTAGGTCTCGGCATTTCGGTTGTAGTGATAATCCTCACCCTTTGGTGACTCATCGATCTCGCGCCAGAAATCACGGGTGTCGACTGAAGCAACGTTATCGCCATACTCTGGGTGTTTCTTGGCATCACCAACGGCCATCTGGGCCTGGTGAATATTCAAAAACTTCTCCTGCATATTGTGCCCGCCAAATCCGATAGTAGCGACCACTGTCGGCAGTTTTGGCAGTTTAAACTCCTTACGAACGTCATTGATCAGGTTACTCAAATTTTTTTCGTATTCTTCGATCAATGCCTCACTGAAGCTGTCCTTGTGGCCTTGGAACCAGACAAACCCAGCAATCTCATAACCCTGCCCCTTGTAACCAGGAACGACCTTGGCAATGTTATTCAAAGTCTTGCTAACACCTTCGATCATTAGCTTATATTCGGCTGATTCGAACTGATTATCGGGATCAGTTCGACCACTAGATGGTGGACGAAAGTCAAACCCTAGCGAGCGATTACCTTGAGCTGTCTTGATCAACAGAACCTGCTCTCCATGAAACGTGCCAAGCACATGGCCAAATCCGAGTTCCGGACCAATGGACTTACCGTTGGATATGGCACTCAGAGGTGAACCCTTGCCGTCCTTCGCCAACCGTGCCTCCTGAAAATAGACATCTTGTCGAACCGTCCATTCGCCTTTTGCATCTACCAACCAGGGAAACTTTCCCTCCCGCTTGGCCACTGCCTCAAGATCACCGTTACCCAAGAGATCAATCTTTTGCATCCAGAACCTCGGAGGGACGCCCTTGGACCCGGAGATCTTGAACTTGTAACGTTTGTCTGGTCGGAGCGTGATAGCTTGCTTGACTGGCTTGTCACCCAACTCGCGCCGGTAGACTTCCTTGCCATCGATTTGCATAACACTGTAGGAATTATCACCAAATCCACAGTGTAATTGATAAACCCCATATTGGGGGACCACCAACTGTCCTTCGGCAATCGGCTCATCGGTCTTCTTACCACTGGGAAGATAAATGGCCAATGGAGAAGCCTTGTAGTTGCCCACTTTATAAATCTGTAAGGGTCCATCAGGAACACCGGAATCCGAGCTCAAGAAGACTCCATCATAAACATTCTTGGCTCCACTTAAGTTACCCATGCCAACCATGTTAGACTGGCCGGCCAAAATATAGACCTTAACCGGTTTGGTTACATCACCCGGTTTACCATCAGGATCGGGCAATGGAAATGGAACTTCAGCGGCAAGTGTTGAGTAGAACAGTAACGCTGAGGCGGATAAAAGAAGAATTAATCGGATCATGTGGAATGGTTTCATTCTTGTTTGGATTTACTTTGGATTCAATCACTTCCCTTCGAGCAACTTCACCATTGACTCACCCATAGCCCGGCCGATGTCCATGTAAGTCTGCGCGTTACCCTCGTAGTGACTGTTGGAAGCGCCTCCCTGACTGAGGGGGTGGGTGTAAACGGTACTAACATTCCCCTTGAATTCCGGATACTTACCTGCATCTCCATCCACGGCGAGTTGGGCATCAAGGATCAGTTTCTCGTTCCCTTCCGCGCTATTCTTTGCGGTTTGGCCAAGTGTGGCGATGACAAACTTTGCTTGAGGGGCTTTGAACTCCTTCCGCAGGATTTTAATGAGGTGGACGAGATTCTCTTCGTAACGACTGGCGTGTCCGGCATTGTAGCGATCCTTGTCACCTTGCCACCAAGCAAATCCCTCGATCTCATAACCCCTCCCTTTCCAATGCGGGAACTCCTCATCGAAGTTATTGAGTACCTCATGCGCCGCACTAAAGCAATCGTCGTATTGCTTGCCGGCATACCAACCAATTGGCTTCGGCTCGGTGCCCTTGGCCCATGACTCGGGGGATTGCTTATAGCCTGCATAGATTTTTCCGCCATACTCATACTGCTTTCTACCAGGCGGAAGAAAATCCCACCCAAGCGACCGATTTCCCTGCGAAGTCTTTAGAATCAGCACCGGATCTTCATCATAATTACCGACCATATGCCCAAATCCCAACTCCGGTCCAATTTTCCCCGACTCCACTCCGAGCCAACGGCTTCCCGTAGCTGTAATGACTCCCTTGTAGTAAACATCATCACGAGCGACCCACTGACTCTTTTCATTCTTCAAGTAGGGATACTTGCCCTCATAATTGACCAAAGCAGAAAGCGTTCCCGGAACATCCAAGCGAACAATCCAACCCAAGCCATTCGCATCATTGGTCAAGTAGGTGATCTTGAAGGGAACCTTTTTCCCGCCTTCGAGCTTGATACCAGTGCGTACAATCTCCTTGCCGACCTCTTTACGATGAACCTCTTTACCATCGACCTCCATGACATTTTGCATAGAGCCTCCATAACCCGGACGAAATTCGTACATTCCAGTTTTTTCCACTTGGACAAAACCTCTTGTCACCTGAGCCCCTCCGCCGGGATACGGAGATGGATTAGTTCCTCCGAATTCCTCCAGCTTGGTTGTTTTAATGGGCTTCAATTCATCATAGTTTTCCTTCGAGTCATATAAACCTTCATAAACCGACACCACCGGATCGATAAACTCCGATCCCCACCTACTACTTCCACCATCCACTTTGCCGGCACCCACCATGTTGGATTGACCTGAAAGTATATAAACTTTTATAGGCTTAGAATCCCCCGCCTCTTTTTTTATTGCATTAGCAGCACAAATTGAGTGATTTAAAAAAGTTAAAACAATTAAGAAATTAATAGATTTGTTCATTGTAAAGGTTAGCAATTTATTTAGTTTTAATTTCTGAATATCATTCAGCCATTCCCGCCAACTCAGCGGCAATATTTTTGAGGCTTTTTGGCCATTGATTAAAGTTTGTGCTCTTAGCTCCCGAAATCCTGGGAGCAGTAATTCCTTCGACTAGAGAGTTCGTCGGTTGAGCATAAAGAAACTGGACTTTTTCCTGACCATGTGTGCCTGACAGACTTTTGACGTAAATTTCCAACTCGGTCGCATAGTGGGCAGGGTCCTCACCTATATTGCTTTCGGATGGCACCCAGATCACCCCCGAGACACCCATCGGAGTCAACGGACTCACACACCAGTTATAGGCATAGGTTGGAATGGTATCCGGTGATACGGAATCACCCTTGCCGGCTTCCGGGAAGGCGGGTGCCTGAAGAGCAAAGGTCGATGAGACCTTACCTTGCTTGTCTGCCTCGGTAATATTTTGAACGAAAACCTGGACCTCCTCAAGGTGCTTGACGACGGCCTTCTTTGCCACCTCGGAATTGGGGGACTGGAGGAACAACTCGTCGAGGCGGTCCTTGAAGTTCGGATTCTTCACGTCCCTGACACCTTGAAAGGATGTCCAGGATAGTGGAGAGGCGAATTGTCGATTACGTCCTCCTTGTCCCGATGACATTGTGATAAACCCCTGCGGGATGCCCGGTCGATTCAAGGTCTTAGCAAACTCATAGGCAAACATGGTGACCCCGCTGCTTTCCTTCGAGAAATCAGCGCTCAACCAATGGGATCGGTATTTTCCACTACCAGTCTCAAAACGACGCTTCCTCGGGATGGGAAAGCTGCTTGCATTGGTCTTTCTGCAAAACTCTCTCACCAGCGGCATTATCTTGGGCAACTCGATCTCTTTGGCGCGTCTATCGTAAGGCCACTCGGTGGACAGCAGCGTGCTCCCTGTCAGGTACCAGACGTCCCCAATGAGAATGTCCCTGACCGTGCGGTGGAAGCCATGACTGGACTTGACCTCGAGGGTAATCGGCTTGACCGCAGCCTTCCTTGACGGGAAGGTCACCGACCACTGCTCCAGGTCATTGGGAAAAACGGTTTGTGCAACACCATCAAGGGTAACGGTTACTTTGACGCCTTTGTTCACATGCCCCCAGATTTTTATCGGGTGATCTCGCTGAAGAATAACTCCATCGCGGTAATACTCTGCCACCTGCAAGATGGGGTAATTGGGATCAGTCCAACGAGTATACTTCGCCTTGAGGGCCGCGGCTTTTTCCAGGTCGTCTTCCTCGAATATAAACTTCCCGTCGACGGCAGCGAAGGGGGTTGCCGGCAGGCCGGCCTTGTTGTAGAGATTGGAATTCTCTGGTACGGCATTATAGGCATACTGCACGCCGATCGGGGAAGGCACCTTTGCTGAAGTGACCACCACGGCATCTTCAATAATCACCGCCTCGGCAGCATGCCACTTCCTGTCTTTACCGCATAGTCGGAAATGATTGAGCTTGGCTCCCGGGGTGAGCTTGGCGGGTTCCACAAACTTCCCCGGTTCACGGCGATCCCTGGCCATGCCCTTGCTGCCGACCATCAAACCACCGAAGAGACTTTCCTTATCAAAGGAGACCATCACTTTTTTTCCTTCCACCTTATAGCCGCTGTAGATCGGACCGGTGTAGGCAACGTTCTTGTCGTATTGTTTGGAGAGGGCCCAGCGAGCCATGCGCATTCCGGGGTGCAGCTTGTTATAGTAGTGTATGCCCCCGGGGTTGGCCGAATTAATGTCGGATTGCACGACCATTCCAACATTTTCGCGATTGTTGGCAAAGTACATGTGCTGCACCTGACGGATGTCGGCAAACCCGACGTTATCGGGGTCAGGAGACCCGTAGGGTTGCATCTGAGTAAAATAGAAAGGCATCTCCGGCATGCCCCAGGCATCTCTCCATCCTTTGACCAGAGCTTCCATCCTGGCTGCGTAAATCCTACCATCCCCACTGTTGCTGGTCCCCTGACACCAGATAGCACCCCGAATGGAATAAGGGATAACTGGAGCAATCTTGCCATTAAAGAACTGAGAGGGCCCGCGCCACATGCCGGCGATTCCCGGGAGACTAGGGCGGGCGGGCATCTTGCCCCCGGCCTCCCCAATCCTGCCGGCTTCCTCCTGCCATGCCTTTAAGTCCTTGTCGTATTTCACGAAAGCATCACGGCCTTGCTTGGTAAGCGGATCCGCATCGCGCATGAGGTCAGTATCGCCCTTAAGTTTCGTGTGTGCCTCAATTGCTTCGCGCTGGGCAAAAGCCTCAATTCGCGTGTTGCTGTGGGCACTGAGCAGAATTCCAATTGGAACGTTCAATTCCTTATAGAGCTCGTGGGCGAAGGATAAGGACAGGGCCGAGAAGCCACTCGCGGCGGAGGCTTTCTTCCAGCCCTCCTCGGAGGTAGCTCTTTTCTGCGGATAGAGGGCGGACACAGTATTAACGTTGATCTCTCGGATAGGAACATCCTCCTTGGAAGATGCAAGTTCCCGGGTCAACTCGTTGCACATGCTCTTGCCGGCTACCCAGACCATATTGGACTGACCGGAAGAGAACCAGACCTCACCGACCAGTACCCCCTTGAGCGAAATGAATTTTTCTTTGTCGTTCTTCACCTCAAATGCCCGCTCTTCCAGCGAGACCTGGAGAGGATCGAGTTTCACTATCCAATCACCATTCTTGTCCGCCACCGCAGTCTTGGTTTGCCCGGCAAACTTGACGGTGATTTTGTTTCCCGGTTCATCGAACCCCCAAACGGGAGTCTTGGATTCCCGTTGAAGGATCATGTTGTCCGTGAAGGGCACCGCCAATTCCAGTTGCTGATCGACAGCCAATACGCTGATTGCAAGCGATAGAGCCAAGAGAAAGGAGAAGAGTATTTTTTTTATGCAATAATATTTCATATGGATGAATTCTGAAACCGTTCGGAAACCCACTTTCGCCGCAGACAGTTACCTTGCCAAGATAACATATTCTAGGCAAGGAATCGCGCGATAGGCCCGGTCTGAGGCATTTTCTTGCGCGACATCGCCAGATCCAAATCGCCGTAGTGTTCGATCGGGTTTCCGCAGGCGTTGAGCAGCGTGGTGTACCAGTTGCCTAGAGTTTTGTGACCTTCGGTGGCGTGAAATGGCAGACGGATAAAGCGCCCCGCTATATCCAGTTTCGATTTTTTGCCCGTCATGATCATCATCGGAGCTTCAGTATTGGGACCGTGGTGGCCGGCGCCGGTTTCGGGGAAATAAATGATCGTCGTATTGTCGAACATCGTTCCACTGCCTTCGGGAACGGATTTCAGTTTCGTGACAATCTTCGCAATTTGTGCTACGTGACTGGCCTTCACGATATCCCTGAGCTCGTAATCTCGACTGTGACCCAACCGGTGAAGATCGACTTGCCCTTTATTACCTGGCAGGGTTGTGATCGGTGTGCCGAGATCGTCCATGGTATAGGTAACGACGTTAGTCAACCCCGAGATCAGGGCTGCAAGCATGACGTCGGTGAACGCATCCTGCTTTTCGGGAAGACTGGCATTGGGACCGCCGTTGGCATGGATCTTATCGATCTTCGGGAGGTTCTTTGAGATGGTCTCCGTCAGCGAAGCTACCTTTTCATTTCGCTGGCGGATCGACTGGATCGAATCGACGTGATTGCTGATTTTTGTCCGCTCCTTGCCATCGAGCCCCTTGAGCCTTCGACCTTCCTGCTCGTGCAAGTAACTGAGCAACACGTTGTCCGAGTCCACCGCACTGGTGTTGGTTACCGACTTGAACAATTCTTCGTAGGCGGTTTGCGGATCGGCATAGCAGAAGTTCCTCTGATGCATCGCCGGCGCGGAGAAACCGGAGACGATGCCGGTCCTGAACGCAACCGTACCCGACCCAGAGGCCAATGACAACTCGACGTGATCGAAGGGCGAGGGGAACAGTTTGGCCAATTCAAAGTCAACCGTGGTTCTTTTGATCCCGCTGATCGTGTTACGGCCCGCTTTGTAAGCGCCCAGACATCCCGAGAAAGAATAGTGACCGCCGTCGCTCATTTCCATCGAAATGCCGTTCAGGATGGTCATGTTTTCCTTGTGGCCATCCAACTCCCTCATCCACTGTGGCAACTCGTGCTTGTCGAGGTCGGCCTCAAACGCTTCCTTGTCCTTGTCCTTCTTCTTCTGTTCCTCCGAAAACGTGGGGAGCGAAAACTGGCTGGGGATGTTTCCGTTCGACTTGCGGATAAAGATGAAGCGATGCGGATGGGGATCCGGTTTTACGGCTCCAAGAAGATGATTGAACGAGGGTGAGAGCGCGAGGGCACCCGAGCCCAGGACTGAGGATTGGAGAAAGTTTCTGCGTGTGGTCATGGTTTTAATTGTTATCTGATTTTCGAAAAATGAAGGAGTCTGAAGTCAAGAGAGACACAATCACGGCATCAAAACTACCGGCATTATCAAGGTAGGATTTTTCCGCGTCAATGAGCGTCTTGGAATCGGATAGTACTTCATTGCGACCCATGAAGTATCTGAATGCGTGGCGAATGATGGACTGGCGCACGCGAGGCGATTTCGCCAAACGCTCGGCAAGTTCAAGAGCGTCCCGAACCTCACCATCGATCTTCTCGTCTCCCGTGCCTTTAATGAGACTACTCGCCTCCACGGGCAGCGTCTTGTACTGCGCCACGTTGATTCCGTTTTGGGGTGAAGCCTGGCGGTCGGCCTCTTTGATCAAATTCTCAGGATGCTCGATACTCTCGACAGTGCGAAAACGGCCGAAGTCATCGTAGATTTCAAAGGGCAGACCCAGCGGGTCCATTTTCTGATGGCACTTCCAGCAATAGACATCGCCGGTTCTTTTTTCGAGACGCTGACGAAGGGTCTTGTGATGGTCCTCGGGGATCACCGCGTCCACCGTGATCGGTACGTCGGGAATGGTACCAGCAAGAAGTTTTTCACGGATCCACTTACCACGGCGAACCGGATCGGTCTCCAGGTTCAGCGAATGAGCGATCAGCCAAGCCGGGTGCGTGAGCATGCCTTTCCGGTTCGACATTTTGGCGGGTTGATGGGTCGGGTAGTCCCAGTTCCTATAATCAATACCGAAGAACGTGGTGACCTCAGGTCCCCGCATTTGCTGACCGGTTCGAGTCGAGGCATTGCCTTTGTTCCAGTATGCCATCCCCGTCGAGTCATACGGCGCTGCCGCTTTTTGCCCTTTCTCAAATCGGATAACAAGGCTGCTCATTTGGGTCTTGAACGATCTGATCCAGTTCGATCGGCGTCGATCGTCTTTAAGAAAATTGGGAAACACCGTACCCATCATTTTCATCTTGTTGATGAAGTCCCAATGCTCGTAGAGCTCATCTTCGGTAAAGTTTTCCCAGTCATGAGCTTTAAAGTAATCGTAGATTTTACGGAGGCGATCAGAGGCGGCTTTCATCGCCTCATTGTCGCCCGAATGATAGACGTAGAATTTTTCGGTGGTAAGCAATTCCTCAAAGACATTCCGATCTTTTGCCAGAATATGGGCGACCAACATATCAGCTTCGTCCACCAGGCGTCCTTTCGAATCATCATAGCGCCCAGCGCCGAAGCGGGCGTCATCCTTGAACAGGGTCATGGTCTTGGTGTAGCCGAAGAACTCGCGAAAAAACCGTAGTTTACGAATCGGCAAATTGGTGATGCTCGAATTGAAGCCGGTTTTCTGTACCGATTCGTCTATGACGTAGTACTGATCTCTCCGTTTGAGCATACGAATCACTTCGCGCCGATAATCTTCGCGTGTGCTGAGCTTGCCTTCCTTCACCGCAACGACCAACTCTTTATCGGGACTGCTATCGATGAGGGCGTTAGCTAGTGCATAACTGGCGTCGCGAGATGACATCATGCGTCGACCATCCTCATCGGTCGGGCCCTGCCCAAACTCCGAACGGTAGACCAATTCCGAGCTCAGAATAAGCGTCTCAATCAGTTTGGCAATGGCCTCCTGATTGCCCAGCGTTTTCATGTACGTTTTTGTCAGCGCGATGTTTTCCTTCGCCTCTTGTTCGGTTGGCTCTCTCTCATGGATTTTGGCAAAGAGTTCATCCACCAAATCGTCGATCTGCTTTTCGCCTGCCTGCCCCGCGGCAATACGGTCCGCCATGAACGACACATCCCAGTCGTTCATGCACTTCTCGATGATATACTTGTAACGATCCCCCTTCTTGCGGTGCTCCTGGATCGACGCATTGATCACCTGCATCTCGCTCTCAGAAAGTGACCGGTACGGCGGGAGCGCCATATTTTGCTTTCCGACGTCTTCGTAGATCAGCGACATGTCCCACCGCGCGCCCATGATCTTCATGAGCATGATCCGGCCTAGAAGCCGTTTCTCATGGACGCCGGAGTTGAACCAATCTCGCTCACACTTCTCAATCACTTCTTCGTAGGAAACGTCCTCCTGCTTGTATTTTTGAATACCACGATAAATGGCCTCAATATCCTGACGATCGTATCGCGTTCGCAGCAACTCCATGTTGTCCTCTTTTGCCCTAGGATTGCCCTTTGAATCCAAAGGCACCCGCACCTCGTTCACTTCGATCCGGACAAACTCCGGTAGCAGAGCTTCATTTCTTTCTTTGTAGATATCCTGCGCGACGTTCTCGATATAGGCGTTTAAGAACCTCTCACGGGAGGCGAGGATTTCCCGGTGCGCCAACTCCATCTTCATAATGCGGTGCATCGCGGGGTAGTGCGCCTTCATCGCCTTCTCGGACGACATATATGTGGCGATCTTCTTGGCGTTGGAGATCATCATCAGCAGGTGACCGGCGCTGAGCGCAGTGGTGTCGTAATAACGCACACCTATACTGCTTGGAAGCAAGAAGGGGTTGGTAATGCTTTGCCGCAGATTATGGCCACCGAATCGTTTACTGACATTGACTCCGTTGTCGCCGATGACGTCCATCTTTACGCCATCAATCGTTCTAATGCTCGGATGGTCAATCAGTCGATTGATCTTGGCATTGAAGATGAACTCACTGACCAACCAGTGGCGGTCGCGAGTGAAGCCTTTCAGATGCGCGTACTCTCCGGAGAACAGCTTGTCGTGATCGGCGTAGTTGCCGAATTCCGGTCTTTTTAGCTTTTCCTCCAGCTTGGAGGCATTGTGTTGCTTCAGTTCGCTGGAAACCCACTCAACCAAGAAGGCCCGCTGTGCTTCGCTCGGTTGCTTCTTCTTTTTGGGCGGCATCTCCTTAAAGAAGAGTTGCTCCTGCATTTTATTGAGCAGGTTGAGTCGTGTATCGAGGGCCAGAGTATCCAAGCGATCCAGTCGGACATCTTTCTTTTGGATCTCCTCGTCATGGCAGGAGAAGCAGTAAGTATCGAACAACCTCTCGATCTTTGGAGGAATGAAGAGCCCGGCCGCCTTTACCTTTGCACTTCCAACGCATGGAAGGCAGGCAAGGACCGTTACCACTGCTCCCAAGAATAACTTAGGTAATGGAAGATACAGTTCAGTGGGTTTTGACATTTTTGCTTTACTACCTGGTCAAGACCAATAGTTGTGATTTCCAACCCGGTTTGTTGCGCGTACCGAAGCCCCCAACCTCGACGAAGAGGTAGTCGTTGCCATCGATGTTCCTGAGTTTCATCTTGAGGGCCTGGAACTTGGTCAGGTCCATCAGCGTATCTCCCGACCATGCCCAGACCGGGTTGTCCGTCCTGCCTCCGTCCTTAAATGTCATGCTAGAAAACGGTGGGCGGTTAACTCGGGTTTTCTTGGCCGGATCGAAGCCGGCCAAGTCGGCAACCTGGGCAATCACTTTCCAAGCGCCCGAGATCTTCGGGTTGTACACGAATTGGCCATCCCAGCGGAACTTGACCGCCGAAGCCGACTTTTCCCGGTCCTCCGGATCCTGCATGTTCTGCCATTGCGAGGAGAGCATGGGAACGATGGAGGCGGACTTGAAGACGAGGCCATCCTCCATGGGAGGCAACTTCTGTTCCTCGATATGTAGGCTGAACTTGCCCTGAGGAACGGGCTTACTCGGCTTGACCGAGTACTTATCGTTGTTGCGCAGGAAAGTCATGGCTGCAATGCAGACATTGCCCCCGCCCAGGTCATCCATGAACTCCCTAGTGAAGTAGGCTCCCTTGGGCAGTGCGCCCGAGCCCCGCCCGTTGCAGGTCTTGGCCTCGATCAATTGCTTTCCGTTAACGTAGATGATGTGTCCCCCACCGGAACCAACATGGTTACCGTCGTTGATCCGAAGGCGGTAACGATGTCCTGGCTTGATCGGTGGAACCTCGAAATGCTGGCGCAACAGAAGGACTTCCTTTTCCCAGAAGGTATTGATCTTGGCTCCTCCATAACAACCGGGACCAATGCAACCGGCACCACATTTGTGGACAGGCCCGGCCGGGAGTTTGCCCATGTAATGGCCGAAGGGGCTCTTGCCCCACTTGAACGCACCCCGGTTATTCGCGTCATTGGCCTCGAAGGTGGTTTCGTACCACTTGTCCATGTCCTTGGGCATCGTCACCTTGCGGTAACGGGTAATAAGCTGGTCGAAGGGCACCTGCTCGGAGGCAATCGGGTCAAAGCTGTGATAGCTCCACTTGGCATTGCGCAAGTCCAGGAACATTTTCCAGTCGTATTCCTTCTGGCCTGCCCGATCGTAGAGGGCGGACAATTCATCGATGACATCCCTTGAACCGCCGGGATAACCGGACTGAGTCTCGCCGCCTGCCAACTGTTTAAGCCGAGCCCGGTTCCTTCCGACATACTCGGGGATCAATTCCTCCATGATGATGGGGTTGATCGCCTTCTTGAGCTTGGGACCGAATCGAGAGGAGTCGGCATTGAGAAAGAACTTCTTGTAAGGAAGAATTTCTTTGGGCTTGCGCTGACGAGCGATCTCGTAGAGCACATCTAGTCCGCCCGGCACATCGGCCAGCGACTCGGCAATGGCTTCCAGATGAAACTCGAAAGTGGATGTGGTATCGAGACCGCCGGGAGCGGTCTTTGAACCTGCATAGCCCATGAAAGTTTCTTCTAAGGTTTCTGCGGCTAACTTCTGCACCGCAGGCCCAGCCTCATTGATCTTAGATCGAATGCCCTTAGTAAGTCCTCTCGTGACCGACACGCGCTGATTATTACGAATAAGATCTCCTATCGCGGGAAGAACCCGTTGATAACACCGCTCATCCGCAACGATCGGAGTCAGCGCGGTGAGGGTTGCGTTTTTTAACCAATTCTCTTCATGCTTAAGATATGGTAACAGTAGATCAATGAACGGAGCGATCTGGTCAGCTGAGCCATGACCAATGATTTGCAGAGCAGCATCCTTAACCCACCAGGATTCGTGTGTGTCCTTAACGGCCTTTACCGCAAGCTCAAAAACTTCAGAAGTAATCATATCTGGCTTATGCAAGATGGCTCCAAACATGACCCGGCGGACACGCGGATCATGGTGTTCCAGAAACTCCGTCACCAAATTCATACGCACCTTTCCGCCGGCCGCTTTCCGCCCGATGTAGCCGCTGTTGATGCCGAGCGCCTTGTAGGCGGCTATGTTCCGAATGTTGTGCTCCTGATGATGGATATAGCGCCGGATCTCATCATCAGTGGGTTGCTCGGCGCTATGAAAACGGCGAAGAAATGCCAAACTCGAATCGTTGGCTAAGGTCTCGTCTGATAAATCATGCTTCTTGTCCTGATTATCAGGAACTGCATCAAGTGAAAGAAAAAGGTTATCAGCCTCGGTTCCCCAAAGCTGCTTAGGCAGCTGGTAAGACTTGGAAAACTTAGTGGGTGGAGCACCTGTGATGCGTAAGGTTTTACGAGGTATAGTATAAGTCAGAGGATAAGCCACACCCCATAATTCCTTATCATATCCGGATCCACCAAGAATACCAAACGAACCGTCAAATCGACGCGATAAGTCATAGTGCCATTGACGGTTATCCATGAACTCACGGTATTGTCTAGGCTTTTTGTCATAGAGTAAGCCCATGGCAGCACTGCGCCATATTTCACCGATTCCCCCACCAGTATGGCCATGCAACATGAAGCTCGTTGTATAAAAACTTTGAACGGCACAAACGTCGCGGGCCTTCGCGTAAATAGAGTTTTCACCATCTGGTGTCAGAGCGGCAGCGGCGGCCATAGCAAAGGCCAGTTTTCCGTTTTTTCCGTTATCTACAAAACCGACCTCAGGACGGTCATCTCCGTAAGGGTTATTTCCTCGACCTGCATAGCGAAAAAAGTGCCTCAAAGCGCCCAGGAAAGTATGATCCGGAATCTCCGTCCCACATTCCTTAGCAAGCATGAGAAAAGTGACGACATGTGTGCCAGCGGCATTTAGATGACCTTGCCCGTAGGAAGTCAGCGCACTCCCTCTCCCAGCCCAAGCATCATTGTGCTGAGAGCTTACTGCATTATCGACCCATTCTTGGATGTTCCCCAATATCTCAGGATCCCCTGTACGGAGATAGCATTCTGTAAGCGCAATTCCACCGTAACCGATGTACCAAGGATATTTGTGAGCCGGCACCTTCCGTGCCCAGTTACGGACAACCTCTAAGTCTTGGTTCTCACCGGTGGAAAGAAGAAAAAGCATACCAATTCCTCCGAGACCCTCAGTAGATTTCGGTTTAGAAAGATAACCGGCAACCTGACGCACGATCTTGTCCGACTTTGGACAATTAAGAGGCCAGGTCTTACTGTAAGCTCCAAGCACTGGGACCTTCACCTCGACCGGCTCAGTCTTACCTTTGATTTTGAACTGAATCATACCGTCGGTTGCCTCTGCCTCAGCAAGAATTTGTCCCAATTGAATGCGCGGATCAATGTCAGCAAGGCTCTGCCCATTGATCTCTCTAATAATCTGACCTTTTTCAAGCTTCCCCGTTAAAGCAGCCGGAGAACCTTCCTCGATATTACTTATTCGCATAACAAAGGCCGGCTGAAGTAAATCCAAACCAATGCCTACTGGACCAAATCGCTTAATGTTCTGCAGAGACTTAGTTTCATCAGGCCGAGTGGAGAAAGTGCCGTTAGGATATTTGTAATATCCGTTCTCCGCAGCCCAGGTGAATGGCTGAGTTAAAAGGAGCATTAAAATGGAAAGAATTATGCACTTCATTTTTTATTCGATAAAGCTGTGGTTTTATGAGGAGCTTTCACCTTTGGTCTCAGGCGGAGAATTACCTGCTCTCCAATCTTGGGTAACCCCTTAGAATTCACTTTCCAAGTGAGTCCATCGTTCTGATGACCGTGAACACCAGGCAAACAGAGAAGCTCGTCACCGAAAGTCGAAATCGAAATAACGTTTCCACTATGTTCACATACATACTTTTTGGGACCAGGACCATCCTCAATCAAATGGGATCCAGCGAAAAGAAAACTCGCAGGAAATGTTTCTTCTTTTCCCTTCGTTCTTAAAACTTTAACATCATCGGATCGTGCAGGCGAAATGAACTTAGCTATGGGAGACTCCTGTGGATTACCTTCCAAATCAGGAAAAACAAGCGATAAGAAAACATCATCCCCGGCAGGATCAATAGGAACCCAACGTGTACTCCCTCCCTCACCTACTCTTCTCATGGCAGGGGTGCCGGGCTTCACTCCCATCAGAAGCATGGCTGTGTGAATATGCATCGGACGCGCTGCAGTCGAAAGAATAGACTCGTGCTCCTTACTGCCCTTCGTACATGCAACCAACTCAAGAAAGCCTTCGTGAAGACATACAGTCGCATTCACATCTACACTCCATTCTTCTAGGTTCAATTTAATACCAGGCAGGTTCAATTTGCTCAAAGCTTTCTTCGTTCCTGGAGAAACTTTCTCTCCACCCAACCCGACACATGAGAGGAAAATAATTCCGATAATAAATTTAATAAATAAAACCATTTAATTTACATCTAAAAGAACATGCTAACATTTCAATTACAATGAATTTTTTATTGCAGTCTGCACCCTATAAGGGATTAGAAATCCAACATAAAACATTTAATTTCATCGACCAGAAAATTCATGGTGAAAGAATAATCTTAGTTTAGATTCAGCCATGAAGCACCTCATACCGACCCTTCTTGGAATCTGGCTCTCCTCAATCTCATTTAGCGCCGAGACTAAACCGTTCCCTCCTGAGGGTCTTCGGCTATGGTTGATGGCAGATGCCGGCATCACTACTGAGGATAACTCCAAGGAAGGAGGAAGCGAAACCGATATCGCTCGGTGGACCGATCAGTCCGGAGAAGGCCTCGAGCTTACTCCCGCTTACAAGTCACCAGCTACTCGTCCAACACTTGTAAAGAAAGTTTCTGAGATCGGCGGGAAACCTGCCCTTCAGTTTAACGGTAAAGGCGGAAGCAACTTCGAAGTTACTGATCCTTTAATTGGACGTTTCAAAAAACCCTTCGACCTTAATCGTGGCACTGTCTTTCTAGTGGCAAGCATGCCATTTATACCCACCATTTCTCCCCTGACCCTGAGCGCTACAGCTGACTCTAAAACCGGCCGTGGTGGATTAGGCATACGAAGAGGCGGCAAATCAGATAGTTGGTTCTGTGTTCATTATGGAGGACCTGGAAATGGCAAGAAGATCCAGAGTCAGGAATCGAAGCTTGACACTAAATTTCACATCCTGACCGTGCGTTTTGATAAGCACAAATCCGAACTAGAGATGATTGTTGACGGTAAAAATACAGGCACAAAACTGAGAGACCAATCCAAACTTCCACTCGATCCAATCCGCTTTATTCAAGTAGGAGGTCATGGTATCCTTGACCCGCCAGGAGATCCAGGAGCCGAATGGTTCTTCAATGGGCAGATCGCTGAGATCCTCGTCTTTAACCGTATACTCGGGAATGATCCCAAAATTGGACCCTTTGCCGCTGTCGGAAATTACCTGCAGCGAAAATACCGGATACGCGGTGATTTTATCAAACCCACCGCTAAATAAGCCACCAAGGACACAAGTGTAAATACTGTCGGGATGAGATAAATGATGTAGCCATCATGCCAAAATACTCTTTACCACGCTGCCTTCCACGTCCGTGAGGCGGAAGTTACGGCCCAAGTGGGGATAAGTGAGTTGCTTGTGATTGAGCCCAAGCTGATGGAGGATAGTGGCGTGCAGATCGTGGACATGCACCTTGTTCTCCACAGCGGCATAGCCAAACTCGTCGGTAGCCCCATAAGTCAAACCACCCCTTACTCCTCCGCCAGCGAGCCACATCGTGAAGCCAAACGGGTTATGGTCGCGCCCAGCACTGCCCTGATGCGTGGGCAATCGCCCAAATTCACCACCCCACACAACGAGCGTAGTGTCGAGTAGGCCGCGCTGCTTTAGGTCAGTAAGTAATGTAGCAATCGGCTGGTCGGTCTGGGCGCATTGCCGGTCGTGGTTTTCCTTCAGATTGTCGTGTGCATCCCACGCAGTCAGCCCTTTATTGCCACCACTATAGATCTGCACAAACCGCACCCCACGTTCGACCAAACGGCGCGCCAGCAGGCAGTTGCGCCCGAAATACTCTGTGATCTTATGGTTGAGCCCGTAATCCTCGCGCGTTGCCTTGGTTTCTCGGGAAATGTCAACGGCCGCCGGTGCGTGGCTCTGCATTCGCCAAGCTAACTCGTAAGCAGCCACTCGTGCGGACAGGGCGCTTTCATCAGGATTGGCGGCCGAGTAGCGTTCATTCCATTTGCGAATGAAATCCAATCGATGGCGTTGCTGCGCAACGGATACTCCTTCAGGACGTTTCAGATAGAGAATGGGCGAGCCGACCGATTGGAAAGGCACACCTTGATAGGTCGCAGGCATGAAGCCGTTGGACCAATTCATAGCCCCATTTACGGGTGCTCCATTGAGATCGGTGAGGACCACGTAACCAGGCAGATTTTCATTTTCACTGCCGAGTCCATAAGTAATCCACGAACCCATGCTCGGATAGCCGGATTGTACAAAGCCTGAATTCATTTGGAACAACGCCGGTCCATGATTATTGCTATCAGCGTGTAGCGAGCGGATGACACACAGTTCATCGGCATGTCGTGCGAGGTGTGGAAATTTTTCACTAATCTCCAATCCAGACTGACCGTGCCGTGCGAACGTGTACGGGCTGCGCATGGCGGTGGCTTTGGTGGCGGGGGCGAAGGCGTCCTCCTTGCGAAAAGTAGGGATTGCCTTACCATTCCAACGATCAAGCGCGGGCTTGGGGTCAAAGGTGTCCACCTGACTCGGACCGCCATACATGAAGAGAAAAATAACTGACTTGGCCCGGGCCGCAAATTGCGGAGAAAGCGCATTCATTGGTTTTGGATTGTCGGCCGCCAGTAGTGAACGCAATGCCAGTATACCAAAACCGCCTCCGGTAGTTTGCAGAAAATGCCGGCGATTTGTGATGTGATTATTCATTAGTCCACGTACGAAAATTGGCTGGAGTTAATGAGTACCACAATGAAATCTGTAAGTCCTGTTTCACCTTCTTTATCCAGAAACCTGCGACCCTCCTCAATCCATTCCTCTTTGGGAGGTCGTGCCAAAACACGCCATAACGCCTCCTTGGCTTGGGCCTTTTTATCATCTGAGATCTTAATTATTTCGCGAGCGCAATATGCAGCTTGTTCGTTGACAAATGGATCGTTCAAAAGCGTGAGCGCCTGCGTCGGGATGGTGCTTACAATCCGCCGACTACATGGCATCGAAGGGCTGGGCATGTCAAACATTTCCAGCATTGGCATCATCAACTGGCGTTTCACGTAAACATAAACACTGCGGCGCCAATGTTCTATTCTTTCCTGTTTTACTTTCGGCCACTTATTGCGTTGGCTGCGCTGATCAATGATCTCATGTGGAATACGTGGTTTGATACCCGGTCCGCCCGTCTTTCGGTTTAATTTGCCACTTACCACTAGGATGCCATCGCGTATGGCTTCGGCTTCCAGTCGACGCTTGGACACACGCCAGTAGAGCAGGTTATCCTGATCTTTTGCATGAGCTTCGGCACGATAGCTGGATGATTGGCGGTAGGTTGCCGACATCAAGATCTTTTTATGGATTGGCTTCACACAGCCACCCTCGATAATTAGTTGTTGTGCAAGCCATTCCAGTAGAGCCGGATGTGTGGGCAGACTGCCTGCGGGGCCGAAGTCATTGGGCGTGCGCACGAGCCCATGGCCAAAATGAAACTGCCAGATGCGATTGGCATGAACCCGCCAGGTGAGCGTGTTGTTTTCGGCGGCCACCCAGTCCGCAAAGATGAGGCGACGACCGGTTGTGCGACTGGCCTTGTTAGGCTTAGAGTTAAATGATACCGGTTGCAGTGGTTCGAGCACTTTCGGCACACCCGGTTGCACCTCCTCACCCTGATTCTTGGCTTGACCACGAATAAGCAGATGCGTGAGTCGCGGCTCAGCTCCCACCTCCGTGAGCGCCATCAAGCCCGGCTTGGGGTTCTTCTTGCCAGATTTAACCATCTTCTTGAGGTTGAGCTGACCATCCTGGCCCATTGGCACCTCGCGTGGGACTGCATTATTGAACACAGCAAGCAGCCGATAGTAATCGATCTGCGAAATAGGCGCAGTCTTGTGATCGTGACAACGAGCACAACCAACGGTAATCCCCAAAAAGGTTATGCCCGTTGTTGATATCACATCATCAAGCTGATCCAACCGATATTGTTCAGCAAACGCGGGCCTTACGTTGCCATCATTGGAAGGGCCATTACGGCAGAAACCCGTGGCAATCCACGATTGCGCATTTTTAGGCGCAACTTCATCGCCGGCCAATTGTTCACGAATAAACTGCGCGTAGGGTTTATCATCATTGAACGACTTGATCACATAATCCCGGTAACGCCAAGCGTTGGGGCGATCGATATCAGAGTGATAGCCACTGCTGTCGGCGTATCGTGCAAGGTCAAGCCAATGCCGTCCCCAGCGTTCCCCATAATGCGGTGAGGCCAAAAGGCCATCAATGAGTTTTTCATAAGCCAGTGGAGATTTATTGGCGAGAAAAGCGCGGACTTGCTCCGGTGAAGGGGGTAGACCTATCAGGTCAAAATAAACCCTCCTGATCAAGGTCGCCTTATCAGCCGGTTCTGAGGGTAGTAACTCAGCTTTTTCCAGTCGCGAACCCACGAACCGGTCAACTTCATTAACTCCCCACCCAGGTTGTTTGACCTTAGGTAACTCAATTTTATTAAACGGGAGAAACGCCCAATGTTGCCGAGCCTTCTCAAGGTCAACCGAATCGGCCGCTCGCACAGATAGCGGATCAATCAAGAAACACAGTATGAAAAATAGCCATCTCACTCTGCTCTTAGTCTAATCAGAATTTGAGTGATTTTCCAGTACAAATCATCTAACCGTTCTGACTTGCTCATCAAGTAGGTAAATTAGTTTTTTGTAAAGGTTTGGGATCAATGTTAATCCAGTGATAGGAGAATATTATAACTCAAAGATGCACCATTAATATAAACCAATGCGTCGCTTCCCAGGTTTCAGTTTCGGCAGATCTCCGTCCCCAGTCAACTCTCCGCCAAGTACCCAAGAAAGATTGAATCGGGTCTGGTAAGAACCCTTGATTGGATCGTGCTCGTAGTGGAGGTAAATCCAACCTGAAGTCAACGTGTTGGGTCGGCCGACCGTGAGGGAAGAATAACCGCTGCGTCCTGCGTCGACGAGTCTCTTAACGGGCCACGTTTTACCACCATCAAAACTCGCCCAGACAGTGATGCGCTCGCGGTGTGAAGCGTTCGTATCAAGATTGCTAAAGATCAGGATATCTTGCTCTTGGGACGGTATTCGAGTTAACCCTGCCATACAACCGTAAGGGCGACCCTGATCCCCATCAGGTAAAGCATCTACAATTCTCCATTTTTTCCATGTCTCACCTCCGTCGACACTCCATGCCTCGCGGCGACGACGATTACTTGGTCGTTTCGGCCAGTGAACACGCGAATTGTAATAGATGCGTCCATCAGCAAGTTCGACCAGCGCCGCTTCACCCGTACCCTTTTCAGGAAATGGGGCACTCGTCTTCCAAGTTTTTCCACCATCATCGCTGTAGATCGCATTGGTGTATTGCTGGGGCCATTCTGCTCTCCCTCCATTAGGGCCGTAGTACCGCGAAGCCCGCAACAATCTCCCCTTCTTTGGGCCAACGGCTAAAGTGATACCACTTTCATTCATGTGCATGGAAGGATTATTTCCGTTAGCATCCTTCTCAATGGTCGTTTTTTCCGGTTGCCAGGATTTACCATCATCTTTACTACGGTATAGGGTCAGAGGTGCCGGCGGTTGCCGGTCCTCGACAAAGACAAGAACATCTCCTGTTCCCGTGTCAACAATAGTACCCCCACCATGATAGCCAGCTTCGGACACTTTTATCGGTTCATCCCACAATTTCCCTCCGTCCTCGCTTCGACGCACAACTACCCCGGAATTTCCCCAGACAGCAATGACCGTGCCTTTCCTTGTAACAACGACATTAGGATAACGCTGATCATTGAAAAGACGTTGTTTTTCGAAAATAGGATCTCCCAGGAAAGGGCTCAGCCATTCGTCAGCAATGGAAACAACTGAAAGGCTAACTAGGAGTAACAGGGATAATGCAGATGACATTGAAAAGAACAACAATAAAAAAAGATAAGTAATCTCTACTTAGGATCTTTTACCGACTTCTTCGCTGCCCAATAAATAGCACGGACAACTAACTTCTGTAGGGCCGGGTTAGGCCAGGCCTTTTCATCATGTCCAAGGCCTGTGTTGAAGAGTCGCCCCTTTCCATATTCATGAATCCAGATCATTGAATGATTCTCTTTTCCTCGGTCAATTCTTCCCAAGTGATGTAATTTATCCTCGGTCTCGGGATGTAATTTATCTCGATAGGATTCATCATGAATTATAAAAGGTTTCATCCCTTTGGTAATCGGATGATTCTGATCAGTAAAGATAATTTTAAATTCCCCTCCACCATGACCAATGAATCGGCCGCCGAACAACTTCCAGTAAGTATCTGATTTCTTGAATGCGTCCGTTGCATGAACTCCAACAACGCCACCACCTTTCTTTACATAGGTTTCAAGGCCACTCTCCTGTGAAGGATCAGTGAAATTTCCTCCCGACCCAAAGAAAAGAACCACGTCATAGTCTTTAATATTCTCAGCCTTCAAATCATCAAGTTTGTTACTAAAAATTAGCTCAAAGTCTCCCTGCTTTTTGAACAAAGGAACTATGGCCTCGTAATAACCTTTCCAGTCATGATCCCGGCCACCCATATAAAGAATCTTAATCTTCTCGTGATGATCTGCCTTCACTTCATGCGCACAGATAAAACAAATAAATAGAATCAATAATGATTGAAATTTAAAGAAATTCATTCCTTAAACTAACAGGAATTAGTAAATTAGTGTCGGCTTTTTTTTGAAAATCATCGCAGCCTAATGGACTAGGAAGGTTAAATCCTCTCACTGGTCAAATTTACATAGTATTTTAAGTTTCATTTAAGTTCTTTGCGTTTTTTTGCGGTAGATGATGATTGCAGTAAATAAAATCCCTCTTTACTCTTTTCACTATGGCCACCGCACTTGAAACAGAATCGACCTCCAAGCCATTCCTTCGTGATCCAGCAAAAATCACTCCCTGGTCCGAAACTTGTGGAGCAATTCGATGCCTAATCGAAGAATCCGATCTTGCTGCGGCTGAAGTCCATCACGTCAAAATTCAAGATGCGAAGCTCCACTATCATAAAAAAACGGATGAGATTTACTACATCATTGACGGTGAAGGCAAACTCATCCTTGACGATGAAGAAATCTCAGTCAAAAAAGGTGTCGTTGTCTACGTTCCAAGAGGAGTTAAGCATAAAGCAGTCGGCAACCTAACAGTACTTACCGTATGCATTCCGCGTGGAGTTCTCGACGACGTACACGAAGTCGAATGATCAGAGAAATAGTCAAGCGAAGCCAATAGAAAGATAAGTCTTTTCATTAACTTCTACTCCCACAACTCCCTCGGGGGAGTGGTAAAGGAAACTTATTATCGCTTAGGCGAGTAAGCCTTTCAAAGGCCCGGTACTATCAGCAAATTGTTCCATACCTGCACCCATTAACTGAGCTTGCGAGAGCCACAAATTGGCCAGTGGTGTTTTTTCAGGACAATTAATAATGCGGCCTGTCTTGATTCTGCCGTTGGCAGAACCTGCTACAATAATGGGAAGTTCATCCATGGTGTGGTCTTTTCCATCTCCCAATCCTGAACCCAAAGTAATCATAGAGTGATCTAAAAGGGTTCCCTCTCCCTCCTTAATGGCATCCAGCTGTTCCAACACTTCGGCAAACAACTCCACATAAAACAGATCCACTTGTGCAAGAATCTTCTTTACGTCTTCTCTGCCTTGCGAATGGGTAAGTCCATGATGTGATTTAGTAAAATTCAATTCATGGAATCGCTGAGGAGTTCCCCACCTTTCAGGTGCGAACATGAACGTGGCAACATGCGTGAGGTCTCCTTGAAATGCCAGTACAAGCAATTTACTCATCATCCGTATGTACTCTCCACGCGTCATGGGCGCTTCATCCGGCTCTTTCATATCCGCCCTCTCATGCGTGGCGTAGTACCTGCTTAGCTTCTCAATTTGTTTTTCAATTTCCCTTACGGAAGTGAAGTACTCATCCAACTTGTCTTTGTCATGGCGACTCAGATTCTTTTCAAAGTTCGCAGCATCCTTCAAAATTAAGTCCGTAATATCCTTGTCTGATTTTCCCGTCTTAAACAGACGCTTGTAGACCTGCAGAGGGTCTTTCATCGACGTTGCTACATGCTCCGGCCCGTACCAAGAGATGTTGTCCAAATAGATCGATTCTTTGAGATCTTTAAACGTATTACAATTCAGCTCCAAGGATCGAATAGGTGTCCGGTGGCTTACCTTATCTGCAATCAGATGGTCTAAGGTCCTGTCCATCGGGTAAGGCGATTTTAACTCGCCATGAGGATTGGCTGACGACAGGTAACATGAACTGCATTGATTGTGCACATCAATCCCTCTCACGTTGACCCGTGACAAGCCCGTGATCATCGTGATTTTTCCGCCCACGTTCTGCAGTGGTTTTAAAGTGGGCATTGATAAAAAATCTTGATCGCCCTTCTCAGGGAAAAAATGATCCCTCACAAAACCCATCGGGGAATAAAACGAAGCAAAACGCAGGGAAGGCTCCTTTAACTTTTTAGTTACCGGCTCCTCTGCATTCATCTCCAACCAAGGAAGAGCCATGACACTGCCTCCCGCACCGAACAAGAATTTGCGTCTATCAATATGTTTCATCATTTTCTCTTTTGGTTAAATATTGGGTGGACCACCGTATATTTGATGATGTTTCTCAATTTGTAATTATCCTTCTTACTCGCTTTGGTAATTTCATCCACAGCAAACCGGTCTATCAACGTCAACTCTCGCCCTAGGCCATAAGAAAGTAAATGCTTAATGAAAGCCTTAGCAAACAGATCCTTTTCCGCTAGCACAGCATCCTTAAAACCGACAACGTCTTTGAAAGCATGTTTTCCAAACAATATGCCACTGGCGTCCACCTTCAATCCGGTCCGATACTCATCTCGCCAGCGTCCTAGCAAATCGTAATTCTCCAAAGCAAAGCCCAAAGGGTCAATCTTTTGATGGCAGCTCGCACATCGGGAGTCTTCTCTGTGTTGATTTAGCTTTTGCCTCACGGTCAGACCTTGCTCTTTAAGCGTAGTGTCGTCCGCCTTCAAGTCAGGCACATCGTCAGGCGGGGGCTCGGGAGGATCATTGAAAATAACCGAGGAAACCCAAGATCCTCGCGTGATGGGCAATGATCGAAACGGCCCCGATGTCATCACCATCACAGCCCCTGTTGTAATCACGCCACCGTATCTTCTGTCCTTTAGCGGCGTCCGAGTGAAATTAATATCGCGGAGGTTTACGTTAATGCCATAGGTGGCCGCCCTGCCTTGATACCATTCCTCTAACAAGTGACTGCGGTAGGTAAAGTCAGAATCGATCAATTCCATGATTGGTCGATTCTCAATGAAAACCGTTTCAAAATTCAGCAGCGGTTCCAACATCATATGCATTCCTCTCTTGTACGATATTTTGTCGTCGCCACCGAAGTAGTAATCTCGATGTGTTTTAAAATCAGGTGATGCGGAAACCAAATTGTTAATCTTTAGCCATTGAGGCGCAAAACTGTCACAGAAGTTTTTCACGCGACGATCATTGAGCATTCGATCGACTTGCTCTCCTATAACCTCTGAGTTCTGAAGCTTCCCCTCCCCCGCCAATACCAATAATTCATCATCAGGGATCGAGCTCCACAGGAAAAAAGACAGACGGGTCGCCAAATTAAATGAGTCATAATTCGATGAGACACCACTTGCCTCGTCGTGAACCATAATGAATCGCGGAGAAGCCAATGCCCCTGACACGACATCCTTCATACTCGTGGTAAAATCGCCACTTTTCTTGTACTGCTTGTCAAAATACTCCGTGTACAAATTTAGGGTTTTTGTGTCAGCTGGAGATCTAAATGCCCTGAGAAGAAATTTCCGAATGCGTTCATGTGCTATTCTTTCGATAGGTTGCTTCAGTTCTGGTTCCTCATCATTATCCCGCTTCCATCTACCTACTATCTCCTCTTTAGCGACATCTTGGTTACCTTTCGCAATTTCCTCAATCTGAAGTTTACTCAACCCAGATCGAAACAAACGAACATCATTAAGATCTCCGTGGAAAGGTTCGTTTTGATGCGACCCGATATGCATCGGTTCCGCACTCTGGGTGTAGAGCTTACCCACAATCGCCTTACTGCCGACCTGCTTTCCATCCACGTATAGATTCATTTGCTTGCCGTCGAAGGTGCCGGCAACGTGATGCCACTTACCATCGGCAAGGGCATTTGGTTTCACTGGGGCGCCAAATTCCACATAGCGGCCTTCGATGCCCGCACCCATCCAAATCCCCCAGGTTCCATCCGTGCCACCAATAGCCAACAACTGGCGGCGCCACGAATCCTCACGACGAACAATAGTCTGCCACTTTTCGGTCGTTTTGGATGGACGTATCCAGGCGCTAAGAGTCAATCCCGTGCTACGCGTCGCAACAGATTTATCTACTGTAATGGAGCCAAATCCCGTTCTCGATGGTTTCTTTGATGGATCTTGAAATAAATCATTCCAAATCTGACAGTTTTCATCGAAATTCTCTGCATTCACAACCGACCGGCTGAGCTCCAAGAAGGCCTGCATGAGCGTTGGCGTCAAACTTAGATGATCCCCGCGATTGTTGAACCCGTTTTCTGCGGGAGGATCTTTGGGGAAGGCCATCACGCCCAGTAACCTATTCTCCAACAACTGCTGCAGACCCATGATTCGATTACCCACTCTTGCAACCTCAGGCATCTTGCCTGTTTCGGGTCTGAAATAGTTATTGTGGTTTCGAATGATACGATCATTGATTGAATAAACCCACGACTTAAGATCGAACAAGTCTCTTACCGCATTGCCATATTCAAAACGATTCATCCGCCGAAGGCGAAGTGGGGCTGCAGGCTGACTATTCGCCGCGGCATTCTTAAATGCTTTTTCCAGTCCCACTAACATGAGTTCGCGTTGGGCGCCGCTGGGCTGATCCTTCTCTTCGGGCGGCATTTCATTTTTCTCCAATGCCTCAATCATCTTTTCAATGAGTTCTGGATTCTTCTCAAGGTCCGACCATGATCTGTAGTCGGTCAGCTTGACCTTGCCTTTGGTTTTTTTTGACCCATGGCAGTCGTAGCAATATTCTTGGAGAATGGGTCCAATGCCCTTACCAAAGTCATTCGCTTTTGCAGAAGGAGCTTGGGCTTTGACTGGAGACGAGCATGCCAAAGCTGCGAATAAAATAAACTTGGTAGCTGCCAGAGAATTACTTTTCAGTTCTAGGCATCCCCGTTGCTTATTAAACGAGTTTGGAGGATAAGGAATGTTGCATACCCCACCAATTGACCCTATTCGATCGGGGATCGCGGACAGAATTTTCTTTAAGGCAAACACACTCATCGGCTTGGTTTCTAATTATATATAGGCAAGATCGATCCTTTGCGCAACCCTAACACCACTACCCCTCAACGCACAAGCACTCGGACTCACTGGCTCATGGCGCGACGCCTCCAGAAAACGAATGGCACGCAAACGAAATACATCGTGATACTGTAGACTGCTGCCGGCACTGTCGACGGCGGAAGGACCTGCCCATCGACCGCTGCAACGATGCTCCCGACCGCGATCGCCAGCGTCCCGTTCTGCACGCCAGACTCGATCGAAATGGTGGTCGCGTCCCGATCATCGAGCCGCAGCGCCTTGGCCGATGCGAGCCCGATCCCGAGCATCAAGACGTTCAATAATACCGCCACCGGCCCCAGAGTGCCGAGGTTGCTCGAAAAGACCTCCCAGTTCTTCGCTAGAGCCGCGACGATAATCACCACGAACAGCACCACCGCTACGCCCGACACTCTCCGTGCGATCTTCTCCACCAGCGCGGGAGACTTCGCCGTCAAGACCATCCCGATGGCCACCGGCACCGCCGTAATCAAAAACATCGTTAGACCGAGCCGGGTCACATCGATCGGTGGTGCGTCATCCCCCATAAAATGATTGAAGCTGAAAGCGACCAGCAGCGGCACAGTGAGGATCGACAGCAAGCTCGTGATTGCCGTGAGAGAGATTGACAGCGACGCGTTCCCCCTAGCGAGCTTAGTGAGAAGGTTGCTCGTCACTCCTCCCGGACACAGCGCGAGGATCATCAGACCGATCGCAAACATCGCTGACAGCCCGAAGGCATGCGCCAAACCGAGCGCAATCAGCGGCAGAAACACGATCTGGTTAAGAAGGCCCACACTGAAAGCGACAGGGAACTTCAATACCCGAGAAAAGTCGCGCCCCCTCAGCCCGAGGCCAAGGGAGAACATGATAAACGCGAGGACGAGCGGGAGGAAAATCTTGACGATCATGGTGAGTGGTAGTTACGAGGATGTGATCCTCTTACACTTTACAAGAGACGAACGCTGTAAATCAATAACTTCTCAGCGCCTTTTTACGCCATCTAATTAATTAATTAATCAATCCCCGAACCATGAGTCGGAAACCGACGAATTCTGAGGCGTAGGGGAAGTGGTGGCTTGGCTTTTGGGAATAACTCGACGGCAGTTTCAAAAAGGGAACGGTCGGCGTAATTGGCGTGTTTGGCAGGATTGGGTTAGTGAAGATAATTCCAAAATTATAAATCCCTTGAAAACGGATCAGATGGAATCACTTCTGTTACAAGCCTATTCTGATTATCCTGAATTACCTTTACTAACTTAATCGCAATAAAAGTTAGAATAATATTCCAAGAATAATCAGCAATAGAGATATAGTAAGCATTCATTAACGATTCCGCATTATCATATACTCTTGATGACATTTAACCTATGACAAAAGAACCAATCCATAAAGCCTATAAATAGGACTTCCGGATTTAAATTCGTCAATATATCGAATAAATGCTATCATTGATGCCCCCTGTTTCTTAATTCTAAAACGTAACTTTTTTCTAAGAATCAGTCGTTTAACTCGTTTAATTCATAGAACCGATTCATTCCGATAAGAAACTACCATGAAAATTACACAGATTCACCTCGCTGTCCTCACTTCTATCACCTTGGCAATTCCGATCCTAGTCCACGCCAAGGACACGTCTAATGAAATCGGCTACATCGAGACTTTTTCCCTCGCCGAGAACCGCGCAACTGCCCTCGCACAGCTGATTCCAGGAACTGAGGAATACTACTACTTTCATTCACTCCACCATCAGTCACTAGGCGATCTCGTCTCCGTCGAAAAATTACTCCCGCCGTGGGTGAAGCGTTACGGTCAGAGCGGTCTTTACCGTGAAATCCGCAACCGTCAAGCGCTACTCTCCTACTCCAACAACTCCAAGGCTTCCCTTGACTATCTCATTAAACATCTCGGTTTACGCTTCGATCATCAAAAAGAAGAGCTCAACAAGAAGCCAGCGCTGCCGATATCGCTCGATCCGAAACAGATTACCGGTGAAGCATTCCTTCAACGCGCCTTTTCAAGGCATAAGAACCTTGACGGTGTGGAAGAGCGCGGCCTTGACGGACTACTGCGCGACGAAGCGGACCTAGACACAATTCGACGTCGGCATCTTCTGAAACGCCTGACTCGTCCGGACTTTCAAAACCTTGTCGCCCTAATTAATGCCGATATGAAGACCAAAGAGTCACGCGGATTCGGTGAGTTCAACATTCACCGGTCCCTTCTTCCAGAACAGCTAGAACAACTTTTAAAGCTTCAGCCCGAACTGATTCGCAACCCAAATTATATCCATGCGGTAGTGAATAAACTGAGGCCAAGTGCAGACATCGATTGGCCAAACGACCCTGCGGAAAAAAGTGCTTACCTGACCCGCGTTTGGGATTTTGTAAAGAGTCTTAGCCCCACGTTTAACACCCTCAAGGCGCATTCACTTTATCAGATCCTCGATGACCAGCGAGTTGCCGGTAAATACAACAAGGCACTGTTTCTCGAATACCTGAAACTTCCCCGTCGAATCGATTACGTCGAACCCAAGTATCTGAATGATCCCAACCGCAATCGCGTGATCGCTGACCTCGGAACCGACTTCCGTGCCGTCACGGCATGTCGCACTGTCGGCAACGATGAGCCATTAGTTCGTGATTTCTTCATGCACCTGTTCGTAGACGAGGAGAGTTGGAATAGTTACACTGATTACGTGCGTGAAAATTGGCTCAAACCGGTCTTCGCCGAAGCGAAGATTCTTGCTGGAGTGGGAGACCAAGAAAGGTGGTATTCGTTGATTCCACCGACGGCTTACGAGGCTCTGAAAGAGCGCGTCGACCTGCAGTTTGTGAGGCACAACCCCCGCACCTTTGCAGCTAAAGACCCCGTCTCAATCGAAATCGAGATCAAGAACGTGCGCCAGTTAATCGTAAAAGTTTATGAGGTCAACGCACTCAACTACTACCTCCAGGAAGGGCGAGAGGTGAACACTGACCTAGAGCTCGACGGCCTCGTCGCTAATTCCGAAAAACGCTACGAATACGCAACTGCTCCGCTGCGTCGTGTCCTGCGCAAGTTCGAGTTCCCAGAACTTGCCAACAAGCGTGGCGTGTGGGTGATCGAGCTTATCGGCAACGGCCGATCCAGCCGTGCTCTGATCCGCAAGGGTGGCCTGCAGTTTCTAGCGCGCCCAACCCCAGCAGGAACCAATTTTAAGATACTTAACGTTGATAATAAACCAGTAAAATCCCCTTCGGTCTGGATCGCAGGCCGCCAGTTCATGCCTGACAAAAAAGGTAATATTATCGTGCCCTATTCAACCGATCCGGGTCGCCAACCTGTAATTCTAGCCGATGGCAATTTTGCCGCTTTCGAATTCTATGCCATGCCGGCCGAGAGCTACGCACTGAGCGCCGGCTTTCATGTCGACGCCGAGACTCTCCTGCCCGGGCACACCACGTCGATTGCCGTGCGGCCCAACCTGACTCTCAATGGTGCGCCGACAACGATCGGCCTTCTTGAAGACACTGCCCTCACCATCATTTCAACCGACCACGACGGCATCACTTCAACGCTCGAGCTGCCGTCCTTTCAACTCGCCGAAGACCGCGAATCAACCTGTAACTTTCGCGTTCCAGAACGCCTCAATAAGTTACAGGTGACACTCAGAGCCTCGGTGCAGAACATTAGCACTGGTAAGCGCCATCAGGTCGCAGCGTCGGCCTCATTCGAAGTGAACGGAATCAACCAAACCGAGCATGTGTGGTTGCCGTATTTGGCAAAGATTGGCGATAGCTACGTGCTAGAGTTACTCGGCAAAAACGGTGAACAGCTCACTGACATACCGGTCCGGCTATCATTCAAACATCGCGACTACAAGGATCCCTATTCCGTTACTCTCAAGTCCGCTCCCAACGGCCAGGTTCAACTCAGTTCATTACCAAATATCGTTCATGTTTTCACTGACAGCGTGCCCGGAGGACGCAGGGTTTGGCAGCTTGCTAAAGATTACGTCCAACTACCTGGCTCCCTGCACGGTATAGCAGGTTCCGAATTATCGGTCCCATATGCCGGTGCCGCGGCCAAAGTAACACGCTCCGATTTCGCATTGCTTGAGATTCGAAACGGCACTTACGCGTCTGATCAATTGCCAGCGTTAAGTATAAGTGGGGGCTTCATTAAGATCAAAGGCCTACGGGCCGGCGATTATCAGCTAGCTCTAAAGGAACAGAATAAAACGCTTGCGCTGCGGATCACCGACGGTGAGATCGCTCACGGTTATGCTCTCGGCAAGCACCGACACCTGGAGACCAAGCGTGGCAACGACTTACAGATAATTAAAGTAGACCCCGGCAACAAAAAAACGCTCATTCAACTTGCCGGGGCCGGACCCTTCACTCGTGTTCACATCGTCGCAGGCCGTTACTTGCCGACCTTTCCGCTCCGCGATCACATCGGCATATTTCCTTATGCTGAGCCCTACCTGATCGCACGCGGAACCTCGACCTCACGCTACCTCAGCGGTCGTGACATAGGTGACGAATATCGCTACATCATAGAGCGACGCGGAACACAGAAATTTCCCGGCAACATGCTCTCCAGACCGGGGCTTATTTTGAACCCCTGGGCAATTCGCGACACAGAAACGAACACCGACCAAGCAAAGGACGGACAGGAGTGGCAGCAGAGCGCATTAGATAAAAAGGCAGCACCGGCGCAGGCGCCAAAACCGGCCACTGCCGCCGGAAAAGCAGCTTTAGTCCGAGGCGGGGACGCCCAAGGCACAATCAGCTCCAGTTTCGACTTCCTAGCCGAAAGTGCGTCCGTTCTCTACAACCTGGTCCCTGACAAGAACGGCATCGTAAGCATCGACACTGAGGATCTGGGTGACCGCCAATTCCTGCACATACTTGCCATGGACCCGCAGAATACCGTCTATCGCCAGCTCGCACTGCCCGAGCGGGGCACCAAGGTGAGAGATCTGCGGCTGGCCACCGGACTTGACCCAAAAGGACATTTCTCCGAACAAAAGCAGACAACTGTGCTGCAAAAAGGCGAGCAACTCGAAATCGACGATGTGCGAACCGCAAAAATTGAGACCTACGAAAACCTGTCGAAAGTCTACAATTACCTCACAGCGCTCAATGCCGACCCTACCCTTGCAGAATTCCGTTTCCTCGTCGATTGGGCAACTCTCAAGCCCGAAGAAAAACAAGAAAAATATTCCAAATATGCCTGTCACGAGTTGCATTTCTTCCTCAGCCGCCGCGACCCCGAATTCTTCGAAGAGGTGATCAAGCCTTACCTCGTCAGCAAGCGAGACAAAACCTTCATGGATCATTACCTGCTCGGCAATGAGCTTGGCAGTTACCTGCGCCCGTGGCAATACGGACACCTCAACGCCGTCGAGAGAATCCTTCTTGCAGGTTCGGTCGGCGGCAAAGAGCCGGCCAAGACCGCGCGTCACCTCAGTGACATTCTGGATCTGCAACCACGCGACATCGGCCGTGAAAGTATCGTGTTCGATACCGCGGTCAAAGGAATGGCACTCTCGGCAGAAACAGAATCAGTAACATCTACTCTACGGGACATAAAGAAGAAGAATGAGAGAAGGGAGGACGACACAGAGCAGGGACGTCTCGGTCAGCCCAAGACTCAAAATCAGGTCGGGGGAGCAGCATCAAATGGAAAAACAGCCCGCAAAAGAACCGCATCTAAGAACATGGAGTTAAAGGAAAAATACAAAGATTCCAGACGCTCTAACGAAAAGCTGAAAAAATTAGATACACTTGCAAAAGAAAACCAAGGCAGGGACATTGACCTCTTATACTCAAAAAACGGCGAAGGTGAAGACAAAGGAGGCCGCTTTGCATACTACGGAGAGCTTTCCGAAATGAACGATCGTTCCAAGACGACGAGGCTGTTCCGGCAACTTGAGAAAACCAAAGAATACGCAGAGAACAATTATTATCATCGCCGCATCACCGACCAGGGAGCTTTGCTCATCACGGCTAACTCTTTCTGGAAAGACTACGCTGAACACATCGCTAAAGGTGCCGGAAAGTCATTCCTCAGTCCCAATTTCGGGCACGCTTCGAACAACTTCACCGAAGCCGTCTTCGCCCTGACCGTTCTCGACCTGCCCTTCGCTGCCGATCAGCCCGAGGCCGTGGCCGGTGCAGTCAAGGACAAGGAATCTCTGTCCGTAACGATCAAGGCTCAAGGCCCAACGATCGCTTTTCACCGCGAGATTAAAACTGCCCCGATCAGCGACGAACGCTCACCGCTGCTCGTCGCACAGAACTACTTCCGCTTAAGTGAACGCTACGAGACACGGGCCGGCGAGCGGCATGACAAGTTCGTCCGTGACGAGTTCCTCACCGGAGTTGTATACGGAACACAGATCGCCGTAACCAACCCAACCTCTGCCCGACAGAAACTCGACACACTGACACAAGTTCCCGCAGGATCAATTCCCTGCTCACGCTCAAAATACACCTCCGGCCAACACCTCTCAATCGAACCCTACGCGACCCAGACACTCGATCTCTACTTCTACTTCCCCGGACCTTCCCGCGAAAAGTCTTTCGGTGTCTTCCCCGCACACGCCGCGAAGAACGAGGCCATCGTGGCCTGGGCCGAGGGACTGAACTTCAAAGTCGTCCGCCAGGCCACCAAGATAGATACCGGCAGCTGGGACTACATTAGCCAACACGCCAGTCCCAAGGTCGTACTTGAATTCCTCCAGCAGAACAACCTGCTCGCAGTTGATCTCAACCGTATTGCCTGGAGAATGCGCGACGCGGACTTCTTTAAGGCTGTCCTTAGCTTGCTGGAAAATCGTCACGTTTATCAGGGAACGCTCTACAGTTACGGACTGCATCATAATGTCGTGACTCCGGCTCACCAGTTCCTCGCTCACCAGAACGGTTTTCTACAAAGCAGCGGACTGCACCTGGAAACTGAACTGGTCACCATCAATCCTGTTGATCGTCACCTCTACGAACATCTCGAGTATGCGCCGTTGGTCAATGCCCGCGCCCACTCACTCGGCAAGGGGCGAAAGATCCTCAACAATGCTTTCCGCGCTCAGTATCAACTCTTTCTTAAGGTCCTCAGTTACAAGAAGGGCCTTGACGCTGAAGATCGCCTCGCTCTCTCCTACTACCTGTTCCTGCAGGACCGGATCGAAGAATCATTGAATTGGTTCGACACAATCGACCGGTCAACCGTCGTCGAGAAACTTCAATATGACTACCTGAGCTGTTATGCCGCCTTCTACGAAGGGAATCCAGAAGCCGCCAAGAAGACGGCTGAAGTTTACACCGAACACCGCGTCCCGCGCTGGCGCGACCGCTTCGGCGAAGTTATCGCCCACGCCAAACAGATCACCGGCGCAGCAACGGTGGCCGAGGTTAAGCCGGGGGAAGATACCGAGAACCAGCGCGAGAAGGAACACGAGCTTATCGCCGCAGGGGAGCCTGTGGTCGATCTCAAAGTCGAAGGGGGCGAAGTAAAGGTGAACTACCGCAACGTCACTGACGCAACGGTGAATTATTACACTATGGATCTCGAATTTTTGTTCAGCACTAAGCCTTTCCTTTCCGGAGGAAGCGCCCGCTTCAGCATCATCAAGCCCAATCACAGCGTGAATCTTAAATTACCAAAAGACAAAGACACACACTCATTTACCTTGCCCAAAGAATTTTCCGACCAGAACGTTCTTGTCGAAATCGTCGCTGGCGGCAATAGAGCAGCGCAGCCCTATTTTGCCAATACACTCAAGGTAACTGTGGCTGAAAATTACGGCAGGATCGAGGTAAGGGAAGCAAAATCTGGAAAGCCCGTTCCGCGCGCTTACGTCAAAGTTTACTCTCGCAACGGAGCAGGCGTGCCGGTCTTTTACAAAGACGGCTACACCGACTTACGTGGCAAGTTCGACTACACCAGCCTCAGCACCAGCGCTCTCGAGGGAACTAATCGGTTCGCTCTTTTGGTCATGAGCGAAGACCACGGTTCACTAGTCAAGGAGGCTGCACCTCCGGTCCGCTAGTCCACCCACTTCCAATTCTCCATCACAACCGTCATCACTTCCCCTTAATCACCGCCGCCTTAATCAGCTCCACGGGCTTCAATAACTTCTTCACTCTGCGGTGCGAACTTCTTGAGCTTCTGGTAGACTTTCCCGGCGGCGGGCGGAGCGGGAATGGAGGGGGTTCGGTATAGGTGATCGCAAACATGAATGCGTTTCCTGTAGTGCGGTACAGCTTCGGCTAATGGTTGCCGCTTATGTGTGTACGAACATAGTTTTTCGACACTAAGGGGTCCAGACTTCAAAGTGTTTGAAAATTCTCAAGTTGGTGTAGGCTTACGAACCCGCCATGAAAATCAACACGAAACTAGCTGTCCTGTTCACCACCCTATATCTCCCCGCAGCGGCAATTGCTCAGAGTTCGCCTGAAGTGAAGGTCGCCGGGATTCGTGTGATCAACGAGATCGTTGGGGATGATAACGACAAGCTAGTGCCATTCAATACATTCGAAAAAGGCACCGAGCTAGCGCTGTTGATCGAAGCTGGCGGCGCCTCTATCATCAAAGTCGATGCCAAGGCATCGACGATCGATTCATTTACCGATGATGGCGGCAAAGACCTGATGGTGAAGGCGAAGGGATATAACCGGAACGGGTTTGGCTCGTTCCCGAAGGTCAGTAAAGACGGCAAGTCCGCGATGATTGAGATCAAAGGTGCGGCAGTGCCTAACGCGAAAGCCGGCAAGGTCATTGCCAAGGGCACGCTTGTAGTGTACACCGGCAGCAAAACGGAGAAGATAAAATCGCAGCCCTTCGAACCCAAGAAGGGCACGAATTTGAAAGTGGGAGACATTGAACTGACGGTAACCAAGGCGGGCAAGCCCAGTTTTGGTAACGATCCACTCGAGCTAGAGTTCGAGACGAAAAACAAGGCGATTACGATGGTCGCGGGTGTGAAGTTTTATGATGCGGCCGGCAAAGAGATCGAGTCCCACGGAACCGGCTCAAGCAGCATGGGATTCAATAAAAATTTCACCTACGGCCAAAGCTACGGATTGAAAAAATCTGTGGCCGAAAAAGTGGTGTTGGAATTCGAGGTGTGGACGGATCTAGCGGAGAAGAAGATCCCGTTTTCCGTGGCTGCGGGGATTGGCGGGTAGACTGATTGCTAAGAGGGTGGCAGGTTTAAAGCTCATCTCGCTCCTGATTCTGAGTGAATGAGCGACTAGTTGTAAGCCCCCTTTTTCCTGTAGCGTTTATCATTCTGATCTTATTGCTAGAAACTTTGATTTCGGGCGTCGGCTTCATAGGGCGGGCGGAGCGGGGATGGAGGGGGTTCGAGTCATCCCGCAACCCTAACACCACCACCCCACAGTGCACAAGGGCACAGGGGCGCGTGGCTCTTGGTTTATGGGGCTACTCACTCCCCACGATGCAGGTCGCGTGATTGGTGTTCGGGGACCACGCGGGCAAGGCACAAGAACCATGAACAGGCACGCAACTGCATACACCGGCTTAAGGCGCGGGGAGCTGGAGCAAATCATGTAGGCGGGCGGCACTGATCCCCAACATCATTCCTGTGCTTTGCGGAAGAACATGGCGCCCCGCACGCGTAATTCGAGCAAACGCTCGTACCCGTCGCCGAACAGCGGTGGAAGCCCCGCCCAAGAGCCCGCCTCCAGCGAACTGCTGAACTCGTATCGGTGGGTGACCCCAGCTTCGGTCGGGATGACGAGGCCATAGGTCTCGGAGTCGATCAAAAAACCGAACGGAGCCGAGGAATTCTGCTCGTTGGGTGTTGGCGTGGTGACCACGAATGGGCCGCCTACTCCGGCGCGGACCAGGGCGGTGTCGGAGGCTAGGTGGCCGGTGTCCATCACCCCATCGACGATGGTCAGGGCTCCTGTCTCGGTCATTGAGATGAGATATAGGGGTTCGCCGTCGGCGTCGAGATTGAACGGGGCATGGAAGGGGCCGTCTTCGGGGTCTTTGTCGCAAAAGATGGTGAGGTATTCTCCTGGCGCGAGGACGTGGTCAGGGAAGGTGAAGGTGGGTACCTGATCTTCGCCCCAGATGCCTTGGACGAGCATGAGCCCACCCAGCGAGACCGGCGTGAAGCCGGTGTTGCGGATCTCGACGTAATCGGGATACGAGCCACTTTCATCGGGGTGCGAGTGCCTGTTCGAGGCGACGATCTCGGAGATCTCAAGATGGGGAATCGGGTCGCTGGCTTTGATCGTCAATAGGTTAGTGATTTCCTCAGGAGCGGTGGTGCCCGGGTTGTCCGGGACGTTTTTTAACTCGCCGCTAATGTCAAGCACCTCGATATAAAACTCGATCTCTTGGCCGTGCTCGGGAGCGGGGTGGACGAGGCCCGAGAACACCCGATCCTGAGGTCCCCCGTCCTCGTGCATTCCGTCGTCATATAAGATCGCCCTCTTAAACTCGGAGGCCGGATCGTCGAGTGGTCGCCACATCAGACAGAGGCTGACGATGATCGAGTCGTCGACACCGCGGACGTATGCGCGCATCAGCTGATCCGGCGCGAGGGTGTCCGGTTTGATCGCGATCATCTGAGCCCATGGAGCGACCGGACCGTTGTCGACGTTTTCGGAACCGGGGTCGGGGATGGCGTTGTATGCAAAGGCCTTGTCTCCGTCCGAATATCGGCAGTAAGAGACGTCGGGGAGCTGGGCCGGAAACTCGACGGAGTCGATCTCCGTCCCGGCCGCATCAAGCAAGCGTAAAGTGCCGCCCTCCGCAGGCAGTCGGTATCTGGTCCCGCTGCCGCGAGAGGCAAGGACGAGGAGATGTTTGCCGGGGTTGACCAATTCGGATGAAAACTGCGACGACTTCACATTGCCGTTCGCCTTGATGAGTTCGAGCGACCAGCCGGAGAAGTCGATCTCAGTGGGGGAGCCGTTGTAGATTTCGATCCAGTCCGATTTTTTGTTGGTGCCGGGCACCGTGAGTGTCTTGTTCAAGGCAAGTATTTCGTTGATCACCGGCTTCGGGAGCCCTTGGCGGGCGGTGGTGAGGGCCAGGGACGCCGGGGCGCCGTTGTTGCCGGGGCGTGAACTGAGAGCAGTCCATAGGACGTCGCCCGAGCCGACGAGGTCCGGTTGGCCGTCACCGTCCAAGTCGCCGGTTGCAAGAAATTCCCCGGCGGGGACGTCGACGGACACCGCGGCGGCTCGCAGGCCGTTGTCGCCGGTGGTGAGGATGGTGATGCAGGAGAGAATTTGGCAGGAGACCGCGACGTCCTGTTCTCCATCGTCGTCGAAGTCCGCCAGAGCGATGGAGGTCGCTGGGAAGATGGGAGATCCTTCGAGCGTCTGACTGACGGAGGAGAACTGCATCCCCTCCATGCCGGTGAGGACCATTATCCCGGAATCGCTGGAGGCGATCAGATCGAGGTGTCCGTCGTTATTGTGATCCAGTAGTTTGAGATCTTGGCTCCAGCGGACTGCGAGGTGCGCGGCGGGGTGATAGTGATGGCGCAGGATGGTGTCCGTGCTCATGAGATCGCCCTCGTTCTCGATAATCACGATGTCGGTCTCGAAGCCGACCCCGGCAATGTCGATGTCGCCGTCCTTGTCGAAGTCGGCAGTGACGAGGTCGAGTGGTTCGTGGACCATGTAGTGGTCATGCATGTAGGTGAATGAGCCGTCGCCCTGCCCCTTGAAGAAGACGATCCGGCAGTCGGCGTATCCGCTCGCTAGGTCGGTGGTCCCGTCGCCGTCGAAGTCGGCGGTGGTGATTGACAGCAGGCGCCCCCAGCGGGCTTCGGGGAGGTAATACGTGCTAGTTTTGCCGAAGCCACCTTTGCCGGTTCCGAGGCGAACGGAGATCGAACCGGGTTCCTTGATGTTCGAGGTCACGACATCCGTGATGCCGTCGTGGTTGATGTCGACGATCTCGGAGCCGTTGGGGATCTCTCCGATCTTATGGTGAGTGGCTGGGCCGAGGGAGCCGTCGGGTTCGGCGAGCCGGACGCTGATCTCCCAGGACGAACGGTGCGTCTGGATCACGTCATCTCGACCGTCGTTGTTAAAGTCTTCGACCCGTAGCGAGGTCACCTCGCCGTCGGTGGGATAGATTTGGTCGAGTACGGAATAACCGGCGCGGCCGGGGAACGTAATGAGTGTGCTGAGGTCAGAGGAGACTCGGTTGATCACCGCCAGGTCGGGGTATTCATCGCTATTGAAGTCGCCGATGACGAGTTCGCGTGGACTCTGACCAACGGGGGCCTCGGAATCGGGGACGAAGACGCCGCCGTCGTTTCGAAAGGTCATGACGCGGTCGAAGTTTCGCAGTACGACAGTAAGGTCGAGCCATCCGTCGCGGTCGATATCAACCAGTTCAAGCGCGCGTGGCCCGCCGGGGACGGTGAGCACCTGGTGAACCGTGGGACTGAAACCGGTGTCGCTATTATCGCTTTGGTGGACATGGATCGTCCCCGCATCGCGCTGAGCCGTGATTAAGTCGATACTGGTGGAATTCGATGGATTGAGTACTGGGCCGACAACAAAGGATCGAGCGCGCTGGATAGGGATCTGACCGATGATATGCAACATTCCGGCGCCGTCATCGGACAGCCGCCAGAGCGTCGAAGCCTCGGCGTGGGTGACGAAGAGGTCGGCGGCGGAGGCGCCTGGGGGGCGGAATTTGCGAAAGGAATAGACTGGGCGAGGAAAGCGGTCGTTCTCGCCATTGAGCGCGGTAAGATTCGCGACGACCGCGAAGCTGCCGTCTCCGTTCCCCCTGTATTGGCGGACGCCGTTACGCGGCCCGCCGACAGCGAGGTCCTGTTTGTCATCACCGTCGAAATCTCCGGCGATCAAATTTCGTGCGCCTTCCCAAGATACGATTTTGGAGCTCGGTGAAGAAGGGAAGATACCCCCCTCGTTGATGAATAGGAAGAGTTTTCCCTCGAACGGGGCTGCGATGACGATGTCATCCAAATCGTCGCCGTTGAAGTCGGCGCAGGTGATGCCGCGGAGCGACTTAGCGTCAGTGAGGAGATGGCTCGCGTCGCCGAATTTGCCGTCTCCGGAGGCGATGAAGACGGTGATGGTGCCGTCGAGGTTTCCGATCGCCAGATCGGGGATCTGATCACCGTTGAAGTTGCCGGCGCAGATGCTCTTTGGGCCTTCACGTTTATGGGCTTCGACCCTAGGGTCGCCGACGTCGATACGGTTGCCGAATGATTTCAAATTCTCAAATAGCTGCCCGGGACAGAGGGTGACCGAGAAGGACAGCATGCTGATTGCTATCCATGTCGCCAATGAGGGTCTGTAGAATACAGGGGATTTCCTGTTACTCATAACAGAATAAGTAAAATAGATACTGATTCATTAAGCAATCACTTTTTTCATCTCGGAGTGAACTTCCCACCTAATTTGCTGTGCAATAATCTACCACAAGACCCATCCGGCAGAATCTCACTGTCGCTCCACGCGGAAGTAGAGTTTCTCCCTCTCCGTAGCCAGACCGGCGATGTCGAAAGTCCTGGTAGTCGTTTCGCCGGCGTCGGCCTCGATCCCGTCGTCGAGATCGAGCTCCCAGTTGATCAAGTCGGTCGGATACTTGACGGTGAAGTTCTGACCTTCGCGCGAGCGCCAGCTGCCCTCGGTTTATTCCAAACCGAAGGAGAAGTCCTCATGGACATACGTAGGGACACACGTTTTAGGATTAGGGAGTCTTTCAGTGTCTAAAGATGACTCACAAGATTTACGTAAGAACTTAGGTAAGGACTCTAAAAGTGAGGCAGAGAGTCGTGATTTGACTCAAAATAACTCGAGTAATCATTTTAGCGGCAATGGCTCCTGCGGTTGGATTCGAACCAACCATGTCGACACTCAGCAGCAAACAGTTACAAAGCAGCACTCAGCTATACACTCACCCAATTTGCAGCCAGCTGATGGAATTATTGCGCTCATGGGACTCTTTATCGAGCCCACTGCGCACCGCGATCATGGCAATCGTGCGCACCGCCAAGGACACAACTGATCACTAACTAACCACCACCCCACAGCGCACAAGGGCACAAGGGCGGGTGGCTCAGTGGTTCAGGGTGACTACTCACTCCCCGCGATGCAGGTCGCTTGATTGTGTGGCAGTGACTACTCACCCAGCGCAAGGCGCATGAACCTTTTATCCCCTGCAAGGGCAAGGGTCAGCTTTAGGTCACCACCCTCAGCCGTTGTCCAGGTGCCTTGCTTGAGGTCATCTGTCTCCTCCACCCTGAGGTTGAGTGTCACCTCATTGTTTTCCCTGTCGGTAGTCAGCACCACTGAACCTGCACGGGCATCACGCACCTCCTCAAGGGTCGGGCGCTGGGAGGGTTCAGCGATCTGCTCCTGCAACTGCTGGATGGCACCGGTATTGGCCGCTACGGGATATTCAATTCTTACTTGGCGAGGCACAGCTTTGTCCTAATTGTTGTCATGTAATTGCAAAGAAATTCCGTTTTTATTTACGAATTTCGGAAAATCGTGCGGACTCTTTAATGAAGTCTAGTTGACTCGATAAATATGAACATATCTCTTTCTGCCAATTCGCTTGTCGCGATGTTGCTACTGACTGTCATGCTGCTTGCGACAGGTACCAACGGTCAGGCCGCTCCGGCGGTGACCGATGCCGACTGGGCGAGTTACAACAACGGCGTGCGCGGCTGGCGGTTCAACGCAGCGGAGAAGACGTTGACCCCACAAAGCGCGCCGCAGCTGGTTGAGAAATGGCGATTTCCTCGGGCAGATTCGACGACTGACGTCGGCGTGATTCACGCGACGCCAGCGGTGGTGAACGGGTATGTTTACTTCGGCACCGGTTCGTACCCTGCCTTCTACAAACTTAAGCCGAACGGCCAAGTCGCCTGGGTCTACCGGCCGGGGGAAGGGGCGACGACAGATCTGCCGAAGGGCGGTATCAATCGGATCGATGCTGGCACCGGCTTCCTGGCATCACCCCTGGTCACGGAAAAGGCAGTGTACATCGGCAGCAATACCGGCGTCTTCTACGCGCTCGACCGGCAAACCGGCAGGGAGTTGTGGAAGGTCAACACGCGCGCGCCGGGTTTTCCCAATCATCACGGCGCCAACCTTTTCAATGCCTCGGCCATCCTCGCCGACGGGAAAATCATTGTGGGTGGTGGTGGCTACGAGCATCCACAGCCGCTTGATCCGAAATACCCCTGCTGCCAGGGGCGTGGTTTCGTCGTCGCCTTTGATCCGAACAACGGTGAGATCATCTGGAAGTACGAAGTCGGCGAGAAGCCGAGGAAGTTCAAGAAGCCGATCACCATCAAAGACATCAAGGGCACGCGCACCTACCACTACGGTCCGTCGACGAGTTCGGTGTGGTCAACGCCGTCCTATGATACCGCCACAGGTATGATCTTCTTCGGAACCGATGTTCACAACTCGCCACGTGAGCCGACCGCGGACGATCCCCGGCTTTACACCAAGTATTCCGCCGCAGTGATCGCGGTCGATGTGAAGAATGGCACCGAGAAATGGGTGACACAGCTGAACGAGAACGACCTCTTCAACCATTCCATGGCCGGATACGATCCAGTGTCCGGCACCTACAAGGATTGTGCGATCGGCGACACACCGAAGATATACACATTGCCCGCACCTGATGGCACGCCCGCAACGGTCCTTGGTGTGGGATGCAAGGACGGAGGCTTCTACTTGCTTTACTCGGTTGACGGACGGGTTCTCGGTAACACACCGATCCACAAGGGTAAGCCGGCTTACCCGCTGGTGCCGAAACGCCACCCAAGGATGATTGCGCTGCCCAGTACAATCGGCGGCATTCAGACGGGCTGTGCCACGGATGGTAAACGCATTTTCACCAACGGTATCGACTGGCTCACTAACACAACGCTAACTCCGGGGTGGCCGGAGGCAGGCCGCGTCGTGTGCCTGTCCGCAAACTTGAGGGAAGAGTACTGGCGGCACGAGCGGCCGCGTATCCGGGTGCCAGGTTATGACGGCGGTGATCCGATCGCCTCCGGCATTGCCGTAAACGGCGGCGGCATCGCCTGCTTTACGGGTACAGTCAGCGAACGTCTGGTCGTGGTCGACGCAGCAAGCGGCAGGGTGGTCAAAGACTTCCACGTCGGCACCGTGTGGAGTGGACCGTCGATCTCGCGTGGCCGTATCTATGTCGGTACTGGGAGTATCCTTTTTCTGAAACAGCAATTGAAAGGCGCTCTGATTTCATACGGTCTCCCTTTACAGGATGAAATCGACCATATGGGCGCAGGGACAGAATAATCGAGTTACAAAACAAAAAAGATAATGAGTAAAACACGAATCCTAACCCTAACCGCTGGCATGATCCTGCTGGCACTATCCTTTACCATGCCTGCAGCAGCGCAGGAAGATATGTCACGATCTGCCTGGAAGGCCAAGGCATACCCGGCACTGCCGAACGATGTAACACGCAGGCAAGTAGTGATCTGGAGCGATGGTATACGCATGGCAGGCGACATCTATGCACCCAAGAATGCTGCCGCAAATGCCAAGCTGCCTGCCATCGTATTCGTGCATGGCACCGGCGGCGTGAAGAAAATGCCTTGGTCGATCAAGCTCGCGGTCGAGTGCGCTCGGCGCGGCTACGTCTTCCTCAACTTCGACTACCGTGGCTGGGGCGAGAGCGATAGCCGGTTGATGACCCTCGAGGACATACCGGAGCCGGACAAAGAAGGTAATGTTACAGTCAATGCGCGTGCCATCCGCTGGCAGATGGACTTTGGCGATCAGATCACTGACATCCGTAACGCCATCGGCTTCATCGCTGGAGAGCCGAATGTCGACTTCGAGCGTATCGGTATTTTTGGTACCAGCTACGGCGGCGGTCTGGCAACATGGATCGCCGCCAAGGATCCGCGCGTCAAATGTGCCGTCGCACAGGTGCCCGGAATGGGAGGCGGCCGTGGCCATGGCTACTATCAGCATGCCTATACACTGATGGCGCATCAAGCCCGTGGTGATGTCGAACCCGTCCCCTTCAAGACCGGTGCGCCCGGCGGTACGATGGCCTCATACAAACACATGCGCTACAACCCGTCGAAGAACGTTGTCTACGACGTATTCCAAGCGGTCGAAAAGATTAATGCCCCACTGATGATCATCGATGCTGGTAAAGAGGAGCTGATGGACATAACGCAAAACGGTGGGCGCGTGGCAAAGATCGTCAAAAAGATCGGTACACCAATGGAATACCATGTCATTGCGGACATGACGCATTACGGCATCTACAGCAAGCATCAGGTCTCTGTCCTGAAGATGGAGCTCGACTGGTTCGACAAGCACCTTAGAGCTGCCGACTCTGAAGATCCCAATCGCAAATAGTGGCAACCAATAGCAATGATCTCTGTTACTTCGCATACCCACGTTCACATGGTAATGAGCTCGCCCCCCTTCCCCAATATTCCATGCTCGATGTACTCCTAAGGTGGTGTCCGTATGGGTATGGACGCGACCGCACGTAGAACTGCAACATGCGTTTGGAAACATCGGTTGGATTTGCTCCCAAACTTTCCATCCAGGGAAGCGCGACGGTAGTCCCTACTGCACCCTGCAAAAACAAGCGACGTGAAAATCGGGAACCCTGTCGCCCACTTCGGCATTCGCGTTTCGAGCTAATCTTACCCATCCTTTGCTATTCCTTATGATTGTCGGTTATTGAACTCCACAAATACAATATCTATCTCCATAGGACAATGATGATCTAACACCACCACCCCACAGCGCACAAGGCACAAGGGCGGGTGGCTATTGGTTAGGTGATACTACTCACCCCCCACGATGCAGGTCGCTTGATTGGGGGGCAGTGACTTGCCTTGCCAAGCGGACACGATTCCGTTAAGATTACATTATAGTAAAATTCATATGAACTGCTTGTCATCGAATTAGTAATGGCATCGTGGGAATAAAAAATGAATACTGATTTTAATCATGGCCCGATTTCCCGCCGGTCGTTTCTCTCGACTGGGACATTGGGCCTCGGAGGCCTTTGCCTGTCCGATGTGATGCGCCTCCGGGCCGCCGCCGGCCAACCGAGCGTCGCCCCGGACACGTCGGTGATCTTCATCTGGCTCGCCGGCGGGCCGCCGCACATGGAGACCTACGACATGAAGCCGGACGCGCCTTCCGACTATCGCGGGCAGTTTAACCCGATCCGCACCAACGTTCCGGGGATCGATGTCTGCGAATTGCTGCCGATGCACGCGAAGTGTGCCGACAAGTATACGCTCATCCGCAGCATCGCGCACACCTTCTCCGATCACGGCGGCGGGTCGAAGCGCTTCATGACCGGGCGGCTTCCCTCTTCAACCAATCATTCTCCTGCTCTTGTTTGAGCGTTATCCGCAAAGCTTCCCGAATCACCAGCGGTCGGGTCGATCGTCGCCAAAATGCGCGAACACGTCGATATCGGCCTACCAAACTACATCAGCGGGACCAACGGTAGCCGATCGAAGGTCGATACCTACGCCTTCGGATCAGCTTACCTCGGACCAGGCTACGACCCATTCAACATAGGCGTAGATCCGAGCAAGCCGGATTTCGCGATCAAGAACATCTCGCTCGACCAGGCAATGGCCGAGCGGCTCGATGACCGCCTCAGCCTGTTGAAAGGATTTGATCGGCTACGCAGCAAAATGGATTCCAGCGGCGTGATGGACTCGATGGACAAGTTCAGCCAGCAAGCGATCAACCTGATGACCAACGCAAAAGCTCACGAGGCCTTCGATCTTTCCAAGGAGCCGAAAAAGCTGCGCGAGCGCTACGGAATGCACGCGTGGGGGCAACGGGCCTTGCT
>DUBC01000031.1 GCA_012960505.1 Verrucomicrobiales bacterium
CCTGCACAACACAGTTGTCGGCGGGAGTGAGTTTATGAAAAAAACTGCTCGTCAGGATGAACTTGAAGAGATAGCCGGCACTGTTGGACAAACATTTTTTGGACTTACCGTTAACTGCGCAAGATGCCATGATCATAAATACGACCCCATCTCACAGAAAGAATACTATCAGTTAACCTCGGCATTGGGCGGTGTCTTCCATGGAGAAAAAGACGTTCAGGACAGTGAATTTATCGAGCAGGTCAATGAAATCGAAAAAGAAATTAATGGGTTACAGATTCGACTCGGCAAAATAGATAAAGTAATAAAAGAAAGAGTCCTAAAAAATCGTGCCCAGGTACCTCCCAAAGAAAAAACTAAAGGGCCCGTACCCATGGCAAGGTGGGAATTCGATCAAAACTTAAACGATTCAATTGGAACCATGCATGGTAAGACATCCGGAAATGCTAGACTAGAGAATGGGGCCCTAGTACTTGACGGTAAAAGTTCTTTCGTCAGTACCTCACCAATGAGTCGAGACATACAGGAAAAGACGCTCGAAGCGTGGGTCCAACTCGATGGCCTGACCCAAAGAGGCGGCGGAGTAATTAGCTTGCAAACGAGTGACGGTATTATCTTTGATGCGATCGTCTATGCAGAAAGAACAGCCAAAGCCTGGATGGCTGGGAGCGATACTTTCAAACGCACTCAGCTTCATCAAGGCCCAGAAGAAAAGAAAGCAGACCAGGAGCCTACTCATGTAGCTATCACTTATAAGAGTGACGGCACCATTACAAGGTACCGGGGAGGTCAGCCTTATGGAAAAGCTTACAAGACCGGGATCATTAAATACGAAAAAGGGAAATCCGAAATAATATTTGGAATGAGACACGGCAAAGAAGCTGATAGCAAGAGAATGCTTTCAGGAAAAATATTGCGTGCCCAACTCTACGATAAAGCCCTCAATCCTGCAGAGATCGCGGCATCCGCCGGAACCGAATCCAACTTCGTATCAGATGAAGAAATTCTTGCCTTGATAACTGATAACGAAAAAACCAAGAGGGATAATATCAGCTCCAAAATCAAAGAACTAAATGACAAGGCAAACAATTTTCGCTCGCAAAGAAAAACCAAAATCTATTCGGTCGCAGCCAGATCTAATCCCGGACCCACCTACGTATTGAATAGAGGACATGCTCTTCAACCTAAAGAAAAAGTGAATCCCGGTTCAGTGAGCGCCGTGACCGGTCCTGATGCAAATTTTGGCCTCCCCGCCGACGCAGCAGATTCGGAACGGCGCAAAAAATTAGCTGAGTGGATTACTGATTCAAACAACCCTCTATTTACAAGAGTCATTGCCAACAGAGTGTGGCATCATCACTTTGGAACAGGTTTGGTAAAAACTCCCAATGATCTTGGTTTTAATGGTGGGATCCCCAGTCATCCAGAACTACTGGACTGGCTAGCCACGGAACTTAAAACAAATGGTTACAGCCTAAAACATCTGCACCGCTTAATGGTTAACTCAAGGGCTTACCGTCAATCCTCGATGCCTAATCCAAAAACAATAAAAAATGATTCCGATAATCGACTTATTTGGCGCAAATCACCAACAAGAATAGATGCTGAGAGCCTAAGAGATGCCATGCTGAAGGTCTCTGGAAAATTAAACACCACAATGGGAGGGCCTGGGTTCCGGGACGTTACTTTCAGGTCATTGAATGGAACCACCTATTACACACCATTTGACAAGGAAGATGAATCTCTTAACAGAAGGACCGTTTACCGGTTCAGCCCTCGTGGCCAGAGAAGTTCGATACTTGACGCCTTTGATTGTCCGGATCCATCAACTACTGCTCCAAGTCGATCCACCACTACGACACCGATCCAGGCACTTGCTCTATTAAATAATGCGTTCGTACTTCGGATGGCAGAAGGATTCTCCAAGCGGCTAAAAGAAGAGAATCAGGACAAGATCAGAGAGCAGGTCATTCGAGCATATGAATTGGCATACGGCAGAAGACCTGACCCAGAGGAAATTCAACTCGGCCTTAATCTTTCAAAAAATCACGGTTTGCAAGCGCTCTGCCGGGTCCTTTTTAATAGCAACGAATTTGTAGTAGTAGAATGAGCATGAATCCAGACCGACGTGATTTTCTTAACTGGGGCATTCAGAGCACATGTGCCACTGCTTTCACTAATCTTCTGCTACAGGATCAAGTTCAGGCATCTGGAACTTCTCTAGTAACCCATTATCCAGCCAAAGCAAAAAAGGTCATTCATATCTGTTTGGTAGGTGGAATGAGTCATATCGATTCTTTTGATCCTAAGCCTCATCTAACAAAAAATCACGGTAAAGAAGCACAACTTTCTGAAAAACCGGACATATTTTTTGGCCGTGTAGGACCATTGCGCGGAGCCGATTGGAAATTCAAGCCCAGAGGAAAGAGCGGACTAATGGTTTCTGAAATGTTCCCACACATAGCAGAACAGGCAGACAAAATAACTGTCATCCGTTCAATGATAACCCAGTCAGCCAACCACACTCCTGCACTATTCTTTGAAAATAGTGGTTTCGAATTCAATGGTTATCCTTCAGTTGGTAGTTGGGTCTCCTACGGCTTAGGAGCAGAGTCTGAATCGCTCCCGTCCTATGTCATTTTACCTGATGGACGAGGCGATCCTAACGGGGGCGCCTCTAACTGGTCCAATGGTTTCCTCCCCGCTCAGTACCAAGGGGTCCGTTTTGGAAAAGGAGAAAATCCAATCAGGGATCTTTTCCCTGCCAGAGAAATTTCTGGTAATGAGGAACTCCAGTCCCGGCAATTACTCAACCGCCTGAACAATAAGCATCATAAAAAAACCCAAATTGATGATCTTCTTGAGGCCAGAATCCGAAGCTATGAACTGGCCGCGAAAATGCAGCTCTCCGTACCGGAGGTAACGGACCTTGGTGGTGAGACTGAACAAACCAAAGAAATGTATGGGATCGGCAAAGATCTGACCGATGACTGTGGAAAGAGGTGCCTTCTTGGTCGGAGGCTCTTGGAACAGGGCGTGCGATTTGTACAAATATTTTCAGGTGGACCAATAGGCGGAAGTCCAAGAGCAAGCTGGGACGCTCATGAGAACGTGAAGGAAAATCATGGCAAGGAGGCGACTAGAATCGACAAACCTATAGCAGCCCTGCTAGCTGATTTGGAACGTAGAGGGATGCTTGATGAAACACTTGTACTGTTCACAACTGAGTTCGGAAGAACCCCATTCGCACAGTCAGATAAAGGAAAGGTTGGTCCTGGAAGAGATCATAACAAGGGAGGCTTCTCAATATGGATGGCAGGTGCTGGACTCAAGCCAGGAATTAGTCATGGAGTAACTGATGAGATTGGATGGAAGACTGCAGAGGATCCTGTCACCTGGCAAGATTTTCATGCCACAGTTATGCATTTACTTGGAATGAATCACAAAAAACTGACCTTCTATCATAATGGTATTGAACGACGATTGACTAACGTTCATGGGAAATTGATTAGTGAGATCCTCGCCTGATAAATAATCAATCGAAGAGTTCGAGTTGTCGGTCCTCACACGAACTATGCACTTATAAATATGGACAAAGAAAATCAAGAAAGCCAACCTCTTAATCTCATTGTCAGAAACGAGGATGAATCAGAGAGAGAACCAAGTGCATGCGGTCACCGGTACAGATTGCTAAGCCGTGAGGATGAAGGAATAGCTGCTTGGGCACATGCAGTAGACATTGATGGTGCTAAGCTCCATTACCATAAAAAATCCACCGAACTCTATTATGTATTAGAGGGGCAAGGAACTGTTAACCTAGATGGAAAGGAAGAACATGTGCAAAAGGGAACCATCATCCATATTCCTCCCGGTGTCGTTCATGGTGCTAATGGGAAAATGAGGGTCCTAGTCATAGGAATTCCAGACATTGATGACTCGGACGTTTACTACGTATAAAAATAAAAGCAGTACAAGACCAAATTAACTGACCGTTACACTATTTGATGACAATATACTTGAAGATATTTAGAAGCAGCATAGGTGTCTTTTTATTAGCACTGCTACTCATGCAACATCTACATGCTGAGGTAGATAAGGATGCTTTACCCAAAGTAGAAGAAGGTTTCAAAATCAATTTCTTTGTAAAAGAGCCTCACATTATCAATCCCTCCTCACTCTGCTTTGATAAAAAAGGTCGCCTTTACGTGGGAGCAGGCCCGCAGTACCGGCATCCGAAGGAAGATTCACCAACCGATTACATCAAAATTCTCATCGATGCGGATGACGACGGTATAGCCGAGACGGTAAAGACTTTCGCCGAGGGGCTCAACTGCGTGCAGGCGATGGCTTGGAAAGGCAATGAACTGTGGGTAGCCAACGCCCCAGAGCTCACGGTACTGCGCGATACCGACGGGGACGATGTCGCCGACGAGTATCAGGTCATCTACACCGGTCTCAACAACCTGCGCCACAGTGTGCACGGGCTTAACTGGGGACCCGACGGCTGGCTTTACTTCACCATGGGTAACACGTGGGTGAAGCCGAATGCTCCGAAGCCGATCCGTGAGCTGCAGGACATCAAGTCGGGCGATAAGACTCAATACCCGCTGACGAAGATCTATACTAGGGACACCTACCCGAAAAGCTATCACCCGCTGAACAAGGATGAAAAGGAAGGTGGCATTTTTCGCTGCCGTCCCGGCGGGCACGGTCTTGAGCTTTTCGCCCGAGGCATGCGCAACCCCTGGGACATGTGTATGGACAGCAGCTTCAATTGGCTCGCCACCGACAATGACCCGGGCCGGCCCGGGGAACGCATCTTTATGCCTATTCGTCATGGCCACTACTCAATGCGCCATCCGTGGAAATTCGACTGGATGGGCAAACACATCGCTATCGCCCCCTCCTCGGATTTATTCCCAAGCGTGAGCGGTTCCGGGACAGGGGTTGCCTTCTACAGTTCGAAACACTTCCCTGAACAATACCGCGACCAGTACCTGATCGCTGACTGGACCAACAACTGTATCTTCCTCTACGACCCGAAATGGATCGGTGCATTGCAGGTGCCGGCAGAAACGAAACGCAAGATCGTCGACGGTGGTGCCACCTTGGGAGGCGACTTGGGCTACAAGGGAGCCAAAGGGCGGTCGCTTTTCCGCCCTACAGACATTGAGATCGGGCCCGATGGTGCCCTATACATTGCCGGTTGGGGATCCGTCTACGGCACGGAGTATGTTCCAAACAAAAAGTGGACGCCTGAGAAAAACGCGAAATATCAGGGGCGTGTGTTTCGACTCATTCACAAGGAATCACCGCTCATCCCCCGGACAACATGGGATACGACGAAACGGAAAAAAGATATAGAGACCTGGAGCTTCGAGGAGCTGATTGAGGATCTCGGATCCAACGTCCACGTCTGGCGGGTACACGCTCAGGACGAACTCGTCCACCGGGGCGATGCGGCGCACAATGACCTCGTGGCAGCAATCCAGTCCGGCAGCCTCAGCGAAACCCAAGCGACTTGGGCGATGTGGGCGATCGGCCACATCGACAAGGCCCGTGGCCATGACCACGGGAAGATAGAGCAATTTGCCAAAGGCCAATGGAAAATCACAAAGAAGACTGCGGATACCGTGCTCAAGCGCTATAAGCTAAACATCCGCATCCAGGCCACGCGCATCCTCGGCGAGAACGAGGTGACGACAGCGGCTCCACTCCTGATCAAGCTACTTGCCGACCAAGAGCCACGTATCAGATTGGCAGCAATGGGATCGCTCGACCGTATCGGCTGGGAAAAAAATAGCGTGGCAATCCTCGATGCAGTTGCCTACGAGACCGACCGGGTGGCTTACTACACCAACTGGCAAGTGATGCGCCGCCAGCTGCCCGAAGCTAAGCGCCGCGAATTGCTGGAGGACGGGCTCCTCGGCATCCGCCGGATGGCCGCACTCGGCCTAATGGAGGAAGGCGATCGCGACTTGCAGCAGCGAGCGGGTGAATTCCTAGGTGGTAAAGCAGCTGATGGCGGTGATCCAACAAAAAGCCTGACCCTCTCCGCAAGCGAGAAGCATTTCCGTAAATCCACCCGTGTACAGTTTACTGCGGCAACGCCCGGAGACATCCACTACACCCTCGACGGATCCGAGCCCACGGCGAAGTCCGCAAAGGCAAAGGGAGAGCTCACGCTCTCTGAAGCTACCAAGCTCAAGGCGGCCGCCTTTAAGGAAGGGCGCCGGATATCTGGGGTCGAAACACTGACACTGCACAAAATCAGCGACTCCGAATGGCGGGATCGCCTCTTTGTGCGTGGCATCCGTGGCGAGGGCTCGGCAAACTCCTACCGCGCGCAACTTGATGGCCTGCAGCGGGGCACTCTCGTCTATGCGGATCGCAACTACACCTTCACCGAGATCCCCGAAGCCCTAGCCGGTGCTACCCACATCCGCACCCACAACGACGACAAGACCAACATCAAACCTGAATTTCTACGCTTCGAGATCAATTTGCCTGCCACTCTCTACCTTGCCTATGACGGCCGTACCACTCCACCGAAGGCGCTCGTGGCAGGCATGGAGCAAACCGCTATGACAGTGCGTATGAGCAACGGCGAATCCTTTCTCGTCTATCGTTGCACGGTGCAGGCCGGTGAAGTGGTGCTCGGTGGCAACAAGCTAGATGGCTCCGATGGAGAATCCATGTATCAGGTCTTCCTAACCAAGACTGGCCTCCGGAAGACCAATATCGCCGCAGCCACCGATGCAATGGCTAAGGCCAACCTCAAGCACGGAGAAGAAATTTTCTTCGGACGTGGCACCTGCTTCGCTTGTCATCAAGTGAAGGGAAAAGGTGTTCCGATTGGACCTGACATGAATGGAATCAACAAACGCCACGACGCGAATTATGTAATTCGTTCTATCCTCCTGCCAGACGAATACATTGTTGAAGGATTTCAGCTAACAAGTTTAGAAATGGCTGACAACCGAAAACTGTTCGGTATGATTCAGGAAGAAACAAAGCAAATCGTTAAAATTTATCTCCTGACAGGTGAACAAATATCCGTAAAAACAAAGGACATCCAAAAAAGAAACGATGCTAAAAATTCAAGCATGCCGGGCAACTTCCCTCACACTCTCAGTGCTCAGGACGTAGCAGACGTAACGGCCTGGATTATGCAACTGGAATAATAATAAGGCTCAAGATCACCAAGTATAATCAAAAAAATCAGTTTTTATCGGCTCAATACCGATACGTGCTCGAATTTCATTCTAGCCTAATAATAAATAACTACGGAAAGGTCTTTTAAGGTAATCCCGGTAATTGCCTCACGCGGTAATAGAGAAAATCGGCATTGTCAGTTGAATTAGTAAATGTCGTCCGTTTCCCTTCGGATAAAATGCTGTCATCTACTTCTTCCCAATTCTTGAGATCCGTTGAAGAATCTACAGCATAGAACACATCCTCGACTGAATTCCAAGTGAAGTTAAACATCTGATCATTGGTGTAATTGATCTCTATGATTTCAAATGGGATCACTGCCGGCGCGTCATACGGTAATACCTGTAGGACTCGAATGTTATCAACTATAACAAAAACGTCCCCAGGAGGGTCAAGCGGAACCTGCGTGGCGCGTCCAATAAACAAATTTATCGGCTCAATACCGGTACGTACATAGTCAACCTCTAAGGTCCCCTCTAATGGGTTTCCCCCGAGCCACTGGTCCCTTTGATGCCAGCCACCAGAATCCGGCTCCTGCAACACCATGAAGACTTGATTGATTCCGGAATCAATCACTTTGAAGTCCATCCGTAGCGTTAGCCCCGCATCAATTGCCGAGTTATCATAGTTGTAAAGTGCAGCACCGTTTGCCCAGCCTCCTTCAGGAAATGTGAACTTCAGGCTCGCGTTTCCACCTCCATTGATCACTTCTTCAGGGTCTGTCGTCACTTCAATTTCAGTAAATGCACTGTTATCAGAAAATTCCCAACCCTGGGACGTCTCGTCCTCGAAATCCAACAACATTGTCTCAGCGATCCCACCGGTCCTCACCAAACGAATATTGTCAATGTAGAAAGTCACTGACTCGTTGATTGAGTTGGCGTCGTAGTTGACGTAAAAATTGAATACATAGGGCCCGGTCTGTGGAACCTGCCACGTTGATAACGGCTTCGACACTCTGAAAATCGAATCACCATCTGCAGGGGACCAATTTGTCAGTTTTTCAACTGGCTGAACCCACCCTCCGCTGCTGATCGCTAGGTGTGTTTGAAACCAATTTGGATTGGCCGGCATTTTATCAATCAGAAAGGTAACGTCATACTCTAGTAAAAAAAACTCCGGCCCAATCTTCATCGCATACTCAAGCGCAATCGACGCTCCGGCATCAATATTCCAAGATCCTCGTGCAGGTTGGTTCCAACCCTTAGCGTCCTGAGTTATCGCTAAACTATGACTACCATGGGTTACCCCAATAGTGCTTTGTGCCACTGAAGAAGAAATAGTTGAGTCCGGGCTGACCGCCCATCCATCTAAAGTCTCCTCATCTTCGAAGCTAGCAAGTATCGCATCACCGTCATTGGCTGCCACATTTACGCATAGCAGTAAAGTGGAGACAACCGTCACGATTAAAAATTTCAAGAGATTAATTGATTCAATTTTTTGGTTCATTCAAATTAATTGTTATGGGCTCATTTCAATACTGAGTGTTTCATTTACGGTTGTCGACTCTCTGTTATTGGGCAATCCTCTTAGCTGTTAACAAGGGACTAAGAATTCACTTAAAGGCTTCTCTTAACTGCTTTAAGCGATTCATTATCTTCTGTTCTGAATCCAAAGCAAACCATCTCATTGACCCTTCTCCGAGTGAACTTACAGAAATCTTCACATTGGTTTTTTCTTGAGCATTAGGTTTCAGAATATGCACGAAAAAGAATCCACCAGAATCAAGCGAGGATGACCAAGTAGGTAAATAAATAAGTTCGATACTCTTATTTGAAGATGACCATATGGCAGGATCGGCAGTGACATCAAATTGGATAGGGTCCCTCCCATTGATGAGCATCATAAACCCACCAGTTTCAGGCTCAGTCTTCCAACCAAGTCCGCCCACGAAACACAACGACATTGGTTCCCTACCTTTCTCTTGGTTGAGCGGAAAAGTCCATGACATTCGAGCCCCCTTCTTAGATTGACGGATAAATGTTCTTTCAACAAAGTCACCCGCAAAATTATGCCATTCAGTCCCCTGGCCTTGTCCACTTACCATCGTCGCATGAGCCGGTACAGCCGATCGAATGCATTCTCGGACCTTTTCCACAATCGCCTTGTCTTTCTCCGACTTAGGTTCCTTCAGCCAAGATGCAATACGCTTGAATGTGGCAGGCTCAGGGCTAGGGAAACGATGAAACGGTGCAGCTTCCTGATCCTCCTTCGCCCCAAAATCATTTTTAAGTAAGTCCGTTACGGCGCCTACTACAGTATCTTCTACTTCAGGCAAGTAAGGACCCGGCAATCCATAATAGACTTGTGAAAACTCAGCCTCATAACCTCCTTCTTTTAATACTCTTTTAGAAGGAATATAACCGGGCATATCATTCGACCAGGCGTTAATCCATAACCTTTTCCAATCCAATTCACTATTCAAACGAACCGAATAATCGACCACAACTTCACCAGCAAGGAAGACCATTGCTAATCGGTCACCAAATTTCCAAGACTGTATAGGGTAATTCACTTCAGAAGAAATGCTGCCAGCAGAATCAAGCTGATTGAGCATTGCCTTGGCAAGTTCTCCTTGAAAGCTACCGGCACTTTTCTGAGATTCCCAATGCTTCCTCGGCAAAGGTTTCATCAAAGGCAACTTAGCGGTAGTTCCAGTCACAGAAGTAACACCCGGCAAAGGAATCATTTCTTTCTCCAATAAATTTTTTACTTCTTTAGCGATACTTGAGCCATGTTTCTTGGCATCCTCTAAACCTCCGCTCGGTTGAGGACCAACATCTGCTCCACAACCTATAGTCATTAACGATACTGCAGATTTGAATTCCTTCTCAATCATCTCATTTGCATAACCAGCCCAGTCACCACCCACATGATTACGAGAACCAGCAGTAGTGCAATGACAGGCATAATTAGCCCATACGGCTCGAGCATTTCCTTTAATATCACGAGCGACAAGGACAGGAAGGCTATGATCGACTGGCCCATTTCTTTGAAATCCAAAACCTGCCCATTTCCCTTCTCTAATCAGTCTCCGGTTCCCTCCAAATTGAACCGAGCCACGGGACCATCCAAGTTTCATTGGCTGTCGTTTCTCAAGCGCTTCCAAAACGACTGATTCCATCTTATCAATCAAGAAATTAGTATAATCATCGATTCGTTTTTCTTGATCCTTACTTGTCCGCCCAGCCCAAAGAATTGGTGCATAGCCTCTGAGATTTGGTGCATTATGAGTATGAGTAGCAGATACAACTAAGTTTTTCTCTGGTATACCCTGTTTTGACAACCGCTTAGCAAGAAGAGATCTCAGTTTTCCTGGGACACCGCAATTATCAACAACTACAATTACAGCAGGTTCATTCTTCCCAATGACTAAACATCTAGCCCAAAGGGAAGTATCAATTCCATCAAACTCTTTTGTCCTACCACCATATCCAGCAAGTACAACAGGTTCTCGCGGAGTCACATCGACCTTGGCTGCGCCAACCTGAACATTAATTTCAGAATCAGTCTTGGCAATTATCGGCAATTGCCATAATCCACACAAAATAATTAGGCCAAAAAGCCTCATGACTTGAATTATTTTTATTGAAAGATTTTTCATAAACTACTCATCAGCGTTAAAAAAAACCGGCCCCAGTTAATACTGGAGCCGGTCCCTAAGATCGATTTAGCTTAGCTAATTTTTTCTTTTAAAGATAAAAATAGCTTAGCTCTTTTTCTTTATTGCAGTAACAACGAAACGGTTCTTGGCAGAACCCATTGCTTCTGCAGCAACTTTCTTTGTTACATCACCTTTAGCACAAGTGAAAGTGACTTTCTGAGTCTTCGGCTTATCTCCTTTAGTGATAACGATGCTAGTTGCATTAAGCTTCTTTTGGAATGCCCCACGGACATACTTTTGACAGCCTGCTCATGTGACACCAGTCATCTGCACAACATATGCAGTAGTTTTCGCATCTTTATCAGCAGCAGCAACAAAGCCAAGGCTGAGAGCAAAGATGCCCATCGTAGCAATGATTAATTTCTTCATTATTAATAAGTTAAATTTGATTTTTCGATCAGTTGGACTGGATTATATGCTAAAATATTCAAATTGTCACTTCAGTTTGGAAAAAATATATTTATCATCTCTTAATATTTTAGGAGATTTTGAATGGAATCTCAGGATTTTATCGATAAATAGGCCCCGAATCTCTCTTCACTGTCCTGTCCCATCTCTACCAATCACCCTAACAAGCCGATCAATGTTCTGATTCATTCGGCTTAGATAATCAAATTCTTCTTGAGAACTGCCTTGAGAAATCATTTCACAAGGGCTGAAAACAACACTGCGAATATCTAATCGTGTTTCTAGCTCTTCGATGTTCTTAGCCAAAGGTTCAGATTCCCATAACAATAAACGCATTGGCTTTTGTTTAGCATACGATCCGATGATTTTGATCTGCTCTTCTGATAGAATCTCATCAGGGACAAGATCCAGATTCTTGATGGTCCAACTATATCTGCGTGCCAGATAATTGTAAGCAGGGTGAGAGGCGAAAGCAGGGGGCATTTCAATAGCATTCATCCGAACATGCAATGCATCTAACCTCGCTACCAATTTTCCATGATTCTTTGTGAACTCATCACGGTACTTCGGCCATCTGACACACATTGATTTAAAAATATTATGACTAGATTCTTTCGCAAGTAATGGGTCGATCCAAGTATGACCATCGATTCCTTCGTGAGCATGCATCCCTTTAGGGCCGTGACGGTGTTCAGCTATAGATTCGTAACGAATCAATTCTTCACTTGGCAACTTCACACTTTCGATGACACGTGATAAGGGAAGATTAACGCTGTCTACCCATTTTTCAAAATTTGCACCATTAAGAATAATGAGACTTGCAGTCTGATACTTAAGAATTGAGTTGCGAGATGGTTGCCAATGAATGGGGTCCTCAGTGCCCGGTACCGGACACTCTACCGGGATCAAGTCCCCTGAAATAGATTTGGCAAAATATGTGGTTGGATAAAAAGTAGTAAGGATGTTTTCTTTTTTTGGTTCCGTAATCAGCAAGGAATCATGGGAAGGCGAGCACCCCATTCCTGTGAAAGACAAGGAAACAAAACTCCAAAACAAAAACTTCATTGGTAAAGAAAAAACGATCTGCAAGTACTAATAAAAAGGCACTGCAGATCGTTTCGTGATCTTTATAAGCTTTTCCCAATGCACAATGGCAAGAGAATAAACTCTTTTAGCATTTACTTGTGACTGTGCTCAGCGCCGCCTTTGCAACACTTACCATCAGATCCACAACAATTTGTTGTAGCACAAGAGCTAAATGAGAAAGCAACCATTGCAGCTGCTCCAATAAGAATTAGAAGTTTTTTCATACGAGTCATAATGACAAAAACATTAGACAAATTTCAACAATTTTGCAATCAGAAAACCACTAACAAAAGTAATCTTGATTCAAAAAACTAGTTAATGCACAACTCTGATCAATTATTTTTATGCACTGACCTGCTCTAACCAATTCCGAGCAATGAGCTCGTGACCTTGAGGCAATGGGTGCACCCCATCCCAAATCCATTGTTCCGGACCTGCTAACTTGGCTGCTGCATCAAAAACTTCCTGCGTCTTAATATGGATTGCATTAAAATCTCTAGCAAGCCGAGAGACAATTTTGCCCATCTTGTTTATCTGAGCTCTACTGATATCCCACTCACCTCCCTTGTTCATCCACCAGCCAGATTTAAGAACAAAGGGATCAAGAAGAACAATGCGAAGCTTTTCATTGGCCTGCCGGCTCTTAGTTAAAATCTCACGATAATCCGATTCCCATTGGTCTGATAAAAAAGTCTGGCCTTTCTTTACTTTGCGGTCATTGACTCCTACCAGAATACTTAGTAGGTCCGGTTTCATGTCAATCACGTCCTTTTGCCACCGTAACTTTAAATCAGTTATGCGATTACCGCTGTGACCACGATTGAAGCATTCAAGTTTTGCCTCAGGCATATCAACGCCCAACCTTGAAGCTATGAGATATACGTAACTATGACCAAGGTAATGATTCCGATCCTTTTCATTCCTACCCCATTTCATATCTGTTATCGAATCCCCTATGAAAAGTAATCTTTCGCCCTTAGTGAATTTTGGCAGTCGATACTCATATCCGGTAATTTTAGAAGCTTTCAGATCCTCGGCAGTTGCCCTGGTCACGGCAGCAGCACCTGTGCCTATTATTGTGCTGTTTCTTATGAAATTTCTCCTGTCCAACATGGAATCATTAATGTGGTTTTTGTTTTTAATAATATCTGTTTCCTATCAATGGGAAAGTATGTCCATTAGCAGAAAACTTTCCAGCCTTTGTTTTAAATCGTCTCACAAAATTAATCGCATTATGACACAGTATCACTCGTAATTAATTTTTGTGAGTTACGAGATCAATTAAGCCCTGCCTTCTTCAAGACTTCAGAGATTTTAACAGGCAAACCTCCTCGCCTCTTACTCTCGTCGGCGGCTTCCATAAAAGCATAAATTTCAAGGGTGATATCTGGAGAAACTGGAGGCTTTCCTGTTCTAAAAAACTTAATTATCTCCCTCAACATCGGAGTATAATCGCCCCCACTTTTTTGTTCAGCAATGGCCTTGGTCCCGAAAGCAGTGACCTTATACCCCGTTCGCCCACTAGCAATACCATGAAGAGTTCCGACCTTCCCATCTTTCCAAATACCAGTTACCACGACAGTATCATCAGTCGATGTTCGGGTCACGGACTCGCACCCGGGGCCCATCACCGTGAATAGAGATTCGGTAGGGTGAATACCATACCAGAAAAGGTCAGGATGATGAGGTTCAGCCGGAGCCGGTCCGTAAGATATGGCACTCTTGAGCTGTCCAACATCGGCATTGGCGACTTCAACTACCCCGGAATACCATCTGAGAGATGAACTACTAAAACATGGGACATCCGCCTCCTTAGCCAGACGAAAGATTTCAACGGCATCTTTCAAACTTCCTGCGATTGGCTTGTCCACAAATACCGGGAGCTTTGCCTGGATGACCGGGCGAATCTGAGACAAGTGCGGTCTTCCATCAAGGCTCGTGAGAAGGATCGCATCAACGTCTTTGCATAATTTACTAATGTCATCATAGATTTTAACACCATACTTTTCGACTAGAGTCTTCGTATAGCCTTCGACTCGGGTCCGGCTTGACTCTATATCATCACTGCCTCCCTTAAAAGCGGCGATGACACGTGCTCCAGGAACATGTTTAGGACTGTCCGGTTCGTTTAATCTTGAGGTGAAAGCAATGACATGTGAGGTGTCCAGCCCAATGAGCCCCAGCCGAAGAAGCGGCTGCTCATCGATTTCCTTACCTGTGCAATGGTTGACAATGCATAGAACATAAAATGAAATAAAAGTTAATAACCGATTCATGAATCAAAGTAGTTGGGCTTCAGTAAATTTAATGAGATTAACATTTTCATCAGTTAAAAAGAAACATTAATGTCTGAATAATCCGTTATGAAATATTCACCCGGTTTGAGAACTATAGCTTTCTTTCTTATATTGAGATGGGTCGTCCTGATTTCTGCCAATGCAGAAATAATCACAACACCAGTTCCAGGGCCATGGCCATTGAAGGAAAAAGAAAATCAGCTTGGAACTTACCGCTGCTGGGTAAAAGTCCCGGACCATTGGACTAACACATCCGGCAGGGATCTCTGGGTCGAATCAGTGACTTTCACTATTGAGAAGTTAGCCGACTCTCATGAATTATGGATCAATGGGGAAAAAATCGGGGCTGCAGGTAAACTTTCTAAAGAGGAATTTGAGTCAGGATTCAAGGGGACTCACAGATACAAGGTTCCTCCAGGTCTTCTCGTTAAAGGCCATTGGAACGAAATCTATATTCGAAACTTTAGTCTTTACGACAAGAGCGGATTCTTGGGAAGTGCCCCTTCGATTCAAGGTTATTTCTTAGAATGTGTTTTTTCTGGTAGCTGGGAATTCATTGGACCAGGAGAAACGGTCGAACCTAGGAAAGCGCTTTTACAAAAACCGGCGAAGGCAACTTTTGAAACATTTCTTGAAGCGAACCGAGTACTCAGTGAGGCAAAAGAACTAATGCCAGGAACTTCTCTTGGCCCCAAAGAGAGCTTCGACATGATGATCACAGATGAGGATCTGAAACTGGAACAGATTCTCACTGAACCTGAAATTTCCCAACCCACTCAACTCAGCTTTGATTCTAAGGGAAGGCTTTGGGTAGCTCAGTATAGGCAATATCCTTATCCGGCCGGACTTAAAATGATAAGCCGCGACAAATACTATCGCGGCAAATATGATAAGGATCCTCTAGCCCCACCCAAAAATTATCCAGGAAGATCAAAGATCACAATTCATGAAGATACTGATGGAGACGGTAAATATGATCTGCACAAAACTTTTGCCGAAGGCCTTGACCTTGCAAACTCAGTTCTGCCGGACATTGATGGCGTCTGGATAATGCACACCCCTTACCTGCTCTTCTATCCTGATAAAAATAAAGATGATGTGCCGGACAGCGATCCCGAAGTTCACCTTTCAGGTTTTGGTTTTGAAGACACGCACTCGATCGCAAATGGTCTTACCTGGGGCCCTGACGGATGGATTTATGGGGGGCAGGGAAGCACCGTAACATCACACGTTTTCAGGCCTGGGATCGATAACAAAGAAAAGGATGGAACATATCATGAAGGATGCATGGTATGGCGATATCACCCCAAAAGAAAAATCTTCGAGATTTTTGCAGAGGGGGGCGGGAACGTGTTCGGCCTTGAATTCGACTCTGATGGCAGATTGTTTTCAGGGCATAACGGCGGAGACACTAGGGGTTGGCACTATGTGCAGGGAGCTTACATGTTGAAGCAGGGACGTTCTCCGAACAAGTTCGGTCCTCCAGCAAACCCTTACGCTTTTGGCGATCTTCCTATGATGAGAGGTGGGAAAATATCAAGATTTTCGCACAATACTATTCTCTGTGAGGGAACGGCACTGCCGGCTAGGATGCAAAACAAGTTTCTGGCAGCTGATCCTTTGCACCAATACCTTGTATTGAGCGAACGCATTAAGAGAGGAGCAACTTTTGAAACCAAGGATTTGGGATTTCCTCTTCGCAGTAAGGACTTCCGATTCAGGCCAGTATACTTAACCAATGCACCGGACGGATCCATTTATGTAGCTGACTTCTACGAACATTTTATTGCACATGGACAGCATTATCAGAGTCAGATTGATCCAAGGACCGGACGAATATATCGGTTACGCTCAAAAGAGGCAAAACTCAATCCCCTCAACGATCTGGCAAAATTAAACTCCGATCAGCTAATAAAGCATCTTGAACACCCAAACAAATGGCACCGTCAAACTGCAGTCCGTCTCCTGGGAAAAATTAAAGAGGATGGCTTTAAGGAAAAATTAATCCACTGGGTCAATGAGAAGAAAAATAATTTAGCCCTCGGAGGTCTATGGGCCCTACATCAAAGTGGTCAGCTCAATGAGGACCTTTGCTCTCAATTTCTGAAACATTCGTACCCGGGCGTACGCTCCTGGACGATTCGATTTTTAGGAGACAATAAATCGATTTCAGAATCAACAGCCATTGGGCTAAGACAATTAGCAGAAAGCGAAAAGGAACTGGAAGTCTGGTCACAGATCGCATCGACGGTCCAAAGAATAGAGCCTAATAAATCTCTACCTATTTTAGGCGAACTTTTGGCAAAGGCCAGTGACCTTGAAGATCCTTATCTTCCATTAATGTACTGGTGGGCCATTGAAAAACATTGCCAGAAAGACATTAAACATGTCCTTAAACTTTTTGAAGATCATCGGATATGGTCACAACCCATGATCCAAAGGGAAATTCTTCCGCGGCTCATGCGTCGATTCGCTTTAAGAGGAGGAGAAAAAAACTTTTTGACCTGTGCCGAATTGTTGGGTTTAGCAAATACAGATACACAAAGAAAAGCACTGATGGATGGGTTCGAGCAAGCATTCGAGGGTGGATCTCTTCCGAGCCTACCAGATGCATTAATCAAGGCAATTAGGGATACAGGGACAGCTTCTTTACTGTTACGTGTTCGCCAGTCGGAAGCTGATGCGATTAGAGAAGCTGCAAAGAAAATTGCCTCAAAAAAAGTTCCAATGCCTGAGCGCATAAATTATGTCAGAGCCTTTGGAGAAATCAGTGACCAATCCGTACTTGAACCGCTCCTCGGAATTATTTCTGGTCCGGTAGCACCTGTAATTCGTAGAGCTGCAATCAATGCATGCCAGAGGTTCACTGATGATGCTGTTGGAAAAACTATAATCACTTCCTACCCCCTAATGATAGCTGAGACCCGGCTAACTGCTCAGAGAGTCCTTTCCTCGAGAAAAAATTGGAGCATTGAGTGGATGAATGCTGTGCAGGAGGAAAAGATCGAAACGGCTAACACTAGCGAAGAGGCCATTGCGGGTTTGCTACGACATCAGGATAAGAGTCTCAATGAATTAGTTGAGAAATATTTTGGAAATCAAACGGCTCAAACAAAACCAACACCGGCAATGATAGAGAAAATTCGATCAGTCATTGAGTCCGGAACAGGTAACCCTTACCGCGGAAGAGGGATCTATAAAGAAAGATGCGCGTCCTGCCATGTTCTTTTTCATGACGGAGGCAAAGTGGGCCCCGACCTCACCAGTTATCAGAGGGACGACCTTGATACTATGCTAAGAAGCATCGTTGATCCGAATGCTGAAATAAGAGAAGGCTACGAGTCAGTGCTCATTGAGACAAAGGACGGACTCCATGTGAGCGGATTTCTCACAGACAAAGGAATCTCCACTATTACCGTACGCAGTTTCGATGGGTTGGATAAAACTTTCCAAAAAACCCAGATCAAATCCATGGACCTCCTCGGCAGGAGCTTGATGCCAGTGAACTTGCTAAGTGGCTTGAGTGATCCTCAGTTAAGAGATTTCTTTGCTTACCTGCGATCATCTCAACCATTTACCGTCGATTAAGAGTACTTACCAAAAAAATGAGCCCTCATCTTCGAGGGCTCATCAATTTAATTTAATATACTAGAAATTAATTTGTTCTATGCCTGTGATGTAGGCTCATCAGGAGCAGCTGGCGGTGCTGGATCACTTGGCGGTGCTGGATCACTTGGCGGTGCTGGATCACTTGGCGGTGCTGGATCATCAGAACCTAAAGAATCAGATCCAAATCTATTGGCCCCGGAAGTGCCTTTAGTGCAAGCCCATACCAATAGAACAAGACCACCTATACCAGTAAGAGCAATGAAAAACCAGGCTCCAGATTTATCAAGGTCATGCATTCTCCTCCAAAAAACTGCTAGTCCCGGTATGAATAAAACCAACATAGTTATAATTCCCGTCCCGCCAACCACCGTCTCTATAATAGAGATTAAAACAACAAATAAACTCCAATACCAATATTCGGACCGACTAGCTCGACCACTAAAGTTAAAATAATTTGAAAATCCCGATTTGATTGATGCTGAAAAACCCATAACTTCCTATATATCAGATAAATAGAACTCTAGCAAATATTAAATATAATGCATTCTGTATATTTTCTTGTCCAATTCAACAATCATCAACTCTACTAAAGAATATTTTGGTGAGTATGGGATAATTAAAATTCCCACTCCATACCAAAACTGACATTGTTGGCTCTGTAGTTATCATAACTGGAATTTGACAATGAGCGTTCAAAGCTATAGGCAGAAAAAACCTTTAAACTATCACGGACATCATAACTTGCACGAATCTCGGCCCGAACAACTCTCTTGCGACGTAATTGATTCTGTTCGTCATCTTTCTGGTTAGCATAATGGTAATTACTCAAACCAATACCTGATCTGATCTGCAAGGAGTTAGCCTTGTATAATAATTCCTGCTTTGCAGTGAATCTGTCGTAATTATAATAACCGTCTCCATTATCTTTATTGTTCAAAAAACCTAGTACGGTAGTGGATCTCCACTTCCTGGAATGATCAAGATAGTGGCGGTACCTGAGATCAAATCCTAATCTTTCAAAATTTAAAATGTCTGATGACTGATGGGGCGAAAGTGCACCATGAATGGTGCGAGAATCATATCCCCTGTACTCCAGATTAGCCTTTACTCTCAGCTGAGAGTATTGACCAGTCTTATAACTCAGCATTAATTCAGGAGCTGCTTCGGTATAGTCATCGAGTGGATCTTTATAGTATTGCCGGCGCCAGGGAACATCCAACGACACTATCCAATCTCCTGCCAATTTCTTTTCGATGCTTGGAAGCACACCGAATGAATGACCTGTGGCCTGTACAATATTAAAGTCATCATCCGCTGACAAATCGAGCAGTTGATCTATATACAAATACTCTGATCCAAGCCCAATCCACCAATTATCACGTAAATGATAGCGGTACTCAATCATCGCTAAAACGAAGGATTCCGAGTCCACTGGATCCGACTCAAAGTATTGTTCATGATCAGCGCTCAGGAAGGCTGAAAATTCTCTTTCATCACTTCTGATCTGAAACGCTGTCAGATCAAGCCCCATGACCGCATATGATCGACTGACAGGATCCTTGTTACTATAAAGGACGTTGTCTTTGACTCCAATCCCAGACCTTAAATTGTAGGTCATGTCAGATAAGGACATTACATCCTCAGATATGGCATCAATCCTTTCACTCTGGGCATGCACTATTGTAATGAATGCAAAGGATACTAATGTCCTAATCAGAGGACAGAAATGTTGTTCACTTCTACTCATCCAATCAGGGCCCTAAAGATAATTTTGAATCATTCGTTGAAGTTAACTTTGAGACGATAGAAGCGACTTGATGATTGATCGCCAATGGAATCAGTATAGCTCATTTTTCCAGACTCATTACCCGAGATAAAAACTGAATTAGGGGCACCTGAATTCCATTGTATTAAGTCGGAAGAACGCTCGATCTCATAACGCCGTTTCGGTTCTGACTCCCAACTCAAATATATTTTATTCAGTGCATTGTTCATAGATATGTTGATAGGGGGAACTATATAGGGCCCTGATTCAGCAATTACACTGATATCATCAAAGCTGATCCAATTGTCACCTGGTTGCTCAAGATTGGTAATGAACCAGTCAACACTGAGGTTCCCAAGATCCAATTTTTTGTCTCCTCCATGGAACTGAACTTTATCAAATACAATTTCGTCATCCAAGGATCCAGACCATTCATTTTTAATAAAATCGATAACTAATTCCAT